>CAZENH010000020.1:40665-90946 GCA_964513625.1 uncultured Myxococcales bacterium | reverse complement strand
AGACGCTGCGCGATACACCGGAAGAACAAGAACCCAATCCCACCCCGGGCCCGCCCCCGGCTCCGGGCAGCAGATAAAAAAAACCCGGGCCATATGGCCCGGGTTTTCAATCAGTCAAACAAACGACTACGAGCCACACAGGCCCCAGGCGCCTGCCTGTCCTGTTCCGGTTGCGCAGCCGTCGACTGCCTGGCAACTGCCCGCTGAGCAGCTATGTCCGTCGTTGCAAACCTCGATGCAGGTCGCAGGCGTTCCGTTGCAGATCAAGCCGTTCAGACAGTCGTTCGAGTACTGGCAAGGCTGGCCGGCAGTCACGCCGTTGGTGATGAAGCAACGGAATTCGGTGCAAGCATCATCATTGATGATGCAAGCCGAGCTGGAGTCGCATTCCGCACCGCCGCTTTCCAGGGTGCAAGTCGGAGTCGCGATGCAGCCTCCGTAGTGATCGATGCCGGTGATGCCGATGCAGTAGTAGTCATCCGCAGCACCTGGACAGCCGGTATTGTTGTCGGCGTCGCAGATGGCGTAGCAGCTTCCGCCGCCCGAGCCCAGGCACATCTGTCCGGCCTTGCACCAGCAATCCTGCCCGCTGCAGGCGCCCTGGCCGCAGACCTCGCCCAGGTCCTGGGTGCCCTCTTCCACGCAGGCAAGCTCGCTGCCCTGGTAGGGCACGCATTTCTCGCCGGCATTGCAGCCGACGTTGTTGATCGGGTCGGTGCAGGTCGCCACGGTGGAGGGGATGCAGTAGCAGGTGCCGCTGATGTCCTGTCCGGCAGTGCCGGCCGGGCAATCGGCAGCGACGCCGCCCGGGCACTCCTCGGCGCAGAACGAGGCGCCGCAGTTGCCGCTTACACAATCGGGGTTGATCGCGTCTCCCAGGGACGAGCAGTCGGCATCGGTGGTGCAGGTACCGCTCGTTCCGTCGGCCGCTAACCCCAGGCACATCAGAGCAGCCTTGCAGGCTTCTGTGTCGGCGTTGACCGTGTCGAACGGGCAGGGATCGCCCACGTCGCCATTGCCGGGGCACTGGGTGCTATCGAAGCAGAACTTGCTGCCTCCGGCATCCAGGCAGCAGTTGGGATCGCCGCAGTCGGCGTCCGTGGTGCAGGCCTTCGAGCAATAGGTTGTCCCGCCGCCCGAGAGGCAGGTGGGCCAGTCGGTCGGGCAGTCGGCATCGCCGTTGGGGCACGGGTCGCCGGGCTCGCTGCCGCCGGCCTCGCAGGCGCCGTTGACGCAGTGCTCGCCGGCATTGCAGGTGCCGCAGGAGCCGCCGCAGCCGTCGTCGCCGCAGACCTTGCCGGTGCAATCGGCCGTGCAGGGAATGCACTGGCCGCTGGCGTTGCAGGTGTCCGTGCCGGTGCAGGTGCCGCAGGAGCCGCCGCAGCCGTCGTCGCCGCAGACCTTGCCGGTGCAATCGCCCTGGCAGGCCTCGCAGACGCAGCTTGTGGTATTGCAGGTCTGGCCGGCGCCGCAGTTATCCGGGCAGTCGGTCCCGGTGCTGCAGGGATCGCCGCAGCACTTGTCGGCGCACTCTTGCACCTGGTTGCAGGTCGTGTTGGGCTTGCATTTCTTGGTGGTCAGATCGCAGTACTCAGTAGCTTTACAGTCGGCATTCGACGTACAACCGCCGCTGTCGCCACCGCCGCCGCAATGGATCAGCACAGCGCCCGTCAAGGTGAGCGTCGCGCCGGCTACCAGAAACGTGATAAACTTCTTCATCTTCTTCCTCCTTCTACAGCTGGGTTATGGATAAGGCCTCTTGATCCTCTGATAAACAGTGTCCTGATATTCGCCATACTAGGGTTTTATCGCCGCGGCTGTCAAACCAAAAAAATAGATTCTGAAAAAAAAGCCCCGCGCCATCAAAGACGCGGGGATTGGTAGTTCTGATACTGGATCGCTTACTGGCCGCAGATGCCCCAGGAGCCGTCGCAGCCTGTGATAGCGTCTATGTGGCCGCAGGTGTCGGGGCTTGTGCAGTCTGAGCCGGCCGTGTCGCAGCGCGGCACACAGGTGCCGCTGTCGGAATCGCCCATGTCGGTCAGGTAGAAGGTGCAGAACAGGTTGGGACCGCAGTCGTCCCAGGTGCAGGTGCTGTCCTCGGCCCCGCCGCCGGTCTCCCAGCAGGCCGTGCTGCAGTCGTCCGGTGGATTGCTCATGGAACAGAAGGTCGGATTGCCGTTGAAGTTCGTGCCGCACTGAACGGTATCGTCTTCGGTCATGTCGCAGCAGTCCATCGGCAGGCATTCGCCCCAGTCGGGGAGATCCTGGTCCGGAATGCAGACATCGCACGGGCCCGTGCAGCCGGTTTCGTCCGTGCCGTTGCAGAACTCCTGGCAGAAGTAATCGCCCCCGTTCCAGCCCAGGCACTCCATGCCGGCCTTGCAGGGGTTGCTCGAATCGCAAGCATCCAGGCGCTCGCCGGTGCCCTCGGTGGCGCACACCAGGGCGCCCGAGTAGACGACGCACTTCTCGCCGGCACCGCAACCTATGTTGTTGATCGGGTCGGTACACTCGTCATTGGGCTTCGGAACGCAATAGCAGGTGCCGCTGATATCCTGGCCGATGGTGCCGGCCGGGCAATCGGCAGCTACTCCGCCCGGGCACTCCTCGGCGCAGAACGAGGCGCCGCAGTTACCACTGACGCAATCGGGGTTGATCTCTTCTCCCAAGGAAGAGCAGTCGTCATCAGTGGTGCAGGTGCCGCTCGTTCCGCTGGCTGCGATGCCCAGGCAGGTGAGCCCTTCCTTGCAGGCGTCGGCGTCGGTGTTGACGGTGTCGAACGGGCAGGGATCTCCGACGTCGGAGTTGCCCGGGCACTGGGTATAGTCGAAGCAGAAGTTACTGCCTCCGGCATCCAGGCAGCAGTTGGGATCGCCGCAGTCGGTGTCTGTGGTGCAGGCCTTCGAACAATAGGTTGTCCCGCCGCCGGAAAGGCAGGTGGGCCATTCGGTCGGGCAGTCGGCATCGCCGTTGGGGCAAGGGTCGCCGGGCGGCATGCCGCCAGTCACGCAGGCTCCGTTGTCGCAATGTTCGCCCGTGTTGCAGGTTCCGCAGGATCCGCCGCAGCCGTCGTCGCCGCAGACCTTGCCGGTGCAGTCGGCCTGGCAGGGCACGCACTTGCCGCTGTTGTCGCAGGTGTCCGTGCCGGTGCAACTGCCGCAGGATCCGCCGCAGCCGTCGCCGCCGCAATCCTTGTCGACGCAATCCGGCTGGCAGGCCTCGCACACGCAGCTTGTGGTGTTGCAGGTCTGTCCGGCGCCGCAGGTGTCCGGGCACTCGGTCCCGGTGTCGCAGGGATCGCCGCAGCACAGATCGGCGCACTTTTCCACCTGGTTGCAGGCCGTTTTCGGCTTGCATGTCTTGGACGTCAGATCGCAGTACTCGTCGCTTGCGCAGTCGGTGTTCGAGGTGCAGCCGCCGTTGTTGCTGCCGCCGCAGCCAGTAAGCACTACACCGGTCAAGGCGAGCGTCGCGCCGGCCAAGAGAATCGTCAGAAACTTCTTCATTTTCTTCCTCCTTCGAGGTTCTGGTTTTCTGGAAAACGAGATTTTGGACATACTAGGAGAGACAGGCCGCGCCTGTCAAACTCAAAAAGAGTTTGCACTTTGAGCGCGGTGCTGAACCTGGATTATCTATCGAACTCAGCGTTCGCCGTACCAGGCGCCTTCCATGTCGGCGTCGAAGATGATCTTGACGTTGCCCTGCCACTTGCCGTCCTTGCTGGTCTCGAAGTTAGAAAAGCCCAGGTTGGTGCCGTAGGGCGGATCGTCTTCCGTGCTGATAGTGGCGTAGCCGGTGAAGTTCAGTAGCTTCCAGCCGACGCCGATCTGATCGAGCAACCCCTGGAGCAGGCCGGCCGCGTTCGGCTTGAAGTTGTCGCAGGCTTGTTCGGCGCTCTGGCCGACGCTGCCGCAGTTGGGGATGAAGCCGATACTCTCGCAGAAATCCTCGACCGAGGAACCGATGGCGGCGCAGTCGATGATGTCCTGCAAGGCGTCGTCCAGGCTGTCGTAACCGGTGAAGATCTGGACCAGCAGGTCGACTAGCATACTCACGAACTTCGAGTACTCCATCTTGACCTGGCGCGGATCGATCAGCAGCGTGTATTTGGTTACGGCCCCGCTGTCGTCGACCTGCACCTTGCCGGTAAACGGCAGTACCTCGATACCTACGTCCCCGTAGTCATGCAGATCCTCGCGAGTGATGTCGATCGTGGCGCAGTCGGGGAAGTCGGGTTGATCGAACGGGTTGCAGCAAGTGCCGGGATCGCCGTTGGGGCCGCACTCGCAGCAGGCGTTCAGGAAGCGAATCAAGATGCTGTCCCAGACCTCGGTTCCCGAGACCAGCTCGCGCGGATTGAGGTGCGAAAGCTCCATGGTGCCCTCGGCCCGCAACTCCTTGAGCATGTTGATCAGGTTGTCGAAAACCGCGATCAGCGAACCCACCCAGTCGGGTACATATTCGTGGATGACATCACACAGCAGGTCGTCTATGAAGCCGATTCCGGTGATGTCGCAGTAGTTGATGATCTGGTTGAGCTTGTCGATGATTCCGGAGACGGTAGTCCCGCCTAAAGCATCGGACATGTCGAAGTAGTGCTTGGTGTACCAGGTGCCGCCCAGCTCCGGAATGACCACGTCATCCGGATTGTCCGGCTGGCAGACGCCGTTTACGCACTTGAAGCCCGGGGGGCAGTCCTGGTCGTCCTGGCACTCGTCGCCGCCCGAACACTCCGGTTTATCGGATACCTCGGGACAGGGGTAGCATTCGTGACCCTCGCAGTAGTAACCGTCGGGACAATCGTCGGAGGTGTCGCACGAATCCGGCAGGACACCCTCTGGATGGCAGAGATTGTCCTTGCATTCGTAGCCGTCCGGGCAATCGTCATTGGTAGCGCACTCCTGGCCGCCGGACTGATGACACTCGCCGTTGACGCAGCTGAAGCCGGCCGGGCAATCGTCGCTCGTCACACAAGCCATGCGCTGCTTGACGGTGATGGTGAAGGTCACCTTCTCGACGATCTCATTCACGCCCTCGGCCACTACCTGGTACGAGGTGGCCATGGTGCCGGCCTGGAAGGTCGTACTGGCAAGCCCCGACGGACTAGTGGCTACCTGTGACTTGCTCACCGAGGCATCACCGCCGACCGGCGGGTTGAAGATCGAAAAGCCGATATCGACTCCCCTGACCGGACTGCTGGTGTCGAGGTCGGTGAGTTTAACGGTCAGGTCGATAGTTTCGTTGATGTAACAATCAAGAGCAATGGGTCCGACCGGGCTCAGCTGCCGCCGGACCGGCTTGAGCTTGATAGTGAAGTACACGCCATCCGGATCTTGCTGGCTCGAGGCATGCACCCCGAACTCGATGGCCTGCGCGGGTTGCTGGCTAGGTGCCGTCAGAGTCACCGAAGCCAGGCCGTTGGCGGTTGTAACCGCCGAGGCGCCCGACAGGCTGGCGTCCCCGGGGTTTTGCTGGATCTCGAAATCAACGGTTTCACCGGCTACGGCCCCGACGCACTTTTCCAACAGGACGACTTGAAGCTCCTCCTGTTCCCCGGCGAACATTGTACGGTTCGGACTGCCGATAATGCTCAACAAGCGCTGTCCGCTGCCCTGGCAGCCGTCGAGCCCGCCGTCGCCACCGTCTTTGTCGCCGTTGTTTGACGATCCACCGCAGCCCGCGACGCCGAGCAGCGCCGCAAGCACCATTGTCAAGACAACCTGAAGATAGCTGGTTTTCATCCTGGCCATAAGTATTCCTCCCTGGGACCCGGGGCCGGGTTCCGCACTGGTTCCTGCATACTCATTATGGTCATTATGACCGGATCGTCTGCAAAAAAGCAATAGGACGATTGGACCATGGCTGATATCATGAGATTTTTCGGCGGAAAGGTGAGAATAGGACGATGAAGGGAATTTTAGCACTGGTAGCGCTGCTGGCTGCTCCGGCGCCGCGCGCTCTCGATATCAAGGTAATCCCGGAAAGACCCCGGCAAGGGCAACTGGTGTTGATCGAACTTGCCGGGACAATTCCCGGAGACAGTGTCAGCGGTACATTCGACGGGCGCAAGTTGCGCTTCTACGTCGATCGGGCCGGCAGGATTAAAGCTCTTGCGGCGGTGCCCCTGAGACGCAAACCAGGAAATGCTTCGCTGGTGATCAATGTCACTCCTCGCGGCGAAGATCCGGTGATCCGCGGGCAGGTGGTCGAAATCGAGCCGGGCGAGTTCGAAAAGCAAGAACTCTCGGTGGATCCTCGCTTCGTAAAGGCGCCGCCCGAAGCCAGGGATCGGATAAACGCGGAACGCAGAGCCATGAAGCTCTTGTGGAAGACGGCTGCTACACCGCGAAAGTGGCGCGGTTCGTTCAGCTGGCCGCGCAAGGATAGAATCTCTTCGGCCTTCGGACTACGGCGCATTTTCAACGGCAGGCTGCGCAGCCGGCACTGGGGGCTGGATATCGACGGCAAGCTGGGCCAGCAGGTACGGGCCATCGGAGCGGGAAGGGTGGTCATGGTTGCCGACAGGTATTACAGTGGAGGAACCGTAGTAATAGACCACGGTTTGAGGCTCTTCTCGCTCTATTTCCACCTGTCATCTTTCGATGTCAAGAAGGGGCAACTGGTTGAAAAGGGTCAAATCATTGGCCGAGTGGGAAAGAGCGGACGGGTAACCGGACCGCATCTGCACCTGAGTACCAAACTGGAAGGCGTCACCTTCGACCCCGGCAGCCTGCTGGATGCAGATCTCTTAGAAGAAGGAGGCCGGGAGCCTTGAGAATGCAAACGCTCATGCTGCTGCTTATCCTTCTGGTCTGCGGTTCCCCGTGCCCTGCGAGCAGCCCGCGTCCGGCCGATCCGGGCTATGCGGAGCGGCCGCTAGAGCCGCAGTCAGAGCCTCCCCGCGCGCCTCCTTGCGCCATCATCTCTCCATCGTCCTCGGCCCCGGCCCTGGTGAACTGGGGTGAATCTTTCGAACTGACGCTACAGGCCGGACCCGGGGACCGGGAGCGATCCACCGGAAATGAGCCTGCTGACTGGCTCGCGGCCCTGAGCACCCGTGCTCGCGGCCCCTTCGGAGAAATGGTCGGCGCCCCTGTGGGTATGCGTTTTCCGCTTGCTGTAACGGGCGTTCGGCGAGATGCGGGCGACAGGGTCGTGCTGACTGTGATGGTTCCGGCAGAGGCTCCCCGCGACGTCTATCATCTCGAAGTCGCCGGGCCCGGCGATCTTAGGGCGGTCAGGGTCTATGCGGTTCGCCTGCTTGGAAGAACCGGGACTCGAGACGAATACAAAATCGTTGTCATAGGTGACAATCAGCTGATGGATCCGACAACCAAGTTTTCAGGCGCCGATTTGAACAACGGCTCCTACCCGCGATGTTGCGATGATGCGGCGGAGGCGATGTTTGCCCAGCAGGTGGACGAGATCTCGTTTCTGGATCCTGACTTCGTGATCGAGGTCGGCGATTTGCTGTTCGGCATCGACTACCGCAAAGAGTACCGTTTCACTCTCTCGCGCTGGTGGAACGAACCAATAGCCACTTTCATGGTGCCCGGCAACCATGACGGCATGGCGCTCTACGAGTTGGCCCTGAAAGAAGGCTGGTGGGCCGAGGCGCTCAAGAGCTTGCGCTGCGCCAAGTTTGTCATCAATGGGGATGTGAGTGCGGCTAAGGTATTTAAGCTGCTTGCCTGCGTTTACGGGGATCTCAAAAAGATGCTTTTCGAGGACCTGGCCCAGGAAGGGCTGGACTACTGGCGCAGGCTTCTTGGGCCGCTCAACTACTCATTTGACGTCGGCCGCTTCCACTTCATCGGTGTGAACTCCTACTCCGGCTCGCCCGAGCGACGCCACGCCTTCGTGCTGGGATTGCAGTTTCTGGGGTTGGATTTCGGCGCGGCTACCGTGGACAATTACGGAGGCCAACTCGATCAGGCGCAACTCGATTGGCTGAGGCATGATCTCGAGCAGGCACATAAATCCGGAAAGACGATTGTCCTCTTTATACATCACGACGCGCGTGGCACGCGTGGCGAGAGTTGGGGGCGGGGCTATCATGCCAACCTGCCGTTTCCCACGGAGCCTTTGGGATTGAGAAAATTCCAGGAGTGGAACTACGACAGCGACGAATGGGATTCCAATCCGAAAGACAAAATTAAAAACGAGACCCAGACGAATAACTCGGCCGTGCGTTTGATGAAACTGATCGCGCGCTACGTCGACTATGTCTTTTGCGGCCACATCCACGACGACGAGACGAGCGTGATCGAGCCCGGCAGCGAGATCGTAGCAGGCTCGGGCATCCGGGCCGCCAAGCGAATCCATTACCTGCGGGTGACGACGGGATCGGCCACGCCGGACGATTCTGACGGATACTGGGGCTACCGGCTGCTGCAAGCCCGGGGAAACACGCTCGATGATCTGATCTACTATCCGGCTTTCCGTTGGCAATCGCTTCCTTCCGGCAACCTGTGGATATCGGGCACGGGAGTGCCCGCACAAGGCACACCGGTGGAAGGGTTACTGAACAGGCTTGGCGGAAAGATGCTGTACGTGGTGCACGCGGGCCTTCCGCGTCGGGTACAAGGAATGTTACGCGCCTTCTTGCCGGACGTGCCCGAAGGATATCGCTTTCCGGCAACGGGCGGCAGTGTACGGGTAGCCGATGTGGGTCGCGCTGCGGGCGGGCGCAACGTCTACTATCTGAGGGTCGAACTGCCGGCGGTACGCTCGGGCGAATTTCCGGTGCCGGCCGGTGAAGAAGAACGGCTGACGATCAACTGGGAGCGCGCCGGCGGCAACCGGGCCCCGCTGGTTTCGTTCGTCATGCCCGATGACGAGGCTCGCCCGGGCCGGGCCGTGGTTTTCGACGGGTCGGCCTCGAGTGATCCCGACGGAAAGGCCCTTATTCAGTTCATCTGGGATTTCGGAGATGGTCAGGGCGCCCGCGGCCCGAAGGTCTCCCACACCTACGCCAGTGCCGGAGAATACGATATCGCGCTGACAGCTATTGACGACTGCGGCTCGTATGCCCGCTATTCGACCCGCCTGATCGTCGCTCCCGCTCCTTCGTGCTCGCTCGGATCGGGAGCCTGCGCGGCCACCTCGGCCTCGCTGGCCCTGCTGTGTCTGATCATGCTCGGCTTCTGGTTGTACAGGAGACAGGGGTCAGGTAATACCACTTGACCCCCCCCTCTTTCTTATTGCTTTAAAGGGCGGAACTGCGGTTTGCCGCCGTAGATCCGGCCGAAGATGCTGTAGCGGAAATATCCGTCCTTGCCCTTGGCGCGGTTGAGACCGTTGTCGAGAAAGCTCCTGAGTTCCTCGGGAATCTGCTTGCGGATTTCCGCTAACTTCTCATCGGACGGTTTGAAACGCAGGCGGCAGTGCGCCGAGATATCCTCGATTTTCTGCTGCAGCAACAGGTAACCGTCGAGATTGGCCTCGATGTCGTCCGAACTCACCTTGCAAGCCTTTATATTCGCCTTGCCCTTCTTGATTTCGAGGCTGGCCTGGGCCTTGCCGAGAGCGATCCAGGGTAGCGTGACCCCATAGGCTTTGCCTTGTCCCACCTTGCCCTGCACGATGTCCAGGTTGATGGTTCCGGAAGATGCCTTGACGTCCTTGGGATCCACGGCCAACTTTACATCACCGGAAAGTTTGCCGGCCAACTCCTGGCCGATGATGTCTTTCCAGAAGTTCAGCTTGCCCAGATCGACACCGGCGACTTTTGCCCGCAAGCTCCATTTGCCGCCGTCCAGCATAAATGCTCCCTCGACCTTGCCCTTGAGTAGTTGCGAGGAAAATGAAACATCCTTTTTGCCTGTGATCAGGCCCAGCAGCGAAATCCTGGCCGACAATTCGGATAAGTTTATCGCCAGTGGCAGTTTTTCCTTCTTGCCTTCCTTGACTAGCCGGACCCCGGTGGCCTCGATACCATTGGGGAACATGGTGCTCATCTCGCCGATGGTCATCTTCATGCCCAGTGAACGCTGTGCCTGGCCGGTGATCATTTCGCTGATGATGCTGACCGGGAATCCCTGAACCAGGAAGTACAACAGGCAGACAATGAAGAACAATGGATAACAAACAATCACTAGAATCTTTTTTCGCATGATTAAGAACCTGTTTTCTTGTTTGAGGCCTTGGCGGGTGCGCCTTCGTTCTTCGATTCCTTTAGTTGGAACTTGGATACGATGAAGGTCACGTCGAGCCGACTGGGATCTCTGAAGTTGTTCTTGATATGCAACGTACGCACTACGATGCTCTCGGCCCTGCGCTCGATCTGAACCAGGAAATCGACAAGCCGGTCTATGGTAATTCGCGGAATCTTGACCTCGACACGTTTTTCGTCGACGTTCGTCTCGGCACTGGCGCCCGAGGATCGCGGGTTCATCTCCATTTCGTTTGTGTCGATCCCCAGCCGCTTGGCCATGTTCTCCAGCGTACCCATCAACTGAATGTTCATGGCCTTGCGGATTCGCCTCTCGGATTCTTTGCGCGCCAGCTTGGCCTGTTCGAACTGTGTGCGCATTTCGATCATCTTGTTTAGTTTACTGGTCTTGTCCTCAATGCGCCGCTCGAGCCCTCGCAGGCTCGAGGAAACCCAGAGGGAGACCAATATCCCGATAAACAGGACTACACTGACACCCAGGCCGCCCACCATGAACTTTTCCCGGCGCGAGAGCCTTTCGAACGCCGCCTGCATTTCTTCGTATCTCTTGCCGAGCAAAGCCATGACAACCTCGTTGGGTATCAGCACCCAAAGGCTATGGTGAAACGGAACTCGACCTCCGCTCCATCAGCCGTTTTCTGGGTCTTTCCCGTCTGGATTTCCTTGAAACAGTCGTATTTTTCGAGAGCTGTTCTGATTTTTTCAACAGATTCGAAGCTATCGGTGAAGGCGCTCAACTGGATGCGCTTGGGGCTGATGCTTAAATCCTTCATTCGCATCTTCGTCTTTTCAGGGACGCGTTTGTGCATTTCACGCAGTACGTCCACGGCGCTCACGCTCGGGAGAGGGTTGGTCTCGGGCGATATCTTTTCCTCCATGATCGACATGGCGACTTCGAGATCGTCGTAGGGCTTGCCCAGGATGGCCTGGGTGACCTCCTTCATGCGTTTGTTGATCGCTTTTTCCGTCGACGACAGGCTCAGGTAGTGAGTGGTTGCCAGTCCGATGGCCAAGAAGATTGTTATCAGCACGGCCGCCGCCAGGTGTACTACCTTTCCGTGCATTACCGCGAAATCACCCTTGAAGGCCAATGGACCCTTGCGCAGATTGAGAAACCCTCGCCGGCCCCCCTGGTGAGCCTGCAACGCCAATCCCAGGGCCTTGACCCAACTGCTGGAAGCTTCGTCTTGCTGCTGCAGGTGTTCCATGCCAGGCAGGTCGAAATGCTCGGCCCGGATCACTTCCGCCTGCAGGCCCAGTTCCTGGGACAAATAGCCATCGAGATTTCTGATTGCGGCCCCGCCTCCGCACAGCCAAATCTTTGAGACCCGGCGCCGGGTCAGAGTCTGGTGTGCGGACAGCGTTTGGCGCAACTCGCGGATCAGGGTGGCCGTGGCCCGGCGCACCGCATCCGAGATCAACACCTGTTCGGGAGTCGCCGCGGTATTGCCCGCGCACTCGACGAAGGAGCCTCTGCATTTACCTTCCTCGGCTCTGTCGTGATCGACCTTGAAAGTCTCTGCAAGTTGCGATGTTACCTGATGACCGCCTCCGGAAAGGGTTCGGGCAAATTCCACTCCCTTGGGCCCCATGACACATAATGAGGATAGACGCTTGCCGATATCGAGTATTGCCACCGAAGCATCGGGGTCATCGCTTACTGGAAGCATGTCAAAAAGACTGCTGTACGACATGCTCTCTGGGCCGATCAGGCGCGGGTCGAGATCGGCCTGTCCGAGGGTATCCAGCCAACTTGAAAGCAACTCTATTTGGCACAGCGCCACCAGCAGCCGAGATCCCCCCTCGGGGGCATCGCCGGCAACCAGGTACTCAAAGACGACTTTGTCCAGAGAAAAAGGTATCAGGCTCTCCAATTCGAACCCAATGGTTTGGGCTATTCGCTTGCGGTCGGAAAACGGCAGGGTTATGGGGCGGATGGATACCTCGTCGCCCGGCAAGGCGGTTGCCAGCAAGTCGCCGTGGCCGCCGCCGTCCAGTTGAGAAAGGGCCTCGGCCAGGCGGGCTTGCCGCGATCTCGCGTCCTGGGCCACGGGGACCACGCAGAAGTCGACCACCTCGACCGTGCGAAAGCTGCTTCGCAAGCGCACCCTCTTTATCGATTCGTGTCCCAAATCCAGCCCGACCGTCATCTGCGCCATGTCATTCTCCCGCTCACATCTCCCGCCAGTATAGAATCTCTTGTCCCGAGGCGGTGTTCTTGAGCACTGCCTGGATGGTCACCGCTACCTCGCCGACCTGACCGACCGCCTTGACCGAAAAAGTGTCGCTGAAGGGTGCCAGGTTTTTCAAAAAATAGGGGCTAAAGGTCGGTCCCATGCTGTTGAAGAAACCCTGGATAGCCTCTTTGTTGGGAACCATGAAAGTGGTCATCTGCATCAAGTTGCGGAACTCGAAAAACAGAGACAAAACCTCCAGAAGTTGCGGCAGACCTTGCTCCGTGCAAAGCGGCAGGTTCTCAGGTTGCATGCAGAGCAATGAGAGCATCATCATGGGGTCGTTGACCGAGGTCAGGTTCAAGAGCAGGGCCGGGTCGGTGTAGACCGTGAACTTGTCACGGAACTCATCCATGAAATCGTCCCCGATGCCTCTTATCATGTACAGTTCATCGACGCTGAAGAATGGATCGTTCTTGGTCTTGTACGGGTCCGCCAGCATGTCATAGAGCGAGTCCTCGTTCGAGGTTCCGGGCACGAAAAGGACAGCCTGTGAGAAGGGATCAACGACCAGAGCGTCGAGGTTGAAGGTGTCAATTGTCGTGTTGGCGTCGATCCAGTCGTGCATGGCCATGACAACCTTGTCGGGAGTGTTCAACTGGCCGTCGGCATCTTCCTCCTCGAACATCGCCTGGTAGCGCGGGTTGCCGATCAACGCCAGGATCTGGGCTGTGATCGGAGCAGCGATGGAGGTGATACTATCCAGGGCGTTGACGTTGATCTTGCTGTACTCGTCGGTTATCTCACCGAAGAAACTTCCGTCGAAGTCTCCGAAGCCTCGCTTGTCGCCCAGGTTGACTCCCGTAAGCCCGAAGGCCGAGCCAAGTTCTCCGGATGTCAGGGCCTTGGCCAGGTCGCTCTCGATCGGGATGATCTGGTAAAGCTTAAGGACACCGCCGGTGAAGCGATCGACTTGTCCCTGGAAATGCAACACCAGGCGAGACAGGTTCATCGCCGAACGGGCCAGGTAGTGCGCCTTGACCCGGTCCCTGACGTTGGCGGCGATCTGGACGTTAATTCTGGTTTGATAGGCGAAGTCGACCACGATCGCCGATAAGATCGCCACCGTGACCAGCACCATCAAGAGCGCCATCCCGCGATTGTTTCCGGCGAGCCTGCTCGACTGCGTGCTTCTTTTTGGGTTGCGGGTCTTCATTGCGAGCGCTTTATGAAATTGGCCAAAGGTTTCTGGATGAAGATGCGGGTAATGACGGTAAATGGCGACTCTTTTCCGTACTCGTCGACGACAGTCAGAGTTATGCGCGCCATGTGCGGCAAGCGGTTCAGCCTTTCGATCTGCGAGCAGTCCCATTCGTCGACCCAGTCTTCCTTGGTCTCGTCCCAGAGTTCGATGCTCATCTGTTCGATATCGGGACACAGCACCTGTGCCACACCGCCGTCCTCCGGTTCGCCGTCTATACGCGCCTTCTCGCGCCGCATCAAATTCATCTTTGACGAGTCATCCGGGTCACTGGCGCCGAAATAGGTGATTACGTTCTGATCAGATTCGTGGGTGTCGCGGAACAGGCGCAGGTGTGAGAAGGAGCTGAACACCATGTGGTCAATCTTGCCTTCTTGTTCAACCTTGAAAAGCGTGCGGTGGCGGCGCTCACCGGTCGGCGTATCCAGCTCGCGGCAGTCGTAGACGAAAGCCGAAGAGATTTCCCGCGCCATGCGCTCCAGCGCCACCCTCACTGTATGATAGCGTTCTTGTGCCTTTGTTACGAACTCGCGCGACTCGAAGGCGCGCGCGAAACTTCCATAGACGAGCGTCACGATAATGCCCGTGATCGTCAGCGCGATCAGCAGTTCGATCAGAGTGAAGCCTGATTTTCTGCTCTTTTGTGTCACTCTCAACCTCACTTGAAACCAGTGGATCTATTGCCGCTCAGCCCCGGTACACTCTTGTTGATGCTCGTCTTCGCGCCTGGTGGCAGGCTGGTCACGCCCGGCAGGCCGGACTTCATCCCGCTAGCCGTGGCCATGCCGGGTTGGGTCCCGGGCGTCATTCCAGGCTGCGACCCGGCAGCCGAGGCCGCCTGCGGCACTCTGACCAGGTGAGTGGACAGCGTCAACTCGTGTCCGGGACCGCCCTCGCCCCAGGAGACCGTCAACTTCTCGAGGCGGATGGACTCCTCGAGCATGGTGGCCAGCGCGTCAACCTGTCCCCGCAGCATCTCAGGGTTCAACATTGACGCCAGGCCTCCCATTCCGCCCCCTGCCGAGGCACCCTTGCCGAGCAGTCCCTGCTGTTCGAACATGTCCTTGAACTGACCGAACTCCGCTGAGCCTTTGAGCTTGTCGAGGGGTGAGCCGGTCTTGTCTTCCTGGCCCTCGCCTCCCTGCCCGAACGAGGCCAGTAAGTGATCGAAGGCCGCATCTAGTGGCAGCTCGACCTTGAGCACTTCCAGCTTGAAGTGGAAATGCGGATACCCCTGGTCATCGAAGTCGCCATCTTCGGTGTCATCCATATCGGGAAAGCCTTCCTTGGTAAGTTTCTCCTCGACCTCTTCCATCTTGGTCTGTGCCAGGAAGGTAGCCACAGTTAGCTGTTTGCCATAGGTGCTCAGATTGATGGCTCCGCTCTGCACCTCAAGCAGGGCCACGTAGGCCGTGGCCAAAATACCCAAAGCGACCATCACCTCGAGCAGCGTCGTGCCCCGCCGGGCAGATGTCAGCATGCGGATCATTCTTCGGGCCCCTCGACATACTGAGGATAGATCTTGACGCTGCCCAGCAGCGCCTCGACCGACAGCGTATAAACGTCCTGATCGTCGTCGACCAGATGAATGACCGCTCGCTCGGTCATCCCGGTTGGGAAGCAGTAAAGGTAGGCCTTTCCGGCAGTAACCCGGTCGTCCTGGTGCTCTACCCAAACGTCATCGATGGAAATACCGTCAGGCAGCTTGGCTTTTTTGGTCATCGGCCCGGCGAAGTCTGAAAATGAGGCTCGGGACTTCGGCTTCCACATGTCGCCGCTCTCGATGAACGAGCGACTCGTGAAGCGCCGGCTGCGTTTCTCTTCGTCCGGAGGTTGAAGCTCACCGTCGCTCACCTCGGTCTTCTGGCGATCGAGCAGGAACTTTTCACTGGAACTTTCGACCCAATAGGTATTCTCGTCCAGATCAAAAACGACGCGGAATGAAGAGTTCTTTCTGGCCGCCAGATCATAGGTAAAGCGAATGGCGCCGGCCAGCCTGGAGGCCGAAGTCTTGAGGTTGATTCCGGTGATGTTACTGACCGAGGGGACCACCATGGCCATTATCATCACCATCAGCGAGATGGTGATCACCAACTCGATCAGCGTGAATCCGTGATTTCGGGCCCTGCTTGTCATCCGGTTTTCCGTTGGCCTCCAAAGTGTTTACTGCTCCAGGACAAGATCCTTGTCGAAACCCTCTCCGCCCGAAGCACCGTCGGCCCCGAAGGACTTGATCGTGTACGAGCGAGAATTATGGCGCACATATTGGAACTCATTGCCCCACATATCCTTGGGCAGCGACTTCATCACCCCCTGGGTGACAAGGACCTGCATACTTTCCTCGGTCGAAGGATATGACCCCGCCCTGATCTTGTAGGCGTCCAGAGCCTCTTCGATGTTGTGCATCTGGATCTTGGTCCCGTCCACCTTGGCCTGCTCCTGCTGCCTGACAAAAAATACCGTGATTAAAGTCGCCATCATTCCCATGATGGCGATGACGACCATGATTTCGATCAAGGTCATGCCTCGCACATCCCGGGCCACCATCCTAAGCTGCTTGTTTTTTTTCATTCCTAGTCCTCCAGCTTTCAATTGCATAATTGTTCTCGATAATCAGCTACATTTCCTCTTCACTCGGCCGTCTCCGCCAGATTTGGAAGAGATAGCCAACCAGGATCAATGAACCCGCCGTAATCGACATGTCCGCCAGGTTAAACGTCGGCCAGTGGGCTCGACCCGCCCAGGAGACGTCGATGAAATCCAATACCTCGCCTCGCACCAGGCGATCGGCCAGGTTGGAGATCGCTCCCCCGAGTATCAATCCCAGTGATACCGAAGTGATCCTCGACCAGCCGAGCGTTCGGACGGCGAATGTGACGATGGCGAATATGGCCAACACTCCCAGGGCCAATAAAACAGGCAGACGTAACTTCTCCGGGAGGTTTGCAAAGAGCCCGAAGGCCCCGTGCGGGTTGGACCGGATCTGGAGTTCGAGATACCCCGGAACAAGTTGCACCGGCCGGCCCGGTATAAGGAGAGAGCCTGCGATCCACTTGCTGATCTGGTCCAATACACCGGCCGTCAATCCTACCGCAAGCACGACGACGATGTGATAAGTGCGGTTCAAGACGTCACCTGACAAACTCGTTGAGCTGCATGATCGGCAGCAAGATAGATAAAACCATGAAGGCGACCGCGCCGCCCATGAAGACGATCATCAGCGGCTCGAGCAGCGTGGTCAATGCGTTGATGCGGTTCTCGGCCTGATCCTGGTAACTTTCGGCAACATTGTTCAGCATCTCTTCGAGTTGGCCCGAGCGCTCTCCCACGGCTATCATGTGGATCACCAGGGGCGGAAACTCCCCGCTGCGCCTGAGCGGGGTGGCTATGCTCTCGCCCTCCTTGATGCTGTCGCGGGCGTCATCGATGGCCCGGGCCAGGATCTTGTTGTTGACAATCGAGCGCACGATCGAAAGAGCAGTCAAGAGCGGCACGCCGCTTACCAGCAGCGTCGAGAGCGTCTTTGCGAAACGAGAAATGGCGAGCATGCGAATGATCTTGCCGGCGATCGGCATATCCAGCATGAAGCGATCCCAGCGCTTGCGACCCCGTTCGGTCTTGACGTACTGGATCAGGCCGATGACGCCAATTACCGCAAGCAGCAATAGCAGCCACCAATAGTCCCTGACGAAGTTGGCCACGCCCAGCAGCACTTTTGTCGGTAAGGGTAAGGCTGCCTTGCGGTCGGCGAATATCTTGGTGATCTTTGGTATGACCACGACCATCAGGATAGTCAAAATGCCCATCCCGACCATTACCATGATCGCCGGGTAAGTCATGGTGCCGATGACTTTTGAACGCAGTTTTGCCTGGCTTTCCGTGAAATCGGCCAGGCGGTTGAGGACAACGTCCAAGGCGCCCGACGACTCTCCGGCGCGGATCATATTGCAGTAGAGTTCGGGGAAAACCTTTGCGTGCTGGGCCATCGCGTCCGCCAGCGAGCTGCCTTCGTTTACCCGCTGCTTGACCTGCGCCATGACTACCTTGAGAGCCTGGTTCTCGGACTGATCGATCACCGCGCTGAGACTCTCTACCAGAGTCACGCCGGCCTTGAGCAAGGTTGCCAGTTGCCGCGTAACCACCGACAGTTCGCGCGTCGACACCCGGGCCGTCAGTTTTTTCAGATTGATTTCTCCGCGCTTGGCGCGCTCTTGCTGCTGTTCTATCTCCGTCGGGAAGACGCCGTCCTTGCGCAGCAGAGCCTGGAGGGTGCGAATGCCGTCAGCGTTACGGATGCCGCTTACGGCCTTGCCTGAATTGGTTACACCCTTGTAGTGATAGACGGCCATGACAGTTTAGAACGTATCCTCCTGGGTTACCCGCAAGACTTCCTCGAGCGTTGTGATGCCCCGCGCTATCTTATCGGCTCCGTCCTCGCGCAGTGTGAGCATGCCCTTGGACATCGCGGCGTGTTTGATGGTGCCTGAATCAGTGTTCTTGAGCACCAACCCGCGGATATCGTCGTCGACAACCAGAAGTTCGTAGATTCCCATCCGGCCGAGGTACCCGGTCTTGAAGCACTTGGAGCAGCCGACGGCCTTGTAGATCTGATCGGGAATCTGGACTCCGTCTTCACGCAATCCTAGCTTGTTCCATTCGTCCCTGGACGGCTTTACTTGCTTGCGACAGTGCGGGCACATTGTGCGCACCAGGCGCTGGGCCAGGATGGCCACCAGGGAAGACGAAACCAGGAAGGGCTCGACACCCATGTCGACCAGGCGGGTGATGGCACCGGCGGAGTCGTTTGTGTGGACGGTCGAGAATACCAGGTGGCCGGTCAGCGAGGCCTGGATGGCAATCTCGGCCGTCGGCAAGTCGCGTATCTCGCCCACCATGATCACGTCCGGATCCTGGCGCAAAAAAGAGCGCAGGACGTTGGAAAAGGAAAGATCGATCTTTTCGTTGACGTGAATCTGGCCGATGCCCGGCAATTGGTACTCCACGGGATCTTCAACGGTAAGGATGTTAATCTCCGGGGTGTTGATCTTGGTCAAGGCCGCGTAGAGAGTCGTCGTCTTGCCGCTGCCGGTCGGGCCGGTTACCAGGACTATGCCGTGGCTCAGGTGAATGAGCTGGTTCATCTTGCGCAGATTGCCTTCGTTCATTCCCAACTCGTTCAAGTCGAGAAGCACGGCCGTCTTGTCCAGAAGGCGCATCACAACCCGCTCGCCCTGCACTGTTGGAACCGTGCTCAGGCGGATATCGATGTCGCGGCCGGCCAATTTGATGCGGATGCGGCCGTCCTGAGGCAGACGCTTCTCCGCGATATTGAGCCCGCCCATGATCTTGACTCGTGAAGTGATGCTCGATTGAAAACGCTTGGGTGTGCGAAGGATCTCGTAGAGAATACCGTCGCGGCGGAAGCGCACCGAGATATCTCTTTCCATGGGTTCGATGTGAATATCGGAGCAGCGCTCCTTGACGGCCTGGAAGAGCAGCGAATTTACCAGCCGAATGATGGGCGCCTCGTCGGACGCATCCAGGAGGTCTTCCGGTTCCTCGAGTTCTTGCGCCAATGAGTCGAGATCGGTTTCCTCCAGATCATCCACCAGAGCTTCTGCTTCGCCGGAAGCGCGGTCGTAGAGACGATTGATGCCGTCGAGAATGATCTGCCCGACGGCCAGCACCGGCCTGATTGGCTGGCCGAGCAACACCCTGACGTCGTCAAGGGCGAAGGTGTTCAGAGGATCGGCCACGGCCACGACCACTTCCTCGCCATTCTGACCCATGGGCAAAACGAGTTGCTGCTTGGCGAAGTTGATCGGAATGCGACGCACCAGTTCGGGGTCGACCCCGTCTATGTCGATGTCGTCGACAACAGGCAGATCAAGTTGGGCCGCCAGCGCGTGAACCACGTCTTCGGCGGAAGCGACCTTCATCGAAACCAGGATCTCTCCGATCCTGCCTCCACGTTCGACTTGCGTGGCAAGAGCCTGTTCGAGTTTCTCCTCGTCGAATCCCGTCTGTTCGAGGAGAATCTGACCGAGCTTTCTGGTGTCGCCCATCGTTCCAGGCTCCCTTGTTACTCCACTTTCAGGTGGCTGCCGTCTTCTACTGGTTGTTCCGTCATCCCGGACGCCTCCGGAGGTTGCTCGAGCGGCGGCGTGGCTTCTTTCGCTGCCGGTGCGGCTTCTTTCGTTGCCGGCGCGGCCGGTTTGTCGACATTGTCTAAGGCGCTTTTGCCCGTCGTCGATAGTGGAGTTATCACGATTTCCTTGCCCGTTCCCTTGCCGCCGTTTTCGATCTTTGAAAGCTCTTTTGTGAGAGTGATGTGGATATCGGCCAACGGGCCGTGCCGCTTGCGAAAGTCGATGAAGGCCTTGTACTCGGGGCCCTCTCCGTAAAAGCGCTCTATAAACTCTTTGCGCTCGGCCATCTTGCGCTCGAAGATGGCCCTGAAGTCTTCGGGTCCTTGGATAACGTGGGGCGTCAGGAATAATAGCAGGTTGGTCTTGGTTTTTTGCTTCTTGCGCGTGCGGAAGAACCAACCGATCACCGGAATGTCGCCGAGCACCGGGATCTTCGTTTCGCCAATGTCGATTTTCTCTCGAATCAGGCCGCCGATGACGACGGTTTGCTCGTCTCCGACCTCGACCACCGTCTTGGCCGAACGTTTGGTGGTGGTCGGACCGAGGGGGTTGGAGGTGTCCTTGACCTCGCTCAACTCTTCTTCCAATTCCAGCCTGATCACATTGCCCTCGTTGATCTGGGGCTTGATCTTCAGAGTCAGGCCGACCTCCTGGCGGTTGATGGCGCCCATTCCCAGGCCGCCCAGCATTCCACCCAGTCCTCCGTAGCCGCCCAACCCGCTGGTAATACCCGAGGTGGCGGAGGTGCCGGTCGTTCCCGCCAGCGAGGCCAGCCCGGATAGCGAACTCAGGCCTCCGCCGTAGCCGCCGTAGCCGCCGGGGATGGGGATGTTCTCGCCGACCTTGATCTCGGCCTCCTCGTTGTCCGAGGTTAAAATATGCGGCGTGCTGAGCACGTTTACATTTGAATCCGTCTGCAACGCCTGGAGCATGACGCCGAAGGAAGGCAGCGCGATGCCGGCCAAGATGCTGTCCTCGGCAGCAAGTTCGGGGCCGCGAATTCCGCCCAAGAAGCCCAACAGGCTGATATTGGGCGCCAACGAGTTGAAGTTGGATCCCTGAGCCTTGAACTGGCTGCCGAAGAACAGCGGTACTGTCTCGCCTGCGATCTGCGCGGCTGCCCCGGTGTGGAAGGTCAAGCCGGTCTCCTTCTGGGTGTCCAGGTTGACTTCCATGATGACCGCCTCGACGAAGACCTGGTGACGGGGGATGTCGAGTTTCTTGATTACTTTAAGCATGCTCTTGAAATCGTTGGGGTTGGCGACGATGACCAGCGAGTTGGTTGCCTTGTCGGCGGTCACCTTGACCTCGCCCTGAAACAGCTCGGCTGCCTTGGGTGCCCCCCCGACTCCGCCCCTGCTCTTGCCGCGTGTTGACGTCGTCACGTGCCGGCCTGGCGTTCCCGAGGCCAGCGAAGTCAGCGTTGAGGCCAACTCTTCTGAGTCGGCGTGTTCCAGGTAGATCACCTGAATTTGGCCCTCGCCGGGAATTGGAACATCGATCTGCTTGATCAGGTCTTCGATCTTGGAAAAAGCCCGGCCTGGTGCCACCAGGATCAATTTGTTGGTTCGCTCGTCTGCAATGACTTTTGAGAGCGTGACTCCTCCATCTTCTCCGGATTCCACCCCGCTGCTCGCGGGTATAGTGCTCTTGGTCCGTCCGGGACGCACCGGCTGGATGCGGTGGCTCTGGGTTCGGCCGCGAGAGGATGCGCCTCCCCCCTTCTGGCCGAAGATCTCCTCCAGGGTCTGGGACAGCTCGCTGGCCTCTGCGTATTCGACCTGTATGACGCGTATCTCTTCCTGGCCAAGGGGCGTATCGAGCTGCTTCAGAATCTCCATCAGGCGGTGCATGTTGTTGCCGGTATCCGAGATGATCAGTGTATTTGTAGGAGCATAGGGATAACTGTCGCCGTCCTTGCTTGTCAGCTGCTTGACCGTGCCGTTTATTGTGTTGGCGTCTACGTATTCGAGTTGCACGACCCTGGTGACCATCTGGTCGAGAGCTGGAATGTCGACATTCTCGCCTATGTAAGTGGGGATAGTGTCCTTGGCGGCGTCTCTCTTCATTTGAATCTTTAAAAAATTGCCCACTTTTACGACTGTCATGTTGTTGACGTTGAGCGCTGACAGAAATGCCCGGTATGCCTCGTCGGCCGTGACCGGAGTGTTGGACAAGATGGTTATCTTCCCGCCGCGGATACTGTCGCCGATGATGAAGTTCTTGCATGTCTGTTTGCTGATCCACTGGACGATTTCGAGCACTTCGGCTTCGTTGAAGTTCATCATCACCCGCATGCGGGGGGGCAGCGGGCGGCACTTTTTCTCTTTGGTAGAAACCGTCGATTTGGCGCCCTCGCTTTTATCGGGACCTTGTGGGCCGCCTTTTTCGGCTCCGAGTGTTTTCGATTCTGCTCCGCGCAGGTGACGACCAGGGCCTCCTGGTCCACCGGGGACGGTTTCGCCTGCGCGAGGCGGAGTAGACAACTTGCCCGGGGTCGCGGGTCGGCGCAGCCTTCCTGCCGGCTGGATGCCACGGCGCAGCCCCGGCTTGATCGGCTTGATGCGCGATGATCCAGCTGTCGGGCGAAAGGCCGGCGTGCGCTTCAGTTTTTTAAGATCCTTCATCTTGGTAGTTGCCGGTCGCTCCAACTCGGTTTTTTCCTGCGCGATCAGCAGCGCCCGGTCATTTTTGCCGTCGCCGCCGTCAGCCCTAAGTGTGCCGGGCGCGGCCGAAAGCAGGCCAAGAATGACGATGGTCATTGTAGTACGGGGAGCTATGGTCATGGCTGGATACCTTTCTACTCTATCTTGTAGCTAAGCTTCTTGGACTGACCGCGACGGGTGACTTCGATATCGACGGATGAGGCGCTCTTGAGCTTCTGGTAGATCTCAAGCGCCTTGTCCGGGCTATTCATCGCGAAACCATTGATCTTGTGAATAATGTCGCCGTTCTGGATGCCGAGTTTGCTGTATACCGAGCCCGGCCTGATGGCGAATAATTTGAAACCGTTGGCCTGGCCGTTTTTGAAGGACGGAACGATGCGAGCCTGCATGGCAATGTTGTTCAGGTTCGACAAGGTCTTGTCGATCTCGCCCCGGTCGATGGTCCACGAATCCTTGCCGGTTTTCTTGATGCCCTTGCCAAGGGACGATTCCGGTCTATGATGTGGACTGGTTGTCCTTCGCCCGGGTCTTTTGGGATTGGCTTTCTCCTGGAGCTCGAGGTACTCGTTTACTCCGTTGCGATTGATGACCACTTTGCGCGAGAGAATGGCCACCAGCCGGGCTTCGTCCATGAGTTGGTCATGGATGCGATAAACGTCTGTCTCGGACGAGGTCAAGTCGGTAATCATGGCCATCGACCATTTTTTATCGGAGGCGACTACGGTTCCGACCAGCGCCGCCCTGAGATCACTGGGCTGGCCTTCACCGGCCAATAGATCCTTGGCGCCCTCGTCGGATATGTCCGGCCCGGAGTCATCGTTGATGGGTTCGGCCATGGCCGAGTTGAAGTAGTTACGCGCTATGATGATCTGGTTGTCATCGGAGATCATGCTCTTGCGGTTGACGTGGCGTTTGTCTTTCGAGCCGTGCATTGCAAAAGTCGGCAATACGCGTAGCTTGTGGGCGATGACAACGTTGATGGTTCCTGCCAGCAGCCAGGCGCCCAGCGCCAGAAACAGCAGGTTGACCGTCCAGAAATATTTCTTCATGAATGTTTCCATAAGATTGCCGCCTCTTGAGTTTCCTTCTCAGATAATCCACAGAGCAAGCCGCATGCCAAACGCCACGCCAGCCGGACGTGCATGTTTGTGCATGTAACTAGCTGTAATAACGCGATAAATATAAAGAGCCAGTCTGGCGAGCGTGCCTGGACACTGGTTCCAGACAGACAAAATGGCAACTAGGCTGCAGTAGCCCGGCGCTATTTGACATATTGTCAGAAATCGCCGGACAAGATATTGTGAAAATTGGTCCCGAATTACCTTTGCGGAGCCGATTTCTCGGCTTGCCTGACTGCTCTTCTTGCAGATCTGCCTGGGAAAAGTTCGATGGCGCTATCCACCAGATCGTCTTTTGTCTTCCGGAGGGTGTCGAAATCACGTACGACTCCAGCCAAGCTGCAGGTAATGGCTTCGTCGTTGAACCAGGCGCCCGGATAATTAATGAACAATTGGCGGATAGACTGTCGGCGCTCGGGTGTCAGGTAAGCCATCACTTTTTTCTGCTCCCTGGTCTCCACCGATACCGAGTTGTCGAACTCGACATCGCCCGTGGCCAGCGCGCGAAGATTGCGCCTGCCGGGTTTGTTTTGCGTGACCATGATGCCCAGGCCGAGTCTTACGGGAAAAGCGATTCTGAAAATCGTCCGGCCGGGCCCCCTCTGTTTTTCGCCTGTCTGCGATTCTGCCGACAACGAAAATCCCTGGAACTGCCCGCGCAATACGCCTCCATCGTCGATAAGACCCAGGCGGCTCAATGGGTCTGGTTTTCTTTTCTTTCTCAGTACGATGATGACGACCACAGAAAGAAGCACTAAAAATCCGATTACAGGAATCAACCAGGACATATATCCGCTCCTTCATCTTGGCCGTCACAAGGATTATTGTCTTGTGAAATTAAGGCCATTCACGATAGAGAATACTTGGGCTATGTAGACTAAAAGGGGTTGGATGTCATGTCAATAAGACTTGGTGACTTGCTGCTGAGAAACAAGCTGATCAACGAGCACCAGCTCAAGGAGGGCTTGCACGCCCAGACAATCTTCGGTGGTAAGCTGGGCACCAACCTGGTCGAACTCGGGTACGTCAACGAACATGATCTGGCCAAGCTGCTGAGCGCCCAACTAGGCATACCATGCGTCGATGTCGGCGACCTCGACAATATCGACAGGGAAGTTCTGAAACTGGTGCCGATCAAGCTGGTACAGAAGCACATTGTTCTCCCGCTCGAGGTCGTGGGTCGCACGCTGCGGCTGGCCATGTCGGATCCCACCAACTTTCCCGCCATCGACGAGATCTGTTTTGCTACCGGGCTTACTATCGATCCGCGCGTGGCTCCCGAGATATTGCTCGTATACGCTATCGAGAAATTCTACGACGTTCCGCGATCGGTCCGATACGTTCGTATGTCAGGCCTTCACCAGAACCTTTCCGAGACAGCCAGCGCGGCTTCCTCGGCCGTGCCGAAGCTCAACGGCGCGTCTGCCGCGATACTTTCGGCCGAGGAAAAAGATATCGGGTCTGAGACCTCGAATGAAGAGATGGCCGTGGAAGGTTTTCCAATCCACCAGGTAGTGACACAGTTAGTGAGAGCCCGGCAGGTTTCCGACATACTCGATGTGATTCAGGCATTCGTATCAGAAGACTTCGAATACGCGGCGGCTTTCCTGTTCAACGGAGAGATCGCGGTAGGCGGCACTCACGTCGGCGGCAAGCTGGCGATCGACGAGTTTCAGGAGTTGTCCTTTCCGGTAAACAGCAGTGAGTTGCTTTTCAAGGTGTGGAACTCCAGAGAAATTTACCATGGACAGCCGAGCATATCGGGCGTTGACCACTGGTACTTTTCGGAACTCGGGTTTCCCGAAGACCGGACAATCCTGTGCATTCCGGTGATTACTAACGACAAGGTCAGCTGCATCATCCTGGCCTCCGAAAATAAAAAAGGCGAACTGTTGGACATGCTGGACATGTACTCGCTGCTGGTCAAGAAACTGAGCCTGGCTTTTGATCTTCTCGTCTTGAAGAGCCAGATTCTCGATCTCAGCGAACTCGAAACCTGACGAAACCAAGAGTGCGAAATCCATGCCTGATGTCGTCAAGATAGCTGTGGTCGGAGCCGGGTACTTCGGTTCGTACCACTGCCAGAAGATTGCCGCTCTGCCGGGTGCTTTGCTTGCTGCGGTTGTCGACATCGATGATCGTCGCGCAGCGGAGGTTGCCGACCACCATGGAGCCGAGTCGTTCAGATCGCACAATGACCTCATTGGCCTGGTTGATGCGGCAGTCGTTGCCGTGCCCACTTCGCGACATTACTCCGTTGCCGCCGACTTGTTGACCTGCGGGATTCACCTGCTGGTGGAAAAGCCGTTGGCTACAAGCGTGCCCGAGGCGGAAGATCTGTGTTGCCTGGCCGATAAACGCTCACTCATGTTGCAGGTCGGTCTGCTCGAGCGCTTCAACCCGGCCGTGGTTGAGGCCGTCCGGGAGATCGAGACGCCGCGTAAGATATTCATGCAACGCAGCGGACCATATCCGGGCCGTGGCGGAGACAGCGACGTCGTCTTCGAGTTGATGATTCACGATCTGGATATCCTCTTGCAACTCGCCGGGTCGAACGTCAAGCGCGTCGCGGCCAGTGGTAAGGTGGTATGTACTTCGAACATCGACGAGGCCCGGGCCGAGATAGAGTTTGAAAACGGCCTTCTGGCTTCGGTAGTGGCCTCACGCGCCAGTGCCGACAAGGTGCGCCGTTTCACGGTCGAAGACTCAGAAGGGAAACTGGAGGTCGACCTGGCGCGGGGAAGTCTGCTGCGCACGGTAGACCATGGCGCTCGGACGGCAAGCACGTTGCGCGAACTCAAGCCTGTGGATGCCCTGCTCGAACAGGACCGCACCTTTGTCGAAGCTCTGCAAAACGGCCACTATCCGGCTGTCGGAGGACGAGTTGGAAAGGCGGTCGTAGACTTGGCCGCCCGCGTTCTTCAGAGCATTCAACGCGGAGAAAATTGTTGATGGCCGGGTCGGCTGTTTCGATCCTGATGGTGGCGGGCGAGGCATCGGCGGACGCTCACGGGGCCAAGGTGATAGCGCGCCTGACAAAGCGTTTGCCGGAAGCGGCCATCTTCGGGCTTGGCGGCCAGTGCATGCGGGACGAAGGTTTGCGTCCCGTGGCGGATCAGTCGGTCTTGAACGTAGTTGGAATCAGCGAAGCGCTGCGGGGCCTTGGGAAGATAAGGCGGGTGTTCAAGACGGTCATGAACGAGGTCGAGCGCTGCAATCCAAAGGTGGCCTTGCTTATGGATCTTCCGGATTTCAACTTGCGCCTGGCACGCCGGCTGAAGCGCGCCGGCGTGCCCGTGATCTACTACATCGCCCCCCAGGCCTGGGCCTGGAGGAGGGGACGGGTGCGACAGATTCGTCGCCGAGTGGAACGTCTACTGGTTGTGTTTCCCTTCGAAGAACGTTTTTTTTCGCGCTATGGTATCCCGGTGGAGTTTGTCGGTCACCCTCTGGCTGAAGAAGCGCAACCAATTTCTGCCTCTCACCCGCGGCGAGTGGTTTTACTGCCGGGTAGCCGGGTAAGGGAGATCGAGCGCCTGCTGCCCGCGCTGCTTGGCGCCGCTGGTATCATGGCCGCTGACGAGCCTGACTTGCAGTTCGTCTTGCCGCTGGCTCCCGGCCTCGACGGCGATCTGCTGAGGCGCGAAATTCAGCGATCGGAAGTGGATGTGCGTCTTTCGGAGGCAAGTGCAGCCGATGAACTTGCCGGCGCGCGCCTGGCGCTGGCGGCCTCGGGGACAGTCACGCTGGAAGCGGCTTTGGCCGGTGTTCCGGCCGTGGTGGTCTACCGGGTTTCCCGAATGACACATGCCCTGGTACGTCCGTTCTTCAGGTTGCAGCATGTGTGCATCGTGAACATTCTGGCCGAACGCGGTCTTCTTCCGGAGCTTCTTCAAAGCAGGGCTAGAGCCGGGAAAATCGCATCGGAGGCAATATCTCTGCTGCACGACGGCCGGCGGCGCGAAGAGGTGCTGGGCGGCTTGCGAATGGTAAGCTCGATGCTGGGCACCTCCCGACCGTCCGAGAGAGTTGCCGAAATAGTCGCAAGCTACACGCAAGTGGAGGCCAAGTGAGCCTTTCGGTCATCAAGCCCGCAACCTGCAATACACTGGTTGTTGTTCCAACCTATTGCGAGAAAGATCTAATCGTCGAAGTCGTCTCGTCCATCGTTGCCAGTGTTGCCTGCGACGTGCTGGTCGTCGATGACGATAGTCCCGATGGAACAGCCTCACTCGTGCGTGAAACCTTTGCCCGGGATGCGCGAGTGTCGCTGCTTTGTCGCCAAGGTTTGCCTAGAGGCCTGGGCTCGGCCTACCGGGACGGTTTCCAACTGGCACTAGAGGCCAACTACGCATATGTCGTTCAGATGGACGCTGATTTCTCGCATGATCCTGGACGCCTTGGTGACTTTCTTGCGCGAGCCGAACAGGCCGACCTGGTCATCGGTTCACGTTATATAGCCGGTGGAAACACGGCCGGTTTCGGCCGCCTGCGGCGCCTGGTGAGCATGGGGGGATCTTGGTATGCACGCAGCATACTCGGGCTTCCAATCAAAGATGTGACTGGAGGCTTCAAGTGCTGGCGGGCCGAAGCTCTGGCGACGGTGAATGTGGCCACTACGACCTCCAGGGGCTTCGCCTTCCAGATCGAGATGAATCTGCGCGCCTACCGGCGGGGTCTGAAAATAGTCGAGATACCAATCGATTTTTCGGACAGGCGTCGTGGTAAATCGAAGATGTCGGGAAAGATCTTCGTCGAGGGTCTGCTCGCTGTTTGGCGCCTGCGCAGGACGAGACCTGAATGAAAACACCCTTGCCAGGATCCTACGCCGTCCGGCTGTGGATAGTGCTCGGCGTTTTTGCGTTGCTAAGGGCCTGGTTCGCGGCCAGCGTCGACTTGAGCCCCGACGAGGCCTACTACTTTGCATGGTCGAGTTCACTTCAGTGGGGCTATTTCGATCACGGGCCGCTTGTTGCCTGGCTGATTCGTTTGGGTACTCTGGTCGCCGGGCAAACGGAATTGGGCGTCAGACTGGGTGCGATCTTGTGTTCGTGTCTGACCTGCTGGATGGTTTTTCTGATAATTCGAGAACTTACGGATAACGAGAAGTATGCTTTCTGGGCGACGCTTCTGATGTGCGTTTGCCCGATTTTCGCGGTCGGTGCCGTTGTGCATACACCGGATGCCGCACTGGCTGCGGCCTGGTCGGTGGCTGCCTGGTTCGCCTTGTCCGCCTATCACAGTGGTCGCACATTACACTGGGTTGGCCTGGGCGCCAGCATTGGCATGGCGGTGTTGGCCAAGCTCACAGGTTTATTTTTCTTGGTGGGCCTCGCGCTGTTCTTGTTCTCATGTCAGGCTGCGAGGCAGAGTCTCAAACGTCCGGGCCCGGCCATCGCGTTGCTGATTGTGGCAGTCATGACGATGCCCATGCTGTTGTGGAACGGTGCGCATCAAGGCGGATCCTTCGTCTTTCAGTTACGGCATGCCACGGGCTCATTGGCTTTCAGACCAATGAGTTTTCTGTCTTTCATAGGCGGACAACTCGGAGTGTTGAGTCCCTTTCTTTTCGTCTGGGTTGCGCTGTTTTTCATTTTCAGCTGGCGCAGGAACATCCGCTTCGGCCGCCCGGAGGCATTCTTGCTCTGGTGTATCGGCGTACCGCTGTTTTTTGGGTTGCTGATATTGTCCTTGGTTCACAAGGTTGAAGCCAACTGGCCGGCTGTGGCCTATATCACTGCTCTGCCGGGAGCGGTCTGGGCGTGGACCGGGGGCCTTTGGTATCTGCGCAGGCTAAGGTTATGGTATTTTTTGAGCGCGGGCTTGGCACTGCTTGTCACACTGGCGGTACACCTGCAGACGATCCAGCCTTTTCTGCCGATCGATCCCGGGCGCGACCCCACGGCCAGGCTGAGGGGATGGAGTGAGCTTTCCGCCGAGGCGGCGGGCGAGGCCGCCAAGCTTGGGGCCGTACTGGCCAGCGAGGGTTATGGTCCCGTCAGTGAGTTGCGCTTTTATACCCGGGAGGAAGTCGTCTATGAACGATCAGCGACTCGCATGTCGCAATATGATCTCTGGCCGCAGGAAAGCAAACCCGCGAACTTGCTGTACCTCCAACCATTGACAAGCTCAACGCTTCCTGCGGCGTGCACGGGAGCGCGGGACAGCTGGCTGCTCGACAGGGATCCGGCGACGACATCACGGCGCTCGCTCATGTATCGCTGGTGGGTTTGTGAGGGAGTGAAATATTCACGAGGAAAGTATTGAACAACTTGCCTCCCGGACAACAAGAACGGTCCGAACGAATGTCCCGGGCCGGCTATCTAGGGTCTGCGGCCGGATTGGTCGTCGGCGTGATTGTGATCGAGTTGGTTGCCGCCGCTTGTGTTGGTTGGCTGGGGGGCTATGCCGCCGAGGTCATCTGGGAAGTGGGCTCGCCTTTGGCAGGCCTGTTGGGCGCGATCGCGGGCGCCTTCGGATTTCATCGTGTTTTTCGCGGTCAGTTTCTTTTGCCGTTGGCGGTTCTGATAGTGGTTCTCTTGCTGGCCGCCATGCTGGCCTTCTACTGGGTTGGTTTTCCCTGGGCCGTTTGACAGTCGCTATTCCGGGTGCTAGCGTCCCTAAAATTCGAGTTCGTAGTCAAAACCGCAAAGATGGAGTAACTAGATGGAAGACAAAGAGAAGATCGAAAAAGTAATCGAAGAGAAGATTCGTCCATACCTGGAAGCCGATGGGGGAGGGCTCGAGTTGGTCGGGTTCGACGCCGAGAGTGGAGAAGTCCAAGTGCGCCTCAAGGGAGCTTGCGCCGGTTGTCCCGGGGCACAGATGACAGTCTCGATGGGTATCGAAGCGGTCTTGAAGGAGGAGTTCCCCGAAGTCAAGCGTGTCGTGGCTGTCTGAGTCTTTTGGGCTGGATGTCAGAGTTCTATTTCAAACCCTCATTACGCAGCTTTTGATCTTTGAGTGAGTCCAGGCTGCGTGAGTTCAACTGTTTCTGCTTGGCCATGTGTTCGGCCTTTGAACTGGCGCGCCACTTGATAATACCGAAAACGGCGCCGCCCACGACCGCCGCGATCACCAGAACGATGGCTGCATATTTTAGCTCACGTTTGTAAGAGCGTCTGGGGCGTTTGAGCGTGACCGGCTCGTAGCGCGACTTTTCCTTCCGCAACTGTTTGAGATCGGATTCTTTGATCAGAGCCGAAGGCCCGGGCGAGCCGGGCGAGCCAGGAGCCATAGGCGGTTGATCCGGCACATCCGGTGTCGAGTCTGCGACTGGCTCTTTGGGAGCCATGGCTGGTTTGATGACCGGTTGAGGGACAGCTTGAGAGACTTGTTGAGGTTCTTTAACGGATGTTTGGGTTTCAGGCACCACCTCTGCCTTGCTATCACGACCACTGCCCAGATCAACCATACCGAAATCCATCGATTCTGCCGCTCCCCCGGAGTCGTCTAGTTCCAAGCTGGGTTCTTCGATGATCGCCTCAGGTTCTTTGCTGACGGGCTGCGATGGTTTTTCGGTCGGGGGCGGCAATTTCGGCGACGGTGCGTTTTCCCTCATCGGCGTGATCTTGATGCCGGATCCCCGGTTTCTCTGCGACGTCCTGGCTTTCAGAACGGCTTGCTCTGCGCGCTTGACAGCTTCGGAAAGCGCATCGCTCCTGCTTTTCTTGGAATCGCCGCCATCGTCCGATTTCATGAATTCTCCTGCAATGAATTACCTTTGTATTACGAACGATTATCAGATGAGAAACCAAGGTGCAATAATATTCTTGACCCCTGTAGGGTTATGTAGTATATATAACTACAATATCCGACACGGGAGTGTTCATGACCAAACAAATTGAAGACAGACGGTCAGCCAAAAGACGCCCATACAGGGAAGGTCGCAGGCGTTATCCCAGGGTACGTCTTTCGCTTCAGGGGTTTTATACGAGCGACGACCGGGCTCTTTTTTTATCGAGCCGCAATGTCAATCTAAGGGGAGTTTTTGTTCCCACTACCGTTCCCGACGGGATCGGCTCGCGCGCGATACTGCATATTGAGGCGCCGGGGAGTGCGGCGATGTTGAAGATTCCCGCCCGTGTCGTCTGGTCGAACGAGGATCCGCAAAAAGGGCCTTTGGGTATGGGCCTTCGTTTCGAGGGTCTATCCGGATGGAGGTTGAAACGGATCGCCTCGCTGTTGATCAAGCGGGCTGGACTAGGTGCGCTGTCGACCGCCAAAATAAGATTTTGATTCAATGCAACCCTGTGGTATCTTGTTCGTCCAACTGAGGCAGAAGGTAAACGATACCCGCAAGGTACTATGGCGCAACAAGGTTCCAGCGGCAAGCCCGAAGCAAGGCAATTAGAACCACCCGCCGGCGAGTGGCTATTCAAGTTACAGGATGAGGTGCTTGGTCCCGTTCCGGCGGCAGAGATCATCGAGAAAATGTTCACCGGCGAGGTCGATGAATCGACCGGAATCTCGCCGATAGACGGCGATTGGCAAACCATCCAGACGGTCAAGGCGTTTCACCCGTTTCTCTACCAGGCCAAGGCCAGTATTCGCGAGCAAAGGGCAAGGCTGGAGGCCGAACGCGCCGCGCGCAGGCGAAGAACCCGCAACAGGATCAACGTGGGCATAGGAGCTGCGGTACTGGTTGCGTTGAGTTTCGCGGCTTCCTACCTGATCATCGTCAACCGCCCCTGGAGGGGCGCAGAGGTACTAACCGCCTGGGCGTCGAGGCACGTTCCCCTGTTGGCCATTCCGGCCGCCAAAGCCGCAACGACATCAAGCGCGCAAGACGAATCGGCGATCAACATTGATAAAATTCTGATTGACGATGCCCCGACGCTGGTAGCCATCAGGGTGGCTAAGAAGAAGAAGAAGCACCCGGAAAAGAAAAAGAGCACAGAAAAGACCAAGCACGGCGGCAAACCCGGCAAGGAGACCAAGGAAACCAAGGTCGCCTCGACCGGCAGGTTGTCCAATGATGAGATCACAGGCTTGGTCTATTCAAGGAGCAACCTGCGAAGACTGTATAGCTGTTTGCAGAGGGAGATAAATCGTAACAGCGATCTGTCTTCCCCGGTGATCCTCGAATTCACCATAGCCAACGACGGGCGCATCAGCCAGGTTCGCATGGACAGCCCGAGGCTGGACGGAGGACCGCTGCACAAGTGTTTCCGTCAGAAGTTGACCTCGTTGAAGTTCCGCGCCTTCAGTGGCGAGGTGCGCAACGTGACGATGCCCTTCAATTTCAAGCGCTGATCGGCCATCTCGATCGCAGTCGGATACACGCGAGAAGAATGAGAATCAGCAGCAACGGTTCGCCGGGCGACGGGGCGGAGTCGCACGAACAGCCCGTCTGGTCGTCCCGGCAATGCCCCTCGCCCGAGCAATGCATGCCGGCGGCGCAATCTTCGTCCGCATCACAGATTCCTACGCCCAGCGCCATTGCGACTGCCTCGAAGGCGTCGACCTTGCCGTAGCCCCAGGTGTCGTCCGGCAGGTCGCCGCCCGTGAACTCGTCATTGTGGGCGGTGGCCGACAGGATTTTTGCGACTCCTTGCGGGTCGAGAGTCGGGTCTGCCTCAAGTAACAAGGCGACTATGCCTGCCACGTGGGGACAGGCCATGCTGGTGCCGCGCATGGCAATGTGCCCGGCGTCTATCTTGGTGCCGGCCTCGAGCGATGAGGCGCGGCTGGACAGCGCCGCCACAATGTACTCTCCTGGTGCGGCCACTAGCGGCTTTACACCGGTGGCTCCGGGATCGGCCGACGGGCCGCGCGATGAGAAGAAAGAGATCCGGCCCGGCTGGGTTTCGGGATGCATGATCTGGGCACCGTCGATATCATTCCAGTGTGAGCGGGTTGCGTAAGATGCCACGGCGATGATTTTTTGGGCGACCGCCGGCATGCCGACCGTCTTGCTGTTGTCGCCCGGGACCAGGCCGCCAGCATCGCTGTCCGAGAAGCGGGCCGGCGGGGTGAGAGCACCCGAGGCCGCGCTCCAGGCGTCGAAGGCACCTGTGCCCGAGGCCTTGATGAACCAGACGTAGTCGTCGGGATTGCCGGCGTATGTTTGCGCGCTGGGCTCGACTACGATATCGAGCTGCAGCTTGCCGTTGGCCGGGTTGGGCGCCCCGGCCGGCTCGAAATAGATCGTACCCAGCTCCACGCTGCCGTCTTTAAGCACAAAAGATCTGCCGGCATCGAGCGCGCCGATCTGATTGCTTTGTGCCACCTCGGATCCGTTTTTCTGCACGCCGATCGAAAATTGTAAATTTGAATCAGTCACATGCCAGATGGTGAAAACGGCCGCACCGACATCGAATCCATTGAAAACCTCGAATAGTGTCTTGCCCGTGACACCGGACGGGTCGTATCCCAGGTGAATCAAGTCGGATCCTTCATTGCCGGCCGCGGCCACGATGATCTTGCCCGGGCCGGTCAGGTCCGAAAGCGCCCGGGATTCGAGCGAGGAGCCGTCGTGCGGCCCGTAGTGTCCGCCCAGGCTCAAGTTGATCACCATCGGCCGGCCGAGTTTTTCAGCTTCGTCAAAGAGCCAGGCGACCGATTCGACAAGCAGGCCGAAGTCCATCGAAGCCACGGCCATGAGATTGGCCCCTGGCGCCATGCCACGATAGCCGTCTGCAGAACTGGCCATGGTGGCGCTGACGTGGGTGCCGTGGCCGATGGCGTCGATACTGTCGCAGGTTCCCTTGATGATCCGGGCGCGATCGCACAAGGCGCCAGTGTTCTCACCCTCGGGCGGATCGCCGCTGGCCGCGAACTGGTCCCAGATCATTAGCACCCGCCCGCGCCGGCCGCCGAAGTCCTCGTGTTCGTAGTCGATCCCGGTGTCCACCAGGGCGGCGATTACGCCCTTGCCGGTTATCGGCATTGGCAACCCAGTTCCGCTCTCGGCCAGGTCGGCCCCGACCTCCGGCCTGCTGAGATCGAGCAACAGCCGCCTGGGCGGCACTGCCTCGATCCGCTCGACCTCCGGTCGGGCGGAGAGGCTGTCAAACAGCGCAAGCGGAGCTTGAACGGGAAGAATGTTTCCGACCGGCCTGCCGATCCGGGCGCCAGCGCCCGCCCTTTTCGCGGCCGCGGCCGTGGCGACCGGATCGCGAGTGAGTATAAGCACCGGGACGAGCTCAGCCGAGAAGCCACCAAGCGACAATTTGCCGGCAGAGGGCGTAAAGGCTCTGCTCAAGCGGGCATCACGCCCGAGCAGTCTCAGATAGGGGTTGAGTTTTTCGCCCGCCCGCGAACCATTTCCAAAGAGCATCAGGCAAAGAACGATCATCAGCACACGCATGGGAGTCTCCCGGAATCGAGGCTTGGTTCTGGTTCAATATACATTGCCGCCGGAAAAATAAAAGGGTGTTCGATTGTGAACGGATGTGCGCTTTCGAACAAGGGTCGACCCGCGGCACTCCGGACATTTTTGAAATTTCCAACACTTTTCAGGCAGATGACTCACAGACAGCCTTCGGCAGGAATCTTGCTTACAAACCGAAGAAAATTCAGAAGCTTGGAGGAAGATGATGAAGAAGATAACGTTTGCTGCTCTTTTATTGACGGTTACGACTTGCCTGGCGCTTTACGGCACTGGTTGCTCCAGTGATTCGGGCGGCACCCCGCTGAAGCCGGTTGGTGCACAATGCATGTTAGACGCCGAGTGTTCCGGGTCCAGTCCCGAGTGCCTCAGGGAGGGTCTCTACCCGCTCTCGGCGCTTGCCGGTTCTTCCGATCCAGCCGCTAAAGGGCTTGCCGGTATTGGTGTTCCGCTTCCTGGTGGTTACTGCTCTAATATAGCGCCCTGTGCCACGAACGCGGATTGCGGTATCAACGGAAGCTGTTTCTTTCCGCTGCGCAACGTCGATCCCGATTACTTCAATACCCTGGTGGAGGCCTTGGGACTTTCGGCTACCGACGCCGCGGTCGTAGCGGGCTTTGTCGACTATGGCCGTTGCCTGCGCGCATGCGCCACCAATGCAGATTGCCTGCGGGACGGATATATCTGCGCCACACCAATTGATGACTTCCTGTCGATTGTCGACGGGGCCGACAGAGGTACATTCTGCATAGGCGAGCCCGAGACTTCCTGCGATCCCAATCCCTGCCTGCACGGAACATGCTCTCTTGTCGACGGAGCAACAAGTTGCGAATGCAACGCCGGCTGGGAGGGAGAGCTGTGCGACACCAACCATGACGACTGCGATCCCAACCCGTGCCTGAACGGCGGTAGCTGCACCGACGGCGTCGACTCTTACAGCTGTGAATGTCCTCAGGGATACAGCGGCGACAACTGCGAGAACCAGGCCTCGGGCTGTGACGATGACCCCTGTCTGCACGGCACCTGCCATGACGACGGCGCGGGAAGCTACACCTGCAGCTGTGATTCTGGCTGGGAGGGGGCGAATTGCGACAGCGACGTGTCCGACTGCGCGGCTGGTCCATGTGTCCACGGTAGCTGCACCGAAGGCACACCGGGCACAGGCGAGTTTTCCTGCGCCTGCGACTCCGGCTGGCAGGGGACGTTGTGCGATGAAGACCTGCCCGACTGCGCGGCCGATCCTTGCGTCCACGGCAGCTGCAGCGAAGGGACAGCGGGCACGGGCGAATTTTCTTGCGCCTGTGACTCTGGCTGGCAAGGAACGCTGTGCGATGAAGACGTTCCCGACTGTGCCGGCGACCCGTGCGTCCACGGCAACTGCACGGAAGGCACGCCCGGCACGGGCGAGTTTTCATGCAGCTGCGATTCAGGTTGGGAAGGCGACGACTGTGCGACGAATCACGACGACTGCGACCCGAACCCGTGTCAAAACGGAGGAAGCTGCAACGACGGCGTCGATAGTTACAGCTGCTCGTGCCTTGTGGGCTACAGCGGGACCAACTGCGAGAATGTGGTCAGCGGCTGCTCCGACAACCCCTGTGTGCACGGCACATGCCAGGACACCGGGCCGGGAACCTACAGCTGCGCCTGCGACTCGGGTTGGCAGGGCATCAACTGTGACACCGACGTTCCGGATTGCGCGGCCAATCCGTGTGTCCACGGAAGCTGCGACGAGGGAACAGCGGGAACGGGCGAGTTTTCATGCAGCTGCGACTCTGGCTGGCAGGGGACGCTGTGCAATACCGACGTGCCCGACTGCGCGGCCAACCCGTGCGTCCACGGCAACTGCACGGAGGGCGCACCCGGCACCGGCGAGTTTTCATGCAGCTGCGACTCGGGTTGGCAGGGGACGCTGTGCAATACCGACGTGCCCGACTGCGCGGCCAACCCGTGCGTCCACGGCAACTGCACGGAGGGCACGCCCGGCACCGGCGAGTTTTCATGCAGCTGCGACTCGGGCTGGGAAGGAACCCTGTGCGACGTGATCACCGACCTGTGCGCGTCGAATCCCTGCCTGAACGGGGGCAGTTGCTCGATGAGCGGCCCGGGCGTCTACCAGTGCGCTTGCATCGACGGCTACAGCGGAACCAACTGCGAGATCGCCCCGTCGACCAGCGAGTGCGTGCTCACATACGACCTGGTTGTCGGCAACGCAAACGACGGCGGCAACTGGACAGGCTGCAATATCCGTATCCGGGATACTTTTTGGGGGCTGGGAGACGGCACCTACGCCATCGGCCCGGGACTTCTGAAGATCCGCGTTCCCAGCGACGGGGGCCAGAACCCGGCCGCCGGTTTGGCCGAGATTCTTTACTACGAGCTGGCGCAGGAGTTCACCACTGTTAGCGCAGGTACCACCATCATCACCGACGTGGACGGTTTTTCGCCGGTGCTCAACCAGACCGACAATACGACCGAACTTGCCACGGGCAGCCTGACCCTGGGCGCCGGTCCCGAGGTTACTTGGGATGCCTGCGACTATCCGTCCGGCTACAACGACACCGAGAATTCATTCACACCAGACGTTGTCGGCAGCGGTCCGGGCTGCCTGGATCCGTATCGCAGCGTGGGCAACGTCAACTGCTCGGGTTCGTTCTGCGGCGCGGGAGGTTTGAATAACGGCGACAACCCGCAGGACGAAACCTGGGAGCAGGCGCTTTCCACACTGAGCTTCAGCTCCGATCTGACGAGTCTGAGCATGGATTTCATGCTGGTCCCCAACAACTCGCCCAGTCGAACCTATATTAGTTGGGAAGGCACGCTGACCGACATCAGCTGTCAATAACCAGAAACGACAAAAAGAAAGGGCGAGTGCGCGCTCGCCCAATCCCCTGGGAGCGGCCCAGCGCGGGAGGAGGGGCCCACGCTGGTCCGACTTATGACTACATCATACTACAATGTGGGATACGAGTCAAGAAAACGGTAGATTTCTTTTTCGATTTTCAAAAGTTTTTTTAGCTGCCGGCCTGGAAGTGAAAGGTGCTGGTCGCCAGGATCGTCGTGAACAGGGCGCTCGGCGAGCTCGACAGGGAGTAGTCTTCGTCTCCCCAGTCCACTACCCAGCGGTTGTAGAAAGGAACACTGAAGCGAATCTGCACTCCCGCCGAGAACCAGGGCGTGAAATAGTAGCTGCCGGTAAATCCGCATTCCAGCAGGCCGCCGTCCATGCCGCGGTTGAGGTTGCCATCGGCGTGACCGCCTCCGATTATAGAATATCCGCCGCCCAGAAAAACCGTGGCGTCGAAGTCGCGCTCGGGCAGCCAGAACTGCAAGGGATGAAAGTGAGCCACGACTGAAACGTGGCCGGATCCGCCGATGTCATCCCCTCCAAGCTTCCAGCCGTGACCGGTAATGCCCAGTTCGACAGAGGCGTAGCCCTTGATGTTGTAGGCCATGTCGAAACGAATCGCCAGGCCGTCATCCAGTGTCTCGGTCAGGCGCCGTCCGTCGCTGCGATTGATGTCCCTGAGAGAAGAATTGAGCGAACTTTCGGAGAGCGACCAGATCCCGCCGCCTATGCCGATGCCGACCGAGAAGCCCTCCCTGGCCGCGGCCGGGAAACAATAGATTATAACAAGAACAGCAAGTGTTCTTTTCATTGCCTAACGGTGCCGCCGCTTTCTCCGCTTGCGGCGACTCTTCTTCTTGGTCTTCTTTTCTTTCGCCAGGCGCTCGGCGGCCTCTTTTTCGACTTGCTCGAGTGTCTTGCCCTCACGCAGACCTTGCGCCTTGTAAAGGTAGATTTGCTCCTGCTTCTCTCCCTCGGGACCGCCCAGATACTTGAACACCTTGGCGATGTCCTCGTAGACCTTGGCCACCTTGGGGCCCGGCTCGGCCGCTTTCTGCATCATCATGGCGCATTTGGCCAACTTGTCGAGCGCGTTGTTGGGGTCTTCGCTGTCGAGGTAAATCAGGCCCATCTGACAATACACTTCGGCACGTTCGCCACCCGGAAGCATCAGGCTGTCTTCGAACGCCTGCCGCGCATCGTTGTATAAGGAAAGCTTCTGCTCCTGCTTGTCCTTGGCGTCACCGAGTTTCTCACCCATTGTCCGGAAGCATACACCCTTGTAATAGCGCGCTTCGGGGCTCAGTTCGTCGACCTTGATCGCTTTATCGAACTCGCTCATCGCGGCCTGCAAGTCGTCCATTCGCATATAAAGATCACCGGCCTCTATATGGTAGGCCACGGTAGGCTGCAATGCGCGCTCGAATTCTCTCAGCTTCTGGATTGCCTGCGTCTTCTCGCCGAGAGCGAACTGACTTTCTGCGCGATCGAAGTAGACCTTGGGCAGACGCGGGTCGAGTTGCAAGGCCCGGCTGAATTCAGCTGCGGCCTTGCTGCTATCCTTGTTCAAGCCGGCCAGGCGGCCGGCCAGGTCGTGAGCCTCGGCGCTATCGTCATAGGCAGCTAGTGACTTCCTGAGCCAGGTATTAGCGCCCGGGACATCGTTCGTGGCCAGGGCATACTCGGCGCGCACCATGTAGCGCAAGCCGTTCATGGGCGGCGAAAACTCGGAGTCGGGGTGGCGCGAGGAATCCAGGAATTCATCCAGCGACTTCTTGACCAGTTCCAGGTTCTTACCTCGCAGGATGTAGGTGTATGCCCGGCGCAGGTTCGAGAAAATATGGGCCGGGTTGGTCCTTATTGCGTCCTTGAAGTAGCGCATGGCGCGCGGCAGGTTTCCCTCTCGCAGGTATACATTAGCGAACAGGGCCTGGTAGTGCGGAGAATCCCCTGAAAAGCGCGCCGCCCGGCTGTAGTCTTCACGGGCTTCCTTGATCTTGCCCTGCAGCAGGCGGGCTTTTCCGCGAACACCGAATATACTGGCATCGAGAAAGATATCCCTGGTCTTGATGGCACGATTGATGATCTCGGAAAGGAACTTGTCGGCCTTTTCGATCTCACCCTTGTCGATCATGAAAAGGGCCTTGAGTGCAAAGCGCTCAGGGTTGGGCAACTCCTCTTCATTCATCCAGGCCAGCTGCTTTACGAGTTCGGGCTTGAGATCTTTCTGAGCATGGTTCTGCCACAAGTTGGCGCCAACTCCGGCCAGGCGAACGATCGTCTTGGAATCGTCCTGGTCTAGTGCGTAGGCAGCCTTGAGGTCACTCAGAGCTTTTTCGAGATCACTGAAATTGTCGTGCGGAATCAGAGCGGCGGCGCTGACAAGCTTGTCACGGATCTGCACACGGATAGCCACGTGGTGGTTGTACCAGAAAATTATCACCAGCATGACTGCGGCAACAACTACGAGTTGGGCCAAAGTGTGCCACATAGGCTTGGGTGGATCCTGGACGGCGGGCTGGCGGCGAGGCAGCCACTCTTGCGTCGGTTGGCCGTTGGAGCCCTTGAGCGCCGGAAGTTTTTCATCCAGCGATTGTAAGAGCGCGCGGGTATGCGGATCACCGGGCAAGATCTCGAGAGAGCGCATCAACTCGGAGACGGCCTTTTGGTCTTGTCCTCGATCCAGGAAGATCTCTCCCAGCGCGCGGTGCGCCGCCGCAGAGTCGGGTGTGGACTTGAGCACCCTCTTGAACACGATCTCCGCCTTGGGATCGTCATAGGCCTGGTAGTAGGACATCCCCAGGGCCAGCAATCCCGAAGGAGCATTGGGGTTGCTCTTCAATCCGCGCTTGCAAGCCGCGATGGCTTGCTGTGGCAATTCGCGCTCGAGATATGCCTTGGCGAGCGGAACGAAGTTGCCAGGATCGGCCAGAAAGTCGGCCTCGAGTCTGTCGATGTCCACCTCGGGACCGCCACCTTTTGCTTCAGCCATCGCAACCTCCGGGCAGAGAGCCTAAAAGGTCAAAAGATACGAGAATTTTCCAGTCGGAATCTGCATAGCAGAGGCCAGAACCGCTTGTCAAGAGTTGACACGTCTCGAAGGCTTGTCCTAACCTGCAGGCTCATACGTCTGAGAAGTCTGTGCAAAGGGGCCCCAAACATTGCTCAAGCGAATATTTTCATTCACGGGCTTTAAACTAGGCCTGATCATAACCCTGGTATTCTGCGCAACCAAGCTTCCCGTTTGCGGGATTTCCAGAAGCGGGGCGGTGCGTTTTCTGGACAACATCGAGAACTCCTGGCTCGACGAGAAATTCGATTTACGCAGGGGCGCGGATCGACCCAAGTCCGAGAAAAACGCCCACAAGGATCAGACCAGGTCCAAGGAAAACTCCCCCCAGAAACCGACCGCCTTTCAGAAAAATGCCCACGTGGTCATCGTGGCCGTAGACGAGAAATCGACCCGCATGTCAGATTTGGGTTTGTGGCCCTGGCCGAGATCGAAGATCGCCGATCTGATCGTCCAGCTCAACAAGTGCGGCGCAAAGGTGATCGGCTTCGACATGGTTTTCTCCGAGCCCGACGCTTCGCGAATTGAGCCAGTTGTGCGACATATCAAGGAGACTTATGCCAAAACCGAGCAGCGGGATACGGATTTCGAACGAAACCTCGATCAGATCTATGCAAGCGTGCAGGGGGATCGAGCCCTGGCCAAAGTCTTGGAAGATGCCGAGAACGTAGTCCTGGGATACTTTTTTTTCCTCAGCAAAGCAGAGATCGCCAACCTGGATCCTGCTGATATTAAAGCCGGAAAGGATAGTATCGGATTCGGGACGATCTCGTTTGTGGTCAAGCCCGAGAATCACCCCTGGAAGGAGGCGTTTGGTTCCTTCCTGCAGGCATGGGGTGTCAGGGCGAATTTACCGATATTGAGCGAGGCAGCAGACTCCTATGGCTACTTCAACCAGAGACCGGATAATGATCGAATCTATCGCCATGTTCCCATGGTCTGCGTTTTCGACAAGAAGTTCTACCCCTCCCTTTCATTGCAGGTCCTTTCCAGCTACTATGACCAGCCGGTCGAGTTGCTGATCAACACTTTCGACAAAGAAACATATTACCCTGGCTACATAGGATTATACATTGGGCCGATTGGAATGCCCGGTCCGGATCACATCGAGATTCCGGTCGAGAGGGGCGCCTTTTTCAGGGTTAATTACTACGGCAAGAGCAGGACCTTCAGACATGTCTCGGCCGGCGACATCATTCATGGCGAAGAAAATGCCTGTCAAGCGGTGAAAGGCAAGGTCGTCCTGGTTGGAGCGACGACCATCGGAATTTACGATCTGCGACCAACGCCGCTTGAGGACTCATTTCCCGGCGTCGAGATCCATGCAAACGTGATCGAGAACGTGATCAGACAAGATTTCATGCTGCGCCCGGCGAGTTTCTTTTTCTACGAAGTGCTTTTCATGCTGCTGGTCGGGATCATCTTCAGCTGGCTGCTGACCCGCTTCCGGCTGACGATCGGTCTGGTGATCACCTTGCTCTCGCTGGTCGGTCTGGTCACGGCGGACTTCTTGTTCCTGTTTCGTAACGGCATACAGGCCCATGTCGTGTTGCCTGTGATTCATCTGGTCGTGCTCTTTGCCGGCATTGCCGTCTACCGCTATGCGACCGAGGAGCGTGAAAAAAGCAAAATCAGGCACGCCTTCCAGTTTTACCTTTCCAAGGATGTCATCGAGGACGTCATGCGAGACACCAGCAAGCTCAAGCTTGGCGGCGAGCGGCGCGAGCTTACGGTGATGTTCTCCGACATCCGCGGGTTCACGACAATATCCGAGAAACTCGATCCCGAGGCGCTTACCGAATTGCTGAACGAGTACCTGACGCCCATGACGGAGATCGTTTTTTCACAGCATGGCACTCTGGACAAGTACATCGGCGACGCTTTGATGGCCATTTTCGGAGCGCCGGTTCCCTTCGACGATCATCCCCATGCCGCTTGCCGCGCTGCTCTGGAGATGATGGAAACCCTAAAGCGCCTGCGCAAGGTATGGGCCGAGCGCGGCCTGCCCGAGATCGATATCGGAATCGGCGTCAATACCGGGGCCATGTCGGTAGGCAACATGGGCTCGGCCAGCCGCTTCGACTACACGGTCCTGGGTGACAACGTCAACCTGGCCTCGCGTCTCGAGGGACTGAATAAAGTCTACGGCAGCCACATCATCATAAGCGAGTTCACCCATGATGCGGTCGGTGGGCATTTCACTTGCCGCGAGTTGGATGCGGTGCAGGTCAAGGGCAAGCAACGGCCGGTCAAGATATTTGAACTGGTTCACCGTGGCCCGCCGGTTGACGAGAAGGATGGCTGGATCGCTGATTTCGAAGCGGCGCTTCAACTTTACCGCGCGCAAGAGTGGGATGCCGCAGCGACGGCCTTTGGCAAGCTCGAGCATGACCCGACTTCCAAAGTCTTCATCCAACGCTGCCGGCAGATGAAAGACGATCCGCCGGGCCCAGACTGGAACGGTGTCAGCCACATGACAACCAAGTAGACGACAACTCGCGCAAGAAAGACAGTTGCCAATGGAGGTTTATCGTGCCAGCGCAAGACGTCAAGGAACTTACCCGCCTCAAGGATCACGCCGCCCGCCGCATGGCCAAGGGTGACTGGTCGGGAGCGCTCGAAGCGCTTCTGGATGCGCGCAAACTGGCGCCCAAGGACACCTTCGTGGCCCGCAAGGTGGGTGATATGTACCAGCGGCTGGGCAAGAAACATGAGGCCGTTGCCGCTTACAGGAACGCCGCCGCGCTGTTCGCCAGCGCCGGTTTTCTGTTCAAAGCCATCTCGGTGGACAAGATCATACTTTCGATCGATCCGGACGACAAGAGAGTGCAGCGAAACTTGGCGGCGCTGTACGCGCGGAGGGAAGGTCCTTCAGCGACCCCGCAGGTCGTCGCCCCGAAGACTTCGCCGGAGCAAGTTCCGGAAATGATCGAGATCGAGCCGATGCCGGCCTTCGAGATAGACCTGGAACTGGCCCATGTGGACAGGGACAATCTGCCTTGGACGCCGCTGTTTTCGGATCTCGGCGAGAGCGAACTGGACGGGGTGATTGACAAGTTGGTCCCGGTCAATGCCGCGGCGGGGACCGTCGTCTGTCGTGAAGGCGACTCCGCCGACTCGCTGTATGTCATTTCCCACGGGTTGGTTCGAGTGTCCGGAACCGACGCCGCGGGAACGCCGGTCTGGCTGGTGAACCTGCGCGAGGGAGAGTTCTTCGGCGAGTTTGGCTTCTTCTCTGACGGCAAGCGACATGCCGACGTCGTTGCAGTGGAGGATTGCGAGCTTCTGCAGATCGGCCGCAAGGAGATCGAAGAAATCCAACGCGAGTTTCCCCGCGTGCGCAAAGTTCTCGAGAGGTTCTACAAGCTGCGGGTGGTGGATACTTTGCTTGCGAAGAGCAAACTGTTCAAGAGCCTGACACCCGAGCAGCGCAAAGAATTGTTGATCGAGGCGGCCCTGGTGATTCACGAAAAAGGTTCCATGATCATCCAGGAGGGTGACGACGGTGAAAGTCTGTACGTGATAAAAAGCGGAGAAGTCGAAGTGTTCACGGCGTTGGGACAAGAGCGTATCGACCTTGCGCTTCTGGGCCCCGGCGAGATCTTCGGCGAGATCAGCATCTTGACCGGAACACCGACAACCGCCAACGTGGTCGCCAGAACCAGGACGGAACTGGTCAAGTTTTCCAAATCCGAAGTCAAGGCCATGGCCGACAAGCACAGGCAGCTTCAACACCTGCTGTCAGAGACCAAGGATCACCGCGTACGTGACAGCGTGCAGCGGATCCAGACCGAGGGGTTCGTATGAACAGTAAGACGAAAAAGAAAGACGACGACACGCGGCACAAACTCCAGCACGAGCTCGACCTTTACAAGGCCCTGGGCGATGTTGGAGGAAAGAACTTTTCGATCGATAGACTGCTGTCTCGGTTTCTTTCGCGGGCGATGAAGTTCTTCAAGACGAATGCCGGTACGATTTTTACAATCGAACCAGATAGCGGGGAACTGGTCTTCAGGATAGTGCGCGGCCCGGCTCGCCGGAGTTTGACCGGCAAGCGTCTCCGTCCCGGGGAGGGCATTGCCGGTTGGGTGGCCAAGAGCCAGAAGCCCCGGCTGGCCAGGGACGTGCGGGCTGATCCGCTATGGAAAAAATCGCTAGCGCGCGAGGCCGGCTTTCCAACCAAGGACATTCTGGCGGTTCCCATTCGCACGCGCTCGGGAGGAATTATCGGAGTCATCGAATTGCTGAACAAGCAGGTCCATCCAGGTTTCACGCGTCGGGATCTCGATGACCTTATGAGCATTTCCGGCTCGGTCGGGTCCGTGCTGGAGAATGCCCGCCTGTGGGGAGAGTCCCGCCGGCGAAACAAGCAGCTGGCGCTGCTCAACAAGGTCGGTCACCTTATTAGCTCGAGTCTCGATCCGCGCCAGGTGCGCCTGCGGACGATCGACGCGGCCATTCGCCTGGTCGAGGCCGCGGCCGGGTCACTGATATTGATCGACCAGGAAAGCGGAGAAATGTTCTTCGAGGTGGCACTGGGAGAGAGTGCGCGCAGGATCCGCAAGGTGCGACTCGTCAAGGGGGAGGGTATCGCCGGCTGGGTGGTCAAGCACGGCAAACCGGTTGTCGTCCAGGACTGCAGCCATGACCGGCGTTTCAGCCAAAGGGTGGATCATGTTTCCAAGTTCGTAACCCGTGACATGATCTGCGCCCCGGTCAAGGTCAAGGGAAAGACGATTGGAGCCATCCAGGCGATCAACAAGAAGAACGGCAGCTTTGATGAAAAGGACAAGGAGTTGTTCATTCTGCTGGCCGATCAGGTTGGCGTTGCACTCGAGAACGCGCGCTTGTTCGAGCGGCTGCAGCAGTCTTTTCTGGAAACGTCCGAAGCCCTGGCCGAAGCCATTGAGTTGCGTGACGCTTACACCGGCGGACACACCCGGCGCGTTACCAGATACTCTTTAGCGACCGGAGGCGAACTGGGACTGGACGAAGCCGGGCTCGAAGAACTTCGCCTGGCGGCTATCCTGCACGACATCGGTAAGTTGGGCGTGGATGACGGTGTATTGCGCAAACCAGGGCGACTCGACGAGAAAGAGTTCAGGCAGATGAAGAAACACCCCCGGCTGGGGGCCGCCATGCTCGAGCGGGTTCAATACTTGAGGCCGGTACTTCCCGGGATTCGTTCCCACCATGAACGCGTAGACGGCCGAGGCTACCCGGATGGGTTACGCGGCGGAAAGATACCGCTGGTTGCGCGAATAATCGCTGTCGCCGATACCTATGACGCCATGACTTCCGATCGACCCTACCGCAAGGGACTCCCGAAGAAGACGGCGGTTCAGGAGCTAGTCGACTGTTCAGGAGCTCAGTTCGATTCACGAGTCGTCCAGGCATTCTTGAGGGCCTACCGCTCAGGATCGATCACCGGACGGCGCGAGCGGTTTCGCGCCGGATAGACTGCGGTGGACGAAAGGGCTTTACAGGATGCGCGCTAGAGGGTTACAACGGTTCATACGGGAAACCCGTTTCGGGAGTCAGGTTCAATGAGCGGCGAGAGCGACAGGTTGTTCGAGCGTTTCGGCAGGGAATTCCCTGCAGGGACAGTAGTGTTCAAGGAAGGCGACGTCGGCAACGAGATGTATGTCATCCAATCGGGCAAGGTCAACGTTACCAAGGCCGTGCGGGGCGTCGAGAAGGTTCTGGTGACACTCGGCGCGGGAGCATTCTTCGGAGAGATGGCAATCATCAATCAGAAGCCGCGATCGGCCTCCGTCGTGGTACAGGAGGACGCCCGTTTGCTGGTGATTGGTCCAAAGACATTCGAAACCATGATCAGGGGCAACTCCGAGATTGCCGTGCGGATGATCAAGATCCTGGCCCAGCGCCTGCAGGAAGCCGATGAGCAGATCGAGAACCTGATGCTCAGGGATCACAACAGCCGGGTTGTTCACTTTCTCACTCACCTGGCGGGCAAGGGCAAACCCGTGGCCGGGGGCGTCTTGGTGGAGGTGGATGTGTCGGGTCTGGCCAGGAAAATCGGACTGCAAGACAGCCAGGTCGCTGAAGTGCTCGGCAAGCTAATCAATGCCAAGCTGATTCGCGCTCAGGAAGGTGGCTACTTGATACACGACGTCGGTCGCCTGCGCGAGTTTTTGGAGTTTCTCGAGATGAAGGAAAAGTTCGGGGATATCTAGCAACACGAGGCCATTCTGGCGCAAATGCCTGCTCACCTGGAAATAGAGGTTCTCGGTTGCCATGGCGGCGAGATGGCGGGTTTCTTCACGCCCAGCCTGCTGATCGACAAGAAGATAATGCTGGATGCCGGTTCCTTCGGCCATATACTGTCGCTTGAACAGCAACTCGAAATAGACCATTTTCTCATCAGCCACGCGCACTGCGACCATGTCAAAGACCTGGCTTGCTTCGCCGATCTGGTGATCGGCAGAAGAAAGGCACCGGTAAAGGTACATGCCTCGCCTGGAGCCATGGAAGTGATCCGGGGAGATTTCTTCAACAACCGCATGTGGCCCGATTTCTTCTCCCTGCCCAGTCCCGAACATCCCGTTCTGACGGAGGCCGTTTTCAAGCCGGGCAACTCGTTCGGGGCTGGGCACTTGCGGGTACGCGCTATTCCCGTAAGTCACCCTGTCGAATCGATGGCCTTCATCATCAGGGGTCCGGGTGGGTCATTCGTCTATACCGGTGACACGGGGCCAACGGAGCGGCTCTGGAAATCGGTCAACCGGCTCAGGGATCTCAGGTTGTTGATGATCGAGTGCAAGTTTCCCAACGAGATGCAGGTCATCGCAAACGCTGCCGGCCACTATACGCCGCATACGCTCGCCCTTGAGCTTGCCAAGCTGCGTGACCGTTCGGTGCCCGTCCTTCTTTACCACCTCAAACCCGATCGTATAGAAGAGATAGTGCAGGAGATTTCGTCGCTCGCTGATTCCCGCCTCAAGATCATGAAGATCGGCGAGCGGATCCAGGTGTGATATATGCGCATCGAGCAGGTTACCGCCTTTCTCTACTCTCTAAAGCCCAAGGGCATCCGCTTCGGCCTGGAGAATACTCGCCTGGTTCTGGACAAGCTCGACAGGCCCCAGGATAATTTCGAGGTAGTTCATATCGCAGGCACCAACGGCAAAGGCTCGACGGCCGCTTTCGTCGAATCGATGCTGCTCGAAGGCGGGGTTCGTGTGGGACTATATACATCTCCGCACCTGGATCATTACCGCGAGCGGTTTCGGGTGGAGGGCAGGGAAGTCAGCGATGAGATCATCGAGCAGGCCATGGAAGTATTGCTGGCGGACGGCCTGGATCTGGATCCCGCCGAAGTCTCGGCCTGGATCGACGATAGCGATCTGGTATCGAAGATGGATTCGCGTAGCTGGTATCACAATCGCGGTGAAGCAAGCCGGTTTTGCAGGCTGACTTTCTTCGAGTGTACTACCATCCTGGCTACACTGATATTTGCCCGCCTGCGGGTTGAAGCGGCTGTAATGGAGTGCGGCATGGGAGGCCGTCTGGATGCCACGAATGTTTTTTCACCGGCGGTTGCCGCGATAACACCGGTCAGCCTGGAACATACCGAGTGGCTGGGAGACACGCTGGCCGCCATCGCCGCGGAGAAAGCCGGGATCATCAAGAAGGGCGTGCCCGTCGTTTGCGCCCGTCAGGATGCTCGGGCCATGAAAGTCATCGCCGGGCGGGCCGACGAGATCGAGGCGCCTCTTTTCGTTGCCGGCGATTCCTTCGATGGACAGGGAGACTGGTCACGGGCCGTTTTCAGGCTCGGTCATGAGCGCCTGGGGCCGACCAAGTTGGGGCTGATTGGCCGACACCAGGTCGATAATGCGGCATTGGCGCTTGCCTGCCTGCGCTACTCTTCGCCCGTGCTCTTCCCCGGGCAGAGCGCGGCCAGCCGTGGCTTGCGAAAAGCCAGTTGGCCTGCGCGATTCGAAGTAATGGGGACGGATGGCGGATGGATTGTCGACGGTGCTCACAACCCGGCCGGGATTCATGTTCTGGTGGAAGCTGTCCGCGACATGTTTCCCGATCAAGAGCTGCGGGCGGTGTTCGGCGTGTTCGTGGAAAAGAATGTTGAGCCGATGCTGCTCGAGTTGGAAACCGTATGCGGTTCGATCGAACTGGTTATGCCGCCGGATGCCCGCGGGTGCGACCCGGCCAAGTTGACCTCATTTATCCAACGGCCGCACACGGTACACCAATCGGTGAGTGCCGCTTTGGAAAAACTGGCGTCGCAAGATGGGTCGCCGGTGCTGGTGACAGGTTCCCTGACCGTCGCGGGGGAGGCCAGGAGATGGTTACAGGGGCATAATGTTCTCGATGCGCCATTATAATGATACGTTAATTAATAATAATTATGCATAATTTTGCAAAAATTATAGGTAAGAAACTTGTTCAAGGTGGGCAACTGTGGTAGCGTCTTCATGAAAAAGAAGCGGATGCGGCACCCACATTCCATTGGGATGTGTTATCCGTTCCAGCCGGAGGATTGAGCATGTCTAATGGTAGAACCGTACGGGCAAGCGTAATTCTGTGTTTACTTTCTGGCATCTGGGTCTTGCGGGTCGAGGCGGCCACCCAGAACCTGATCAACGGCGTGCACGTTACTCAAGACGGCCGGGACACAGTCGTCGAGATAGCCAGTCAGCGAGCCCCTAACTTTACGACCTTCAAACAGGACGTTCCCAGGAGAGTCATTGTCGACGTCGCCGAGTGCGACCTGACAGGGGTTCCTGCGAGCATCCGTGGAGATGGGCGACTGGTTGAGGGAATATCAACAGCTCATTTCGGCAACGAGCCACATGGAATCTCGCGGGTCGTGATCGGTTTGCTGAAGGATGCCGAGTACAGGGTAACCATTCGCGGCGGTTCGTTGTTCGTGCACATTTCAGAGGGGACTGGTGGTCTGCTCGTCTCGGCGGGGGTTCCAACGGCGCCCCCGAGAAAGGTAACGGCTTCCTCGTCTGCCTACAATACGCAAACGAATGACCCGCGGGATCTTGCCCTGGCCGAGGAACTCGCTCCGCCAAGACCTGTAAACGCAGGTGAACCGGCAAGCGAACCGGGCGTTGATCCGGAACCAGCAGAGAAGAGCATTCCCACGGCGGACGAGGCCAGCCCCAAGGTGGCGATCGAGGTTCCTCCCGAACCGCAGGAAAAGCCCGCTGCCCCCAAACCAGTCGTCGGTTCTGAACCTGCGCTTACGAAAGTGGCCATGGCTTCGAAGACGGTCGAGCCTACCCGGGTAGAATCGGCTGAGGCAGGAACACCCGCGGCCCCGAGCACGGATGTGGCCCAGGAAGATGATACGGGTTCGGCGTCCGGGGAAGGTGATGAAGTGGAGGAAGTGGAAGAAGTGGAAGAAGTTCCGGTCGAGGTGGTAGACGAGCCTGCCGCTGCTGGAGAGGCTGCCCCGCCGCCTCCACCCGAGGAAGAGACCGCCCCGCCGCCTCC
>CAZENH010000020.1:25249-40565 GCA_964513625.1 uncultured Myxococcales bacterium | reverse complement strand
GCCCCGCCGCCTCCACCCGAGGAAGAGACCGCCCCGCCGCCTCCGCCAGAGGAAGAGATCGCCCCGCCGCCTCCACCACCGGAGGAAGAGGTTGTCCCGCCGCCTCCACCTGAGGAAATAGCCCCGCGCGAGGAAAGAGTGGAAATATCATCTGCGATGAAGAACATGACCTGGGTGGGATTCCAGCAGACCCGTGACGCCTCGCGCGTGTATGTCAAGACGAACGAACAGGTTAGCTACCGGGTCACCGAAGAAAGTGACAACCTGATCGTTCTCGAACTAGAGAACACTCGCATTCCACTGAGGAACAACAGGCGCTTTTTGGATACTCATTTCTTCGACTCGGCCGTCACCATGATTACACCGCACGAGATCGAGGGAGTCACTCGCTCGGTGCGCATAGAAATTCAGCTGAAGAACCGCGTGCCTTACAAAACGGTTCAAGAAGAGAACATGGTGTATGTCAATTTCGAAAGGCCCCAGTAGCCCGGTCGTGGCTAGTCTGAAGGGCCGAATAGGCCTGACTTCAACCTGCATTCTTACAGTCATGATTGTGTTGTCGCCCATCCGGGTGGCGGCAAGCGGCCTCCCTGGTGATATCAAGGGAGATCTTCGTTGTTTGCAATCCCCCCCGGGGCGAGTGCGAATCGAGGCGGGCGCCCTCTGGACCCGGACGAAGGGCGGGCCGGTGTTGCTGACCGGTGGAGTAGATATCCGAGGAGAAGGCCTTAGCGGCCACGCCGACTGGCTGGAGTATTTTCCCGAGCAAGACAAGATCGTCATGGCCGGCTCGGTGCGCCTGGTCGAGGGAGATTCGATTCTGTTCGGCCAGAGGGTGGAACTGGATCGCCGTCTTTCACGCGCTTTGGTTCGCGGCGCGGTGATTCTCTTGAAAAGGGGAGGCAGACAGGATCTTTCCGCCTCAGCCAGCGCTAGCGAACTCATGTCGGCGGGAATCAATGCCTTCACTCTGCAGGGTGAGCGTTTAGTTCGTTCCGGGGACCACTACGTTGTCAACGGCGCACGTTTCACTGCTTGCGATTGCGGATCACAGGCTCCCTCGTGGGAAATACGGGCCAGCCATGCCGACATCGTGCCGGGCGAACGGGCCTGGTTGATATGGCCGGTGCTTTACCTGAAAGGCTTACCGGTTTTTGCCATGCCGGCGGCCTACCTGCCGTTGAGCAGGCGCCGAACAGGATTGCTGTTTCCACAACTGAATTACTCGGGCCGCGACGGCTTCGTAGTGGGAGAGTCGCTCTTTGTAACCATGGGACGCAGCGCGGACACGACCCTTTCTGTGGATTGGTTTGAGGAGCGCGGTTTTCGCGAGCGAGTGGAGTTCAGGGCCCGCCCGGATTCTGAGAGCATGCTGGAATCGAGATTGATGTACATGTATGACGAGAAGATTGCGAATGAAGAATCTACCGAACGACTACGAAATCGCTATTCTATCGAGCTTGACGCCCGGACCAGTTTGGGCGCGGGAACATTTTTTTCGACCGAAGTTCGGCTCTATTCGGATAGCAACATAAATCGCGACTTCGTAAGCGAGATGGCAGGCCGCGCGGCCGACTACGCGCCCTCGAAACTGCTTGTAGAACGTCCCGGGACCGATGTACGCCTTTCTCTGGACGCTGCCTATCGCCAGGATCTAAGGCCCGCTGCGGCCGATCTGTTCGCCTCCCAGGATGGGGATCCCGAAGGACAGAAGACCCACGACACCATCCAGCGACTGGGCGCTTTTTCTGCAAACCTGGCGCCGCAAGGGCCCGAAGGCTGGCCGCTTTACTTTTCGGCCGATTTCGAGGGCGCCAACCTGTCATCGATTACGGCCGCCGCCCGTGACTGGGGCCCGGACGGCACGCCCGACGCAAAGGAGCCACGATATGCCGATCCGCTGTCTGCCGATTACGGGGCCGATAACGGAGCGGGTGGAGAAGGAGACGGAGTGCTCGGCCCGGGCGAGTTACGGCGCGCATTCAGGTTTCTTTTTGAGCCGCGTATCAGCCTTCCACTGCGGTTGGGTAGCATCGCACTCCTTTCGGCCAGGCTGAGTCACCGCCAGATGGTCTACCTGCCACACGGACCCACTACCGGGTTCGCGAATCCCGTGCCGTCGACCCGCGGTCTGACCTTCGCCGAGCTGGCGCTCGGGACCGAGCTTTCGCGCTCATATAGTAGCGGCGATTTGCGAATCGGGCATGTCTTGTCGCCCTGGGTTCGCCTGGCGGGTGTCTGGCGCGGGCTCGAATCGAGCGCGCCTTATGCATATCTCGACTCGAAGGATCGCCTGATGGCGGATGCACAACAACTCCTTTTCGGTCTGGACAATGCAATATACAGACAGCAGGCGAAGCGGGGCTTTGTCCGCAGCCTGTGGTTCTCGCTGATGCAGGGGGTCGACCTGGGAAGGGGTAAAGTTTCACAACTGGCAGCCGAGCTGAGCTTCACCCTCAAGCCGTTTTCGGGCAACGCGCAACTCTCCTATGACTGGAACGAAAACAAGCTGGCCGAAGCCGATGCTGGATTGAGCTACGTTGATCATCGTGGTGATCGAGCGATGGTTTCGTATGTCTACCTGCCTTCGATGCGCGATTCCGCAGGGCGTCCCTTGCCTCTTGGTGAGCGAACGCAGCGCGAAGAAGGTCTGTTGTTCGGTATGCCCGGCGAATACTACCGCGCGATGGGCGAGAGTGTTCAGCTGATCGAACTGACCGCCTCGGCCGAGTTGGCTTTTGGCTTTGCAGTCAGCCTGGGCGGGAGCCTCGACCTGCAGGAGACGGCTTTGGCGTGGTATGGCGGCGGTATACGCTACGAGTCGGATTGTCATTGCTGGGGTTTCTCGGTGACGGCACGCATGCTGCGCGGCCAGGATTTCCCGGATATATTCTTCCTGCTGGATCTGGCCTACCTTGGTGCCGCCGGCGTAGGAAACAATACGCGCTTTTGATTTTCAGCCCGGTGTGTGAATGCCTTCCAGGAACATCTTGACCAGCCGAGGTTTGAGAGCTTCGAAGTCGTCCTCGCTGCGAGTGAGGGTGTTCAACAGGTAGCCTGTCAAGACCAGTTCGAGAGTACCGAAAAAACAATAGGCCATGAACTTGGGATCGAGATCGGGCCTGATTTCGCCGTTTTTCTGATGATACTGCAGTATCTCGGCCAGTTGATTGAAGACCCGTTCGTAAACCTCTATCTTTGGTCTTTTCAAGAACTTGGATGAGCGTGCGATCTCGATCACCATGACCTGGATGATCTCAGGGGCAAGCCTGTATGCATCGCAGATGAACGAGACGATCGCCAGAAGCCGTTGCTCGAGGTTTTCGGACTGTTCGACCGTGGTGTCGATTACTTTGCTCAGCAGCCCCCAGTTTTCGTCGAAGATCGAGTTGAGAATCTCTTCCTTGTTCTCAAAGTAGTGATAGACGAGTCCGTAGGCCACTCCGGCCTCGGTCGCGATGTCCGATATCCGGCAGCGAGCAAAGCCCTTTCTGGCAAACACGGTCACGGCTGCTTTGAGGATCTTGCGCCTTTTTTCCTGGGTTGCGCTCTTTCGGTTTCTGGTGGTCTTCTTGGTCATTCTGGGTCTGCCTGGAAAGTTGACGTAGTTGTCAAAAAATGGCATTTAGCTCTTGCTGACCTACGCTGTCAAGACTAAAAAGGAGAAGCGAAATGAAACGCGTCTTGTTTGCGATCCTGGTGCTAGCCTGTGTAAGTTATCCGGGTGCCGTATCGGCGGAATCCTCGGATGGGAGTTCTGTAGGGCTGGGAGTATCTTTCGGCACGGCCCTGCCGCAACACGAGACCGACAAAGTTCAGTTCGACGACTGGGATGCGAGCTTTGCCTGGGGATTCTACGTCAACATTCCCGTGGTCTGGACCTTCCATATCACGCCCTCCGCGGAACTGTACCAGTTCGACGAAATGAACGCCACGGATGTCAACATTGCCTTCAAGTTCATCATTCCGGCCTGGGTGCTGAATCTCTATTTCGGAGTGGCTCCCGGAGTGACCACCGTTGCGGATAAACACATCTTCAACGTTGGCGGCATTGTCGGAGTGTCCTTCAAATTGTTTTCCAACCTGGACATGTTCGTGGATGCCAAATACAAGATTTTGATCGAGGGGGATTCAAATATCAGGGTCTTGCATGCCAATGCGGGAGTCCTGTGGCACTTTTAATCTCCGTTTGAAATAAGTATATTAGTTATATCAATAAGTTACGCCTTCATCCGCCAGTTGACCGATTGATCGATCTGCTGTGGAGGGGTATAAATGTACCATGGCGCTAAGTAGAGAAAAGCTTGTCTTGGTCCAATAGAAATCGAAAGGAGAAAATCATGTTGAGCAAACTGAGAGGACGCAAAGGTCAGGGTATGACAGAGTACATCATCATCGTTGCGTTGATCGCCATCGCGGCCATCGGTGTCGTCGGCCTGTTCGGCGACAACATCCGCGCTTTGTTCTCCACCTCGGCCAACGCGCTGGCCGGTAACGAGAGCACCGGCACGGACACCAACCAGGCCGGCAAGAAGATGTACCAGCACAAGAACCTGCATAAGTTCGGTAAGGACAACAAGCCAACTGGTGCGTAAAAGTTTTCAAATTAGCACAAAAGGCAGCCTTTAGGCTGCCTTTTGTGTTTTCTTCCCAAGCAGCTCCGTCTAAAAAATCATGATTGGAAAGAGGCTTTGTGGTGCTTTAGTTCCGGGTCCTGGAGCGCTCTTGGCGCTGGGAGTGGCTCTTTCCGCGGCGCTTGCAAAGCTCGGCAGCTTCGATCTTTTCTTCAACATTTCCTCGGGCCGCTGGATCATGGCTCACGGCTTTCCCGAAAGCGATCCTTTCAGCCTGACGGCCATAGGATCCTGGTTCCCTCATGAATGGGCCTTTGGAGTTCTGGCCGCGGAATCCGTTCAATTGCTGGGAGGGGCCGGACCGGCCTTGTTGAGTGCATTAGTAGTTAGCGCCTCGGTAGTGCTCTCTTGGCGCCTGATTGTGTCTGCCTACGGGCGAGATGGGCTTGTCCCCTTTGTGTTATTTCTGCTGGTTTTAGGAGCGCAGTCTTATTTTTGGCAGGCGCAGAGGGCGTACCTGTTCGGATATTTTTTCTTCTGCTTGGCTTTGCTTCTGGCCACCAGGTTCGTGCGTGGCGGGAAGTTCGTCATCTGGCTGTTTGTCCCTTTGTGTGCCTTATGGGCCAACTTTCATGGCAGCTGGCTGGTGGGACCGGTTCTGCTCGGGGCGTTTTGGTTGGGGCGGCTAATAGATAGGCGCTCGTTTGACAAGCCTGCTCTCGTTTTGGCCGTGGTGGCCGTGGCGTCTTTCCTGTCAGCGGCGATATCCCCCCGGGGATTCAAGACCTGCTTGTACCCGCTGAGTTTCTTGGCACACTCTTCAGGCGACCTGATTTGGGAGTGGAACTCACTGGACCTGTCTGACTGGTCCGGGATATCGATGCTAGCTCTGATGTTGTTTATAGTTTTTGCGTTGGGCAAATCAAAATCGTTTCATTGGTCGCTGGGAATTCCTGCTGTGGGTTTGACGGCGGCGGCATTTAGTGCCGGGCGACATGCTCCAATGGCCGCCTTGATGCTGGCGGTCGCCGGAGCCGATCTTTTCACACAGCCCGATCAGGCTTCGAAGAGCCAGGGGCAAATGATTGGCGCGCTCTATTCCGCCCTGAAGAAGGTTGATCGTGGCCTTCTTGCCTGGGGTCGCATTGCGGGTGGATACATCTGGCCATTCGTTGCACTGCTGGCTTTCGGTCTGCTGGCCTTTTTGAAACCGGTGCCGCTGGAGGCCAGGATAGACAGTCGGCTAATACCTGTTCAAGCAATAAAACACATGTGTGATCTCGAGCCGGGTAAGGTGTTAAACCGCTATTTTCTTGGAGGGGCGATCTCAGCTCTATGCGGGCCTGAGTTCAAGGTGTTCATTGACGGGCGTAATGATCTCTTTCCCAGACAGGTCCGTGCCGACTACAGGAAGCTGGTTAGCCTGGAACCTGGCTGGGCCGAGATCATCGAACGCTACAATCCGCGCTACCTTCTTTGGAGCCGGATGAACTATGGCAGCGCTCTTGTGGCCGCCCTGCGGCTTCAGGGAGGTTGGCGATCCTTGCTGGAAGAGAAAGCCGGTATGTTGTGGGTTAAAGATTCCGATAGCCCGGCGGGCGAAAAAAGAATGGAACAAGAATGAGAAATGAGATCCGCGGGGCTTGTGCGCGGGTTTCCTGAACTGTATAATGCCGGCAATATGACCGCTATCGATGTCATCATTAACGCGTTGATTATTATCGTCGCGATCACCGGAGCAGTCACCGATGTCGCCAAGCGCAAGATCTACAATTGGCTAACCTATCCGGCTATCGCAGCCGGTTTGATCTTGCAGACAATCGGTTACGGCTGGGGCGGTATTTTCGAATTCGGTCTGATCTCGTCGTTGTTCGGGGCGGCTTTCTGCTTTGTGGTCTTCGGTGCTTTTTGTCTTTGGGGACGGGGATTCGGGCTCGGCGATGTAAAGTTGATGGCCGCTCTGGGGGCGTTGGCGGGTTTCGTTCACGGCTTGAGGGTGGCCATGTTGACGACCATCATCGGGGCGATAATGGCTCTTTTCAGGATTGTCTTCGGCAAGGACGCTCTGATAGATCCTGGACGCGCCTCACGCAAGGAAGAGAAATCCGGGCGTCGCAGCCTGACGGTTCCCTACGGGATAGCCATCGCCCTGGGCGCAATCTGGGCTACCTGCATGCGCTTTGGATTCCTTGAGCTTTTCTGAGAGACCCTTGCCTCAAACCAGCCCGTTTTGGCTTGACATCGGCGTTTCTATGCGGGATTCTCTCATGAATATCCCGCATATAGAAGGGAGGACTGTTCTCGATGAAATATAATATGTCCAGGCTAACCGCCCGTTTCGTTCTCATGTCTGCAATCTGTGCCCTGCTGCTGCCGCCGGCAGGTGCTAAAGCAGCCACACGCGTCGTACGGATGGTAGTCGGCGAGCAGAAGAGTATGACTTTCAAGGGGATAGACAAGGTCATTGTCGGTAACCCGAGGGTGGCCGATATCAAGAATATCGGTGCCGACACTTTCATCCTGTTTGCCACTGGCTCCGGCCGCACCAATATGACTGTCCGGCGGCGTGGAAAATCGTCAATCAACTTCACCATTGTCGTCAGCAAGGAGGACGTCCAGTCGCTGATGTCGGAAGTCAGGAAGCTGCTCGGAGATCGAGAGGGAATATCGATCAGGCCCGTCGGTGACCGGGTGATCCTGGACGGGCGCGCCTTCACCAGCGAGGACTTCAGGCGGGTCAACGATATCGTCAAGCTGTATCCCCAGGTCAAGAGTTTCGTCAAGGTTAACCCCAACGCCAAGAAACTTGTGGCCAACCAGCTCAACCTCGAATTGCAAAAAGCCGGACTAAAGAACGTGGAAGCCAGCGTCGTGGGAACGAAGATCTTCCTGGAGGGTTCGGTCGAGTCGAAGGCCGATCTGCAGAAGGCGGAAATGATCACCAAGGCCATTGGAGAAGACGTTGAAAACCTCCTGACGGTGGGCATCAAGCGCATGGTGCTGGTTGAGATCGATTTCGTCGAGATCAAGAAGAGCGGCACCGACCACATCGGCATCAAGTGGCCGCTGGACATTGAAGGTGGTGTGACCGCGAGTGTCGTCACCACTCGTTTCTTTGAAGGGCCTGGCGCCAACAGCACAATCATGACCGGCGAGGCGCAGGGTGCAACGGACTTCGGGTTCGGCTTCATGTTCACGGACGGATATGCTCGCGTCCTGGCCCAGCCGAAACTCGTTTGCGCAAGCGGGGAGAAGGCCGAGTTCTGGTCCGGCGGCGAGGTGCCCATCGTCGTCGTCACCGCCAATGTGGTCACCATCGATTACAAGAAGTTCGGAGTGATCCTGAATATCTCTCCGATCGCCGACCGCCACGGCAACATCCAGATGGACGTTTTCGCCGAGGTCAGCGACATAGACCGTTCGATTGGTTTCGTGGGTAATGGCATCGACGTGCCGGGCTTCGTGCGCGACAATTGCCGGACTAACGTGACTGTCAGGCATGGTCAGACAATCGTTCTCGGCAACCTTTTTCACATTGCCGAGGAAAAAGACGTATCAAAAGTTCCCTTGCTGGGCCATATCCCCATTATTGGCGAGTTGTTCAAGTCTAGAGTCTTCAGAGAAAAGAAGGCCGAACTGTGCGTCTTCGTCACGCCGCGGATCGTCAACCCGGACACGCCCAAGATCCTGAAAATGATCGCCGACATCAAGAGCCGCTACAAGCGAGCCAAGAGCGAAGTGGGATTCGGCATTTTTGATTAACGGTTCCTGATTAGGTGACATTACTCCCGGAGGCAGGTACAGATGCTCAGCTTGATGATTTCCGAGAAGGGCGGTTCATCAAAGAAGCGCGATTTTCAAAAGGGGGAAATAACCATCGGTCGCGTTCAGGGTAACGACATAATCCTGCCCCGTGGCAACGTATCCAAGAAGCACGCCCGAATCGTCGAACGAGACGGCAAGGTGGTTGTTCTCGACCTGAAAAGCACCAACGGTACTTTAGTTAATGGAAAACGAATAGGCGCTCCCCAGGTGGTTCGCTCCAGGGACGAGATTCAGATTGGTGAATTTGTAATCAAGTTGTCGGAGAAGGACGAGGTTGCGAGAGAAAAGCCCACTTCCAAGGCGAAGCGGAAGCCCACAAGCCGAAGCGTGCGCCAGCGGCTTGATCGGGATCCCCTGGACGAGTTTGAGGCGGAAGATCCGGAGTTGCTAGACGAGTTCGAAGAGGTGTCTTCGACGTCGATCGACTCCGAAGTGGTAAAACCGGAGCCGATGGAAGAACCAGTGAAGAAAAGAAAGCGCAAGCTCGATCCGAAAATGGCGAAATACTCGGAGCTGCAGCGAGACGTTCACTCGCGCTTGATTGAATACCTTGATCTGCGACGCCTCGATCTCGAGCAGCTTGGCGATGAGGAACTTTGGGATCAGACCGAGCGGGCCATCCGCAACATCATCACCCAGATGGAATCCGACGGTGAACTCGAAAGCTGGGTGGACATCGAAGTCCTGGTAAAGGACGTCATTAACGAGGCGCTCGGGCTGGGACCATTGGAAGACTTTCTGGCCGATCCGACGGTCAACGAGATCATGGTCAACAACGCCAACCAGATTTACATTGAGCGCAGCGGCAAGCTTGTGTTGACCGACAAGATTTTCTCTTCCGATCAAGCTGTTCTCGGCGTTATTGAGCGCATTGTCGCCCCGATCGGCAGGCGCATCGACGAGAGTTCGCCAATGGTCGATGCCCGTTTAAAGGACGGCTCGCGAGTCAACGCCATCATCCCGCCCTTGGCACTGAAGGGCCCCAGCATCACCATCCGCAAGTTCAAAAAAGAGGCCATGTCGGTCAACCAGTTGATCCGTTTCGGGACCTTCACGGTCGGGATGTCCGAATTCATGGAAATGTGCATCAAAGCGCGCAAGAACGTGATTGTCTCCGGCGGTACCGGTTCGGGCAAGACGACCACGCTCAACTGCCTCTCAGCCTTCATCCCGGAGACCGAGCGAATCGTTACCGTAGAGGATGCGGCCGAGTTGCAGATTCACCAGGATCACTGGGTGTCGCTTGAGTCACGCCCGCCGAACATCGAGGGCAAGGGCCAGATTAGCATTCGAGACCTGGTGCGCAACTGCCTGCGTATGCGTCCCGACCGCATCATCGTGGGCGAGTGCCGCGGAGGCGAGGCCCTCGACATGTTGCAGGCCATGAACACCGGCCATGACGGCTCGTTGACCACGGTGCACGCGAACTCGCCGCGCGACGCGTTATCGCGCCTCGAGACAATGGTGCTCATGGCCGGAATGGATCTCCCGGTCAGGGCCATCCGCGAACAGGTGTCATCCGCCGTCGACATCATCGTCCAGCAGACGAGATTTTCCGATGGTTCGCGCAAGATTACCTACATCTCGGAGGTGACCGGCATGGAATCCGAGATCATAACTCTGCAGGATATCTTCTATTTCAAGCAAGAGGGATTCGACAAGGACAACAAGGTCAATGGTCGTTACGTGGCGACCGGCTTCATTCCAAAGTTCTACGATGAACTGCAAAAACGCGGAATTCCGGTTAACATGGACATCTTCCGCGAGCAGTAATACGTCAAACCAAACAGGTTTTCAGGTGGTAGCGCCATGGCCAAGATAGTTATGTCCGACCCCAGTGGTCGCGAAAAAGTGTACACGCTGACATCCGAACCCCAGGTGTGGGGCAGAGGTGAAGACTCGAACGTCATTCTCGGATCGCGGAGTGTCTCCAGGCATCACATGCGTCTTTGGGGAGAAGGAGACAAGGTGATGGTGGAGGATCTCACCGGAGGCAAGGGGATCTTGCTCGACGGTGAGAAGGCTTCCGGGACTTTTGAACTGCCACCCGGCCTGGAGATGGAAGCCGGTGTTTTCCTGTTCAGAGTCCACGGGGTCAAGCTGCACACCGAGGTCGAAGGCGAGGTGCTGGGAGAGGAAAAGCCCGTGCCTGTCCTGGTTGGTACCAGAGGAGCCGTCAAGGGGATAGAGATTGAACTTCAGGAGGGTGACAACGATGTCGGCAGGGATCCCTCCCTGTATGTCACGATCGATGAAAATTCGATATCACGCTTGCATGCCAGGCTGACTATCAGCCAGGACGGGACAGGCGCAGCCAGCCTGGTCGACATGCACAGCTCCAACGGTACTTTTGTAAACAAGAAGAAGATCGACGAGATTGAATTACATTCAGGGGACATCATTCGATTCGGCAGCGTGGAGTTCAAGTTCTTACTTGGCAAGGAGACATCTGCTGCGGCGGCCGCAATGAGGAAGAAGAAGCTGCTGTTGATCGGCGTTGGAGGCTTGATCGGCTTGTTTGTGATTATCGGTGTTTGCGCCAAGCTGAAAGGCGGGCATGAACAGGCCGGGCCGACCGGACCAGTGGTGGAGGAAGTCCCGCTGGAAATTCGTGTCGAACAGCACCTCAAGGCGGCCCAGGGCGCCATGGAGCGTTTCGATTGGAAGACGGCCAAGAAGGAAGTAGAGACCGCCAAGGATCTCTTGCCGATATCGAGAGAAGCCAGGAAGCTCGAGAAGAAAATTCAGAAGGAGATGGTCAACAAGGGACTCTACCAAGAAGGTGTGAGCTTGTACGATCTGAGCAAGTGGAACGCGTCCTTGGAAGCATTCAAGAAGATACCGGAGAACAGTGCCTACTATGCCAAAGTCAAGTACAAGATCACGGACATTGTCGAGAAGCAGTCCAAGTATCATTTGGGAGAAGGCAAGGGCTATTACCGGGCCCAACAGTACCGAAAGGCCCACCAGAACTTCATCGCGTACATGCAGTTGAAGCCTTGTGACAAGAAGGTATACGAAAGGTGGCTCAAGAAAACCGAGGGGCGGATGCGCCACTTCGAGATAAGGTACAAGCCCTTCAATTACCACTGCACGGATGAGGCAAAAGAGAAGAAGTCATCAATAGAAGCCGGGCTGGACCCCCAGGATTTATTGAAGGCCAAGTATCCTAACAAAAGTGTTTTCGAGGCTGTCGAGCTGTATTTCAAGGGCAAGGCGGAGCTGTCAATAAACAAGCTGCGCAGGATCAAGGTCATGTCCAATAATAAAGAGATCGTCGAACAGGCCAGGCTTCTCGAAAGAGTGATGATGGTGGTCAGCGGGAAATACAGCGAGGGGACGGGATTGTTGCTGCAGGGCGAGTTGAAAAAGGCCCAGGACAAGTTCCACACCGTCCTGGAAAACGACAAGAAAATCATGCCCTCTGGAGTCAGAAGCTTTTACCGTAACAACGTAGGCAGCCAATTGGCGAGCAAGATGTATAAGCAGGGCCTGGAGCAATACAACCGCAAGGAATGGGTCAAGAGCTTCAACTTCTGGAAAGAATGCCTGGATGTCAGCCCCGATGATAGAAACTGCATGCAGGGGTTGATCAACCTCGAGTCGGTTGCCGAAGAAGCCCTCGAGTACGCGCGCCAGTTGGAATCCCGCAAGGATGAAGATGCATTTGATGTCTGGAAACAAGTCATGCACATGACCCGACCGGAATCCCTGCCCTACAAGAAAGCAAATTTGAAATTGCGTGAATACGAATAGGCGCTACAACTTTGCTTTTACATCCGCCTTGGCCTTGCCCGATCGGATCTCATCCAGCTTTTTCCTCATGGCGGTTACTAGAGCCTGGTAGGATTCTTTTTTGATCTTGCGATTGAACTCGCCGCGGTAGTGCCGTACCAGGCTGACGTCCCCGAACTCTACGTCGAAAATAAGCCAGCGGGGTTTGCTTTGAGGCAAGCCCCGCTGTGTTAGAAACAAATGAAATGTCAGATCCTCGCTTACTGTCTTGCCCTTCTTGTTCTTGGCGCTTGCAACTGCCGTCACGTCGGCCTGGGTGCCGTCCTCATCGATCTCCTCGTCATCATACTCCATCTTGAAATCAATGTTTTTGCTTATAGTGGAAGTATAAGAAGCCTCGATCAGGTCGCGAAGTAGCTTGGTGAACTCTTTTTGTTCCTCCGGGGAGCGTTCTTTCCAATGTGGGCCCAGCGATCGTTTTGACAGCTCTTGGTAATCGAGAAATCCGTCGACGACCTTCTTCAGATCTTCTTTTTGTTTGCTCTCTGCAGTTGATCCCTTCTTGACCTTCTTTCTCAAGATAACGCGAACTTTTTCCGCGCCGTTGCGAATAACCTGTTGTGGAGAAAGAGCGGCATGCGCCATCGGCGCAACCAGGAAACCGGCAAATAGAACGACGATTGCGGTTGTTTTAGATGTCATTTTTCTCGCTTCCTCGATGCTCTCACGATTTTTGACGCAGCCACCCATTCGCGCATTCATTGTCTGGAGTATATTTTAGTCAGAACGTGACCCTTGTCACTCTCCATCTTTCGGCACCCGGCTCAAGTCTTCTCCAGTGGCTGCGCGCAGACGATCGAGGGCCACCTGGATGTCGTGGCTGACCTTGGAAAGTTCGATCTTGGAATTGGCATAGGCGGCAATGGAATCCAAAAGATCCTTGGTGTCCGATATGCCTACTCCATAGCTCATCAGGTTGGCTCGCATCCAGGCCTTGGCTGCCCGATGCCCCTTCTTTTGAACCTTCTGGTTTTCAAAGGCCATCTGAACATCTTGCAGGCGTCGGTCGATTTCCAGGCCGACAGCTTGCTCGGCCTGACTGGCCTGGATTTCTATTTTTGTCAGAGATGCCCTGGCCTCGGACAGGCGGGCCATTTTCTGGGGAATGTCGAACGTAATTCGAAACCCTACCAGCAAGGCACCTCCGTAAGTGGTCAGACCCGGGTTAAGCAGTGGATTTTCAATGAAGTCCTGCACCCATGACCACGAGCCCTGGAAATAACCGCCCACGAAGAAATCAGGGTAGAAGCTGGCCTTCTCGATTTCCACAGCGGCCTTGCGTGCATCTACACCCGCCGCAAGCATGGAAAGTTCCGGGCGATTGGTTTGGGCCTTTGCCAGGTAGGTGGAACGCGGCTGGGCCTTGAATTCGGGCACATCCAACTCCACCACGGCAAGTTGACGATTTGACCCCAGATCCTCGATGCCGGTCAGAAAGCGCAAAGCGGCCAGGGTCACCGCTTGGCCCTGGCGTGTCTGAGCCAGCAATGCTTTTACCCTGGCGGCGTAGTAACGCAGTTTGAACAGATCACGGTCGGTGACGTCTTCGTTCAGATCATCCAGCATTTTAATGAGCTTCTTTTCAACTTCCTTAATCTTCTTGTCGCCGTCCTCGAGCACCTCGATGGCCGAACCGGCCAGTAGCCAAGCGTAGTAGGCGCGGCGTACCTCCAGGGCTACCTCTTGCCGCGCGCGCTCGATGCCGGCCCGGCCGGCACGCACACCAGCGGCGGCGGCCTGCTTGGCCGAGGAGATCTTTCCGAAGGTGTAGATCGGCAGGTAACCCTCGATCTTGCCTCCCATGGCCAGGCCGAGGTTTCCAAAATCGAAGTCGCCACCCTTCGAGGCCGGGCTGATCTCCAACCCTGTGCAGCCTGGATCGTTGTCAGGATCGCAAGCCAGGCGCCGCTCGCCGACCGGTCCGCCGATCATGCCCTCGACCTTTATAACCGGAAACCACAGCCAGCGGGCCTGGTCGAACTTGGCTCGATATACGTCGAGTTGGGCCTGCGCCGCCAGCACGCGACCATCATGGGCCAAGGCAGCCTGCAGCAGATCGTCCAGGGATAAAGCGGGTTTTTCTTCGTTTCCGGCGCCGAAGCCGCACACAGCAATGAACAGGATGCCTATTGACTGTATGTATTTCACACTGCTCCTCCAAGTGGCTGGATCGAGCGTAGGCAACGCGAAGCCCTGTGTCAACAATGATTGACATCTGTGCGTGTTGCCCGGAGGATAACAGGCATGGCGGACAAGTTGCACGGCAATGTTGAGCGCGTGTTGAAGAAGTTGAGCCGTCAGCAAGGCAAGACCATGCTTTCCCGGCTGGGACAGGGTCGGCCGTTTCGCACTCTGGTGGCTACTATCCTCTCGGCCCGTGTCAGAGACGAGGTTACCGAGACGGTAGTGCCCGAGGTGATGAGACGCTGGCCGGACGCGGCGAGTCTGGCGCGGGCCAGGTCACGAGATGTCGAAAGGGTGATTCGACGCATCGGACTTTATCGTGTCAAGAGCCGTCGTCTGGTCGAGGTGGCGCGACGCCTGGTGCGCGAGTACGCGGGGCAGGTGCCTGACAGCCTGGAAGAGCTGGTCAAGCTTCCGGGCGTGGGCCGTAAGACGGCCGGTTGTGTCGTCGTCTACGCCTTTGGCGGAACGGCCTTACCGGTGGACACCCATGTCCACCGCATCTCCAACCGGCTGGGCTGGGTAAACACGAAAAACCCCGATGCAACCGAGCGGGCTTTGCTCGATGTCGTGCCTGAAAAGTGGCAGGCGCGGGTCAACGACCTGCTGGTTCAGCATGGCAAGACTGTCTGCAAACCGATTAATCCAGATTGTAAAGCCTGCCCGGTTTCAGATGATTGCAACTATGCGCGAGGTAGAAAATGAAGGCGACTATTACGGGATTTGCTGTGTTTCTTATGGCCATTCTCATGAGCGGTTGTTCTTCGGGTGATGCTGATACTTTCGATGCGGGTGATGAACCCGTGTTCGACGCTGGATGGGACGGACAAGCCGATGCGAGTCATGAGGCTGGCATCGATGCTGGAGAAGATGCTGGAGAAGATGCTGGAGAAGATGCTGGAGAAGATGCAGGAATAGACGCAGGAATAGACGCAGGA
>CAZENH010000020.1:0-25149 GCA_964513625.1 uncultured Myxococcales bacterium | reverse complement strand
GATGCAGGAGTCGATGCAGGAGCCGATGCAGGAGCCGATGCCGGCGACGACGGGGACTCGGATTCTGAAGTTCCTTACTGTTACCAGGCTTGTGCCTCGCCTTCCGACTGCGCGCAAACCTGGGCGCCCTGGGATGCGGACAACTATGCCTGCACCGACGGCATGTGCATTTACACGGGTTGCAACTCGGACGGCGAGTGTCAGTCGGTGCCGAACATGGAGAGCTACGTTTGCCGAATGGTTGCTCCAAGCCAGGTTAGTTTGTGCATCAAGTCGTGTGTCCAGCCGCTCGACTGTTCTGCCGGTGTCGCTCCCTGGGACGAGGATAACTACGCCTGTGACGACGGAGCCTGCAGGTACACGGGTTGCAATTCTGATGGCGAATGCCAGTCGGTAGCCAACATGGAAGATTATCTGTGCCGGGTTCCTTTGCTCGGGGGTGTTGCCCAGTGCCTGCCGAGTTGCACTACGGCAGCCGACTGCGATATGGGCAGTTCCGCCTACGACACCGACAACTATCGTTGCGAGAACAATCTGTGCATCTATACCGGTTGCAACTCAAACGCTGAATGCGACGAATCCAACCCATCTCATGCCATGGTCTGCCGCCAGGCCCCGGATTGAAGTTGCCTGCCGCCTGCGGCATGTGACATCATCCGAACATGCAGGACGTGGTCGACGCTGAAAAAAAATGGCCCGTTATCGTCGCCTGGTGCGCGTTCGGGCTGGTTGTGCTTTTTTACCTTTCGCTGAAGTCGTTTTGTTTTCACTGGCAAGTGGGGGACGAAAACATCTACTTTTACATGGCCTGGTCCACTGTCGATCACGGGGCCTTGCCATACAGTGATTTTTTCTTCGCCCACCCGCCGCTGCATATCTTGCCGGGAATCGCCGTATTCGGCCTGCTCGGATTCGGTCCGTTCAGCGTTCGCCTGATTCCCATCGGTGCGACCCTGGTAGGTGCTTTCTTTCTTTTCCGGCTCGCCCGCGCGCGAATCGGAAGCCTGGGCGGTGTGGCAACCGTTTTTCTGTATCTTACGGCCTTTTCGCTGATTCGCGCCTCGACGCACTGGACCGGGATCAACCTGGCGGTCATGTGGTGCGTACTCGGACTGTGGGCTCATTTCAAGAGGCGGCCCGCGACGGCGGGGGTGTTCCTGGCGCTGGGAGTGTGCACCGGCAACTATGTTCTGCCCGCTGCGCTGATGCTGGGTATTCTGGCTTTTCTCGATTCGCGCCCGAAGGGACGTCGCTACCTGCTTGGATTCGCGGTTCCCTGGGCCGCGCTGATGGTAATGGGCCTGGCGTTGGGAGGCACTGCCTACCTCAAGGCCGTGTACGCATACCATCTGCTCAAACCGCAGGCAGCGGGAGCTTCCTACAAGATGTCGGTGCGGGTTTTCAGCGATAACTTCGCCCTGTTTCTGGGCGTGTTGCTGGGGCCACTGCTGGCTGCCCTGGACGGATTTCTGGGCCGGGCCTCCGGCAGGCGGCCCGAACGGCAGGAATCGGCGCCAGACCCTGGCGGATCCTGGCTGCGGCGCTTCTTTGGCTGGTGGCGGGTTCGGCTCGTGGATGGGGGACCGGCCGGCCTTGCCCGGGTGGGCGCATTGTGGGCTTTGGGGTATGTGTTGTTTATCGCCATGCTGCCGCGCGTGTTTCCTTTTTACTTCTTGCTCATGTTTCCGGGCATGGCTTTAGCCGGAGGATATGCAATCGAGTGCTGGGCGGGGAACGCCCGAGCTCTAGTTGCAGGGGCGAAAGAAAGGGGCAAACATTTCTGGGAGGCGACCGCAATATTGGTCATGTTACTGGTTGCTGTCGGAATGGGATATTTCATTCGTGTGCCGATCCAGCAAACTCTGCTCCCACTCTACACGCGCAGCCACGACAAGCCGATGAAGTGGTCGGATGGACGTCTGCCTGGTTTCATCAACCGGGCATTCAGGGCTTGTTGCTGGGATGACGTGGCTCAGGCCTACACGGCCTATGGGACAGTACAAGAAATTCTCTATCATGAGAGCCGCTATTTCGAAAAGGCAGAAGAGCTTGCCGGCTACGTCCGCGAGCACAGCAACCCCGACCAGGCGATTTTCGGTGACTCCTCGACGGCCGGCCTGGTGGCGCTGCTTTCGGGTCGGCGCCTTTCTGCCGACTTCGCCGATACCAACGTGATGCGTTTCCGCTCGGGTGTGACCACGATCGAGAACGCCATTCGCAAGATAGACACACCGAAATTGACCTTCATCCTGGCCAGCGGTTCGCTCCGGCGCGGTCCGGCCGGCAGCGAGCGTCTTCGTCTCGGACATTTCGCAAGCCTGCCGAGATTCAGGCGCTGGCTTGGTGAGAACTTCGAACAAGTCTATCGCACACTGGATCGTACCAAGGGCTGGTTTTTCTTGCTGAAAAAGAAACACAGCCGATAGACAGCCATGAAAAAGAGCGATCTAGCCTCTATGGCGGTTAGAAATCTTCGCGACCCGGTCTCTTGACGTAGAAGCGCAACTTTTCCGATGAGGCATCCTTGGATGCTTTTTTCAGCGCCTTGCCGAGACTGCAGTAGTCTGCTGCGTTTCCAGTTGTGAAGTGAACTCTAATCGTGCCGTGTCTGAATTTCTTGTCCGTGTGCAGGTCGATGCCGCTGCTGGTATCCATTACGGCCAGAAGCCGCAGGGCGGCATCGGCGCTTTCCGGCAGGCTGTTGCTGCCGGAGGCCCGATTTGCAAAACGCAGCACATGGACGAATGACCAGCTTGCCTTTACTCGCGCAAATGAATGGATGCTCTTCTCGAGAGAATCTATTGCGCTCAGGTTGCCCGGATCCAACAGGCAATCATCCCGGCCACAGGCCACGCCGATCTCGATCACTCCGCCTCCGCGCAGACTTTCGTTGATGATCTTCAAGGCGGCCACCGAAGTTTCAGTTTTCCATGTCAGAGACTCGCGGGCCGCGACAGGGTATTCGGAAAGCATCACCCTTAAAGCGGCGGGCGCCGTCTTTGCAAGCTCGAGCAGACGCTTGCGGATATCGGCGCGCGCGTTTTCATCGGACGTCGGCAGGAGCTTGACGATCAAGGCGGTCACCCGTAAATCGGGCGATAAAAGCGCCGGGTCGATCAGGCCGGCAAATTGCCCGACGCGAGCCAGGCGCCCGTCACGATCGAGACCCTCGGGAGGCATGAACGGCTCGGCCGATACACCCAGGTCTCCCGGCACCAGAACCTGCTCGTCTGTCATGCTTTGAATGGAGAGCACGCCGCGGATTGCGTGAATCTTGCGGTAGAGTTCGTCCAAACCGGAGATGACATCCGGGGCAAGGACGTCGGCGGCTTGAATTACAAGCGCGAATCCGGCCCGACCGGACTGACGCGCAACAGCCCTTTGGCAACTCGGAGTGACCGGCACTGAGGCGATCACGACTGTCCGTTCTCCTGCGGGCGCCTTGACTTGCGGCTTGGGCTGCGAGCAGCCGATTGCGGCCAATGTTGTCCACAGGATCAGGCAGGCCAGCGGGCTTGTTACATGCCCGAATCGAACGAACATGTTGCCGGTTCGAGGAGTCAATCTTCCACGTAGGCTGACAGTAGTTGAGCCTGATCAAAGACCTTCGATCGATGGCAACCCCAGACGTTGCACAGGCCGACGATGTTGTCTTCGGAAATTTTCGGCGTAAGATACAACTTTACAAGCCGGCCGTCCTTGGAGCAAGAGCATGGCGCCAGCGGCTTGAGCTCTTCTTTGCATACCGGACAAGACACCGTGATGTGCTCACCGTCCTTGAAATCCTGCATGCCCCTTCGGCGGTGGTCGCCGTGGAACGGGCTCAGCACGACCTCTCCCGAAGTTTTTCCGTTGGAGACCAGAAGGCTGATTCCGGGTTGTCCGTCGAAGAGTTTTTCCGAATTGAGAATCAGATTGTGCCCATTGTGACAGAATACCTGGGTGACCTGGATGATCACGTCGTCGACTTCACGGATATGCGAATCGGCGGACGGTCCCGCAGATACTGTCGGGCGGTGAAGCTTGCCCGTATCTTTCTTTTTTGTCACCTTGGCCTCCGCTTGGCAATGCTAGATTCGGCGAGTATATCCATACGCCGCGCCACGCGCAAGGCTTATAGAAACTCTTGCACTCTTGCCATGGTCTCCGCCGGCGTGTCGGCCCTCTTGACCAGCCCGGTCCGCTCGGCAAAGTCTGCGACGGGGCCCGGATCGAAGCCCAACAGTACCAGAGGCTTCTTGTTCTTAATTGCCATGCCCACCTCGCTGAGCGTGCCCGACCCTCCGGGGCAGGCCACTACCACGTCGGATGACAGCACGTTGACCAGATTACGCGCGTCGGCAAGATTGGTGGCGATGGAGATGTCCACAAAGGCCGAGCATTCATCCGGGTCCGGCCCGGGTAACACGCCTACAACCAGGCCGCCGGCCTGGTGAGCACCGCGGCTGGCAGCGTCCATTACTCCGGACGGGCGCCCGCCGGTGAGCAGCACGAAACCGGCTTCTGCGATGCGGCGGCCCAACTCTTCAGCCATCTCTGCAGTCGAGCCGTCCACGCTCGCGCCGCCCATCACGCCCACGATCCTGCGCCGCTTGATCCCGGCCATTTGCAATCCTCTTCGCGTCGATTGACTGTTGACAGCATAGGAAGTTAGCACGTTACGGTCAAGCGGCGGTTGTGGCCGGAGCCGTGATATGGTAATTGTTCATTCAGCGGGGCAATAAGGAGCGCGAGATGAATAAAGACTTCGATCGTTTCAGCGGCACGAGCCACTACATCACTTCGCCTGAACTGCGCCACTCGGTTAACGTGGCGGCGGCACTCGGTAGGCCGCTTCTGGTCAAGGGTGAGCCGGGAACCGGCAAGACACTTCTGGCCTACGCCATCGCCGAGGATCTGGGACTCGAACTGATTAGCTGGAACGTCAAGTCGACCTCCAAGGCCATTGAAGGTCTCTACGTCTATGACACTGTGCAACGCCTGCAGGACAGTCGTTTCGGAGACAAGGACATCTCGGATATCCGTCAGTACATCAAGCTGGGGCCGCTGGGCAAGGCGCTGACATCGAACGAACAGGTCGTGTTGCTGATAGACGAGATCGACAAGGCCGACCTGGAGTTTCCAAACGATTTGCTTCACGAGCTGGACATGATGGAATTCGTCGTGGTCGAAACCGGTGATCGCCACGTCGCCAAGCAAAGGCCGATCGTGATTGTCACCTCGAACAGCGAAAAAGAGCTTCCGGATGCCTTCCTGCGCCGCTGCGTCTTCCACTTCATACAGTTTCCAGATCGCGACCTGATGGCACGGATCATAGGTGTGCATCACCCGGACATCGCAAAAAAACTACTCGATCAGTGCCTGCAGAAATTTTACTACATTCGCGAGCTTGCCGGTTTGCGCAAACGTCCTTCGACCTCCGAGTTGATCGACTGGATCGGAGCGCTTATCCAGGCCGGGATCAGCCCGGCGGAAGTTTCGAAAGCCATCCCGTTTTTGGGGACCTTGATCAAGCGCAAGGAAGACCTCGAAATCGTCGAGCAAGGCGGCCGGCCGGCTAATCGCCAAAGAGGTGTCTGGCCCTAGGCACTTTCGACGGCAACATCTTTCCGGGTTTTGGGAAACAGCTTCATGCCAAAAGCCAGACAGAGCGGGGAAGCTGAGCACACGGGTATCTTCCTCGACTTTTTCTATCGTCTGAAAGACAGCAAGGTACCTGTCAGTCTTAGCGAGTGGATGACGCTCGTCGAGGGGCTGGCGCTGGGGCTGCACGGTTCGTCGCTGATCGGCTTCTATTCGCTTTCGCGCTCGCTGCTGGTCAAGGACGAGGCTTATTTCGACGAGTTCGATCGCGTTTTCGCCGAGCACTTCGAGGGTGTGGTCGATCTTTCAGCGATCGAAAAGGATGTCTTTGAATGGCTCGAGAATCCCATCCAGCCCTACCAGCTCGACCCGGCTTTGAGGAAAGTTCTGGACAGCGTCGACGTCGAGCGCCTGCGTGAGCTTTTCGAGGAGCGCCTGCGAGAGCAGACCGAGCGCCACAACGGCGGCAACCGCTGGATCGGCACGGGAGGCACTTCGCCTTTCGGGCACGGCGGATACCACCCGGGCGGGATACGAGTCGGCGGGCAAGGACGCTTCGGCTCGGCCGTCCAGGTGGCAGCGGCCCGCCGTTTCCGCGAGCACCGTCACGACCTGGTGCTCGATACACGCCAGCTCTCGGTGGCCCTGCGCAAGCTGCGGGCACTCAGGCGCTCGGGCTTGGCCGACGAACTGGACATTGACGGCACAATCGACAAGACCGCTCGCGAGGCCGGCGAGCTGGAGCTGGTTTTCAGGCCCGAGCGGCGCAACGACCTTCGGCTTTTGCTGGCCATGGACGTCGGCGGCTCGATGGAGCCTTACCGCCACCTGGTCGACCTGCTTTTCTCGGCGGCCCACGCCGCCCGGCACTTCAAGCGCTTCGAGCATGTCTATTTCCACAACTGTGTCTACGGCGAGGTTTATCAGGACGCGCTTTTCCGCGAGGCGATCTCAACCCAACGCCTGATCGAACAGTTGGACGCCGACACGCGCCTGGTGCTGGTGGGCGACGCCTACATGTACCCGGGCGAACTGACCGATCGTTACGGGGCCATACAGTGGGAAGATCGAAACGAGACTCCGGGCTACGTCTGGCTCGAACGCCTAGTCACGCGATTCAAGCACTCGGCCTGGATCAACCCAATGAGCAGCCGCATGTGGCACGCCCCCTCGGTTCGCCTGATTCGCAACCTGTATCCGATGGTGGAGCTGACCATCGAGGGAATCGAATCGCTGGCCGGAGAACTTGGAAAGTGATGCCTGCCCGTCAGCTGCCGCCTGACCCGCTTTCGAAAGATGCGTGTCCTGTTGCTCAACGCCCGCCTGTCTGATCGTGGGGGCGCCGATCGCTGGCTGCTGGGCGTGCTGGCATGCCTGCGGGGCGAGGTCGAGACACTGCTGGCTGTCGGGCACATCAGAAAAACGCTGCCCGCCGAAGAGCGCGAACGGGTCGGGCCATATATCGTCATCAAGGGGCTCGAAAGGACCGGGCTCGGCCGCCCGGCCGGCCAAAGCACACTCACTCGTCTGGCCGAGATGATCGAGCGTTTCGCGCCGGACGTCATCCATGCAAACGACATCAGCGATCCGGGTTTGCTCGAGCTGATCGCCCATACCGGCCGGGGCATCTTGACGGTTCAGGATCATCGCTTTTTCTGCCCCGGGCGCGGCAAGATCGATCCTGCCGGCGCCGGATGCCGCGAGCCGATGGCCGAAACTTGCCTGAGTTGTTTCGATGACCGGGACTACGGGCGCACAATGCTCGATCTCACCCGCCGGCGTCTGGCGGCCGCGGTGCAGATGGAGCGCGTGACCGTCTTGTCACGCTACATGTCGGACGAACTCGATTCTGTGGGATTGCCGGCCGAGCGCATCCTGCGCATTCCTCCTTTCGCGGACAACCTCGAAGCGCCGGCTACGCCGGGCGCCGGCCGGGGCAAGCTGCATCTGTTTGCCGGGCGTCTGTCTTTGCACAAGGGTGTAAGAGTTGCGCTTGCGGCGGCCGAAGAGCTGAGATCGGACCTGCCGTTGGTGATAGCCGGTGCGGGTCCCCTTGCCGAGGAGGTGTCTGAGCGGGAGCGGATCAGCAAACGCGTGAGTTTTGCAGGCTGGGCGGATCGCACCGAACTCTCCCGCCTGCTTGGAAGAGCTTGCAGCCTGTGGCTGCCCAGCCTGTGGGCCGAACCCTTCGGTATCGCCGGGCTCGAGGCTCTGGCAGCGGGCGTTCCGGTGATCGCCTCGCGGGCAGGGGGAGTGACGGACTGGCTGGTGGATGGACAAAACGGCCTGCTGGTCGAACCAGGTTCGACTCAAGATCTGGCCCGCGCGGCCGACCGCCTGGCGGCAGACCCGGCCCTGGCGAGCCGCTTGGGACGAGCAGGCCGAAAACGGGTGGAACGCGACTTCGACCCGCGAGTACTGATGCGACTGCTGATAGAAGCATACTCCGGCTTTTCGAAAGGACCAAGGGCTTGACAGGCGATCGCTCAACGGACTTCCATGTTCCCTTTGGTTCGGTTACTATTGTTGGCGACGGAGTAACCCGTACAGGAGGACGAAGTGAAAGCTCGTTGTTTACCGATAGCGGTACTGGCGATCGCGACGGCGCTTCCCGTTCTGGCACAGGAATCCGGCAAGCTGCAAAAACTCGAGGAGCAGATCCTCGAGCAGAAGGCCAGGGCCGAGATGGAGAAGGCCAAGGCCGAGGCAGCCAAGGCCAAGGCCGAGGCGGAAAAAGCCGAGGCCGAGGCGGAAAAGGCCAGGGCCGAAGCCGAGCTGGCCAAGATCGAGGCCGAGAAAGCCCGGGCTTCTCTGGCCAGGCGCCAGGTCAGGCACCGGCCCCGGCGACGGTCCGGGCGGCGGGCACTCGCCGGAGTCAACGCTATGATGGGCAGGCCCGCCCCGGGCGCTCACACCCACGACGGGTTTTTCTTGCGCTTCACCGTCGGACCCGGATTCGGCATCTTCAACGGAACGGGACATCTGGTCACCGCCCAGGGAGGAACCGACAACGTTTCTTCCAATGAGGGCGGCCAGGCGGGCGGCTCTTTTTCGATGGGGGGCGCCGTGGCCGAGAACCTGATCCTGCACGGGGATATTTGGCTAACGGTCTTTTCCGACGAGAAGCGGGGTAACCAGCTCTACCAGGAATTCGGCACAGCGGTGATTGGATTGGGCCTGACCTACTACTGGATGCCGTACAACATCTACCTGACCGGTTCGTTGGGCTTTGCCAACAGCTTTCTCACCCTGCGCGACCGCTTTGCCGGTTGGAACGACGAAGACCGGGCCAGCGAGACCGCCCGGGGAGTGGGCCTGTCGATCGTGACCGGCAAGGAATGGTGGGTCTCCGACAACTGGGCGGTGGGTGTAGCCTTGCAGTGCGAGTTCAGCTATGCCGAAGGAGAGGACAGCGATCTGATCTTCCGCCACGGCGGCGCCAAGGTTCTCTTCTCCGCGACCTACCAGTAGGCCGGGAGACAAAAAGACATAGCTTCAGTTGTTACATGATCAGGCACACTTGCTGTTTTATTTTTTTTGCGTACCTCTGATTGCCGGGGCGGCCAGGGGGTCTTCGGGCCAGGCGTGTTTGGGGTAGCGGGCGCGAAGCTCTTTTCTCACTTCCGGGTAGGTGCGCAGCCAGAAGCTCTTCAGATCCTTTGTCTGTTGCACCGGACGCCGGGCGGGCGACAGCAGCTGCATCAACAGTGCTACACGGCCGCGGGCTATCCTGGGTGTTTCCATCAGACCGAAGACCTCCTGCAAGCGCACGGCCAGAACCGGCGCTCCGCCTGGTTCCGCAGCCGGGGTGTAATCGACGTGGATCTTGCTGCCTGAAGGGACCGCGATGCTCACAGGAACCTCGTCGTCCAGCAGTTTTTGAAGCTTGTACACAAGCCGCGACTTGATCTGCTGGTACCAGTCGGTTCGCTCGAGCTCTGTAAAGCTGCTCTTGCCCCGGCACAGGTCGGGAAGCCAGCTTTTCAGACCTTTGTCGCTCACATCCGGCCACGGCTCCTCGGGCATTGCTTGTCTTGCAAAAAGCAGGCGGGCCCTGAGCTGCAAGCTTTTCTTGTCGGGGCGGAAGATCTCTTCGAAACGCGGCCCGGCTTCCTTGGTGAGAGCGGCCGAAACAAGCTTCGGATCGACCGGCAGGCCGACTTGCCTGCTGATTTCAAGGCCGTGAAAACTTGCCGTGCGCACACCGACTACCGCTTTCTTTTTGTGGTCGAAGATCGCACCCTCGCTTCTGCCGATTTGATCCGGAAACTGCTCGTCGAGCATTTCATAGGTTACCTTGCTGGCCTTGCGCACCAGGGCCGACGAGCGCGGGCCGCGCTTTGGTGCATCGGCCTCGACGGCGACGAACAGCTCGGCATCGCGGACGGAGGATTCACGACTCAAACGCACGCCACTACCTCCAACCATCACGGCCGAGTCGCCACCTGCGGCGCGCCTTCGGCACAGCTTGTCGGGATAGGCGGATAGCAACAACGATAGCAACTGGTTTTCGCTTGCCCGTGCCCGGCGTCGAGTATTTTTCCCTGAAGGAATGCTATGCCCCAAGATCTGATCCCGGGCTCGCCTGACCGCCAACGCCGCGGCCAGGTTGATCCCCGAACGTCTTGCCGCCCGGGCGTCGAATCCCGCTTGCGAAAGCTCATCGAAGCGTTCCATTCGCCAAAGCATGTCCGAGTCACAGGCTCCGGGCGCATCGGCATCGGTCAGGATGTCCCGCTCGCCGAGCAAAGCGGCCAGCAGCGCTCCCTGGCGCATGAATCCCATTTTGGCCGCGCTGAGCAGCATGGCCGCCACCCGGGGATGAGCCGGAATCGACGCTAGCCGCAGGCCCCTTTCGCTGAGCCTGAAACTTGCCTCTTCAAGCGCGCCCAGCATGACCAGCAATCGCAGCGAGCTTTCCATGACGGCCGGCTTCGGCGGCTCGAAGAATTCGAATTTGTGCGGATCGCCCGGGTGGAAGGCGATTACAGCCAGCAACAGACCAGCCAGGTCAACACGTTGGATCTCCGGCAGGTCGGCCTCCGGCAAGGCACGCTGCTCGGGCAGGGTCCACAGGCGCAGTACTTTCCCCGGGGCTGTGCGGCCCGCCCGGCCTGCGCGCTGGGAGGCGCTGTGTTTGCTGATGCGAACCGTCTCCAGCCGATCGAAGCCGCTTGCGGGATCGTGACGCGGTTGCTTGCACAGGCCGCAGTCGATCACCGCTGTAACACCGGGCACAGTCAGCGAGGTCTCGGCGATATTAGTGGCCAGAACCACGCGACGCCTGTCGCCCGGGCGCAGCACGCGATCTTGTTCTTTCACGGGGAGGGCGCCGTAGAGCGGCAGCACCTGCACATCACCCGACAGCGGTTTGCTGTTCAAGTCTTCTCGCGTTCGTTCGATCTCGGCGGCTCCCGGCAGAAAAACCAGAACGTCACCCTGCTCGTCCCGGCCTAGCACTCGCCTTGCTGCGGCCGCGCTCTTTGTGTGCAGCGGACGCCGGTCGGCAAGCTTTTGATACTCGATCTCGACCTCGAATGGCCGATCTTCACCGCTAATCAGAGGACAGTTTCCAAGAAAACGGACGATCGGCTCTACTTGCAGCGTCGCCGACATGACCACAAGGCGCAGATCGTCGCGAACGTCCATAAGCTCGCGGCAGAAGGCCAGGGCCAGATCGACGTGCAGCGAACGTTCGTGAAACTCGTCGAGGATCACGCAAGCCGTGCCCATGAGCAGAGGATCAGAAAGAAAGCGCCGGGTCAGAATGCCCTCGGTGACCACCAGGATACGAGTGGCCGGCGATGTCTTCTGGTCGAAGCGGATCTTGTAACCGACCGTGCGGCCCACGGGCTGGCCGAGGTTGTGCGCCATCCTGGCGGCAGCCGCCCTGGCTGCCATCCGCCGGGGCTGCAGAAGCACTATCTGCTTTTTTTTACAGATGCCTGATTCGAGTATGGCAGGGGGTATCCCGGTGGTCTTGCCGGCCCCGGCCGGTGCGGTCAGCACGACCGCCGGCGAAGATCGCAACGCTTCAAGAAACTCGGGGATGACGCGGTCTATGGCCTGCATCAGGCTAAATAACTATCTGTCTCAGTTTGGCACGCAAGCGCCCATGTTGCCGCCGATCATCGAGCAGGTCCAGTCGCCGAGTATTGCGCAATCTGAGGGCTGGTAGCACGGCACCGCGCACCACTGGCCGCCTTGTCCGTCCGGCAGGATGCACTGGAACGGTCCGGGACAGGGGAAGATGGCGCTGCACATGCGGCTACAGTATCCCGGGTGGTTTTCATCCAGCGGCAGGCACATCATCCCCGACGAACAACCGTCGATGACGGTGCAGGCCTCTCCGAACTGGTGCGCACCCTGGGGCAGACAGTAGCCTGTCGTGCCGTTCTGACCGGGATCGATACATGTGCCCCCCATGGGGCAAATGCCCATGGCCAGGTCGCAGGAGAAGATGCAGTTCTGCGCGGGGTCCGATGCAGAGCTCTGGATGCAGAACATGTCCGGAAGACAGGCGCCGTTACACTCGTCCAGGTAACCGGGATAGTCGTTCTGGCAAAGTTCGCCCGGCAAGCAGACACTGTAGCCTTCGGCCAACTCCCGGCAGCAGCCTTGCGGAAAATCAACCGCGCAATCATCCGGGCCGTTGCAAGGGTACGAGCACAGGCCGTCGGTCGAACCGGGGTACTCGACGCAGGCGTAGGCGGCGGCGTAGTCGGCCGGGCAGCCGACGAAGAAGCCGCACGGATCTCCCGCCCCCTGGCGATGGCCGTCGTAGACGCATTGGCCTGCCGCGCTGCACTGCCAGCCGGCCTGGCAGGTGCCGCATATTTGTCCGCAGACGGGGTCCGGCCCGCATTCCCGTCCGGTGCAGTCCGGGTGACAAGTGCCCGATGTGGTCAGGTGAATGTAATAGTTTTCGATGATTCCGTAGTCGTTGAACTCCTGAACCTGTACGTAGTAACGACCGGCCGGCAAACCCGGAAGATCGATGCGTGAGAACATGTCCGGGCCGCCGTCATCGTCATAGGCCAGTTGCTGGCCGTTAATGTCGTAAAGCCACATGACTGTGTCGCCGTAAGGTCCGGAGAGATCGACGACGACTTCTCCCGCTTCATCCGTGCTGAACACCCACCAGTCATCGTCACCCGAAGGGCAGATCGAATGAGCCATCGGCTCTCCCGGGAAGAGCGGTGTGGCCTGCACCATGTTGTCATTCGGTTCGTACACGTCCGGCTGGCAGTCCTGGTAAGGAACGCACTGGCCCGCGGCAAAGTCGCAACGTGTATCGGGAGGACAGGATTGCGGCGGGCTCCATTCGAGACAGGGATCGTTGTCAAACTGGCCGCAGAAGACGAACGTCCAGTCGTCCCAGCACTGGCTCATCCATTCTTCGCAATCGTTTTCGCAACTGCCGTCGACGCACTGGCGGGCGTCCTGCGAGCAGCGGGTCTGGCGCGGGCAGCGCTGGGGCGGCGACCAGTCGGCGCACGGATCGTTGTCCCACTGGCCACATGTGATATATTCCCTTCCGCTCAGGCAGCTGAAATCGCCCCAGTCACAATCATTGTAGCACTCGTTAGAGCAGCGCCCGATGTCCCAGTCGCAGTAGCTGTCCGGGTCGCAGATCGTGGGTGGGCCGAACTCGGTGCAGCCGTCACCGTTGAAGTCGCCGCATTCGACGTATGCGATATCGTCAAGGCAGTACGACTCGCCCCAGAAACATTCGTCCTTGCAGCCGCCCGAGCAGTAGCCCGTCGTCTGGTCGCAAACTGTTCCTTCCAGGCAGGGCTGACGGGGACTCCATTCGCTGCAGGGGTCGCCGTCATACTCGCCGCACACGCTGTAGCTGTAAGCATCCGCGCAACGGGTCTGGCCCCAGGTGCACTCGTCGCGGCAGCCGGATGAGCAGCGGCCGCCGTCGCAATACATATCGGCCGGGCACACGCCGCACGATCCGCCGCAGCCGTCCGAACCGCACTCTTTGCCGGTGCAATCCGGCCTGCATTCGACGCACTCCCCCTCGACACAGCGCAGACCCGTCGGGCAAGGCACGGGCCCGTTCCACTCGAGACAACCGTCTCCATCCCCGTCTTCGCAGGTTACGACTCCGTTACCCGAACAGAGCTTGTCGCCGGGAACTTTGCAGAGATCCTCGCAGCCTGCGACACAGCGCCGCCCGCCGCTGCAGTGGTAGCCTGTGGGACACTCTCCGCACGAACCCCCGCAGCCGTCCGAACCGCACTCGGCCCCGGCGCAGTCCGGTGTGCAGATGGGAACGCACACTCCCGTTTTCGGGTCGCAGGCATAACCTACCTGGCAGACCACATCCGCGCATTTCGCGCAAAAGTCTGGTGGATCGGCGACCCCGTCGCAGTCGTTGTCCAGCCCGTCACCGCAAAGCTCAAGCGCCCCGGGATGAACGCCGGCATTGCTGTCGTCGCAGTCGTCACCTGCACAGTTCGTACCCAGGTGGCCGTCTCCGTCCTGGTCGCAGGTCAGGCAGTTGCCCTGGAAGCAAGTCTGTCCGGCCGGGCAGTCGCTATTCGAGCTACAGACTCCGCCGCTATCCTGGCAGATGCCGGCCACGCACACCCGCCCGTGCTTGCAATCGGAATTCGAGTGGCAGCCGAAATCATCGAGTTCACCCCCGCCGCAGGCGGCAAAAAAAAGCAATACAAGGGGACCGCAAGCCAGCAATACTCTTCGCAAGCCGTTCATAACATACCTCCAACGTTGCCCGGCCGTTGGCCGGGCTCTCATCATCATGACTTGGATTGAGTCTAGCAGTTCGGACAGGGAATTGGCAAGATAGGCTAATCAGCGCTCGAGGTAGCGCGTCGTGAAGTAGTCGTCGGGCACATCGAGCCTGAGCTGAATCTTGTCCATCTTGAGCTCCGAGCGGCGCTTGTTCTGCTTGTTGATCATGATCATCTGCATCGGCCGATAGCGGTGCTTCTTGGTGTCAATCTCTTTTATCTCGGGCGCATCGAGCTCTTTGTGCAGTTCGCCGTCCAGGTCGTAGTAGATCGCCTTGCGCATGGTATAGTCGGCCTTACCGATGTAGCTTATCTTCTTCGAAAAACCGTTTTCCTCAGCGACATCATTGTTTTTGGGAACCGATTCGATCACCCAACAGTCTTCTCCGTATGCTTTTTCGCTGCGCAAGATCTTGTGCTTGAAGTCCTCCACTACCGGAGGGGTGATGTCGGCGTAGGTGAATTCGGAACCCATGAAGCTCTTGGCCTTTTCCGAGGCGACGATCCGGCGCGATTTGCGCAAGGCAGGCAGGTAGAGCCACATGTCGTCAGTCTTCTTTTCGTAGTCGTAGGTCAGAAGACCGGTGCCCTTGACGTCGGCCGGCGCTAAAAAACGGATCAGGCGCTTCTCGGTGGCCCCGTCGTCGTAAAGCTTACTGATGGTGGCGGTCGTGCGCACACGCTTGTTGCCCCGGGCATCGTATATGGTTAAAGTGGCCACCGCCTCGGCTCCGTCGAGCTTGATTGCCTTGAAGGCGCGGTGCATGATTTCGGCTGCATCCGGGTCGGCGGCTCTCGCCTGTAAGGAGCCTGCCAGAATGGCTATTACCAATGAACAATTCAGCATCTTTTTCATTTCGTCCTCCAGATAGTCATGAATTTTCGTTCTTGACGCGCCTGGGTTCAAGGAATTTCGGGCGCAGTAACAAACATATGGCCGGAAGCAGCCACAGCGCTCCCAGCAGGCAGGTGCCGATCGAGACAACTACAAGGAAGCCGAAGAACTTGACCGGCATGAAGCTGGACAACAGAACAACTACGAAGCCCACCATTACACTTAAAGCGTTGAAGACAATCCCGCGGCCGGTGGTCGTAAGGGTAACGCGTACAGCCTCATCTGGCTCTCGCCCGGCACGACGCTCGACCCTGTAGCGCCACAGGAAGTGGATAGTGTAGTCAACACCCACCCCGATCATTATCGAAGAAAGCATGGCGGTGGCGATGTTCAACTCGATGCCTATGTAGCCCATCAGGCCGAAGAGCAAGAGCATAGAGAGCGATAGCGGGACAATAGCCAGCAATCCGGCCACCACCGAACGAAACAGCAGCATGACCAGCAGGCTGACCAGCAGCAAAGAGAGCGACAAACTGGTAACTTGTCCCTGGATGATCGCATCGACCAGTTCAGAGAGAAGATCGACGAATCCGCCAACCAGCGGGAACATGCCCTTGGGCCGCTTTTTGATGTCTTCATGGATGAACTTCATAACCCGCTTGACTGCTACGGTGCTGAGCGTGTTGATGCGCGCGGTAAGTAGAGCGTGCTGGTAGTTGAAGTCGACCATGCGCTCGAAGTCTTCGGGATCACCGGACATGGAATACAGCAGGAAATACTGTGCCACGGCATCGGCCGAGTCGGGGATGCGATCCGGATGGGGATCGTCGGTGTTCAGCACACGGTTCATTTTACGCACAATCTTGGCTACCGAACTGGTCTGCCCCACCTCTGGCAGGCCAGCGAGCTTTTTCTCGAGATCGTCGAGTTGAATGAGCAGTTTTGGATCCTTGACGTTTCCCTTGGCCACGATCGACACCACACCCGAGCCACCGAAGTTCTTGTCCACCAAAGCTGCCGAGCGGGCCACCGGCGCGTCCTTGTCGTAGTAGTTGATCGGATTGGTATCCACAATCAGAAAATCGATGCCGATGCCGACTGCCGACGCGATGACGAATCCCGCGATCAGCAGCACCTTCGGGCGCCGGATGACCATGACGGCCATGGACGCCAGCATTCTCTCCAGTATGTGTTTCTTGCCGCTCTTTGTAGTTGTGCCCACTACAGGTCGTGAGCGGGGCAAGACGGCCAGCATGGCTGGAATGAAGGTCAGTGAAGCCAACAGGGCGAAGGCCACTCCTGCGCCCGATAGAATTCCCAGTTGTTTGGCCGGGGTGATGATGTGGCTGAGCAGGCACAAGAGCCCTGCGATAGTCGTCACGCCGGTGACTACCACCGGCGAGAGCAGCTCGTTTGTGACTTTCCGGGCCAGATCTCGTGAACTCAGGTTGCTGCCCGGGACATTCTCCTCCTGGTAGCGCGCCATTATATGGATGCCGTAGTCGTTGGCCACGGCGATCAGAATCACCGGCAGGATCACGGTGATCATCTGGATCTTCCAGCCCAGTAGCGGGATTAGTCCCATGCTGAACAGGATGGCCATTACCACGACGACAAAGGGCAACACCACACCGCGAAGCTGCTTGAAGCACAAGAAGAGAAAAACGAGCATGATCAGCAGGCCGATAGGCAAGAAGCGCTTCATGTCACTCTTGATATCATGCGAGACATTCACCCTGATGTAGGGCATGCCGGCGATGTACAGCTTTTCGGGGCCCGGGACGTCGTGATCCAGTTTTTCCAATGCCGCAAGCGTCGGTTCGTCCTTGGCATCGGCTTCGAGCAGGCCGATAATCGCTGCCACCTTGAAATCCTTTGAAACAACGTTACCGTACACCAGCTCGTTGTCCCGCAGTTCGGCTCGCAACTTCTCTCTCGCGGCTTTCGTTTTCGGGATATGCTTGACGGCCGGGTCGACCAGAAGTTTGTCACCTTCTGCGCGGATGTCCTTGAGCGAGAACAGGCTCAGAACCCGGTCTACGCCCTTGATGCGTTCGACTTTCTTGGCCAGCTTCTTCATGCGCTTGAGCGTCGATGCCGCAAGCACGTCGTCGGCGGTCATTACCAGCATGATCATGTCGGTGCCGCCGAAAATCTTCTCGATCTGGTCGATATGAATCCTGGCCCTCATATCGGGCGGTAGCTGGTGCTTGACCTCGGGGTCGACCTTGGCGTTCTTGATCTGAATGCCGAACAGGGCGCTGACAGCCACAAAGACGATAATCACCGGCCAGCGGAAGCGGACGACCATGTTGGAGAATACTTGCAGCATTGTTTGTCAGTCCTTTCTGTCGGAAAGTTCGACGGCGCCGGCGCGCAGCGCGCCGTACATGACCAGGTCGGCCAATTCGTCTGCGAAGTTCTCGTAGAAGGCATCATCGAAACTCATGCTGAAGACGCTTTCGAGAACCGGGCGCAGTAAAAAATGCGACGAGAGTGCACCCATGACGGCCGGGCCGTAGATCTCGGGCCGGATGTGCGCGCGGATCGTCTCGGGCAGCAACGGCAGAAATGTGTTGGCGAAGACCGAGACGATCTTCATCACCCGATCGGCCTTGAACTCGACGATCCCGGGCAGATCATGGGGCAGTTCGGTGATGGCCAGCCTGACCAGCTCGGGGTTTTGCCTGAAGAAGGCGATGGCCGCGCGAAAATGACGGCGCACCCGCAGTTCCGGCGGTCCGTCTCCACCCAGGGTATCAACAGCAATGGAATGCATTTTGGTAAAGAAAATGTCCATCAGCGACTGAAGCAGGGCTTCTTTTGAGCCGAAGTGATAGTTGACCATGGCCACGCTGGCACCGGCCTCTTTGACAATCTCGCGCAAACCGGTTGCCGAGTAGCCCTTGCGGGCGAACAGACGCGTGGCCACTTGCGCGATGCGTTCCTTGACGCTTGGTTCGCTATTCATACTCATGGCCGGATCTCAGAAATAGGCTTTCAGTTCGACGAAACCCGCGCTCTGGACCTCGTCGATGGTGCCGAAGAGGGTCTCGTCCGGGCCGCCGTAGATTTCGCCTCCGACAATGGCGGCAAGTCCGTCGGCAATGTCGTAGCTTAGCATCGGCCGAACAAGCCACTCTTTGGTGCTCAGGTTGTAGTAGCCGAGCATCTCCAATGTCAGTGTTTCATGAAAAAGTTGCCAGGCGATTCTGACTGTAGCCGCGTGCGAGATGTGCTCGGTTTGTGATGCCGTCATGCGCGTCTTGCGTTTTATCTCGGTGCGTGCCGCTCCCTCGGGATCTTGCATGATAGCGGCCAACTGTTCCGGGGTGGGGGTTCTGCCTTCGGCCAGATCCAGCAGGCCGGTAGGCTCGATGGCCTCCCAGTCGAGCACTGTGCGGCCGACATACTGGACGATCAGCGACACGTCGCCGAAGTCGTGATCGACGCCCAGCACGTACTGGAGTTCCGGTTGCGGGATGTATTCGGCGTCGTCGTGTTGCACAGGCCAGTTCAGGGCGACCTCGCCACGCAGACCAAGCCAATCGCCGACGGTGGTCGCGAAATCGGCCCCCACTACATGGTGCTGGTAGGGGTGGAAACGAATAGCGACTTCGGGCCCGCCGCTGGCTCCGGCCATCGTGAAGCTTGCGAGTTCGATGCCCGGAAAGGTCGAGTAGCCGAAAAGGTATGAGACCGAAAAATCAACCTTAGGCAGCTCGACGTTCAGACGGGTGGCCAGGGTACCATGCTCGAAGTCGGCGTCGGGATAAGCAGGGTCTGAGAAGCTGATTGGGCCTGGCAGTGTAAAGACCGGAAAATGCGAGGGCGCATAGAATGGCAAGTAGATAAACTCCCAGCGTAGCGGATTGAAGTTGATCGAGGTCTTAAGCGCCAGGTTGGCGCCTCGACGATCATCTTCGTCGGGAGAGCGCACGCCCATGTCGTGCGGGGTGAGGTTATCGGTGGGGTTGAAGGCGTCGGCCCGGCCCCAGACGATCACCTGGTGGCCGAAGCGGATGTCGACCGGTCCGAGATAAAGATCGACGAAGGCCTCGCGCAGTCCGACCGTGCCGCTGACACCGGCCCCGTCGTACCCCTCGCGCGCGCGGATCTCGGCCCGCCCGTCGCCCCAATCGCCGAGCTTGACCCGCAACTTGGCGGCCGCCTCGCCGAAGCCGTTCTTTATTTCGGTGACGTTCTGGTCGGGCACCTTGCCCAGGTAGAGATCACCCCGCACATAACCCGAAAGCTCGACCGGGCTCTTTGTGGCTGCCTGGGCCTGGTTGTCTTGTTTGGGAGCACCTGAAGTGGCGTCTTCGAACAGCCCGGCTCGCGTCTGTGACCCGAAAGCCACAAGGCCCAAAGTCGAGATAGTAAACAGGTGTTTGAATTTCATAGTCTATAACCTCTTAATATGTGCTATTACATTTTAGAATCAATGTACATATGAGAACACCACGTATCAAACGTTTGTTTAGCTGTCAAGTGAATTTTTCTGGATAGTGTATATCAGGCGGTTATCAATGGGAATTTCAGTAGCAGCCGAACAACTGATTGCAGGTCTGTGAGCCAGAGCAGCATTCTTGCCCGTTGCCCAGCGAAAGGCAGGTAAATCCCGGCGGTGGGCACTCGCAAGTCAGATCAGTGCCGCAGACGGCGCCGGCCCCGTAGTGATCCTGGCAAACGCACACACCACCGCAGCTGTCGTCGTCGCAGTGATAGGCAGTGTAGATGCCGTCGCCGCAGGACGGGCTGCAGCAGGATCCCTGGTAGCAGCTCTGGCTCGAAGTGCAGCAGGTGTCGCCGCACTGGTCGTATGCGCACTCGCACTGGCCGCTGCTTTCGTTACAGGCCTGGTAGTCGCCGCAGCTTCCGCAGGTTCCGCCGCAGCTATCAGGGCCGCACTCGCGCCCGCTGCACTGCTTGTCGCAACAGATACCGGCCTCGGTGCAGCGCTGGCCGAAGTTGCAGCTTCCGCAAGTGCCGCCGCAGCCGTCCAGGCCGCATTCCTTACCTGTGCAGTCTGGCTGGCAGACGCAGGATCCATCGATGCACAGTTCGTTGTCGTAGCAGCTGCCGCACTGGTGCCCGCAGCTGTCCGGCCCGCACTGCTTTCCCGAACACTGCGGTTCGCAGCAGTCTCCGGTCTGCGAGTCGCAGACATCGCCTTCAGCACAGCAGGTTCCATTGCAATCGGCATAGTCGCACACGCAATGGTCGTCCTCGCAGTATTCGTCGCTGGCGCAGGTGTTGGTGCAAGAACCTCCGCAACCGTCGGTACCGCACTCTTTTCCGGCGCATGAGGGAGTGCAGGTACACACGCCGCCGATGCACTGGTCGTTTTGCAGGTCGCACTCGCAGCTTCCACCGCAGCCGTCAGAACCGCAAGTGCGGGCCGGGCATTCGGGCGTGCAGCACTGTCCGGCATTGCACACCTGGCCCTGGGCGCAGCAGACATCGACGCACAGCACATCGTCGCAGACGCACTGATTGAAAATAAATGGATCGCAGTAGCTGTTGGGCGGGCAGTCTTGAGTATCCCACTCGAGGCACGGATCTTCATCGATGTCGGCGCAGATCTTTACGTAGCTTGTGTCCAGCCAGGAGCAGTCGGTGCTGCCCTCGGAGCACTCGTTTGTGCAGCCGCCCGAGAAGACGCATTCATTTCCCTGGCAGACGTAGTCTGCCTGGCAGTCGAGTTGCAATCCGGTGTCTAAGGCTCCGTCGCAGTTGGTATCCAGACCGTCGCATACCTCGGAAATGAACTGCGGGCCATACTCGGCCGGCGTGCAAGCCTCCCATTGGCTGTTTACGCACTGGCTTGCCAAATGATGTGAGCCTGCGCAGATGCCATCGGTCAGCTCGCAGGCCGCGAGCACCAGCTGCGGATCGCCGGCGTCGGTGCGTCCGTCGCAATCATTGTCCGTCCCGTCACAGATTTCATCGCCGCTAGGAACGCAGGCCTGCTCACATTGGCCGCCGACACACTCCTGGCCGGCCGGGCAATCCCGCTCTGTTTCACAACCGGGTACGCACACCTGGTCGACGCACAGGTTGCCAAGCGGGCAGTGATCCTTCGTCAGGCAGGGCACGCAGGCGCCCGCCTGGGTATCGCAGGCGGGTGTCGGGGGCGAGCAGTCGCTGTCCAAGGTACACACGAAACGGCAAACGCCTTGCAGGCAGATCTCGGTTGTCTCACAATCATCATCGATCAGACATTCGACACAGGCTCCGTGATCGCCCTGAGTCTCGTCGCAGTGCAGGCCGCCCGGGCAGTCGCGGTCGGAAATACAGCCGGTGACGCAGACATTGGCCACGCACAGATGGCCGATCGGGCAGTCGTCGAGTGACAGGCAATCGACACAGGCGTGCGTGTCCGGGTTGCAGCGCCCGGCAGGGCAGCCGCTGTCGTCGCGGCAGCCCGCGACGCAGGCGTGCCCGTCACAGACGTTGCCCGTCTGGCAATCGCCGTCGGCATTGCATTCTACGCACTGGCCGGTGCTTGCGTCGCACACCTGCGGGGCGCACTGCGCGTCTTCGTCGCAGTAGAACGAACATTCGTGATCCAGGCATGTATAGCCTGACGGGCAATCGTTGTCGTCGAGGCACTGGGCGCAGGTGCCGTGGTCTCCGACGTCGGTCAGGCAGGTCCAGCCGTCGGGACAATCACGGCTCGAGCGACAGCCGGTGACGCACACGTTTTCGCAGATCTTGCCCTGTTCGCAGTCATCGTCCTTGGTGCAGCCCTGGGGTAACTGGCAGGTCATCTGCCGGCACTCGTATCCCGATTGGCAGTCGGGGTCGTCCAGGCACTCTACGCAGGTGGCGCTGACCTTGTCGCAGCGCGGGAACGGATCATCGCAGTTTTCATCGGAGACGCACCCGGTGCGACACTGGTTGTCGGCACAGCGTTCGCCTACGGCGCAGTCGCGGTCAACCAGGCAGGCCACGCACTTGCCCAGTTCGGTATCACAACGCGGAACAGGCGCCGAGCAATCGTCGTCCGAAGTGCAGATGCTTATGCACTCTTTGCTCAGGCAGCGTTCGTTTGCGGCGCAGTCGCGGTCTTCGATACAGGCGACACAGGTGCCCGAACCGCTATCGCAGCGCGGGGTGGGGGATGAGCAATCAGTGTCAGAGTCACAGGTGGTCTTGTCCGTGCACTTCTGCTCCAGACAAATCTTGCCGTCCGGGCAGTCGGCGCTGACGGTGCATTCGGGCTCACGCTGCTTGGCTGAGCAGGCAAACAGCATCAACGAAAGGCCAACAATCAGGAAAGAACGCAGAACTGTGATCATTTTTCTCATGGGGATCCTCCAAAAAATCTTTCATCGGTTCATGTGACGGAAATATTCACAGAAATGCCGTAAATAATCAAGGCAGGAGCGAACGCCTGCTTCCGAAGTCTTGGTTCACCTTTATTATCGAGAGAATCAGGCAGGTGGGGCGCTGGAGTTGCCCTCCATCAGGACGAACTCCATTAAAAAGCGTCTGAGCATGGATCTCTGTCGTTCGTTGCAATCTTCAAAGAGCACTGCCGCCCCGGCAGCCAGCGATAGTTTGCCTGCAGAGCTGGACACCGTGCGCACAACCCTGCCCCGCATTTTCAATATTTGTCTGCTTACCGGGTGCTCAATCTGAAGCTGTAGCTTGGTTCCGCAAGAAGGCGGTTCATGGGCGTGCACGAAAACTCCCCGGCGGGAGATATCCCTGGTGAAGCTGGCGCTGTCGCGCTCGCCGTCGTTATACGAGACCTTGACACGGCGCTTGAGGCGCGCACTGCGGCGCAGGCGTAACCCGCCCGAAGCAGAGTGTCGCTGTGGTTCTGAGCTTGCTACGCGTCTAAGCATATGATCGAGAATGGCCTGTTTGCCCTCCGTGTTGGTCATCATGAAACGCAAACCGATGCCCGGCGGCATGTCCGGCAGATGGCGATCATTTACGCGGACTACACGAGCCACGCTGCGCAGCGGAGTTTTCTTGCCCGGAATCTCGAGTACCACTTTAACGCGTTCTCCTCGCTGAATGAGGTGATCGGTCTCGATATACAGACCGCCGGGACCCAGGTCGGTCGTGGGAAGCTCGAATGACCCTTCGTCGTAAACGAAGGTGGCAGGCAGGCGACTGTCGAGGCGGGTGTACTGCCTGCGCTCCAGTAAGTGAGCTCGAAGGCTGTCGTTGACCAACTCGTAAATAGTAGCCTTCTGATCGTAACTAAGATCGACGAATTCGACGCCCATGCCGCGATGCCCGCTGTCGGCGCCGTTGTCGATCCAGGCGACCCGACCACGAACGTCAAGAGACAATCCGCGTTCGACAAGGCGAATCTGCAGATCGATAGACGATCCTATAGCCAGGGGCTCATCGGTGGCGATGAACAGGCCGCCCTCTCCCAGGGTGGAGACGTAACGATCCCTGAGTTCGTTGCTCGTCCAGTAGCGGGCGCTCAACGAGACGGGAACGCGAAGATGTTCGCGACGCTCGGCCCCCTCGGGTGCCTTGTGCTGAAAAAGAACCTGTTCGATCTCTCTGTGCAGTTCACGCCGGCGATCCGGATCAGCATCAGCGCATGGTTTACCGTGATCGGATCCTTCGAGAGATTCGAGAGCTTCCAGCAGGCTTTGATATACCATCATGCCCCCTCCTTGACCTGAATCATAACGTTGATAAGAGCCGTAAGGTCAAGTGTAAAAAATGACGCCGGGCGTCGATGCTGCTTAGCCGATCGCGCTGGACCGCAAGATGTGGTAATATTGCGAAAAAAAGAAAGGTGTGCATGAGCATGAAGAAGTCAATCTTGGTTTTTCCGGTGGTGTTTGCCTTGGCGATCGCGGCTTGTTCGTCGGACAAGGGCAGCTCCGCTTGTCTGCAGGATCTCGATTGCGACGACGACAATCCGTGCAGCGTCGATTTTTGTCGTGACGGAAGCTGTGTATTCGAACCGGCCAGCGGCGCAAGCTGCGACGACGGTAGTGCCTGCACCCAGGGCGACCAGTGTATGGAAGGTGTTTGCTCGGGCGAGCCGATCACCTGCGACGACGACAATCCCTGTACCGACGACGGTTGCGATACGCAGGCCGGCTGCGTCTTCGAGCAGAATACGGCGGCCTGCGACGACGGCGATCCGTGCAGCGAGCCCGATGTTTGCCAGAACGGCGCTTGCAGAGGAGGGCAGAACATTTGCCAGTGCCAGCAAGACGCCGATTGCTCCTCATTCGAAGACGGAGATCTGTGCAACGGAGTGCTGCACTGCTCGGGCGGCTACTGTGTCATCGACCCCGACAGCATCGTCGAGTGCGATCAGTCCTCCGACACGGCCTGCCGGCACAACAGTTGCGATTCTGCAAGCGGCCTGTGCGGCCCGGTAGACGCTCCAGACGGAACGACCTGTGATGATGAAAGCTCCTGTACTTCGAATGATGCCTGCACGGCAGGCATGTGCACGGGTGTGCAGATTGACTGTGACGACACGGATGCCTGCACGACAGACGCCTGCGACTCGGTCTCGGGCTGCACGCACCAGGCGATCTCGTGCGACGACTCGGATGCCTGTACGACGGACGCCTGTGACCCTGCCACGGGCTGTGCACACGCGCCGATCTCGTGCGACGACTCGGATGCCTGCACGACAGACGCCTGTGACGCGATAGACGGATGCGGCCACGAGACGATTTCCTGTGACGACGCGGACGCCTGCACGGTAGATAGCTGCGACCCGGCTTCGGGCTGTGCACACGCGCCGATCTCGTGCGACGACGCGGATGTTTGCACGACCGATAGTTGCGACGCGACCAGCGGCTGCGGCCATGCGGCGATCTCCTGTGACGACTCGGACGCCTGCACGGCAGATAGCTGCGACGCGGCTTCGGGCTGTGCACACGCGCCGATCTCGTGCGACGACGCGGATGTTTGCACTACCGATAGTTGCGACGCGACCAGCGGCTGCGGCCATGCGGCGAT
>CAZENH010000019.1:89886-91199 GCA_964513625.1 uncultured Myxococcales bacterium | reverse complement strand
GGAACTGATCGATGCTGGTCACGCGGTTCTTTCGTGATTGGGAGGTGGAATCACGTTCGTCGGTGCGCGATTCGGGGCTGGATCATTCCTGGTTGGCCGGGTTTTTCAGCGCGCTTACGGGCGGCATCCTGCCAAGCTTCGTACGGTCGAAGTCGGCGTCGAAGCTCACTATTGCCAGGCCATTCTTCCGTGCCGCCACATACTGGTACGCGTCATCGAAGTCCAGTCCGAACTCGTCAATAACCCGCACTACTTCCGCGGTGTCGTCGGTGACGAGCCTCACCAGTTCTACTCCACCTCCGACGAAAACGTCCTGTACGAAGGCCAGCAATGCTTGCTGTTTCTTCAGGCGCTTCATGATCACGGCGATTGAATGAAATGCGAAATCGGTGATCGCCAGTTTCTCTGTCGGGCAGCGTTCCAGAAACCGCCCGACTTCCTCGGAGCGGTCCTGGTCCAGCAGGCGCTCCAGCCAAACGTTCGTGTCTACCAGGAACATCTCGTCAATCTCCGCGCCACTCGGATGCCTTTGCTTGCAGGGAAAGCGAGGTATACTTGTCGCGGTATTCCCGCAGAGCACCTGCCCAGTCCTGCTTGAGCCCGGCTCTTTTGGCCGTCTTCTTGCGCGACAGCAGAAACTCCACGTAGTCCTTTACCTGCCCGCGGATTTGCTCGGGCAACTGGCTCAACAATTGCTCGAGGTTGTCGGCTTCAGTGCTCATCAGCCGCTCATTTCCAGGGAAAACACGCACGATGATAACATGCCGGGTTGCGTGGGTCGAATTTCATTGCCCAGTTACTTCTTGCCACAGGCGGAATTTGGCGCTCGCCCCACCCCCATCAAACGCCGTTCCCCTGGCTGGGCCCTGGTGCCAGACTATGTTATTGCTTTTTGGATTCATGTTCGTCGGTTTCCATTCCGGGGTGCATGCCGCGGTTCGCAATGTTGTATCGCATCGGGTTTTGTCTAATGTATTGCCTGATTTCATGCAATTCTTCGCTTGTGCGTATTATGTGGTCGTAATAATTCCTTTGCCATATTCGCTGTGGTGCCTCGGGCAGATCCTCACGGCAACGCCGGGTCACGGCCGCCTTGAATCCCGCCACGATTGATCCCAGGGAACGTGCCGGCCGGCCGACCGTATTACGCGGTTTTTCAACCGTAGGGGCGCATTGCACCATTGCGAACCAGGTGCCGCACAAACCGCGGCATGCGCCCATTAATGGGTGCCGTGGAGAAATCACGTTCGGCGGCTGTGGAGAAATCACGTTCGGCGGCGTCCATTTTGGGGCGCATGCAATGCGCCCCTACT
>CAZENH010000019.1:86228-89786 GCA_964513625.1 uncultured Myxococcales bacterium | reverse complement strand
ACTTCATCCATTTCTTGATCGTCCCTTCCCCCGAAGTCTATGGCACCCTGAGTGAGCGGCCTTCGACGCAATTCCAACACATTATCCGCCCTGCGGGGTCGATTCCAGAATGCCGGCGCTTTCCATCATCTCGAGACACCTCTCCACGCAGGCGTCGACGTCCATCTCGTCGGTCTTCAGCACCAGCTCCGGGCGCTCCGGTCGCTCGTAGGGGTCGTCGATTCCGGTGAAGCCCTTGATCTCGCCGGCCCGGGCCTTCTTGTAGATGCCCTTGGGGTCGCGCCGCTCGCATATCTCGATTGGGGTGTCCACGAACACCTCGAAGAATTTGAGACCGGCCTTGTCATGCAGCTCGCGGGCGCGAGCGCGGTCCTTGCGGTAGGGGCTGATGAAGGCGGTCAGGGCCACCGCGCCGCTTTCGGCGAACAGGCCGGCCACCTCGCCTATGCGGCGGATGTTCTCGTCGCGGTCCTCTCTTGTGAAGCCCAGGTTGTTGTTCAGGCCGTGGCGGACGTTGTCGCCGTCCAAGCGGAAGGCGTGCACGCCGCGGTTGACCAGGGCCTGCTCCAGGGCCGAGGCTATGGTGCTCTTGCCTGCGGCAGACAAGCCCGTGAACCAGAGCGTGCAGCCGCGGCAGGCTAGACTCTTCCAGCGCTCCTCGCGGCTAATCAGGCCTTCGTGCCAGACTATGTTCATGGGTTTCTTTGTCATTTGGAAATTACGTTCGTCGGCGTGTATTTCAGGACTTTTCATACGCCGCCAGGAAATCATTCCTCGAGATTCCCGACTGAGTACAAATTGTCCTGAGCGTGGAGGCTTTTATCCGCTAATGATTCGGCATTGTAAGCGGCGTCTTGGTGCCGTCTGGATTCATCCTCTCCAACGAAATATGCTCTTTCTCGCGGACGATCCTGAATCCCAGGATGATCAGGGCCTTCAAAACCCTCTGCCGGGGAGCATCGATGGGAAATTTCGGCATCGTGCCTATATTCCGGCCTCGGCCACGAATGCTTCGAGTACCGGCGGCTCTATGTCGATCGATTCCTCGCCGAAGCTCTCTATGTGGAAACGTATGGCGGATGTTACGTCTGCCAGGGCCTCTTCGTAGGTGTCTCCCTGACCCACCACGACACCCTTGATTCCCAATGGATACGCCACATAGCCGTCAGGATGCTTCTCGACGATTATCTTGTACTGCTTCATGTTCAAAACCTCCCTGCTCGTAACTTCATGTTACTATGATCATAGGATATTTGTCCACGGGTCCATTTACGTCTTTCGTTTCAATACCGCCTTCTTCAGGCGCGCGAGATGCCCGCGGCCCAGGCCCTTGACCTCGCAGCCCAGCTCGAAATAGCGCTCGATTTTCTCGTCGGTCAAAATGCCGAAACAATCTATTATGGCTAACGGCGCGCCGGCCCACTCGACCACGTCGTCGGGGTCGATATACTGATACTGCTTGTGAGGCACGGCCAGGATCAAGGCCTCGGCGCCATCCAGCGCCTTCGATAGATCCTTCTGTACGCTTATCTCGCTCAGGTGCTCCTGGTTGCGGAAAAAACGGCTCCAGGATTTTCCGCTGGCCGGATAGCCGTCCTGCTTCTCCAGCTCGTACCAGTGATCTACATAGGGGTCGTGCACGCGCATCTCGGCGCCCATCTCGGCCAACTTGCGCACCACCATCTCCGAGCCGGAGTAGCGCGTGTCGCCGACGTCCTGGCGGTAGCTGGCGCCGCAGATCAATACGTCGGCGCCGGCTATGTAGCGGCCCATGTTCCTCAGCGCGTCTCTTACCAGCTCGGCCACGTGCAGGGCGCGGGTGTCGTTTATGTCTATGGCGGTCGGGGTGATCTTGAAGACGCTGTCTCCGTCCTGGAATCCCAAGAGGTGCTCGTAGGCCCAGTAGCCCAGGCCGCCGTCCTTGGGAAGACAGTAGCCGCCGACACCGGGCCCGGGGAACAACATGTTCGAGTGGGTCGGGCGGATCTTGATCGCCTGTATGACTTTTATTATGTCCACACCGTTGCGCTCTGCGAACAGGCTCCACTCGTTCATGAAGGCCAAGATCGCCGCCCGGTACGAGTTCTCTACTATCTTGGTCGTCTCCGATTCTATGGGCCGGTCCATTACCGTGAGCGGAAAGTCTTTGGTGTTCAGCACCTCGCGCAGGAACTTCTCGACCCTTTCTTTGGCTTCCCGGTTGCAGCCCGAACATACCCGCCAGAAATCGCGGATGCTTTTTACGTAGTCTTTTCCTGGCATGACCCGCTCGAAACTGTGGGCCAGCAGCGGCTCGCTCTCTATTCCGCGGGCGGCGAAGGCCTTTTTCAATAGCGGCCAGGCTACTATCTCGGTCGTGCCGGGAGCCACCGTGGTCTCTATCAACACCAGGCACTCGGGACGAATCTTCTGGCCTATGGTGCGCAGGGTCTCCTCCAGCGCTACCATCTCGGCCTGGCCGCTCTTCATGTTGCCCACCTCTTGCTTGGTGTAGTCGCACTGGACGTCCACCACCACGCAGTCGGCGAGGCTTAAGCAGTCGTTGTTGTAGGTCGCGGTCAGTGTCTTTTTTTCTTTCACGCAACGGGCTATCAGCTTCTCTACCTCGGGGTCCTCGGCCCGAATGGGACAGATGCCCTCGGCAAAAAGCGGAATCTTCCAGTAGCTTCTGGTGCTCGGGCGCTGGCAGCCTATTACGAACTTTCCGGGCTTGCCGCTGTCGTCTTCGCTGTCGGCGACGATGGCGGCCATGACCGCGCCCACGAAGCCCAGGCCCATGACCACCACCACCTCGCGGCCCTCGGCCCCGGCCTGCTCGGCGAGGCTTTTCATCTTCTCGAACTCGGCCGGGTAATCCTCGGGGGCGGGCAGGGGATACTTGTCGCCCGAGGGGCTGATTGCGTATTGTTGTTCTTTAGCCAATTGATTGCCTCGTTTTTCGGGTTAGGTTATTCGCCAGATCGGGAAGTTGCTCGGCAGATTCCGGGCGCTGTCGTCGCAGACGAAGATCGCATCGGCGTCCGTTACGGCAACACGCTCCGGGTGCATGGCAAGCTTGTGCGCGCCGCTTTCGTCCACTACCCCGAGCACGACAATGCCGCCGGCGAGCTTTTCGAAGAGGCTCAGACACAGGTCGGTGATTTCGGTGTTTCCCCACAAGACCACCCGCTTTACATCCTGGGCGGCCATCGACTCTATGGCCTCGGCTACTTTGCGCTCGGCTTCCTGGTAGCTTTGCATGCTGCGCTTGATGAAGTGGTAGGTCAGCCGGCTCTTCTCGGCCACCCCGGCCGGCGTCAGCAGGTAGAGATACCTGCGCTTGTGGGGGTTGTCGCGAACGCGCTGGAGCTTGACCATGCCCTTGTCGACCAGCTTCTTCAAGACGAAGTTGACCTTGGCCAGGTTCAACCCGGTGCTTTCCGCGATCTTGCGCTGGTGCAGATCGGGGCCCGCGGACAGGCTCTCGAGAACGGATAGTGTGGATTGGTCTTCGAGGATCATAAAAGGCAGTCCCGCAAAATGCGCGGGACCAGGCCGACGACTGTGGTCACTGGCGCT
>CAZENH010000019.1:73529-86128 GCA_964513625.1 uncultured Myxococcales bacterium | reverse complement strand
GGCCTCCGGCCCCCTCGGTTACATCGAGAGCGATGACCGATAGTGCCGGATTGCTTTTTGCGCGCTGTTGCTCACGTTGTTCGTATCGCACCCTCTGTCTCACAACCCTGCGAGATAAAAGGGTGTTTAGAATCGAAACACGGATGTTAGGGTAGCTTGCTGTTCAGGTCAAGGTAATTTTCGCAAGATGCCTTAATGCAGGTCCAGCAAAAGGCCGCCGCTGCTCGAGCTTCCCCCCGACACCAGAAAGTACGTCCCGGTGGCGGCCGCGCCGGCCACTACCGCTCCCACGGCCGTCCAGAACCACCACTGCTTGTACCAGACAGCCGCCACCACAGGCGGCGGCGTCTCTTTTTTCTCCAAGGGCTTGGTCTCTTCTATGGTCTTCTCGGCCGTCCCGGCCGCGGCTACGGTCTGGCCGGGCTTGGCGGCTTCTTCGTAAGGCGGGGGCTCGGGTTTTTCTTCAGCAGCGGGCTTGCCCTCGCCCTCGCTCAAGTCTATCCCGAACCCGCCGGTGGCCGACTCGCCGCCTTCGGCGTTCTTGGCCAGCAGGGCGGCGGCAGCCGCCGCGCCCTCTTCCTCGGCCGCCGCTACCGGTTCGGCTCCCGGCTTGGCGGCCAGCAGCCTTTGCAGGTACGACTTCAGCTCATCGGGATAGCCCGGCGAGCTGGTATCCAGCACTTTTTCCACTACGGCCGATTCGAGCTTGCCGGTGCCGGTGATGCACAGGTATCCCTTGAAGGTCATGGCCGCTTTCGATCCCGATAGCGCAACCAGCACCAGTCGCTCGGCAGCTACGAGCTTGGCCATCTCGGAAGCCGCCCCGGCCGGTTCGCCTTTCATTATCTCGGCCACCAGGCGCATGAACAGCTTGGCAAAGATCTTGTGGCGCACGGTCGGGCGCAGCTTGAGCCTCAAGTTGCGCTTCTTTCCGGCGACGACCTTGATCTGCCCGCCCCATGGAAGGTAGCCGTCCTTGATCGCCTTGACCATGTGCTTGCCGGCCCGAAGATCCGCCGCCGTCAGCGGCGACCCTCCGCGGTACTCTCCGTCCACGTAGATCTCGGCGTTCTGGGGCACCGACAGCAGGGTCACGCTGCCCGTGTTTGCACTCTCGGCCTGCTTGACGGCCGACTTGAAGATCTCCTGGATGTTGGGCGGGAACAGGTTGGGGTCGAGCACCTTGCGCCCCGGCAGGTCGTAGGCCCTCTGGAACACCTGCATGGCCCGGTCGGGCTCGCCGACCAGCACCCAGGTGGCGCCCAGATACATCAGGCACTCGAGCAACGGGGTGGGCTTGTCCAGAAAGGCGTAGCCGTATTCGAACTTGGAAAGAGCGGTCTTGAAATTCTTCTGGGCCAGTTCGAGATCGAGTTGCTCGTAGGCGCCCTTGCCCTCGGCCAGCAGGCGCTTGCCGACGTCTATGGCTTCCAGCCTGGCCGTGGCGGAAGAGCCGGCGCCCAAGAGCGCCTCGAGATCCACGACCTTGTACGAGCCGGTGTTGCCTATCAGCTTACGCAACTCGCGCTGGACGTCGATTGCCTGAATGGCGGCGTCCTTTCCGCGCCCGAAGGCGAAGCCGGCCACGGCCTGGGCCCGGGCCGGGCGCTCAGGCAGGCCAAGCAGCAGTATGCCCGAGACGATCGCCGATATTTTAATAGCTTTACGCATGGCTGACTCCCTCAAGGGCTCGCTGCAGGCGTGAAAAGTTCGGCCGAGCCGAGCAGGCCCTCGGGGCCCAGCCCTCCCGCCAGAAGCGCCCGGCCGCCGGTGACGCCCAGCACCGCCGCTCCGCCGCGGGCGACGCTTAGCGGGCCGATGCCGTTCAACTCGCCCTGGGGATCGAAGGCGTCGATCGACTGCACCGGGTCGAGCGACAGGTTGCCGAAGCCGCCGGCCATCACCAGCTTGTCGTCGGCCGTGGCCACCATGCGGCACATCAGGCGCGCGTCGGACATCGGCGGGCCGTCGGACGAGCTGATCTCGCTGGACGAGATCTGGCTGAGTATGCGCACGTTCTCGCTTGAAGGCGGGTTCAATCCGCTGACGCCGTCGAAGAAGCTGCCCCCGGCCACGAGTACTTCGTCGGGCCTGAGCGGAATGACGGACGCGGCCTCGAAGAACAGGTTGGCCCTCGATCCCGTCAGTGTCTTGGCCGAAAACACGCCGCCGTTTTCATCGGGGGTGAACTCCTCGATCTCGGAGGCCGTGGGGTAGATGGCGCCGCCTATCAGCAATACCTTGCCGGCGGGGGTCAGCAGCGCGGCCTGGCCCAGGCGCGGCACGCTCATGATGCTTTGCACCTTGTAGACATCGCCGACCGACTCGCCGGCGGGGTCGAAAATGTAGGCCCGGTCGGAAGCCGTCTGATCGGAAAAGCCCGTGCCGCCGCCGGCCAGGAGAACCCGCCCGTCGGAGAGCAGCGTTGCGCTGTGGAAGATCATCCCCTCGGGCATCGGCTTTTTGATCCACAGTTTTTTCTCGGGCAGGTAGATCTCGAAAGAGGCCTCGAGATCGGCGGGATCGGCCGTGATCGGAAGGGCCGCGGAGGTCTCGCGCCGCAGCCGCCTGGCTCCGCCGGCTACCAGCACCCGCCCGTCATCCAGCGTCGTCGCGCTGGCCAAGGCGCGCGGGGTGTTGAGCGGGCTTGTGGGGTAGATGCTGCCCGTGCCGGGATCGAAAATGTCTACACTCGCCGTCGCCTGCATCAGGTCGCAGTCCGGGCCGCAGCCGTCTGTAAGCACGCCTTTCACGCCGCCTGCAAAAACAAAGCGCCCGTCGCCCATGGCCGCGGCCGATAAAAAGGCGCGCGGAGAGCTGAGCGGGCGCGCCGCGCAGGCGGCCTCGCCGATGCTGGTCATGAAAACGCTGGCGCTGGTGTTCTTGCCGGCCCGGATGTCGATGCCCGAGGCCGATCCGCTGTATGAGGCTTCCCCGCCGCTGTAACCGATTACCGTAAGATCCAGATCTTGCCCTTCGGAAATGCCGCCGGCCCTTATCGCCCGGCCCGGATCGAGGCTGATGCTCTTCTTGTAGTGCAGCGTTCCGTCGACCCGGTGGATTTCGATGTCCAGCCGATCCAGGGACGGAGGGGCCGGGTTTTCCAGGGCCTGCTCGGGGCAGGGGCCGTCGAGCGCCTTACGGGCGAACGAAAAATCGAGCTGTCCGCCGGCGCCGGGATCGACGTTTCCGCAGGCGGCAAGCAGCGATAACAGTATTGGAAAAACCAAAATCCTCTTCGGCATTTCAGACCTCCAGCAAACGTCAGTACGCAAGATTCTATTACATCATTGCTTGTCTGTCGAGACGGGTTTGGAATCTTCGGGCGTCTCTTTCGGCGCCGCGCCGTCCTTGGATGCTGCTGCCTTGGGCGCGCCGCCGGCCTGTTCTCCGAGCGGTCGCAGATCGAGCTCGGGAAATCCACTGGCCGATTCGACCACGTCGTCTTTGAGCTCGACCACCCGGTCTTTGGCGTACTGCCAAAGCTCCAGCCTGACCTTGCCCTCCTGCTTGCGGCTGATCTTGTCGGGGTGGCCGCGCGAGCGCAATAAAGCGTCCGCGCGCATGCCGCGCACCACCCGCTTGGTGTCGATGGCTTCTAAAATTGCCGGTGCGAGACTCGCGTACTCGGGACGCGGATCGGTCTTTACCAGAAAGCCCGAAAGAGCCTTGTCGAAATCGGAGGGTTTGCGCATCTCGTTGGTCAGCACCAGCACGAAAGGCTTGCTCTCGTGCACGCCTGCCCGGTCGAGCGTCACCCAGGTGAAGTGGCGCGGCGATTTCAGCTTGCGATCGGACATGACCGAGCCGGTTGGAAACTCGATTTTACGGATGGTCACCTGTGTGCCAAACGGCAGCACCGCCGTGGGCTCGGCCGACAAAATAGGATCGCCGCCGATGCTCTCGACCAGCACCCGTTCGTCGAAGGCCCTCTCCGAGATGAAAAGACGGTCGTCATAGCTGAAAAACGGCCCGATGAAGCAAGAATACCGCAAGAAATAGTTATTTCCGCTGCGTGTCTCGATGATCTTCTGCTGATCCTTCAAAGACAGCAGGGTGTGCGACGGGCAGCCCCCGATCAGCACCGACAGAATCAGCAGAATCAGGGACGGAGTAACTTTTTGAACGACTTTATCCCAGGCCATGACTTGATCTCCTCGAATTGCGATGCCGCCAAACATACACCACTATTCCCTCCAAAACAATGAAACAATGGGGACGGAGTACAAAAAAGCCGAAACCTATTGACAGGATAGGCGCACTAACGCTAGTTTCGGCGCTGGCGGTGATATGATTCCATTCTGTAAATATCACGGGCTGGGCAACGATTTCGTGATCATCGATGCCATGCGCGGCGGCCTGCTGGTCGATTCCGATCAGGCCAGGTCGCTGTGCGATCGCAATATGGGCATCGGGGCGGACGGCATTCTGACCGTCCTGCCGTCCGAGTCGGGCGATTTTCGCATGCACATTTACAACGCCGACGGCTCCGAGCCCGAAATGTGCGGTAACGGCATTCGCTGCTTCGTGAAATACCTCTTCGACAGGGGCCGCTGGCAAGAATCTCCGGTCAAGATAGAAACCGGTGGAGGAGTATTGTCCTGCGAGGCGCGCATGGGTACCGCGGGCAAGGTCGAGTCCGTCAACGTCAACATGGGTCCGGTCGTTCTCGAGCGCTCCGAGATACCCATGCAGGGCGAGGGACGCTGCGTCCAGCAGGAAATCGAGCTGGGTGATCTGCGCTTCAACGTCACGGCAGTCTCGGTAGGCACGCCGCACCTGGTTATCTTCGAGAAGGCCGATCTTTCCCTGGCCCGCAAGCGCGGCGCGCTGCTCGAGACGCATCCTTTGTTTCCCCAGCGGGTCAACGTCGACCTGGCCGAGGTCAAGAGCCGGGCCGAGATCGATCTGGTGGTCTGGGAGCGCGGCTGCGGCATCACCAAGGCTTGCGGAACGGGCGCCTGCTCGTCGGTGGCCGCCGCCGCCCTGGCGGGCAAGGTCGATTTCGACCGCGAGATAGCAGTCAACCTGCCCGGCGGCAGATTGTTCGTCACCATCTCCGAAGATCTCTCCACAGTATGGATGCGCGGCCCGGCCACCGAAGTGTTCAAGGGCGAATTGCCCTCACTGCCGACCAGGAATTTGCCATCTTGAAACTTATCGAACACAAAAAAAAGACCAATGCTTTCGTGGTGCCCGCCTGCAAAAAGTGGTTTTCTGAGACGGGCAATAGAGAACAATGAACGAAGTCAGCGTCCTACTCGTCGACGACGAGGATTTCTATCTCAGGCTTTTCAGCGATATTCTCGAAGGCAGGCGCTACCGGGTGAAAACGGCCCGCAGCGGCGAGCAGGCCATGTCGCTGCTGCACCGCGAGAGATTCGATATCGTCATTACCGACCTGCTGATGAGCGGCATGGACGGCCTGGTGCTGACCGAGAAGATCCGGGCCAGCTATCCCTGGGTGGACGTGATTGTCATCACCCAGCGCGACGACGTGCGCCTGGCGGTGCGCTCGATGCGCATGGGCGTTTTCGAATACCTGGTAAAGCCGGTCGATCGCGACGAGTTGCTGTTGACCCTCGATCGGCTGCTCGAGAGGCGGCGCCTGCTCGACCGCCAGAACAAGCTGCTGGACGAGAGCCTGCAGTACCTGCAGGCCCAGACCGTATACAGGCGCTGTCTGGAGATCCTGTCGACGCTCGATTTCGAGAACCTGTGCGAGATGATCATGCGCCACATGATCCAGGCCACCGGCGCCCAGGGCGGGTTGCTCTGGCTGACCTCCCCTGAAGAGCGCTCGCAGGCCGGGGCCGAGAAGTTCAACCTGGCCGGATACCGCGGCCTGGTGACCCTGGACGATTTTCCCGCCGCCGTGTCGATCGGCGAAGAGTCGTTGCTTGCGACTTTTCGCGCCGGGCAACCTTTCTTCGCCAATCCCGCCCTGGTGCTCGGGTTGCCCGGACGGCGGCCCGACCGGGAGGCGCTCTTCATTCCGCTGGTTGTGGATGAAGTGCCCGTCGGCCTGCTGGTGCTGCTGGACAAGCTCAGGGAAGACTTCAGCGAGCGGGATCGCAACATCACCAGCACCATGGCCGAGTTCGCGGCCATCGGTTTGAAGAACTCTCGGCGCTTTCAGGCTCTCGAGCGCATGGGGCTCAGAGACCAGAACTCGACCGCCTACAACCTGACCTACTTCATCGACTACGCCGGCAAGGAGATCTACAAGGCCCGGCGCTACGGGCGCTCGTTTTCGCTGGTGGCCGTGATGATCGACCGCTTCGATTTCCTGCGCGAGCATTTCAAGGCGGAAATATGCGGGCGCCTGTCGCGCAAGCTGGCCGAGAGCATCTCCCGGGTTGTGCGCGACTCGGACATCCTGGCCAAGGTTTCCGATTCTGAATACTACGTCCTGCTTCCCGAGACGGATGCCCTCGGGGCGCAGATGTTCATCCGCCGCGCCCGGGAGGCCTTCTGGACGGATGCCTTCATCAGCAAGATAAGCCGCGACTACCCGGTCGGCGTCACTCTGGGCTCTGCCACCTTCCCGCTCGACGGGGCCGACTTCGACGACTTGCTGGGAGTCTGCCGCGAGAAAATGGACCAGGTGCGTTCGAGCCTTTACTTTCGCCTGCGGCTTTCGGGCAAGAACTTCTGGGAGATGGCCGAGATGCTGGTCGGGCACCCCGAGGATTACACGGGCGCCATCGAGTCGGCCAGCACGGAGTTCCGGCTGGCCGAGGACATGGGCGGCATGAGCGCCCACGGCGTCTTCGACATGCAACTGCTCGAGGGAATCCAGGAAGAGGTGGCCCGGCAGGCCGTGGACACTCCCGAGCGGCGGGCAATCTTGTTCGACGTCGGCGGGGTGATCGACGCCGAGCAGCGCCACATGGAGAAGGCGCTCTCGCAGGCCAAGCGATCGAGGTTGTTCGTTCTGGGCAGGCGAGGAGAGGGCACCATGGCTTCCGATCACCCTTCACTGACGAGGGTGTTTCTGAGCGGCGACGAGATCGAGCGCTACCGCATCTTGCTGGTTTTGTCCGAGCGGCTGGCTTACGCATTTCTGGGCGCCGTCAAGAGCCCCGGAGAACTGTACGGGTTTCACACGCACGACCAGTTTCTGGTCGAAAACCTGATAGCCGCTTTGCAGGATTATTATAACTTCCAGCGGCAGTACTGATATTGGAGCACCCGTTGGCGATTGAAAAGCAGCAGAAGGTCATCTTGATAGCCGATCCCGACAGAGAAGTGCTGCGCGGCCTGGGCAACGCCTTGCACGACGAGGGCTACGACGTGCGGGCCGCGCTGGACGGCAGCAAGGCGCTGGAGAAGGCCATCTTGGTGCATCCGGAATTGATCCTGTTCGATGAGGATTGCCCGCTGATTCCGGCCAAGAAATTCGTGCAGATCCTGCGCAGCAATCCCCGCACCGAGCACATTCCGGTGGTGGTAATGATCAGCAAACAGGCCGACGAAAGCGTCGGCTGGGGTTACCGCGAGGCGTTCATCCGCAAGCCGTTCAACAACGACGAGTTCCTCTCGCTGGTGGCGGCGACTTTTCGCAAGATGGCCACGGCCGAAGAGGTGCGCGAGGAGGGCCGCGAGATCGAAGGCAGCCTGGGGCAGATCTCGCTGGTGGACCTGCTGCAGATCTTCAACCTCAATCGCAAGACCGGCCTTTTAGAGCTTGCTGCGGACGAGAAGAGTGCGCAAATATTCGTGCGCAACGGAAGCGTGGTTTGCGCCGCTTGCGGACGACACGCAGGCGAAAAGGCGCTTTTCCGGCTGCTCGAGTGGCAGGCGGGAACTTTCGCCTTCATCCCGGAGCGGGCCGCCCCGGAGATCAACATCCGGCGCAGCACCGACATCCTGCTGCTCGAGGGCGCCCGTCAGGCCGACGAGCTGAATCGCCTGCGGACCGAGCTTCCGGCCGACAACGTTCGCCTGGTTCCGGTTCCGGCCTTCAAGGAGCGCTACGAAGGACTGCACCCGGTAACCCAGGAGATTATGAACCTGCTCGAGTTCTACGACACGGTCGGCAGCCTGGTTGATCACGCCCGGGTCAGCGACTACGAAGCCTGCCGCGCCATCCAGACCCTGCTGGAAAAAGGCGTCCTGCGCATCGCCGAATCCCCAACGGGGACGGAGTGCGCCGAAGTCACCGATAAACAGCCGCTTTTACAGCATGACCTGCTATACGAACTGAAAGTCAAGGTCGCCTCGGCAGGACAATCAAAAGATCGCATCACCCGGGCCAAGCTGTGCGTCATTTGTCCCGTCGAAGATCTGCTCAGAGAATTTGTGGCCGGCATCCACAAACTGCCGGGCATGGAGTTGCAGGGCCAGGTCGAGGCGCTCCGGCGCGGTTTCGGGCGTCTCGGCAGCCTGCATCTGAGCGAGAACTTCGTGCTCGACTGGATGCTGCTGCCGGCCCGATCTTCACTCCGTCCCCTTTGGCATCCTCTGGGATCCGGCATGGTGGGCGGCCTGGTGATGCACGCTTCACAGGATGACAATGTTCTCTACCGGCTGAGCCTGCTGGCGCAGGACCTCTCGCGCAGTTGCGGTATGCCGGTATTGCAGATCTCGCCGGACAACCCACCCGGTGAGCAAGACCAAGTCGACTCTGCCCCGATGATGAGCCCGGCCAGAGTCAGGCAGGCCGTGGTGCAACTGCTGAACCAGATTGGCACGACCAAGAGGAACTAAACGAATCAATTGGGAATCAAATGGGGACGGAGTAGATGCTCAGATCAAGATGTCTGATCGTCGTCAGCGCGCTGCTGCTTTCTCTTGCGGTCGGGCAGCGCTCATCTGCGGCATCCGCCGATTTTGTCTTTCATGACTATCTGGTCTACGACGACTTGATCGAGAGTGTCGAGGGAGGCGCGACGCTTTCTCTTGGTAAGTGGGACTACCACGATTCTGGGGGCAACTGGATCGAAGTGCCGCGGGTGATAAACGGCAGCCTGACGGGGCCGGGCGTCGTGACCTCGCGGGCGATCAACGGCATGAACGCCGATCCGGGCTGGACGACGATCGCCGTACAGGGAGGCCGGCAGCTGATCGAACTGCGCGGGGCCGAGGACGACGGTCAGCGACGGGGACATCCGGGAGCCTGGAACGGCTGGCTTGCATCGGACGGGACGGTACCGCAAGAGTTGCGCAACATGCAGTATCTTTCCTGGCGCCTGACGCTTTCCTCCGGGGACGAAGTAACCGAGGTCGATCTCTCGCTGACCCGTAACATCCCCGACTCTCACCCGCGCCTGCTGGTGGAAGATCTCTCCGCGCTGCGCGCGCGCTGCCAGGGGGCCTTGTCTCACCAGTGCGACATGAACGCGGCCTTCGCCAACTCCACGCACCTTAGCAACCCGCTCTCCGACTACGACGACTCCCAGGCGGCCAGGGTGGCCAAGGTGATGGCTTTCCAGTTCTTGATCGGCGGACAGGCGGCGCATGCCGACCGGGCGCGCGAGTTTCTGCTCAGGCTGGCCGCCAATGATCGCCAGCACTGGATCGACCTGCGTGACCAGGTGCAAGACCTCGGCCTGGGCTGGATTGGCCTGAGCTGGGTGCTGGCTTTAGACTGGACCTTCGAGGATCTCAGGAACCACCCGGCGGATTTGCAGGCTATTGCCGACGGCAGCTGCGTGTTCGCCGACTACCTGCTCGAGATGTACAAGCACAGCGATTTCAACAACCACTTCTATCTGGGACGCGCACCGGTTCTGCTTCTGGGCCTTGTACTCAAGGACGAGGGACTGCGCGATGCGGACGCCGAGCGCTATCTGTCAGAAGGCTTTGACTTTCTGTTCAACCACGAGCACCCGGCTCTCAACAGCGTATCGGGCGAGATGGGCGGCTGGCACGAGAGCCTGGGATATTTCGACGGCGAGATGGGATATCCAATGATGGTCGATATGGACGGGCTGCGCACCGCCAGCGGGCTGGACTTCTTTCAGGATTCGTCTTTCTGGCGCAGTCTGCCTTTCTGGTACCTGGCAAGCACCGTCCCCTGGGACGGCAGCTTGATTCACTGGGCCGACCAGGGCAAAGACCGCTGGTCGCAGGCTCTGGATGGCAGCCAATCGGAGGGCAAGGGCGTCAGGGAATACCTGACCGGGCTGCAGCACAACCTGGCTCGCCTGGGGTATCCCGAGGCCGAGTACGCCCAGTACTTGCTCGACGACCTGATCGGCGTTTTCTACGACAGCGGCGGTTACGCAGAGTCGTACTACAAGGTCGCCCTCCTGAACGACGCGCTCTGGTACCAGCCGGGCGCGGCCGCCCGGGCGTTGCCCGAAGGGCGCATGTCTGCTCATTTCGAAAATCTGGGCGAAGTCATCATGCGTGAGGGCAGCCAAACCACGGACGCTTCGGCCATGTTCGCCTGTGCCCGTTTTCGCGGGGGCCACCAGCAGGCCGACAACGGTCATTTCTCGATTTGGCGCAAGGGATACCTGGCGGTCGATTCGGGTTACTACGATCACTGGGGCTCTGAGCACCACTACAACTACGCTCGGCGCACGATTGCGCACAACACTCTGACCGTCAGCATGCCCGGCGAGACCTTTTCGAGTACCGATCACAACGATGGGGGACAGAGCCTGGGCTGCAACGTCGACTACTATGACTCCCCGCTTCGGGACCCGGCCTGCGACGCATGCAGTATGGTATTAAGCACGCGCGAAGATCCTTACTTCGATTTCATCTCGGCCGAGCTGACCAACTCGTATAGTCCCGACAAGGTCTCGCAGGTGACCCGCGAGTTTGTCTGGCTGCGTCCAGACCTGTTGGTGGTCTTCGATCGCGTCGAAAGCAAAGATGCATCTTACAAGAAACGTTTCCTGTTGCACGGCCAGGGCATCTTCACGGACGACGGCGGTACCTGGCATGTCGACGACGGCCAGGGACGCATGTTCGTAAAGACCTTGTTGCCGGCCGGGGCCGAGGTCGTGCAGGTCGGCGGAAGCGGGCATGAATGGGAGGTCGACGGCGTCAACTATCCGCCGGCCGATGGTGTCGAGTTCGCAGGCGCCTACCGGCTGGAAGTATCTCCGCAGTCGCCCGCGACCTTCGATAACTTTCTGCACGTGTTTCAGCTTGTCGACCAGAACGTCTCCGGCATGGAGCCTGCCGAGTTGCTTAGCTCGGCCGAAGCCAGCGGAGTGTTCGCCGGCGACTGGGTGGTATGGTTTGGAAACCGGGGCCTGATAGACGGGTTGAGCTACGAGTTCGACGCCGGGCGCCCGGTTCACGTTGTGGTCGGCGACCTGGCCGCCGCGACAGCCTACGACGTCAAGCTGGGCGATACCACGTTCACTTCAGTCAGCGACGAACACGGGGTGCTCTTCTTCGAAGACGATCGCAGCGACGGGCACACCGTCGTGGTAGGGCCGGGCAGCATCGGGGACGGAGGAGTTGACGGCGCGGACGGTGGGGAAAACGGGGACGTGGAGAACGGGGACGGAGTAGGTATTGACGGGGAAAACGGCGATGGAGGCGCAGACGCGAACGGCGATGCCGCCGACGGCACGCAAGGTGACGGAAACACGTCTGCGGATACCAGCGGGCGCGTCGAAGGTGGTTGCGGATGCAGCGCAACCGGCTCAACTACAGCTATCGCCTGGTTACCTTTGTTTGTCTTTGTCGTTCGTCGCAGAAAAAGGGCAGCGCTGTAGTGTACGAGACCTGAACCTGCTCGTTGCCCCCGTTCTTCTATCTCGTTTTCGGGTATTCAGCAGTTTAGGAGGCTCGGCGGTTTACGCGGCCTTATGAATCCAGCACGCTTCATCATCCCGATCACCCAGGCCGGGTCGCCGATGTAGTACCAGTTGGTCATCTCGGGCAATCGGCGCTCGCCGCGAGCCATGAGTTTCGTCACAATTTCTTGGTAGGTCTTGCGGCGGATCGCTGCAACCTTCGAAAGCCTGAGGTATTCCGGCGCCGGATCGATCAAGTCGTCGTGTTCCCCGTATGCATAGTAGCGATACGAACTCCAGGCGTAGTCTTTGGCTTTGTCGACTATGCCCGCCCGGACGGGGTTGAGATCGATATAGCGCATGGTGTTGATGAAATGTTGTCCGTTCTGAATTGCCGGAGTGCGGGCGCGATCCATCAGCACCTGGCCGCAACGATTGAGGCGCTTGTTGACAAAGCGCGCTAGTTGACTGAAGACCTGTTGCATGAACCTCGAGAGTGCCTCGGTGCTGGGGACGTACAAGATAAGGTGAATGTGAGAATCCATGAAGGCGTAGTCATAGACGAGCACGCCGTAGACGAACTTGTAGAAGAAAAGAAGCATGTAGAGAGTAGCCTTTACGATCGGGTCGGCCAAAAGGAAGTCACGGTTGTGAGTCCTGACAGTCAGATGCACGGTTGCCGGGCCGTCCCCGAGAATGTCTTTTCGAGCCGGTCTTGACATGGCAACAAAACAAAGCAAAGATCGTGCCCGCCGGTGGGCTAGTATGAGAACGTATATTAAACGGAGCATTACAACGTGTGCAGGAACATTGCCCTGTGTTAAAGCCGGGCGGCATGTCCGATTTTCGGACACACTGGTCCAATTGCGCGCTGAACTCAGAACTCACTCC
>CAZENH010000019.1:67756-73429 GCA_964513625.1 uncultured Myxococcales bacterium | reverse complement strand
CAGAACTCACTCCGTCCCCCTTAACTTCCCAAACAACAAAAGGAGACATTCATGAAAAAGTGGATATTGACGGCGGTTACAATTTTAGTGCCGGTGGCGGCACTTGCCATAACCGTGGAAGGCACCAAGTACGAGGATTCGACCAATGTCGAGGGCAAGACTCTCAAACTTGTCGGCGCCGGGTTGAGGGAAAAATGGTTCTTCGACGTGTACACCATGGGAGTGTACACGGAAAGCGGCACCTGTGACCCGTCGAATCTGATAAACGCCGACGAGGTGAAGTACTTGCGCCTGAACATGCACCGGGACGTATCGGCCGAGAAGATGTCATCGACAATCGGTGAATCATTCGAAGAGCACATGCCCAAGGGAGCCTCCGCAGAGTTGAAGCAACAGCGCAAGACTTTCGAGTCCTACTTCAAGAAAGAATGCAAGGAAGGCAATGTCTTAGAATTCATTTACGTGCCGGGCAAGGGAACCATAATGAAACAGAACGGAAAATCGATGGGTCCGGTGCTTGCCGGCAAGCAATTCCAGGAAGTCCTCTGGGGAATATATTTCGGCAAGGATAGTTGCTGCGACGACCTGGTGGAAGACATTCTCGAATCCTGTAAAAAGAAGAACAAGTAAGCCTGAACCTACTCCGTCCCCCTTTTGTTCGTCCCCCTTTTGTTCTGGCCGCCTGAACCTACTCCGTCCCCCTTTTGCTTTTGCCGGCTGTATCTTGCAAAGAGGCGGGAGGCGGTTTCGTCATCGAGGCCGCAGGCGGATAGCGGCAGAGCTACCACGGCGTAGTACGCGCCTTCCTCTTTATTACGCCATCTATCGACAATTACCGCTCCGGTCAGACTGGCCGAGAGTTGTTTTCCAGTAGCCTTGGGGGCCAGCATTCTGGCCAGGCGCTCGCGTGCCCGCATGGCTGCCAGCTTGCGCATTGCTGCTCCGTCCCCCTTCGCGCTGGCGCGGCCGATGGCCCACAGGGCACGCTCGCCCTCGACTACCATGGCCCCGCAACTTGGCTCGCCGCCCGGCAGGGGCGGGCAGAGTTCGGCAGGCGTTGGAGGTCGCCGCTTTGCCGGAAGGCGCACGGGTTTTTTGACACTCGGCGTTTGTTGCGGCAGGGGCTGCGCTGGCGGCTGCGCCGGCGGAGGAGGGGCCTTTTTCTCTGCTAGCTTGTCGGGTGCCCGAGCAGGCAGTGTCTTTATGGATGTGGCCGGCATTCCCTGCGGGTAGCGGGCCCATTGATAGAGCATCTTGAAGTTCACAGGTCTGACGGTCAAGTCGTTCGAGTTGGCTGCAGAAACACTGGCGGGAACGCCTACCGCCAACCAGAGCGGCACCGTGACGATCAGCGCCACCAGATGACTCACGCTCGAGGCGGCGCCCAGCGCTGTCCAGGCTCCGAGAGCACCGGCCCCGGATGGAAACAGGTCTTGCAATTCCACATCACGCACGATTCGTTCAGGGACATTGACGGTCTTGCCGTTTTGAAAAACCCAGATCAAACCGTCGCCGGCAGCCAGTAACTCTCCCTCTACGTCGGCATCATCCCCGCGCCTGTTGGTTCTGACGGCGATTTTGACACCCCTGACGGGCACTTTTTCGATTGGAAAATTAATCACCGGTTTGCCGAGTTTCAAGGAGCGATCCAGTGGCATCTTGAAGCAGGCGCTGGTCAACAGTAGCAAGCAGCCTATGGAAATTAACTTTCTCATTCCGCTTACCCCAGAAGAAGCGCGAGCATCACGGCGGACAAGGTCAGCGAAATCACCGACAGGGCGGTCATTACGGCATACTGGCTGTGTACCATGACAGACTCGGGCTGATCGGTCTCGAACAGGACCACCCGGCTGAGGGGAAGCTCGAACGTTCCCTTACCGGCCAAACGGCGAACCGATGTGTAGTGCAGCCCGTTGCCGGAGATCATTCTGCTGTCTTCGTGTATCTCCCAGTTCGAGAAGACGAAGACCTCCCCCGAGCGCAAGTGACACTTCAGGAAAGGGACTTTGGCGGGGATGTCTTGATGCTCGGCGGGCTTTACAAAACCCACCCGCCATAGAGTCGTGGAGCAACCGGCCGAGTTCAGGCACACCACCAGCCCGAGAATCCCGAAAGACAAGTTTCGTAGCCAGGACATAGATCTGTACCTCCGCGTAGTGCCGGCACTTGAATAAGAACGTCAAGACTTCGGGTCACATGGAATGCAACAAGCGTACCCATTGTGTGTGCGCGAGAAAGCGGCAGTTTTTTCCGGTGCCTGTACAGGCCGTGGGAGGTTTGTACATTTAGCTTCTATGTGCCCGGGCTTCACGGCGTGAACTTTCACCACTTGCACATCCGGCGCCGGAGGTTGCATACTTGTGTCCTGTATTCGGAAGGAGGAATACCCGATGAGATGGATTGGTCTGATCGTCACGGCCGCGGTGTTGTTTGCCGCCAACTGTTCCAGCGACAAAACTTCCGGGCCGCGTCTTTGCAACTCGAGTGCCGACTGCGGCGCGGGACAAGTGTGCATCAACGGCGCCTGCCGCGCGGAATGCCAGGGGGACGGAGACTGCGCGGTCGGCCAAGAGTGCCGTGACGGCGCCTGCGTTGTCCCCTGTCAGCGGGACGGGGATTGCCCCGTCGGCGAGGTCTGCCAGAACGGAAGCTGCGTCCCGACAGCCTGCATCGATCTCGATGGTGACGGATACGGAATCAATTGCACTAAGGGCGGTGACTGCGACGACTCCGACAAGAACGTCCATCCGGGGGCCGACGAGCTTTGCGACGGTAAGGATAACGACTGCGATCACGTAAGCGATAGCGGTATAACCTGCGGCGGCGCCTGTTGCGCCGAGCGCGAGATTTGCCTCGATGATCATTGCGTCGCCGACAACGGCGACTGCTCTGAAGACGGCGACTGCCAGGAGGACAGCTACTGTAACGATGGATATTGTATTCCATACGGCGAGGGCCCGCGGGGTGACACCAACCCTGACTGCTCGCGGCTGATCATTGCCGGGCTCTTCCAGCCTTCTTTGCAGTGCGAGTGGACCGCGCCCGAAGCGGGGGACTTTCCCGGACACATCCAGGTGCTTGGAACGCCGACGGTGGCCGACTTCGACTTCGACGGTGATCCCGAGGTCGTGCGGCCCTCGATCGTATTCAATACATACGACGCCCTGGACGGCGACTCCGGCGTTCAGACCAGCCAGGACGGCGTGCTGCGCATCATCGACGGGGCCACTTGCCAGAACCAGTTTTCGCTTGGGCCCTACCTCAACGGTTGCAACCCGGTGGCCATAGGAGACCTGGACGGCGATCCGGACGGGCGCCCGGAGATCGTCGCCCACCTGAACACCGGCGGTGTGATCGCCTACAAGTACAATGCCCAAACGCAATCATGGGACACGCTCTGGACCGGGCACGACGGCAACGGCGCCCCGGTAGTCTTCAGCGAGGGTTCGACCGGCTGGGGCGGTCCCTCGCTGGCCGACCTCGACGACGACGGCGCGCCCGAGGTACTCAGCGGCGGGCTGGTCTACGATTCGAGCGGGTTGCTGATTGACAACTCGCTCGGCCTGGGAGCGCTTTTCAGGATTGGATTCCCGGTCGTTGCCGATCTCGACGGCGACGGCAAGGTGGAGATGGCCGGGGGTGACGCCGTCTGGGAGTTCGACCCGGCAGCCCGCGCCTGGCAGGCGGAATGGAGCGCGGGGTCGGGTTCGGGCTATACGGCCGTGGCCGATTTCGGTAGTTACACGGCCGATGCTGGCGCCGACGATCGCACGACACTCGACGGGATCGCCGAGGTGGCGGTGGTCGCAGGCGGACAGGCGCGCATCGACACCTTGGCCGGACGAACCGTCTTCGGCCCGGTGACGCTTCCGGCTTCTTCGGGGGGCGGTCCGCCCACGGTCGGCGATTTCGACGGAGACGGACGAGCCGAGTTGGCAGCGGCCGCTTCCGACTCGATGACCATCTTCGACCCCGACTGCATAGGCGCGCCGGATGTGGCCACTTGCCCGACCTTGAAGACCGACGGCATCCTCTGGAGCCGGCCCTCACAGGACCACTCCTCGAATATAACCGGTTCATCCTTATTCGATTTCGAGGGGGACGGAGTAGTCGAAGCGGTATACGCCGACGAGTGTTTCGTGCGCGTATACCGGGGCACCGACGGGGCTGTGCTCTACTCGCAGTGGCGCTCGTCCTGCACCTGGAACGAGAATCCCATTGTGGCCGACGTGGACGGAGACTTTTCGGCCGAACTGGTGGTGCCCTCGAACCAGAGCTGCGGGACGTCGCCCCAGGACATGGGCGGAACCGCCTACGAGACCAGCCCGCACGGTAACCCGATGGATCCACTTTTTATCGGGCTACCCTGCAAGGGCCCGGATGACTGCATCAGCCAGACCTGCGACCAGGGATACTGCCGCTGTGCCCAGGATGCCGAGTGCCCGGGCGGCGGTTTCGTCTGCGCCCCTGCGCCGGCCGGCACGCCGGGCAGCGGCAACACCTGCCGGGCCGAGTGGCTGGGCAGCATAAACGGCGTGCGCGTCTACCGCGACAGTCTCGATCGCTGGGTGGGCTCGCGGACGATCTGGAATCAGCACGCCTACGCCGTGACCAACGTCAACGAGGACGGCAGCATTCCGCAGACTTCCGCGGCGCAGCTCAACTGGAGGGTGGCCGGCTTGAACAACTTCCGCCAGAACATACAGGGCGATCTGAACCCGCACCACTCGCCCGACATGACCGCGGGGCAGGGGGCGTTCCAGGTTCATTGCGACAGCGACGGAAACCTGACCATGTCGGTGCGGGTCTGCAACCGGGGCACCAACCCGTTCGCCTCCGGCGCCGGCGTTGGCTTCTTCGACGGCGACCCGGATCAGGGGGGAACTCTGATCTGCTCCGCGACGACCGGCAAGGATTTATTTCCCGGCGAATGCGAAGAGCTTAGCTGCATCTGGCCGGGCGCGACGGCGCCGGTGGACGACCCGCACGACGTCACGGTAGTGGCCGACTACGACAGCCAGCGCACCGAGTGTCTCGAAAGCAACAACCGCGCGCTGATTCATGGAGTTACCTGCACAGGGTTCGAACCATGATGATCAGAATCTATATGGCACTGGGCTTGTGCCTGCTTTTGCCGCTTGCGGCCTGTCAGAAGCAGCCGCACAACCCTCAAGCCCGTGAAGCTGTAAAAAAATGCCTGGACGGGCTGAGTCAGGCAGGCCGCGGCATGGGTCCTGCCTCGAAGTTTGCGGTTCTCGCAGGCGCCTGTAAGGATCTCTACGTTGAAACGCGTTGTCGCAAGGCCTTCGAAGAGATTGCGGCCGTTCCTCCGGACAGGCGCGCTGCGATCATCGCAGAAAGCTGTCGCAGTGCTTACTGCCCCAAGCTCGAAAAACCCTTGCCCGAGCTGTGCGGCCTTACAAAACTGCCCGCCAATCCCATGCAGCTTATGCCACTGTGGCACGAACTGCAGTGGGCAATCCTCAGTCGCGACCTGGGATCCAGACTCGCCTCGCAGCTTTACTCCCGGCTGATTCTGGCGCAGCTGGCCATGATGCCGATTTTTATGAGTACCCCGCTGCAAATCGAGTTACCGCGCTCGAAGTCCCCCGAAGTTACTCCGTCCCCGTCTAGTACTCGTTAGCATCAGAGCTACTCCGTCCCCATTACTCC
>CAZENH010000019.1:0-67656 GCA_964513625.1 uncultured Myxococcales bacterium | reverse complement strand
GAGCTACTCCGTCCCCATTACTCCCATTACTCCCATTACTCCAATCATCCGTCGCCCGAAGCCGATTTCAACTTCGGTTTTTTTCTGGCTACGCAGAGATATCCCATGGGGACGAGTCTGTGGGTCTTGAGGGCCTCGTCGGCCAGGGCGCAGGTCTTCACCACGAGCAAGAGATTCAAGCCGAAGGCGAGCTGCTTGATTACCGGCAGGTGCCAGACCGAGCACAGAAACGCGGTCGAGATCTGATGCCCGAGAAAGCTGAAGATGCCGGCGGTCGGTTCCAACCGGAGTATCTCGAAGCCCGTCGAGCCCAACAAAAACCGCAAGCCGTGTTCCGTGTAGCGGTAATAGTCGTGCGGTTGCTCGTGCAGCCTGGACAAGCAGGGAACTGTGAGGATCAAGTTGCCGTGCGCCGCAAGAATTCGGTGGATCTCCTCGAGTACCCTGGTTGGACGGGGAATGTGCTCCAGCACGGACAGGCATAAGGCCGAGTCGTAGCGGCCGCTGTCGATCATTCGCATGTCCTGGATGTCGCCTAAATATGTCGGTCGCGAACCGCGAATCTCACGATCGATGGTGTCGTAGCGTTCGACTCTTGCTTCGATTACGCTGCGATAGGGCATATCGCCGCAGCCGATGTCGATCAAGTTGCCGTGTGCGAATTCATCGATGGCTCCCAGCAGGGAATCGTCCAGGCTGTACAATGCCGGCGAAAACAGTTTTCGCTTTTCCCTGTCTCGCAGATCCTGCCCGAGCCGGAGCCGGTTTTTTCTGAGCAAGTCGAACATAAATTCGTCTCACGGAACCGATCACCCGAAGGCCTTGCTGACGCTGACCTCGAGCGAAAACGCACCGGCCAACCCTGCACATCCGCCGGCGAAATCATTCCGGTCTTTCTTCGCCATCCTGAGAATCCCGCGCCTGATGGACTCGGGATTAGCCATGACCGCAATCCCGTTTCCATGCCGTCTGACCAGTAATCCCATATCGCCCACGTCTGTTACCACGGCTGGGCAACCTGCCCGGGCCGCATCCGACAAGATCAACGGTATGCTCTCGATGCGCGATGGCACCACCAGGGCGTGGCAGTGTTCCAGCATGGAAGCGGTCCGGAGCCTGTCTGCATAACCCATGAATGACACCGTATCATGCAAATGAAAAGTATTGATCATCCTCTTCAAGCGGTTTTCCTGCGGACCTTTGCCGAAGAGAAAGAAGTGCAGGTTGCGCCTTTCTTCTGGTTCCATTCCGGCAATCGCCTCGATCAGCAAGTCGGCTCCCTTGTTCTCGTGAAACCTCCCGATGAAGAGAAAATTGCGTAAACCCGGATCCAGTTCGGGAGGCCTGGGAGTTCCGGTCGGGAGATTCCGGGATGAAGGCAGAAATCCGCAGGGTCGCGAGGCGATCGCCTCGGTCTCCTCGGCCAGGGCCGGGCCATCGGCAAATACCCGGTCTGCGCCGCGAAGGATCAATCGGATCACCCAGCGGGTCAAGGGAACTCTTCCGTATCGCCAGATGTCGGAACCCAGCACCCAGACTAGATATGGGATCCCGCGGGTTGCGGAAATTTGCCTGGCCATCAACCCGGCGGGAACCGCCCACATGGCGACGAGCAGATCGGGTCTTTCTTGCGCCACCAACTGTTTCAGCGCCCGGTATCCGTTGCCGGTCACGCTGGCCATCGCCGGCCAATCCCTCGGGTCTGCCAATTTCAGCGAGGAGAGAGGCTTATCGCCGCTCCAGGAATATCGGGTGACACTCAGTTCGGGATCCTCCACCACCCGGCCGGATCGCTGCTGGGTGAGCACTCTCACCCCGTGGCCCTGTCTGGCCGCCTCCAGCGCGAAGTCGCGAACGAAGAGTCCGGCGGCCGCGGCGGAGTCATCCGGATGCAATGGATACGAACTCGTGATGATGATCACCTTCACCCTGTTCACCGCCGGTAAAAAGTCAGGATCTTTGTAACCGCCTGGATTACATCCTGCACATCCTGCTCTTCGAGTCCGGCCGACAAGGGTAACGAGACGGTTCTCTCGCCGATGCTTTCGGCGTGGGGATAGTCTCCCGGTTTGCAACCCAGCTTGCTCCTGTAGAAAGGGTGTAGATGAACAGGAATATAGTGAACGCCGGCTCCGATGTTCTCTCGATCCAGTGCGTCCAGGAACTCGTCGCGACCGATCGAAAGTCGTTCCAGATCGAGAAGTATGGTGTACAGGTGCAAGGAGTGAACGGTTCCATCCGGCACCGGCTCGGGCAGCCTGCAGGGCAAGCGGCCGAATGCTTCGTCGTAACGTTTCCAGACTTCGGCGCGCCTGCGATGATATTGATCGATCCTCGGCAACTGGTGGATGCCGAATGAGGCCTGGATGTCTGTCATGTTGTATTTGAATCCGGCCTCCACCACCCGGTAGTGTTTGTATCCCTCGTCGGAGAACCGACCCCATGCGTCTTTGGTCATTCCGTGGAGAGCCATGACCTTGATCTTTTCGGCCAGTTCGTCGCTATCGGTGGTCACCATTCCGCCTTCGCCGGTAATCACGTTCTTGGTGACGTAGAAACTGTAGCAACCCATTTGCCCGAAAGTCCCGGTGGCCTTGTTCCCGATGCGACTTTCGATGGCATGGGCGCAGTCCTCGATCACCAGCAACTGCCTGGACCGGGCGATTTGCATGATCCGCTCCATTTCGCAGGGGCGTCCAGCGAAGTGGACCGGGATGATGGCGCGGGTTCTCGGCGTGAGCCGTTTCTCGATTTCATCCGGATCGATGTTCATGGTTCGCGGATTGACGTCGGCGAATACCGGCCTGGCGCCGGCATGGATGACGGCATTGGACGTGGCGGAAAATGTCATCGGCGTGGTGATGACCTCGTCGCCGGCGCCTACGCCGCTGGCCAGCATGGAAAGATGCAATGAGGCCGTGCAGGAACTGAGCGCGCAGGCATGGCGACGTCCCACATAGTTGCGGAAGGCTTCTTCGAACGCCTGTACCTTGGGGCCCGTGCCAATCCATCCGGAACGGATAGTGGCAATCACTTCCTGAATTTCAGGCTCTTCGATGCGCGGCCTGCCGAAGACCAAATAGGTGTCACGCACAGGCTTTCCGCCCTCGATGACCGGCCTGTTCATGAATCAACTGTATAGCACGTTTTTTCTCAGACGACGAATAAATGCACGACGAACAGATGGTTTAGACTTGCTTGCGAGCGCCCCAAGAAACCAGCAGCACCAGGCCTCCGATCCCCGCATCGAGCAGCATCACCAGTGTTTGCCAGATACGGGCAGCCACGGTCAAGACGGCCGCCTGGTCGGCAGGCAGCACCGGAGCCAGCAGGATCAGGAAAGCCCCCTCCTGGATTCCGAGTACTGTTATCGACTCCAACAGGGGAATCCATGCGGCCCTCTTGCGCCCGTTCGGAGTTGGGGCCCGATCGTGTCCGGTCATTGCCCACACCGCCAGCAGCAGTTCGGCATCATCTTCCTCAGCGCAACTTCTTCATGGCAAAAGCTCCACGAACTCGAGGCCATGGCGCCTATGTTCCCGCAGTCGGTAAGGAGCCGACCAGCCTGCCCAGATGTCGGCGGGTATACCCGACTTCAAGATAAAAACGCGGCGATCGGCAATCACCCGGCGGATCAGCTGCGGCATGTCCTGGTCACCCCGGGCGGCACCCGCAATCAGGATGTCGCGGTCGAGTTTCAGGGGCGAGAAGATGTCCTTGCGCGCCTCCCATGCAATCAGCATGGAGTCGTCCGGCAGCAGCTTGCGGCCCTCTTCCAGAATGCGGCCTGCAATCCGACGTATGCTCAGCGAGCGATTCAGATCGACGCCGAGTTGAATCAGCGTCCCGTAGGCCAGCGCGGCGCCAAGCAAGACCGCGGCCGCGTGACGCAGCGCGCCCCGGAGAAAGTCCTTCTTCCACAGGGCCGGCGCTGCCGTGATAAGCAGGCAAACGGCTATGCCGAGCGGTGCCAGCATGGGCAACAGGCCGCTTGACGGGTCTTCGACGCTTCCAGGATGCAGAACGGTCGGTAGCGCGAGGCCAGCGCCCAACCCGGCGCCGGCCGTGAGCATCGCCCATGAGGGCGAAAGCCGAAGGCCAATATACAGCGAAGCGATCAGCAAGCCGGGGACAATCTCGAGCAGGTATCGCGGGTTGAAGCACAGGCCGCCTGCGCTGACAATCAGCGGCAGCACGGCCGCTCCCAATAAGGCCGTGCCGGCGATGAAGCCGAGCGCGCGCGGAGCGGTCGTGTGAACTTTTCTTCCCAGCAGGATCAGCAACCCGAGCACCAGGACGGGTGCAACCTCCAGCAGGCCCTTTTTCAGGACGCCCCCGTAGAGCACCTGGCCTAACTGGTTGCCGGTAGATCCCATCGAGACGCTGTTGGCCGGCATGAAAACGCTGTCTATTATGTGGAAGCTTGCCATCGACAGCCAGTGGGCCGAGACAGCTCTGAGTTCGGATGATAGCGCAAGGGCACCGGCGACGGTCACCAGTATTCCCGCAAGTAACCAGCTAAGGCGCAGCTTGCGCCGCAGCCAGAACAGTGCGGCGGCAGCCACACAGGCGATCGCAACGATCCACCCGTGGCCTCCCATCCAGACGAAAAAGCGGACGGGCAACGATCCTGCTACTGCGGAGTGCGTTCCATAGCTGAACGGGTTGAGCGTGCCCAGTCGCGCGAGATTGATGAGCGAGTAGGCGGCAAGCGGCGGGATCCAGCCTGCCAGGTGCCAGATCAAAAGCGGCCACGAACACTTGAGCGCCCAACGGGCCATGACCATGAATACCGGCAGCCAGACGATGTTCTGCAGGCGCACCCCGGTTGCCACCGAGAGCAGCAACCCGGCCAGGCAGGCCTGCATCCAGGCGCGCCTGCCGCTCGACTCTGACGCGCTGACGAAAATCAGCATCGACCAGACGACCAGGGCCTGCGAAAGCGCATGCGGCCAGATGCCCAGGGCGTACTCCAGGCCGTACGAACCGAGCGCGAAGACCGCCGCGGCGATCAAGGCGAAGTGTCCGTCGGGCTTCAGCCGGCCGGCCAGGCGCCGGACGGCTACACAGCTCGCCGCGAATGCGAGCAGGTTCAGCAGGAACATTCCATGAAATCCGAACAGCCAAAGAAACGGCGTCGCCAGGATCGCATGAAAGGGCGGGACGGTCGACACGCTTCCGAGATGCTCGACGTCATCCGGCACCACTGTGTAGAAGAACAACAATTCTCGCGCATGGTAACGCTCGAAACCGTTTTCGATGCTATACGATCCCCGCTGGGCGAAGGCGTCTGCGGCTAGAAGGTAATGGCTTTCGTCGACCGAGAAGACGCCCGGCTGGTACAGGATCCATCCGCACAGGATGACGCACACAACCAGCGCCCCGTCGATCAAAAGACCGCGGCGCCGGGCGCCGGGCTCGGCCGCGCTGGAATGCTCGATCATTGGGTCAAGGTACGTATTTGCGGGCCGGCGGTCAAGTTCAAGATTGGCCGCGAAGTAGATGACATGCTAAGATTAAACTTCGCTAGTCGAAGAGAGGAAAAAATTGAAGACCAGGCCAATTCTGCGTGAGATCCTTTTTGCTCTTGCGTCAGTCGTCATCCTTGCGCAAGCGGCCCGGGCCCAGAGGCTGTCGAGCGGATCTCGAGAGCAGATCGATCTCGGCAGCGACTACCCGATCTTGACTGTTTTCATGCGGGCCGCCCCGCTGTGGGTCTTGGCGCACGATAAAATCAGCTACAGCATGATGATCGCCAACGAAAGCTCTCTGGATGCCGTAAACGCCCGGGTCACGGATTTGCTGCCGGCCGGGACAACTTATTTGCAGGGTTCTCTGACACTCGACAAGGGCACGGGCCCGCGGCCGATGAGCGACGCTGCCGGCGACGGGATCCTCGACGGCACGGAGACCGGTTTGAGCTCGGGCGTGCCCGACCCGGACGGGGACGGGCCGCTTGCGGGCAGCGACCCGGCGATCTTCGTGCCCGATCAAGATCCGGCAACCACGACCGATCCCACCAATCCCGACAGCGATTCGGACAACTTGTCGGACGGCCAGGAAGACCTAGACCACGACGGCCTGATGGACAGCGGCGAGACCGATCCGCGGGATCCCGATAGCGACGGCGACGGCGTCGACGACGACATCGACAACTGCCCGCTTATCGCCAATCCGATCCAGGACAACGAGATCGACCCCGACAACTGCGGCTGGTGCGGGCACGTCTGCAGCGACGGGTCGTTCTGCAACGGGCCGGAGACCTGCCAGGGCGGCCTGTGCCGTCCGGGCAACGGAGACCCGTGCGCCGGGGCGGGGCTGATCTGCAACGAGGCCACGGATAGTTGCGCGGAGTGCATCATCGATTCGAACTGCGATGACGGAGTCGATTGCAGCGACGATAGTTGCGATGCGGGAAGTTGCGTCTTCACCCCCGAAGATTCCAACTGCCCCGACGACGGCGTCTACTGCAACGGGCCGGGGCGCTGCAGTCTCCATTCCGGCTGTGTGCCGGCCGGCAACCCCTGCCTGGCGGGCCAGACCTGCGACGAGAAACTCGAAGCCTGCGTCGAGTGCCAGCAGGACTCCGACTGCGACGATGGAGCTTTCTGTGACGGCCAGGAAACCTGCCTGGACGGCGTCTGCCGGCCGGGCGGGGGAGATCCGTGTCCGGCGGGGCTGACCTGCGACGAAGCCCTGGATGCCTGCAGCGGTTGTGTCGCCGACATCGACTGCGACGACGGGGCCTACTGCACGGGGACGGAGAGCTGCTCGGCGGGCGTATGCCGGCCGGGCAGCGATCCTTGCGCGGCCGCAGGGCTCAGTTGCGACGAGATCCGGGACGTTTGCGCCGGATGTCTGCAGGATTCAGACTGTGACGACCAGATAGCATGCACGAGCGACAGTTGTCCTGCGGGCAACTGCCTTTATACTCCCGTCGACTCGGCTTGCGCCGACGACGGATTGTACTGCAACGGGGACGAAGTTTGCGATCCTCTCGCGGGTTGCACGGGTGCGGGCGATCCGTGCCTGCTTTATGGTTTGGCCTGCGATGAACAGTCAGACGCTTGCGTGGTATGTGTAAGAGACTCGGACTGCGACGACGGCGACGAGTGCACCCGGGACCAGTGCCTGGTCCAGAACGGCTGCAAGCACGTCATCGTCGACTACGACGGCGACGGCGCCTGCGACGCGCAGGATCCCTGCCCGCAGGATCCTCTCGACGGGTGCCTGGCATGCGCGGACGCCGACGGGGACGGAATCTGCGACTCGTTCGATATCTGCCCCGACGACGCCGGCAACCTGTGCGATGGTTGCCCGGACGCGGACGAGGACGGCGTATGCGACGTGTCGGACGAGTGTCCGGACGATCCGGCCGACGAGTGCGTCGGCTGTCTCGACATCGACAAGGACTCTATCTGTGACGAGATCGATCCCTGCCCGGGCGACCCGTCCAACGATTGTCCGGCCTGTGCAAACAAGTCCGACTTCGACGCTGACGGCCTGCCCACATGCGTCGACCCCTGCCCGGAGGACCCCGGCAACAGCTGCATCCCGTGCAACGACCACGACGGGGACGGAGTATGCGACGCCTTGGACGTTTGCCCCCGCGATCCGGCCGACGAATGCCTTCCCTGCCCGGATTTTGACGGGGACGGAGTATGTGATGCGGACGATCCCTGCCCGCTGGATGGCCGGGATCGCTGCACTATCCTGGAAGGCAGCCTTACCCAGGGCGGCGGATGCGCCTGCGCGGCCGCACCGGGCTTCCCGGGCGGGCTCGGGTTGTTGCTGCTTCTGATTCTGCTTGGACGCAGACGCAAATGAGGCTTCGGGTCTCAGTGCCTCGAGTGAAAACAGTCGTTACTGGACGGTGATCGAAAACGGGGCCGCCGCGTCCTCGGGGAATGTATCAAATGCGCGCACTTCTATGGCGTAGACGGCCTCGGATTCTCCTGCGAACTGCACCATCCGGGGCTTGCCCGGATCCATAGCCGTTCCGATGACCTGGTTCGAGGCCAGGTCGCGAACCAGGATACCCAGATCGGCGCCGCCTGCCTCTAGTGTGGCCGTGAACTGCCTTGCGTCCGCCCCGGCAAAGAACAACATGGCGGCGGGCGCTTCCCGAGCGTAAATACCGCTCAGGCTGTCCGGTTTGACGGCCTCGGGATCGAGAGGGCGGTACTCGCGCCATGCGGAAGCTTCCGGGTCGAACCGCCAAACCACGAATGCCGGGCTGCTGGCGCCGATCTCGCCGCCACTGACCCATATCTTGTCTCCGTCGAAGTTGACCAGCGGCCGGTTCCTGGCCCCGGGTCCCGTGCCGCCGCTGCCGATTTTCTCAGCTCTCGATCCCATCGGATCAATCTTCCAGATGTCGAGATTCGGATTGTCGCCGGTCGATCCGCCGTAGAGCGTGAACTCGCCGGTCTTGCAGTTCTGGTAAACCCCGGCGTCGCGGATCAAGGGAAGGTCGGCGCCCGTTCCCTGGGCCATGGGTATGCGTTGGTTGGATACGGGCTCGAAGGCCTGTAGTGCCGGCCAATCTACGTCACTCGTTTGTCCTCCTAAAAGGAACAAGAAACCGCTACCAGGATTCCTGATCAGCCGGAAGCCGCTCAGGTCGGCCGGCGCCTCCAGGAAGCCCTCGGTCTTCCATTCACTAGTGCCCAGATCGAGCCCCCACAGGCCCAGCCGGGGGTCGTCGTTCAAGCGTCCCGCAAGAAGCAGTTCCTGGTGAGTATCGTCGAAAATGATTTCGCCCGAGACGACATCCGGCGGTTGCGCTCCCGCACCGAGAATCTCCGTCCCGTTCACCAGCCGATGGTCTTCATCGGAAAGCGTTGCGAACCACAACTGAGCCGGACCGGCGCCCTTATTCTCATTCAACATGACCAGAGCCGGAATCCGGTCGCCCGCGGGCAAGCCCAGAAGCTCGGGCTTGAACATTCCGGCGGCTCGCTTGGACTGCCGAAGATCAGGAGGGGCGGCGGCTACGCCTGTTTGCAGCTCAAGAAACCGCACCGGGCGGCACAGGCTTTTTTCGAAGATCACGGCCTGGTAGACGGTCCCGTCGAGATTCTGAACCAAACCGGCTGCCATCGGGGCCCAGCGGGAGCCCGGGATCATAGCCATGCCGTCCATCCAGGCCCCGGAACAGTCCCAGGGAATGATATCGACAGGCGGGCCGACCCAGTTTTCGAATCCAAGCGTGGTCGGCGAGCATCCCTGCTTGATCGGCACTCCCTCTCTGCTGAAGGCCTTCTGGTCCTCGCCCGGCGCCCCGTTGCCGTCCGGGTAATCCACCCGGATCTTGACCGTGCCGATGTTGCTCTGGCCCCAGCCGACGTCCACCAGTGCGTAGTTGTTCTCCGGGTCCGTGAAATGCTCCCAGTCCCAGTCGAGCAGGTGGTGATTGTCCAAAGAGGGTCCAAAAACAACCGATCGGTCCCGGAAACGGTTGGCGGCCTGGTCATCGGCGGCCTGGGTCCCGTTGGCCGGGTAAGCGGCGGGCGTGCAATCGTCCGAGATGATCGGATCCCAGGCGTTGTCGCTGGAATCCGAGAGCGGGGCCTCTCCCAGCAGGGGACACTCATCGGTGCAGGCGGCATCCCACGGGTCGCGCGGGCAGAAGCAGGCTCCCACGGATGTGCCGGTTCGGGTGACGCCCTCGGGGCCGCCACCCCAGCTGTCGAAGCTTATGTCATAGCTGCCGGTGTAACAGGTGGAAGCAATCTGAAGGCCGCCTCTGCTTCCATTACCCGAATAAGTCACCCCGGTCAGCGCCAGGTTGGCGACCATCAGCTCGTCGTCGCAGAAATCACCCACTCCGTCCCCGTCGGCATCGCTCTGGTTCATGTTGCCGTACTGGTTTCGGCACCCATCGAGGTCGTTTTGCCAGGGTTGCTTTAAGGTCTGGTAGCCGATTTGCAACGTATCACAGTTGCCCTCGTTCTGGTCTTCCTGGGTCAGGCACAGAAACACGTTGCGGCAGGCGGAAACATAGTCGTTGACCGGCGTGCAGTTGTCCACCTGGTTGCAAGCATCATCGCATGCCGACCGGCTGAAATAGGACAGCCCGAGCCCGTCCAGCCGCTCGCATTCGTCCAGGCAGCATTGCTGCAAACCCGTGGCTCCTCCCGGGCAGTCTCCCGATACCGCAGTGTCCCAGTACAAGTCGGTATCGCCGCTTGAGTCTTCGAAGTACCTGTCGCAGATGTAATCGCCGTCGAGATTGTAGGCCATGTACTTGTTGTCTGGCTGGCAGTCGTCGAAGTTCAGCACCCAGTCGCCGTCCCGGTCGGGGTCGCAGGCATCACCGTAGAAGTCGCCGTCGATGTTGCTGTTGGAAGTGCTGGGTGTTCCAGGACACATGTCGATGAAGTCTTCGAACCCGTCGCCGTCGGTATCGGAAACCTGGTCGTCGGCGTAGGCTCCGCTGATGAAGTAGCTGCGCAGGTTATGGAAGATAGCGCAGGCATTGTCGGGCGCGATCTCCAGCCAGGGGTAGGAACGGGTTCCTTCATTGTTCGCCCAGCTGTTCTTGATCTGGACCTTGACGATCCCACTGGCATTTTCCTGATATCCGATGATGACCACCTCGTGATCGCCCGTACCCGAGGAGCAACTCGAGATCGAATGGCCGGAATCGGCGTTCATGTTGGTCAGGATCGGGCCGTACTGAAGCTGGTCCCATATTTCCTGGTTGGATACTCCGGGCATTTCCGAGAAGCTGGTGATCCTGTAGTTCGGGAGCACTCCCCCCCCGGAACGGGGAACGCCGACATCGCGCAGTTTCTCGAGGGTGCATTCGATCTCGAAAGAAGCCCCGCCGCTGTTGGTGTCGAGCCCGCACACTCCACCGCAAACCGAACCACCCGAAAACTGTCCCAGGAAACCATATGGGTCGAGACCGATGGACAGGTCGGGATTCGCCTGGTCGATCTTGAACTGCATTTCCAAGGCACCCACGGAGGCCCAGACGACACAACCGGTGCCGCACTGCTGCCGGTTGGGAGTGGTGTAGTCTCCCGGGGGGAGGTTCAGCGGCCCGCCGCCGGGATGGTTACGCCAACTCAATTCCCTGACGATCCCCGTTTGCTGATCCCCGGGGTTGCAACCTCCAAGTCCGACGCACAACAAGCCGACCAATCCGGCGGCCGCCATCCTGATTCTTCCATTCATCGTGGTTCTCCTCGTGCTGGTTTCGGGCCGCCCCGGCCGTCGCCTTCGCTCTTGAAATATTTATTCGGCGCAAAGACGCAGCATCTCGACTAAAGCCTTTAGCGCCTTTTGCATGTCGGCCACCGCGATGCACTCGTCTGTGGAGTGCTCGTTCCGGGCGCCGACGCCGACCACCGCCATCTCGATTCCCCGGTTGTTGTAGATCGAGGCATCGGTGAAGCCGGTGATCAAGATCGGCTTGGCCTCGATGCCCACTGTCCTGTAAGCCGCCTGGGCAATCTTGACGCTGGGTGCGTCGTCGGGAATGGTCACAGCTTCGCACAGGTTGTCGACCTCGATAGACGCCTTGGCGCCCACGGCCTCGACCCGTTCGCGGATGATGCGCTCCATCTTGGCGGCCAGCGCAACACCCTTTTCGTGATCGGAGCTGCGGCACTCGGCCAAAAAGCTGGCCTTGTCGGGTACGCCGTTACGGATCAAGCCGCCCTCGATCACTCCCACGTTGGCCGTCGTCCCGCCGTCGAGCCGGCCGAGCTCGAGCGCGGCGATGGCCTTGGCGGCGGCCTGGATGGCGTTGATTCCCTTTTCCGGTTCCATGCCGGCGTGGGCCGACTTTCCGGTAATCGCGACGTCGATCGCGAAATACGAAGGACCGCCGACGACTATTGTGTCCAGGCTGTCGTTGTCCAGCAAGAAGCCGCGCCTGGCTGTGATGCGCGAAAAGTCCATCTTCTTGACTCCCAGCAGGCCGACTTCCTCCTGGCGCGAGACCGCGAACTCGATAGGCGGGTGGATTTCGGCGATGCGGATCGCCTCGAGCACCTCGGCGATTCCGGCCTTGTCGTCGGCGCCCAGAATCGTATCTGAGGCTGAGCGGATCAGGCCGTCTTTCAGCACGGGCTCGATTCCAACGCCCGGCTTGACGGTGTCCGCGTGGCACGATAGCAACACGGGTTGCTTGCCGCTGCAGCCCTTCTCGGGAAACTCGGCCAGCAGGTTGCCGTAGTCGTCGAGCGCGGCCCGGCCGCCGAGGCCGGTGAGTTTGGCGAGCAGGTATTCCATCATGCGGGCCTCGTTGCCCGACTCGGAATCGATACGCACCATTTCCATGAACTGTTCGACCATTCGTTCTGGCATTACGTGCCTCCCTGGAGATTAATAAAATCAAAGACAGCCTATCATGCACCGACTGAAACAGGCTGTAAAAAAGATCACGGCTTGCATTCAGGTGAACAAGTTGGATAGCATTGGCATTTCGAGTGAACACATATGCGGGAGGAACGGCATGCACGGTATCAGCGGAACGGCGCTGGAAGTCGAACTCGGCACACGCAAGATCGAGCGCATCAAGATTGATGAGAAGCTGTGGCGAGAGTACCTGGGCGGCGCGGGCCTGGCGGCCAGGCTTTTCTTCGAGCAGGAAGACGTCAATCTCGATCCTCTTTCGGCGGAAAACCCGCTCTACATAATGACCGGTGTTCTGGGCGGCTCGAAGATCCCCGGCGCCTCGCGCTTCGCCGTCTGCGGAAAGTCCCCTCTGACAGGCATCTGGGGCGAGTCGACCTGCGGCGGCAGCTTCGCCCCCGAGCTCAAGGCGGCCGGCTACGACGCCGTCATCGTGCGTGGAGCCTCCGATGTTCCGCTGACGCTGGTGATCGACGATCAGCGCGTCGAGCTGGTCGATGCAGCGGGATTATGGGGCAAGGATTCCTACGAGACGGTGGACGAGTTGAAAGGGATCTTCGGCGAGGGCAAGGCCGCGCGCGTGTTGTGCATCGGTCAGGCCGGTGAGAACCTGGTCAAGTTCGCCTCCGTCTGTCACGACAAGCACGACTTCGCCGGGCGCACCGGGATGGGCGCCGTGATGGGCGCCAAGAAGCTCAAGGCCGTTGCCTGCCGCGGCTCAGGCAAGATCGAGGCTGCCGACCCGCAGGCGCTCGCCGACCTGAAAAAAGCTGTCTTCGCCCGCATCCGCGAGTCGGTCCCGGCCCAGAGCCTGACCGAGATGGGCACCAACTCGTCCATGGACCTGGGCATGATGACCGGCGATGTGCCGATCAAGAACTACCGCGTCGGCGAGGCGCTCGAGATCTCGGCCGAGATCGGCGGCCCGACCATGACCGAGAAGTTCCTGGTGAAACCCGGAGCCTGCAGCAACTGCCCGATAGCCTCCAAGCGGGTGATGAAAAACGAGCAGGGCGAGTACAAGATGGAGCAAGGCCCCGGCCCCGAGTACGAGACCGTGGCGACCTTCGGATCGTTATGTAACAACTCGGATGCCGCGGCTATTTTGAAGATCAACGAGTGGTGCAACCGTTACGCCATGGACACGATCAGCGGCGGTGTGACCGTGGCCTTCGCCATGGACTGCTATAACGAGGGCATACTCACAAGCGACGACGTGGACGGACTGGATTTGAGCTGGGGCAACGCGGAGGCGATTCTCGAGCTGGTGCACAAGATAGCCAAACGCGAGGGCATCGGGGACATCCTGGCCGAGGGCAGCCGCGAGGCCGCGCGCCGGATAGGCAAGGGGGCCGCCGAGCTGACCGCCGAGATCAAGGGGCTCGAGCTGCCGATGCACGACCCGCGCGGCTGGCACGGGCTGGGGCTGGCCTACATGATGTCCAACCGCGGCGCCTGTCACAACGCCCACCTGATGCATCCGATCGAGCAGGGCATGGTCGACTGGACCGACATCGGCTTCTCGGACAACTACGACGGCCAGAGCGACGAGGGCAAGGGAGAGGTGGTCAAGCACGCCGAGGACTTCGGCGTGCAGTGCAATTCGCTGCTGCTGTGCGTCTTCGACATGTGGACCTTCGCTTCAAGCGATCCGCTGGCGGCCTTGCGCGCCTTCTGCGGCATGGACCTGACAATGGACGACTACCTGAAGATCGGCGCCAGAACCTGGCTGATAAAGAGGGCGCTTATCAACCTGATGGGTATTACGGTCAAAGACGATCGCCTGCCCAAGAAGGTTCTGACGCCGCTCACGGACGGCGGCGCCGCCGGCTCCGTGCCCGATTCTGAAAAACTGCGCCGCGACTACTACGCCGCCCGCGGCCTCGACGAACAGGGCCGTCCCACCCGGGCCGTGCTCGAAGCCGCCGATCTGGCCGACGTCGCCGACAGGCTGCATGACACCAAATAGTTAGCCCCCCTAGAACGTAGCCAGCCCGATGTTGAAGGTCAGGTTCAGCGCCGGGTCCGTGCCGCCGAAGTACGTCAGGCTGGCGCGAAGCGAGACGGTGATCAGGTTGGTGATCCAGTAACGGTATTCGGCCGAGGCCAGGTCGAATACATTTGCATCGTCTCCGTTCACACCGGCGCCCAGAATCTCGGTGATGGAGTACTTGGAGCGGGCAGTCGGTTGGTAGCTGAGCACCGCTCCGGCCATTAATGTTGTCAAAAAGGGATCCAGCGAGAAGTAGGTTCCGGCCATGGGCTCAAAAGTCCATTTGCCCAGGGAAATCTTGTGCTGCCAGAGCAGGGCAAGCTCGATGGGGGCGATGATCTGCAGGCTGCCGTTGGTAATGATGTAACGGACGCCGACGCGAATGTCCTTGCCCAGTTCCCGATAGCCGAATGATTGTTCTATTGCCCTTACCAGCTCCAGGCGGACGAAATCGTCCGGTTCGGTGACCAGCACGCCCATGCGTCTCAGTTCCTGCATTGCCAGGCTGCATTGCTTGGCCCCGTCCCAGCGTTTGGAGAGTATTTCCATCATCCGCTGGATTTCCTCCACGGTCAGCCGGCGCTTGAGCAGGTTGTGCCGGTGCAGGACGTTCAGGTAGTCGATCACCCGGGTATAGGTGGCCACCGGCAGCACCCGTCCCCAGCCCAGGCCGGAAAAGACGGCTACCGAGGGTATCTCGTTGTCGGTGCCGGAACCGAAATTCAAATCGGAGTTCAGCTGCGCTTCCGCGAACAGGAACAGCTCGCTGACCAGGTAGACGTCCGCCGTCATCCGGGCGTAATTTCTGTGCGGACCTCCGTTTCCGCTGACGCTCAGGCTGCCGCTGGCGTCTCCGTCCTCGTTCACCGAGAAGTCGCCGTTCACTTCGAAATCGGAGGAAAAGGAAAAGTGGCTCGAGGCAAACCGGTTCTTGAAGGTCAGATCTGAAGATCCGCTCAGGGTGAAATCGCTCTGGTAATCCATTGAGAGGTTCAAATCGAATCTGGTGCCGGTTCCGGACAACGTATGGTAGACGGCGATTTCCGGATCGCCGTAACTTACCGCGCTGCCCGTAGCGACCTTCTGCTGCATGACGACTGCTTCGGGACACTTGGGACACTCGTGAACGGGCGGGGGGCCGCCCGCCGCCGGTTGCGGATTCTTCCAGTTGTCGCCGGTGATTGAAGCCGCCTTCTTCAGCGCCTTGGCCTCAAGTTCCTTGCGTATCCGGGCCGCTTTTTCTTTTACGACAGTCTTGGCCGCTACGTACGCTAGCTGCTGCTCATCGGTGGATTCCAGGCCGGGCAATTGCGGAGGCTCGGGCAGCGCGGCGGATTCCTTCAGTTTCGGCGGAGACGACCGCAGCACTCGAACCGGTGCCTGGACCGATTCCCCTTTTTCGGTTCGCATCTCAGCGGTGTAAACCAAATCGGCTTCCAGGCGGATGGCGACCGAGGCGCTGTTGGGCCGGCATCCGCCCTGCCCGCCGGGCTGGCAGACGGAAGAGCTGACGGACAGCTTCCTCAGTTGTATGACGAAGGAGCTGGCCCCTGCCGGAGGAGGAATGTTTCGGGCTCGCTCTTCGAGCAAGCCGCCGATTTCGGCAACCACTTCCTGCGAGGCCTCCGGCTTTTCCGCGCTTGCCAATCCCAGATAGTTCAGCGGGGCTGCCGGCGGCGTTGGGGTCGGGGGCGGGGGAGCGGGCGCTTGCTCGCCCGCCGCAGGCTGCGGTTCGGGCTTGGGCGCCTTGCCCGCTTCCGACAACACCTTCTCGGCCTTCTCGATGTTGTGTTTGGCAATCTGGTTTTCGGGGTCGATCTCAAGCACCTTCTTCCACATTTCAATAGCCTTGGAATAATCGCCCGAGCCTCCGTAGGCCAGGCCCAGCTTGAACCAGGCCTCGGCGTTTCCGGGATCCAGCCGGGTGGCCTCGGTCAGGGGTCGAATGGCCAGGGAAAAGGACTTCTGAGCCAGCAGGGCGTCGCCCTCTGCCAGGAACATCTCGGCTTCGCTCGGCTTCGCAGATTTCTCTTCAGCCGGCTTCGCATGTTTTTCTTCGGCGCCGGCCTGCGCCAGGCATAAATCATCGCCCGTGAGCAGAACCAGAAAAAGAAACAGGCTCAAGATAACCCTATTGACCGGCATGACATTCCTCCCTCTTTTTTTTGCCTTAGAATTTGTCAAAGACGAATCTCGAAGTCAATTGACTCTGAACAGTTTGAACTTGGGGTGAAATAGCACAACTTGATGGGATAAAGCGATCCCAAATAGTTGGAACATTTCCGTTTCATTAGATTACAAAAGCCTGAAACCCAAGCACGCTCTGGTGCGTAGAAAACCTGGAACCCCGGGAGAGACGAATGAAGAAAAAAAGCGTTCTCGTAAGTGTTTTCATGATCTTGGCCTCTTTGGCCGTTTTTTTCCCAGCCGATTCCAGCCGGGCTTTTCTTGGATATTCCCGCTGGGGCTTTGCTCCAGGCGGGGCAGACGATCTGATAGACGATAGGCCTCCTAAAGACCCGGTTTTCTACAAGGGCCCCTGGAAAGTTCAAAAATCCAGTGGCTTGTATCAACAGGCAGAGGCCGAGTTCAAGAAGCAGAACTTCCGCCGGGCCGAGCAGGCCTATGCCCGTTTCATCAAGGAATCCCCGCGGCACATCGACGTGCCCCGGGCCACATTCCAGCGGGCCCGGGCGCTTTTCAAACTGTCTTCATTCGACGAGGCGCTCAAGCTGCTCGATGACTTTCTGGCCTCTCGCCCCGGATTGCTGTTCGAGGCCCGCGCCCGTCTCGCGCTTGCCGATCTTTACGGCCGGATGCAGCAGTGGGGCTTCAGGCGCGGCAACAAGATCTACTACAACCGCGAACACCGCGAGGGGCGGCAGATCTCGCTTTACTATTACAATCGCAAGCGCTCCGTGCGCGAACTTGAGACGGCCCGGCTGGCCTACCTGCTGCTTTCCCAGAGCACCCCCGAGAAGACAGGCGCGCGATCCGATACCAATCTGGTTTCCGAGGCGGTCGAGTGTGATCTGTCACTTGCGGAGGCCTTGAAGAAAGTCGGCCGGCTCTGGGATGGGGGCACTCCGGAGACGGATATCGTGCCGCCCGACCCCGGCGCAACCTACGATTTCTCCTGGCCCGAGCGCAGCAAGGCAATATTCGTTTTCGAAGAGGCCGAGCGCATGGCGGCAAACAAGCGCCTGGGCCGGCTGGTGGCCGAAGCGCGTTACCTGAAGGCGGCCTTCTTGATGGCCTATCCCGAGGCCCCGCCTGTCTCCTGGCAGAAGGCGTCCGCGGACAGACAGAAGAAATGTACCGAAAAGCGCCGGAACGGCGATCCCGTGTGTCTGCCCGAAACATACGATCCGGGCGCGCGCCTCGATCCGCTTACGATAATCGATCAGTTGCTTTCCGACTATCCAAAAGATCCCAAGACCGATCGGGCCGTCGGAACCCGGGCGCGCATTTTAGAAAGCCGCGGTCGTTATCTCGATGCCGAGAAAGAATACCGGCGATTGATCGACAAGTTCCCGAAGTCGAAATTCAGAGGCGACGCCAAGGCCAGCCTTTACGATCTGCGAAGGGCCTGGTTCTCGCAGACCAACCAGACGACTTACATGCCCGGTGACAAGAAAGAGATTCCGGTCATGGCCCGCAACGTATCCAAGGTAACTTTTGAAGCCTACCGGGTCGATCTCGAAAAAGTCATGCTGCGCGAAGACAGGCTGATGAGCAGAAGCGCCCGCTTTGCAGACTTCAAGGCCAACTTCGGCGGCACCAAGGCGGCCCGCAAGTGGTTTGGAAAGAAGGTGGCCTCCTGGAGCTTGAAGCTCAACGACAAGGGCGACCACCGCCAGACGCAGGGCAAGAGCGCCTTTCCGCTGGACGAAATCGGCGCCTACCTTGTGCTTGCCAAGGGCGGAGTGGAAGAGCGCGTGGCGCTGGTAGTCGTATCCGACCTGATGATCACCGCCAAGCAGGATCGCGGCAAGACCCACTACTGGATAACCGGAACCGACGGCAAACCTGTGCGCGGGGTCGCGGCTGTGGTCAAGGAAGTCTACTGGATGAACGGCGCCGAACACGTGCGGGTCAAGAGATACCGATCAGACTCAGACGGCCGTGTCACCCACGAGATGATCCGCTACCGCTACGCCAGTTCGAGCAGCGTCGCGGTTTTCGCCCAAAGCCAAAAACGTTACTCTTTTACCGGCCAGCGTTATTGCAACAGCCGCGGCTCAAGCAACGACTACGATCAGAGCCGTCTTTTCACCATCAGCGACCGGCCGGTCTACCGGCCCGGCGACAAGATCAAGTTCAAGGTCTTCGCCCGCGGTTATCACAAGGGCAAGAATGAAAACCTGCCGGGTCGAAGCGTGCGCATCAGGCTGTTCGATCCGCGCGGCCAGAAGCTCTACGATCACACGTCTGCGACCGACGAGTTCGGCGGCGTGGGGGGCGAGTTCGTACTCGAGAAGGAGACTCCGCTGGGGGTCTACCGCCTGAGCGCCTGGGTCGAGAAGGGATATACCAGCGCCCAGTCGTCCGGAAGCAGCTTCCGGGTCGAAGAGTACAAGAAGCCCGAGTTCAAGGTGACGGTCACACCGGCCGTGCCCGATGCGCGACCGGGCAAGGCTGTCAAGGCCGAGATCAGCGCCCGTTATTATTTCGGAGCGCCGGTTGGAGGCGGCCGGGTGCGCTATCAGATCTACCGCCAACCCTACTGGCAGGTGCACTATCCGCCTTCTCGCTACGACTGGCTGTACGGCAAGGGCTACGGCATCGTTTACGAGAAACCCTTCGCCCAGGGCACCGGCCAGGAACTGGTGCGTGAAAGCCAGGGAACGACCGACGAACAGGGTCGACTGAAACTCGAACTGCCGCCGGCCGAGCCTGACTCCAAGATCGACTACCTCTACACCATCCAGGCCCAGGTGACCGATCTCAGCCGGCGCACTATCCAGGGCATGGGCGAAGTCAAGGTCACCAGGGATCCGTTTCAGCTCTTCACCCGCACCCCTGCCGGATTTTACTCGCCGGGAGACCGGATCGAGATGGAGATCGAGGCGCTGACGCCCCAGGACAAGCCCGTCCGGGCCGCGGGCGGCTACACGATTTTCCGCCTGAGCTACCCGGTGGGTGAAAAGGAACGGGCCGAGAAGATCGGCAGCGGAAAGTTCGCAACCGATGCCCAGGGGCGCGCCTTCATCTTCTGGAAGGCGACTGCCGCCGGCCAGTACAAGTTCGTCCTGCACGCAAGCGCGAGTCAGGGAACGCGGGTCGAACATGAGCACATTCTCTACGTCGCCGAAGACAGCTTCGATCCCGGGCGCTTCCATTTCTCGAAGATCAAGCTCGAGACGGACAAGCGCACCTACCTGCGCGGCGAGACGATTCGCCTGCTGGTCGGCGTGCCACATCCCGGCACGCCGAATTCCGGGGCCGTGATCTGGTACTCGGAGGAGGGCGGCGACGAGATCTTCAAAGAACGCGTGATGCGCCTCGAAGGCGCGGGCGCGGTCATCGAGATTCCCGCCGACGAGACCCGCTCGCCGAACTTCTTCGTACGAGTGGCGATGATCGAAGACGGCAAGCTGCAAATGGCCCAGCGCGAGATCTTCATCCCGCCCGGCGAGGAGATCCTGAACGTCAGCCTGACTCCCGACCAGGCCGAGAAGCGTCCCGGAAGCAAGGGCAAGTTCGATATCCAAGTGACCGATTACCAGGGCAAGCCGGTCGAGGGACAGTTTTGCCTGTCGGTCTTCGACGCCTCGGTGCTTTACATTCAAAGCGACACCACCGGCGACATCCGCGGCTACTACTACGGCAAGCGGCGTTACCTGGGGCTGTGGATGGACAACTCGCGCAACGTCTGGCAGATGCTGGTCGCCTGGGCACCGCGCCGACCGAAGTTCAAGCGGGGAGGGCTGCCTTACGGCGGGTCTGCTGCGTACTACTGGCCGGTATATCGCGATGCGCTCGATGAAACCGGTATCATCTCGCTGCCGAGCGGGTCGGCCGGGGGCACCATCGGCTACGGTCGCGGTGGCGGCGGCATGGGTCGGAAAATCGGTGTGGGCGACTACTCCGTATCGTTGAGTTCACGGGCATCCGCATCGGGCCCGCTGATCACCGGAGCGCTTTCGCGTACTGCAGGGCATCTCTCCGGCAGGTTCGCGAGAATCGATTTTGACGGGCGAGATGTGGCGGGCCAGGGCGCGTCTTTTGCGCCGGTAGCCTTACGCGAGTTCTTCGCCGACACCGCCCTGTGGCTGCCCGGCGTAACTACCGATGCCAAGGGCCGGGCGACTGTAGAGATCGACTATCCCGACTCGGTAACCAGCTGGCAGGGACGGGTTTTCGTGGTCGACGCCGGTCGCAAGGTGGGTATGGCCACGGCCCAGGTGATCACCACCAAGAAGCTGGTGGCCCGCATCGAGACGCCGCGCTTCGCGGTCGAGGGCGACAAGATCAAACTCGCCGCCGTAGTCCACAATGGTTACGACTATCCCCTGGACGTCCAGTTGCGGCTCGACCTGGTCGGGTTGTCGCTCGACTCGAAACCCGAGCTGTACCTGCGCATTCCACCAAACTCGGACGTGCGCCACGATTTTGCGGCCAGCGCAAACGAACCCGGTAAGGCCGAAGTGAAGCTGACGGCTCGAAGCACGAGTGACAGCGACGCACTCAAGAAGACCTTGCCGGTAGTTGAGTGGGGCTCAGAGAAAATGCTGACCGCGGCGGACAGCCGCAAGACTCCAGGCAAGTTGAACTTGTCTTTGCGCCTTCCCTCCGAGCGGCGGCCGGGCAGCGCGCGGCTTACAATCGAGGCTGCGCCCAGCATGGCCGGCCTGCTGCTGCGCGCCTTGCCTTACCTGATTCGCTACCCCTACGGCTGCATCGAGCAGACGCTCTCGCGCTTCGTGCCGGCGGCCGTCGTGGCGCACACGCTCAAAAATGCCGGCGTCTCGCTCGAGCAACTCAAGCCGGTGCGCGGGAAGGCGAGTATCAGAAAGCACCTGGGCAAGCTGCCCTGGTACTCGGCGGTGCGCAGCTCGGCGGAACTCGAACGCATCATCCGCGTCAACCTGCGCCGGATCGCCTCGATGCAGAACCCCGACGGCGGCTTCGGCTGGTTCGGCGGCTTCGACTCGGACCCCTACATGACCGCCTACGCTATTATCGGCCTGCACGAGGCCAAGCTGGCCGGTTATTCCGCCGGCCCCGAAGTCCTGAGAAGGGCGCTCGATTGCCTGCACGCCAGGACAGACGAGTGGAGGGCGAACCACCTGGGTGTTTTCATCGCCTATGCGGTGGGTCTCGAAGGAAGGCCGATGTCCGATCTTTTGAAGAGCGCCTACCGGCGGCGCGGCAAGTTGTCTCCCTATGGAAAGAGCCTGCTGGCGCTTGCGTTGTGGGACGACGATCAGAAGGCCCGTGCCCGGCAAGTAGCAGAGAACCTTTCCGATCTGGCCTGGGTAGACGAGCAAAACCAGACCGCGACCTTCAAGCCGCCCCCATCGCGCTGGTGGCTGTGGTGGTTCAACCGGGTCGAGACGACTTCCTTTGCGCTCAGGGCTTTTTTGAAAGTCGATCCCAAGAATCCCAACGTTGATCGCCTGGCCAAGTGGCTGACTTTGAACCGCTCGGGCAACCGCTGGTACAGCACCAAGGACACCTCCATGGCCGTTCTGGCCTTGACCGACTACATGAACGCCCGCGGCGAGCTGAACCCGAACGCCACGATAAACGTACTGGTAAACGGCAAGAAAGTGCGCAGTTTTAGGGCCACGCGCAAGAGCGTGCTGGGCATCGACGGCACGCTCGTGCTTCCCGATTCGGCCCTGGGCTCGGGCGAGGTGAACGTCGAGGTGCAGCTTTCGGGACGCGGCGTGGTGTACGCCACGGCTTTCCTGGAGTTCTACACCAAGGAAAAGCGTATTGCCGGTTCCGGCTACGAGATCTCGGTCAAGCGCAGCTACTCGCTGTTGCGGCCGGTTGTGCAAACGCGTAAGCTTGCCGGCAAGAAGATAAAAGTGCGGCGCTATGAGCATCAGCCGCTGGCCGACGGTGCCAGCGTGAAAAGCGGCGATCTGATCGAGGTGCGCATCGAGGTGGGCAGCAAGAACGACTACAGCTACCTGGTCTTCGAGGACTTCAAACCGGCGGGTTTCGAGCCGGTCGAGCTAAAGAGCGGCTGCAGCTTCGAGCATGGGGCCTGGATCTACCGCGAGTTGCGCGACCAGAAAGTGGTGCACTTCCTGTCCAGCCTGCCCCAGGGAAGCCAGGTGATGACTTACCGCCTGCGCGCAGAGATACCAGGCACCTTCCGCATCTTGCCTCACAAGGCGAGTGCCATGTACGCCCCCCGCATCCGGGCCATCTCCAACTCGGCCGGACTTGCGATCACTGACTGAATGACCATAGAATCCAGGCAGGCGCATTTTCGATAGGGGTACATCCGTGAGATCGACAGTCTGGCTGAGCATTGTACTAGCGCTGCTTTGGGCAGTGCCGGCCGCGGCGGCTGACGACGACGATTGGGGGGACGAGAGCGGTTGGGAAGAACTCGACCAGCGGACCGATAAACAAGACAAGGCGCTTGACCAACGGCCGATGGCGCTCGGCACTCACACCTTGCCGGCCGGAAAGTTCGCCTTGCGCGCCGCGGCGGGGCTGGCCTATTTCGACGCCGGCCTGCACGCCGGAGTGCTCGACAGGCTGGACCTGCTGGCCGATACGTTCTTTCCCTACACCGACCTGGGAAACACTTTCTTGGTGGGCGGCGGGGCCAAGCTGCGCATCTACGGCCACGGGATGTGGGCCTATGCCTTCAAGCTGCGCGCCTACGGGATCCTCTACCGCTCGGTCAACGGCGAGGTGAAGCACTTGCCCGAGGGGCTGGCCGTCTGGCCCTCGTTCATGATCGGCATGAAGATCCCCCAGGGCTGTTTCTACGCCGAGGTGGGAGCCTTGATCTTTCCTTACACCTCGGTCTCGTCGACACAGAGCTACGTCTTTGCCGGGGTCCCGGCTCATTTCGGCGGCGAGATCTACCTGACCGATTGGGTGCATGTATACCTGAACGTAGACCTGGTGTTCTCCGCCTTCTTCGGTGTTTTCACAATGAACCTGACCGGCCCCTTCAACGGCCTCGAAGCCGGTGTACTCTTCGTGCTTTAGTGGGGACGGAGTAGGTTCCAGAGTAGGTTCCACAGCGGCGAGCGCGACAAAAAACAAAAGCAGCTAACTTACCGGCTTTGCAGTGTATTCAGTGACTTCTTATGGTTTGGATTTGGCCCAGCTTGTCGAAGCCGTAGCCGCTATAGTCGACATTCAGGTGCTTGGGTATTTGGGTGAACAAGAAGTCCAAGAAGCGGGCCGTCTTGTCGTGGGAGAAGACGCTCAAAGGCAGCGCCAGGCGGAAGCTCTCTTTGGAATAGGGAAGAAAGGCGAGGCCGTTTCGTTCTGCGGCCCATTGAATACCCATTCCCAGATCGGCCCGGCCCGCTAAAATGGCCCGGGCCACCTCATCGTGCGTGTAGAATGACCCCACCTGTTTGATCTTTTCCTTGCTGCGCTTGGCTTGGGCGAGAAAAGATAGGGTTAGCTTGTGTGTGCCCGAACCCGGCTGACGCATGGCGAAGCGTATGCCCGCTTGCAGGAGTTTTTTTGGTTCGGACTGTTTGCCTAACTTGGAAGCGTTGTACACGAGCCCTTGTTGGCGTTCGAAGAGGTGAATCAGGCAGTATCCATCCATCGTCGCCAAGGATTTTTTGATTTGGTCGTCTTTCAAATGACAGCCGGCCAGATGCACCATGCCCTTTACGAGTGCGGCCAACCCCTGGCTGCTTCCCACCCGGGCCGACAGGACCGGAAACTTGGTTTTACTCTGGTACAACTGGATGGCGCGTTGCAAAACCGGGTCGTCGGAGCCCTGCATCAGAAGCATTTGATCCAGCAGTGAATAAACCAAGCCTCCCGGCGGCATCTGTGTGCTCTTGTCGAGCCACTCTTCCAGGAGGTGCTTGGGGTACAACCACTTTCCGCCGACCCGGGTAGCGGGCAACTTGCCTTCGCCCACCAGGGTATATATCCGTTTTTCGTTTAGTCGCAGGTAAGCGGCGATCTCTTTGGTGGTCAAATATTCGGTCATCAAGCTCATTCCTATTACAAGGCCGCTCTATCTTGCAAGAATAAACAAACCCAATAGTAACTAATGGGGACGGAGCAGGTTTAGAGGGGCAGCCGGCCAAGAAAAAGGGTATGGCGCGCGCCGCCCTTTTTCAGGCGGGCGCGGACCCGGCGCGATTCCGCCTCGAAGCCGCAATGGCGCAGCCGGCGCTCGAACTTGGCGTCGTCCCAGGCCGACCAGACGGCCAGGATCCCGCCGGATCTCAGCGCCGCGCGTGCGCTCTCGACCCCCTGGTTGTCGTAGAGCCTGGAATTTACGGACTGGGCGCAGGCACGCGGGCCGTTGTCCACGTCGAGTAGTAAAGCGTCGAAGCGGCCGGGGCTCCGGCGCAGAAAGTCTGAAAGGTCGCAGATCTCGATCTTCACCCGCGGATCGTCCAGGGGCCTTTCGGCCAGCGGTGCCAGCGGCCCGCGGTTCCACTCCACGACGACCGGCAAAAGTTCACAGACGACCACTGTCGCCGAAGCCGGCAGGACATCGAGCGCGGCCCTCAGCGTAAAGCCCATCCCCAACCCGCCCACCAGTACACAAGGCTCTTTTAGCCTTAGCGCCCGCTCGCAGCCCAGGCGGGCCAGGGCCTCCTCGGATCCGTGCTGCCGGCTGGTCATCAGATCCTTGCCGTCGGCCAGGATAAAGTAATCCCGGCCGCGCCGGCAGAGGGTCATGTCGCTCCCGTCGGGAGTCGTCGCCCGGGCCAATTCTTCCCAATGCTGCATCCAGCGCCTCCACAGGCCAGGTTATCACACGACAAACCGGCGGGGAACAAATGGGAACAAATGGGGACGGAGTAGCTTTGGGAATAGGTTCCAAGAATAATTCCTTGTAATGCCAGTCTAAATAAATTAATATATACGTTATTGATTAGATTAACTGTTTTGGAGGAGTCATCATGCCGTTGACATCCGCCGATATCGTGCCGTTGAACAAGGTCCGGGCCCGTTTGACCGAACTTGCCGAGCAGGTTCGCGAGGGCCACGAGAAGATCATCACCCGTAACGGGGAGAGCTACGTGGCGTTGATCGACGCCAGGCGCTTGGACTACTACCACCGCATGGAGCGCGAACACATCCACCTGGCCTTGCTCGATGAAGCCGGCCGCGCCTGGGGCGACGTGGAGGAGGGGAGAATGCTGAAAGTGTCCGAACTCCGCGCCAAGTACAAGAAAAAGCCCGGCAAGCGCTGATACATACTAATGAGCGGCCACTGCAACATCCGCCTGACCCGCAACTTCGAAGCGAACCTTGAAGAGATTGAACGCTTTCATAAGGAGCGTGATGCCGGCCGGGCGTTCTCGTATCTGTTGGATGAGTTATTCGGTACAATATTTCCCAACCTGCGACGATTCCCCGGATTGGGCGCTGATTTCCTGTCAAGAAGACCCCGATCTACAAAAGGGCTGCTTCTACATGAGACCCTTGTCAAACGCATGGGGAATAGCGTCGAGCTTAAAGAGTACATCAGCGGCGACTACTTGCTGTTATATGCCGTACGCGGCGATGACATCTATCTGCTCTCCATCAAGCACCACCTGCAACTGTCTTTCGACCTGAAAGACCGCTGGGTTCCATGATTCCTGACAAGTCTGAATAATAGCTTCCCACTTTTTTCCCCCGGCGGGTAATAATCAACAGAATCGGATGGACCGGGAAGAGATCAGCAAGCTGTACCACCGGCTGGGTCCATTGATCTACAGGCGGTGTTTGCGGCTGCTGGCCGACCCCGAGCAGGCTCGGGACGCCACGCAGGAGGTATTCGTGCGCATGCTGCGCAACGCGGGAAAACTGGTTATGGACAGGGAGTGCCTGCCCTGGCTCTACCGGGTGTCGACCAACTACTGCCTGAACGTGATCCGGGACGGCCGGCGACTCGAGTTCCACGCGCCGGCCGAACTCGGCGCGCGCGCCAAAGATCCCGGGATTGAAGCGCGCCTGGCGGCGCGACAACAGGTTTTAGCCATATGCGGGATGGTCGACGAGAAGACCCGGCAGATCGCGGTCATGTCTTATCTGGACGGTATGACACAAGAGGAGATCTCGGGCGTGTTGGGCCTCAGTCGCAGGACCGTCGGCAAGAAGCTCCTGCTCTTAGGGAGAAAAGCGCGCGAGGCGAGATGCAAAGAGAGGCCGGTATGAATCTCGAACTCGAAAACACTCAAGCGACTGGTTGCCCGTCGGAGTACGAACTGGACGCTTTTTGGCTCGCCGGCTGCCCGGCGGATCACCCGCTCGGGCGTCACCTCGAAGCCTGCTCGGACTGCCGCTTGCGGCTTCGTGATTACGAAAAAGCCCGGCTGGTGTTCGAGCAGGATGTCTTTCCGTCAAGCGCGGATGCCGTTGCCGACAAGTTGGCCGGCGGCTCGCCCGCCTCCCGTTCAAAATGGCTGCTTTCGCCGCGCCTGGCCGCGGTTTTTGCATTTGGCGTCGTGGTCGTTGTTTTAGCGATCGTCTTGTGGAAGACACCGGGCCTGCCGGGGGGAGACGGATACAGCGGCATCAAGGGCAGCCTCGGGCTGAAGGTGTTTTGCCTGCGCGCCGGGCGCGTGTTTCAGCTGGCCGAGGGCGAGCAACTGCTTGCCGGCGATCGTATTCGTTTCAAAGTCTCGACGGCGGGATCGGGATTCGTGCTGATTGTCGCGCAGGACGCCGATGGCAGCCTGCAGCCTTACGCAGCGGTCCGGGTTGCGGGCGGCGAGCAGGATCTGCCCGGCAGCATCGTCCTGGACGACAGCACCGCCGATGAACGCATTTTCGCATTTTTCGCGCCGCACGAGATCGATTTCGAAAAGGTGCGCGCGGCCGCGACTGAGATCTTCGAGTCCGGCGCCGGCATCGAGAAGATCGGCAGGTTGCGGGTGGATCTCGATCAGACCAGCCTGCTGTTCCGCAGGGGACACAGGCGATGAAGCCGCGGATCAAAGGCTGCAGGATTCTTTGGCTGCTTGTGCTGATTGCCTGGCTGCTGCCCGTGGTAGCGGCCGCTGACGTGGCCCGTTTCGCACTAATAGCCGGCAACAATCGCGGCCGGGAGCGAGAAAGATCGTTGCGCTATGCAGAGAGCGACGCCAGACAGTTTGCGGCAATGCTCGAAGATCTGGGAGGGGTTCCACACGATAACCTGGTGCTCTTGACCGGCGCTGGAGTAGATGGTTTCCGCTCGGCGCTTGCCGAGATAAACGACAAGATCGCTACTCTGGTTCCGGCGAAAGTTCCCCGTGCCATGTTGCTTGTCTATTTTTCAGGACATTCCGATGGCGTGAACCTCGAATTCGGTTCGCAACTGCTGCCCTATGAGGAAACATCGTGACGGCCGAACTGTCGAAAACTTACGGCAGCCGCAGGGAGTTGGCCCTGCCTCCCGGGATCTACGATGTTGCCCAACGGGAAGGCGGACGACTCCTGTCCGAGAAGATCGAGATCGCGCACGGCCAGACGGTCGCGATCGATCCCGGGGCCATGCTCGAACGGGACTCGCTGCTGACCTCGTTGAAGTCGGGAGTTCCGGGCCGCCGGGGCCTGGGCATGTTTGTACAGTACGGCCTGGTCAGCGGGGCGCTCAACAACTTCGGCGTAGTCCACCAGGGCATCGTGGGAGTGCGCGCCGATCTCGGTCCGCTTTCTCTTTTTCCGCATTTCATCTACGGACAAGCCGACATCGATCAGGACAGGTTGCGGTTTCGGCTGCGTATGTATGCCATTGAAAGTTACATCACCTGGCGCTTCGAATACTCGGTTCTGGATCTCTTCGCCGGGTTGAACCTTGGAATCAGTTATGGTTCCCAGCGGCTGCCCAACGGCGAGAATTTCAACGGGACAATCTTTGCTTGTGGGGCCGTGGGGGGCATTGAACGACGGCTGCGGGCAAGTCTTGCAGTGCGGCGATTGTCCGGCTGACCGGAGCTGTGCCGTGGACGGACACTGCATCGACAACGCCCTGGTGCAGGACGACAACGTGAGCGCCTGCGGTGGATTCGAGGTCAACGGGGGCAGCCTGTTCGACGACCCGCTGCCTTACTGCTCGGCCGAGGTGCTGCACTGGCGCTATGAGCAGGCCGACCAGATGCTGAAACTCGGCGATGCACGTGTATTGCTCAACTGTTGCGGTGATCACGGTATGAGCGTCGAGTTGAAAGACGGCGTCTACCTCTTCACCGAGACCGACGCCCCGGAGGACGGCTGGGGCCGCTGCAGTTGCATGTGCGTTTTCGACTTCAGCATCGAAGTTCAGCAAATTGCCGCGGGAGTCATTCAGGCCAAGATCGTCAGGCTGGTGACCGATAATCTCGCGTGGTCGAAAGATGTTTGGGAGGGTGATCTCGATCTCAGCGCCGGTTCGGGCCAGATCGTCATAGACGATAACAGCGTGGATCCCTGGTGTGTCGAACCATAAGTCGGATCAGTCCGATTTCCGATCCGCCGGCCGTAACCTTTCGATGGCTCGTTGTCCCTCGCGGCGGATCTTGGCCCACTCCCCACGCGTCTTGCATACCCGCTTCGGAATGTGGCTGCCGGTCGGTTCGATCTTCTTGCAGACGATCTTGTCGAGAGGATTCGTAACCTGCTTGTTGTAGGCCTCGATCTGAGCCTTGAACTCTCGTTCCTCTTGCCGTCGCTGGCGCGTTGCCTCGCATCCCGTCGCCAAGGCGCCTGCCAGCGACAAGCAAAAGAGAACGATACCGAAGCGCATTTTATGTCTACCCTTCATGTAGTCATCCTCCGCACCCAACCTATGCCCCCGAGCCTGCCGGGTCAAGCAGTTCATCGGTAGATCGCCGTGATTCTAAATCTCTCGGCTCCCGATTACCAGCCAGACCAGCGAAGTCTCGGATTGCGAACGAGTTGACTTCGCAGGGGGGCTGAAATAGCTTTGTCCCGTGATGAGCAAGGGCGGCGAATCTTTCAAATTCGGTAAATACGAGCTGATAGCACATCTGGCCACCGGAGGCATGGCCGAAATTTACGTTGCCCGGCAGACCGGCATCGCCGGTTTCGAAAAGCTCCTGGTCATAAAACGCATCCTGCCGCACCTGGCGCGCGAAGAACTGTTCGTCAAGATGTTCTTCGACGAGGCGCGCATCGCGGCCAGGCTCAGCCACCAGAACATAGTGCAGATTTACGACCTGGGACACGTGGATGATCAGTATTTCATCGCCATGGAGTATCTCGAGGGGGAGAGCCTGGCGAAAATGATGCGCAAGATTCGCAAGAGCAAGACCCCCCTCTCGCCGGCCTTGGCAGCCGGTATTGCCTTGCAGGTCTGCGAGGGGCTGCACTACGCCCACACCATGGTCGGCCCGGACGGCGAGGCGTTGCAAGTCGTGCACCGTGACGTCAACCCGCAAAACGTCTTTGTGCTCTACGCGGGGGGGGTCAAGCTGGTCGATTTCGGGATCGCCAAGGCCACCAACCGCTTCTCGCACACCTCGACCGGAATGCTCAAGGGCAAATACGGATACATGTCTCCCGAGCAAATCAAGAACCTCCCGTTGGACGCCCGCTCGGACGTCTACTCGGCCGGAGTAGTGTTGTGGGAAATGCTCACCGGGCGCAAACTTTTCCGCCAGTCCAGCGAGTTGGAGATCCTGCAGGCCATTACCGAGCAGGACACTCCGCCGCCGTCGGCCGTCGTCTCGAACGTGCCACCCGAACTCGACGCCGTGTGCCTGAAGGCCTTGCAGCGATCGCGTGAATTGCGATACCAGACGGCCGGCGAGATGCGCATGGAGCTGTCTTTCATGGTTAAGCGCTGTCGCGATCCGTCGGATACCGTGGCCATCGGCGAGTTCATGCAGTCGACCTTTTACGAGCGCATGCTGCATAAGCGCAAGCTGATTAAGGAAGCGCAAGATCGCGGCACGAACCTCCAGAAAACTCTGTTCGGCGACCTGCGACTGTCGCAGCCGGATTTCAAGATCGACAGCGACGATACCGAACCATCAATCTCGCGCTACACACCCGTATTCGACCAGAAGAGCGCAAGCGACGTGCTGCCGGCCTCACAAGCAGCACAAGCCGGCAAGCGAGCGACCGGAAAATCACGCCTGGCGCTCGGCCTGGGCGCGGCAGTTGCGCTAGTCGGCGCCTTGCTGCTCGTATTCTTGTTGTGGCGGCCCGCTACAGGGTCCCTGTCGGCCGCGGACGGCGCGCAGGCTGCCGGCGCCGGCGATGCGGGAGTCGCGCTGCAACATTCCGCTGTGGCCGATGCGGGCTCGCTCATGGTGGTCAGGCCGGTCGGCGCGGACGCCGGTGTTACGGGTTCAGCCGGGCACGGCCCGCGACGGGGGCACAAGACCAGGAAAATCCGGGCGCGCAAGAAGAAGCTCGGCCTGACTGCAAACCCGGCGCCCGTCACGCCTGTGACTTCAGCTAAGCCCGGCCGGCTCCGGTTGGCGACCGTGCCCTGGACCACTGTTTACTACAAGAAACGCAAGCTCGGAGTAACGCCTTTGGTAGACATCGAGTTGCCCTCGGGCGAATGCAGCCTGCACGCGGTCAATGCCGAAAAGGGCATCGACAAGGAAATCATCGTACAAATAAAACCGGGCGAAACGACCATGAAGAGGATTCGTTTCTGAGTACCCGGCCCGAGAAAGGAATGAATAATGAAGATAGAAGTCCAAGAGTTGGAACCAGCTAAAAAGAAGAAGATCCCGACTGACGACTCCAAACTCGGCTTTGGAAAGCATTTTTCCGACCACATGTTTTGCATGGACTACGAAAAAGGGAAGGGCTGGCACAGCCCCAGGATTGAAGCGTACCGGACTCTGCAACTCGATCCGGCCTGTATGGCGCTGCATTACGGTCAGGAGGTATTCGAGGGTCTAAAGGCCTACCGCGGTGAGAAAGACGGCATATACCTGTTCAGACACCGCGACAACCTCGCGCGTCTCAACAGATCTTGCGAACGGATGGTAATTCCACAACTGGATCTGGATCTCGTCTCCGATGCTCTTAAGAAACTGGTATTGCAGGACAAGGAGTGGATTCCCAAAAGCCCGGGATGCTCGCTGTATATCAGGCCCAACGTCATCGCCGTCGATCCATTCCTGGGCGTCCGGCCGTCCGATAGCTACCTGTTCTATATCATTTGCGGCCCGGTGGGCGCCTACTATGCCGAAGGTTTCAACCCGATCAGTATTTACGTGGCCGATAAGTTCGTTCGCGCGGTGCAGGGCGGCGTGGGCGAGGCAAAAACCGGCGGTAACTACGCGGCCAGCCTGTATGCCCAGAGGGAGGCCCAGGAAAAAGGGTTCAGCCAGGTGTTGTGGCTGGATGCCAAGGAGCACAAGTTCGTCGAAGAAGTCGGAACGATGAACATTTTTTTCAGATTCAACGATGAGCTACTGACCAGTCCGTTGACCGGCAGCATCTTGCCGGGAATAACGCGCGATTCGGTCATCAAGCTGTTGGCGAAATGGGGTGTGAAGCTGAGCGAGCGCCGGTTCTCGATCGACCAGGTCATCGCCGCCCAGAAGGACGGCTCGCTGCGCGAGGTTTTCGGCGCCGGCACCGCCGCCATCATCGCTCCCGTCGGAAGCTTCCAATACAAGGGGACGAACTACCAGGTCGGAGACGGCAGGACCGGCGAGCTTTCGCAGAAGCTGTACGACTTCCTGCTCGATCTGCAGTACGGCCGCGAGCAAGACGACTTTGGATGGGTGGAGAGAATAGGCGCTTTCTGAGCGCACTCGTCAGGGATCGATTCGCACCAGGATGGCTGTAATGTTGTCCTTGCCGCCCCGGTCTAAAGCCAGCTTGATCAGGCACTCGACCGAGGCGGGCAAATCGTCTTTCTTGACGCGGTGGGGAATCTCGTCGTCCTTGAGATAGCCAGACAATCCGTCCGAGCACAACAAGAACACGTCGCCGGCACGGTAACGCAGAATGCGCGTGTCGACTTCTACGTAGTCATGCGATCCGACGGCCCGGACGAGCAGGTTTGAATAGCGCGAGCGGGCCGCCTCCTCGGCGGTCATCTTGCCCGATGCAATCATGGCCGCAAGGTAGGTATGATCGCTGGTTATCATTTTCACCTTGCCGGAGCGCAGCATGTAGATGCGGCTGTCGCCGACGTGAGCCACGAATGCCGCATCCGGCATGATCAGCAGCAAAGACAGCGTGGTTCCCATGCCCTTGCGATCAGGGTCGATCTGGCTGAGGCCGAAGACCTGGTAGGCGGCGGCGCGAACCGCCCGGTCGATCATCCGCCTGACTTCGTCGGCCGATTCGTTGTCGGGATTCCGTTTGAAATCCTCCAGGCACGAGGAGTTTGACAGCAGGTGGTCGCGGAGTGCCTGAATGGCTTCCTTGCTGGCGACCTCGCCGGCGGCGTGTCCTCCCATGCCGTCCGCGACCACGTACAGTCCCAGTTCTCCATCGGCCAAAAAGGCATCCTCGTTGTTGGTTCTTTTCCTGCCGACGTCTGTTTTTGCCACGGCCACTGTGCGCATGAGACAACTCCGGTGTGCGGATTAATGGACGACAGGCGTCGGGCTGTCAAGTGCCGACTGTTCCACCGGCGCCGATGGCATGTCTTGTGCCGCACGGTCAGCGGTGCTATTTTCATATTGCTAGGGGAGGTCGGCATGAATATTGTTGGGCGATTGGCGATCATTTTTTGTTTCTTACCGGCGTGCGTATCGTTTCTCTCGTGCGGCCCGGCGAACCCTTCTCCGGGTGTTGCCGCTCAAACGGCGGACGCGGCACCCGCCGCGCCCGCCCAGAGCATCGAGGCGCGCGTTTTCGAGTCGCGGGTAGATGAGAAAAACCTGCTGCTGAAAGACGAGCAAGCCGCAAAAAGCTACTTGCGCCGCAAGCTCTTGGGCATTATGGAGGGGAAGCTCACCAAACTGGGTTTCGATGTCGGCAAGGCGGAATCGCTTTCTAAAGCCGGAAAGCTGAATGACTTTAGTGTCCAGGGTCACGCGGAGAAGATTCCCGGACAGGGCAGCGAAAAAGGCAAGATTGTAAGGGCGGTCCTGTGGGACGTACATGCAGGCCTGTCGGTCGAGTTGTCGGACGCGGATGTCGCCGACCTGGGCGCGAGCCTCGACGCCTTGCCGGTCAGTTCGATCGAGGGAGCGGCCAAGGTCAGCGAATATCTTGACGGTTACCGGGCACTGAAACCGCAAAAGGCTTTTCTTGCGACACTGGAAAAGAAAGTGGCTGATCGCTGGGCCGGGCTTCTGGATGCCTTTCTCAAGGTCAACCAGGAGACCAGCCTCAAGGATCCCCAGCGCTATTTCGAGACCTTGGCCGAGTCGATTCGGGCGCTGTGCGCCTTCAAGGCGAGCAACCCGCGGCACGATAAGTTCGCCGGGCTTCAGAAGACAGTTACGCTGTCGGCGCTGCGCTGGCTGCACACCGTTCCGGTCAAAGCGGACAACCACGAGCTAATAAAGCGGATGCTTGCTCGCCTGCGAAAGCGATGCCCGTGCGACTTGCCGGAGATGATGACTTTTCTGCATCGCGACCTGGAGCTTTCCTGGCGCGACCGTCTCAATAAACTGGACGCGGCCAAGGTGTCTTTTCCCAAGCTGAAGCAGGATTTTATATTTTTCATGCAAGATTTTCCAAACTCGGATTTCTACCCCGAGCTTGAGTTGCGTTTCTTGTCGCGCTGGATCGACTACCTTCAGGCGCAAAGGCCGGAAAATATCAAGCAGCTCGACGGCTTTGCCTCGGAGGTCGAGCTTTTGGGCAAACGTTTTCCTTCCTTTTCACAGCGCGGGGGGGTCGAAGCAGCCCTGGGTCGGCAGTGCCTCGAGGTCCTGTCTTCGGTGAAAGTGCCGGATTTGAAAACTCTTAGCGGGGTCAAGAAGGCGCTGGCAGGTTGCGATCATTTTCTGCCCGCCGGCATGCGAACAATGAACACCCGACAGCGCCTGGAAAAGATCGAAACCGAACTGATCGAGGCCAGGGAAGACCGCCGGGAGAAAAAGTCGCTCAGCGGGCTGGCTTTCTTTATCGGCTGGGACAAGGCGGTCAGATCGCTGAAGTGGGGACACGCCCGCAAAGACTGGACCGGTGCTGCCGGGGGCAGCGCTGCCTTCGCCAAGGCCTGGGCCGAAGGACGCGATGCCGGAGCCGATTGCCACTGTTCTCTGGATCCCGACGAGCCTTGCCGCGTTTTTGATGAGGACGGTCCGCACGGAGGCTACGAAGTGGTCGGCAGGTTCTTCGACGACCGCCTGCGCGGTGTCGATCTGTGCGATGCCTACGCAGGATCGAACTCGGCCGCTTTGTATAAGTTTTTCGATCGACGCTATAAGAGGGCACACGGCAACAAAGAGGCTGCCGCTTTCTTGGCCGGGGCGGGGAGAGAGGTGAGATTCGGAAGCATGTCGAAGGTCATTGTAGATCTGCGTTGCGCTGGTGGAACTTGCACGGTGCGTTACCGCGACGGCAAAGTCTTGAAAGAAAAGCACGAGCATGATCGCGCCTTGAAATCGGCCCAACACTCCCAACGGGAACGCACGCGGCTCAAACGCATAGAGAAAGGCTGGCAGCAGCGAGACTGCGTCCGCTGGGGTTGTGACTATGAGTGCCAGTACCGGGGAGAAGTCTTCGAAAGGAAAGGAAAGCGTTACCTGATTACCATTACACGCTCGGGCGAAGAACCGCGCAGCGTCGGAACCCGCGTCTGGGTCAAGGCCGACGAGTTGTTCGACTGCAAATGAATTATAGACACTGAGGGGCTGGTACTGTAGCCTTGTTGATGGAAGAAGGGGGCGAACGGGATGGAGATTGTCGCCCATGAGGCGAATTGCCGCTATTTTATGTCTTTCGATCTTGTTTTTTGCCTGCAGCTACCCGCCGGCCAGGATCTCGTCGAGCGCTGAACGAATTTCTCCTGTCAAGCTGACTGTCATCGGGACGGCCGATTTCCACGGCTCCTTGGATGCCGGAAGAGATCGTACAACAGGAAAGCGCACGCTTGGCGGAATAGACGTCATAGCCGCCTACATTCGGGCCGCCCGGAAGCAGAACCCGGGAGGAGTCGTGCTGCTGGACGCCGGCGATCTCTACCAGGGAACCCTGCTTTCGGCGGCATCCGAGGGCGCCGCGGTGATCGAGTTCTACAACATGCTGGGATACGACGCCGTCGAGATCGGAAACCATGATTTCGATTTCGGACCGGTCGGCTATCACTGTACCCCTTCCAGCGCCAGTGAGGATCCCCGGGGCGTTATCAAGCAGCGCATCGAGGAATCCAAGTTTCCCTGGCTGTGCGCCAACATGTACGATCATAAAAGCGGCCGGCCGGTGAGTTGGACCAATCTTCAGCCCTACACGATCATCACCCGCAAGGGGATAAAGATCGCGGTGATCGGATTGATCTTGACCGAGACTCCGCTGGTCACGAATCCTCTCAACGTCAAGGGTCTCGATTTTCAGCCCCTGCTTGAAACACTGCGCCGCATTCTGCCCGAGGTACGCGCCAAGGGGGCCGGAGTGGTAATCGTGTTGGCCCACGCCGGGGTGCGGCGTGATCCTCAAAGCGGCGAGATTCATGGCCAGATGGCCGATCTGGCAAGGCAACTGAAGCCGGGGGAAGTTGATCTGATAATCAGCGGGCACGAACACGTAACCTTCACGGGCCGGGTCAACGGTATCCCGGTAGTGCAAACCAGACCCCGGGGGGTGGAGTTCGCCCGGGTCGAGTTGCTGGCGGACGCCCGCAGCGGACGCTTGCTCGAGGACGGTGTGCACCTGCAGGATAACGTGCCCTTTGCCCGCACCGATGAAAAAGGCGCCCCGGCGGTCTTCGCCGGGCGCGAGATAAAACCGATCGAGAGCTTCGCCGCCAAGCTGGTCGAGTTCAAGCACAGCATTGAGAGGCTCGAACAAATCAAGCTGGGGCGCGCGCTTGCAACAATGAATAACCAGACCAGGCTGGACTCTCCGGTTGGAAACCTGGTTACCGATGCCATGCGGGCGAGCGACAAAGAAATTGACATCGCCATGTACAACTCGGGCGGATTGCGAACCAGCATCTTGAAGGGCAAGATTACCTACGGGCGCATCTACGAGGTGGTGCCGTTCGACAACAACATCGTTTTGGTCTCCTTGACAGGAAATCAGATTACCCGGATTATTGAGCATGGATTGTCCGGACCTTACGGCGTGATGGAAATCTCGGGTTTAAGGGTTGAATTCGACGCTTCGGCGCCGTCCGGGAAACGCTGCTTGTCCATCGAGACCGAGGACGGAAAGCCATTGCGGGCAGACAAGCTGTATACCGTGGCCACAAATGACTTCGTCGTCAACGGTGGAGACGGTTATTGCGTTTTTGCCGAAGGGGTAAACGTGCGTAATACGCGCACGCTGATCCGCGAGGTAGTGGCTCGCTATATCAAGGAGAGGGGAGTGGTCGCTCCGGCCCGAAGGGGGCGTTACCGGCCCTGCACAAAGACACGTGCCGAATCGCTCAGACATTGATCGCATTTTGTTGCGCTTGTCGGCGCTCGTGCTCGTGGTTGCCAGCGGCGCGGCTTGCCGGGAGGGAGTCCCGGCCGGCCTGGATGAAGATCTCGGTTTTTCTGATCTGCTTTTTATAAGCCGAACACCGCCGCGTCACGCCGGCAGCCTGGTGGCCGGAGACGGCTTTCGCCCCGGGGGCAACCTGGTCATGCTGTCACCGGCGGCACCCAGTGGAAAGCTCGCCAACCTTTCAGGCCTTTCCGCAGGAGACGTCGCCGGGGTCGACATCTCACCCGATGGAAAATCGGCACTGGCCGCTATTCGCACAGACCTGCACGATCGCTTTCACATCTACCGGCTCGATATCGCAGCTGTCGATCGGGGCGAGAAGTGCTTCACCGATAACGGGGACATTGGTTCTGCTTGCACCCGGCTGACATTCGGCCCCGCCGACGACACCAGGCCGTTTCACCTGGCTGACGGGCGGATTGCTTTCCTGAGAGAAGATCCCGGCGGGCAGGTCGATTTCGAAGGCCGCGGCAGGTCGAGGACGCTTTACGCAATCTCACCGGACGGCGCCGATCTTGCACGACTCGACTACGGACCGGGACACGACCTGGGGGCCGGCAGCCTGCTGGACGGGCGCATGCGCCTGGTGCGCTGGACCCGGCGCGAGGGCGCGGCGGTTTTTGTGCCGCTTGTAGCCGATCCCTCGGGAAGCTCCGGAGTCGTTCCGGACGGTGACGCTTCAGCGTCGGTTCCGATGACTCCCCGCCAGGATGCCCAGGCACGTCAATTTGCCGCCTGCATGCCGCCGCTGGGAACCTGGGGTGCCGGGACGCTTTGTCAGAGGGACGACGCGGGCGAATGGTTGGCAAGCATAGCAGACATTCCTTCGGGTGACGGCTGCTCGCCTCTCGGCCGGGTGCGCGATCCTTACCCGCTGGCCGACGGGCGATTCCTGGTTTCCCTGGCCAACACGCCCCAGGGTTGCACCAATACCGAGGACGGAGATCATGCTCGGGTGCCCGAATTCTCGATAGCCATCCTGGATCCGATTGGCGGCGGCAGGAAACCGTTGTACGGGAGATCGAACGCCGCCGATTTGTTTCCGCGCCCGGTCATGGAGCACTCCATTCTGGATTCGGGAGTGATTCCTCCTGCGCTTCCGCCGGCCTGCCAGGAGGGAGGAGTCGTCTTCGAGGGTTTCGCCAGAGACGAAAACGGTCCGGTCAGCGGGGCCGCGAGGATAAGGTTTCTCGAAGCTCTATCCGGAGAGATTGCGCCCTGGATGATGGAGATCGGCGGCCTGGATGTCGGAGCGCTCTGCGGTTCGGGCGGTGTTTTCGAGGCCCCGTTGTACCCGGATGACTCGTTCAGTGTAAGGGCGCCGTCCGATGTGCCCCTGAGGATCCAGCTGCTGGATCACTACGGCGCGGCGCTCGGCAGCGATCCGCTCTGGAGGGGAGGACCGGCCTGCGCCGGTCGCAGTTGCAGCGGCTGTCACGCCGGGGCGACTGCCAGCGACGAGCTGGAGCACAGCCTGGCTCACGCGGCCGGCCCGCTTGACCTGTCGGACAGATCGGTCCAGCGCTCGATCGATTTCGCCCGCGACATACAGCCGATTCTGAACCGCTCTTGCTCGACCGCGAATTGCCACGACTCTACGACGGCCGCGGGAAACTACGTCAACCTGGCCGGCGCCCTGCAAGGACTCGACCTGAGCGCCACTCCCTCCGGTCGCACCAGCACCGCTTACGGTAACCTGACTATGGTTGACACGCGCAGGGATGCGGGAGGCAGGATCATCGAATCGCGCAGGCCCTACGTTGTGCCGGGATCGGCGCGCCAAAGCAGGTTGATTGAGCGTCTCGGGGTTCCCTGCCGCTTCGATTGCACGGGCGAGCCCGGTTGGGCCCCCTGGGCGCTGGGCCAGGGAAAAACCCATCCCGAAGACCAGCCCGGATTCAGCGGCGGCGTGAGCGACGATGAAAGGTGGCTGATCGTCGAGTGGATAGACGCGGGTGCTGCGTTTTTGGGACGGGGGGCGACGCCATGAATTGTTTTGGTTGCAGGTTGACGACGTTGCTGGCTGTTTTGGTAACGCTTGTGTCTACCTCCCGGGCCGACGATCCACTGGCCCGGCTCGACGCCGATCGCTACGGCCCGGGGACGCTGATTGCCGCCATGGAGCAGCTTGCGACCTACAGGCCGCCCCAGGCCGTTGACCTTCTGTTGCCGTTGCTTTCGCACCGGGAACCGGACGTGGCCCGCAGCGCCGGCTGGCTGCTTCGAAGAATGGGCCAGGCGTCCGCAGGCCTGACTGCCGCCGGCGCGGTCCTTGCCGACCCGCAGGCCGAGACGGATTCGCGCCGCTCGGCCGCGCTGGCCATTGGCGAGTTGCGCAACCAGGGAGGAATAGCGCCCCTGTCGACCGCGCTTGCCGACGACGCCGAAGAAAGCGTGCGCGCCGCGGCCGCCAAAGCGCTCGGCGATCTGTTCAGGCCGGGCGCGGCCACTGCGCTGGCCCAGGCGGCCCGCCAGGACGCAAGCGCCGAGGTGAGAGCCGCGGCGGTCAGAGCGCTGTCGCAGCTGCCGGATGCCGACCCCCAGGTGCTGATCTCCGCGCTAAAGGACGAAGACCCGCTGGTGCGCCTGGAAGCAGCCTGGGCGCTGGGGCAAGAAAGCTTCAGAGGCGCCCAGGGCCTGCTGGGCAATCTCCAGCAAGCCATGCAGAGCGACGCCGACTGCCGCGTCCAGGCGGCCGCGGCCTGGGCGCTGGGTGTAATCGGCGATCCCTCGGTAAAAGACGCGCTATCTGCCGCCCGCAACAGCCCCTGCCGCCTGACCTCTCAGGCGGCCGCTTGGGCCGAAGGGAAAATCAAATAAGTTTTATTGCCCGATCATTGTCAACTCACAGCCAAAGGAGATCAAAACTATGCACAAGTTACCTTTAACTCTATTAATCTTGACCGGGGTGTTTGTGTGCAATTGTGCGGGAAGTTCAAGCACTGATCCCCGTTGCGAAGGAATCGATTGCTCCGGTCACGGCAAGTGCGTCATAGAAAGCGATCAGCCGAGATGCTTGTGCGACACGGGCTTCCGCGAAGAAGGACTGGCCTGTATCGAAGAGGCGGGCGGCGCATGCGATGGCGTGGACTGCTCCGGCCATGGTCATTGTGAATTGAGTTACGACGAGGCGGAGTGTGTCTGCGATACCGGCTACTATGAAGATCAGCTCCAATGTCTGGCGGACGACCAGACCGGTAGTTGGGCCAGGACCATGGCCAGCGGTGGCTTCGATAATGGAGCGGCGGACGTGGCGGTTGATGCCGCCGGCAACATGTTTGCCATCGGCTCGTTCGAGTCGGATGCCGATTTTAATCCCTCGGCCGGCGTCGATGCTTTCGAATCCCAGGGAAAGACCGATATTTTCATCACTCGTCTAAATGCTGATTGGTCATACGGCTGGACCAAGGTTCTTGCCGGTGCGGGTGAAAACCACGGACTGCGAATCGTTGTCGACTCATCGGACAATTTATACCTGACAGGAACCTTTCAGGATTCAGTCGACCTTGATCCGGGGCCCGGCCAGGACTTGCATCAGTCGGCCGGCAATTCAGACATGTTCATCGAAAAGTTGGACTCCAGCGGCGAGCTCGTCTGGAACCTGGTGTATTCATCATCCGGGATTGATTTTACCCGGGACCTGGCGATTGACGCTGTGGGCAACGTCTACCTGACTGGTAAAATAGGAATGTTCGATCACCCAATAGACTTCGATCCCAGCAGCACAGTACACGAGATCGACCCAGCGGATGTGCAGTCATGGGTTTTCATCACCAGAATCAATAAGGATGGAACTCTTGGATGGGTGAATTTTGTGGACAATTCAGTCTCGTGTGATGCCCTGAGCGTTCACCAGGACACTCTTTACCTGGCCGGCCGGGTTGATACGTTCAGTGGTACCGCAGACATGGATCCAACCGACGGAGAGGATATTACCGACAGGGATGGAATCTATGTTACCAGACTAGGGCTCGACGGCTCGTACATCTCGAGCGTGATAACGGATGTTGACTCTTTTTCTCCCGATCTCGGTGTCGATGGTAGCGGTAACATGATAATCAGCGGGGAGAGTAATCAGGCCACTGATTTCGATCCCGGGTCCGGCGAAGACCTTCGCTCCTGTGACAAGTATCCAGCGGCGTACGTTTTCAAGCTGGATACCAGTGGAAATTGCCCGTGGGCGAGAATTTGGTGCAAGACAGAGGATTTTGTGGAATTTGGAGTGAACCGCGTGCAGGCCGATGCGGCGGGAAATGTTTACACCGCTCTTCACCATGACAGTGCCATTGATCTTGATCCGACAAGCGGCGAGCAACTCTCTGCAAAGTACGGTTTCACTATCGTGGTTCTTGGCCCTGACGGGGCTTTCCAGAAAGCATGGGAAGTAGGATCGGACACGGCTGTCACAAGCGGTTTTGGCGCGATCAACGGCATGGTCTTGGATTCACAGGAAAAAAACCTGGTAGCCGCTGGCACCTCCTACTCGAACGGAGAAGATCTCGATTTCGATCCAAGCGCCGGAACGGAAATGCACCGCTATATTTCCAAAAACAATGTTTTTATCTGGCGTTTGCCTCTTGACTGAGTTGTCGGGAAAAGAGAGTTTGCCATGTTGAGCGTTCGCCCGCGTGCTCTGCTTGTTGTGTCATTTGCAGCTGTCTTGTGCACCGTCGGGGTCGGCTGTGGAGACGGAGGCTGGTCGAAAAAAGACCCCAGCCGGTATGACCTTTCGTTGACTACATGAAAGACAGCTGAATGACCTCAGACTTCTTCTGACAGCTTGTGCGGCAATACCGGCGGTGCTAGGCTCCCTAAGATCGCTGTCAATCCGTTTGGGAGGCGTCATGAAGAAATTTCGTATCCTGTCCGCCTCGGGGGACGACCGGCCGGGAATCGTTCATCAGGTCAGCCGCTTCGTATTCGACAACCAGGGCAACATGGAAGACAGCCGCATGGCCATCCTGGGGGGCCAATTCTCGCTGATGATGCTCTTTAGCGCGACCGAGGGTGACATCGCGAAAATGGAGCGGGAGCTGCCGGCACTCCAGCAGCAGACGGGACTGAGAATATTTCTGTACGATGCCATCGATCCCCGTGAATACAAGCGTGAACCTTCGCTGCCCGTGCGCCTGGAGGTGGTGGCCATGGATTCCCCGGGGATCATGGTTCAGATTGCCGAAGTATTGGAGAAGCACCGGGTCAACGTGGAGACGCTGGATGCGCACCTGTCACCGGCCCCCGCTTCCGGCACGACCGTCTCTTCGGTCAAGATGAAGATCTGCGTGCCCCAGGACGTGTCCTTGAAGGACGTCAAGGAATCGTTAAACGCGCTGGCGGGTCAGATAAATCTCGATGTCGTGTTCCAGCCGGTTCAGGAATGATTCGGAAGGGCGAAGCCTGGATGAGTACCGAATCCCAAAAGACAGTGTTGCTGGTAGACGACGAACAGGCCCACCTCGAGAGCCTGACCAGGATATTCAACAAGGAGGGCTATCATACCCTGGGCGCTTCATCGGGAAAACAGGCCTTGAGTCTTCTGCGCCAACACCACGTTCACGTCATGTTGACCGACCTGGTCATGCCCGAGATGAGCGGCAGCGAACTGCTCAAAACCTGCCGGGCCGTTTCCCCGGAAACCGAAGTGATCATGATGACCGCCTTCGGCACAATCGAAGTCGCGGTCGAGGCCATGAAGGACGGCGCCTACGATTTTATCACCAAGCCGCTGAAGAAGGTCTTCATTACCAAGGTCGTCAGGCAAGCGCTCGAGAAACAGAAGCTGCTGCTTGAAAATCGTTCGCTGCGCCGTCAGCTCGATTCGCTGCGACCGCACGACATCATCGGCCAGAGCCCGGCCATCGTCGCGACCATCAAGACCATCCAGCAGGCGGGGCCCTCCTCGGCCACGGTCCTTTTGACGGGTGAGAGCGGAACCGGCAAGGAGTTGCTGGCCCGGGCCATTCACCGGGCCAGCTCGCGGGCCGATGAGAACTTCGTCACGGTCAACTGCGCCGCTTTACCCGAGGGTATTTTAGAGAGCGAGCTGTTCGGCTACGAGCGAGGCGCTTTCACCGGCGCCGACCGCAGGCGGGCGGGAAGGTTCGAGGCGGCGGACAAGGGAACATTGTTTCTCGACGAGGTCGGTGAGCTGAGCGCCTCGACACAGGTCAAGCTGCTGCGCGTGCTCCAGGAGGGCGAGTTCGAGCGCCTCGGATCAAACGAGACCATCAAGGCCGACTTGCGCCTGGTGGCGGCTACCAACCAGGATCTCGAGCAGGCTGTCCGCGACGGGCGTTTCAGAGAGGATCTCTTCTACCGGCTCGACGTGATTCATGTCCGAGTTCCTCCCTTGCGTGAGAGGATGGGAGACATTCCATTATTGGCTAACTTTTTCCTCAGGCGCTACGCGGCCAAGAACGAAAAGGAGCTGCATGCCGTCACTGCCCGTGTCATGGATGCGCTTGCGAGACACACCTGGCCCGGCAACGTGCGCGAGCTGGAAAACGTGATAGAGCGGGCGGTGGTGTTGTCTACCGACGAGGTGATCGACCTCGATGACTTGCCTGATGCTTTAGCGGGCTTGTCACGGACGAGTTCCATGCATTCCCTTGACGGTAGGGGGATATTCATACCGGTCGGCACGCCTCTCGAAGAGGCCGAGAGAACACTGCTGAAAGAAACCCTCAAGGCCACCGCCGGCGACAAGAACCTTGCAGCCAAGCTCCTGGGGGTGGCCACCCGCACTATCTACCGCAAGCTGGAGAGCATGGAGAAGGAATAAGCTGCCCGTTGGGGCAGCTAGGGCATGTTTCTCTTGTTCTCATACACCGCAAAAAGGTAAAATGCGGGCAATCTTTGCGGGGGAGTCAGCGATTGAAATTGAACTTCGTCCAGGATTACATACGAGCTTCTATCGAAATGGAGCGGGATGATTTCTGCCAAAGATTGGCCGCGCCGCTTCTGATCTACGAGCATCCTCGGGCCGGATTGTCTTTCGACTGGGGGCAGACCCGCTTGACGGGCACCCAGAAGGAGGTTCCGCTTACCAGAGACTTGATTCGGCGGGCCAACAAGCTGCCGGTCATGGAAATCAAGAAACGCATCCTCGGTCCGCAAGGGCAGGTCAGGCTTGGGCGCTCGGAAGACAACGACCTGGTGATCCCGGATGAGACGGTTTCATCACGCCATGCCGTGTTCCAACTTTCGCAGATGGACGGCACCATATTGCTTCAGGATCTGGCCTCGATGAACGGCACCAAGGTGAATAGCACGCGCCTGGTGGTCGGTAAGGCACTGGTGCTGTTCGACGGCGACGTGCTCTCATTTGGAGACTCTGTGTTCCTGTTTTTCTACCCGGACGGTTTATATGATGTTCTCAAGGCCAACCTGGATTCGATCTGACCCGAGGCCAGATTCAGCTTGTTTGCATTTCCTTGACTTTGACATTATCTGCGTGAAACACTTACCAAAACCGGGCGCTTACGCCCTGAACAAGAGATTTAGCAGTCGCCGGGAGGTTGGGTGTGACTTATGAAGTGCTGGTGGTGGAGGATAGTTCGGCGATGCGCTCGTTTATCGCCTCCACCGTCGAAGAGATAGAAGGGGTACAGGCGACCGAGGCGGCCTCGGGATTCGAGGCCCTGAAGGAATTACCCCGGCAGCAGTTCGACCTGATCATTACCGATATCAATATGCCCGATATCAACGGGCTTGAACTGGTTCGCTTCATCAGGGAAAATGAGCGTTACCGTAATTGCCCTCTGATCATCGTTTCTACCGAATCCAGCCAGCGTGACCGTGAGCGCGGTTTGGCTTTAGGCGCAAATAGCTACCTGGTTAAACCATTTTCGCCGACCGATCTCAAAGACTGTGTCGAACGATTCTTAAAGGATCCCGGCCGGGTAAGTTCGTAATGGCGGACGATCGTGACAAGCCGAGCTCGAAGGCAGTGAACGATTTCCTGTCTGAGGCACAGGAAATCGTCGAGAGCCTCAACAGGGACATACTGCAACTAGACGGCAATACCAAGCGCGGCAAGACGGATCCCGACCTGATCAACAATATCTTTCGATCGGCCCATTCACTGAAAGGCCTCTCGGGGATGTTCGGCATCAAGAAGATGGCGGACATCGCGCATATCCTCGAGAACCTGCTGGACGATTTGCGTATGGGCAAGGTCGATTCCAACGAAAGCGTAATCGACGCTCTGTTCGACTCCGTAGAGGTGTTCAATAGCCTGATTGCGGAGGCAAGCCAGGGTCCCAAGGTTCCAAAGAAGGTAATTACCGCGCTGCAGAAACAGCTCGAAAAGGCCGCGCGGCAATCGGCAGGCGCCGAAAAAGAAAACCCGCTCGATAACATCAAGATCGATCCTGCCGTTGTCAGTGTACTGACCGAGTACGAGGAGTATCGCCTGGTCGACAACATCAGGCAGGGCGTAAACCTGTTCATGGTGCACGCATCATTCAATCTGATGGATTTCGACGAAAGCCTTGCCAGGCTGACCGCCGCCTTGAAGGCCATGGGCGAGGTTGTCACCACCTTGCCGTCATCCGAGAGCACCAGCGAGCAGGGCATCGATTTCGACCTGATCTTCGGCACGGAACTGTCCATGGAAAAAGTCAATGACTCTGTTGCCGCCGAAGACATTACGGTTGTTTCGATCGAACGTCGAAAACCGTCGTCACCCAAAGTGCATGCGACCCCGCCCGAGCAACATGACGACTCGGAAGATCAAGAGAACTCAGCAGAGGACGAGGAGGAAAGCGAAGACGACGACGGGGACGCTCGGGCTGGTTCTGCTGCATACCCCCCATCGACTGAGGTCGAGACCGGAACGCTGCGCAGCGTCAGCAAGACGGTGCGTGTAGATATTGCCAAGCTGGACAGCCTGATGAACATCGTCGGAGAACTAGTGCTGGTACGCACGGCCGTGAGGAGCATCTCCGAGCAGCTCAAGGCAGAGCACGGTTTTACCGGGCTGGCGGTGGACCTTTTCAAAGAGTCCAGGAATTTCGAGCGCAAGCTGGACGAACTGCAAGCCGGCATCATGGAAGTCAGGATGGTGGCTTTAGGCCAGAACTTCGAGAAGCTCTCACGCATGGTTCGCAAGATTTCCAGGACCTCCGGAAAGGAAGTTGAACTGCAAATCAGCGGTGCCGACACGGAACTCGACAAGCTGATCGTCGAAGACCTGGCCGATCCGCTGATGCACATCCTGCGCAATTCAATGGATCACGGCATCGAAACCAGGGCCGAGCGGGTCAAGGCCTCCAAACCGGAAGCAGGCGTAATCAAGATGGCGGCCTATCAAAAGGGCAACCATGTAGTAATCGAGATAGAAGACGACGGGCGGGGGCTCGATCTGGACAGGATCAAAAAGGTAGCGCTCAAGAAAGGCCTGGTGAAAAAAGACTACCTGGCGGATATGACCTACCGGGACGTCATGAACCTGCTTTTTCTGCCCGGCTTTTCCACCAGCGAAAAGATCAGTGAGATATCCGGACGCGGGGTCGGGCTAGACGTGGTCAAGACCAACATTGCCGCTTTAAGCGGTATGATCGATATCGAATCCAAACCTGGGTTTGGCACCAAGTTCACCATCACCTTGCCGATCACCTTGGCGATCATCCGCGCCTTGATAATCAGGGTCAGCGAGCTGGTCTATGCCATCCCGCTGAACTCGGTGCTGGAGATAATCAATGTCGAGCAGAGCCGGATAAAGACAATCGAGCGCCGCGAAGTCATAGAAATGCGAGGCGCGACCTTGCCTTTGTTACGCCTGTCCGATCTGTTTGAACTGGGAACAAAAGAACACCTTTTGGGCGATACGCGATACGTGGTTGTCGTTGGACTGGCGCAGAACAGGCTCGGGATAGTCGTTGACGGACTGATCGGCCAACAGGACATCGTTATCAAGTCACTGGGCAAGTCGCTGGCTAAGATATCCGGCATCGCGGGGGCCACCAACCTGGCCAGCCAGCAGACCATTCTTGTTTTAGATGTGGGTGCGCTTATAGAGGAAGCGCTTTCACGGGATTGAGCCGATAGGGAGAGCCTCAATTGCCTAGGAGCAAGAAGGACACGCAAAAAAAGACAAGGCCGGGATCCCGTCGAACTCAATCGGCCGGGAAGAAGAAAAAATCCCGGGCGACCGCCGTTGCCAAGGATGAAGTCTCAAGCCGAAAAGAGCAGAAGCCGGCTGAACCGGAAACGTTGAAGCCTGCAGGCGCCTCTTTTGACCCGGACGGAACCGAAGGTGACCAGGACGAGGGGTTGCGTGACAAGGCCATGGCCGAATTCTTTGCTTCAGACAATGAGCGCGGTTACGTCAGCTCGATGTCGCTGGATCTGTATCGCGATCAGATCGACACCCGCCTCAGGGCCGAGGGTGTGCACGAGTACCTCAGCTTCGCCCTGTCCGACGAGTTGTTCGCGGTCAACATCCTGCACATCAAGGAGATCATCAAACCGCCGATGATCACCGAGGTTCCTCGAACCGAGCCCGTGATCCTCGGTGTGCTTTCCTTGCGAGGCACGATCGTGCCGGTTGTCGACCTGCGCAGACGACTCAACCTGGCGGTGGAGCCACAGACGCGTAAGTCGCGTATACTGATAGCCGAAATATCCTACAACCTGACCGGCTTGCTGGTTGACGAGGTGCGCCAGGTGATCAGACTCAGGGAGGACGATATCGAACAGGCGCCCGGAGTTTTTGACCGCGCCGAGGCTGAGCACATTGCCGGTGTTGGACGACACGAAGGCGAGATGTACACTCTTCTCGATCTCGAGTCGGTCGTGCAGATTGACAAGTACATCAGGGTCAGCGTGGGTGGAATGCTGGAATGACCGAAGAATTCACACAGCGCGAAGATGGGCGCATCGTCCAGTTGGCGGCTTTTCGGGTCGGCAACGAGGAGTACGTGATCGATATCATGCGCATCAAGGAAATTATCAACCCGATCAAGATCACTCCGGTGCCCAGCGAGACGACACTGATCGACGGGGTAATTAACCTGCGGGGAGTGATCATCCCGATAGTAGATATACGCAAGTGTTTCGCGATACCCGAGGAGAACCGGTCGTTGCAACCCAAGTATATTATAGTTGTAGTGGCCGGCAAGATCGTCGGGATTGTGGTCGACGAGGTTCTCGAGGTTGTGCGCGTGCCGCGCAGCTTGATCAAACCGTCGCCGCAACTATTTGGTGACAAGGAACCCGGCCAGTTCGTCGGTGTGTGTGAATTCCAGGGTCGTTTGCTTCTGCTGGTAGATCTTAAAAAAGTTCTCAGCCCGGCGCTGCTGAGGTCGGCCGCCACGGATGCAGACGGAGAGGGAAATTCAAAAGATGGCTGATTGTCCTTGTGACAAGGATGAGGTGTAGACCGACATGGATGCCTGGAAGGTTATCGCTCGTGATTTAAGAAGGGCGCAAATTTTTCCGACTGTTGTTTGTTTCGCCCTGGCCATTGTCAGCCTGTTGATGACAGGCGATCTCAACCAGCATTTAGCGGTCATTGTGCTCTTCGCCGCCGTCATGCTGCCACCCATGTTCTGGCTTCATCAGCACTATTGCCTGTGGCTGTTGAGACCGGTACATACGTTACTGCTCGAGGTTGACGGAGTCGATCAACCCTCGTCACGGGCGATTGAAGAAGCAAATGCGGCCCTGTCGTCATTCAGGCGCAAGGAATCCCTTTTTTCAGTAGTGCTCTGGGGAGTCGGCCTGGTTTTGGCCTGGATTCTGTTAGCGTATTTCATGGGCATCACCCATTGGCAGTTGCTCGAACTGGTTGTCGCCATCGGCAGCGCCGCCGCGGCCAGTGTGCTCTTGGGTGCCTATGTCGAGATCAGGGGACTGGCGCGCGCCAGGCAGGAGCTTGAGTCGATCGGATCCGGATTGTCTTACGGGGGCCCCGGTTCTCGAAGTATGGCGCGCTCGTTTTTTTCGGCCACGGTTGTGATAGTCGTGATCGCGGTGGGGTTAGCGTCGCTGGTATGGTTCAGCAGGCTGCGCGTGCATGCCGCAGGCAAGCTCATGGCGGACAGGCAAGCCGAGTTCAAGCTGGTGACCCCGAAGATCGCAGTTGCGATTGCGGGCAAGGAAAATGCGATTCTGGGAGAAGTCCTGCGGGAGGCCGATCCGACCGGAAAGATCCGCTCAAATCTGGTCGTGCTTGATGGGCAGGGCAGGGTTCTCTTTATACCGCCGACGCTTCGCATTGATCGGACCTGGTTCAGGAGAATTGTCAAGGATGACCGGGAGAGCTGGCTGGAGGCCCGCGCGCCCTTTTTGTATTTCACTCGGCGAATGTCAAAAGATCGCATTTTAGCCTGGGTGGCACCGCTGTCTCTGGCCGCTGATCAGGTCGGGGAACTGGGCTGGAATGGATGGTTTGGCGCAGGAATGCTGGTCTTGGCCTGCATTCTATTGGCCTGGGTTGCCGGTCGCGGAAGTTTAGCCTACTTGCCCGAGCTGGCCGCTCGCTACAAACGTTTGGCGGCCGGCGAACTGCAGGCCGTCTCGGGCAGACCCCTGGGTGGAGAACTGGACGAACTTAACGCCGCAGTGGCCGCTTTCGCGCAATCGTTCAGGGAGATGTTGACAACCTCGATAGACCAGACAGATTCGCTGGAGAAAAAGCAGCGCGATCTTTCCCAGCGTATGACCGAAATGCGGAGTGCCTTCGATCGGCGTGTGGAGGTTGCCGACCAGACGGCCACGTCAGTAATCGAGATGCGTTCGGCCATCAAGAGTATTTCCGAACAGATGAACTCACTGCGCGATACTTCGTCCGATTGCAGTTCATCGATGTTCGAGATCGATCAGAGCGTGCGGGAGGTGGCTCAGTCGGCCGAGAACCTGCAAACAATGGTCGAAGACACTACATCGGCCATGACCGAGATAGCCGTCTCAATGAACGAAGTCGTCGACAACGTTGATGTTTTGGCCAAGACGGCCGCGGAGACGGTGTCTTCCATCGCGGTGATCGACGGATCTATCAGGCAGGTGGAAGAAAGCACAACGCAGACTCATAAGGTGTCCGAGGAAGTTTCGGAGTTGGCGACCAGGGGCGCGATGTCCGTCAGCCAGACCATTGAAGGCATCAACGAGATCCAGGAGATTACCGACGAGGCTCAGGAGGTGATCAACCGCCTGGGAAACCGTATGGAAGCCGTCGGCAAGATCTTGACTGTGATCGGAGACGTGGCCGAACAAACCAACCTGTTGGCGTTGAACGCCGCTATTATCGCCGCCGCGGCCGGTGAACATGGAAAAGGCTTTGCGGTCGTGGCCGACGAGATCAAGGATTTGGCCGACCGGACTTCAACGTCCACCAAGGAAATCGCCGGCCTGATTCGCAGCGTGCAGGCCGAGTCACGGATGGCTATCGACGCAATTCAGCGCGGCTCCGGCAGCGTACGTCGCGGAGTCGAACTGGCCAACAACGCGGGAGAGGCCCTGCAGCAGATTCTGAAGATGGTCAAGCTGGTCAGCCAGATGTCAAATGATATAGCGACCACGACAACCAAGCATTCCAATATCACCCGCACAATCACCAATTCCATGTCCGATATCTCCAACATGGTCAGAGAGATCAAGAGAGCGGTGGCCGAGCAGTCCGAGGGAGGCAAGAGGATCCAGCGAGCCTCGGAGCAGATGCGTGATGACGCCAGGTTCGTATATCGGAGCGCCAACGAACAAGTGCAGGCCGCGGCCGGTGTTTCCGGGAATATGGAGAAGATTTCCGAAATGGTTTCGTTCATCGGTCGGGCGATGAACGAGCAGTCGAACGGAGTCAACCACGTTGCCATGGTTGCCGAAAACGCCAGGGACGTGATCGAGTTGGAACGTGCACAGATCGGCGACTGCGAAGAGACGGTCGATCGGATGGCAAAGAACCTGTCCGAACTTTCGAGCCAACTGCTATCTCACGTTAGCCAAGAAGACCCGAAACAATCGGGGGAAAAGACGGATGAACGAAGATGAGAGGCAGCGCGTCTTCGCGGCGCTTTCGAGCTCGGTCGAAGAAATTCGTTACCGTGCCACTCAGAAGCTGGGCCAGGAAATTGGCGGCCGGGATGTTCCGGGGCTGGTCGATCAACTCTTGCTGGCCTTGGGAGACTCGAGCTGGAGAGTGCGTAAGTGCGCCGCTGACGGCATGTCCCGGATCGGGCCTGATCCGTCCTTAATTACCAGACTGGTTGCGGCCCTCGGAGAAGACGACAACGCCGGTCTGCGTAATTCCGCCAGTGAAGTGCTTACAGACATGGGCTCTCCCGCGCTGGACAGCCTCTTGGCCTTGCTGAGTGACGGGAGCAAGGACGAGAGGAAGATGGCCGCCGACATCCTGGGAGATATCGGTGATCGACGTGCGGTCGGCCAGCTTGTGAAAATATTGAACGACGCTGACGAGAACGTCAGGGCCGCTGCGGCGGAGGCACTGGGCATGCTCGGCGACCGCCAGGTGGGGGGTCGCCTGATCGAACTGCTGAGATCCGACGGACTGCTGGTGCAGTTGTCATGCCTGGACGCGCTTGATCGCCTGAACACGGAAACTCCATGGGAGTTGCTGAAGGAGTTGGCTGCCGTTGGTCCGCTGCGTCCCGGCCTTTTCCGCTTGATGGGCAGGTTGGCTAATGAAGAAGTCTTGCCGGTGCTGATGGAGGGGTTGCTGGCCAGGGGAAGAGCGGAAAGAGCATCAGCGGCGCATGCCTTGGCTGAGCAATACCTTCTATCGGACAAGCATCGGCGTATCGAGATCCAGGTGGCGGTAGCCAGAGCGGCTTCCGACGGAATGATTTCACACTTGCGTTCTCTGCTGGAAAGCTCTTCTTCGGATGATCGCGAGGCGGCCATTCTGATCTTCGGCTGGAGCGGACGCGAGGACGTCGTCGAGGATTTGCTGCGGGCGGCCTCCGACGAGTCGCTGGTGGATCTGGTTTATGAGGCTATCTTGCTGATCGGACCCAAGGCGGCTCCCGTGCTCGATGGCCTGGTCGAACAGGTCGGACGTGTGGAGAAGACGCTGATTGTCAACCTGCTGGGTCATTTCGGCAGGCCTTCGAGCATTGCGATAATCATCGATCTGAGCCTGTCCGACGAACCCGAAGTGGCCGAGGCGGCACAGCAGGCTCTTGCCAAAGTCGGAAACTCCTCCGTGGTGTCAACGCTTGTGGGTTACCTGAAACGCAACTTCGAGTTCCATCCTGAGGGAGTGATAGCGGCCTTGATAACTCTTGGTGTCAGGTTCCACGACGAAGTAGTCGAGGCGATCAGGCCCTTGTTGCAAGAGAACAAGACCTCGCTCAGAAGTCCTGCGGCCGAGATTTTCTGCGGTGTGGCTCGCAAGACCGACATGGATGAGATCAATCGCCTGCTACAGGACGAGGATGACCAGATCAGGAGCGTAGCGCTTGATTCGCTGGGACGCATCGGAGAAGAGAGCGAGCTGGAGAAACTCAGGTTCGCCTTGACCGATGAGTCGCCGAAGGTGCGGACAGCAGCGGCCAGGGCTCTCGGCATGAGGGATGACCCGGAAGCGCGCAAGGTTCTGCAAATTGCCCTGGCCGATCCCGAGCCGTGGGTGGTGCGCGAGGCGCTGGCCTCGCTGGGCAAGAGCGGTGACATCTCCATGGCTCAGGCCATCAAGAGTTTTGTCGACAATCCGAACGGGTTGGTTGCGATGGAAGCCGTCCGTGCCCTCAACGAGCTGGGCGGCGATGAGAATCCCGATTGGCTGGAGAAAGCCAGCCGTCATCCGGACAGCGAGGTGGTCAAGGAGGTTATTTCCGGGTGCGATAATTGGCCGATTGACGTTGTCCGACCAATTCTGCTTGCCGCATTAGCCGACGAGCACTGGGACGTGAGAGCTGCGGCCGCCAAGAAAATAGGCATCCTGAAGGACCAGGAGGCTTTATCGGCAGTTTACGAGCAGTTGCGTGTCGAAAAGGACGACCTCGTTCGCGAGACCCTGGAGCGCGTGCTGAAGGCCCCTCGTGCGTAAACAAAACGCCATGACCGCCGAGGAGTTCAGGCTCCTTCGAGATCTTGTCTACGAGTACTGCGGGATCTTTTTCCAGACTGAATCTCAATACCTGATGGAGCGCCGGCTCGGCAATCGGCTGAGAGAGCACGATCTGCAAACTTTCGGCGACTACTATCGTTACTTGCGCTACAGCAGCGAGCGAAGCAAGGAACTCGAGGAAATCGTCGAGTTACTGACCACCAACGAAACATATTTTTTCCGGGAAGACTACCAGTTGAAAGCTTTCTCTGAGGAGATATTACCGGAGCTGATCAGGCGCCGCACCAAACAAAGACGCCTCAGGTTCTGGTCGGCCGGCTGTTCGACGGGGGAGGAAGCCTATACCATAGGCATGCTGATCCGCGAGGATCCAAAACTTACAGATTGGGACGTCGAGATATTTGCCAACGACATCTCTCGTAAAGTGATCCAGACAGCCAGGCGCGGGGTGTATGGCAGATCTTCCTTCCGGGTAATCGATAAGTATTTTATGGAGAAATATTTTAGGCCCCAGGGAAACAATTACGCGATCAGTGACGAGGTGCGCAGCCTGGTCAGTTTCGGCCAACTGAACCTGCTGGACGACGAGATGCTCGAACTAATCGGCCAGGTCGATGCTATATTGTGCCGTAACGTATTGATATATTTTGACAAACAAGCCAGGCTGCGCGTAGTCAAGACGTTTTACAACAAGTTGGTCGAAGAGGGATATCTGTTGCTGGGTCATTCGGAGTCCTTGATGAATGTCAGCACCGATTTTGAACTGGTGCATTTGAAAAACGACATGGTATATCGAAAACCGGCTGTGCCGGGGGCTGGAAAGCAGGCAGTGTAATGAAAGAAGCCAGAAGAGATAGCATCAGGGTGCTGGTGATCGACGATTCGGCATACAACCGCCAGGCGATCATCGAAATGATCGAGTCGGACAAAGAGATCGAAGTTGTCGGCCTGGCGGCTAACGGCGAAGAGGGTCTCAAGGAAGCCCTGAGTCTCAGGCCGGATATCATCACGCTCGACCTGGAAATGCCCAAGATGGACGGCTTCACTTTTCTGAGAATTCTGATGAGCCGGCAGACGACGCCGGTTATAGTCATCAGTTCTTACAGTCGTAAGCAAAACGTTTTCAAGGCATTGGAGCTTGGAGCTTTGGACTTCATAGCCAAGCCGACACGCTACCTCTCACCCGAACTTCACAAGATTCGCGACGAGTTGGTCGATAAGATAAAGCTGGTGCGTCACCTGAAATCACGATCTGCTCGGAGCATGGCTGCCGGTGTGGCCGCCGCACCAATCGTGGTCGAAGAGCCGGGAGACGTTCCCGTAGAAGATTTTCCGCGCCTGGCCCTGGTCGTGATCGGTGCCTCGACCGGCGGGCCACCGGCGCTTCAGGGGTTACTCCAGGAGTTACGCCTGCCGTTGCCGGCCGCCGTCTTGATTGCCCAGCATATGCCCGAGAATTTCACACGGGCATTTGCCGACAGGCTCAACCGCTATACAGGCTGGAACGTCTGCGAGGCCCAGGCCGGAGAACGAATAGTAGCGGGTAGCGTTTACATTTCCCCAGGCGGGCAAAACCTGGCGGTCAGGCGAGACGGGGAGATCCTGCGAACCGTGTTGTCCGCTCCCAAGACGCATGCCAAGTACACTCCGTCAATCGACACCCTGTTCGAGTCAGCGGCGGAAGCTATGAAAACCATGACGCTCGGCGTCCTTTTGACCGGCATGGGTTCGGATGGCAAGATCGGAATGCAAGCCATCAAGAAGGCCGGGGGCAGGACTCTGGCCGAATCGGAGGAGACGGCCGTCATCTTCGGCATGCCCAAGGAGGCCATTGACTGCGGTTGCGTCGATGTAGTAATCCGTCTTGATAGGATAGCTGAGGAAATTGCGAGATTCACCGAAAAGGTGTGCGGCGCTAACCATGATGATTGAATGACCGACCCCGACATGTTATGTTGGATTGCCGAACCACAGGGAGGAGCAAAGGTAACAAGTCATGACCGACAGTGACAATTCCAACTCCTCGGGTAAACCGATCGAAGGGAAGGACTTTCTGCAGGTCTTCAAGCGCGGAGTCCAGTTTACGGAGGAACTCTTACAAGAGAACGAGCGTCTGCGTGTGCGCCTTGTTCGTCTCGAGGAGGAGAACCGAGCATTAGTGAAAAACAAGGTCAAGTACGATAGCTACCGGGAACTGATGGAGCAGATTCATTCGCTCGATGAGGAACGCAGCCATCTGCTTGAGCGATTCAAGGCGGTCGAAGTCGAGAACCGGGATTATCAGGAACGCTACAAGGAGATCGAAGAGGAGAACAATCGCCTGGCCAATCTGTACATTGCCAGCTACCAGTTGCACTCGACGCTGGATCTGCCGGAAGTAGTCAGGATCACGTTCGAGATCATCATTAACCTGGTGGGAGCCCTGGATTTCTGCCTTTATTTCCGCGAGGGCAATAAACTGGCGCCTATTCGGTCCGAGGGGCACAAGCGTTCCGAACTGCCTGAGATAACAGTAGGGAAAGGTACGGCGGGAAGGGTCGCTCAGGATAAATCTCTGTATGTCTCGGGCGATGATCTTACCCGTAGTTCCGTGCAGGATCCCAAGGTTTGCATTCCACTCGTACTGGAAGACAATCTATTCGGCATGATCAATATCTTTAGGTTCTTGGCACACAAACCGTGTATCACGGAGTTGGACCGCGAGCTATTCAACTTACTGGGCCAACATGCCGCAACGGCCCTGTATTCGGCGCGCCTGCGGACCGATATTGGTGGAAAGACGCATGACGCGTTGAGCATTGCTCATATGTTAGACACCCAACTGCCTGGTTGAACGGCTGCATTCCCAGGGAGAATTGACGATGCCAGATACCATACGCGTTCTCGTGGTCGAAGATTCACCGACAATGCGACAGCTTATCTGTTTTGCACTGCGCAGAATAAAAGTACTTGAGGTTGTTGAGGCGGACGACGGTGTCGATGGTCTCAAGAAGTTGTCTTCCGATCGGTTCGACATGATCATCACCGACATCAATATGCCCGTGATGGACGGACTGAAGCTGGTCAGCATGGTTCGTAACGATGATACCTACAAGGATGTTCCGATTATCATCATTACCACCGAGGGCGCGGCCGAGGACCGGCAACGGGCGCTGAGCCTGGGCGCCAATGCTTATATCACCAAGCCCATTCAGGCGCCCCAGGTGATCAACTGCGTCAAGGAATTGCTGGGAATCTAGACCCGCTGATTTCCAACAACAATGTTGACAGCCCTGATTATGTGAAATAGCATAATTTCTGCAAAGAAGCACTTGGAAGGGCGGAGCGATGGGTGTATTAATCGTTCCGCTGTCCGTGGTTACAGTTTACCAGGGAGATCCTGGAGAGTGGGTAAGGCCTTAGTTAAAATAGTGTTGCTGTTTTTGCTTGCTGGCTCGACGGCATATGCCCAGGATTCCTACAAGCGCAGCCAGTATTTTCGTGCGATTACCTTTAAGCACATAGTTACCGGCGTTACCGAGGGAGATATTGACGGCGACGGATCCCCGGAAACTGTTATTTGTTACCGGGAACCGGGTGATGCGGTCAACCTGCCCGGCGGGGTGATGATTTTGTCGGCCGCGGGCGGAGATTTCGTCGTGGCCTGGCACGCCGTTTTCGAGAATGCCTATCCGAAAAAGCTGACTGTCAACGGCTCGTCCCTTTCTATCGAGTTGGTTCAGACGACCATGCACGAAGACAAACTAATCAACAAGACCATGGTCAAGGGTAAGGATTTCTTTTTTCGCGACGAGGAAGGCAGCCCCTTTGCCGGAGTCAAGATTTCGGCATCCTCTACGCTCAAGAAAGACTCGATTCGCCCGGAGAACGTTTTCGACCGCGATCTCAAGACGGCCTGGGCCGAGGGTGCCGATGGAACCGGGGTTGACGAGTCCATTACCTTCGAGTTCAAGAAGCCGGTCAACCTGGGTCTGATCGGTGTCTTGCATGGCAACTACGAGGGAAGGCGTGCATGGCAGGACAACAACCGGGTTCACCGGGCCGCGGTTACGGTCGAAACTTCCGCCGACCGCTACGACACTGCCAGCGACGTCGACCTGGACACAGACCTGGGACTGGGAATTTACGGGGACCAGATCGAATTGAATTTCTCGAACAAGCCGCTGATGCGCTATACGAAATTATACAAAAAAAACGTTCTCAGCCTGGAACTCAAGATCACATCGGTATTGCTGGGCGAGAAGAACGACGACGCTTATATCGCTGAAATTGACTTCGCCGAGTTGATCACCTCGGCCGAGATCTTCGGCGGCGCCAAGAAAGCCCACGACAAGGCGCAGGACAAAAAAAATGCAGTCAAAGCAGAAAAGGCCCCCGACCAGAAGGAAGACGACTGGACCGAGGACGACGGTTTCTGACTGATTCGGTCTGCTGCTATCTGCTCTTGTGTTTGCTGTGCGTGGACAGGAATCCAAGCTTATTGGCAACATCCGGTTCGAGGAGTCCCCGAACGCCATAGTCGAGGATCTCCCTTACCAGAATATCGCGCTTGGGCATCTTGTGTCCCGTGGCGATCTGATAGAGCACTTCTTTGATAGAGCCGATTATGCACAGGCTGACCACTTTTGTGTTGACCGGACGAACGACCTTCATTTCCATGCCCAGCACAAGTGAACTGGTCGTTAGATCGATCAGGCGATCGTAGAACTCGACCAGCTTCTTGTCGAAGCCCGGGTCTACTCCAACGGCTTCGGCCATCAATATGCGAAGCATGGGGCGGTTGCCGAGCATGGCGCCGATGATCGCGTCGACGTTGGCTTCCATCTGAGCCAGTACGCCTGAGGGGCCGCGGCTGGGATCGATTCTTTTGACGTTGCTGTTGAGCAGGGCGAAAAGATCGTCCAGCAGCTCATCGAAAATGGTGCGCTTAGAGCTGAAGTACAGGTAGAAAGTGCCGCGGGCTACACCTGCCTTCTTTATGATGTCCGACACCGTTGAAGCATGGTAGCCCTTTTCGGCGAATACCTCGAGGGCACAGGCAAGAATATGTGCCCGTCTTTGCTCTCTCCTCAAGGAATGCCTCCAGTCAAACAATACCGTCAAAAAACGCCCCGGGGAAAGCCCCGGGGCGCCTGTTTTCTGAGACTGGTAAAGTTGCTACTTTATGGCCCGCATGGCCTCGCCGATCTTGGCGGCCTGGTCGGGGCACTTCTGGTTGATTTCCATGATTGTCGCCATGCTGTCCTTGATCAGGCCGCCCATCTTCTTCATGGCCTTTTCGGCGTACTTCTTCTTGTCCTCGTCCGACATGTTCTTTTCCATTTCCTCGCCCTGCTTCTTGATCTCTGCGAACTCTTTCTCGTGAGCCTTGGTGTAGGCATCGAGCTCGGAGACGACCTTGTTGCAATCGGCCTTGTTATCCTTGATGATCTTGAGCATGGCCGTTGTGTGTCCGATCATGGCCTCGAGCGGGTCGCTGGAGCTCTTCGAGCAACCTAGTGAGAAGGCAAAGGCGACTGCTACCAGTACCAATACGAGCTTCTTCATGATTTCCTCCCTATCTGGTGATGGAAAACGCGGTAATTACCATTCACTGACGGACAAGAACAGATTGTTTCATTTGGGTCAAGCAAAATATCTCATGACGCGGATGCATGTTGATCTTCCCGGCATTGTGGGGCATATACGATAGTACATTACGCCGGTCGTGGTCTGGCGGAGAGGAGATCGTTTGACAACAAAAAAGCGTGCCAAGAAGGCAAATGGTCGAAAGGCAACTCGTGCCTCGCTGATTAACGCACAGCCGCTCAAGCCATATCGCTCGTTTCTCAGCAAGAAGGAACTCGGTGAGATGCTGACCTTTTCCAAGGGATTGGCGCAGGCCAGCGGAGCACTGGCCCTGTCGTACTACGGCCGCGCCAATCCTACTTTGCGATACGACCGCGATCTGGTCACCGAGGCCGACCTGGTGGTCCAGGAATACATTCGCAAGGAGGTAAGCTCGTGTTACCCGGCCCATAAGTTCCTTGGAGAAGAGGCCAATGCCTTGCCCGAAGACCGCGACCTGCAGGAGCCCCTGTGGGTGGTCGATCCGGTGGACGGCACCGCTTCGTTCTGCGCTGGAATGCCGATCTGGGGCGTTTCGATCAGCCTGTTCGACGGTCCTCGCCCGGTAATCGGCGTCTTCCACCTGCCGGTCACGGGAGAACTTTACGCAGCTTGTAAGGGCGGGCAAGCCATGCTGAATGACCGCTCGATAGAGGTGCGCGACGAAGCAATCGACGATGAATCACTGCTGCTGACATATAGCCGTTTTAATGCCGACTTTACGACCCAGTTCCCGGGCAAGGTGCGATCGCTGGGTTCATCGGTAGCCCACATAGCCTACGTTGCCCGGGGAGCGGCCGTGGGAGCCGTGCTTGGCAATGTCCATGCATGGGACGTGGCCGCCGGCCAGGTGATACTGGAAGCGGCCGGAGGAAGTATCAGGGATATGAGCGGCAAGAAGGTCGATCTTTCGAACTTTCTCGAAGGAGAGAAGATCGATCGGATTCTGATCGCTGCACCGAACGGACAACACAAGGATATAGCCAACAGCCTCAAGCAGCGCATATCCCGCAGCCAATGATCGACCTCCACTGCCACATTCTTCCCGGCCTGGACGACGGTCCAGCAGACCTTACAGGCTCGTTGCGCATGGCCGATGAACTTGCCCGGCTTGGATTTCGGCAAGTATTCGCGACGCCGCACGTTCCATGGGGGTCGGCCCGCGTGGACCTGAAGGCATTTACCAATCAAGCCCTTTCATTGATCGAGAAGATGAGTCAGGCAGGATGCCCGCTGGAGTTGCACCTGGCGGCCGAGCACTTCAGCGATGTGGTACCGCAGCTGATACGTGAATCTGAACCGCTTTGTTTTCCGCGCGGAGACACATTTTTAATGGAGTTTCCGCTGTCCGGGTTTCCGCACCGTTTAGATGACTTATTGTTTCTGGTCGAGGTCAAAAAGAAGAGGCCGGTCATCGCGCACGTTGAACGTTATCCCGAGGTTCAGGCCGATCCCGAGGCCGTGAATGTTCTCAAACAGAGGGGTTGTTTTTTACTAGTCAACCTGAGCGGTCTGGCGGGAGAATGGAGCAAGCAGGCGCGCAAGACGGCGCTGACCCTGGTTAGCAGGGGACTGGTGGACGCCGCCACGAGCGACTTGCACTCGGCGGACAGATCGCAGGCCACGGCAGAGGGACTGCGTATCCTCGAGGATCTCGTGGGTAGTCAAGGAATGGATCGCATGCTGCGTGTGACACCCGCCGAGATCTCCGGTTTGGATCAAGCGCTGGAGAGTCGCTAGGTGAAAAGGTTCTGGACCAAACTGCTTGCCTCGCTGGTAATCGGCGCGTTCTTCATCTGGCTGGCGGCCAGGGGAGTGAACTGGGATGATCTGCGGCAAGTGTTTTCCCATATTGATATCATGCGCCTGTTGGGTTACCTGGTAATCCTTTCGGCCGTACAGTTCGTCCGCATCCTGCGCTGGGGAATCCTCCTAAGACCTCTCGGCCGAGTAGGGTTCGGCAGGTTGATGAGCGTCGGTTCAGTCGGCATTCTGGCATTAATTCTGTTGCCGCTCAGGCTGGGGGAGTTCGCCCGGCCGATTCTGATAGCTCGGCCGGGCGAAATTCGCGTAAGCGCCGCGCTGGCCACCGTGGTGGTCGAACGGGTGGTCGACAGCCTGGCCATGGCCCTGCTTTTGACCGGCATCTTGTTCTTCCTCGGCGACAGGCTTCATGTTCCGTTCGAGCTAAACACCTGGGCTTGGGCGATCCTCGCGGTATTCGTGCTAATTATGGTTTTTCTCGTGGTTGCGCATCGCCATCGCGAGAAAACGGTTGCCTGGTTCAGGCGCTGGATCTTGCGGCTGTTGCCCGGCAAATTGTCCGGGCGGCTCGAATCAATTTTGCGCTCGTTTATCGATGGGCTTCAAGCGTTGCCCAACCTGCGCCTGGCGGTGATTTTTCTCGCCATGACCGTGCTCTACTGGGGTCTGGCCGGGGCGGGATTATGGTACATGTTCGGCGCCTTCGAAGAACTGCGACATCTCGGGATGCTCGAGGCTTTCACGGTCTTAAGTGTCCTGTGTGTCGGGTTGATGATTCCGGCCGGGCCGGGCATGATCGGCAACTTCCACTATTTTACGAAACTGGGCCTGAGCCTGTTCGTTTCCAAGGCTGTCTTGGGCACTTCGGGCATGGCTTTCGCCATAATCGTTCACGCCATGCAACTAGGTCAGCAGGTCCTCTGGGGAGTTCCCTTCCTCTTCACTACACATATCTCGTTTGGCCGTATCCTCTCGCCGCCCGGCTCGGGGCAAGGGGACACCCAGCAGTGAGCGGTTTGTGTTGGCCTGCAGAGAACGGATCAAGCCCAGGTTGAGCAGCGAAACAAAAGCCCGCTCCTCGGGCCGCAGATCCTCCTCCTCGAACAGACGACAGGCTTGCTCCAAGCTTTTTGCGGAAGTAAGGAAAACCTTGCCTGCTTTACGGGCCATGGGATCCTTTGTCGACGTGCCGACATATTAACACGGCCCGCTTTTCTGTCAAGAAAATGACACAAATAAGCGCTTGTTTTGCAAACTGTTAGAGCGGGTTCTGAAAGTATTTTCTGGGGTTACTGCAACTCTATTGTCGTGGTTTGGGATCCGCTGTTGCCGAGCGCGTCAGTGGCCGTAACGGTCAAGCTGTAGCTTCCGGCGCCTTTATAGGCTGTATGACTCACACTGAAACCCGAGGCGGGCAGGTTCTGCGTTGCCAGGTTATCGACTCCCTGGTTGCGCGAGCTTACGTAAACATAGTCGGCGTTACCCGACTGGTCTACCGGGACGGCGGAAAGTTGCACGGGGTCGCTCGATGATTCCTTGATTGTCAGATCGACCTTCAGGCTGCCGTCGGCCGGCGCCGGCCAGGGCATAGTGGCGGGCACCAGGCCGCTATGGCGCAGGAAACCCGCGGGCTGCAGGCTCGAGAAATCCGAAAGGCCGTCATTATTGGTCGGTCCCGGTGGATAGGACACCCAGCCGGAGACGTTAGTCGACGTAAGTCCAAGGCCGAATACCGCCATGCGCGAGCAGGGAACGAGATCGAAGGCCTGCGAGTTCAGCTGATAGCTCTGTGTTCCGCTGCCGTCGAAGTATTTGCCTTCAATGTGGATACGATAATGTCCCAAGGGAAAATCGACGCTGGTTTCCCAGTCGAGTTCCCAGCTGTGATCGGTTTTGTAATCGCCGCGGTAGAAAGTCATGGTGTCGAAACCGTCGTCAGAGTAGACCACTCCGGCGCTGTTGGTGGCTTTTACCCAACTGCCGCCATCGTCGCGTTCGAGAGTCATGCGGGGCAGATCGACGCCAGGATGTCCACCGCTCCAGATCAGTCTGGCCATCGAGATGCGCTCGACCGTCGCCGCAACGTCCGACACGATCGTGCCCGGATCGGAAGTGGCGCTGACCTGGACAATACAGAAGCTGTCCGCGCCGCACTGCATCGGGTTGCCCTGCGGATCGGGATCGCAGTCCGAATCTGTCGTGCAGGGGAACTCGAAGAAAGTGGGTTTCATGCCTGCGTCGTCCGTGTAGCCTCCGCTGGAGGCGAAAAGATCGGTCATCTCGTTGATCTTGTCGAAGAAGTAGTCGCCCTCTTTCCAGCCCCAGATGCCCATCGAGGGTTCGTAGCCACCCTGCATCCAGTTGTCGGCGTGCATGACGTACAAGTGGTGATCCTGGCTGTATCCCAGAATGGTGGCGTCTTTGAAACCGGCGGCCTTCATATGATCGGTAAGGTCTCGGCCATACTGGCTGAGAGGTTCTCCGGGCACGGTTATCATTCCCAGATCGCCGATACGCAAGACGCTCATACGGGCCTTTTGAAACTGCGGAATCGGGCGTCCCTTGGCAAGTGTTTCCGCCGAGAAGATGCATCCTAGGTGACCGTCCTCGTGCAGGGTGGTCGGATCTTCGTCGCTTCCCGAGACGCACTGGAAGGCGCCGAAGTAGTATTTCGTCCCGCACATCCCGTTGATGCACTCGTAGCCCGACTGGCAATCCTTGTCCGTGCTGCAAGGGTTGTCCCCGATGATGTCGTAGAACTCGTCTGGCCCGTAGCCCAAAGTCTCGCGGTTGATCGGCACGCGCCTGTTGGCAATGTCAATCTCGACGTCCGAGGTGGTCTTGCCGTCGAGCGAGTCGAAAAGCTCTTTGATCTTGGGCCATGCCTGCACGCCGACTTCCTGCACCTTGCGCCAGTCGTCGAGCCCGGAGCCGTCACCGGCCGGCGATACGTCACCCGAGCAGCGTGCTAAAAATGCCACCTTGACCGGCAGACCGCTTTGTTCTTGTAATTTCTGCTGGGTGGTCAGCTCGACTCCGCCGGGAGCGTCCATGCTGACTGCGGTGCCTTCCAGGTGCGTGCCGTGCAGGGCCATGTTGACCAGCGCAGCTCTTGGGTTGCCGTCGGCGTCGTCGATGCGCATGACCACCAGGTTATCGTCCATGGCCACGTCGGGATACTCTCCACGGCGGTAGTGGTGAATCTTGCCTTCCGGATCCATGTGCTCGTTTATCGCGTAACCGAAGCGTGCCGGTTCAAGGTTGTCGAGTGCCTGCAAGACGGCCTCGGTCAGGTTGGTCGAGAGGCGGTAGAAGATCTCGTAGGAGAAATCACCCGTTCCCAGAACGCCCAGGCTGGCTCCCTTGACGAATATGTTCCAGAAGCGAGCCGGCTCCGAGTGGCTGTGCGGGGCGGAGAAAACCAGGCGGTTGAGATAGTTCTCACCGGTTGCCTGGTACACGCGCCAGGCAACCATGGCCGCCATGAAATCGGTCGAGCAGCCCATCGGCGCCCGGACCAGAATGATGCGTTTTTTGCCGTTGTCGAAGACGAAGGCCTTGGCTCGCGGGCGATCCCACATGGAATCAGAGCCGCCCAGAGTGTCACGATAGGGTGTGCGCGGCCCCAGCCGGGCGCCGAATCCCCACATGCTGACTCCGACCGGGAAATCAAGGGCCACGTCTCCGATGCCGACTTTGAGAGGTTTTTTTTCTGTCTGTGACTCGTCGGGAGCCGGTGAGTCAAGTGCATCCAGAATATCCGTGGGGTAAGGCGTGCAAAAGCCGAAGACACAGCTGGCCTCGTCCGGGCAATCTGTGTCGTTGCCGCACAAGGTGACGCAGCGGCTGTCGACGCACAAGCCGCCGGGCTGGCAGGTAAAGTCGTTGGCGCACGGTTTGCTGCGTTTGCAGCAGCCGTCTACGCAGTCCTGGTCCCCTGGGCAATCGCTGTAGTATTTGCAGGCGTTATCGCACTGGCCTCCGTCGGTGGAACTTGAATTGCCGCTGCAGCCGGCAAGCAGCATAATAGTTGCGACAAGCATCGCTTCCAGCATCCAGTACTTTTTCACGGCGTCCAACGAGCACCTCCAATATGTTCCCCCGAATCGGATGGCCACCACGAATACTAGCCCCGCAAACTGCGCAGGACAAGCTTAATCAAGGGCAGCGCAGTGATACATGTCGCTGTACAAGTTTCGAGTTCCGCGTCAATATGATGGCTAGACTGATACGTCGATTCGAGCAAGTGGCTATTTTATTTGAGGAGGCTTGTCAGAAATCTGAGCACCAAGGCTTAGCGGCCCGTGAAAACAGTTAATATTTCGGTCTGTTGGAATATCGTCAGACATGGCATAATAGTTGCGTGATCGATGCACTTTGTCGGAGGTGATCATGAATGGAAGAATATTAGTATTTTTTCTGGTGCTGTTTGCGTTCACCGGCGGGTGTTCATTGTACGGCAGTGGTTCACATGCTGAGTGCAACACCCTGGCTGACTGCAACCCAGGAAAAACCTGCGGCACATTGATTCGTTGCGTTGACGGCAAGTGTAATCCTGATCTTACCACCGATCTGCCTTGCCAGCAGGGCTGCATGCAAGATTCCGATTGTCAGGCTGACATGCATTGCCGCATTTCGCCCGACGATAAGAACGAGTGTGTGGCCGACGGGACATGCCAAGACCTGACCGAATGTGACGGATTGCCCCACGACGATTGCCGGGGCGCATTCGAATGCAAGAATGGGCGCTGCGAGTACAGTTGCAGCGACACGACCTCGTGCAAGACCGATTCCGAGTGCGTCAAGGTGCCAGCCGATTGTTGCGGTTGCGAGTCGGGAGGAAGGCAGACAGCGGTCAACCTCGATTCCCGGCAGGCTTATCTCGACGATTTGAACGCCATGTGCGCGCTGATCGACGTCAAGTGCGAGCAGTACGATGCCTGCACCGACTGGCCGGCCGTGTGCGACGACGGGCATTGCAAGACTCTTTCCGAAAAATGCGGCTGCGGTGACGATTGGGACCCGGTCTGCCTCGAGGGCGGCGCGGTCTGGACGACTCTGGGCAGCCCCTGCGAGGCCGATTGCCTCAATCTCGACTGGAGCTACCACGGTCGTTGCGACTGCCAAATGGACTGCGGCGGCGGTCCGTGCATGTACGGAGTATGCGCCACCAACGGCGCCAGCTATTTCTGCGGAGAGTCGGAGGCGGAGTGCAACGGACAGCAAGTCTTTTATCCGGGATCCTGCAGCCCCGAATGTGAGACATGCATGATGCTCGGCCGGCCCTGGATTCCGGTCTGCGACCGGGAATTCTGCGATCAGCAGGACATCTGCTTTGCCGAGTGCCATAAAATCGACTGGTGGCACCAGGGCCAGTGTCTGCCGGGCGAGGGAAGCATGTGCGCCGGCGCGATCGGGCTGCGATGCGGCTCGGACGATCTGTTCTGTCTGGTAGAAGACGACTATCCCGATGCGGCCGGGGTTTGTATTGCGCTTGGGCACTGCATGCAGACGGCCGACTGTGAGCGACAACCTCTGGACCATATTGAGTGCGTCGGATCATGGTTCTGCCAGGACCACGCCTGTGATTGGTTATGCGCACCCTGACCGTCATAGGCGCTTGCCTCGCCTTCTTGGCGAGCGGATGTGCTGTTTACCAGCAACAAGAGCCGGGCAAGCGTTGCACTGAGAACGCGGAGTGCAACCCGTTCGACAGGTGCGGCCCGATGCCCAGCTGCGTCTCCGGCCGCTGCAATTCGGATAAGCTCGTGACATTGCCCTGCAGGCAGGGCTGCAGCTCGGATAGCGACTGCGTGCTAGTCTCGCGCGGCTGTTGTTGCGGTTCGACCAGTGCCGATTACCTCGCGGTGCTGGCCACGAGCGCTATGGCGTGGAACTCGCGCTCCGAGTGCGGCGACGCCGTCTGCACCGGCGAGGAATGCGCGCTGCCGCCGCAGGTCTCGGCCGTGTGCGAATCGGGAAGCTGCCGGATGGAGTATTTCTCGAGCGATTGGCAGAAGTGCCTGACGGCCGACGACTGCGTACACGTGCCGATCGGCTGTCCCAGCTGCGATTGTCACGCAGGCTACCTGGAGGGCGCGATCAACCGCTTTTTCGAGGCCGACTATCTGGAAAAGCTCGAAAACGACTGTGCGGCCATGGGTGCCTGTGCTCCAGGTCCCTACGCCAACGAGGCCTGCACCAACCGCCCCGGTATCTGCGTCTCGGGCCACTGCGAGATTCTCAGCCAGGATTGCGACTGTCCCTTCGTCTGGGATCCCGTCTGCGTCACATACCGCGGCCAGAACATCAGCCTGCCCAACGAGTGTCACGCGGCTTGCCTTGGGCTCGAATACAGCTATCACGGGCGTTGCGAGTGTCAGGCGGCCTGTCTAGATCCCGATCCGGTGTGCGCCTCGAACGGCGAGACCTACTGGTGCGGGGCGGCCGAGGCCGTCTGCTCGGGCAACCAGGTTTCTTATTCGGGCGACTGCGATTCGTCATGCGACTACTGTCTGGAACTGGAGAGACCCCCCATCCCGGTATGCACCGAGGATTTCCAGGACTATACCGACATTTGTTACACGGAGTGTCACGGACAGAGCTATTGGCACCGGGGGGCCTGCCTGCCCGGAGAGGGCGACGACTGCGACAACGGTTGGGACCGGGTGGAATGCCCAAGCCAGGATCTCTACTGTCTCAACGACGACTACTGCCCCGATTGTCCGGGCTGCCAGTGCCCGGGCATATGCATCGCGCTGGGACATTGCCAGCAGGCGGACGACTGCCGCAACCAGCCGCTTTCTGCGGATGACTGCGATGGTCGCTGGACATGCCAGGCACATAGCTGCATCTGGGAATGCTCTTAGCAAGAAACTCTTTCTTGACAGCCTGCGTGGCCTACTGTAATTACGTTGCGCCTTTGCCGGAGTAGCTCAGGCGGCTAGAGCAGGGGTCTCATAAGCCCCGTGTCGGCAGTTCGAGTCTGCCCTCCGGCATTTTTTTTATTCTTCCCCAAAATGGGCAGTCGTAGCTGAAGTCCTTTATCTTGGGCAACAACTCCTTGTAACGGCCGTGCAGCATGACAACCAACTTGGCGGCCAGCTCTTGCTGCTTCTCGCGCGGTATTTCCTGAATCTTGCGCATGAACACCCCCAAAAATGGTGCCATCCCAAAATGGTGCTCCCAAAATGGTGCCCAAAATGGTGCC
>CAZENH010000018.1:75892-92144 GCA_964513625.1 uncultured Myxococcales bacterium | reverse complement strand
GCGATGAAGGCTTTCTTACGACCTTTGTTGGGCATCCAGGCATCGATCACGGCGGCATCGCCTTTCTTCTTGGTGTTGGACAGGACAATAACCTGGGAACCCGCCTTGAGAAGTTTGGCGTCATCCGGGTTGATGACTACCGGTTTTTCCTGGTAGACGATGACTTGCGTCTTGACCGGGCCGACCTCCCAGCAGTTCTGCCGGTAGACAGGCTTCATCGAGGTGGATCCGTCCAGGTTGTAGCTGATGTCGTAGCGATCCACCTTGTTGGTCTCCTTGCACTTGATGTCCCGATACTTGCGTGTGTACTTGAATTTTTTGAAGACCAGCTGGACGCCCTCTTTTCCCGGCTTTTTGGCTTTGATCACAGCGGGCTTGCGAACGTCTTCGCCAATGTTTTCGAAACGGCCGCGGCTGGAAAGCAACTCGAAATAACGGGGGCTGTGGCGCACACTTCCCGGCAGGGGCACGCCGTAGGAGCCCTTGTGATAGTTGGGTATCGCCTGAATTATTTTACCTTCCGTTTTTAATTCCTGCTCGACTGCATTCATCGCGTCTATTCGGGAAAAGGCAATCTCCTCGGCCAGGCTAATCCGGCGGTTGCCCTTGCGAAGTGCCTCGGCCTCCAGTTCGGCCTTGGCCATCTTGCCCAGACCCATGTAGCAATAAGCCAGGGCTTCGGTGATCTGGTAACCGAGAGGATTACCTACCCTGAGATCCTGCACTTCTTCGGCGCTGCCGGGCTTGAGTTCTTTCGCCAGTTGTTCGCGCAGTCCAAGCAGCTGTTTCTCGCAGTCTGAAGGAGGCGTGCCGGTCGGGTCTTCGAAAAGACGCTCCGTGATCGGATCCAGGATACGGTAGGCTCCGGCATACTTTTTCCTGCGATCTGCATAGCGCTTGCGGGCCTGAACTGCAGAATCCCTGTAGACGGCCTTCATGCGCGGGTAGCGTTTTTCCATCTTCATAAAGGCTGCGTCGATCTCGCTCATGGCGGCCAGGCCCTCGCTGAAGATGAACAGCAGGTTTTGCCGCTCGAATTCCCGTCCTGGAAAAATCTTCTTCAGAGCGGCCTCGACCTCGGCCTTGGACGGCGGGTTGCCTACCGCATCGCTGCAGTAGACGTAGGGCACATAGCCCTTCTTGACATCCCATTCCGTGGCGCGAAAACACTCACCGACGAGTGCCGCCTTGTAGAGAACCAAGCGGTCTGCATCGGCCTTGCAATTTGTGACCGCCTCGGCCAATGCTATGCGGGAGTCGCCGGACAGCATCTGCGCGCCGACCAGGTCGTTCCTGTCCGAGAAGAAGGGATCGATACCCTCGATGCTCTTGCCGCATACGATCCGGGCCAGATGATCGTCGGCGCTGAAGTCCTCCGGCCAGCGGCCCGAGCTGCTCTTGCCGGCGAAGACGCGCTTGTTGATCCGGCTGGTTTCTTCTTCGTCATCCATCCCGGCGATGCGGGCCTTGCCGCGCTTGGCCTTCTTGACCCCGGAAGCCTTGTCCCAGGCCTCGGCGGACTGGCACCTTTTGGGCTTGGCCTTCCAGCGGTTGCGTATGGCTAAAGCGTCACCGCCCGGTCCGGCAGCCAGCGCACTGCTCTTGGCGGCAGAAGCCTTGTCGGCCTCACCTTTCTCCGCGGCCTGGAGCATGTTCTTGGACTGTGCGTATAAATCGAGGACTTCCCTGTAGCCGTCCAGATCCTTGATCTGCTCCGCCTTGGGACCCTTGATGCAGGTCTTCTCGAAGTTGTAGAAGCTCGAGGCACCCGTCTGGATATTGCTCTTCATTCGACGGATGGTGTTCTTGCCGTCCCGCTTGCACATATTAAGGATCGCATCCGGCGATGCGGCCAGAATCGTTCGCGGCGCAACCAGTGAAAAAACCAGCATGAGAATAGACGTAATCACTTTTCCCCTTGGCATCTTCTTCCTCCTCGCATGGCCTTTGCTTGTTTGCCAGCCTGTACCAGAAAAAGGACATAACGTCTATACGGAATTCTTTTCGGTCTTCGTAGAAGTACTCGAAGTTCGTCATCTTGCCGGGACGGCGGTCGCTTGGCCGTGGCGGGCGGCGATGCGCGCGAACATCTGGGCCATGCCCGATCCGAGCCGGAACAGCGACTCGGGATCGAGGTTGACCTCGGCGCTACGCTCCAGGTAGACAGACATGTTTGCCGGCAGGCCTTCTTCGGGGCGGTGGTAGGCGAACAAAAACGGCACTTTTGGCAATGGCAGCAGCAGGAATGTCTGGTCGGCCTCGAAGCCGGCGATGTCGCGCCTTGAGGCGAACAGATCGAGGATGTCGAGCATCAGATCCGGATCGCTCCCGGCCAGCTCCAGCAGCGGGGCTTCGCAGCGGTGGGCGAAGAAGCGCTCCCAGGGCCGGGCCGGCTTCAACTCTGCGAAGCGGGCCCAGTCGCCGGCCGGCCGGCGGCCGGCCGAGTCGAGCACGTAGGCCAGCAGCGGCACGTGCAGCCAGGGGTTCTGGTGGCAATCCGAGTGCAGCCCGCCGCCCTGGTCGAGCGCGAACAGCTTGCCCAGGCAGTGGAATGCAAGCCGGCCGTCTTGCATGAAGCCGTCCAGCCGTTCGGCCCGCGCCGCCAGGTCGACCCCGCCAAAGCGGGCGCGCAGCTCGCCCAGCGCGTCGGCCCCGTTCCAGTCGGCCGCGGCCGGACGCTCGCCCAGGCTTTTTTGCAGCTCGGCCAGCGTCTCGGCATCCAGCCGCGGGCAGTCTTCGAGCCGGCTCTGGCCCTGCAGCACGGCCGTGGCGAAGGCCATGCAGCTTGGCTTGCGGCACTCGCCGCAGTTTGAGCGCTCCAGGACTTTCAGGATTTCGAGCACGTTCACTCGGCCCAAACCTCCACCGGACGTTTCATCTTCATCCTCCGGGAGACCGGGAAGGCCATCAGTTCTCGTAAAAGTACTCGAAGGTAGTCATCGAGCCGGGGTAGCCATCGCGGCCGCCGGTGGGCTTGTCGGCGAAGGTGTCGTGCACGACAATCTTGATCAGCTTCTTGGCCGGGTCGTCCCCCACCACGTCGAAACCGCGGTAGGTTACCGGGAACTCCTCGGTGCCGAACCAGCGGCCTTCGTCCGAAGGCAAACCGATTGTGTACTTGTACTTGATAGCCTCGCCGCGCTGGGCGTCGACTATCAGCGTCCACTTGCGGTCGCCCGCCACCTCGTCGCCCGACTGACCGTCGTCTCGGAGCGATACCACGTTGGGCACCCACTGATCGCCTTCGGCTCCCAGGGCCGGCAGATTGCCGGCGATGTAGACTATACCGTTGCCCTCGGGCGGAGGCGGTGTTTGGCAACACGAGCCGTAAGTGTCTCGCGCAAGCACGTCGCCGCTCACGTCCGCCACCAAAACCACCTTGACTACGTTGGTGGCGTCTTCGAATATCACCTGCCCGCCCATATTCGGCGCCAGGTCGATGTCGTTGCCGCCCTCGACCGCCACCAGGGTGACTTCCAGCGGATCCTGGTAGACCAGATTCAGATCCGCATAGGGGATCTTGATCTCGACTATCTTGCCGCCCGGCTGCGGCCCGGCAAGCGTGACCGTTCCCGGCCCGTCGTCGACCCAACCGGAAGCGCCGTCGGCATGCAAGACACTGGCCGCAATCTGCGCGCCCGAAAAATCAAGCGCCAGCACGCGCGCCGGGCCTCCGACCTTGAAGGCGAGCGGAGTGCCGTTGCGGGTGGTCGTATTGGCGGGGTCCATCTGGGTCTCGCCCGTCTGGGGATCGATGATATGCTTGTGCGGAAAATAGGCCTCCAACAGGTAACCGGAACCCAGCTTGGCGCTCAGATCCTCGTTGCAGTCGACTGCCAGGTACAGGGCATTCGCATCATAGCCGTAGTAGACCCGGGCGATGTCGTCGTCGGGATTGGCCACGGCTCCGCTGTCGGCATCGTTATAGAAGCCGCCCTCGTTGATCCACTCGGCCTCGTTGGGCACGAAGCTGCCGTCAATGGTCGGGGGCGTGGTGAACGGACCGATCGGAGTCTTGCCCGACTCCTGGATGATCACCGGGCAGATGTACTCCTGAACGTTGATCCCGTCGATGCTGTTGAGGAAGGAGTACACGCCGGCCAGGTGCGCCCTGAAGCCGCGATCGAAAGGCGTGTCGTCGTTGGCCGGAGTGATCATGTCCTGGCCGAACCACCAGAACCAGTCGCTGCCCTCGGCCGCGTACATCTCCTCCCAGGACATGTAGACCTTGTACTCGTACGATCCCTTGTCGGTGGGGGGATCGGCCAGGGGATTGTAACGCGGGATCCCGCTGCGCTCGAGATCCTGGCGCGTGTGCAAAAGGCAATTCCAGGCCACGTTCTCCTCGGGCTCGCCGATCCAGATCGAGAATGTGCCGTCGATCCATGAGCCGGCGCTCAAAGGTTCGATCTCGGTCATCTCGCTTACCGGGTGCGCCGGTACGTGTCGCACGGGATTACCCGATATGTACTCCGAGCCGGTAACGCTGACCACTTCGCCGGCATCGTAGGCGTCTTCGAGAGTTGCGTAGAGCGTATGCAGGAAGTTCTTGCCGTCCATGTCGCGGGCGTAGTTCTCCCAGGCGTTCTCGCCGTCCATGATCACCGTCAGCAAACGGTCGGGCTCGCCCAGCGACGGCGCCTGGGCCAGAACGTCGCCCATGAACGAGGCGCTGGCCTCCGTGCCGGTCATGCCCTGGTACCTGAAACCTATTGCGTTTGACAGGCCGGTGTCTCGAAAGACAATGGCCAACTCGTCGTCGTGAGAACCGGCGTCGCCGATCTGGTCGTCCTCGTCCACCCGGTAGGGGAACCAGTGTTTGAGGTTCTTGGGAGTAGAGTTGTTGAGCACCTCCTGCCCGGTGGCCACCCAGCGAATTCCGTTTTGCACGAACAGCGGAACCACCGCCTCGGCCACCGACCCTTCCCCGGGCCACATGCCCGAAGGGGGAATGCCGAACACTTCAGTATAAAACTTGACCGCCTTGGCCACCTGCGCCCAGGCGTCATCGGGAAAGCTGAAGGGCGGATCGGGCAGATTATCCCAGGGCTGGTTCTCGCGCGCCAGATTGCTGTCTGCCAGAAGCGGCAGGATCGGATGGTAGAAGGGCGTCGTCAACACCTCGATCTGGCCCGTTAGTGTCTGAGGATTGAACAGCAACTGCTTGTGAATCGGGATCACGTTGGCCATGATCTTGTATTCCTCGGCCACCAGGCGGTTGCACAGGTCCTCGCTGATCGGCTGGCGCAACCAGAAGGTCTCGTCCGCTCGCTCCTCGACGACGTCGGACAGATCCACGACCCAGCCGTTTGGCATCTCTACCGCGTGACGCAGAAAATCCGGATCGAACCAGGCGATCTCGAACCAGCCCTTGAGCGCCAGAAAATCCTCTTGGGTGTAGGTCGAGCGCGGCTTGTCCCGAAGATCACGGTACTCGGGAAAATGTTTCATTAGAGCGTCCGAGGTGCTGACGCAGCTCCAGGCATCCTTGTGAAGCAGGCCCAGTTCGAGTTCGCTGACAGTCGCGGGCGTAGGCGTATCTTTCAGAAGCAGGTCGATCCACGGATCGGTCTTGCCCTCCCAGGATGCCAAAAACCCCGCCTCGTCGACGCGGTCGGCCTGGATGTCGACGAACGGTCCTAATCTATCGAGGTAGTAGGTAATCAACTGGTTCAGAAGCACCGAGGTCAGGTTGACATTGTAATGGACCTTCGGGTAGTCGACCAAGATCGCCGCCATGTCGTAGTAATCTTTTGTGGCGTGCTTACGCACCCAGGGGGACAAGAGTTGATCCTTTACCGGATCTAGGTACAACGGCTGGTGCTGGTGCCAAATCAGATTCAAGTAGAGTGTGCGCCTGATGTCGTCGGCCAGGTTGCAGTTGCCACCCACGGGATTTCCGGCCAGGTCCGTAACATTACGCACCAGCATGCTGTAGGTCGTGCCCGGGACAAAGCTCACGCCGGGCGCAACCTGCAAGCGGACATAGCTACCCTCGACCGCGGCATCTGAAAGCGCGATAGTGTCGCCGGAGCTGCCACGTACCGTGTAATTTGTGACCTCACCCGCAGTCATTGGATCGACCGCCTCTGAGAAATGGGCGGTCAAAACGCCTTCTCCGGGGCTGAAAGCATTCAGTAAGCAAGGCGGCGTCTCGTCGGGACCTCCGTCGTCTCCGGTGGTGCCGTGGTCCCCGTCGGCCGGGGCCTGGTCGCCCCCATCGAAAATCTCGTCGGGTTGTATGCCGGCGTCTGCGTCGCCGGGCTCGCCGTCTACGTCACTTACCGTCGGGTGTGAACAGGCGCCGAACACCAGCATCAGCGACACCAGCAACATCGACCATCGTCGTGAAATCATTCCTCTGCTCCCAGTCCCCTTTTGTTATCGCATTTCAAAAACGAAAACCTGGCCGACATCCTCCGGCGAGGACGGGTCGTCCAGCGGAAGCGTATCGTTAGAGAGGTACTCGCCGTGATGATTGACTAGCCTGACAAACAATGCCAGGCGCGCGCCATCCTGAGGAATCGGGCCTCCCAGCAAAAGACTTACCGGTATGGCCATCTCAATCGCCTGGTTGTCTCCGCTGGTGCGTACCGTCACGCCCGGCAGCCAGGAAAAGTCGGCCGGATCGGAAAACCCGCGCGCCCCGGCAAGAACCCAATGCGCGGCATTCTCGTCACCTGCTTCTATCTCGGCCATTCCCAGCGTGCCAACGGCAAGCTCGGCCCCGAAACCCTGCACCGAGACAGTGGCTACCGACGAGACTGCCGCGTCCAGCCCCGGCGCCCCGTCGATACCAAAGTCATCGCTGAGATCGTTCATGTTGGCAATGCCGCTGCCGGGACCGAAGTCGGTGTCGATATAGGCCACAATTGCGTTGCCGGCCTGGAAATCGACCCAGCCGCGGATGCCGAGATAGAGATTATCATCGTCGAAAGCGACGTACAGCTCGTCGGCATGGTTGTCACCCCAGTCGGATCCCTCGGCATTCGAGCCGGCTAAAAAGGCGCTGTCCCAGTCGTTGCCGCTGGTCGTCTCGATTTCCGTCTGCCCGCTTGAGTTGCGCTCGAGATCGGGCGTTCCCCGAAGCACGAAGTCGAAGCCCTGGGGCAGAGCGACATTAGCGCTATCGGGGTTGGTCACTACAAGCTCGACCATTCCCGGCGCATGCGCCAGGGTCGTTGCCGTCAAGTTGCCGGCATCCACGAAGGTCGTGTTCAGAGGCTCGCCGTCCAGCGACACAACCGCACCGTCTTCGAATGCGCTGCCGTGGACGGTTATCGTCCGGCCGCCGAGAACACTGCCGACCGCCGGCTGCGCCTCCCAGACCTCCAGGTCGGCGCCGCCTCCGCGAACCGTGGCAGTGCCGATCCCATCGGCCACGACCCATGTGGTTCCCTGGTCCATCGAGAAGCGATAGGCATAGTCGTACTGGCCGGCTTGTTGAATAATGAAAGCGGCCTGATATTCGTCGTTGTTGCCGCATGTTATGCACTGATCGTTGCAGGCGGCGTCACCCCAGCTGAAGGCACCGGGATCGTCCTCGGGAGAAACACCCTGCGGGCCGTAACCCAACTGGGCGGAAATTCCGGGACCGCAGCCGGGCGCTTCCGTAATACCCGGCTCGTACACTTGCGCATAGACCAGCTCCGAGGCCTGATTCATATCGAGCACCATCGAAAGCGGCCACTGCAGCGCGGCCCAGTCTACGCGCGGCACCTCGTAGCCGAAACCGTTCACCAGAGTATCGGCCTGCAGATCAGAGTTTGTCACAACCACGTCTACCGATCCCGCAGCGTGCGGCGGCGTCTTGCAGGCGATCGAGCCGGGGGGGCTCGTAACTATCTCCGTGGCCGCGATGCCGTCGAAAGTGACCGTGGCGCCTGAGTCGAAACCGCTGCCGTAGATGGTCACATCGTCTCCGCCTGCCACCGAGCCCGTCGCAGGATCGAGGCCTGAAACAAGCGGGCCGCTACTGTCGATGTATTCGAAGCCCTCCTGAAATGATGCCGCGGCCCCGCCGGGGTTTGTGACCGTAACATTCACCTTGCCAGCCGCGTGAGCCGGCGTGCTGCAACTAACCTGGCTGTCGCTCGCCATGACGACGTTTGTGGCCGCAATACCTCCGAAATCGATTGTCAGGCCGGAAGCAAACCGGCGTCCGGTGATGGTCACCGGGGTGCCGCCCTGAATGCCGCCCAAGCGCGGTTGCAGAAACAAGATCTCGGGCTGTCCGCCGCTTTGGTAGACGAAGCCGTCGGCCAACTCGGCGAAGTCGCCGCCCGGGTTGGTGACCCGCACTGCAACGGAACCCGCGGCATGCGCCGGAGTGGTACAGTTCAGTTGTCCGGCGCCTATGAACTGGACGTCGCCTGCCAACTCGCCTCCAAATGCCACAAGCGCACCGTCTACGAAGCCCGATCCATATAATGATACCGCGTCACCTCCATCGGGGCTTCCGCTGGCCGGCACCACCGAGCCGACCGAGACGCCGCCCCCTCCCTCGCAAATCACGATGGTCGTGTTCTTGATACGCCCGCGGCTCTCGGGCTCCATGATGATCGGTGCACTATCCCAAACATCGGATCCTGTGCAGTTGGTCGAGGCCGTGACCCCGTCGCTGATGGCGTCGATGCGTTTGTACTCGAGTCCGTTCAGCATGAAGACGAACTGGACGTGCTGTCCGGCAAACAGCATCCCGTCGTGGGGCCCCAGGTTCTCCGCGTGATGGTAGGTGTAGATCCCGTCGCCGGAGACAAGATCGCCCTTTTCGCCGTTGTCCAGGAGCTGCCGCGCGTCCCAACTGTTCATGCTGCCTTTGAGATAGACCCGGTCGCTCAACGGGTCGAACGGCAAGAAGGCCTCGTTGAGCCCGGCGAGGTCCAAAGTGACCCGCATGTCGTAGGTGCCGAAGGCCGGGATGACGTAGCCTGTCGCGTCGATGCGCTCGCTGGAGCCCGCGGGCAAGTTGAACTCTCCGTTGGGTCCTTCCCAGATCCAGTTGTCGAACTCGTTGATCGCACCGTACTGGAAGTCGGTATCGAATGATTCGTCGGCTAAAACGTAGACCTCGACCGAAAAAATGTGATCGCCGGCCCGGGCTCCCGGCATCTCGTGCCCGCCCTCGGCGATCGGGCCGTCGTCGTACAGGGGCGGATAGGGCCCGACCTCACCGGCCCAGCTGGCATCGTGCTCGATAATATTCGTCTGCGGATCGTAGACGAACGAGCCCTTCCACTCGATATCGGAGCTGGCGTAGGTCTGGTTGCTGGTGTCATCGACGTAAAAGGTCACCGAGGTGTAACCGGCGGGCTTTATGAAAGTAGCCTTGCCGTCGCCGCCGTCCCCAGCGCCCCCATCGGCATCGAGCCCGGCGTCGGAACCGCCCCCGCCGCCGCCGCAGCCGCAGATCGCAAGTGATAGAAACAAGATCCAGACACTAATGACTCGGATTGCAGTGTATGAAACTTTTACTCGCATGCCGCTCCTCCGCAAGACGTCAAGATACGATTCGCACATACTAGCATGCGCGCGAACGATAGGAAAGACAGCGGATCTGTCCTAATTAATGATAGAAGACTACTCCGCCGGTCTGGGTGCCGGTGTAGATGTCGCCTTCGAGGTGCTCGGGCATGCCGACCGCGAAATCCGTAAGACCGTCATTGTCGACATCGCCCAGGCTGATGATCGCCGAGCCGAAGCCGTCGCTGCCCTTTGGTTCGGGTGCGGCCAGTAGATCCGGTACTTCCACGAACGACTGTCCGTCGGCGGCAAGCTTGAAAACGGCCACCACTCCCGAACCGCTCTCGCCGCCGGGTGCGTCGCCGTATTTGATACCCGCAAGCAGCGCCCCGCGCCCGGGGCCGCCGTAGTCTCCGACAAAGGCGAAACTTTGTCCGAAGCCGAGGTCGGCGAAACCTGCCGGAGGCAGCAAGATGTTCACCGGAGGCTGCTGATCGAAGCCGGCTTGAGCCACCCGGTAGACGAACACGGCTCCGCTGGGAGGATCTCCGTAGTTCGAGGCCCCCACGACCAGAAGCTGCGCCCGGCCGGTGTCTATCAGTGAAAGCGGCACGCCGAACTGGCTATCGCTGTCGGCTTCGGGAAAGATGCCCCATGCCGGACCATGGCTCCAGTCGCTGCCGCCCGCGAAAACGTACACACCGCCGGTGTGCGGCCCTGTGGACAACAGTCCCTTGATCAACCCCCAACCGCCGATTGCCAGGTCCTCAAGCCCGTCGCCGTTGAGGTCGCCGTAGGCCGCGGCCGATCCGAAGTACTGCCTGTTGACCAGTTGGGAAGGCTCCAGCACAAGGTCCTGGTTTTCAGGCAAGCCGGACGCCGAGCCGTGAAAAACAACCGCCAGGCCGGTGTCCGAGCTGCCGGCGTTCTGGCCGCCGGCCATGAGATCGTCATAACCGTCACCGTTGAAATCCGCGCACAGCACTATCTGTCCCAGGCTGTCGGATTGCCTGATCAGATCGGCAGACAACCAGTGGTAAGAAGAACGATCCTCAGACAGCGTGCCGCTCGCGTCTCCCCAGAAGACTACTATCCTGCCGGAGTTCGGTGCCCCGGGATTGGAATAGAGATGGTTGCCGATTGCCAGGTCGAGATAGCCGTCGTGATTGAAGTCGCAAGGGTTGCCCAAAGCCCAGCCGAACCCCCCGCCGGGCGCGGAGTCGGGCGGCTCCAGCACCAGGTGAGTCGCCGAAAGATTCGCGGGTAAAGACCCCTTGCCGAAGAAATATACCCGGCCCGCGGGAACGGCATCCCCAACCCCGTCCGAGATATCGGCATAGTGGGCCGCGATCGCGTAGGCGCCCTGTTCCTGGCCGGACGCCGTTCCGACGACCTCTCCAGAGACGCCGAAGAATCCGCCTTCCCCGAGCAGAACCGATGCCTGCAAGACCCTATCGATCTCGCCTGCGTCACTCGCGTCAAGCGACTGGTCGCCTCCCCCGTCGGCCGCATCGATCGTCTCATCGGCGCCGCCGTCCGCCTGGTCTCCTCCCGAACCATCGCCGGCGTCGCTAAGGCCGTCTTCAAGCCCGGCATCGGTTTTTTCCTGGCCGGCACTGCAGCCGGTAAAACAGACAACAATAATCAGCGCCGCCGGCAAGTATCTTTGCCGTCCGCTATTTGTACCCATGGCGATCCTCCCGCACGCCATCCTAGCTCAAAAGCGGCCACCTGCCCAGACCTTCTCTTCGAGTTTTGCAATCCTTTCTTGCAGCTTGCCGTCGTCCGCCATGCCGAGCAGCCTGCGCGCCTGACTGGTCATCTCCATCTGGCTAACGGGTTTGACCAGCACCGCATCGGCCCCCGCCTGCCGGGCACGCTGGCGCATACCGAAGTCGAGTTCTCCGGCAACCGCTATCAGCGGCAGTTTGCCGAAATCGCCCGAGAACTTCAGCCTGTTGCAGAAGGCAAGCCCTTCGTCGCCGTTTCCGTCGAGGCCGAGTATCAGCAGATCGGGCCTCTTGGGATTCATTCTGGAAAGTAATTCGGCACCTCCGGCAGAGACGACTGCCTGGCAGCCAAGTTCCGTCATCCAGCGTGAAAAGCGCCAGAGCGAATCTTCGTCGCTGTCGGCGATGAGAACCAGCGGTTTTGTGTTCATGAGAGCCTCCTCGAATCGTCAACTCTCAAAAGTAATGCAAACAGTGTGCCTCTCGACAACCGCAACTCAGAAAAAGGCGGCCGCAGTTTTTATCCAGTGAACACAGATGGATCGGCATCGGCGCGCACGAGCTAGGGCTTTCTTCCAAGGCACTAAAGGCCTGCGAGCGTAGGTCACACGCTACCCGTGGGTGTTTCGAAGCCTGCCCTGGTAAACGAGGCCGGTGCTGGTGTATCATCTGCCAACGATGTCTTTTGCAATCATGTGAGGTTTGAAATGTTGCCGAAAACGACCGCCTTTTTTTCAACAACGCTTCTTGCAATAGGCTGTTTGACATTGTTTTCCTGCGGGGGCCAGACAACTTCCAATGACAGCGGCCTAATCTTCTGCCAGACGAACGACGATTGTCCCACCGGCATGTTCTGCGACGACGGCGTCTGCTCGCAACTCGAAGACGGCGGCCCCGATATCGATGGAGGAGACGACGCGGGGGACGGAGGTCCTGACGCAGACGGCGGCGACCTCACGGACAACGGGCCCGGCCAGCCGGACATCGAGACCGAGCCTGTCGCTCTAGAATTCGGCAACGGGCGCATCGGGGTCAAGGTCGAGCGGCTGCTGGTGGCCCGCAACGCGGGCGATGCCGATCTGACTTTGCTCTCGCTGTCACTCGAATCGGGAACCAGTGACGAGTTCGAGGTGCATCCCGAGGGCAGTCTGAACGTCACACTCGCCCCGGGCGAGGAGTATGAGATCCTGGTCGACTACACCCCGACAGACGGCCTGGCCGACCAGGGCGCGCTGCTGGTGAGCTCCAACGACCCGGACGAAGCCTTGCTGCGCGTGCCGCTCTCTTCTTCCTACAAGGGCTCCTCGGAAATAACACTTGTAGAAGATCCGGCCGAGGCCGGACCTCAGTTGGCCGAGATTGACTTCGGCGATGTGCCGCTCGGGGCCAGCGCGCAGCGAACCGTCTATCTGAAGAACAGCGGGCGGGCAAACGCCGTGCTCTCGATAGACGACGCCCGCACCGAACCTCCCTCGAGCCTGTATTTCTCGGTGCAGGTTTTCCCCGACCTGCCCGCCTACCTGAGCCCCGATCAGGGCCCCTGCTCCGGCGATCCCGATTGCGAAGGCAACGCCGTCTGCACTTCGGGCGCCTGCGTCGATCCGGCGGGCCACGTGCAAGGCGTAGTCACCCTGACCTTGCGCTTCACGCCCGACCAGGCCGGCGATGTGACCGAGGCGTTGATCGTCTCCAACGACGAGGACGACGCCGGGGGCGACGGCGACGAGCGTCCGCTGGTTGTTCCGCTGGTAGGCCGGGGTATCCTGCCTGTCTTGCAGGTCGAGCCTAATCCGATCGACTTCGATCAGTGGTACGTGGGCCAGCAGGCCGAGCAGACCGTCACCCTGCGCAACATAGGCATGCAACAGCTGATGATCGATTCGCTCTCGCTAGAAAGCGGCGATCCCTTCACGCTCGACAGCGGCGGGCAGTCGAGTTGGACGCTTCAGCCCGACGGCCAGGTCCAGGTCACGATCGGCTACGCCCCCCAGACTCCGGGCGCATTCCAGGACAGCTTTATTGTAACCAGCAACGATCCCCAAAGCCCCGCCCGGGTTGACGTGCTGGCAAGTGCCGTTATGGCCCCGGCGATCGAGATGCTTCCTGCGCAGATCGACTTCGGCGAGATACAGCTTACGCAAATCGCAACGGCTTCCGTACAGGTAAACAACACCGGCGGCAGCGACCTGGTTGTAAGCGATATCAGGTTGAGCTCGGGAAGTTCGGATGCTTTCAGTGTGTTGCAGTCAGTGCTGCCGGCCATCGGCCCGGGCCAGAGCCGGTCGATCAACCTGGTCTACCACCCGACATCCCCGGTGGGCACCGACAGCGGCACGATCGAGATCGAGAGCAACGACCCGGCCACTCCCGTGGCCACGCTCGGCCTTTCGGGACTGGGCACCGATCCGGCCGTGGTGGCCGAACCGGCCGCCGTCGACTTCGGCCCGATCTATCTCGGTTTCGAGGCCGGCCCGGCAACCGTCACGATTCGTAACGCGGGTTTTGGAACCCTGACGATCAGTGCCGTTGGACTGGCCTCGGGCACGGAGCCCGACTTCTCTTTGCGTAATCTCCCGGCGCTGCCAGCCGATCTGTCCGCCGGTGAAAGCGTAACGGTCGATCTTTACTATACGCCGCTGGGCACGGGCCTGCGTTCGAGCACGATCCAGGTGCTCAGCTCAGACCAGGATAACCCGCTTCTTTCGATTCCCATCGCCGGCAGCGGCTCGGACTGCCCGGCAGGCTACTGGGACATCGACGGCGACCCCGGCAACGGCTGCGAGTATGCCTGCGATCTTTCGAACGGCGGAGTCGAGGGCTGCGACGGGGAGGACAATGACTGCGACGCACAGACCGATGAGGACCTCGCCAGCAGGACATGTAGCGTCGCCAATCAATGGGGAACATGCAACGGCCAAGAGATCTGCGACGGATCAAACGGCTGGGTCGGCTGTGACGCCCGGACACCGGCAGCAGAGATCTGCGACACGATTGACAACAACTGCTCCGGCTTCACCGACGCCGACGACGGTACGCTGTTTCTCCCGCTGTGCGAGATGCAGGCCGGCGCCTGCGCGGGAGCCGCGCACAGGGACGATTTGTGCGTCGACGGCGCCTGGAACCCTTGCCAGGCGATCGACTACCTGGCAAACAGCACGGATTATGCAACCAGCGAAGCCTGTGACGGCATCGACAACAACTGCGACGGTGCGACCGACGAGGAGTTGACTACCCGCAGCTGCTACCAGATCAACAACTGGGGGAGCTGCTCAGGAACCGAGAACTGCTCGGGGTCTGCCGGCTGGACTGGCTGCGACGCGCCCGCGCCTGAACAGGAAATCTGCGATACTCATGACAACAACTGCGACGGGCTGACCGACACCGACGATGGTACGCTGCTGCTCATGCCTTGCGATCTGCAGTCGGGGGTTTGCGCGGGATCAGTGCACCGGGCCGGGCTATGCGTTGACGGAATATGGCAGGCCTGCCAGGCGGTCGACTACGGGCCGAACTTCGGAGTCGAGGTTTGCGGCAACTCGCTCGACGAGGATTGTTCGGGGGCCGCCGAGGACAAGGACACCGACGGGGACGGATTTTTAGACGTGGCCTGCGGGGGCGATGACTGCAACGATCTCGATCCGGCCACTCACCCAGGCGCGACAGAGATCCAGGATACCCGCGATAACGACTGCGACACGCTGGTCGACGAGGGCCTGATCCCGGCCGGCGCGGTAATAGTCACCGAGATCATGAAAGATCCCTCGGCTGCCAGCGATACATACGGCGAGTACCTGGAGGTCACCAACGTCTGGACGAACCCGGTAAACCTCGATTCCTGGACCATCCGCGACGACGGCTCCGACGGCCACCAGATCGACAAGCCCTCGGGCATCGTCATCGCTCCGGGCCAGTCGGCCGTGCTGTGCCGCAACGACAACGCGTCTCTCAACGGGGGCGTCGTCTGCGACTACGACTACGACGACTTCATACTCGGCCAGACGTCGGGCGCGGGAGACGAGGTGGTTTTGGAACTGGACGGAGTCGAGATCGACCGGGTCGATTACCTGACCGATTCCTGGCCCGACACTGCCGGTCACTCGATGAACCTCGACCCGGCCGCCTATGACCCGGCGGCGAACGATCTGGTCGCCAACTGGTGCAACACGCCCACCAGCGACGCCTACAAGCTGCCCGGCGGCGACTGGGGAACCCCGGGCGATTTCAACCCCACTTGCTCCGGCGACCTGGCGGTGCTGGCAGTCAACCCTGTCTCGGGTATCGACGCCGGCGGCGAGACGATCACCATCGTCGGCTCGGGTTTCAGCGGCACCAATGCCGTCAAGATCGGCACGCTCGACTGCGCCGCCTACGCGGTCGTCGACGATACTCATGTCTCGTGCACCACTCCGGCCCAGGCATCGGGCGACTACGATCTGACCGTCGTCAAGGGAGTCAATTCGAAAACGCTGACTGCCGGCTACCGCTATACGGCGGAGGCCCAGGCTCCCGGGATCGACTGGTGTGTTCTGCAGTACCCGGTCGCGCTGAGCGTCGCCGCCGGGGCCCCCACCCCGTTGATCTTCGGGCGAGTCTACAAGGCCGGGGTAACCGAGCCGGCCGGGCCTCCGGCAGGCATCACGGCCCAGGTCGGCTACGGCGCACAGGCCAGCGACCCGCGCACGACCCCCGGCTGGAGCTGGCTCGACGCCGTCTGGAACCCTTCCTGTCCGGATTGCGGCAACGACGATGAGTTCATGCGCAGCCTGACGGTAGAGCTGCCTGGCAACTACAGCTACGCCTACCGATTCAGCGAGGACGGCGGCTACACCTTCATCTACGCCGATCTTCCACCGGGCACGACGGACGGTTTCTCGACCGGCGCGCTCGGCGCGCTGGACGTGCAGTGAGTTGAAGCTAAGGCCGACATTATTGTTGCTCGTGTTCGCGGTGCTGCCGGCCGGGGCGGCGCCTGCCGGGGGCGGTCTGTCCTACTTTCGCGCCGACGGAAGCCGGGTAACGCTTCGCACTGTGCGCCGCATGGGCAAGCTGGAAATTCCGAT
>CAZENH010000018.1:0-75792 GCA_964513625.1 uncultured Myxococcales bacterium | reverse complement strand
CTCGACACCGGCGTCGGCGCCCATTCCGACATCGACCCGGCCCGCATGTTCAAACCCAGAAACATCCTGACCGGCGCGGATGACGCTTCCCCCTCAGACCTGGCCATCGACGCCCACGGCACGGCCTGCATGGGTCTCGTCGCAGCCACGGCCGACAACCAGACGGGGATGAGCGGAGTCTGCCCGTTGTGTTCCGGGATGCCGGTGCGCATTTTCGACGACTTCGCCCAGATGGCGAGCATCTCTCAGATCGCGGAAGGCATCGGCTACGCCGCCGATCAGGGCGCCTGGGTGATCTCCAACAGCTGGGGCATCGGCCAGGAGCTGATCGACCAGGGCGGGATCGACATGACTCCGCTTTACGAGGCCGTGCGCCACGCAGTCTCTAGCGGGCGCGGGGGCAAGGGATGCATTATGTTGTTCGCAGCCGGAAACGGAGACGCCGATCTGAACGCCCAGCCGATAGGCCCCGACGAGTTGCCGGCCATGGACGAGACGATAGCCGTCGGCGCCTGCGGTCATGACGGCTACGTCGCCCGGTACTCCGACTACGGTTCATGTGTCTCGTTTTTAGCTCCGAGTTGGAGCGGCCAGTCGGGTGATCCCAGAATTTTTACGCTGGACACCGCGGGAGACGCCGGCTACAACAAGGCCGGCGAGCACTACAGGAGCGAGCCCGGCCAGGGCGATGTCTCCACCGGCGAGAGCGAGCCCGACCCTGAGGGCGACTACACCCGTTATTTCGGCGGCACTTCGGCCGCAACGCCGATCGCCGCCGGGGTAGCCGCGCTGGTCTTGTCGGTAAATCCCGATCTCACCTACCTCGAGCTGAAAGACATCCTGCAGTCAACCGCGGAAAAAGTGGGCGAGATAGAATACGTAGACGGCCACGACGACCACTACGGTTACGGCCGGGTCAACGCGCTTCGGGCCGTGGCCGTTGCAAAATACGGGCGCGACAACCCGGACGGAGCGCCCTGCGCCCTGGACCTGAACTGCCGGGACGTCTGCCGCTCGGATCAGCCCGACGGCGGAGAGCCTGCTTGTGCCACGACTTGCGCAGTGGCCGAGGATTGCTCCGAGGACCATGACTGCCTGGCCGGTTACTGCGGACCCGAGCAACCAGAGCCGGTGATTGAAGGCGGCTGCGGCTGCGGGACAAGCGCGCCGGGCGCTTTCGGAATATTGCCACTGCTTGTGCTGGTTTTTTTTGGGCGAAGGCGGAACCAGTCGTGAAAGCGGCCGCCTTTTTCGACCTGGACAAGACCCTCTTGACCGTAAACAGCGGTCGCTTGTGGATGCAGTGCGAGCGCCGCGCCGGGAGGCTGTCGCGCTGGCAAATGACCGAGGCGGCCGTCTACCTGGTCGCCTACCGCTTCGGCTTGATAAACATGGAGCGCGCCATGAGACGCGCTCTGAAAACGGTCCGCGGGCTCGAGGAGGATCTCTTGCGTCGACGGACGCAGACATGGTTCAAAGACGAGGTCGAAAAGCACGAGGCCCCGGGCGCCCGGGCGGCGATTGCCGAGCATAGCGAAGCGGGACATCGGCTTGTGCTCTTGACCTCGTCGTCGCCCTACGAATCCGAGGCCGCGACTGAGTTCTTCGGCCTGGACGACTTTTTATGCACACGTTACCAGACAATAGATGGCCGCCTGACCGGAGAAGTCATCAAGCCGATGTGCTACGGCGCGGGAAAAGTCGAGCACGCCGGGCGCTGGGCGCGGGACCACGATGTTGATCTTGCGATCAGCTATTTCTACAGCGACTCGATCACCGATCTGCCGATGCTGCAGGCCGTAGGCAATCCACGCATCGTCGCGCCCGACCCGCGCCTGAGACGAACGGCCCGCAAGAACGGCTGGCCGGTGCTGGATTGGGGCGGATCTTGACATACTGGACGACCAGTTTTTCCAATGGAAGAAAGTGGCAGGAGGGCAAGCTGATCGGCGGCATCAAGGAAGGCCTGTGGACCATCTGGCACGAAAACGGGATCATCTCGCAGGCCGGCGCCTATCGTCGCGGCAAGAGGCAGGGCACCTGGGTTTCCTGGCTGGCGGGCGGAGTCAAACAGGCCGAGTTCAACTACGAGAATGGAAGGTTGCGGCAGCTAAGGCTGCAGACCCAGTAATCTCAAGCGCAAGCCGTTTTCAACACCGGTCGGGCAAGCGACACCTCTGCCTTTTCGAGGATCTGCTTGATGTGCCGGTTGACCTCGTGCTGGACGTCCAGGACGCGAGCCGTATCTGTGATATAGTATAGAACCTGGAGTTGCAAGGCCCCGTCGTCGAATCCCAGAAAGTGCAACTTCACGTTCTCGCCAACCCCCTCCTTGACGCCGATGCTTTCGATAATTTGCTCCCGGATGCGGTCGATCTTGGCAAGCTGCGTGTCGCCCGTTATCGACAGCTTGAAAAGCACTCTAAAAGAAGGCCTGCGCGAAATGTTGGTTACCACCGAGGTTGGCGCCAGCGAGTTGGGCACGCAGACCAGGTTGCCGTTCCAGGTGCGGATGCGGGTGTCGCGCAGACCGACCAGTTCCACCGTGCCCTCCTGGCCCTGGTAGCTGACCGCCTCCCCGACTCGGAAGGGCCCGTTTACCAGAATGGTGAACGAGCCGAACACGTTCGAGAGCGTGTCCTTGGACGCCATGGCCAGCGCCAAGCCGCCCAGGCCCATGCCTGCAAGCAACGAGCTTATGTTGAAGCCCAGGTTGGCGACCAGGAACAGCGCGGCGATGATCCAGACGACCACACCGACCGCCGAAGCTAGCATGCCGATCACCTGCGCGAGCAGGGCGTCGTCCGAGCGATCGGCATAGCGCTTGATGTAGTGTCTGAGCACACCGTTTATCAGCCGCACGACGAAAACCGCGCCGACGATCGTCCAGGCCACCAGCATGACTGTCCAGATTGTCCGTCCCAGCCAGTCGGGCAGCACCAGCTTGCGAAGCGCGACGTGCAAGCCGGCCAGAAGGACAATCCAGAAGACAGGTCGGGTTCCAACGTCGGCCACCAGGTCGTCGAGTTGTCCGCGGGTGTCCTTGGCCCGGGCGACGATGTAACGGCGCAGCAGGCCGGTGCAGACGAGCGCCGTAAGCCAGGCGCCTAAAAGCAGCCCTGCGAAGATCAGGTAGTTTTGGACACTATTGTTCCAGAAGACCGAGTTCAGCCATTCCATTCCGGCACCTCCCATAGACTGCATACAGGAGAGCGCCGCGGGACTCAAGGGCAAGCTGCCTGGTAGTCGATTTTCACAAGTGCATAGGGCGGCGGGGCCTGGCCCTGGTCGAAAACCACTTCTCTGGTTGCGGGCTCGAAAACGAAGCCGGTTTCAAGAGCCGTGCCGTTGATCGACACCTTGACGATGTCCGCCGAGATCGGATCGCCGCCGAGTTTGAACTTGCTTCGGTAGCCGACGCTGGTCCCGATCACCTTGAGCATCGGCTGCGAGAAGTTGTCCTGACAGATGGTCTCGATCGTGCCGCTAAGCTTCTGGGCCAGCTCGATGTAGCGTGTGCCGGGCTTGGCTGAACAAAATTCGCCGCTGCATCCGGGTGTGGTGCAGGCCGACGCTATGTCCCACCTTTGTCGAGCGTCGTCCCAGGTGTACTCGATCCTGGTGCTCGAGGGATCGGCGGGATCGCTCAGCCCGACGATGGCCGAAAAAGTGGCCAGCGACGGCACGGGCTTAAGCCCTTGCAGGAAAGAAGCGTACTCATTGACAGCAGTCAAGGCGTAAGGCTTGCCGTTCGGATCTTGCGTGGCGCCGTCTGGGTCTTCACCCTTGGCCGCGAAGTAGCATGCGTTGCCCCCGATTGCCAGTAAGCCTTCGGTCACGTCGCCCACCTCGCCGCAGTCGTCCTCGTCGGAGACGACCACGACCGCCAGGCGCGCCCAGTCGCGCAGGAAGCCCGCGTTGTAGCTCGCGGATAACTCTCCCAGCGCCGTGCGCATGGAGGCCAGGCCGCGCTCGTAACCGCAGCCGTTGACCCCGACCAACACCGTCCCGCGATCGTTGGCCTGATCGTAGAAGCAATCCAGGTTGGCGTCCGTCACTTCGCGGCAGGCTGGATCGGAGGTAAAGATAAAATCGGGATTGTCGATCGTGCCCTGGTTGTGACCCAGGCGATCCTGGAAACGACCGTTCTCGCCGGTCTCGTTCATACATGATTGTATAACGAGATCTGTGCAGACCGGGCAGCCCGGCGACTCCATTCCGGTGGTCACCACCGCGATGCGGTAGTCGACCGCCGCCTCGTCCAGGGCGGCCGCGAAGTCGTTGAAGGAGTCGGCCAGCGCCTGCTGCTCGCCGACCATCGAGCCCGAGTTGTCGACGATGAACAAGGCGTCTACCGCGCCCCCGCCTCCCTGGCTGAAGCGCTCTGTACGATTCTCGCTGCCCTCGCAGACATGCTCGGGATCGACCGCCAGCGAGATCGCCTCGACCTGCCTGGTCTGGCCCGAATTTACTCGCAGATTCTCGATCGACTGATCGAGGTAGCCCACGGCATGCAGCTCGAGATCCCATCTTCCCGCGGGCAACACCAGGCTGTACGAACCCGATCCGTCGGGATGGGTCACGATGGGCGTGCCGCTCACGCTCACCTCGACTTGACCGGGAGCGCCCAGCGCCACGACTCCGCCCAGTGCCCCGATTGTCCCGGGTTCGATATCGCCCAGATCGAGGTCACCTTCTCCGGCCAGGTCGAACTCGTGTTGCAGCCCAAGGCTGGCTCCCCAGATCACCCCCAGCGTCTTGCCCGTGCCGGCCGAGGCGACGATCTCGAACGAACCGTCGGCAGCAGTTGTTGTCATTCTCTCCGGTTCTCCGATCACGAACACCTGCGCTCCCACGAGCGGCTGCCCGGTGACCAGTACCCGACCGTGCACCAGCCCTTCTCCCGTCCAGTAGGCCTCGTTGGAAAGATAGCCGCAGCCGGTGACCAGCAGCATGATCGCGATAATCGATAGACGTTTCATAACACACCTCCCAATACCTAAAAGGCCCATCCAAGACCGCCGAAAAGATCCAGGTAGCCTAGATCCATGTTCTCGGTGTCGGTATGAACAGTAAAAAAGTGAACCCGTGCCTCGATATCGAACGAGATCCCGGCAAACATTTTCAGGCGCAGGCCGGCAACCAGGCCCGGAGAGAAATTGAAATAGTGCTGGTTCTCACCGACGATCGACAGATTACGCCGCAGCAGGTGCAGACCGGCCAGGCGGGGGCCTACCAGAAGCGAGACTGGTCCGAGATCGAAGCGGTATAGCATCTGCAAGCCGTAGGCAATCTCGACCAGATCCTGGGAGAATGAAAGCCCGCCTATCTCGAGGCTCTGTCCACCCCCGCCGGCGACAAAATCCAGGCCGGTCTCGAAGCATTGAAGCGGAAAGTCGATTCTCGAAATAGAGATGCCCGCCACCGGCGCCGGGGCCACCAGGCTCCGGCGCACACCGGCATCGAGGAACATCTGGTATCCCCCGCGGGCCACGACGTGCCAGTGGGGCTCGATATTATGCATGAGTTCCTCGACCGTCACCCGATCTCCGCGACGTAGTTCGATCTTCTCATCCAGGGCCGGACGGTCGCCGTTGTCCGAGACCACCACCCGGTGCGACCCCGGTTCGAGCACCAGGCGCGCGGGCAGCTTTCCCTTGTCCCTGCCGTCCACCGTCACCCGCATGCCCTCGAAACGGGGCAGGAAGGAGAAAAGCACCGGATCGGCCGGCCGCACCCGGCGGCCGCTGAGCACTATCGGATCTGCCCCGATAATGCTCGACTCCATCTGAGGACGCTGGCGGCCCTGCGAGAAGTAGTAGGTGTGCTCCATGGCGTAGGCATGGGCCTCGCTGGCGGTGATCGCCCCGTCGCCGTCCTGGTCCTTGCCGGTAAGCGCCTCGATCAGGAAATTGGTGTAGATGTCATGTCCCAGCTTGTCATCCTCGCGGGCGGCCTCGCCCCATGAGCTGGCGGTCAGCACCATGGTGGCCCGGCTGATCTCTTCGAGCGGCCGCACGAAAAAAGTCCCCCCCTTGGTACCTGCAAGCTCGCGGGCCAAACGGTCCGGTAGGGCCGACTTGCCCGAGCCAGAAGTGCAAGCGGCCAGAATCAGCACTTTGCGGGCCGAGGGCATGCGTTCGAAGCGCCCGAGCAATTCGTCGACCGCTAAAGCGGTACGGCGCACGCGATTCTGGTTGCTGTCGCTGGCCACCAGGTAACGCCGCAGATCGCCGTTAGGCTCCCGGGCCAACGTGCCGTGGGTTGAGAAATACAGAAGCACGGTGTCGAAGCGGCTGGTGTTCGAGGCACTCAGGCGATCGATTGCGCTTTGCATACTCGCAAGGCTCTCACCGCCGGCGTCAGCCAGGATCTCGACCTGATCGAAACGGCCTTGCTTGGGATCTTCGAGCAGGGCTCCCAGATCCAGAGCGTCTTTACGGGCATGCTTTAATGCCGGCCAGCGCTCGTCTGCAAAATGGTCGATCCCGACCAGCAGTGCAAGCCGGCGTGGGCCGAGCGCGCCGGAGACAATCGCGGGATCCAGGTCGACCAGGGGCTCCAGGGCGCCCTTGGGGCGACCGCTGGTTGCGCAGGCGCCGAGCCCGGCCAGGGCCAAGAGCAGAATTGTCGAGACGATTTTCAAGGCTCGTCCGCCTCTTCTGTAACCGTCAAGTCGACGACATCAAATGATACCATTTCCGCGGGCCCGAGTGATTTTGCAGCCCTTCGCAGAATATCTTCCGGTCGCTGAAGGGGCCGTACTGCGCACGCAGAAATGAAACTCAGTTTTCCCGCATGACCTTTCAGAGAAAATGCCGCCGCGCGCCCCGCGAACTTTGGAGTATATGCGCCGCCCGGGTGATGAACGGGAGCCCGGCCGGAATCCGGCGACAACATCTCGATCGCGCCGGAATCCAGGCAGGCCAGATACAAATAGCAAGGCCCGCTGGTGTCTATGCGAAACGCCAGGCGCTCTCCCTGGGAAACTTTCACTCCCGAAGCGATCCGTTCGATGTTGGTCGCGTTGTTCGCATCCGTCCGCAGGCGTCCAAGCGTAAGTTCGACAGCCGGCGCTTTGACTTGTTCTTCCGTGCCCTTGATCCTGGTCGTCTCTCCCCCGTCCGGCATCGAAAAATGGACCAGAGCCAGGCTGAAACCGATCACGGCAAGCATAGCAATCCCGGCAACGGGCACGAGCCTGAGCGGTATCCCCAAGAACCTGCCCGGTCGGCCGGCCAGGACCTGCTCGCGCGCGGCGGGCGGAAGATCCGCGGCCTCATTCGCGCGTTCGATGATCTCGATCAACAAGCCCGTTTGTTCGTCGTCGAGGGCGGCCATGAAATTCTCGCACTCTTCGCAGTCTTCCACCAGGTGCGAAAAAAGTTCACGCTCCTCGGCGACGCTCAAGCGCCCTGCGAGCAGCCTTTCCAATAATTCGCGGTTCAGGTGCTGTTTCATTGGCGTGCACCGCCGTGTCCGCGCAGGATCAACACGCGCGCCAGAAGTCTTTTTCTGATCTTGCCCCTGAAGCGGCTCAGCCAGGTTGTCACGCTGCTTACCGGGGCATCCAATGCCGCGGCAATCTGGGCGGTGTCCTCGCCGGCCAGATAAAACCGCCGGCCGGCCTCTTTGAGCGCCGAGTCGGGCAGCCGCTCAATCTCTTCGGCCACCATCTTTTTCTCGATGCGCTTCATCCTGGATTCCCCATCATCTCCGGCATGACTTGCTCCGGCTTCGTCTCGAAGTTGCCGCATCTGTTCGCGGCGTCTCTTTGTGCGCGACAGAAAGCTCAGACATCTCTTCCTGGCGATGACCAGCAGCCAACTCTCGAAGCTTTTCGCCTCACGCAGCCGGCCGATGCCTCTGAATGCCCGTATGAACACCTCCTGGGTGATGTCGTGCGCATCGGCCTGGTCGATTCTGGCAAACGAGAGGCAGAAGCGAACCACCCGCATACGGAACAGCTCGAACAGGCGGCCGACGGCTTCTTCATCGCCGTCCCGGGCTTTCTCGGCCAGGAAAAAAACCTCCTCGTTCATTCGCGTTCCATTTTCAAGACCCGAACAGAGCAGATAGTGTCTCAACTTTTTTCCGACGCGACCCAAATTATCGCATATGCACGGGATTCATCACAAACCGCGGGCTCTTTTATTTTTCCATCCTATGCGATTCGCGCTAAAATGTCGCAGATTGACTATCGACCTACACGAGAAGCTTGACGGCGGACGCATCAAGGGCGGCATGTTTCGGGCTCACATCGAGTGGGTTGTGGAACGTCACGACCTCGATGCGCTAGATGCGGTGATTGGACGAGTCAGCCCCGATACGGGCAAGGCTTTAACCAGCGGAATACTGGCGAACGGATGGTATCCTTTCAGGTTCGTGGTCGAGACGGATCGGGCCATCGCCGATGTCTGCTCGCCCGACCAGCCGCCCGATGAAATCTACCGCGACCTCGGCCGCCACTCGGCCGAGGTCAACCTGAACGGGGTCTACCGGGCCTTCCGCAAAGAAGACCCTCACAAGTTCTTCGAGAGAGTGGCCATGCATCACCGCTTGTTTCTCGACTTCGGCCGGGCGCAATACGAGCGCATCGAGTCCACGGCCTGCCGGCTGAGCATGTTAGACTATCTGTGCTACTCGAAGGTCTTTTGCCAAAGCGCCCTTGGTTACTACGAGGCGGCCAGCCGGCTTCAGGGCGGCTTGTTGCCGGTGGTCTGTGAACGTGAGTGCGTCTGCCGGGGCGGCTCGGCATGCGTCTTCGAGATCTCCTGGAGTTCGGCGACGTAACTTGTAAGTGCTCAAAAGTACAACATACCTGAGGGTCTCTTTCCATTCCGAGGACCTGTCTGAGCAGGAATTACGCGCCGGCGGTTTGGGCCGGTGCGTAAACCTGCGAGTTCCGCAGGAATGGAAAGAGACCCTCAGGTATGTTGTACTTTTACCGACGTTGGTCGTCGAAGGTCACACCGTCGAAGTAGACAGGATCGAACACCGACATCTCGCCCGAGCTGGAGCGGGTACTGATTCCCAGCACGCGGGCGCTGGGCAGCCACAGCGAAGGTTCGTAGAGCATTCCGGTGTTCAGGTATTTCTGATCCTCAGAGTAGATGATGTGCAAATCGCGTTTTCCGGGCATAGTCGGTTCGCCGAACTCGTCGAAGACCGCGTAGCGATAGTCCAGCCCGCCCGCGCCTGCGTCGTAACCTCCCTGGGAAGAGAAGTACTTGAAGCCGACCACTCCCTCGTGCCAGCTGGGCGACTCGTTGCCGTCGATGTCGATGAAAGCCAGAAACACCACCGCGTGACCGGTGCCGCTGGTTCGGTTGAGGTTGATGAACGATCCCGGCCGGAGCTGCTCGAAGGGCACCGTCATGCCCATGCCGAAGTGGCGCAGCGCATCGGCCGTGCCGCCCGCGTTTATATCGTAGTTGACCCAGACGTGCCCGCGCAGGTCGCCCGCGCCCAGCCTCTCGAAAGAGATCTCGGGCAAGTAATCCCAAACGGTCGAATCTCCGGTGTCTTCCTCGTAAATCTGCATGGCCGTCAATATAACTTCCAGCGCCGCCGCCACGCACATGGTGCGCGGCGGAGCGCTGGCGCTGACCACGCCGTACGAACCGTAAGGAATGTCGTGGGTCAAAACGGCCGAGTCGTAGCCCAGCAGGCCGTAGTTGTCATACAGGTAATCTACCGCGGCCAGAACGTAATCGTTGAAGGTTTCCTCGGGCGGCGGCGTGAGCGGCCTGACCGAAACGTCCAGGACATACTGACCCACGGCCGCTGATCCGGAGCCTGCATAGCTGTCCAGCGAGATAAAGTAGCTGCCGGGATCCAGCTCGGCATAGACCCCGCGGTCGCTGCGCGCAATCAGCTCGAGAGGATCGAGTGAAGAAAGCAGTTGCACATCGATGTCGACACCACTCGGTTCGGGGCTCAAGATCTCGGCCGTCACCCGCGAGGCCTTGGCCAGGGTCAAGACATAGATGTACTCAGGACCGGACTCGTCGATGGTGTTTGGCGGGTACGAGTCGAACGCGGAAGACTGCGCCTCGGCGGTGTCCTGCCGATCGGTGAAAACGTAGTGGGACGGCAGTGTTCCGTCCGAATAGATGATGAACGGATGCTCGGGCGTGCCGTCCTGCGCGGCGCAGGCGTCGCCGATACCGTCATTGTCCCAGTCTGTCTGCTCCGAATTCGGATCTTCGGGGCAATTGTCCTGGTCGTCGGCCACCCCGTCTCCGTCGGCGTCGGGCGCTTGCTGGTCGCAGGCGTCGCCGACCCCGTTGCCGTCGGTGTCGGCCTGGTCGGGGTTGCTATCCTGCGGGCAGTTGTCATCGACGTCCGGCACTCCGTCGAGATCGGCGTCGGGCAGGCAATCTCCTTCAGTTGCAACCCATCCCGCGGGACAAACGGACTCGCCGCCGCAGCCCGGCAGAACCACGAGCAGCATGACCAGCAATACTTCAACCAGCGTTTTCATCGTGTACCTCGTCACTCAGCTCGCGCCGACCACGGCCTTGAGCGCGAAGACGCCTCCCAGCAGCACGGCCATGATGTAGACCAGCAACGGAACCTCGCGGGCTCGCCCGGAAAAGAGTTTCAAGATCGGGTAAGCGATGAAACCAAGCGCCAGGCCGTCCGCTATAGAATACGTCAACGGCATGCCGATCACAACCAGGAAGGCCGGAATGGCCTCGGAGGGATCGTCGAAGGGAATCTCGCGAACCGCCCGCATCATCATCGATCCGACCAGGATCATGACCGGGGCGGTTACCGGATGCAGGAAGACTCCCTTGCTCAGCTCGACCCCGCCGCCGACCATCTGAACCAGAGGAAAGAAAAACAAGGCCAGCAAGAACAGCAGGCCGCAGACCGCCGCGGCCAGTCCGGTGCGCGCGCCGGCCGCCACGCCGGCGGCCGACTCGATGTAGGAAGAGACGGTCGAGGTGCCCAGAAGCGCGCCGGCCGTGGTTCCGACCGCGTCCGACAAAAGCGCCCGGCCGGCCCGCTCGAGCCTGCCGTTCTTCAAGAGCCCGGCCTGCTGGCCCACGCCCACCAGGGTGCCGATGGTGTCGAACAACACCATGAACAAGAAGATCACCACTACCGGGATCATGGCGACGTCCAGCAGCCCGGGCAGATCCATGCCCAGGAACACCGGCGAGATGTCCGGGGGCAGGTCGACCAGCCCGTGATAGGTGGTCAGGCCGAAGGGCAGCCCTGCCAGAGTCGCCGCCAGCAGGCCCCACAGGATGGCGCCGCGCACCTTGAGCACCATCAGTATCGACGTCAGCAGGAGTCCGAACAGGGTCAACAACACCGGTCCCGATGTGAGATCGCCGAGCTTTATCATCGAGCCCTTGGCGGCCACCACCAGGCCGCCCTGTTGCATGCCGATAAGAGCGATGAAGATGCCTATTCCGGCCGGGATTGCATACTTGAGCGATAGCGGCAGCGCTTCGATGATCGCCTCGCGCAGCCGGAACAACGACAACAACAGAAACAGCACCCCGGAGACGAACACCGCGGCCAGCGCTATGCGCCACGAGACGGCCGAGCCGGTGACCACTCCCAGCACCACGGTGACAAAGAAGAAGTTCTCGCCCATGCAAGGCGCCAAGGCTACCGGGTAGTTGGCCCCGAAGGCCATGACGAAGGTCGCCAGCGCCGAGGCCAGACAGGTGGCCACCATGACCGCCCCGAAATCCATCCCGGCCGCGGCCAGCACCCCGGGCTGGACGAAGATGATGTACGACATGGTCAGGAAGGTCACCAGGCCGCCGCGCACTTCGGCCCTGATGGTCGTCCCGTGCTCGCTGAGCTTGAACAGTCTCTGGAGCATGTCAACCGCAGAAAATCACAACCGGGCCCGGCCGGTCAACATGTTCGGGAGAAGGGATTGCTGAGTCGTTGACCCGTTGCCCGTCCTGTGGTCACTTACAGCCATGCCGCTGCGTATAAACCTCGAACAAAAAAGCATCCAGGTCTCGATTCGTGAGGCGGCCGAGGCCCTGCAAAGCGGACAGCGCGGCCTGGGTCTGCTCGGTAGAGCCCGCGCCGAACTGGGCTCACGAATCCACGCCCTTTACCGCGACCAACGCGCGTCGGCGATCGAGGGCTTCAGTTCAGAGGTCGCCGTGCATCTCCACCACCAGGTCGACGGGTACGACGCAAACCTGAACGGCCGCATCGACGGGCTGATCGACACTTCCAAAGGCTTGCTGATCGAAGAGGTCAAGTCCGTGACTCTCAACGGCGCGGAGCTTGCGCGTGCACGACCCGAGAGCTTTCCGGAGTACGCGCTCCAGGCTCGGCTCTACGGGCTGGCCGCGGCTGAGCAATGGCCGGATCGCGCGATCGAGTTGAGGCTGGTTCTGGTCTCGCTGCTCGATCAAAGCCTCAAACTCGAACTGTCTCTGCCGCTGGAACCCGAGGCCACCCGCGAGCAGCTGTCTTTGGTGCTTCGCCGTTTTGTGGTTCAAGCCGAGCTCGACCGCCAGCGGGCAGGGCGCCTGACCCGGATCGCCGAACGGCTGCGCTTTCCCTACCCCAACCCTCGCCGGTATCAGGAAGAGTTCAGCGGGCTTCTGGAAAAGGCCCTGGCCGACGGGAGACCGGCCCTGGTGATGGCCCCGACCGGCATCGGCAAGACCGCCGGCGCCCTGACGGCAAGCCTGCGCCATGCGCTGTCACAGGATGCGCCCGTGCTGTTTGCCACGGCCAAGACGACTCAAAGGCAGCTCGTGGCCCGCACATTCTCGGACATTTGCCGGGCCAGCGACCTCGAGCCCGGCGCGCTCAAGTGCCTGGCTTTACGCGCCAAGGAGCAGATGTGCCCGCCCGGCAGCCTGCTTTGCCACCCCGACATCTGTCCCTTGCTGAGAGACTTCCATGAGCGTCTGGACAACAGCAACGTCCTGGATGAGCTGCTCTCTAGCGACGGTCCAATCGAACCCGAAGCCGTGTTCGCCGCCGGAGAGATGAACCGCCTGTGTCCGCACAGCCTGGCACTGGAGCTCGTACCCCGGGTCGACCTGATCATCGGCGACTACAACCACGCCTACGGGCCCGGCGTGGCTTTGACCTCGCTCTTTGGCGAAGACGCGCGACGACCTGCGCTGATCGTCGTGGACGAGGCGCACAACCTGTTCGATCGCGCAAGGCAGTACTACTCTCCTGTAATCACCCGGCGCCTTCTTTTCGATCTCAGGGCCAGGCTGAATCGCGGCGAATTCCTGGCGCCAGGGGATCACGCTGAGCTGCCCGACCTTCCGGGGATCGCCGGCGGCATCGACGCTGGGGCGCTGTTCGAGCGCCTGGGTAATCTGATAGCGGATCTGGACCGCTACCTTCTCGACCGGCTGCGCCGGGCGGAAGAGGACGAGCTGCCCGCCATCGAGGGCTGCCGGGTGGTGGATCACCAGCTCGAGATCTTTCAGGCCTTCGCCGCTGAGGCCGAAGCCGCAACGATTGCCTACGCCCTGTACAACCGCGCTCACGGACTCGTCCATCGCGACGACCCGCTGGTGGACCTGCTCTCCAGGGTGCAGCGCCTGCGCGACGTGCTGGCCCTGGATGCGCCCGAGTTCGTTCCGTATGCCTCCGGGCCCGAGGGCCCGGAAGGCGCGGCCGTCGGCGTGTTGTGTGTCAACCCGGCGCTTCGGCTGGCCGCGAGTCACGCTCGCGCCCGAGGAGTGGTGGCCATGAGCGCGACCTTGACACCCTTATCCTACTACAGCGACGTGCTGGGCTTCAGCGCTTTGGATCCGGTCTGCGCCTGTCTACCCTCGCCCTTCCCGAGTGAGAACCTGGCCGTGCGGATCGTACCCACGGTTTCCACCACCTACCGCGAGCGAGACCTGCACCTTACCGAGATCGCCCGCCTGATATCCGAAGTGGTCGCGGCCAGGCCCGGGCGCTATGCCGCCTATTTTCCTAGTTTCCGTCTCCTGACCGCCGTGCAAACCAGGTTGTCAATAGATCCGGCCTCGATCATGGTCCAGTTGCCGGGTATGCCGGAGAGCGCTCGCACTTTTACGCTGCAGAAGATGCGCGACGCATCCGAAGCGACGCTGCTGCTTGCAGTGATGGGCGGTGTGTTCGCCGAAGGCGTGGACTTGCCCGGTGAGGCATTGATCGGTGCAGTAGTCGTCGGACCCGGCCTGCCCCGTGTCGGTTTCGAACGAGCTCTGATGCAGGAGTACTTCGAGAAGGAGTACGAACTCGGCTTTGCCTACGCAATGCTCTACCCTGGCATGCAGCGAGTAGTCCAGTCGGCGGGCCGTGTGATTCGTTCGCCGGACGACAGAGGTGTGGTCGTGCTTCTGGGTCGGCGGTTTGCCGAGCCGGATCTGGCGCGCTGTCTCCCGGAGCACTGGTACCGCTTCGACGTCTCGGAGTTGCTAAGCGATGATCTGGCGAAGAGTCTAAAGGAATTCTGGAAAGGTCATGCCCCGGACAGCCAGGGGTCGTCAGATGCTCACTGAGCTTGAACTGCCTTCGGAGCAGGGTCGGCTTTAGGATCTTTACTCAGGCCTGCGATCTGGTCGAGCAAGTAACGAACCTTGTCATCCAGATCCCAGTCCGCGAGCTTCAAGTGAATGTCTTCGAGGATCCGCCCGGCCTTTTTGACGAGCTGCTCGTCACGCTCGGTGTTGGAACGCACCAGCAATGACACCGCTTCGAGGTAGCGCTTGTACAAGGCGGGCTCACGCTCGCCTGCCTCGATCTCGTCCAATCCCTCGCGGGCCTGCAAGGCCAACTCGTGATCATCGGGCTGGGTGTCTATGAACTTCTGGTAGCAGTTCTTTGCCTCTTCGAAGTTGTCGAGATGACGATAGGCGTCGGCTAAAATCAACAGACACATCCCGTAGAACTTCTCGAGCTGGTAGCGCCCGCGGTAGTACTCGCAGTCGCGTAACGCCAGCAGGTAGCCGGCCCGCTTGCCCGAGGCGTGGGCGTCCTTGGCGGCCAGGTAGCAGGCGGTGTGACTCTCGCAGGGCGCGGGCATCTGCGCGTCGAAGGTCGGACGTTCGACCGGCTTGAGCCCGGCCCGCGCATCAGGCTTGGCGACCGGCACCGCGCTCTTCTCGATCTCCGGCAGCGATGCCTTCTCGCCGTGCGGGCAACCGGCGATGGCCGTGGCCAAAATCAACAGAAATGGATATCGGGCTTTCATGCACTTTCAGAAAAACATGACCAAGAGGGCCAGTCAACCAGTTCAGGCCTGCCTTAGAAAAATGCAGCTTGACAGGCGGCAAACAATTGGAAATTGTACACGGCATGGCGGGCGAACAATCGATTATCGAAAAGATCATCCACGGGATGAACAATTTCGTCTGGGGCTGGCCGGACGTGCTGCCGCTGATCGTGCTGCTGCTGGTCGGCACCGGCTTGATTACGACTTTTCGTCTCGGCTGGGTGCAGGTAAGGCGTTTCTGGCACGGGGTGCAGGTGGTGCGCGGCCGCTACGACGACCCCGAGCACAAGGGCGATCTTTCCCACTTCCAGGCATTGACAACGGCGCTCTCGGCCACCGTCGGCATCGGCAACATCGCAGGTGTTGCCACCGCCATTCACTACGGCGGGCCCGGGGCTCTTTTCTGGATGTGGGTCACGGCCGTGTTCGGGATGGCTCTCAAGTACACCGAGTGCACCCTGTCGATGCGCTACCGGACGATCAATCCCGACGGTTCGGCGGCCGGCGGCCCGATGTACTCGATCGAACGCGGGCTGGGCAAGAGCTGGAAACCGCTGGCGATCGCTTTCGCCTGCTTCACGGTCATCTCGTCCTTCGGCTCGGGCAACGCGGTGCAATCGTTCACCGTTGCGGACCAGCTTCGCCAGGATCTCTCGATACCGACCTGGATCAGCGGCCTGCTGATGAGCGCGCTGGTAGCGGTCGTTATCCTGGGCGGGGTGCGGCGCATCGGGCGGGTGACCAGCAAGCTGGTGCCGATCATGGCCCTGTTATACGTAACTGCCGGCCTGATTGTCCTGGGCCTGAACTACGACCAGGTCATCCCGGCCCTGCAGACGATAGTTACATCGGCCTTTAGGCCGGCTGCCGAGCTGGGCGGCTTCGCTGGGGGCGGTTTCATTTTCATGCTGACTTGGGGCGTCAAGCGCGGGCTGTTCTCAAACGAATCGGGACAGGGTTCGGCGCCGATCGCCCACGCGGCGGCCAAGACCGACGAGCCCGTGCGCGAAGGCATGGTGGCCATGCTGGGGCCGTTCATCGACACTTTAGTGATCTGCACCATGACGGGCCTGGTAATTTTGACCACCGGCGTCTGGCACGACAAGCAAGAACAACGCCTGATATGCAATAACCAGTCGGCCATACAGGCCATCGTGCCCGGAGCCAAAGTTCAGACGGACGGCAAGCTGCGCGACGAAGACCTGGTCAACGGTCGGCTGCCGATCGAATCCGGACTCACGCGGGATCTGCAGTTCGTATACAACCACGGCACGATCGACGATGTCCGTATATTGCTGGCCCATGACCCGCTGCTTCCAACCAGGGCCGAGCTGTTTTCCGGTTTCGTCGATATCAAGCAAGGCGATATAGCGGCGGCGAAAATACTCGACTTGCAAGGCGCTACCATCAAGGGAGTACTGATCATCGAGGGACGGGCCATGCAAAACGGCTCGCCGCTGACAGCCTGGGCCTTCCGCCGGGGATTGGGCCGGGTCGCCGGAGGCTACGGTCACCTGTTGGTAACGCTGGCCGTTTTTTTATTCGGCTTCTCCACCGCCATAAGCTGGTCTTACTACGGCGACAGGGCAACCTTTTATTTGCTCGGTCAGCGCTGGATCCTGCCCTACCGGATAGCCTTTTGCGGAATGCATTTTTTAGGAGCGGTCTACTCGCTCGAGCTGGTGTGGGCTTTCGGCGACACGGCCCTGGGGCTGATGACCATCCCCAACCTGCTTTCGATCCTGTTGCTGACCGGTGTGGTCAAGCGCATGACCAAGGACTACGTCGCCCAGGGCAAGCTGCGCCCGCCCGAATAAAAGGCCCCTCCCGAATCGGTCTCTTAATGTTTTTCCGAAGAAGCCCCGACTTTTTCAAGATAGGCCGAGATCGGTTCGGCGAAGCTGAGGCCCAGCCAGGAGCCGTTCTTGGCGAGGTTGAAGCGTAGCACCCCGACCACTCGTCCCTTGCCGTCAACCAGCGGCCCGCCGCTGCAGCCGTCGGCCACGAAGGCGTCGGTTACCAGCAGGTCATCCACCGGCTGATCTTCGTAGACGATCTTGCGTCCGTTACCTGCCACGTGTCCCGAGCTTACCGCCGGGGTCGCGTCCCTGAAGACGTCCACGTAGGGGAACCCCACTGCCATGACCCGCTCGCCAAGACGCGGCATGCCCGAGGCGAGCGGCAGGGGTTCGGTCTTGCCGGCGTCCACCATTAAAGTAGCCAGGTCGACGTCCCGGTAGATTTTCAGCGGGCGAGCCTGGAGAGGCTTACCGTTCCTGAAGACCACTATGTTGCGCGGATCGTCGACCCCCGACAGCACGTGGGCACAAGTGAGGATCAGACCGCGCTCATTGATAAAGAAACCGGTGCCGTACTCGTAGCTCTCCTTCAGTTTGTCAGCCTGCGCCTGCTCGGAGACCTTGACCCGTATCTGAACCACCGAGTGCATCAATCGATCGAGATCGAGCTGATCTTTCTGATCGGAGGCGATTACTCGTTGCGGCATCTCGGGGCAGCGGCAAGCTTGCCCGCCGCTGGCACATGCGCAGGCGATCAGGCCCGTTAACAAGATGATCAGCGTCACTCTTAACATGCTCTGCTCCGTTGACAACCGACTTCTCAAGCAGGGGACTTGCCGAAAAGAAAACGCGGTTTGATAACCGCCACCACTGCCGGCAGAAGTATCAGGCCGCCGAGCATGGAAACCACCATCCAGAAAAGCAGCAAGATGCCCATGTCGGCCTGGAAGCGAAGGAAAGAGAACGACCAGAAGAACACTCCGAAGACCATGGTCGAGGCGGTGAACAGGACGGCCTTGCCGGCGGTGGTCAAAGCGGTTATGATAGACACCGAGATGTTACCGGACAGCTGAAACTCCTCCTGAATACGCCCGATGATGTACAGCCCGTAATCCACTCCCAGACCGACACCGACGGCCACGACCGGAAGCGCGTTTACGTCGAGCCCGATACCCATGGCTCCCATCAGAGCGTAGGTCAGATAGTTGGAGACAAACAGCGGCAGTAGAAACAGGAACCCCGCCAGAATCGAGCGGTAGGCCAGCGCGCAGAAGAGAAAGATGATTCCGAAGGCCAGCATCGTCACGTGGGCCTGATGAATCGTTACCTCTTCATTGATAGCGGCCAGTAGACCACCGTATCCGCCGGCCAAGCGAAGACGGGCGCCGCTGGGGTGAAGCTTTCCGAAGAAATCCCAGGCAGCGGAGAGTTGCTCGTCGATATCGTCTTCTTTCAGGCTTTCATTGAAAATCTCGGCGGCGTCGACCAGACCTTTACTATCGAGTTTCAGAAGCGAATGTGCAGCAATGAATTTCTTGGCGCGGCTGACAACTCGGCGCAGTGTCTCGCCGCGGTGATCTCGCAGGTAGAGGGTGATGTTGGCGTTCTGGCTGTCGATGGTCACGAAACGCACAAGATCGCCCGGCTCGGAAGAGCTATAGATCATCTCCAGGAAAAAGCCCGAGTCACGCGGATTCCCCGGTATCAACTCCCAGCGAGGATCGCCGCCGTGCAGGATTGAGATGATGCCCGGCAACAGGTCGGCCAGCGATGAAGTGGCTCCCACTTCGGGAATTCCCTCCATGTAACGCTGGAATGCCTCCATTGTCCGAAGCACCTTGGGGTCCTTGATCGCGTCACGGCTGTCGCCTTCGACCACGACCGTAAACTCCTCGGTGTTGCGGAACTTTTCAGCGATGCGATCGGTATCGCGGTTGTATTGCGAGCTGGGCCACAGCATGGGCGTGCCGGGATTGACGTCGCCCACGACCAGGGTGCGGGCGAACAAGAAACCGGTTACCAGCACGATCAGGGTGACCGCCAGGATAACCCGGCGCTGCTTGCCCAGGCACCAGCCGGCTACCCGGGCCAGCAATCGCTCGATGGGTGCCTGTTTCTCGCGCTTCTTTATCTTGGGCGCCGGCAGGAACGACAGCAGGACGGGGTTGAAAATCATGTCGCTGACGAGAATCGACAGCACCCAGAATCCGCCCATTACAGCAAGTTTCTGCAACAGAGGAATGGGTGTCAGCAGCACCAGCGACACGCCGGCCGCGTCGGTGACGATGGCCACGAACCCGGGCTTTAGCAGGCCCGTGAAGGTCGCCGCCGCCGCGGCCTTCTTGTCGTGGTTTCGCACGTACTCCTCGATGTAACGCTCGACCAGCTGCACCGAGTGGGAGAGCGCCCGCGCGCTGATGATGAAGGGCACCACGATCACCAGCGGATCGAAGTTGTAGCCCAGCACGCCCAGAAATCCATAGCCCCAGATGGTGGAGATCAGGGCCGTGCCGACAGGCACGAGCACTCCGCGCAAGTCGCGAAAGTACAAAAGCAGCACCAATAGAATCGAGCCGATCGTCAGGGCGAAAAGCAAGATCAGTTGCGAATAGTGGCTCATGATCGTGCCCAGCAAGATAGGTCGCCCGATCACCTCGATGCGGGTGTTGCCGTCGCGCTCGGCGTCGATGATCTTCTCGATATCTTCGTAGGCCTGGCGGGGATTCAGCTTCTTCTCGAAAAAGCCGGCAACGATCAGAGTGGCCTTGTCGTCCAGCGACACCAGGCTGCCGTGGATCCGGCGGTTAGTGTATATCCGCCGCCTGAGCGTCTCGATTTCCTCTTTGGTCTTGGGCACCTTGGGCCACATGATCGGCACGGCCCTGAAGCCGCGCTCGGCGTCGACTTTCAGTTCTTTGACCTTACGCTGAGCCAAAGAAAGGACCTGGTAGTTGTTGATGCCTTCGAGTAGCTCCAGCTTCTTGGTGATCCGCTTGACCTTCTGCAAGAATTCCTCGTTGAAAATGTCTCCCCGCTCGACCTCGAGTTGGATGACCACCCGGCTGGCGCCGCCAAAGATGTCTGAGTACTTCTTGAAGGTCTCGACGTAGGGATGCGTCGACGGGAAGAGATCGATGGTTGGGCTCTCGACCCGCACTCCGGCCGCCTCGTAACCGAAGAATGCCGTCGCCGCCAACACTGCGATCAGCACAGGCACCCGGAAGCGCATCAGCAGCAGTCCCAGCTTTCTAGACACGCCGCTCACCTCCCTGAAAGGCGCCGCCAGCTCTCGCCGCCGTCGCTGGTTTCCAGCAAGAATCCCCTTCCGCCGACTGCGAACCCGACCCGTGCATCAAGAAAACGCACGGCATTCAGCCAGGTGTATAGCCCGGAGCGAAGATGTTCGAAGCGGCCGTCCTCGCCGCGCCTGAGTATCAACCCGTCACGTCCGACCAGAAAAAGATTGGATCCCTGTTTCCACAGCCCGAGGATATGCTCGCTGACGCCGGTGTCCACGAGTCGCCAGTGCAGGCCGCCGTCGGATGTCTCCATCAAGGTTCCCTCGGAGCCGGCCGCCAACACCTTGTTTGAGTCGAGCGCCAGCAGGCAGAAAAGCAGCTTACCCGAGGCGCTCGGCTGGCGCTTCCAGCTTGCTCCGCCGTCGGTTGTGTGCAAGACCATCCCGAATTCGCCCACGATCCAGCCCTGCTGATCATCGACGAACGCAACCGCATTCAGCCGCGCCTCTTCGGCGGCGCCTTCGTTCTCTTTCTCCGCGGTCGAGACCGCGCCGCCGCGCCCTTCTTCGGTCATCGGCGGGCTGGCGTCGTACTCCTGCTTCTGCCAGGATTTTCCAGCGTCCGGACTGTGGATGATCGTGCCGAAATTGCCAACCGCCCAGGCGCCGCCCGCGGGAGTCAAGGCCACACCGAACAGGTTCTCATGTACCGGGCTCTTCTCGCGCTGCCAACTCTTGCCGCCGTCACTCGTCACCAGAACCATCCCACCGCGCCCGACGACTACGCCGATGCCCGAGGCATTGAGGTCAATCGAAAAAAGAGCGTCTCGGGTTCCGGGGTCGATCACCTGAAAGCTCTTGCCCCGGTCGCGTGACACGAGCAACAAGCCCGGGTAACCGGTCACGAAAACATCGTCGCCCCGGGCGGCGATGTCGTAGAGCTTGTCCCTGTGGGAAATCTCTTCGAGCGGGCGGGTTTCCGGGCCCGCCCCCCAGGCCGCAGGCAAAAGCGACAGCGCGACGAACGCAAGCAGTGTTCGTGGAATCATCTACCCCGTTTCCGCAGGTTCGAGAGGGTGAACATCTTGGGGTCGAGGCCGGTGTTGGACAAGGCCTTATGGAAGTTGATCAGCGTGGCATGCTCGGCCTGGAAGTCGATTACCGCGCAGGCGCCGAACTCGGACGGCTGCGAATCCATGTCGGGCGAATCGTTGAAGCCGATCAACACGACCTTCCACAGGTCGCCCTTCTTGTCGTAGGCCTCCTTGTAGGGAAGGTAGAAGGTCTCGGCGTCGAAATACATAATCTGCTTGCTGTAGGGGTAATCGGGGAACTTGGGAGTCACCTCAACAACGTAGACCGCGCGCGGTTCGTACTTCATCTTGGGGTTCCAGTGCGGCCAGTGGTCGATGTCGTAGTTCTTCTTGCCGTACTTCTTGCCGAGCTTGGTCCCGGCGTGCATGGCCATTAACATGGTCTTCTTGCCGATGAGCTTCCAGTTCATCCACTCGGGGTAACCCATGTATCCGCGTACGTCCTCGTAGAGCAGGTCGGTCGAGTTCCAGGTATCTCCGCGGGTACCGAAAGTGTTGCGCAGCACCCGGCGCATGGCGGGCACGTAGATATGGCCCTGCTGATCGAGGGGATCCACTGAACGCGAGTAAAGCGCCCCGAAGCCCTTCTTGTCGTAAGGTGCCAAGGCATAGGTGATCGAGGTGTACTGCAGCCCCTTGTCCAGGAAAGACTTGATGGCCGGCTTGGGATCAAGATCGGTGCGGTTTATGGTGCGGATGATGAAGGCCCAGCGCCACTCCTCGGTGTGCTCCACGCCGGTGGCAGCCGAGATCCAGTAGACAGTGTAGTAGGTGTCCCCATCATCGCCGTTGTAAGAGTACTGATAGTTCCAGGCCACTTCCAGACCAGTCTTGGGGTTGGGGAAGGGCAGTCCGGCTACGTAATTCTTGATACCGCGTTTGCGGAACTGCTTGCCGATATCGATCATCTGCGGCTGGCCGCGATACTTGTTGGTGGCCTCGATGTAGCCCTCGGACGGATGAATCGGCTTGTAGTCTGTGACCTTCAATTGCAGCTTGTACTTCTCGATCATCATCTTCATCGCCGGGGGTAGCAGATCGGCTACAGCAGCGACGTTTTTCTTGGTTATCTTCATGCCCTTTTTTACGAGCTTGGACTTCTCCGGATCCGGCTTGAAGCCGACCATATCGGTCCAGTTGTCGGCCGTGATCTCGTCACCGGCCAGCGCGCCCGCTGACGGAAGGCCGGCAAAGCACAAGGCCGCGACCAGCAGGATATTCATAAGGTTCTTGGATGTTCGCTTCATGAGAGCACCCCTTTCAGAACTGGCACAGCACACTCAGGTTTATTTCGTCGCGATCCTCGAACAGACCGGCGCCGGCGTACGGCCCGCCCCAACCGAAGAAATCGGTCAGAGTCAGGTTCATGCGCCAGTAGTCTCCGAGGCGCACACCCAGCGAGGCCGAAATGAACATACTCGACTTAGTGAAGAAATCGCTGGACGACATCTTCGAAGGGTCGGTGTCCTTGCGGCGGATGCGGTCGGGGTCGGGCGGGATCCAGGCGACTACCACTTTGGGAGTCAGCAAGCCGTGCAGGTAGTTGGTAAAGGCGGCGAAAACAAACTTCATGCTGTGTACCTTGACCTTGAAATCGTTAAAGCCCGGAATCTCGATCAGGTCGATCTTGTCGGCCTCGGACAGGCCGGGCACCATGGTGTGCATGAACTGGAAGACGAGCATGAAGTTCTGGGTAGGGTTGAGAAACCGAATCATGGTCGGCCGCATGATCACCAGGGCGTAGCTTATGGCCAGGTGGCGCGGCTGCTCGAAGAACACCCTGGCCGGGTTGCCCGGGTCTTCGTGGGTGTGGCCGGTGGTCGAGGTACGCGGGAACATGCGATCGGGCTCGATCGCGGCCTCGAACTTGACCACCGCCCCGATCGGGTTTTCGAGCGTGAAGTCGAGAGTGAAACCGGCGATGTGCTGGCGCGGGTATGCCAGGAAGAGTTTTTCTAGATGATCGCTCGAGTAGTTCCCATTGGCCAGCCTGGTCCGGTCGTAGTACACCGGGATCGGCGGCGAAAGCTGGTGGGTATAGTAGTAGACCAGGCTATAGGTCATCGATGGCGTAATGTTGCCTTTCCAGCGGAACCCGAAGCGCATGGTGTCTTCGATGTTGTTCTTCGGGTACATGAAGACCTTCTCGTCGATGATGAACGGGGAAGGCGTGTTGGCATAGGGCAATCCCCAGGCGCCGACGAAGGTCAAGGGCGTTGTCACCATGTCCTCGGGCCGATCCAGTCCGGGCACCCAGACCAGTTCCAAAGCGTGATCGATGGAGGGAAACTCGATCAGCGCCTTGGTTATCCAGAGCGGGATACGGGTGTCCTCGAACGACTCCAGCGGTCCGAAGTGCCAGGTGCTGTCGATCGGGTTGATCACATCCAGCAGCCGGAACTGGCCCGTCTCGCCCCAGGTTATCTGCTGTCGGCCTATGCGAAAGGACAGCCAGTCGGTCGGATAGACGTCGAGATACAGCTCACGCAGATCGAACTCAGAGTAAAAGTTGCGCCGCACCCAATCGCGGGCCTCCGCCCGGCGCTTTGCGGGGCTCGTGGAAGTCGAGGGGACCGGCATCTGGGCATAGCCGTCGGCCGCCGTCTCGAGCGAGCGCACCCCGCGGAAGATGGCATGCACGCCGACCATGTCGTGCGGCTTCCAGTCGCCCTCGAGTTGCAAAGTAGCCCGGAACATCGACAGGTCGCCGGCACCCTGGCCATGGCTCGCAGGATAGCACGGTTTGTGCGGCGTCATGACCGGGTCGCAGGGTATCGGGTTGCCCAGGGCGTCCTTCGCCAGGTTGCCGTCGGTATCGCGGATCCAGGCAACGTTTTCGTGGGGCTGGAACAGGTCCGACAAAAGCGGGACGAAGACGCCGGACTGCACCTTGAGGTACCCGTTGACCTCGAGTTTGGACTCGCCCTCGTCGTCTTCCTGTGCCAGGGCCGGGGTGGAAAACAGTAATAGCAGCGCCATCAAAGCGAAGAGGATCTTCGTTCTGGTCACGTTGTTCCTCCCTCCCGTCTTACCTACTGGCAATCCGTCGGCTCGGGATCGGTGGCCTTGTCGGTGTAGATGTTCGAAATGCTGATTGCGTCGGCGTAGACGTGCAGATCGGTCTGACCGATCTTCTCGGTGTCGACGTAGGCCTCAGCCACCTTGGTGCCCGGGTTCATGTTGGCAATCAGGAAATAGGCCACCAGCGGGTTGGTGGTTTCGCGGGTGGTGAGCGGCGCCGGCATACCGTTGTCGCCGAAGTAGCGCACCTCGCCGTCCTCGGGGTTGGTCTTGACCGTGGCGCAGCCGATATGGTTCTCGGTGCCGTCGGCCTCGACGAAGTAAAGACCGCCGGCCATGATCGCCTTGCCGGCCTCGATGGTCAGCCCGGCCATCAGCGGGGCGCCGCTGTATGTGGTCTCGTCTACCGCCCACAGCCGCTCGTCCTGGGCCGAAGAGTCGAGGTCGAACTGGTAGGTGTCGTGCCAGTCGCCGGGAACCGCCTTGCACAGGAAGCCGACCTTGTCGTCCACCTGGGTGTCGCCCCAGGCGAAGGTCACCCAGCCGGTGGCGTCGGATGTGGCGGTCAACCCTAAGCTGTCGCCGGTGGTATTGTCGAGGGCTTCGACCTCGAGGCCGTCAACCAGATCGTCACCGCCGAAGTGCTGGATGTAGGCTTTGAATGTACTCCCGCTGGTCCCGCCGCCGCCGCAGCCGACAAGCAGGCCACCCAGGCCAAGGACACAGATGAAAACTACCAAAGTTCCAGTTTTTCTAGAGTTCATGGTCCCTCTCCCTTTCAGAGTTATCTGACAAAATAAAGAGCCTCATTGCTAGCATGCCCCCTACCCCGAGTCAACTCGAAGAGCAAAAGCAGGGACGGAGGGAGACGAACAAGAGCGCCGGAAAGCCGCCGTCATCGTCGATGCCATCTACGATGCGGCACTGGGCGAGGACTGAAGTAGGAATTGACAAGTTCCCATTCCCCCAGGGCGTCCATTCTTTTCCGGCTTGTTGCGAAGATTCGCCTTTTTCTGTATCTTGGCGCCATACCAATATCCGGGCGAGGTGATACATGAAGCTTGTCGAGTGCGTGCCCAACTTCAGCGAGGGGCGGGACCGGGCTGTTATCGACGCCATTGCCGGTGCAATCTCCGCCGTCGAGGGCGTCACGCTGCTGGACGTCGACCCCGGGCCGGACACAAATCGAACCGTGATGACCTTGATCGGCCAGCCCGAGCCCGTGGCCACCGCTGCCTTCCAGGGCATCCGCCGGGCGGTGGAACTGATCGACATGCGCCGCCATTCGGGCGCCCATGCCCGCCTGGGGGCCTGCGACGTCTGCCCCTTCGTCCCGGTCAGCGAAGTTCAGATGGACGAGTGCGTGGCTTACGCCCGCGGGCTGGGCGAGCGCGTGGCTGCCGAGCTTGGCGTTCCGGTCTACCTTTACGAACAGGCGGCTTCGGCTCCTGCGCGAGGCAATCTGGCCGATGTGCGTCGCGGCGAGTACGAGAGCATTCCCGACAGGCGCGGCGATCCACACTGGAAACCCGACTTCGGATCGCTCGACGACTGCGAACGCAGCGGCGCGACCATCATCGGCGCGCGCGAGTTTCTTGTAGCTATCAATTTCAACCTCAACACCCGCGACCGGCTGATCGCCCATGACATCGCGCTCGAGATCCGCCAGATCGGGCGGGCCCGCCGGGATTCGTCCGGCAAGATCCTGCGTTACAAAAACGGACGGGCCCGGCGCAAACCGGGCAAGTTCAAGCACCTGAAGGCCGTCGGCTGGTCGATGCCCGAGTTCGGCTGCGCCCAGGTCTCGGTCAACCTGACCGACTACAAGAAGACTCCCTTGGCAACCGTGTTCGACGAAGTCTGTAGCCTGGCCGAGGCGCGCGGCGTGCGCTGCAGCGGCTCTGAGCTGGTTGGACTTATCCCCCTAGACTGCCTGCTCGAAGCCGGGCGCCACTTTTTGCACCGGGCAGGCAAGGGCGCGGGCGTGCCCGAGCGCGAACTCGTCAGGCTCGCGGTCCAGAGCCTGGGGCTTTCAGATCTGTACCCCTTCGATCCCGCCAAGAAGATAATCGAATATCGCATTCCAGATCCGCGCCCGCTTCTTGCCGGCAGTGTCCGCGACTTCGCGGACGAACTCTCGTCCGACTCGCCTGCCCCGGGCGGCGGCAGCACCGCGGCCCTGTGCGGCGCGCTGGCTGCCTCGCTGGCCTGCATGGTGGGCCAGCTGACAGCCGGCAAGAAGGATTACCAGAAGGTGTCCAAGGAGATGAAGCGGCTCGGCGAGCGAGCCCAGGGATTGAAAGACGATCTGTTACAAGCCGTCGACGACGACACCGCGGCCTTCAACGAGGTAATGGATGCGCTACGCCTGCCGAGCAAGACACCTGCGCAGAAGTCCGAGCGCACGGCCGCGATCCAGGCTGCCACTCGGCAAGCCTGCGAGGTTCCCCTGCGCGTCATGCGGGCACTCATCGAGGTTGCCGACCTGGCAGAGGCGGCCGCGACCAGGGGCAACAGGAACTCGCTCTCCGACGCCGGCGTGGCCGGCCTGTGCGCCCGGGCCGCGGTCGATGGCGCCTACTACAACGTGATGATCAACCTGGCCGGAATCAAGGACAAGGCTTACGTAGCCAAGCAAAGCCGCGAAGCCAAGCGGATCTTGCAGCAAGCTACCAAAACTACCGAGCGCATCTCGTCGCTGTTGAAAAAATCGTTTTCTTGAGGAATAACTAGCTGCTCGAAGTTTGACAGGCCTTCCCCTACTGGAGCATGATGCCCTCATGGCGCTGATCTGCCCGAAGTGCCTTTCGGATATGTCGCCCATCGAACACGAAGGGGTCACAATCGACGTCTGCCCGGGCTGCCGGGGGATCTGGCTCGACCCGGGCGAACTGGCTTTTTTGCGCGGGGCCGACGAGGATCTGCCCGTCACTCCCGAAAGCATCGGCGCAGGCAAGCACTATCTCGAAACTTCCAGCTACATCTGCCCGCGCTGCCAAGGCTCGTTCGACACTTTCGAGTACGCACCGGGCACCGGCCTGTATATCGACCGCTGCGAAAGCTGCAAGGGCATCTACCTGGACGCAGGTGAGTTGAAGAAGATCCGCCAGGTCACCGCCCGCAGGCGAATTCTCGGATTGCAGACCCCCGATGAGTCGCAGACCAAGCTGCACGAATTCATGCAGGCCGAGCGCACTCGCCACGCCCAGCAGGCGAGCGCCGGCACAACCTCGGGTTCTTCCCACTCCTCGGCCGGGGTCTACTTCTTCCAACTCATAACCGGCATGCCGGTCGAGGTCGACGCCAAGCGCCAGCGTTTTCCGCTGATCACCCTGCTGATCATCCTGGCTAACGTCGCCGTCTTCATGTACCAATCGATCGCGGTGCATGAGATCGGCTTTTACGCGCGATACGCCTTCATCCCCGCTCACCTGTCGGACGGCTCCGGCTGGCTGGGGCTGTTCACGGGCATTTTCCTGCACGGAGGCTGGCTGCACCTTCTGGGCAACATGTACTTCTTGTGGCTCTTCGGTGACAATGTCGAAGAGCGCATGAATCGCGGCTTGTTTCTGCTTTTCTACATGGCCTGCGGTATCGCCGCCAGCCTGTTGCACGGCGTCTTGACCGAGACACCACAAATCCCCACCCTGGGAGCCAGCGGAGCCATCTCGGGCATCATGGGCGCCTACCTGATCCTCTATCCGCGCCGGCGCATGTACCAGGTGATCTGGTTCATGCAGTTCAGGGTCTCAGCGGCCTTCTACCTGCTCTTCTGGCTGGGACTGCAGGTTCTTTTCTCGAGCACCGGGTCGGGGGGAGTGGCCTGGTACGCTCACATCGGAGGCTTCGCCTTCGGCGCCGCCGGCATCTTGTTGCTGCGTAGCCTGGGGCTGGTGAGCCCCGAACAGGAAACGAGCACCTGACCCGCGCCGATTCAAACCCGAGTTTTTCACGACCAAGTCCGGATCAGGTCCTAAAACCCAGCAAAAGAAACTCTTCCTGGTTGCCGTCCGCGCCTGTCAGGCGCGAGGGGGCCTCGGCTTCGATCTCGAGACCAAGGCTCACGGCGAACTCGGCTACTTGATCCAGCGCCTCGCGGCGCAGCGCCGGATCGCGGACTATGCCGCCCTTGCCTACTTTGCCGCGGCCCACTTCGAACTGGGGTTTTACCATTGCAAGCAGCCGGCCGCCCGGTTTCAGGTGGGGCAAGACCGGCCCCAGCGCCAGCCTGAGCGAGATGAACGACAGGTCGAAGGTGGCAAGATCAACGAGAGAGGGCAGGTCGTCCGGCTGCAAATCGCGTACGTTGGTCCCCTCGATGCGCGTCACGCGCTGGTCGCGCACCAGCTTGTTGTGAAGCTGCCCGCGACCGACGTCTAAAGCGTAAACCCTGGACGCTCCGTGTTGCAAAAGACAGTCCGTAAAGCCGCCGGTCGAAGCGCCCACGTCGAGAACCGTCATCCCGGTGACATCCAGGCCGAGATCCAAAAGCGCGCCCTCAAGCTTCACCCCGCCGCGCGAAACATAGGGATGATCGGGCTGCTTGAGGCGGACTTCGGCGTCGACCGCAACAGAGGTGCCGGGCTTGTCGATGCGCATGTCAAAGACCATTACCCTGCCGGCCATGATAAGCGCCTTGGCCCGCGAGCGGCTTTCACACAGGCCTCGCTCGTAGAGCAGTTGATCCAGCCGTATCTTTTCTTGGCGACCCATGCCGCTTCAGGCGGATTGCCGGGAGGTTCGCGCCTGGCCAGCCAGATCGAGCGCGGCCTTGACGATTCCTCCGGCGTCAAGCCCCAACTGCCGGCGGATATCTTTCGCATTTCCATGGCTGATGAAACAATCCGGCGCGCCCAGCATGCGCAGCGGAACGAGCAAGCCATGCCGCTGCAGGCAGGCGCCGACCGCCTGGCCGAAGCCGCCCTCCAAAATGTTCTCCTCGACCGTCAGTATGCGGCCGCCTTCCTTGGCCAGGCGCACAATCAGCTCTTCGTCCAGGGGCTTTCTGAACCTGGCGTCGGCCACGATTGCATGCAGGTCGCGCTCGCTAAGCGACTCTGCCGCCCGCAGCGCCGGGTGCAGCATGGTGCCGATGGATAAAATGGCCAGGTTCGCCTTCGCGCCCGGGTTGCGCACGATCCGGCCGCGGCCAATCGGAAGCAGCTCGGGCTCGCCGCCGGGCTCGATCCCCAGCGCCGCTCCGCGTGGATAGCGCAAGGCCGCCGGACCCGGCAGGCTTAGCGCCGTCCTGAGCATGCTGGGCAGCTCGTTCTCGTCGGACGGCGCCATTACGGTCATTCCCGGCAGGCTTGCCAGATAGCTGAGGTCGAACAGTCCCTGGTGGGTGGGCCCGTCCTCCCCGACCACGCCGCCCCGATCGAGAGCGAAGGTGACCGGCAGGTTCTGCAGGCAGACGTCGTGCTGCAACATGTCGTAGGCCCGTTGCAGAAAGGTCGAGTAGATTGCCACCACCGGCCGCCGCCCGCCGCAGGCAAGACCCGCCGCGAAGGTAACCGCGTGCTCCTCGGCGATGCCCACGTCGTAGAAACGCTCGGGAAAGCGCTCGGCGAATTCGGAAAGCCCGGTGCCGTCCGGCATGGCGGCGGTAATGGCCACCACACGCTGATCGCGCTCGGCCTCGCGCACTAAAGCCCGGGAAAAGACCGAGGTATATGACGGCGGAGCCTCGGAGTCCTTGACCGGGAAGGCGCCGCTGGCCACGTCAAAGCCGCCAACGCCGTGAAAGCGGCTCGGTTCGGCCTCCGCCGGTGCATATCCTTTGCCCTTGACGGTCTGCACGTGCACCAGCACGGGTCCGTCCAGGTGCCTGACATTCTGCAGGATGGTGACCAGCGCGCCCAGATCATGCCCGTCAACCGGTCCGACGTACTGAAAACCGAACCCCTCGAACATGATTCCCGGCGTGAACATCGCCTTGGTGCCTTCCACCAGGCGCCTGATCCAGTGCAGCGTCCTTTCTCCGTAGCGCGGGTAGTTGTTGAGCACGCCCTTGACACGCCGCCTGAACTGGTTGAAGGCCGGGCCCGACAGTTTGTGACTGAGCCAGGTGCTCATACCCCCCACGTGAGGCGAGATAAACATACCGTTGTCGTTGAGGATCACCACCAGGTCGCGTTCCAGGGAACCCGCGTGGTTGAGGGCCTCGAAGGCCAGCCCGCCGGTCATGCCCCCGTCGCCGATGACGGCCACCACCTTGCCCTGCTCGCCCTTGAGGCGTTTGGCCTCGGCAATCCCCAAAGCCGCGCTGATGCTGGTGGAGGCGTGGCCGGCCCCGAAACAGTCGTGCTCGTTTTCATCGCGGCGGCAAAAACCCGAAAGGCCTCCCGCCCGGCGGAGTGTATCGAAACGATCCCGACGCCCCGTGAGCAGCTTGTGCGCATAGGCCTGGTTGCCGACGTCCCAGACAATGGAATCGACCGGCGACTGAAACACGTAGTGCAAGGCCACTGAGAGTTCCACAACTCCCAGTGAAGACGCCAGGTGGCCCCCGTTGCGGCTGACAACTTCGATGATCCGTTCGCGGATCTCCAAACATAGCTGATCTAGTTGGTTTTCGGGCAGGCGCCGCAGATCGAGAGGAGAGAATATTTCGTCAAGCAATGCCATCGCAGGCTCCTGAAAACGCTGAAGTCATCGTCCTTGCTCGTACCGGCCAAGCATGCTAGCATGACCTGGTAGGAAAAGACAAAAATGTAATCTGGTTGCAACTGAAAATAACGCGGGAACGGAAATGAAGACTCCAGCAATAAAAGCTTCGCTGCCGGCCGTATTGTTGCTGTCTTTGTCGGGCGCCTTGTTTTTCCAGTGCGGCGGCGACAAGGCCGGAGAAGGCGATTTTTGCGAGAAAGACTCGAGTTGCAAGTCGGGCCTGGTCTGCCAGGACAACATCTGCGTCAAGCCGAACACCAACGATTGTAATCCCCCTTGCAAGGATTTCGAGACCTGTTTCGAAGGCAAATGCATCGTGGGAGGCGATCCCAACGACCAGGACGGCGACGGTCACGAGACAAAGCCGCAGGGAGACGATTGCAACGACTTCGACTACACCATTCACCCGGGCGCCTACGAGTACTGCGACGGCCTGGACAACAACTGCGATGGTTCGATTGACGAGAATTGTCCCCCGTGTACCGAGGGTTCGAACCAGGACTGCGGAACCGATATCGGTGAGTGCACCACCGGAGTCCAGTCATGCAGCGGAGGAAAATGGGAGGCCTGCAGCGGCAAGGGCCCGCAGCCGGAGGCCTGTGACAACAAGGACAACGATTGCGACGGGATGACTGACGAGGTCTGCCCATGCACGGACGGTGATCAACTCCCCTGCGGATCGGAAGAGGGAACATGCATCTCCGGCAACCAGACATGCGAGGGGGGCGCCTGGACCGGCTGCCACGACGGACAGCTGCCCCAGGATGAAACCTGTGACGGACAGGACAACGATTGCGACGGATTCATCGACGAGGGTTTCAACCTTGGCTTTGCCTGCACCGGCGAGGGCGAATGCGGAGCAGGACAGATCGAATGCATAGCGGAGATGGATACGGTCTGCAGCACCATGCCGGGCGGTACGGCCGATCAGTCGTCGGTCGAGATCTGCGATGTTCTGGACAACGACTGTGACGGGCTGACGGACGAGGGACTGGAAACGGACGAGGCGCCGAATAGCTGCACTCTGGCCAGCGACCTGGGCGGGATCCCCGATGACGGTTCCTCGCTGGTCGTGTCCGGCAACCTGTGGCCTCCGGGGGACGAGGACTGGTACAAGATCCTGGCCACAGACGATGTCAACGAGGATCTCGACGACAGCTGCGACCGGTTCAAGTTTCAGCTGCGCTTTCTTGCAAATCCGGGCAACAAGATGCTCTTCGACGTCTACGCCGAAAGTTGTGCCCAGCCGACCGACCTGTGCACCGACGATACAGAGTATGATCACGCCTACAACAGCCAGTTCCTGACTACTCCAGACACTTCGGGTATGGGCCAGTGTCCCTGCAGCGCCGATCCGGTCGTCGGCATGGCGACCTGCTCGAGCGAGCCCAAGACCTTCTACATCAGAGTGCATGGCCCGGCCGGTGACCAGGCCACCTGTGAAAACTACCAGCTATCGATCTCGAATGGTGTCCCGTGAACGAATCAATGATGTTCTCTCAACCTCCATCACCTTATCGAAGAGGAACTAGATGAACGGACGACCGCACCTTGCAGCGTACGCCGTTATAGGGCTGATGTTCATGGCGGGTTGCGGCCCGCTGGACGGGGGGCAAATCGATCTAAAGATACACTACACGCAGCCGGCGGACATTCCCGCGGGCCTGCGCGGCGAGCCGGCGCCCGGCGAGGGCGAACCCCCTCCTTTAATCTCCGATTTCAGGCTGTGCATCTCGGCGGACGACATGAAGCTGCCCAAATGCCAGAATTTCAACCTGGACGACTACCGTACCAGGGGCAAGGCCCGCATCGGCGGGATTCCCGCCGGTGACGGACGCAAGGTGACTTTCCAGGGGTACGATATCAATGAGCAGTCCGACCAAAAGGTATACTGGTGCGGTGAAGTCAGCGGTGTTGTGATCAAGAAGAACTCAACCACCAAGATCAGCATGTTCATCACCGCCTGCTCCAATTTCACACTTACCCGGGGCACGTTGACAACGGCGCGAGTGTTTCATACGGCAACGCCCCTGCTCGACGGCCGGGTGCTGATAGCCGGCGGCTTCTCCAGCAAGTTCACCGATCAGATCTGCACCGACGGCGATTGCCTGCGCCTGGCGGCCACCGATTCTGTAGAAATCTACGACCCTGCCGAAGGAACCTTCGAGTCCGACCCGGGATCGGGATTGGTTCTCGGGACACCGCGCGCCATGCACACTGCCAGCTTGCTGCCCGACGGCCGTGTCTTGATTGCCGGCGGGTGCGAACAGGCCATCTGGTACGAGACCTTCACGACCGGACCCCGCACTCTTATTGAAGTTGCCAGCCAGGGTTGGGGCACGGCCGGCAGCACGGCCGAGATTATAGATCCGGCCCACGGGACGGTCGAACCGATCACGGCGGCCATGCCGACCTCCCGGGCATTGCATTCGGCCATGACCCTGTCCAACGGAGACGTATTGCTGTTCGGCGGGTTGAGCGTCGGCAACATAGTCAGCGGCTCGGCCACTAGATACCAGGCCGCGACATCCGAGTTCGAGGATCTGGCGACGGGCATGCAGGTGCCGCGCCAGGCGATGGCGTTTTACAAGCTCACAAGCGCTGACACCTCCCGGGCAGTGATCTGGGGAGGCAATTCACCGCCTCAGCCCGGGGCCGGAACCTTCTCGGAGATCATCGAAATTGCCCAGGACGGCTCCCTGCAAAGCACTCAATCCCCGTTCGTCATCAGCCAGGCAGGCATGGGCCTTCCTTCTTTCTACTCCTCGGGCACGCTGCTCGATAACGGCCAGGTGCTGATCACCGGAGGCATGCTCGTCGATAAGTCGATCTATCCCGACCTTCAGAAACCCTTGGCGCTCAGGCAATTCCGCCTGCTGGATCTCACCCAGGGCGCGGAGTCGATTGCCGCCCCGGCAAACGACACCAGCACAATGAATTTCTACAGGGCCCTGCACACCGTAACTCCGCTTTCGAAGAAACTCAGCCTGGATGATACCGGAACCAGGGTACTTGTCGCCGGCGGCCTGACCGCCGCACAGTTTCCGTCCACTGTAGATTTCGAACCTCAGGACAACGCGGAATTTTTCGCTCCCTGGCTGGTCGACGGCGGCAAACCGTTCGAGACCATCCAGATCAAGAGCGTCTCGGTGAACATGAACGAAACGCGCGCGGGGCATACGGCCACCAGCCTGCCAGACGGCACGATCTTGCTGGCCGGTGGATTCCGCGGCAAGAAAGAACCCAACTACGAACCCGAAATCTCGAACACCGCCGAGATATTCAATCCGCAGAACCGTGAACTCAGGAGAGAATGACCCGGAGGCACGTCATGAAAGAAATGTTCGACGCGGCGATCCTTTCCAGCGCGATCTTGTTGCTGGCAATGCTGTCACCTTCATGCGGTGGCGATGCAAAGGTCGGCCCGGGCGGCTTCTGTGAAAATGACGCGCAGTGCGAAACGGGACTGATCTGCAAGCAAAACATCTGCGTCGAGCCTGGCACTGGAGACTGCAATCCAGCTTGCAAGGATGACGAGGTCTGCCGTGACGGCACCTGCGTTCCGGTCAACCCGGCCTCCGACCAGGACGGCGACGGCTGGTCGAGCACCGACGACTGCGACGACCTCGATCCCTTCACCCATCCGGCAGACGACCAGAACGGGATTCCCGGCGGTTTCGAGTACTGCGACGGCAAGGACAACGACTGCGACGGCGTGACCGACGAAGACTGCCGGGCTTGCCACGACGGTGACACCCAGGACTGCGGCACCGACATGGGAGAATGCACTCCCGGCGTGCAGACCTGCTCGGCCGGCGTCTACGGCGAGTGCTCGGGCCAGGGCCCGGTGGCCGAGAAATCCGACGGCAAGGACAACGACTGCGACGGGTCGATCGACGAAGGCCTGCCCTGCGACAGCGGCCAGACCCAATCCTGCGGCACCGATATCGGCGAATGTTCCCCGGGCCAACAGGAATGCGAGGAGGGCAAGTGGGGTCTGTGCCAGGGGCTGATGCCGGCGCCCGAGGCTTGCGACGGCAAGGACAACGACTGCGACGGTCTGATCGATGACGGTTTCATGATCGGCCAGACGTGTGACGGCATCGGCGAGTGTGGAGTGGGAACTTACGAGTGTGCCATGCAGGATTCCATTCGTTGCAGCACAGAGCCGGGCGGCAGCCTCGACCAGTCGGCCCAGGACATCTGTAACGGTCTCGATGACGACTGCGATGGAGAAGCCGACGAGTCTTTCAACATCGGGGCAACCTGCACCGGAACGGGCCTGTGCGGCAATGGTACAATCGAATGCCTCGACCAATCGACCGCCATCTGCTCGAGCGATCCCGGCGGCAGCGGAGACCAGAGCAAGCTCGACGTCTGTGATGCCTACGACAACGACTGCGACGGCCAAACGGACGAGGACTTCGGCATCGGCACGGCTTGCAACGGCGAGGGAGCCTGCGGGCCGGGACAGATCGAGTGCGCCACTGAGGACAGCACGCGCTGCTCTTCCAACCCCGGCGGCAGCCAGGACAACTCCCAAGCGGAACACTGCGACGGCCTCGACAACGACTGCGACGGCGAGACCGACGAGGGCAACGACATCGACCTTTGCAGCCCCCTGCCGCCGCACGTGGTCGGCGCCATCTGCAACCAGGCCGGGGCGACATGCGAGATTAGCGACCCTGCTCTTGATTGCGAGCTGGGTTACTGGGACCTGAACGGCGACTACGACGACGGCTGCGAACTTTCCGACGACGGCGAGGGAAACATCTGCGGCGATGCCACGGGCTTGCAGGACGTGAGCGATTTCGGCGGCGGCGGCATCGAGACGGCGACCGGACAGTTGGTTCCGGCCGGCGACGAGGACTGGTACCAGATCACCGGCATTGACAACCTGGTCGACGACGAAGGGGTTTCCGGCTGCGACTCCTACAACGTGCATATCTCCTTCTTGAACCAGCCCGAGGGCGTTGTCTTCGACGTCAGCACCGACTCGTGCACCGAGTCGAGTTGCACTCTCTCGAACCAGTTCGAATTCTCCACCAACTTCCGTGACGCCGGCGGCATCGGCGAGTGTCCCTGCTCGATGACCAACGAGCCTGGCAAAAACACTTGCGATAAGGAAGACCACGTCTTCTATATTCGCGTTTATCGCCTGGCCGGCTACCCGGTTACGGACGAACAGTACGAAATCCAGATCACCAACGGGATATAGAAACAGGTTTACGCTACGGCCCGCCCTGAGTTTCTCAGAACCCGATCAAATCAACCGGAGGTTTTCATGAATCTCGAGACCGTCGTCTACGAGAGAGACGAGCACGTGGGAGTGATCCGGCTCAATCGACCCGAGCGGATGAACGCCGTTATCGAGCAAATGTATCTCGATTTGCAAACCGTGCTGAACGAAGTTGCCGGTGATAGCGGCGTACGCGCCGCAATCCTCACCGGAACCACCTTGAAGCGTGAGGGAAAAGTCAAGCAGGCTTTCTGTGCCGGGGCCGACCTGCGCGAACACGCTGCCGGCACTCGCACGCCTTTGCAGCAGCGCGAGTATATCATGCTGGCCCACGAGACAACGCGCCGATTGCACGATCTGCACCTGCCGGTAATCGCGGCCGTCAACGGACCCGCCCGGGGCGCAGGATCCGAGTTGGCTCTCAACTGTGATTTTCTCTTCATGGCCGATCGGGCCAGCCTGGCCTTCACCGAAACCGGCTTGGGCACTTTCATCGGCGGCGGTGTAACCCGACACCTGACCCGCCTGGTCGGCATGCAGGCGGCCAAGTACCTGGTCTACTCGGGCAAAGTGCTCAGCGGGCAGGAGGCCGTGGCCATGGGTCTGGCTATGCGCTCGTTTCCGATAGACGACCTGTTTCAAGAATGCATGTCCTTCGCGTGCGCGCTTGCCAAGCGAGCGCCGATTTCGATAGCTTTCGCAAAGGAGCTGATCCAGGCCGCACCGCAACGCGACCTGCCGGCAGTTTTACTGGCGGAGGCCGAAGCCATCCTGGCCTGTATGAAAACCAAGGACTGGCACGAGGGCATCGCCTCGTTCGCCGAAAAAAGAGAACCCGTTTTCGAGGGGAAGTGAACAATGAGTCTCGAGCGCGCCATGAGGGCGACTTCGGTCGCGATAGTCGGAGCTTCCCAGACGAAGACCAAACGCGGCTACCAGGCAATCAAAACTCTGCTGGATGGAAAATTCGAAGGAAGCATCTATCCCGTGAATCCGAACGAGGACAGCATTCTGGGCATCAAGTGTTACCCGAAAGTTTCGGATATAGAAGGGCCGGTGGAGATAGTGTTAATCACCACCCCGGCCGCCAGCGTGCCGGCAATTTTAGAAGACTGTGGAAAGAAGGGTGTCAGCGGGGCAGTCATCATTGCAGGCGGTTTCGGCGAAATCGGCGAGACCGGGAAGAAACTCGAGAACATCCTGGTCGATACCGCCCGGCGCAATGACATCCGTTTGATCGGTCCGAACACTTCAGGCTTGATAAACGTCGCATCCCGTTTGAACCTGGTCGGCCTGCACAACGTTCCCAGCGGCGACATCGCTTTACTTTCCCAGAGCGGAAACATGGCCCTGACACTGATCACCGAGGCATCGATCAAAAGCTCGAAGGGTTTCTCCTACTACGTTGGAGTCGGCAATGAGGCTGATACGCATTTCCACGAGTACTTGAAATTCTTCATGGACGATCCGGTGACAAATGTCATCCTGATGTATGTCGAGGGCATGCGCGATGGCAGGGCGTTTTTGCGGCAGGCCTACGAGATTACCCGCAGCAAGCCTATCATCATGCTGAAGAGCGGACGCTCGGCCACCGGGCAACGCACGGCGGGATCTCACACTGGAGCTTTAGCCGGCATTTCTGAAGTGGCACGTAAAGCTTTCAGGCGCGTCGGAATCATCATCGTCGAAAACTCCGACGAGATGTTTCCCGCGGCCGAGACGCTTTCGAGTCTGCCTCCCGTAAAAAACAACCGGATCGCCATTTTGGCCGATGGCGGCGGGCACGCTACCATCGCCGCCGATCTGCTCTCGGACGCGAACATTGACATTCCCGCTTTATGCGAGAAGACGCAGGCCAAGCTGCGCGAGATTCTTCCCGCTGCGGCCGCCGTCGGCAATCCCGTGGACGTGGCCGGCGGAGCAGATGCCAGTCCAATCGTGTTCGCCAAGTGCGCCAATATTTTGCTACATGATCCGCAAATCGGCGGTCTGCTGCTGGTCGGCCTGTTCGGCGGTTACGGCATCCGTTTCTCCGAGAGCCTGACCTTTGAGGAAGAGGACGCCGCTCACCAGATGGGAAAACTGGTGCACAGCACCAAGAAGCCAATCGTGGTTCACAGCCTCTATAACTTCGCCAGGCCTCATGCGCTGGACCTGCTGCGTTACTACGGTATTACCGTTTATGACTCGCTGGAGATCGCCAGCAAGTGCATAGGCGTACTAACCGACCAGGGCAACTTCCTGCAAAGCTACGAGGCCCAGACCAACTTCGTTTTCGACTGGGGCGCCAAGGCCAAGCGCGGCGGCAAGGATATCATCGTTCAGGCGCGCAAGGAGGGTCGCACGGTCTTGCTGGAGCACGAAGCCAGGAGCCTGCTCGAGTTGCACGGCGCCGCCTGCGGTGCCTATCGCCTGGCCGTCTCTGTCGAAGAGGCAATCGAGGCGGCCTCTTCCATGGAAGGCCCGCTGGCGATGAAGATTGTCTCCCCCCAGATCCTGCACAAGAGCGAAGCCGGGGGAGTCAAGCTCGATTTAAAGGGCGAACCGGCGCTGCGAAAGGCCTATGAAGAGATCATTGCCAATGCCAAGAGATACTCCGGGGCAGCCGAAATACGCGGAGTGCTGGTCACCCCGATGGCATGCCAAGGACAGGAATTGATAGTGGGCACCAAGATCGACGATCAATTCGGTCCGGTGATCATGTTTGGAATCGGCGGCATCATGGTTGAAGTTCTCAAGGACGTTTCGTTCCGCGTTTTGCCGCTTACGAACCGTGAGGCGCGCCTGATGATCGACGACATCCGCTCCGTGGCCTTGCTCGACGGTTACCGAGGCCGGCCGGCGGTTGACCGGAAAGCGATCCGCAGGTTGCTGCTGATCGTCTCCGAGGTGGTGGAGGCCTATCCGGAAATACAAGAGATGGATTTTAACCCGGTGATAGCCAACGAAGACAGCGTCGAGATAGTCGACGCACGCATCTTGCTGAAGACCGAATAAAACCGGCAGACACTACCCGGCATCTCTAGAGCGTGCACATATCGATGTTGTCAAATCGGCGCACGTAGTAGTCCATGTACTGGACTTTCCGTTCAAGGGCGCCCAGGACGATTTTACAGAAGTTGACCTTGGTGAACTTCTGGGCGCTGCCCAGCCCCCCGGGGCTGAACACATTGATCTCCATGAGCTTGTCACCGACTATGTCGAGACCCACCAGGAACATGCCGTCTTGGACGATCTTTGGGCGAACGATCTCCGCGATCTGCAGGTCGCTGCTTCCGATCTCGGCTTCGGCAAGATGGCCGCCGGCGTGGATGTTCGAGCGCATGTCGCCGCCCCTGCGAATGCGCTTGAAAGCGGCGTACTTGCCTTTCACGCGCAGGGGCCGGCCGTTCATCAGAAACAAGCGCGTGTCTCCCTCCGCGGCGGCCGGCAGGTACTGCTGAGCGATCACGTAGCCGTCGCGGCTCACGGCGTCGATCATCTGATTCAGGTTTGGAATTTCGTCCTTGGTAACCAGAAACACGTTCGTGCCGCCGGAACCCTGGAGCGGTTTGAGAACAATGGTGCCCTCGTCTCTTAAAAACGAGCGCAACTCCTGGTTGTCCCTGGTGACTAGTGCACGAGGCCTGACTCGCTCCGGAAAAAGCTGAAAGTACATCTTGCTCGCGGCCTTGGCCAGCCCGTTCGGATCGTTTACAACGATGACTCCGTGACGCATGGCCAGTCTTCCGAATTCGGCCGCGATGGTGGCCGCCCAGGGTCGAGTGATGATGTCGTCCGAGGGCACGTTACGCAACATCAAGACGTCCAGATCGTCCATTGTGATGCGCTCTCGCTGCGCCTTTTCGCCCTGCAGATCAGCCAGAAAGTTCTTTAGCACCTTGTATCTCTTTTTAGGAACCGTCCTGGCCCGGGCACGAATGTGCTCGTCCGGGTCATAGGCCAGATCGCCCACGCCCATCAAGAAGGCTTGATGTCCCAGGTTGATCGCCTCGAATGCCAGTCGAACGGTGGTATAACCCTCTTTCTCGGTGGAAATGTCGTTGACGACAAAACCGATTTTCATTTCTTCTCCTTTCTTACCAGGTCCATGACCGACAAGCCTTCGCTCAGCATCTCCAGGCGGCGCTTGACGCCTGGGCGTTCAAGATAGCGGGGCATCAGCGGCGGTTCGTGCAGTACTCCTCTCCACTGCAGTTCAATGACGATCGGGATGTGGTCCGCGCCGATCTTGCCCGCGAACAAGGGCCCGATCGATCCGCCTCCGGCCAAGTACCCAAGAATCTGACACAGGCCTCTCAAATAGACGGCATCCTTGCTCAATCCCCCTCCGCGATGGATCCGCATGGCTATCGTGAAGGCAGTCTGGCCCGCGAAACCGTACTCCTTTTGCAACATATGGAAGGTATCGACGAAGGTCGCGCCGTCCAGCATGCTCCGGGCCGCGACAACCCTGGCCGCCAGCAGCCGCAGGCGTGGACGGTTCATTCCCCCGACCAGGTATTCGGCCAGTACCGCCAACCCCTCCTGGAGAGAATCATATCCGGCAAGACCACTAGCAAGCAGGCGCAAGCGCTGCGTGCGCCCGTTGTGGTAAGTCAGCACATGCGTGCCTACCTCGTGCTGAATCAGTGCTTCGGCACGGGACGCCGGAATCTTCAACCGGCTTCCCACCAGCAGGGAGCCGTGGGATGTCAACAGGCCGACAATGTCCGGGCGGACTTCGACCGTAGCCCCGAAATCCGGATTGGAGATCCGGTAGAACTCGAGCTCCTCGCGGGCCAGTCGGGCAAAGTCCTTGGAGGTAAGGACTTCCTTGCCCGACTCGTCCCGGGTCCTTGGTGGTATCTTCCGCAATATTTCTCCGGCGAGTTCAGCCAGGCTCTCCTCGACGTCTCCAAACAACTGGGTGCTCTCGTGGACGAATCGCGGAGTGTTGCGATCCTGCAGCAGCGTGATCTGGCGATCCAGCTCGTTCATCTTCTCACGGAAGAGCTGTGCCATGACCGGGTCGTCCAGGCGTTCCACCGGGGCGCGGTAGAGGTTCCTCTTCAGGACGGCCGGGTCAAGTGGCCTGGGGCGGTACTGGAACACCGGCCTCTTCCGGAATTTCGACTGTTGAAAACGCAGCCAGGCCTCGTCCCCGTTGACCGGCGTCAGCAGCAACAGAAGATCAAAGCTGTTCGAGACCTCGGCCAGAATACGATCCACTTCCCAGACTGCCTTGACCATGGCCCGACTGCCGAGCGCGTGAAAATGCCGGGGTCTATGCGTTGTCATGGTGTGCGCGTAAGCGAAAAACACGTGGCGCAGGGCCCTTGTCAATCCCTGCCTCAGTTCCTGGAGCACTAGCGGATAGACTTCCCCGGTGGACGGATCCTGATAGATCGGGGAAACCTCCAGACCGAACAGGTGGCACCCGATCCTGGTCCTGTCGTCGGCCGACAAGATCGGGGACATTCCGGGAGGGCAGCATCGCCCGGGCGGGGGCACACTGACAGCGGCCTGCCGACGGGACACCTTGACGCGTCCAAGGGCCTCCTGGAACTGATCGATGAAGGAAGGGGCATCGGTGCCCTTCGGAATCACCAGCCGGAATCCCGGCTGCAGTCCGGCCGGCTTCTCGGTCGCGCTAGCGAAGTCCGGCTGCTTCGACCAGACCTCCATGACGAGGCAGGCCCCGAATTGCTCACCCAGGATCCGGGCCACCGCGCCGACCATCTCCCGTAGCCCGGGTTGAACCTTACTGCCCCCCCGGGCAATCAGGTAGGAGGCCTCGCCGGTCACGAGGCGTTTCGTCCCCCGGTCCTCGCGGCCGGGGGGACGGCGGTAGACGCACAGGAAAGGCAACTGGCGGTCTATGTGTATCCGGCCCCAGACCGGCAGCGAGCGTCGCACACGCTTGTTTTCGGCCAGGCGCGAACAAACCTGGCCAAGTAACCGATCCGACACGACCGATTCCTGCCGTTTGCCCGAAGCTCCGGTCATCGCAACCCCGCCATTGCATCCAACACCCGCGGTATGGCAGAACGCAATGCGCTGCCAACGGCCGTGACCAGGTCGGGGTCGCACCTGCCGGTCCATTCGTCCATGAAGAACTTCTTGAACTCGATCGACAAGACGCAGGCGGAATCCGGAAAATCCCGGTGGATCCGGCGGCCGAATTCGCCTCCGCGAAACTTCACGTTCTCGCGCACGTCGAGCGGTCCTGTGGGGAAATCGAAACCGCGAAGCGCGTCAGCGAAGCCGTCGATGACGGAGGCCCAGCGGCTCCGGTCCAACATGGTTCCGGTGCCCAGGTTGACCTGCGGGTTGGCCGCCTCATCCGCGAGAGGTCCGTCCGGACCGTCTCGGCGGTGGTTATATGAATGCAGGTCGAAGACGACGAATCTTCCATAGCGCGCGGCCAGGTCGTCGAACATATTCCCGACCTCGCGGTAGAAGTCGTCGTATACCCGTAGCGACCGCTTAGCAATCGCCTCGGGCAGTTCGCCCTTCCAGATCTTCAGCCCCCAGGCGTCATCCGGCTCGCGGTAGATCGCTCTTTTCCGGGGTCGATTCAGGTCGACCTCGAATCTCGACCTCGACACTACCAGCCGGTTCGGCGCCATGTCGGTCCATAGCCCGGTGAACGGGTCTTCCTCGCGCAGTCGATCATCGTCGGCCAGGGCCATGTGCACTAAAACTTCCGGGCGCAGGTCGTGGCCGTTGTGTATGGCCGTGGCAACCAGAGGCCCGTCGACTCGATCAAGCGAATATGCAGACGGCATCGACTTTGACAAATCGAAATCGACCTTCTCGGTCATAATCTTTTCTCGATCATCCCGGCGATACCGGCAAGGGCATCCTTGCGCGGGCCGAATATATCGAGGGCCGCTTGCGCCTCGGCGAGTAATTCGCCGGCGCGCAGCCTTGCCGTCTCGGCGCCAGCCAGGTGGGGATAGGTGCTTCTCAGATTCCTCTCGTCTGAGTCCGCCGGGCGGCCCAGGCTCGCAGAGTCGCCGACAAAGGCCAAAAGATCGTCTGCGATCTGGAACGCCAGCCCGAGCGCTTTTCCACAGCTGTCGAGCGCTTCGCCTTCGCGATCCGATGCGCGGGCCAGAAGCCCCCCGAGTTGCAGTGCCGCCCGAAACAGGGCCCCGGTCTTGCGGGCATGGATGAACTCGACGGCTTGAATCGCGGGTTTCTCTTGCGTCTGGCGGATGTCGTCGGCCTGGCCGCCGACCATGCCCAAGGGCCCTGCGGCCCCGGAAACCATGCTCACAGCCCGTGGCAGCAGATCGGCTGCGATCTCGTCGGCCAGGACCCGAAAGGCATGTGTCAAAAGTGCGTCTCCGGCCAGGATGGCGACAGCTTCCCCGAAGGCCCGGTGGCAGGAGGGCCGGCCACGGCGCATGTCGTCGTCGTCCATGGCCGGCAAATCGTCGTGAATCAACGAATAGGCGTGGATTAGTTCGAGCGCGCAGCCGGCCCCCAGTCCCAGCTCCTCGGGCCTGCCGCAGGCCCTGACCGCCGCCAGCAAGAGCAGAGGCCGCAAACGCTTGCCGCCGCCCATCAATGCATAGCGCATGGCGGCGCCTAAATCGCCCGGGCATTCCGGTTCGATCGTTGCGGCTTGCAAGATCGCATCGAGTTTCTGATCGATGGCGCGACGGTGCGTCGTAAACCAGGAATCAAAGGAAAAGGCCGTCATACGCTCAGTCTTCGAAGCTGCTGTCCTGTTCGAAGGGCAGTTTACGTTCCTTGCCGTCCGCGGTCAGCAACAATTGCACCTTCTTCTCGGCGGCGTCGAGCTTTCTGGTTCCCTCAGCCGCGAGCCTCATACCCTTCTCGAACAACTCGACGGACTCGTCCAGTGACAGTTCTCCGCTTTCGAGCCGCGCCACTATCTTCTCGAACTCTTCCATCAAGGACTCGAAACTCTTTTGCCCCTTGCCTTCCCTGGTCTTGCGGGAGGTCGCCATATCTCGTTCTCCTCTGGCATCGTCGCGGTAATTTAGCGCAGACAACCTATATGCTTTACAACTATTGGGCAGCGGTGGCAAACTATTCCAATGAGTCTTCATCGTTTGCTTCAGGCCGCCTGCCTGCTTGGTTTTTTTTCTCTTGCAGCTTGTATCGTCGATGACGCCTTTCTCGACGGTAAACCCTGCGACGATTCCGGCGCTTGCGCCGGCGGATATTTCTGCCTGAGAGAGGCTTGTCCGGACAATCCCGGATACATGTGTCATGTATGTCGCAAGGCGCCACCCGCTGACGGCGGCATGGACGGAGGCGACGACGACGTAGACGGAGGCGACGGCGTTGATGCCGGCGACCAGCCGGCTGACTGCAACCAGCAACCTCCTGCTTGCAAGACGATACCGGACTGCCAAGACACCCAGCCTGTCTGCCGGGACGGAAGCTGGGTTTGCGAGACCGGCTACCAAACGGAGGAGGCAAGCTGCGACGGGCTGGACAACGACTGTGACGGGGACACCGACGAGGGGCTGGTTTGCACTCTGGCCGGCGACGGACAAGCCGGTTTTCAAGACGGGCAAGGCTCTGCCGCGCGCTTCAACAGACCGCGCGGCCTGGTGCCCCACCCGGGGGGCGGCCTGGTGGTGGTAGACACGGGCAACCATGCCTTGCGCCTGGTGCTTGGCGACGGAAGCGTCAGCACTCTGGCTGGAACGGGCTCCTACGGTGACAACGACGGGCCGGCCCTGGAGGCCACCTTCAACGAACCCAGCGGCGCGGCTGTCGACGGCGGCGGCGACATCTACATTGCCGATCGACTCAACAACCGTATCAGGCTGCTTGCCGGCGACACGGTCACGACCTTCGCCGGCACCGGTTTTGCAGACTACCAGGACGGCCCGCTCGACCAGGCGCGCTTTGCGCTGCCCGGCTCGCTTGCCGTTGCCTCGGACGGTACGATCTTCGTAGCCGATACCGGCAACAACTGTATTCGCAAAATTTCGGGCGGTCAGGTTTCCACCTTCTCGGGAAAATGCCAGGTTCCCGGAAACCGGGACGGCGCGGCCGGCGACGCTCGTTTCAACGGCCCGAGCGACATCTTGCTGCTTAGCGACGATCTGCTGATAGTCTCGGACGAATCGTCGCACACTTTGAGACAGCTGTCCGCAGACGGTTCAGTGGTTACCTTGGCCGGCACCGGCAGCGCCGGATTCGCCGACGGCGATCCGCTGGAGTCTCAATTCCGCAAGCCGGCGGGCTGCGCATGGGACGAGATACAGGCGCGGATCCTTACGGCCGACAGCGGCAATAACCGTGTGCGCGCCTTGGTCATCGGCGGGCAGGTCACGACCCTGGCGGGCTCGGGAACGACGGGGTCCGCCGACGGTCCAGCAATGCTTGCAACCTTCAATCTTCCAAGTGCTGTTGCCGCCCTCGCGGACGGGAGCCTGGTTGTCGCCGACACGCAGAACAACCTTTTGAGGATCGTGCTTCCATGAAAAAGCTTACGGCAATACTGCTTGCCTTGCTGGCCTGGACGGCCTACGCCGCGGACAAGCAAGACGCGCTGATTGTTTTCAAGCTGACCTCCGACGAGGCCACGGCCGGGTATCTCGATCAGCTCGATATTCAAATCGCCTGGACCCTGACCGAGTCGGGCAAATACAAGGTGATCAAATCTTCCGACCTGGCCGACGATATGCTCATGCCCCCGGCCGAGGCGCTGGCATTCTGCAAGGACGAGCCCGAATGCATCGCGGATCTGGGCACACAGCAAAAGGCGCGCTGGATACTTTACGGCGATATCAAGAATTCTTTCGACGGCAAGAAGATCCTCTTGCACCTAATGCTGATCGACGTTCCGGGCAAGAAGCTAGAGACCGAGAAATTCGGCCAGCTTTCCAAGCAGGAAGATCTGGTCAGCGACACCGTGGCCTTGCTGCGCGCCATGTTGGGCATCGAGGCCGAGAAGGCCCAACCCGAGCTGGCGATTGATCTGACCCCCGGGAAGGCGTCGGCCGAGGGAACCACGAAAAAGTCGCAAGCCGGGAGCACTGGAGAATCCGGGACGATTTCGCAGGCTGAAAAGAGACCGGTGATCGATCAATCCGAGCCGAAAAAAGCAGTCACCTCCGGGGCGAAGTCACCCGCGAGCGTAACGGCTCAACTGCCCGGCGTAAAAAGCCCCTGGACGAATGCCTGGATGTGGAGCGCGGCCGGGGCCGGGGTGGCCGCCATGAGCGCGGCCGTGATCATGGGTGTCATCAGCGGGCAAAAGATCGATGATGCCAAGACTCCGGGGCTGGACCAGCCCACAGCTTACGGCCTTTACGACGATGCCAAGAGCATGGCGCTGGGAGCAAATATTGCATATGGCATAGGTGCCGCCGCGCTTTGCGCGGCAGCGCTGATATTTATCCTGGACATCACCGGCGACGAACCCGCAGCGATGCCGTCCCTTGCTTGCAACGGCACCGGCTTCGCCGGCTGCGTGTTGGGCCTCTCGACCCGCTTCTGAAGAGAATAACTTGTGTTCTGACAGATGACCCGATCAGGGAGCCTGATCGTTCATCTTCGCCTTGAGCACCGGGCTGGCCTTGAAGGTGACCACCCGCCGGGCAGAGATCTCGATGGCCTCTCCCGTCTTGGGGTTGCGACCGATGCGGGTCTTCTTGTCCCTGGGTGTAAAATTGCCGAACCCGGAGATCTTGAGTTTCTCGCCTCTCTCGAGCACCTGCTTCATGGTCTCAAAAACCGTCTCGACGATCTCCGCGGCCTGGCTCTTCGAAAACCCGACCTTTTTGTAGACCTCCTCGACAATATTCGCCTTGGTCATCGCCATCGTGGGCTCTCCTTGTCCCGTTGTCTCTTGATCGTTTCGCTTATTGGATCATTCACTTAGAACAAACCCCGCCGATTATCAAGAAAAATCTTTTTCTTCTTAGCCTTGCCTGTTCCAGGCCGTCAACCTGCTCTGTCCACCCTCTTGCGCAACTCTGCCCCGGGTTTGAAGATTACTCCGGTCTTCGGGCTGACCTTGATGGGTTCGCCCGTGCGCGGATTGCGGCCCTGGTATCCCTGGTAGTGCTTGACTCTGAATGAGGCGAATCCTCGCACCTCAATCCCCTCGCCGGCCACCAGTGCCCTGGTCATCGCGTTGAACATCGTGTCCACCGCTCTCTGCGTAATCGTTACCTTCAGTCCGTGTTCCTGAGCCACTTTGGCCACTAACTCGGCTTTTACCATGGTCTGTCCTCCCTCTTGCTCAAGGTGGCCCAATCATCGGGGCCGATTTATGTTCTGTCAACCACAAGCCCAGTCCGGGTCGATTACCCCATCACAATCGTTGTCCAGCCCGTCGCATAATTCTGGCGCTCCGGGGAAAATCGTGTCGTTGTTGTCGTCACAATCGCCGTCGCAAGTTCTGAACCCGTCGCCGTCTTTGTCGAAGCCCTCGTCGATTTCCCCGTCGCAATCGTTATCGATTCCATCGCATATTTCTTCCGCGCCCGGATGAATGGCCGCGTCATTGTCATCGCAATCCCCGCCGCACTGCGACCAGCCGTCCGCGTCCGAATCGAAGTCCTCGTCGGTCAGTCCGTCACAGTCGTTGTCCAACCCGTCACACTCCTCGCTCTGAGGCAGACACTCGATGAAGTAGCGATACGAGGCGACCACATCGAGATCGTCGTGCAACGGCCTGAAGCCGCCGTAGAAGACTACGGCGTTGGTAACGCCGTCATAGTCGAAACCATTCGTTCGACTGCGGGGCGCCTCGCGTGGTGCCTGGCCCGGCTCGAGCACTTCGGCGACCTTGAGCGTGGCCGAGATGGCCGGCCGGCTCAGCCGGAAAGTGCTCGATACCCCCGAGGCCGCGCGGATGATATTCTCTACGTTGGCGCTCTGGTCGGCATCGCAGATTGAACCGACCGCTCCGCCCCCGACGGCGTTGACCACCGCGTTGATTCCCTTGGATGCGTTCAGCGCGGTCGAGCATCGCGGATCGCCGCCGGCGATGGCGAACAAGATGGCGTCGTGATCCTGGTAGGCGCGCACGAACTGAGATACAATCGCGGCGTTGGGCGGCCCAGGGTAGTTTTCGCCGCCCGACTGCTCTTCTATGGTCTCGTCTTCCTCGTCGGTCAGAAGGATCACGATCCGGGTGGCTTCGCAGCGCAACTTGTACTGCTCTTCGGGCTGTCCCTTTGGAGTACAGCCTCCCTCGAGCGAGTGATCGATGGCCGAAAGCCCCATCTCGAGGCTGCGCTCGAGCGGCGAACCGCCGGTTCCCTGGAGAATATCGGAATTAAAGCGACTGATGTCGCGGATGAACCCGCTCCAGAGCAGGCCGTCATAGACGGCGTCTGTGTTTGTTACACCGATGCGCCAGTCGAGAGTGGTGTTGGAAAGCAGGGTCGCCATGGCGTCCCCCGCCGCCGAGACGGCGGTCTGCTCTTCACCCATCGACGAGGAGTTGTCCACCACCCAGATGAAGTCGACCGGGTTGACCCCGACCGACAGGAACGAATCGCAGGCGATGTCCGTCTGGTCGGTGTGCCCGGCCAGCGCGGTCGCGTTGCTTACGTCGTTGAGTCGGATGGTCTGGTCATCGGTGAGCAACGAGGCCGATGAGAGCGCCCCGACCACGATCACCTGGGACGAATCACGGAATACGGTTTCGGTCGACAGGTGAAAAGACGTGCCCTGTGCGCCGGCGGGCGGCAACAGTCCGCCAAGAGCCCCTGGGGCAAGAGCGCCGACCAGCGCGTCGGCCAGCTCGGCCGGGGTAGTCGCGGCTAAACCCAGGTCGTATTCGGCGATCATGGCCTGGTAGCCGTCGAAGGTGACCAGCGCCCGTGAGCTGGCGGCCGCGATTGTCGAAAGCGTACCGATAGTGGCCCGGTCGGCGGCCTCTTGCTGGGCCGCCCCCGGGACGGATGGATTGCGCGAGAGAACAAAGCCGGCAACCTGGTGGGTCTGGTCATAGAACATCAGTCCGATCTCGACTCCGCCCAGATCGAGAAATGAGCTGGCTGCGAAAAAAGTCTCCAGAGCCATCCGAAAATCGGCCGTCTTTGACGAATGAAAATCGACCTGTTTCAGCGAATCGACCGCGCATACCAGCGTACTGGCCTCGTCGGAATCAGGAACGCCGTCGCCGTCGGTGTCCGGATCTAAAGGATCGCTCTCGCCATTTGAGCAGGCCGACGAATAGCACACCTTCAGGCGCGCGGCACAGACCTCGTCGGCGGCGCACTGCGAAGCATTGACACAGGCTGTGACGCAGTCGCCTAGTTGGCCGTCCCCGTCGCGGTCTTCGTCGCCGTCGAGCACCCCGTCGGAGTCACAGTCGGGATTAGTAGGATCGGTTTCGCCGGGGTCAACTTGACCATTGCCGTTTCTGTCTTCCTGCGCATCCGTCAGCCCGTCGGCGTCGGTGTCCGCCAGAGCCGGATCCGTCTCGCCCGGATCGAGCCTGCCGTTATGGTTCGTATCTTCCTGCCCGTCGGGAATGCCGTCGCGATCGCTGTCTGCTTTCAGCGGATCGCTCTCGCCGGGATCTACTCTGCCGTTTCTGTTCTTGTCCTCTACCCCGTCGGGTATTCCATCAGAGTCGCTGTCGGGGTTCAAAGGATCGCTCTCGGCCCAGTCGACCTGCCCGTTGTGGTTGCCGTCCTCGACACCGTCGATGATGCCGTCACCGTCAGTGTCGGGGTTGTGCGGGTCGGTCTCGCCGGAATCGATCACGCCGTTTTCGTTCTTGTCTTCCTTGTCGTTTGGAATGCCGTCGCCGTCCCAGTCGTCATCATTCGGGTTCAGGTCGGGCCCGATCTGAATATCGCCGTCGGCGCCTCCCGCGTCAGAGTCTCCCGTTCCACCGTCACCAGCGACCTGTGAACTCGAACAACCGGCTGCCCACATGGCGCTGGCCGGAATCCCGAGCAATAAAACGAGCAGTAGTGACAAACTCACACTGGCCGCTCTCTGGCTGCTCATCCTGACTGACCCCCGTCGTGTCGCAAATTCAGCAAAGATTATCACAACTTGAACGAAGACGTCAAGTGCCTATTCGGAGCCGATCCTGCTGATGTCCCCGCCGACCGAGCGCAGCAGAGAAAGCAGTGCCATCTGTGATTCGAAGCGCTTAACGGCCAGATCGATCTCGGCGGCCCGCTTGGCCCGAAAGGCGTCCGTCACATCCAGCGAGTTGCCGGTGCCGTTCTCGTAGGCGCTCTCGGAAAGCGTAAGAGCCTGGGCCGCGAGAAGGGCCTTCTTTGCGGCCGTAGCCACCTGTGCCATGGCCTTCTCGTAGTCGCGTCTGGCGCTGCGCACCTCGAGCAGTGCCTTTTGTTCCGCGTCCTTGGCCTGCAACTCGGCACTCCGCAGCGCGGCCCGCTTCTCGTCCAGGTCGGCGTAACGAGTGTGATCGTAGAGTGGTACCGAGAGCGTGATGGCGTAGAACCAGCGCGACTTGTCTTCCGATCTCAACGAAGACGGTTCTGTCACCTGGTAGGAGAACTGCCAGGAACCATAAAGACTGGGCAAGAACTGCATCCAGGAGGTCGTCAGATCTTTGTCGGCCAGGCGCACGGATGTCCTGGCCAGTCTGAGATCCTCGCGCCGCTTCCGTGCGCGCGAAGCCAGTTCGCTCGCGGAGCCCACTGGCGGATTCAGTGCCGGAACTTGCTCTGGCATCGGGAGTCCCTCTACTCCCATCAATACGGCCAGCGCGTCACGAGAATTCTCCAAGGCGGCCACGGCGGCTACGATGTCCTCGTTGGCGGTCAGCAGATCGGTCTGGGCCCGGATGACGTCCAGGCGGCTGCCGGTACCCGAGCGGTGGCGTATGGAAGCCACCGCCAGGTGCTTGCGCAGGCTGTCTTGCTGGCTTTTATGCACATCGACAAGTGAGCGAGCCGATAAAGACTGAAAGTAGGCCTGGGCCACCGAGAGCAGCAGCGCCTGGCGCAGCTTTTCGAAACTCAACTCGGCCACCTGCCCCGAAAGCTTGGCCAGGCTGATTCCAAGAAATGAACGCACGTCAACCAGCGGCAGCTCGACCATCAGGTTCGCCGCCAGATCGTCCTGGCGCCTGGCGATTAGCGACTGCGTTCCCAGGCCGACGTAGTCGGGGTGGTCGTTGTGCGTGAAGGTCAGACCGCCGGAGGCCCGAGGCAGCAGGGCCGACCAGGCCGCCTTCAATTTCGCCTGAGCCTTGACTATATCCTCGCGGGCCACGGCCACCGACAGGTTGTTCAGATCGGCCAGGCGCAGCGCATCGGCCAGGCTGACGCTCTTGCCCGGGGTCACATTCATAAAGCGTGTATCCGTAGCGGAGACGCCGCCGGGCGCGTCACCCTCGGCGCCCGCAAGCGGGACGACGACCAGCGTCGCGCAAACTGCCAGAACCATCGCCTGCCCTTTCACGGCTTTATCTCCCCCGCAAGTCCTCCGGGCTCGGCCGCGGCCGGGTCGCGCCAGGATCTTATCGAGCTGCGCAGGTTTTCGATCATCACGAACAGCGACGGCACCAGCACCAGCGTGACCGTTGTAGAGAACATCACTCCGAAGCCCAGTGAAACGGCCATGGGAATCAGGATACGCGCCTGCAGCGAGGTCTCGAAAATCATCGGGGCCAGTCCGCCGAATGTCGTCAGCGAGGTCAAGATCACCGGCCGGAAGCGCTGGCGCGCGGCGGAAAGGGCGGCCTCTACCGCGCTCTGGCCGCGACTTCTAAAACGGTTGGCCGCCGTGGTCAAGACGATCGAGTCGTTTACCACAACTCCCGAAAGGGCCACGATTCCCATCAGGCTGATCAGGCTGAGAGGCAAGCCCATCAGCAGGTGCCCCAGAAGCGCTCCGACGAACCCGAAAGGAATGGCGGTCATGACCACGAACAAGGGCTGCAAGTAGCTGCGCAACGGAATGGCGATCAGCCCGAACATGGCTATCAAGGCCATCAAGAATCCCAGTTTCAGAAAATCGAAGAAATCGCGCATCTCCTTCTGCCGCCCGGCAGAATCAAAGCCCAGCCCCTGGTACTTGCTCTTCAGGTGAGGCATTTCCTTGCTGAAGATAGCGGACATGATCTGCTGTGGATTGGCCTTGCCCTCGATGACGTCGGCCTTGACCCTGACCGTGCGTTTGCCGTTCGTGCGATCTATCGAGGTATAGGCTCGGCCCCAGCGCACTTTGGCCGCCCTGCGCAGGGGCATCTCGCCGCCCGCGGGCGTGCGGATCATCATCTCCTCGACGCTATGCAGCGTCGTGCGCTCTGTCCGCGGCAAGCGCACCAGCACTTTCAGCTCGTACCTCCCTCGCTGCTGGCGGATTGCCTCGGCGCCATAGAAGGCCGCCCGCACCTGTGAGGCCAGTCCGAACGTGGTCAGCCCGGTGGCAATTCCGTCCGCCGACAGAGTGAAGTCGAGTTGTGGTTTGCCCAGTTCGATTCCGTCGTCGACGTCGCGAACGCCGTCAAAAGTCCCGATCTTGGCGGCCAGTTCCCGGGCCGCTGCCTCCAGCACGCTGATGTTCGAGTGGCTGAGCTCGATGTCTATCGGCTTCGAGCCACCGTGCCCGGTCGACGAGTCGAACTCCAGCGACTCCAGCCCCGGTACCGGGCCGATCTTCGTGCGCCACTTGTCGGCGAAAGCCCCCGCGCCGATGGGACGCTGGTCGGTGGGTACCAGAGTGACGATCACCGAGGCGACATGCGAGCCGCTTGCCTCGTTGTGATGATGGTGAAAAGACACGCCCAGCATGGAGAATATTCCAGTGCTGATGCGGCCACCCCCGTTTTCTTCGATTACTTCCTGGGCCGCGGCAACCATGCGATCCATGACCGCGTGGGTCTCCTCGACGGCCGTTCCGAAAGGCAAGTCGGCCTCGGCGACCACCCAGTCGGACTCCTCCTTTGGAAAATCGATGAACTTGACGCGTCCTCCGGAGATCAGTCCGATGGCGCCCAGAAAGACGGCAATACCGCAGGCCAGTGTGATCCAACGCTGCCGGATTGCCGCGTGCACCGCCGGCAGGTAGACACGCCCGATGAATTTCTCGACGCCGCGCGAGAAACGGGACTGGACCTTCACCAGGCGCCCGTACAGGCTTCCGTCGCGCACCTGCCTCAGGTGACCCAGGTGGGCCGGCAGAATGAAGAAACATTCGATCAGCGAGATGACCAGCACGACTATAACGACGACCGGAATGCCGTACATCCACTTGCCGCGGTTGCCGGGGATGAACAGCAGGGGAGCGAAGGCGGCCACCGTGGTGGCCACCGAGAAGAAGACCGGCATGGCCACCTGCTTGGAGCCAATGATGGAGGCCTCTAAAAACGGCATGCCCTGGCGACGGAAACGAAACGAGTTCTCACCGACCACGATGGCGTCGTCCACTACCATTCCCAGGGTCACGATGAAAGCGAACAATGACATCATGTTGATCGAGACGCCCATTAACGGCAGCACCATCAACGAGCCCAAAAAAGAAATCGGGATGCCCATCGTCACCCAGAAGGCCAGTTTGGGCTCCAGAAACAAACCCAGGATGATGAGTACCAGCACCAGGCCCATCATGGCGTTGCGCAGCAACAGGTCGAGCCGTTCGTTGTAGAGCTTGGCGTTGTCGTTCCAGGTGACGACCTGTACCCCGGGCGGCAGGTTTTGGGCCAACTTGCCCGCGTAATTCTTTACCGCCTTGGCCACGTCGGTTGGCGACTGTTGGCCGACACTGTAGGCCTGCACCATCACGGCCGGCTTGCCGTTGAAGAATGCCTGCACATCGGTCTCGGCATAGCCGTCCTTGATATTGGCGATCTGGCCGAGACGCACCGGGCTGCCGTCCTCGCCGATCAAGATCGGGATGTTGGTGAATTCCGAGCCCAGATCGCGCCGCTCGTTGGTGCGCAGCAAGACCTCCCCGGCGTCTGTCTTGACCCCCCCTGCCGGGAGTTCGACCGACGTGCTGTGCACCACGGCTGCGATCTGGGACAGGGTCAGGCCGTATGCGCGCAGGGTATCCGCCGGAACCTCGATGTCGATCTCGATCGGACGTACCCCGACAAGATCGGCGTTTGTGACTTCGGGCAGTAGCAGTACCTCGTCACGCACCTGTTCGCCTAAAGCGGCCAGCACTTTCTCGGGCTGATCACCGTAGATGACCACGCTGATGGCGTTGACACGCCACTCGGGCAGGTTGACTATCGGGCGCTCGGCCTCTGCGGGAAACGTCGTGATGCGATCGATCGCGTTCTTGACGTCCGCCAAGGCCTTGTTGCGATCGGTGCCCACCTCGAGTTCGACCGTGACCGAGCCCATGCCTTCCATGGCGCTGGAAGTCACCTCCTTGACGCCGTCTAACGACCTGACCGCCTCCTCGATCGACAGCAGGATACCTTGCTCGACCTCGGCCGGGCTGGCTCCCGGGTAGGGCACGCTGATATCGACCTCGTCGAGCTCGATTTGCGGGAAGACTTCCTTCTTTATCCTGAAAGACATCATCAGCCCGCCGACGATGAAGGCCACCATCAACAGGTTGGACGCGACCGAGTTGCGGGCCATCCAGGCCATGGCGCCGCCCTTGTTGACCTCGGGCGCCCCGGAAATCTGCGTGGAGTCGGGCCCCGCGCTCATGAAGGCCGCTCCGTACCGCTGGGGGTTGGCTTGTCGCCGGACTTGCCGGTGGTGAGCGAGCGCAGGCGCATGCCGGCTACCGGCGCCGCTATGCGGCTGGTGATTACCTGTTCGCCGTCGTGCAACTCGCCGCGCACGAAGACATCTTCGTCCCTTGCCCAGATAACGGCAACGCGCCGGATTTGCAGCTTGCTATCGGAATCGAGGACCCACACCTGCCCGCTCTCGCGAAGCGCCCTGCGCGGCAGGGTAATGACTCCGTCAACCCTTGGCCCACGGATCTTGACGGCCACGTACGAGCCGAGCAGCAACGGCATTCCCTCGCCATCGCTCTTGCCCGAGCCCAGCGGGTTATCCACCTCGACCAGCAAGCGCGCCATCTTGCCTTTCGGGTCGAGATCGGAAAGCAGCCGCACCACCCGCCCGCCGCGCTCGACGATGTGACCGGGAGTGGTCTGTTGATCGATGATCACCGGCGAACCCTGGGTAGCGCCTCTGAGACCCGGAATTTCAATGGATTCGATGCGGTCGACCGGAAGCTCCACCCGCACCCAGAAGATATCGCTGTCGACCAGGGTGGCGATCCGCGAGGCGCCGGCCACCACCTGGCCAACGTCCACGAGTTCTTCGGTCACCAGGGCGTTGAAAGGCGCCCTGATGACGGTTCGCTCGCGTTGCAAGCGCGCCTGTTCGAGCGTGCTCTGGGCCGAAGCCAACGCCGCCTGTGCGTTTTTCAACTGGATCTCGTGCAGGGCCAACTTCCTGCCCTCGGCGGTCGGCTGGACCTGGTCGCGAATCAGGCTCCATTCCCGCTCGGCCACCGACTTGAGGCCCTTCTCGCGGGCCATCTCCATCTCGGCCTGGGTAACCCGGGCCTGCTGCTGCTTGATGGAAAGGTCGTAATCACGGGGATCTATGCGAACCAGCACCTGTCCCCGGCGCAGGCGCCCTCCGGGCGTGAGCTGCCGGCTGACATACACCACCCGCCCGGCCACCTCCGGAAACACCGTCACCGAGCGAGCCGGCACGACGGTTCCCGTGGCGCTGATGATCATCGGTTCATTGGAGGCTTTGGCCGGGATGGTCTCGACCAGCACCGGATTTTCCTCAGCCGCGACCCGCGGCGGTTCGGGTCTGCTGCTTACCAGGTAATAGAAAGTAAGCACGCCTACCCCGATAATGGCGAGGACCAAAAGGGCTTTTAGGAACTTTCGCATGCGCATCTTTCATTGAACAAATTCAAATATACAAATATTTCGGCGCCGCCGTGGCTTTCGTGCGCCGAATTGTCCGGACACCGACAATCTGGTGCCCGGAGGCAGAAAGTAAAGAATGATAACCGACAAACCGCCTCTTTGCAAAAAAAAACCGCAAGATACGGCCTGCTCAAATGAACTATGCGAATCGGAACGGGCCGTTTCTGCCAGCATGTCTGCTCGACACCACGGCCCAATTCATCGTTCCCAAAAACCCGTATTTAATGATAGTATATTCGCGGTTTCATCCGTTAAGAATCGAAAAACGCGAAAGGAAGCCTGCATGCGACACGTTTGTTTCAGATCATCTTTGTTATCTTGCCTTAGCATAGTCGCGCTGGCGCTTTCGGGCTGCGGCGCGGGGAATATCGGCTCCGAGGCCGACGGCGGCCGGGACGGAGGGGCTACCATCTGCGCAAGCCAGGCTGATTGCGACGACGGAAATCCCTGCACCGACGATAGTTGCCAGAACGCCGTCTGCGTGCACGAGAACAATGCGGCCGCCTGCGACGACGGCGACGCCTGCACCAGCGGGGACAGCTGTTCGGGCGGGTCTTGCTCCGGGTCTGCCATAACCTGTGACGACGGAAACGCCTGCACCGACGACTCGTGCGAAAAGCTCACAGGCTGCCTGTTTACAAACAACACCGCCCCGTGCGACGACGGCGACGCCTGCACCGCCGGCGACAGCTGCTCGGGCGGCTCCTGCCAGCCCGGCTCGGCGGACGGCTGCGACGATTCGAACCCGTGCACCGACGACTCTTGCGACTCGCTCTCCGGCTGCGTGCATGCGAACAACACGGTCGCTTGCGACGACGGCGACGCCTGTACCAGCGGGGACAGCTGTTCGGGCGGGTCTTGCTCAGGATCCGCGATAGCCTGTAACGACGGAAACGACTGCACCAACGACTCGTGCGACTCGCTCAGCGGCTGCGTCTTTACGAACAACGCGGATGACTGCGACGACGGCGACGCTTGCACCGAAAACGACGCCTGTTCGAGCGGATCTTGCTCGGGATCCGCTATATCGTGCAGCGACGGCAATCCCTGCACCGACGACTCGTGCGATTCTCTCTCAGGCTGCGTGTTTACGAACAACACGGCCGCCTGTAACGACGGCGACGCCTGCACCGAAAACGACGCCTGTTCGGGAGGTTCTTGTTCGGGCTCGACCGTCTCCTGCATCGACGGCAACCCCTGCACCGACGACTCGTGCGACTCGCTCAGCGGCTGCGTCTTTACGAACAACGTGGATGCCTGTAATGACGGCGACGCCTGCACCGAAAACGACGCCTGCCAGGGCGGCACCTGTTCCGGAAGCGCGCTTAGCTGCGACGACGGCAGCGATTGCACGTCGGACAGCTGCGATTCACAGACCGGCTGCGTGTTCACCGACTTGTGCGCCGTAACCGCCAGTTGCCAAAACGACGCCTGCCTGTGCGACTCGGGCTACAGCGGCGACGGCCAGACATGCACGGACATCGACGAATGCGACCTGGGCAGCGACCAGTGCGATCCCAACGCCAGTTGCACGAACACCACAGGCTCCTACACCTGCACATGCAACTCGGGCTGGGTCGGCGACGGCTTCACCTGTGTCCCCGAGCAGACCTGCGATAACGGAGTATGCGATCAGGACGAGGATTATACGACCTGCCCCGAGGATTGCGACTACGACATCGTGGTGGTGGTCGAGAATGCGCTGGCGTCCAGTCTGGCGTCTAGCCTCAGCGTCTACCAAGACGACCTGGCCGACGCCGGCTACAAGGCTAAAATCGAGAACTGGACCGGCGGCACGGCGGCCGACCTGAAGGCCCTGCTGTATGACCAGGTAGACTCCTACGGCGTCGAGGGCGCCCTGTTGATCGGTAACCTGCCAGCCGCCTGGTACGAGCAGACGGCCTTTGACACCTTCGAACAGTTCCCGATCGATCTGTACCTCGAAGATCGCGCCGCCACCTGGACCGACGCGAATTCCAACGGCATCTTCGATGCTCATACCGATCTGAATCTTGTGATCTACGTATCGCGCCTGACCGGTACTTCGGCACAGCTCATCGGTTATTTCGCAAAGAACCACACCTACCGCAGCACGGGCTCGCTGGTGAGCGTTGCGGCCTTCAACTTCATCGACGACGACTGGCAACCATGGGCGGGGACCTACGGGCTGGAGTCCATCTACACCGTGGTCGACGTGCTTTCCGACCTGGCGCTGACCACCCGAGCCGCTTACATCGCCAAGATGACTTCCAGCGGAGCCGAGTTCGTATACCAGTGGATCCACTCCAGCCCGACCACGCTTTACGTCTCGGGCACCGGCGGCGGCACCATCAGCACGGCCCAGGTCGCCAGCAATAATTTCATCGGTTCGTTTTACAACATGTTCGACTGCTCGGCCTGTCGCTTCACCCAGGAGAACCTGGGCATGACCTACCTGACCCGCACCGACACGGGCCTTGCCACAATCGGCTCGACCAAGACCGGCGGGATCTACACACCCTGGACCTTCCACGGCCGTTTGGCGGCCGGAGACTGCTGGGGCGAATCGTACCGCCAGTGGTACAACGGCACCGGCAAGTGGGACGACGAATGGTACCTGGGGATAGTCATCCTGGGAGATCCGCTGCTGACCATTCAAGGGGACAGGCGCGGACTGATACTCGAGCAGACGCCCGCGGAACCGACCAAGGAGCAACTCGAAGCCCTGCGAAATAGCATGCGCTGGGATGCGGTTCACACCCAGGCCGAGCTGGGCACCTTCGAGGCCTACCGCGCCTCAAACCCGCAGTTCTTCGCTGAATAACGGCCACACCCGTTTCGGTTTGCACTTCAAAGCCGAGTGTAATATCTTGCCACGGTCGCGGGCGCGCGGCCCGCCGGTAGCGCTGTAAGGAGAAATCATGAGTGAAATCGACCTTGTGAAACTCAAGGAAATCGTCGGCGAGAACAATGTACTCAGCGACCAGGCCAACCTCTACGTCTACGGAATCGATTCCTCGGTTTACCAGGGGCAGCCGCAGGCGATCGTCCGCCCGGAGAACAAGCAGCAGGTGCAGGAACTCCTGCGCTACGCCAACGCGGAAAGGATTCCGGTCGTGCCCAGGGGCTCGGGCTCGGGCATGTGCGGGCAGGTGGTGCCGGTGCAGGGTGGCATCGTTTTGGACATGAAGGGCATGCACCGTATCTTGGAGATCAGCATCGAGAACGGCTACTGCCGGGTCGAGCCGGGGGTGGTCGACGACGATCTCAACCGGGCCCTGGCGCCGCACGGCTTCTTCTACCCGCCCACGCCGGCCTCCAGCCGGATCGCCACCATCGGCGGCGAGATCGCAAACAATGCCAGCGGGACACGCTCGGTCAAGTACGGTGCGGCGCGCGATTCGCTGTTGGGTCTCGAGGTAGTGCTGGCTTCGGGCGAGTGCGTCTATCTCGGCACAACAACGCGGGTGGCCGCCTCGGGCTACCAGCTCGAGCGGCTGATCGTCGGCTCGGAGGGAACACTGGCTGTGATCGTCGAGGCCACCTTGCGCTTCGTCCCGGTGCCAGCCTTCCGCTGCCTGGGAATCGCCAAGTTCAACAAGCTCGAGGAGGCCGGCGACGCCATCTCGGAAATCATCGCCAGCGGCTGCCAGCCCTCTATGCTCGAACTGGTCGACAAGGTGGCCATCCAGGCGGTCAACAAGTCCATGGGCATGGACCTGCCCGACGTCGAGGCGCTGCTTCTGTTCGAGGCCGACGGCAAGGTCGAGCAGGCGGTCGATCACGAGATCGAGCTGGCTAAAAAGATTTGCGAGAAGCACAACGGCTTCGGGATCGAGTTGAGCTACGCCGAGAAAGAGCGCACGCGCATCTTCGCCGGGCGCAAAAAACTGTTTCCGGCGCTTTCCAAGTACGACGAGTACCTTTCCTCGACGGCGCTGGCCGACGACATGGCTGTGCCGTTTTCCAGGATGGCGGACACCGCCCGCAAGATCCACGAGGTGGCCGACAAGCACGGTATCGTCATGACCGCTTACGGTCACTGCGGCTCGGGATGCATGCATACCAAGATTTTAATGGATACAGGCAAGAAGGCCCAGTGGCAGGCGGCCCGCGAGGCGGTGGCCGAGATCTACGACTACGTGCGCTCGGTGGGCGGCACCACCTCGGCCGAGCACGGTATCGGGCTCTCGAAGGCGCCCGAGTTCAAGAAGGAAAAGGAGTCGACTCTGGAGCTGATGCGCGCGGTCAAGCGGGCCTTCGATCCCAACAACATTCTCAACCCGGGCAAGCTGATGGACGCGCCGGACGACTGGCTTACGGCATCGCGTCTCAGGTACACCGCCGAGGACCGCTGACAATGACGATCGCCTTCGAAAGACTGGCCAAGTGGGAAAGGACCCTGAGTAAGTGCATACGCTGCGGCTATTGCTACGAGCACTGCCCGATATACAAGTCGACCCGCTGGGAGATCGACGCGCCGCGCGGCAAGCTCACCTTGCTCTACGGCCTGCTGCACGGCGAAGTCGAGCCGACTGGTTATTTAGCAAACAAGCTTTTCGAGTGCTTCCACTGCAAGCGCTGCGAGACGGCCTGCTCATCGGGCGTTCCTTTAATGGAAGTGTTCGCGGACGCCCGGGCCGATCTGATCGAGGCCGGATTCGAGGTCTCCGGGACCCTGTCGCTGACCGACCACGACCAGTGCGTGCACTGCCTCAACTGCGTGCGCATGTGCCCCCACGAAGCGCGCAGCTATGACCAGGGCCGGGTATTGACCGATCCGGCCAAGTGCCAAAGTTGCGGAAGCTGCCTCGACATCTGCTCGGCCTGCGGCATCAGCATTACCCGCGGCTTCGGCACCAACCCCGACGAGATCCGCGCCGGACTGGAGAACTTTCTGTCGAGCCCGCGCGCCAAGGCTGTGATCTTCTCCTGCAGCTGGTCGAGCTATCCCGGCTTTCAGACCGCCAGCGCGCTATTCGAAGATCAGCAACCGGAGACGCGCACTTTCATAACGGCCTGTTCGGGGCGCCTCAGAGAACAGAGCGTTTTCGACGCTTTAGATCTCGGCGCCTGGGGAGTGCTGGTGTTCTGCTGCCCCGAGGACGACTGCGAGCACGGGGGAGCAGCCAGGGTCAAGAAACGCATGCAGGCGCTCGGCGCCGCGCTCGAGATCAGCGGCATCGAACCCGGGCGCATCCGCGTGGCCGAGCTGAAAGACGGCGACAAGAAGGGCTTCAAGTCGCTGTCTGGTGAGTTCCTCGAAAACCTGCGCGGCCTGGGGCCGATTTTCAAAGGAGAGCGGCAATGATCATCGAAGTGCCCTACGGCCGGCACGGCGAGATTTCGGTGGAACTTGACGACCGGCGCCTGGCCGGCGTGCTCGAACCCCGTAAGGTGGACATCGGCGACGAGAGCGAGACCATCAGGCAGGCGGTCGACAACCCGGTCGGCTCGAAGAGCTTTGCCGATTTCCTCAAAGACGCACGTGACGTGTTGATTCTGGTCAACGACGCCACGCGCCCGACGCCCACCAGCCGGGTGCTGGACATTCTGGCGGCGGATCTCGAGGGCCGCAAGGTGAGCTTCATGGTGGCCACCGGCAACCACCGCGCCCCCAGCCCCGAGGAGTACGGCCGCATCTTTGGCGCGCACTACGATCGTTACAAAGATCGCATTTTCGCGCACGACGCTAGCGCGAAAGACGATATGGTGCTGCTCGGCAAGTCGAAAAACGGCACCGAGATGCGGGTCAACAGGATGGGCGTCGAGGCTCACAAGATCGTCATCATCAGTTCGGTCGAGCCGCACTACTTCGCGGGCTACACCGGCGGGCGCAAGTCATTCCTGCCTGGCATCGCCGGCCACGATACGATCACCCAGAACCACAAGCTGGCCCTGAAACCCGAGGCGCGGGCGTTGGCGCTGGTGGGCAACCCGGTGCACGAGGACATGATCGACGCGCTTTCGACGGTTAAGAAGGAAATCTTCGCCATCAACACCGTGCTCGACGGCCGGCACCGGATCTACGCCGCCGCGGCCGGCGACATCCACGCCTCGTTCGAACGGGCCGCCCGCAAGGCCGATGAGGTCTTCACCGTGCCGATCGAGGCCAAGGCGGATATCGTCGTCTCGGTGGTCAAGTTCCCCGGCGACATCAACCTCTACCAGTCGCAGAAGGGAATCGACAACGCCAAGCACGCGCTCAAACGGGACGGCATTATGATCCTGGTATCGAGCTGCCGAGAGGGCATCGGCGAGGAGACTTTCTTCGAGCTTCTGAGCTCCGCCGACTCGCCCGACGAGGTGCTTGCAAAAATCGAGCAGGGATACGTGCTCGGTTACCACAAGGCGGCCAAGATGGCGGAGATCGGGCGCTGGGCCAAGATCTGGGCAGTGACCGATCTCGAGAAAGGTCTGCTCGAAAAGATTTTCATCCGCTCCTGCGGCTCGCTGCAGCAGGCTCTGGACGACGCTTTAGCCGAAAAGGGCGAATCGGCCAAGGTGCTGTTCTTGCTCGACGGCGGGCTGATCGTGCCCTGCCTGGAGGAAAAGTCATGATCGTCGCCGAACAAAAGCCGCTCGATGAGATTCTTTCAAACATCGAAGGCTTTAAAAAGATCCTGCTGGTCGGCTGCCACGGCTGCGTGACGGTTTGCTCTGCCGGCGGCGAGAAGGAAGTCGACCTGCTGGCCGGCCTGCTGCGCCTGGCGGCCCGCAAGCGCGGAAAAGAATTGCAGGTGACCAAGATGACCCTCGAGCGCCAGTGCGACCCGGAGTACGTGGACGAACTGCGCGAGCATATCGAGCGACACGACGCCGTGCTCTCGATGGCCTGCGGCGCGGGCGTGCAACTGGTGGCCGAGCGGGTCGGCGGCATTGCCGTGCTGCCTGCGCTGAACACGGTCTTCATCGGCGCCGCCGAAGAGAAAGGCACCTGGGGCGAGCGCTGCCAGGCCTGCGGCGACTGCAAACTGCACCTGACCTGCGGCATCTGCCCGGTGACCCGCTGCTCGAAGAGCCTGATGAACGGTCCCTGCGGCGGATCGAGCGACGGGCACTGCGAGATCGATCCCGAGGTGCCTTGCGGCTGGCAGTTGATAGTCGACCGCCTCGAGGCCCTGGGGCAACTCGATCAATACGAGCGCATCCTGCCGATGCCGGACTGGTCGTGTTCCAGAGACGGCGGCCCGCGCAAGGTGGTGCGCGAGGATCTCAAATGAGCCCGACTCTTGACGGAGAAGAAATGAACGAATCCAAGAGCAACTTACAAGCGCTGCTGGAGGCGGGAGAATTCGCGGTCACGGCCGAGGCCGGCCCGCCGCGCGGGGCGCGGCCCGAGGTGATACGAGAGAAGGCCAAGATCCTCAAGGGTTACGTCGATGCCTGCAACGTCACCGACAACCAGACCAGCATGGTGCGCATGTGCAGCCTGGCGGCCTGCCGCTTATTGATCGAAGAGGGCATCGAGCCGGTGATGCAGATGGTCTGCCGCGATCGCAACCGCATCGCCGCCCAGAGCGACATGCTCGGCGCCGCCTCGCTGGGCATTCGTAACCTGCTGTGTCTCTCGGGCGATCACCAGAAGTTCGGCGATCACGCCGGCGCCAAGAACGTCTACGACATAGACTCGCTGCATCTTCTGCAGATTGCCGCCGGCATGCGCGACCAGGGCAAGTTCGCGGGCGGAGAAGAAGTGGACGGCAAGCCGCAATTATATCTCGGCGCCGCCGCCAACCCCTTCGCCGATCCGTTTGCCATCCGCGTGCCCAGGCTGGCCAAGAAGGTCGCTGCCGGGGCCCAGTTCATCCAGACCCAGTGCGTTTTCAACGTCGACAAGTTCGAAAGCTGGATGAAGGGCGTAAGAGAGCGCGAGCTGGACAAAAAAGTAAAGATCCTGGCAGGCATCACGCCGATAAAGAGCCTGGGCATGGCCAGATACATGGCCACCAAGGTGGCCGGGATGGACGTTCCCGAGGCGCTTATAGCGCGGGTCAAGGGAGTCGACAAAAAGCAACAGCGCGCCGAGGGCATCCGCATAGCGGTCGAGACCATCCAGCGCCTGCGCGAGATGGAGGGAGTGGCCGGTGTGCATATCATGGCCATAGAGTGGGAAGATGCCGTCCCCCGGATAGTCGAGCAAGCCGGCCTGCACCCCCGCCCGCGGCCGTAGAGTTTAGCAATCCACTAATACCTGTTATCGGTTTCCGCCCGGACGTCGGTTGCTTGCGGGCCTCTTCCGGGGCTTGCGGGGCTCCTTGCCTGATTTGCGGCCTGGTTCCGGCGCCGGTGTGGATTTTGGTCGAGACCCGCTTCTCGACCGCGGTCTGCCCGGCCCGCCGCCGCGCCGGGATGCGGGCCTCGGGCTTGCCTGGGCCTGGGCCGGAGTCGCGCTCATGGCAGCCTGGCTGTGCCAGGCTTGCTTCGTGTCCACCGGAATTTTGTAGCCGATCAGCCGCTCGATGGCTCTCAGATCCGCGACCTCGCTGGCGTCGCAAAAGGAGACGGCCGTGCCGCTCAGTCCCGCGCGGCCGGTGCGGCCGATGCGGTGTATGTAGACTTCCGGTTCGTGTGGCAGGTCGAAGTTGAATACGTGGCTGATGTTCTCGACGTCCAGGCCCCGCGAGGCCAGGTCGGTGGCCACTAAAATGCCGATCTCTCCCGAGTGAAATCCTGCCAGCGACTTGCGCCGGTTGTTCTGGGATTTGTTGCCGTGAATCGCCGAGGCCTGGATGCCGGCCTTGGCGAGCTGCTTGACCAGGCGATTTGCGCCGTGCTTGGTGCGGGTGAAAACCAGCACCCGGGACATGCCGGGGAGAGACAGCTGATCAATCAACAGCTGGGGCTTGTCCAGGCGATCTGCGAACATCACCCGCTGTTCGATCTGCTCGACGGTGGAGGACGGCGGGCTGACCTCCACCCGGGCGGGGTCTCTGAGAAACGACCCGGCCAGCCGGGTGATGTCCGGAGGCAGCGTCGCCGAAAACAGCAGGTTTTGTCTCTTGTCGGGCAGAAATTTCAAGATCTTGCGGATATCGTTGATGAAGCCCATGTCCAGCATTCGATCGGCCTCATCCAGCACGAAGAATTGCAAACGATCCAGCTGAACGTAACCTTGGCCCACGAGATCCAGCAGCCGGCCGGGAGTGGCCACCAGGATGTGAACGCCCCTTTGTAAGGCCGTAACCTGGGCTTTCTGCTTGACCCCGCCGAAGATCACCAACTGTCGCAGTTTGAGGTAGCGGCCATAGGCCTGGAAGCTCTCGTCGATCTGGGCCGCCAGTTCCCGGGTGGGAGACAGCACCAGCACGCGGATGATTGGCTTGCCCTGGGCGGCGTTGCTCTTGGTGAGCATTTGCAGCAAGGGCAGCGCAAAGGCCGCGGTCTTTCCGGTTCCGGTCTGGGCGCAGCCCAGGATGTCCCGGCCGGCCAGCAGCAGGGGAATGGACTGAACCTGGATCGGGGTGGGTTGCAGGTAGTTTTCCCGCGCCACCGCGCGCAGCAAGGGATCGATCAACTCGAGTTGTTTGAAACTGGTCATATGTGGTCTTTCTGTGGATCTGGTTGCCGGGCCCCTCGACGCCGCCTTCGACGAATTTCACAGTCTGACTAGCATGTCCCGCTGTAGATGTAAACGACAAGGGGGAAAAGATCATTGTTTATAGCGAAGCCCTGGAGTATGTTCATCCGACGCAATCACAACAGGATGAGACTATGAGCCAACTTTCGGAAAGCAAGCGACTTGCGGTTTTCTGTGATTTCGAAAACGTCGCCCTGGGCGTGCGGGATGCACACTATGAAAAATTCGATGCATCCAAGGTGCTGGAGCGCCTGCTGCTGAAGGGCAGCATCGTGGTCAAGAAAGCCTACTGCGACTGGGAGCGTTACAAGGAGTTTCGCCCGGCCATGCACGAGGCGGCCTTCGAGCTGATCGAAATCCCCCACGTGCGCCAGGCCGGCAAGAACTCGGCCGACATCCGCATGGTGGTCGACGCTTTGGACCTGTGTTACACCAAGTCGCACGTGGACACCTTCGTGATCATCAGCGGAGACTCCGATTTCTCGCCGCTGGTCAGCAAGTTGCGCGAGAACAACAAGTTCGTGATCGGGGTGGGAGTCAAAAACTCGAGCAGCGACCTGCTGGTGGCCAACTGCGACGAGTTCATCTATTACGACGACCTGGTCCGCAAGAAAAAACCGCGCAAGGCAAGTGTCAGAAAAACCGCGGCCCGGCGCGCCGCCCCGGCGGCGAAAAAGACGGCCAAGCCCGCCCCGAACGAGGCGGCCGCCAAGAAAGCCGACCAGGAAGACCAGGAGCAGGAAAAGCGCCTCCAGGAAGCTTTGGATTTGCTGATGGGCACGCTGGCGGCCCTGTCCGAAGAGCGCGGCGCCGAGGAGAAGATCTGGGGCTCGATGGTCAAGCAGACTTTGAAGCGCCAGCGACCCGGCTTCAACGAATCCTACTACGGCTTCCGCAGCTTCAACCGCCTGCTGGAAGAAGCCGCCGCACACGGCCTGCTCGAACTCGAGCTCGACGAAAAATCCGGCGGCTACATCATCCGCGGCTTTCACCCGGATGATTAATGAGCAACCCTTTTAGTTCTTCTTCAAGCCTGTCAGCATCAAATCGACTATTTGGCCTGTGAAACGCTCGAGGGACTTTCTCGAACTGAAGCGGTGATAAGGCGGGGTCAGGAAATCGAACAGGTTGGCCTGCGAGCGGAGCGAGTTTCGTTCAAACGAGGGTGCGTTTTGTCTTACGCTGTCAATTGCTTTAAATTGTCAATTGCTTGGGCAACAATCTCAGCCGGAAAAACGCCTCGACTCAGCAATTCAATTGCATTCGTTGTCTTGCACAGTCCGGGTTTCAGGCGATAGTCGAAAAGGATGTCACTGCCCTGATAATGCTCTGAGAAATGGTATCTTTCAAAGTTATGACCAACCAACGTGCCAATCGAAAGGTCATGGGCGGCAACAATGACAAGGTTGCTTTTGGCCAAGTATTGGATGACAGCCGAAGCAGCAGCAACTCGCTCAACAGGATTTGTTCCCCTGAATAGTTCGTCAACAATGAAAAGGCAGTTGTTTTTACCCGTGCTATATCCAACTAGTTCCTGGATGACATCAACCTCTACCGCAAACAAACTCCTGCCGTTTTTAATGTCATCTGCAATGTCGATTGAAGTCTTGATGTAAAACAGACAGGCTTCGTACTTACGTGCCATAGACGTATTGATGGTTTGAGCAAGAATAGCGTTCAATGCGACAGTTTTCAGAAACGTGGTCTTCCCCGACATATTGGAACCGGTAATCAGCATGCTCGACCCATGAATTATAAATGAATTGCCGATCGCCTGGTCCAGTCTCGGATGAAGAAGGTTTTCGGCCTTGATCAGGCAAGGTGTATCGACAAATTCTGGTTTGCACCAGACGGGTTGGCTTCTGCGATATGATGCAATTGAAATGCAAGTATCGATCAAGCCAATGGTTCTAAAAAGAACCCGAAGATACTTCTGGCGGTTTTCGATTTGTTGCCATAGGGAGCCATACGCAAGGACTTTTCTGAGTGTCAGGATGTTGAGATAGTCCAGCAGTTGTGTCGGATCTCTGAGCTGTAAATACCTACATTTTCTGGCAAGCGGGAGGCACTTGCTGATACTGGCGGAAAATTCAGCTTCGGAGGGAATGTTTCTCCCGATAAGTTCGCGCAGATTTACGCTCGATTGTACAAGTCTCCCAAGACAGGAGAGGACATCGATTTCGTAGCCAAATACCTCTTCGTATTTGTAGTGAATCATCAAGTTAACAAGGAACATCACAAGGGCGGCAACCCAAAACAGAGGTTTGAAGATCGCCACAACAATGAATAGAAGCAGGGCGATCGAACAAAGCCTGACCACTGTAGTTGAAAGCGGAGGCTTTGGGAGGTTCTTCCAGATAAGCTTCGGCAAAGAAAATGAAGTATCATCGTCAAGGGAGAGAAGTTCAACCTGTGCTTTTTCGCGCAATCCAGCGTCTGTTTCAAACAACTCGACAAGTGGCTCTGGGACATTTATCTTGTCCGAGTCAAGGCATGGCGTGACGAGAGTCTTATAGAGGTACTGTGATCCAGGGCTCGACGTTGCGTGGTCGATAGATTCAAACACAAAGTCGATATCAAGATCAGATCTTGTTCTGCCGTCCAACGAGAATCTGTTGACGTCATACAGGTTATCATGATCGATCTGTTCATAGAGTTTGCACTTCTCGATTGGCCGCGACGAACTCCGGCGATTTCCCCATTCTTGGCGGAGCCTCTTGAGTTGTTCCGCTTTTTTGGAAAGGATGCAGATTCGAGAGATAACCGATCTAAAATGAACAATCGCTTTGGTGAGCATTGCTTTTAGCCTCTACTGGCCACGCCAGACAAAGTGCCATGGAACCGTAAGATTGCTCTACGCCACTTTAATCTTTTTGATCTTGAGTTTTGGCCTCTTTTTCTCGACTCGCCACAAATCGTATTCCATCTGCATGGTAAGCCAACTCTCCGACGTCGTATCGAACGCGATCGAAAGCCTGACTGCCATCTCCGGGCTAATACCGACGCGGCCGTTCAGCAACTCGGACAGCGCCTTGCGACTAATGTCGAGGTGCTTGGCCGCATCGGTGACACTCAAGCCCAGGGGCTTCAGGCAAAGCTCCCTGATGACTTCACCCGGATGGGGCGGATTGTGCATTCTCATACTCATTCAGCACCTCTTCTCTTCAATGTTAATCCACGTAGTCCACATCCACTACGTCTTTTCCCTCGAAACGAAATACCAGTCTCCAATTTCCACTGACATCAACGGACCAATATCCTTTCAACTCTCCCTTGAGAGAATGCAGGCGCAGACCCGGCAGACTCATGTCTCTGGGCGCCAGCGCGGCATGCAACCTGGCAAGAATCAACCGCAACCGAACTGCATGCTCTGGCCGAATACCGGACTTGCTCCCGCTCAGAAAAAATTTCTCGAGCCCCTTGTGCTTGAAGCTCTTGATCACGACCCAATTGTAACCCGTAACGTTACAGGTGTCAACCGACAAGCGTCGTCTGCGAACCGAACCCGCCTCGCATAGCGTACCAGCGGACGGAAGAATCGACTTGCGGGGTTCCTTTCATAAGAGCAACGATGATAGGATCACGCCGTCCACAGGCGGGAGGAACTCAGGTTGAATAACGGGAATTCTACAAGGGATGATCCAATGAAGAACAACTCCCGACCACCGCCAACGGGCAGCGGCTTCACCATCGGCGTGACCTTCTTCGGCTACGCCGGGATCCTGCTCGGGCTGCTGTCGGGAATCAGCAGGCTGTTCGGAGTCGAGATCGCCTTGTAGCATGCCAAGCTGGCGTATGGAGGAACGAATGTCCGGCAGTGTCTCATGGGTGTCCAACCTGGTGACCAGCTTGTCCGGGGAGAGCAGACACGACTTTCCGACTGGCGTTTCTCCCGAGGCTATTGCGAAGGTTGAAACACAACTCGGCTACCCCATTCCCGAACCCTTGAGGCAATGGGTCAGGCTAACGGACGGCGCGTCCCTTTTCGGAGGTGAGATCGATTTCTGCGCTTTGGGTGACCTAGTGGAACTACAGCACAGAATGAAAACGGGATGGTTTGACAAAGAAGATTGTCACTGGTTCGCGGAGGGCAAGTGGGAAGCCGGAGCCGACTTCTTTTGCATCAAGATACCGGAGGGGACGGTCTGGGCATTCTCGGCGGATCCTGCATTTTTCGAGGAACGTGGCGATTTCGTGTCGTGGATCGAGGCGCTAACCAAACGGAACACGTGAAGAAAACCACGCTCATTGGGCAATTAAGACGTATTCCCGTCCCCGTTTTCCTGCCTTGCGTAGACCAGGAAAAGTGTCAAATGACAAGACCCGACCCCATTTTTCACACAGCCGAAACCGACGCTGGCAATCAACGACGTGCCGATTATATCACGAAGACGTTCGGAGAGGCGGGAGTTTTTCAGCCGCTCCTTTCTTCAGGCCTTTCGAGAAGTCCATTCTACTAGCAAGAACAAAACCAAAATGTCATCCACATCTCGTGAACTTGCCAAGGATGATCTGCGGCGATATCTTGGAATCATCGGCGCGTAAAGGAAGATCCGGTGGACAAGAACGAGGCCCAGACCCGGCGGGAGATCATCGACAAGAAGTTGAAGCTCGCCGGATGGAACGTGGACGACCCCTCCCAGGTCACCCAGGAACTGGATATCGATCTCGCCGAGGCCGGCCTGCCCCGCGCCGCCGAGCCGGCCACTCCTTACTCCGGCCACCAGTTCGCCGACTACGGCCTTCTGCTGCGCGGTGAACCAATCATCGTGGTTGAAGCCAAGCGCACTTCCAAGGACGCCCGGCTCGGCAAGGAACAGGCCCTCCAGTACGCCCAGCACTTGCACGAGATCCACGGTGGCCGCATCCCGTTCGTATGCTACACCAACGGCTACGACATCCACTTCTGGGAGTACGGCTTCTACCCGCCCATGAAAGTCTACGGTTTTCCAACTCGCGACGATCTGGAGTGGTTGGATCAACGCCGCGAGACCCGAAAGCCCATGTCGGTGGAGCTGATCAACACCAACATCGTCGACCGCGGCTACCAGATCGCCGGCATCCGCACTTTGCTCGAACAGCTCGAAAACAAGCGCACCAGGTTCCTTATGGTCATGGCCACCGGCACCGGCAAGACCCGCACCGCCGTTGCCTTGATCGATGTCCTGCTTCGGGCCAGGTGGGTAAAAAGGGTGCTCTTCTTGGTCGATCGCATCCCGCTTCAAGAACAGGCGCTCCAGGCTTTCAAGGAACACCTGCCGAATTCACCCCGATGGCCCGAAGAAGGCGAGAAAACATTCAAGCGCGATCGAAGAGTGTACGTCGCCACCTACCCGACCATGCGCAACCTGATCGAGGCCGGCCAGACATCCAAAAACTACATCTCGCCCTTCTACTTCGACCTGGTCGTCGCCGACGAGAGCCATCGCAGCATCTACAACATCTACATGCAGGTCCTCGACTACTTCAACGCCGTCAAGATCGGCCTGACCGCCACACCCACCGATCAGCTGGAGCACGACACTTTCAAATTGTTCGAATGCCCGATATACGACCCGTCTTTTGCCTACTCCTACGAAGAAGCCATCCGGCACGAACCGCCCTATCTGTGCGACTTCGAGGTCTTGAATGTCCGCTCCAAGTTCCAGATGGAAGGCATCAAGGGCGACAAGTTACCGCAAACCGTCCAGAAGAAGCTGATCGCCGAGGGCAAGGACATCGACGACATCGACTTCGAGGGCACCGATCTCGAGCGCAAGGTCACCAACTCGGGCACCAACGCGCTGATCGTGCGCGAGTTCATGGAAGAGTGCATCAAGGACCCCACGGGCACCCTGCCCGGCAAATCGATCATCTTCGCCATCTCCATCGGCCACGCCCGCAGGATCCAGGAACTCTTCGACCGGCTCTATCCCGAGCACGCCGGCCGCCTGGCGCGGGTGATCGTCTCCGAGGACAAGCGCTCGTACGGCAAGGGCGGCCTGCTCGATCAGTTCAAGAACCTGGACATGCCCCGGGTGGCAGTCTCGGTCGACATGCTGGACACCGGCATCGACGTCCGCGAGGTGGTCAACCTGGTGTTCGCAAAGCCGGTCTATTCGTCGGTCAAGTTCTGGCAGATGATCGGGCGCGGCACCCGGGTGCTGGAACAACATGAAGACAAGCGAAAACCCTGGTGCACGGACAAGGACAAGTTCTTGATCATCGATTGCTGGGGCAACTTCGAGTTCTTCAAGATGAAGCCCAGGGGCCGCGAGCCCGGCCTGCTGGTGCCGCTTCCGGTGCGGCTCTTCAAGGCCCGGCTGGATCAACTGCAAGCCGCGATCGGCGCGGAACAAGACGATGTTGTCGAGCGCATCAAGCAGGATCTCAGGGCCGATATCGCCGACCTGCCCGGGAACAACGTGGTGGTGGCCGAAAGCCGGAAGGATCTGGACGAGCTCGACCGCGACGACTACTGGAAGAAGCTCGACGCCGAAGACATCCGTCACCTGCGTTCGGCGATCGCCCCGGTCATGCGGGCGCGCTCGAAAAGCGACTTCAAGTCCATGCGCCTGGAGACCGACCTGGTCGAGCTTTCCAGCGCCATGTTGTCCGGCGACCGGGACGTGTTCGACGGGCTCAAGGAAGAGGTAATCTCGAAAGTCGCCGAGCTGCCCCTCGAGGTCAACGTTGTCGCCAAAGAACGAAATCTCATAGAAGAGATCCAGCACCCCAACTTCTGGGATGAGCCTACCGACGAAAAGATACGCTCCGTCATCGAGCATATCGCACCCTTGATGAAATACCACCAGCCCAGAAAAGAAGGCATGCTCAAGCTGGATATCGCCGACTTGCTGGCGGTCAAGGAGTGGGTCGAGGTCGGCCCCGATCAGCAACGCTACTCGACTTCTTCATACCGGGCCCGGGTGGAGAACTATATCCGGGCACTGGTAGCCGACAATCCGGTGTTGCAGAAGATCCAGTCGGGCGAGGCCGTGAGCGAAGCCGAGTTGCACGATCTGGCCGATCTGCTCCAGAGCCACGACCCCTACATAACGGTAGACCTGCTGCGCCGGGCCTACGATCACAAGACCGCCAGGTTCCTCCAGTTCATCCGGCACATCCTGGGCCTCGAACAACTCCAAGCCTGGGAAGCCACGGTCTCCGGCGCGTTCGAGGAGTTCATCGCCAGGCACAACACCCTGACCGCTCTCCAGATCCGCTTTCTCCAGACCCTTAGAACCTTCATCTTGCAGACAGGAAGAGTGGAACGCGAGAACCTGATCAAGGCCCCCTTCACCCAGGTACACCCCAAGGGCATCCGGGGCGTGTTCAAGCCCGACGAGATCAATGAGATCCTTAAGTTTTCCGAAGAATTGGTGAGCTGACGGCCCATATAATGGGGGTAGTCTGACTTCATAAATGGGGTATTTATTTTTCAATACTACCCCAATACTCGCCTTGACATTCGGAAAAAACTGGTTCACAATGGTCTTCAAAATGGGGTATTCAATAAGACAAACTACCCCCTTTTTGGAGGTCCGATGAAGTCGTTGCAACCTGCATTTCTGAACAAGCTCCGCCTGACCCAGGAGCACGCCGTAAGCCTCAAGACCATCGGCAAGTACCAGGGCAAACAGGAACTATACACCCACCAGACTCCCGAGGCGCTCGAGTCGTTGAAGGTGGTGGCCATGATCGAATCCTCGGAGTCATCCAACCGGCTGGAGGGAATCGAAGCCCCGCGCGAGCGCATCCAGCATATCGTGCTCAAGGACACCACGCCCAGGTCGCGTTCCGAGCAGGAGATCGCAGGCTACCGGGACGCACTGGATTTGATACACGAGTCGGCCGAGCACATGGACTACACCGTCAACATCATCAAGCAGCTCCACCTCCTGGTGTATCGCTACCTGCCGGCCGATGGCGGCCGCTGGAAGATGACCCGCAACAACATCGTAGAGAAAGACGCTGACGGCAACATCGTCCGGGTGCGTTTCGAGACGGTCAATCCCGTGCAAACGCCCCAGGCCATGAAAGACCTGGTCGGCCAGTATAAAAATGCACTCGAAGAACCCAATAACGAGCCGTTGGTGCTCTTACCGCTGACCATCCTGGACTTTCTGTGCATTCACCCTTTCTCCGACGGCAACGGCAGGGTCGCCCGGCTGCTGACCTTGTTGCTGCTCTACCGCCTTGGGCACCGGGTCGGCCGCTATATTTCGCTCGAGCGCATATTCGAGGACTCCAAGGAATCCTACTACGAGACCCTGCACAAGAGTTCACAGGGCTGGCACAAGGGCAGGCACGACGTTTTCCCCTGGATGACCTACTTCTGGGGCGTCTTGATCCGGGCCTACAAGGAATTCGAAGAACGGGTGGGCGTCATCGCCGGAGGCAAAGGAAAGAAGACCGGGCAGATCATCCAGGCGGTCAATAGGCGCATCAAGCCCTTTGCCATCTCCGACATCGAAAACGACTGTCCCGGCATCAGCCGCGACTGGATCCGCCTGGTGCTCCGTCAGCTTCGCGACGAAGGCAAGATAGAAGTCCGCGGCAAGGGCCGGGGTTCCAAATGGGTACACAAGAACAAATGAGGTGAACACTATGTTGACTCCATCCATCCGCTCGAAGATCGAACAACTCTGGGACAAGTTCTGGTCGGGCGGCATCGCCAACCCGCTGACAGCCATAGAGCAAATCTCCTATCTGCTGTTCATGCGCAGACTGGACGCCCTCGATCAGAAGAACAAGGAGGACGCCGAGTGGCTGAAGAAGAGCTACACCTCGATCTTCAAGGGCGCCAAGGAATGCAGCTGGTCGCACTTCCGGCACCTGCCCGGCGACGAGATGCTCGAGGTGGTCAGGGACAAGGTGTTTCCCTTCTTGAAAAAGCTGGGCGGCGAGGACCAGCCCTTCGCCAAGTACATGCAGGACGCCGTCTTCATCATCCCCAAGGCCTCGCTGCTGGTAGAGGCCATAGGCATAATCGACGACATCTACGCCGAGCTGGAGCGCGATCGCCAGGAGAACAACCAGACTTTCCACGACACCCAGGGCGACATCTACGAGCACCTGCTGGCGGAGATATCCACCGCCGGCAAGAACGGCCAGTTCCGCACCCCCCGGCACGTCATCCAGATGATGTGCAACCTGGTGGGGCCAAAGCTGGGCGACACCATCTGCGACCCGGCCTGCGGCACCGGCGGCTTTTTACTGGGCGCCTTCCAGTACATCTTGACCCAGCACACCAGCAAGAAGCTTCGCAGGAAGAACGAAAGCGGGATGGAGATAGGCCTGGTGGGCGACAAGCTGACGGATGAGCGTCTATGGGACGAGCTTCGCAACCGGACGCTCTACGGCTTCGACTTCGACACCACCATGGTACGCATAGGCCTGATGAACCTGCTCTTGCACGGCATCGAGCATCCGAATCTGAACTACACGGACACGCTCTCGAAGAAGTACGACGAGAAGGATCGCTACGACATAGCTCTTGCCAATCCGCCCTTCAAGGGCAGCATCGACAAGGGCGACATCAACGAGGACTTGCGACTCCAGACCACCAAGACCGAGCTATTGTTCGTAAACCGCATCATGAACCTGCTTCGCATAGGCGGCAAGGCGGCGGTAATAGTCCCCGACGGAGTCCTCTTCGGCTCAAGCAAGGCCCACGTCGGTCTTCGAAAGTTGCTTCTAGAGGAATGCGAGTTGCAAGGCGTTGTGGCCATGCCTTCCGGCGTGTTCAAGCCCTATGCCGGTGTCTCGACCGCGGTGATCGTGTTCGTCAAGGGCGGCAAGACCGAGAACGTATGGTTCTACGACATGCAGGCGGACGGCTACTCTCTCGACGACAAGCGCGAGAGAATCGACCGGAACGACATCCCCGACATAATCGAACGCTGGAAGAAACGCGACCCAAAAAAAGACACCGACCGCAAGGCCAGAGCCTTCTTCGTCCCGGCCTCCGAGATCCGCGAGAACAAGTTCGACCTCTCCATCAACCGCTACAAGGAAGTGGCATACGAGGAAGTCCAGTACGAACCGCCCAAGGTCATCCTGAAAAAGCTTCGCAAGCTTGAGAAGGAGATCAGCAAGGACCTGGATGAGTTGGAGGGGATGCTGGGATGAGCAGAA
>CAZENH010000017.1:79129-96994 GCA_964513625.1 uncultured Myxococcales bacterium | reverse complement strand
CCAGGTCGCTCCCGCAGATTCCACCAAGGCGAGTGCGGATCCTGACCCAGTCGTCCGCCGGCAAGAGAGGCTGGTCGACTTCGTCAAAGGAAGTGCACGATGCTCCGCTCCACAGGAAAGAAGGCGTCAGCTTTCCCATGGCGAGTCCTGCGGCATAGCGGGCAACACTGGCGTTGAATCTGATGGCTTTCATGTAAATCAGATTACCGGCATCGTGCGTCCAGGGCAAGCCGGGTTATTTGCTGTGCGCGCCACAGTGCCGCAGTAACATCTTCGCGAGTCGGTTTCGAATTGGCTTGATGGAGCTGTCAATCGATATACCGGCGCCGGAAAAAATTATTGAAACAGCGAAGGATTTCGTGCGTCCGGGCACTTAAAAGAAATTGAGTGTGACAAGTTCCAGGAAGATGGTGATAGTGGTCGTCGCCGCACTTTTCGTGTCGGCTGTGTCCATAGGGTTCTTGCGACTCGAGGCGCTCGATTTCGATACGGCCTTCCTGGTGCCGGTGGAGCTATTCGATGTCGAGCTGGTCCAGCGGGTAGAAGGGTTCGGAGCCGATATCGATTTGCAGACCTACCTCCCCGGCGACGGTGAACGCCAGCGAATCAGCGAGCAACGCAACAGCTCGGCCGACTTCGATCTGAAAATTGTCTACCAGGACGGCAATCGCCTTGCTCGTTTCCACGCCGAACACGTCACGGGCGCGCGCATCGTAAGTTACGCCTATCGCGTGCTGGCCAAAGGGGTCCGCTTCGTGATCTCTCCGGATTACCGCTTGGGCAACACGCCGGCCGGTGTAAACCGCAAGTTTCTCGAACCGACCGAGACGATCCAGTCCGGCGCTCCGGAAATATTGAAGCTGGCACGAAGCCTGACACCAGCCGATCGCAGTCTGGCCGTATTCCTGCGCAACGCATTCGAGCGCGTCCGGACCCTGGCATCAAGGCCGTTCAAGGGCACCACAGATGCGCTTACCGCCCTGCGCCTGGGCGAGGCCAGTTGCAATGGGCGCAGCAGGCTAATGGCGGCTGTGCTTCGCGCGCAGGGCGTACCCGCCAGACTCGTGGGCGGTCTGATCTTGAGACAGGGGGTCAAGCGCACCTCGCACCAGTGGCTGGAGGTCTGGATCGACGGCCACTGGGTTCCGATGGACCCGACCAACGACCATTTCGCAGCCATTCCTCACAACTATCTGGTGCTCTACAGGGGCGACAAGGTCCTGTTCAAACACACAGCCGACGTTGCCTTCCATTACCAGTTTTCCATAAAGCGCCGGCTCGTGCCGCGCCAGCAGGTAGAGCAACGGCACAGGATTCTGGGCTTCTGGAACGCGTTTGCCGAGTTGGGCATTCCGCTTGATCTGCTCAAAGTGCTGATCATGATCCCGCTGGGCGCCCTGGTAGTGCTGATCTTCCGCAACGTGGTCGGCCTGCGCACCTTCGGGACTTTCCTCCCGGCGCTGATCGCCGCGGCCTCCCGGGGAACCGGCATCGGCTGGGGCTTGCTGGGGTTTCTCATGCTGATTTTGCTGGTGAGCTTTGTGCGGCGACTGCTCGAGCGGCTCGAGTTGCTGCATTCGCCGCTCTTGACGGTCTTGTTGACCACAGTGATCGGCAGCATGTTGATGGTGGCGGTGCTCGGAGTGCACTTGGGGCTCAACGGGCTCCCCAAGATCTCCCTGTTTCCCGTGGCCATCATGGCCATAACATCGGAACGCTTCGCCGTAATGGAAATAGAGGACGGCCGCCGGGCCGCCCTGGCGACCATGGCCCAGACCCTGGTGGTGGTTTTTTTCTGCTACCTGGTCATGAACTCGCTGTCTCTACAGGTTCTCATGCTTGGCTTTCCCGAGTTGCTGCTGGTGGTCGCGGCTTTAGCCATCTGGCTCGGGCGCTGGACCGGCCTGCGACTTTCAGAGTGGTTGCGTTTTCGCCGGCTTCTGTTCGAGAAGGGTGCCTGAGGTGGGCAAGATGCGATTCTCATCTCTGCCTCGTTCACACGGGGATCTGGTTCTGGGTTTGAACCGGCGCAACCTGGAGCTGGTGCTGCAAAAAAATCCAAGGAAACACTACCCTCTGGCCGACGACAAACTGAAGACCAAGACCGTCCTGGCCGCGGCCGGCATTACGGTGGTGCCCACACTGGCAACCTTCACTTCTTTTTTCGAACTCGGCCAACTCGACCGGCGGCTGGCGGGCCTTTCTGAATTCGTGATCAAGCCTGCACGGGGACGAGCCGGCCGCGGGATCCTGGTGATCAGCGGCATAGAGCAAGGGTACTTCAAGACCGCCGGTGGTCGCTTGCTCGGCATGCATGAACTCAAACGTCACCTGGCGGATATCGTCTTCGGAGTCTATGCCTTCGACATGGCCGATACGGCCATCATCGAGCAACGTATCCATCCCGCCCCATTTTTCGCCGAATTGTATGCCGGGGCGCTTTGCGACGTGCGGCTCCTGGTCGTGGAAGGCAGGTCGGTCTCCGGCATGATACGGGTTCCAACCTTGCGATCCGGCGGCCGGGCCAACCTGCACCAGGGAGCCATCGGATTGGGTATGGATCTGGAAACGGGTGGAGTATCCCGCGCCTGGCACCGAGGCAGACCCATCGAATCCCATCCGGACACCAATGTGCGCCTTACCGGCTTAAGCTTGCCGGGCTTCGAGGAGATCGTTCGCCTGGCCGAGGCCGCGGGAAAGGCCCTGCCGCTCGGGTATCTAGGTGTGGACATGGTTGTGGACAGGGAGATGGGCCCAGTCGTAATGGAGGTGAACGTCCGGCCCGGCCTGGAAATACAAAATGTGACGGGAGTCGGTTTGCGCGGCCTGTTGAAAGACGCCGGCCTGATGGAGCGAGTGCGATGAGCAAGCTCGGGCGCGCACTGAGAGAGTCTTTCCTGCCGCTGCTGCTTCTGCTGGCGGCAATAGTGATAACCACCCTGGTGCTGGACCGGCGCGCGGAGCGCTTAACCAGGCACTTTAAGGTAATCAGGCTGGCGCCTTCGATGGGCGGCGCTCGCGACGGAAAGTTGTCGCCGGAGAGCGTGGCAACTACCGGTAACTCGCAGTTCTCGCGGCTCTTCACCCGCGGCCTCGATCGCCAGCGCCGGGGCGAGTTGCAGGCAGCCAGAAACGACTACGAAGAGGCGTTGCGACTGAAGCCCAATCACTTCGAATCGACCTTCAACCTCGGTTTGCTCGAGATGGAAAGCGGCGATTACCAGGCAGCCGTCGTACGCATGAGGGCCGCCGCCAACCTGGCGGGCGGTGCGGCGAAGGCCAGGGCCATTTTCGCCCTCGGCCTGGCGCTTGCCCGTGCGGGCGAACGACGGGCGGCCATACGGGCCTATGAGCGGGCCGTCGAGTATCAGCCCAACTTCCTTCCGCCGCGCTACAATCTGGCCAAGTTGTACATTGACGACGGTTCGACCGAAGCAGTCAAAAAAGCGGAAAAGCTCCTGGCAGACATATTGGCCTTGCAGGAAAGCTACGCCCCGGCCCTCTTCTTGCGCGGGCGCCTGGCGTCTCGCCGTGGACAGATCGAAGAAGCGCTGGAATACTACCACAAGGCCGCCTTGCACGATGCAACTTTCTGGAAGGCCCGCAAGAACGCGGGCCTGATGGCATTGCGCCTAGGTCGCCTGGCACGGGCCGAAAGAATTTTTACTCGCCTGGCGGCCGATTTTCCAGCTCGATCGGATGGTGAGTTCAACCTGGGCGTGGTTGCCTATCGACGCCGGCAGTTCGAAAAGGCGTTGCGGCACTACAGAAAAGCCCTTCAGATCTCAGGAGGCAAACACAAGCAGGCCGGGATGACTACGGGGCTTACCCTGCGGGCCCTGGGACGCTACCCGGAGGCCCTCGATGTTTTTGATGCGATCTTGGCCGCGGACCCCGCTGATGCCGCGGCTCAAGTCAACCGGGGGCTTGTTCTCATACAGATGGGCCGCCTGGACGAAGCCCGCAAGGCGTTTCAAAAGGCCATCGATGCGCGGCCGGATTACGCGGTCGCCTACTACAACCTGGGAAAACTGGAAGCCGGACTCAAGCGCTTCGATTCGGCGGAAGCAGCCTATCGCAAGACACTGGCCATCGATCCGAAACATCTCAAGGCCGCCGTGAACCTGGGAATACTTCTTTCCAAACGCGGCGACCTGGAGGGCGCCGTCGCGGCCTACCGCGCCGCTACGAGCATTGCGCCGCAATATGCGCCTTCGTACTACAACCTCGGGCTTGCCTTGCGCAAGATGGACAGGCTCCAGGAAGCCATGGGCGCTTACCGGCGGGCCATCGAGTTGGACGAGGAGCACGTCGGCGCCCGGATCAACCTGGGGGTGATCCATGCCTTGCTGAGCCAGGTCGAGCTGGCTGTCAAGATGTTCAACGAGGTTCTTGACCTGGCCCCCTCGAACGTCAAGGCGCGTTACAACCTTGCATTGCAATATTTAAAAATGGGCCGGGCCGACCGGGCCGAGCAGGAACTCAGGCGGGTTTTGCAAATCGATCCGGAACACCTGCTCGCCATGAAGAGCCTGAAGAATCTTCTCCACTCAAAGGAGGTAAGCGATGACAACTGAAATGACAGCTGAACGTACCGACAGGCCGAAATCCGAAAAACCGGACCGGGCAAGGGTCGTTCGGCTCGCCTGGTTGATAGTGGCGATGTCGTTGATCGCCGCTTGTGCCTCGAAGGGGCCGGCTTCCACGCTTGACTGTGAACCGGCCTATCTCGACGCCAAGGCCCTTTACGACGATACGCGATACCAGGACGCAATCGCCGCCTTCGAGGCCTTCGTGGCGGTCAATCCGGGCAGCGCCTGCGCGGACGATGCGCGATATTACATCGCCCGCAGCTATTTCAAGATGAAGGACTATGCTACCGCTCGCGATCTTTTCAGTGCATTCATCGAGCAGGATGCCCAAAGCAACCTGGTGGACTACGCGCAGTACTACCTCGCCCGCTGCGAATACGAGTTGGGCGATTACGACGTGGCGATTGGACTGTTCGATACCTTTATCGATCTGTATCCTCAGAGTTCCATGCTCGACAATGCCCACTACTTTCTCGGGCGCTGCTACTATAAAACCGGAAAGTACCAACAGGCGATCGATCAGTTCGCCCTGGTCATTGCCGTATTACCGCAGTCGGGCTACCGGGACGCGGCACTCCTGTGGTCGGGGCGGTCGGAGTACGAGTTGGGAAAGGCCGACACGCTGCAGCCTTCTTTGCACTACACCTCGGCCGAGAATTACTTCGAGACTATGTTCACCGATCACCCGGGCTGTTCATACGAGGACAATGGGCGCTATTATCATGGCCTGTGCGCCTATCGGCGCGGTGACTACGCAGTGGCCGTCGAACGCTTCGACTACCTGCGCAGCAATTTTCCGAACAGTGTCTATATGGACAACGCCTGGTACTACCTCGCCCGCAGCCTGTATCAGGCCGGCGACTACCCTGCTGCGCTGGTTGAGTTCGAGGATTTCCTGGCGACATTCGACAGCGGGACCTACCTCGACAACGCCACCTTTTTCGCCGGCCGCTGCCGTTACGAGATGGCGCAAACGGCCCCGGATCCGGCTCCAGACCTTCAAGCGGCCATCACCTGGTTCACGACGGTCAAGGCCGACTTTGCTGGCTCAAACTGGGCTGATAATGCCTACTACTACGAGATCCGTTGCTACATCGACTTGGGCGACTGCTCTACGGCCGCGACACTGATCACCCGGTTCTCGGCGGACATTCCGGCCAGCGGCCTTCTCGTCAACGCCCGGAACTATTACCAGGCCAACTGTCCTTAGAACGGCTGCAGAACCTGTTCATGTTCCAGTTCCATAAGGAAAATCCATGCCGAGCGGCCGTCTTGCTTCTGGCAGTGTGTGCGCTTGCCTTTCTCTACAGATCCGAGGCGTTCGCCGGGGCGGAAACCGAACGGGAGCCATGGCTCGACTGGAACCTGGGTGATCGCTGGACATTTAGCCTGCCGGTCGAGGGGAGTGTGGGCTTGGGCTATCTGAACGGGTTGAATACGCGATCGATAGCGGGAGGAATATTCGACTTGGCGATCAAGATCGCCCCTAGGCTGCGCTACCGCAGATCCTTCAGCACTACTCTTCGAGTTGACTACGCGGGTCGTGAAACAATCGCCGCCTGGCTGCCGGAGCGCCATATCAAGGGCGGGGTGGATGTCATGGTCCGCCCGGTCTCGCGGCTGCGCCTCGGCCTGGAGACAGACGCGGGCCTGGTGACCCGTCCCGACTGGCCCGACCAGTACCAGCCGCAATTCGACGAATCGGGTAATCCCACCGGCGTCCTGTTGCCGACCGACCGTTACTCATTCTGGCATGTCGGGGGCATAGGCTTCGTGCGCGGATCGGTCCGCAAACGGATGCACCTGGAAGGTTATGCGGGCGGCTACCTTAGGAACTATGTCGAAGATCCGAACTACGACGGTCTTCAGGAGCCCAATCACTTGGTGCCCGCAGACAAGTACTGGCTACGAGGCGGAGCAAAGTTCAGCGGGCGGGCCTGGCACCGGCGCTGGCGTTACCTGATCAACGCCCGCGTTGATTGGATTCGTTACCTGAAGACTTACTCCCGGGACGCCGGAACGGGCGAGACCCACGCCGGCCCTGGCGGCCTCCCGGCCAATCCGCTGCAGGAGTTCGTCCGCTTGCGAATTCGGCTCCGCAACAGCTTGCGCTCTCTGCCCCTGGACTCCAAAATTACACTCCGTGCCGGCTACGAACGCAACCAGGATCTGTTCGCCGGCTACTACACCTGGAACCAAGCCGAATGGAGCGTGAGCATCCAAGCTAATCCTTGGGACTGGTTGAGTATCGTGGTGCGTTACGAGGGGCGCTACCGGCGTTATACACAAGACGGTTACCAGGAAGGGCCCGATCACCCGCCGCTGTCAGAGGGTGTCGGCGTTCGCATGTCGCAGGCGCATGCCGTTACGGGCCGGCTCGCCTTCAGCATCTTTAGATCCCGGTTGCAGGTTTTCATGGAGGCCGCCTGGAGGAAAAACTGGACCAACTTTCCCGACTATGAGCCTTACGTTTTTCCGGCCTCGTACGCCTATTCAATCGACTGGAGTTACTCGAATGCTTCCTGCACTAGCGGCATCGCATTCAAACTCTGACAGCGGGAGACCGGGCGGCGGTTGTGTCTTCGCTTATCCGCCGGAATCTGATAGAATATTCCACTTGTCGAGAAGGAACAGCGAAGGATCGCGCTCGGCCGGGCACCTATATTCAGAACCCACAATCACGCCGGTCCGGCCGGTGAGCGGAGGTAACCGAAATGAAGAAGATCATTGTTGTTTCACTGCTGGCAGTCTCTCTCATTGTCGTCGCGGCATGCGGCGCGCCAGGAACAGGTGTCCAGGTTTTCTCTGGCGTTGCCGCCTTGCAAACGTTTCCCGATCCGCCGACTGCCGTCCGGGCGGTGAGCTCGGGCAAGTTGATTTCAGAAACGCCCATCGCGGCCGATGGGTCGTTCTCATTGAGCCTTCAGCCCGGCCTGAAGTATCGTATCGAATTCACCGGGGGCGCTGTATCACCGGTTCTGGTCATGCCCCGATCGAGTGGGCGAGTGGACACGTTGATCTCCGTCCGCGGAAGCACGGCGCCTTTCAATCTCGGCACGGTACGCTATATCGGCGATCCAAGCACCGCGGCTTTTCACTACACGACGAGATCCGCCGGCGACTCGGCGGACGGTGATGCCGTCCAGAACGAATGTGAGAACGGCGTCGATCCCAACACCGGGGCGGTATGCGTCGATGACAACGATGAACAGGGTGCGGGCGAGTGCGGAGCCGAAGAGGATGCCGCCGGGAGCGACGCCGACACCGATCAAGTAGAATGCCAGGACGGTATCGACCCGGCCACCGGCCTGGAGTGCGACGGCGGGCCGGCGGCCAACTCGCAGGACAGCGAGGGAGAAAAGGCGCAAGAGGATGCCGAGAGCGAGTCGACCTCCGAGGCGGCGGTGGCGGATCACAACCCGCCGGCTACGGTCGGTTGTCCTGATCAAGACAACGACAACCACGAATGCGAGAACGGCATCGACCCGGCCACCGGACTCGAATGCGACGGCGGGCCGGCGGCCAACTCACAGGACAACAATGGATCGGAAGGAGAAAACGGCTGAGCCCGGCCGAAAGACCGCGGTTGCAGCGCTGCTCGTGCTCGCCCTCCTGGCAACCCGGGAGGGCGAGTCGTTTGCAGAACCTCGTTGTCCGCCGGCCGCCCGGGTGAATGGTCCGGCAGCGGTCGTTAGCGGCATTCGCGAGATTCTAGACCGCCGGGGCATCAGGCCGGAAGGGGGCACCGGTTGCCCGGTGACGACAGCCCGGCTGAGACGCGTCGGCGCCATGATCGAAGTCGGAGTGACGGACGTTTACGGCCGCAGCAGTCTGAGACTCGTAACAGATGCAGAGACCGCGGTGGCGCTGATAGAATCGTGGGCCAGGACCGACATGGACGCTTCGCTGCTCGAACCGGGCAACCTGCAGGCAAGGCCTGCCATGCCCAAGTCGAGCGTTGAGCCGGAAGCAACGGTCAGGAAAAGGCCCGCCAACCCGACCTTTGCGCTCGATCTGCTCACCAGTACAACGTTGGCCAGCGACGGTTCCTTCTGGATCGATGGAAACCTTTCGGGCTGCGTTTTCTTCGGCCCCGTGTGCGTGGGAGGGTTGGTAAAAGCGGCTTTCGACACGGGAACAACAGGCGAGTCATCGAAACAGGGCACCGGCCGAGTAGGCCTTGACGTGTTGCTGGTGGCCGATTTCCCGTTCCGTCTAGGGAGCCTTACTCTGACGCCTGGCATGGGAGTAGGCGCAGGTTGGCTGCGCAGCAGCGGTGGGACTGGAACAGGCGAGGAAAGAGACGATGCCGAGATCGACGCGGGCGGGTTGAGGCTGGGAGCCTCGCTACGCCTGATCGTGCCGCTGGGCAGGAGCTTCTCGGTGGAGCTCGGACTGTTCGCCGACTACTCCCCTCTGGCGCACACGAGTTCTTTTCTCCAGGACACGGTGGTCCTGGCCGGCGAACCGCGCTGGTACCTGCGCGGAGGGCTGGGCATCCGCTATGGTGCGCGATGAAGAAGCGACTTTTTCCATTACGCCGCGTCGAAGGCGTGCCCAAGGAGATGTCCGACATGGCCTTGTTGAAGGCCTGCGCCGCTTCCGAGCCTGTTGCTCTGGCAGCGCTCTTCGACCGCTACCATCTTGGCCTGCGCCGGTTCTTGGGCCGGCTTTGCGGTATCGACGATGCTGCCCTGGACGACCTGATTCAGACAACCTTCATCGAAATTTTCCGCAGCGCCAGGCGTTTCAAGGGCCGCTCGCTCGTGCGTACCTGGATTTTTGGCATAGCCGCCAACGTTGCCCGGCACCACGTCAGAAGTGAAGCCCGCCGCACCAAGCTTTCGCTTGCATACAGCCAGTACGCCGTCCCAAGCGGTGCGACGCCCGACGCGGTAGTCGAGAAAAGGCAGCTTGTGGCACGACTCGGGCGGGCGCTCGTGTCGCTCCCCCATCACCTCAAGGTCGTCTTCGTCATGTGCGATCTCGAAGGAATCAGCGGCGTCGAGGCGGCCCGGGTTCTGGATCTCAGGGAAGGCACTCTGTACCGGCGCCTGCACGAGGCACGCCGGAAGCTTAGGGCCGTTTTAGAGGGAGGTGGCCCGTGAAACCGAAGAAATGCTCCTGTCCTAGCGAGATTCAACTGTCGCGCGCGCTTTCCGTCGGGGCCGACGAGCAACTGCGTGCTCACCTGGCGAACTGCGAGCACTGCGCGACGGAGTGGGCAGCCATGAAACGCCTGATCGCATTGGGCAAGCAAATCGAGGCGAGCGCGCCCAGCGCTGAACGCAGCGAAGATCTGCGCACGGAAATTTTAGCCCGGAGCGAGTCTCTAGTACGAGAGCCCATGCACGGACTCGTCGGCTGGGCTGTAGCGGCTGTCTGTGCCGGCGCCGTTGCCTTGACACTCATCGTGGCTTTAGTCCGGAACAATGAACCTGAGCGTGTTGAAAAACACGTTTCGGTGAAGACGAGCGTTGCCGAAGTGCGGCGGGGTACTATTCAGCCGCTCGGCAACGCTCGTTTCGCAAGGATCAGCTCGCAACCTGACGAAGTCATCCGTCTTTTCGATGGCTCGTTGAGCATCAAGGTCGAACCGCTAGGGCCGGAAGAGCGCTTCAGGGTGATGACTTCGGACGCGGAGGTCGAGGTGCACGGGACGGTCTTCGAGGTGACGGCCCTGGACGACCGGCTGGCCGGCGTCGGAGTGTCGCGCGGGCGCGTGGCGGTACGACGGCGGGGCGGCAAGGCCGAGCTACTGATTGCACCGGCCAGGTGGGAAGCGGTCCAGCCTGCCGGAGAGGAGAAAATCACGAGCAATATCGACGAACGACAGAAACCGCATGCGCAGGCGCGTGCCCAGAATGCAAGAAGTCATCGACGCGCGGCGCTGGATCTGCCGCTTGAAAAAAACAAGCCTGCCACCGAAGCGCCGGTCACGGCCGACAAGGCGGAGCCCGACCAGGCAGAGCTTGCCTTCCGCGAAGGCTGGAGCGCCCTGCGTTCGGGCCAACCCGTAGACGCGGCGAAAGCTTTCCAGCGCGTCGAGCAAGCCGAGCCGCCTTCTACCCTGGCCGAAGACGCATGTTTCTGGAGGGGAGTTGCGCTCAAGCGCGCGGGCCAGGTGGAGGAGTCGATGGCGGAACTCTCGTCGTTTATAAAGCGTTACCCGGACTCGGCCCGTGCCGGTGAGGCGGCGACCATGCTCGGCTGGATGCTTCTGAAAGCCGGACATCCGGAAGCGGCCAGGATCAACTTCGAGAAAGGGAAGGACGACTCATCGGATCGCGTTCGGGCGAGCGCACGTAAAGGGCTCGCAAACACGGAACGACGATAGCACCGTCTTGCTTCGACAACCAATATAGGCACTTCAGGTGAATAAATCCCGGCTCAGATTGATCAACATGATATTCCTCATTCTGGGATTGGTGCTGTTCGGCGTCCTGCTTTTCAGACTCGACTACCGGGAAGTCGGCCAAAGGCTGGCGGCCGTCGGCTGGATCTTTCTTCTTTCAGTGGGACTTCATACAGCCGCTCTGATGAGCTCGGCGGCCGCCTGGAAAGCCATCATACACCCCGATCGCAGCCGGGCAAGCTACAAAGATCTCCTTTCGGCATTCTGGTTCGGACATGCCATAAACTACATGACTCCGGGCGGCACAATGGGCGAAGTGCTGAGAGGGACGATCTTGAGGGGAAAAATCGAAATTGACGAACTGGTTGCGTCCCTTATCTCGTACAACTATTACAACACTGTCAGCATGGAAATTTTTACGCTGATAGGACCGATACTGTGCCTGATTTTTCTGGACTTGCCTCAGGATGTGATTCTTCCGATCTTCGCGATCGCGCTGTTGGCATTGGTACCCATGATACTCATCTTCATCGGCCTGCGACTGGGAGCGGTAAAGCAGTTGGCCCGCATTGTTGGCTGGCTGCCCTTTGTCAAAGCGAAGTACCAGCAGATTCTGCTGGACAAGGCCGCCGCAATCGACGGTTGTGTCAAGGATTTCATCAAACGGCCCCGGGCCTTCAGAAAGGCCGCCATCTGGATGTTCGCGGCCCGGATCGTGCAGCCTCTGGAAGTCTGGGCGTTGTTGCACGTTTTTTTGCCTCAGCTGGGACTGTGGCATCTTTTGATCATCGCTTTTATCACACAAACAACCAGCCAACTGTTGTCATGGGTCATCGGCATCGTGCCCGGTCAAGTCGGGTTTGCCGAGGGCGGAATGACGCTGTTGTTCAAACTGATCGGTCTCGACCCATTGGCCGGGTTCTCAATGGAGTTGGTGCGCCGAATTCGAATGATAGTCACGGTGGCCATCGGTCTGACGATCGGTTTCTTCATGGTACATGGACGACGATCGGCTCCATTGGAGAACAGATCGTGAGTGAGCTTCAACCAATTCCCAATCAATACTTTTTCGTCTGGTTCGGCACGGCCTTCCCCTATACACATTATCTGGCGATCAAATCCGTTGCCACCTTCTGCAGGCCCGACGCTATTTACCTATTTCTATCCGACTCTATGGCCGAGCAACCGTATTTCCGGCGCCTGTTGGCGGAGGTGCAAGGCCTTTGTGTTGAGACGATAGACATCGATTCGTTGATCGAAGAAACCGGACATCCCGCCGGGGATGAAATCAGAAAGATTCACGCCTATCTCCTTGAAAACGGCTACTGGGGCCCCCTGTCGGACGTATTGCGTTATCTGTTGCTCTATTCCCGCGGCGGAGTCTATCTCGATATGGATATCCTGGTCGTCAGGGATCTAAGGCCTTTGCTCAATCAATCCGGATTCTGCGGTCGCGAACATATCCTGGTGTCTGGCAAGGTCGCGGCCGGGCCGTCCCGTCTGCGTTATTTCCGGACGGCGCCGTTGACAATGATGCGTGCTCTATTCGCCAGGTGCGAAGATGGGGTGAGATATTTCGAGGCAATCTCGCATTTCTTCATCGCGGCAATCAACGGGGCGGTGCTGGGCATGGCCAAAGATCATCCAATGCTATCGGAGGCGCTCGACAGACTGCCGAAACTCGGCTATCAATGCCCTCGACGCAGGGAGATCATCGGACCGGATCTGTTACAGGACATGCTGGCGGACAACGATCGTGGCGATGTGACGGTCTATCCGCCAGCCTATTTTTACCCTCTTGGCCCGACCATGGCCCGTCATTATTTTCGTCCCAGCAAGGATCTTGTTGCTCTCGAGTCTCGAGTGATATCAACGAACACCTATGCCATTCACTGGTATTACGACGGCACCAATTCCGGCTACCCGCCGGAAAACGAACGTGAGTTATCGGCCCTTTCTGAAACACAGTTATTCTCCCGCCTGGCCGCCGATTTTCTCTCTTTAAAGTAAAAGAACGCGAAGGATTTTCCCCGACCGGGCACCCACCTATGTGGAACCGATAGCCGCCCCGCAGACGCCCTGTCCACGAGTGGATGTTGCGGCGCCGCACGAGAACGATGACGCTGAGCCCGAAAGGCCGGGGCTACCCCCCTTCCGGCCCCCGTTCGTCTCAGTTGTCGTCAGATCCTTCCGGCGCTCACGGGCCCTCTGGGAACTGCTGGGGCGGCTTCTTTTGCAAAACTATCCGTCGTTCGAGATCGTGGTCGTCGAGCAGAGCGAAGACAACGAGTTGCAACGCCGGCTTGCATCGCTGCGGGATGACAGGTTGAAGGTGATTGTCCGCCCGCCACTCGGGGCTCCCGCCGCCCGCAACGAGGGAGTCCGCCATTCTGATGGTGAGATTCTGGTCTTCATAGATGACGATGATCTACCGGTCGGCGACGCCTGGCTGACACGTCACGTGGACAACTACTCGAACCCCCTGTGCGTGGGAGTCGTCGGCCGGTTGCTCAGTGATCCCGAGCGCCTTCCCAAGCCGCGTTTTCCACGCCTGGTGCGTAGGATCGCATTTCATCACACATTCCTCAAGGATCCCGTTACCTACGCCTGGGGAAGCCTGCGCAAGGAAGGCCTGGATTTCCTGATCGGCTCGAATGCCTCGGTCCGCCGCAGCCTGGTCGAGCGGATTGGCGGCTGGGACGAAGGCATTCCCGTGGGCGAGGAGCAGTCCTTTGCTTTCAAGTTTGCTCGAGACCGGAAACCGGACGAGAGGTTCATATACGATCCAGAGCCCCTGGTGTGGAGACGTGTCGATATCGAGGGCGGGCTCGATCGCCGCTCGGGGCCGGACTGGCACCTGCGGGAATTCGAGGCCCGCATCGCCTACTACCATGATGTCGTGGGGTACTATTTTCCCTGGCGCTTGCGTCTCCTGTACCCGATTTTTATCTTGCGCGCCATCGAGCAGGTGTGGGAATGGATCTGGGATGCCGACAACAACGGACACAGCACAAGGGAACGAGCGATGGCGTGTGCCGCCGTGGTGCGTCGACTTCCGATCTTGCTGTGGCGCCGCTGGCGGCACAGCGCTACCAGCCAGGTTCGCCGGGTCGACCATCTGATATGAGCCTCCTGCGTCTTGCCACTGGCCAGATCATTTTGAAATTCGTCGGCCGCGTTTTTCGTGGCGGCGCCGTCGTCCAGGGCCCCTCGCGTGCCTCGAACGTGGCTCTCACTTTCGATGACGGTCCCGACCCGCGTTGGACACCCGGGATCCTCGACGCCCTGGATAGGGCGGGCGCCCGAGCGACTTTTTTTGTCGTGGGCCGGCAGGCGTTACGCAACCCGGATTTGGTCTGTGAAATCGGTCGCCGCGGGCACGAGGTGGGAACCCATCTTTTTACCCATCGACGCGGTGTTGTCAGTCGTGACGACCTCTTCCGTGACGAGTTGGAGCGCAGCCTGCGGCTTCTGTCCGACCTGACCGGGCACCCGGTCCGCCTGATTCGCTTTCCCTACGGGCGGCGAGGGCGTCAGCGGGTGAAACGCCTCGGCGAACGTGGTCTCCGGGTGGTTCACTGGACCTTCAGTTCGCTGGATTCGCGGCTTGCCCGACCGGAAGATATCGTCCGGCGTGTTTCGACAGCGCTGCGTCCGGGAGCCATCCTGCTACTTCACGACGGCATCGCCGACGCCGACATCATCGGGCCTCCGTATCTGCCCACGCGCGATGTGACCGTGGCGGCAACGCCGGCTATTCTTAAGCTGCTGGCCGAACGGAAATTGACGGCGGTCACGTTGTCGCGGCTGATGGGCGACACAACCGGAATGGAATGATCGCCGGACCCGGTGAACTTCCTGAATACTCGTTACTACGATGAACAGTTCCCGGTGGCGCAGGCGAGAAGCTCACCGCCGCAGGAGTTTACCAGGCAGGTCTGGCACTCGGGACTGCTCGGGTTGAGGCAGGTCATGGCGCAGTTTCCGATCAGGCAACTGATTACCGCGTGGGCCTGCTGCTGGGCCTTGTAGCAGCCGCTATCCAGACAGGTGTTGGGACACAAGATGTCCTGGCAGCCGTAGATGCACTGCAGAACCTCGGCACAGGTGCTGCCGCCGCAGTCGCAGTCCTGCGGGCAGTTGGCGCAGGTCTCGCCCAGGAGTTGCTCGCAGTAACCGTCGCCGCACAGGATCGGGCAGCGCCCGCAGTCGTCCGGGCAGCCGGTGCAGTCCTCCTCGGGATCGCAGTAGCCGTCGCCGCACCAGAAGCAGGGCCCGCAATCCGCCTCGCAGCTGTTGCAATCTTCGTAGAGCTGGCAAGCCCCGTCGCCGCATGTGTTCGGACACTCGCCGCAGTCGTCGGGACAGTTGGTGCAGCTCTCCTCCGGCTGGCAGGTCGAGTCGCCGCACTGGGAGGGGCCGCAGCTGCCGTTGAAGCAGGTCATGGCCTGCGACCCGCACGACATGGCCATGCAGGTCAGGCACTGGGTGCTGCTCAGATCCTGGCACTTGTCGCCGCAACTTGTCGTAATGCAGTTGAGCAGGTCGCTGACCTGGATCTGGGCCTCGTAGCAGGCGCCCTGGATGCAGTCGTTGAGGCAGGCGCTGTCCCAGTTGCAGCCGTAGGCGCAAGTCACGGCATCCTGGCAGGTGGCCTTGCCGCAGGTGCAGTCCGACGGGCAATTGGCGCAATTCTCGCCGCTCAACGGATCGCAGGCCCCGTCGCCGCAGCCCGGCGGACATTCGCCGCAATCTGTCTGGCAGCCGTCGCAGTCCTCGTCCAGGTCGCAGTAGCCGTCGCCGCAGTAGGAGGGGCAGTTGCCGCAGTCGGCAGGACAAGTGTAGCAACTTTCCAGGCCCTCGCAGATCTGGTCTCCGCACTGCGTAGGGCACTCCCCGCAGTCTTCGGGACAGCCATGGCAGTCCTCCCCCTCGGGGCACAGGCCGTCGCCGCAAACCAGGGGACATTCTCCGCAATCCTCAGGACAAGCCCCGCAGTCTTCGTTCTCGTCGCAGTTGCCGTCGCCGCAACCTTCCGGGCACAGGTTACAGTCCTCGGGGCAACTGCGGCAGTTTTCATCTCCGCTGCAGCGGCCGTCGCCGCAAGAGGCGGGGCATTGGCCGCAGTCTTCCGGGCAGTTTTGGCAGTCTTCCCCGTCCCCGCAGAGCTGGTCGCCGCACCCGCTAGAACAAACACCGCAGTCGGCCGGGCAGGTGCGGCAGCTCTCCACGCCGTTGCATTCGCCGTCACCGCATTCCGCTACATCGAAAACAGTATTGCGGCCGCAAGAGGAAAACAGCGATAACAATGCCAGCAGACAGGCAAGCTTCAAGGCAATGTATGGTCTCATCTCGCGTTCTCCCGCGGCGGGCGTTGTTCAACCTGTATACATATTCCCGCCAGACCTCGGCATTTCACTCGCGGCTCACAAGCAGAAGCTCGTCGTCCACCACCAGCCCGATGTCCTGGACATAGATCTTGAGCGATTTCCCGGAATCCAGCGGGCTGGTTTCGGTGATCCGGAGCGCGCCCTCGAAATGGCCTGCGGGCACGTCGATCGTATCGCCGAGGGCGGTTATCTCGGCCTTGTCCTCGGCGACTCCCGGCGCGACCTCGTTGGGATAGCTCATGCCGAGAGCCGGGTGTGCGGGCATCATGATCCCGGGTTTATTCCCGCCCAGGCCCGCCCGCCAGGCGCCCTCGTGTCCGACCACTGCGCCGTCCTTGTAGATGTCGACGTCCTCGCCGTAGTAGCACACCGACCCGTCCGGGGCCTGGACGAAGAAGTTGCGCGAGACCTCGACCAGTTGGCCGTCCTTGGACTCGCGCTCTTCGAGCACGCGGGTTTCCACCCCGGCCACTGTCTCGGTCTCATCCAGCACCGTGACCTCCAGACGCACGCCGGCCGTTCCCTGATGGCCTTCGAAAACCAGTTTTTTACCAACCGGCATCGGCAGGTAGCGGTTGTCGATGGTCAGGCTGAACGGCCCGCCGCCGGGATCGCAGACGGCGATGTCGGCCCGGGCGGGTCGAGCTTCGTCCCCCCCCGTGTTCAGGTTGGAATTGACACTCTTGCAGGCGATCAGCGACGCGCACAGGATCGGAGCCAGCCAAAGCAAACGCCTCGTCGATCTCATCTTCAATCTCCTCTCTTGTTTCTTATTAATATAACAGCGGCAAGCGTTACCGGAACGTTACGATCGAGTTCTATTATTTTCAGGGTGCAGGCATAACCTCCCGGTAATGATCGTTTCGAATAATGAATAATGAATGTCTTGCGAAAGGAGAAGAATCATGAAGATCTTGCGCGGATTGGTCATCTCGTCGGCGGTCGTGTTCATCGGCCTGGCGCTGGTCTGGACGCCAGCGGCCCTGTCCGGGGAGGGCAAGGAACACGCTAAAAAGGACAAGGAGTCCACCATCGAATGGAGCAGCTTGCCGAAGGCGGTGCAGGCCGCGCTGACAAAAGAGCTGCACGGCAAGAAACCCGAAAAGATCGAGATGGAGAGCGAAGACGGCTTCGTCGCCTATGAAGCCAAGGCCAAGATCGGCGGCCTGACCAAGGAGTTCAAGGTGACCGCGGACGGCCGGCTGATCGAGATTGAGCAGAAGCTGAACGCGGGCAAGCTTCCCAAGGCTCTCAGCGATGCTATTCACAAGCGCCTTCCCGGAGCCAAGCTTGAGAAGGCGGAGCTTGTCAACCTGACCTACTACGAGGTAAAGGTGCTGATAGACGGCAAGAAGCAGACGATTAAGCTGCTGGCAAACGGCCGGGTGATCAAGATCGACGATTGACAGTGCATGAAGACATTGTTTGTAACGGCCATTGCGGGCCTGGCCTGCGCCTGCGCCACATATACCCCGGCCTCGCTGCCGAAAGCCGAGATCGAGGCCCAGCGCCCCGGGCCGGATCTCGA
>CAZENH010000017.1:0-79029 GCA_964513625.1 uncultured Myxococcales bacterium | reverse complement strand
CGGCCTCGCTGCCGAAAGCCGAGATCGAGGCCCAGCGCCCCGGGCCGGATCTCGACCGTCTGCGGATCGCGGCAGCCAAGCTCAAACACCCGATTCTCGAGCCGATCACGATCGACCTGAAGGACGGCCTGTCGCCGGACGAGGCGGCGGTGCTGGCGGTTCTGGCCAACCCCGATCTGGCGGCTGCGCGCGACGCGCACGGCCAGGCGGCCGCGCAGTTGGTATCGGCCGGGCTGTTGCCCAACCCCAAGCTCGCGGCCGGGGTGGACGCGCCCTTCGGCGCGGGTTCGCAGGGCACGCAGCTTGCCGCCAACCTGGGTCTGGAGTTCGAGATCGGATCGCTCATTGGACGCGCGGCCAGGGTGGCGGAGGCCAGCGCGCAGATCGAGGCGGTCGATCTCGGTATCGCCTGGCAGGAGTGGCAGGTGGCCCAGGCGGCCCGGCTGGCCGCCGTCCGCCTGGCCATGCTTCAAGACCGCCTGGCACTGGTCGGCGACGAGCTGAGCTTCGAAGCCAAAACGCTTGCGATCGTCGCAAAAGGCGTCGCGCAAGGCGACGCCACCCTCCAGGATCTCGGCATCCATCGCTCGGCGCTCGAGACGCTGCGAGGGCTCGCGGGCGAGCTTGCACGCTCGCGCGAAGACACGCGCTCACAACTGAACCTCCTGCTGGGACTGCCGCCGGACAAGCGGATTCCGGTCACGGAACCCGATGAATCTTTCAACCCCCTGCCGCCCGCCCAGGCGCTCATCTTACAAGCCGTGACCGCCCGCCTGGATCTTGTGGCCCTGCGCCTGGGCTACCGGGCCCAGGAGGCCCGCGTGCGCCAGGCGGTGCTGGCCCAGTTTCCCTCGCTGTCTGTCGGCATCAGCGGGACCAGCGACGAGACGGCGCTCAAGTTCCTGGGCGGATTCATAAACCTCAGTCTTCCGATCTTCGATCGCGCCCAGGGGCGCATCGCCACAGAGCGGGCCAGCCGCAAGCGCCTGAGGCACGAGTACCGGGCGCGCATCGCCCACGTGCGAGCGCAGGTTGCACGCCTGGTGTCACAGGATGCCTTGCTGGCCGAGGAACTCGAAGCGACCCGGCAGGGCGCCGGCAAGCTCGAAGATATAGAGTCGCGCGAACGCCAGGGTGTGTCCGACGGCGACGTGAGCCGCCTGGCCTGGCAGGAGCTGCGCGGCACTCTATTCGATATTCGTCTCAGGCTGGCCTCGTTGCTCCAGGCCCGCATGGAAACGCGCATCGCGCTCGCAACCGCACTGGGAGGCAAGCCTTGATCATGAAACAGCGACTGAGCTTGTTGATTATCACGCTCTCGACGATGGCGGCAACCGGCTGCAGCCAGGACGGCCCGGCTGCGCCCGAGCATCCCAAGGGCGGCCCGCGGGCAACCGTTGTCACAGTTCGTGCGGAACTCGGCGACGTGCTGGAGACCATCGAGACCTTCGGAAGCGTCGAGTTCGATGCCCACGAGATTCGAACTCTGTCTTTCGTCAGGTCGGGGCGGGTGGCGACCGTCCTGGTCGCTCCCGGCCAGCCGGTGGCCCGCGATGCTTTGCTCTTGCGCCTGGGGGCGCTGCCGACATCGAGCCCGGAGGTCGCCCGGGCGCGCATCGACCTCGAGTTCGCCAAGCAGAATCTGGCGCGCCTCGAGCGCCTGCGCCGCAACCAGCTGGCCACCAACGAGGCGGTAGGGCTGGCCGAAAAGGATCTCGAAAGCGCCCGCGCCGTTCTGGCCGGCCAGGGCGGCGGTGAAAAGAACCGAATGCAGTCGATCCGGGCGCCGTTCGCCGGGGTGGTGGTCAAGGTCCCGGCCAAGGCGGGCGCCATAGTCCAGCCGGGCCAGGAGGCCGTGTCACTTGCGCCGGAGGGAGCCCTGGCCGTGCGCGCCGGCTTCGAGCCCGAGAACACGGCCCTGCTTGCGCCCGGGATGTCCGTGCTGGTCACTCCGCTCTTTACAAGCGGCTCCGAAGAGCCGGCGCACGCCTCGCTTGCGCTGCTCCATCGCGTGGTGGACCAGCAGACTCAGATGATCGAGGCGCTGATCCGCCCCGCACAGGCGCCCGGCTGGATGGTCGCCGGAGAGCGGGTGCGGGTCGAGGTGATTGTGCGTTCGGCGAACAACGTCGTGCGCCTGCCCCGGGAGGCCCTTCTCGAAAGGGACGCCACCGGGGGAGTGTTCGTCGTCGAATCCGGTCTGGCCCGCTGGCGGCCGGTTGAGGTGGGCATCGCGAGTGAAGACTGGCTGGAGATCCGCAAGGGAGTCGAGCCCGGCGATTCGGTCGTCACCACCGGCCGCACCAGCCTGACTGACAAGATGGCGGTAGTCGCCGGCAAGCCTGGGGAGTGAACATGACCCCGGCGGCCTGGGTGGAAAATCACAAGCGCAGCATCCTGTTCCTGGTGGCCGTCTTCGTCGCCGGCGGTGCGGCGGCGATGTTTGCCTTGCCGGTCAGTCTTTTTCCGCGCACGACCTTCCCGCGCATAGTGGTAAACGCCGATGCCGGCGACCGGCCGGCGGACAGGATGGTGGTCGAAGTGACCCAACCACTCGAGGAGGCCATCCGCTCCGTTCCCGGCGTGCTCGACCTGCGCTCGACCACATCGCGCGGCAGTTGCGAGATCGCGGCCACCTTCGGCTGGGGCCTGGACATGATCTCGGCCACCCTGCAGGTGGAATCGGCGGTCAGCCGGACATTGCCCGCGCTGCCTGCCGGAATCGCCTACGAGGTGCGCCGCATGGATCCGACCGTGTTTCCGGTCATGGGGCTCAGCCTTACATCTTCCGTGCATTCGCAGGTTGAGCTTCGCGACCTGGCCCTCTACCGCCTGCGGCCGATCCTCTCGACCATCGCCGGCGTGGCCAGGATCAAGATCCTGGGCGGGCGGACCGCCGAGTATCAGGTGCTGCTCGAACCGAACCGCCTGGAGGCGCTCGACCTGACCATGTCCGACGTGGTCGACGCGGTCTCGGCCGCCAACGTCGTCCAGGCCGTCGGCCGGCTGGAAGAGAACGAGAAGCTCTATTTGATCCTCTCCGACACGCAGTTTCGCGATCCCGCAGACCTGGGGCGGGTAATCATTCGCCAACGCCCTGCCGGGGTGGTGCTTCTTTCGGACGTGGCGCGCATCGAGGAGACTACCAGGCCGGAGTGGACCCGGGCCGTGGCCGACGGCCGCGAGGCCGTCCTGGTGAACATCTACCAACAGCCGGACGGCAACACACTGCTGATCTCGAAGCAGATTCGCCGGCGCCTGCAGGACTTTGGCGCGAAGATGCCTGCCGATGTGCATCTTGGCACCTGGTACGACCAGTCCTGGCTGATAAATAGCTCATTGGCTTCGGTGCGCGATGCGATCCTGATCGGCATCGCCCTGGCAGTGGTGGTGCTGCTTATGTTCCTGGGCAACTGGAAGGTGACCTTGGTGACTTGCATCGCAGTGCCGGCGGTGCTGGCCGCGACGGCCTTGATGCTTTACGTGTTTCACATGGGGCTAAATATAATGACTCTGGGGGGCATGGCTGCGGCCGTCGGGTTGATAATCGACGACGCCATCGTGATGGTCGAGCACATCACCAAAAGATTGCGCGAGCAGTCGCGGCACGATCCCGGCTGTGTTCCGAGGGCCGCCGGTGAAATGCTGCCCGCGCTGAGCGGATCGTCGCTGGCCAGCATCATCATCTTCGCCCCGCTGGCTTTTCTGTCGGGAGTGACGGGCGCCTTCTTCAAGGCCCTCTCGCTGACCATGGCGGCGGCGCTGGTGGTATCGTATTTCTTCGCCGCCGCGGCTATCCCGGTGATCGCCCACGCCTCCCTCGGAGCGCGGGACGCCTCCGCGAAAGCCGTGGGAAAGATCTTCGGCGCCGTGCTGGACGCTTACGAACGGGTGCTACGCGCCCTGCTGCGGCGCCCTGTGCTGGTTCTGGCGCTGATCTTGCCGTTGCTGGCCCTGGGCTGGCTGGCCTTCAGTAACGTGGGCAGCGGTTTCATGCCGCAAATGGACGAGGGGGGGTTCATCCTCGACTACCGGGCGCCGGCCGGTACATCGCTGGCCGAGACCGATCGCCGCCTGCGGCTGGTCGAGCGCATTCTGGCCGCCACTCCCGAGGTAGCCAGCTATTCGCGGCGCACCGGCCTGCAGCTGGGAGGCGCCGTGACCGAGGCCAACGAGGGCGACTACTTCATTCGCCTTAGGGGCATGCCGCGCCGTCATATCGAAGATGTGATGGATGACGTGCGCGGCCAGGTCCTGCAGCGTGTTCCCGGTCTCGAGATCGAGCTGGCTCTTCTCATGGAAGACCTGATCGGCGACCTGACGGCAGTGCCGCAGCCGATCGAGATCAAGCTCTTCGGCCCTCAGGGCAATGAGCTTCGCTCCCAGGCCGAACGGCTGGCCGCTAGAATCGACCGGATCCCGAACGTGGTGGATGTCAAGAGCGGGGTCGTTATGGCCGGGGACGCTCTGGAGATCCGGGTCGACCGGCTCAAGGCCCGGATGCTGGGGCTCGACGCCGGTCAGGTGACGCGCCTTGCGGCCATCGCCCTCGACGGAGAGATTGCGACCCGGGTTCAGCGCGGAGAGAAAATGGTCGGAGTGCGGGTCTGGACTCGCGCTAAAAGCCGCAAGCGCCTGGATCTGATCCGTCGCTTCCGGCTGCACACCGCGGACGGCCGCGGCGTACCGCTCGAGCGGGTGGCGACCTTCGAGACGATCACCGGGCAGCCGCAGATCGTGCGCGATAACCTCAAGACCATGGTCGACGTGACCGCACGTATCTCGGGCCGCGACATGGGGTCGGTCATGCGCGACGTCAAGGCGGCGGTCGGTTCGATGTCGTTGCCGGCACAGATGTACGTCGACTACGGCGGCCTCTACCAGCAGCAGCAGAGCTCGTTCCGCGGCCTGCTGTTTGTGATGGGTGCGGCCCTGGCGTTGTTGTTCGGCCTGTTCGTCTTCCTCTACGAGAGCTTCGCAGCCCCCTTGGCGATTCTGGCAAGCGATCTGCTGGCCGCCACGGCCGTCTTCTCGGGCCTGTGGTGGACCGGCATCGAACTGAATATCTCGTCGATGATGGGCCTGACCATGGTCATCGGCATTTCATCCGAGGCCGCCATCTTCTACATGACCCAGTGGAAGGAGTCGGCGTCCGAGCTTGGCTTCACTGAAGCCCTGGTGGCGGCCGGACGTCTGCGTTTCCGGCCGATCCTGATGACCGTGCTGGCCGCAATACTGGCGCTATTGCCCCTGGCGCTTGCCATCGGCGAAGGGGCCGCCATGCTGCAACCGCTGGCCATTGCCATCATCGCAGGCTTAATCCTGACTGTGCCGCTTTCTCTTTTGGTGCTGCCGGTGATCTTCAGCAGCCTAAATCGAGCGTGATCTGAGCTGTAGCCTTTGGGCTGCAATTGTTGCGTCCATAGTGCTATCAGGCTACATTTTCTCGGGCCCGCTTACCGCCGGCGAGAAAGAAAACAACTAAATATCAATAAGATCCAAGAACATCATCCTAGCCAATTGACTTGGTCCAAAAGATGCACTAAGGGTGACTGTCTCTTGGCAACGATCGAATTTAAAGTGCATGTATAAACTTGTTTTTTCTCAAAAGGAGGTAATCGCATGAGAGCAAAATGGTTTATAGTGTTGTTGGCTGCCTTGGCCATGATTTGGGTAGCTTGTGGAACCGGAACTTCGCCGGATTCGAAGTCGCTCGGACAGGATCAGGATTCGATAATCAACGGCTGGGCGCCCGACAAGCCCATGCACGACGCCGTCGTCTCGTTGCATCAGCGAAGCGGCGACTACTGGTACGTGAACATCTACTGCTCGGGCACGCTGATCGCGCCCAACGTGGTGCTGACCGCGGCCCATTGCCTTGACGAAGGCAATCGCAAGGTCAATCCAATGGAACCGACCGACCTGGTGGTCTATGTCGGCGACAGCCCGACCGACGATCCCAATCCGCATGTCTACACCGTCGCCCAGGTCTTGATTCACCCTGCCTACAACAGCCGAACGATCACCAACGATCTCGGCCTGATTCGCCTCAACTCATCGCCTGGCGTTACGCCTGTTCCGGCCCTGCCCGCGAGCTTGGGATTCAGCTCCGCTGACGAGGGAAATCTCAATCTGAATTTCGCAGGCTTCGGCGAGGATGAGGACGGCAACTACGATCACAAGCTGCAGTTCGACGGCCTGCTGGATCACATCCAGTCGGCCGGCCAGATCTACTACTACCAGTACGAAGGCGGTCCCTGCTTCGGCGACTCGGGCGGGCCGGCCTTCGTCATGCGCAACGGCGCAGCCTACGTCGGCGGCATGACCTCGTACGGCGATTCGCAGTGCGCGACCTACGGCGTCGACACCCGCGCCGATGCTTACGAGAGCTGGATCAACGATTTCATCGGCGTGGTCCCCGAGCCCGACTGCAGCGCAGACGGCACCTGCAATCCCGAGTGCGCCGAGGGCGCCGATCCTGATTGCACCTTGCCGCCCGACTGCAGCGCAGACGGCTTCTGCAATCCCGAGTGCGTCGAGGGCGCCGATCCTGATTGCTCGACCCCCGGCCCTGTCTGCGGTGACGGCTACTGCGACGGTGGAGACGAAAATTGCGACAGTTGTCCTGCCGATTGCCCCTCGCTATACAAGCACAGCCGCATGATCGCCTGCTGCGGCAACGGCGTCTGCGAGCGGGATGAATCCAAGCACGCAACCTGCCCGGTAGACTGCCAGTAGACTAAAAGACCAGAATGCAAAGCCGGGCCCCGCGATCGGGGCCCGGCTTTTTTGTTGCCATTTTTCGTGTCCAGATGGCCACAAAACGGGCTCGCCGGCCTGGTTGATTTCTTCCGGCAATCATAACAAAAGCCATTGTTACAGCTGCTTACAAGCAAGGACAGCTGATTGGCACCCAAGTTGCAATTTTCACCCCCTGCGATTTGGGCGAACAAAACCATGAGTAAAAAAAGAAAGCGAGGCTGCCGTGACGATAAAAATATGCGGGGGCGTCCTGCTGGGCGCACTGATGTTGTTTTCACAGGATGCTCAGGCCCAGCAAGAAGAACGGGCCGACAAAACCCTTTCTCCGTATTTTTTTGTGGAAAACGGAGATCCGGCAGTTGATCGTTTGCCGCTATCCAAAACCCGGGTGGACGTTGTCATCGCCGGCGTGATCGCCAGCGTCAAGGTGACCCAGACCTGGACCAACCGGGGAACACGACCGATCAACGCCCGCTACATTTTTCCCGCCTCTACCCGGGCGGCCGTGCATGGTCTGACAATGACCATCGGCGACAAGCTGATTCGGGCAAAAATCGAACGGCGCGAAAAGGCCCGGGCAAAATACGAAGCCGCCAAGCGGGAGGGCAAGAGCGCGGCCCTGCTGGAGCAGCAACGTCCCAACGTGTTTTCCATGAACCTGGCCAACGTCATGCCGGGCGACGTTATCGATGTCGAGTTGGAGTACACCGAACTGCTGGTGCCCAGCGATGGAGTCTACGAGTTCGTCTATCCCACCGTGGTGGGGCCCCGTTACTCATCGCAACCCGAAGCCACGGCCAAGGAGTCTGACAAGTGGGTCAGCAATCCCTATCTGCATGCGGGCCGCGCACCCACCAGCGAGCTTTACATCAAGACCATGCTGTCGGCGGGCATGCCCATCCAGGACGTGTCCTGCATCAGCCACCAGGTGTCCACCCGATTCATCTCAGAGTCGCTGGCGAGCGTTGAACTGGATCCGTCCGAGAAGCAGGGCGGCAATAGGGACTTCATACTGCGCTACCGCCTGTCCGGCAAGCGGATCGCCTCGGGACTGATGCTCTTCGACGGCTTGAATGAGAAGTTCTTCTTGCTCATGGTGCAGCCACCCGAGCGAGTATCTCCTCGCCAGATCCCGCAGCGCGAGTATATTTTCATCGTGGATGTCTCCGGCAGCATGAACGGGTTTCCGCTGGACGTGACCAAGATCCTGATGAACGAGCTGATCGGCAACCTGAGGAAGACGGATACTTTCAACGTCGTGCTGTTTGCCGGCAGTTCCAGGGTTATGTTTCCCGAATCGGTGCCGGCCACGCGTGAGTACATCGACAAAGCCAAATACTTCATGTCCAGCGAAAGAGGAGGAGGCGGAACCGAGATGCTGGCGGCTATCAAGCGGGCCTTCGCCTGCCCCAAGCGGGAAGACTCCTCGCGCAGCATAGTCTTGATTTCCGACGGTTACGTGTCCGCCGATCAGTCGGTCTTCAGCTTCATTCATGAGAATCTCGACCAGGCCAACATGTTTTCGTTCGCTATAGGAAGATCGGTAAATCGTCACCTGATGGAGGGCGTCGCCAAGGCCGGCAAGGGAGAAGTATTCGTGGTCACCCGCCCCGAAGACGGCCCAGAGACCGCCCGGCGCTTCAAGGAGTATGTCGAGAGCCCGGTCTTGACCGGGATCAAACTTTCCTTTGAGGATTTTCGAGCCTATGGCATCGAACCCGAGAGCATTCCCGATCTCTTCGCCAGCCGCCCGCTGGTAATCTTCGGCAAGTACCAGGGTGAGGCCAAGGGTCGTCTCAAGATCGAGGGTGTCAGCGGCAACGGTAGTTTTGCCCGGATCTTTGACGTGTCCGAGACCAAGGCGCTTACGACCAACCGGGCTTTGCGCTATCTGTGGGCCCGTACCCGGATAGCCAACCTGTTGGACTTTCACTCCGGTAACGAGGATGTCGAAGAAGAGATCAGCTCCCTGGGCCTGACCTACAATCTGCTGACGCCGTACACCTCTTTTATCGCGGTCTACGAGCGCATCCGCAACCAGGCCGGCGACGCCAAGGACATAACCCAGCCTTTGCCCCTGCCCGCGGGTGTCTCTGAACTGGCCGTGGGCAACGGCTCTGTCACCAGCGGTGACGAGCCGGGCCTGTTGGCTATATGCTTTCTTATGTTACTGATTATCTCGGGCGCTGTTGCCAGGCAACGTCGCCGTATTGCTACAGGCTACCGGAGCTAGACAGTTGACTTTTCTCAGGCGCAACGGATTCTGGCTTGTGCTGGCAGCCTGCCTGGCCTTTGGCATCAAGTACCACTACAGTCGGGCCGAGGCCGGCCAGTTGAAGTGGATTTTAGCTCCCACCACGCGCCTGGTGGAAGCGCTCAGCGGTGACCACTTCATCTGGGAGACCCATGCCGGCTACTTCAGCCAGGAGCAGCGCTTCCTGATCGCGCCGTCCTGCGCCGGGATCAACTTCTTGATCATGGCCTTTGCCATGTCTGCCTGGTTTGCCCTGCCGCGGCTCTCATCTCACCGCAGACGCTGCCTGGCTGTTTTTCTGGCCTTGGCGGGAGCATACGGACTGGCCATCTTGATCAATACGCTGCGAATAATCTTGTCTCTTTACACCAAGGGCTATCAAGCTCCGTTTGGACTCGATCCCTCCCAGGTTCATCGCTTGACGGGAATCGTCGTCTACTTTACATCGCTGATGGTCTTGTACACGCTGTTGCAGCGAGTGTTTCCCGGCAAGGGGGCGACAGTTGAAGCTCGGAGCTAAAGCTCATATGTGGGTGCCTTTGTTCTGGTATCTCCTGGTGGCCCTGGGAATACCCTGGCTGAACGGGAGCAGTATCGAATTGGAGCACGTGATCTGGGTGAGCTGTGTTCCTGTGGCACTTTGCTTGATGCGCGTTGCCTGTCTTCAGATCTCGCCCTGGATAAAGAGCAAGATGCGCCTGCCGCTGCGTTCGCCGGCGAAGTCGAAATTGTTGTCTTGCGTAAGACCTCCGAATTCACGGAACTTGAACCCGAGCAGGTCGAAGGCCTCGATGCCGGTGGAAACCTTGAACGGCTGATGCATGAAAGCCCAGGCAACCCTGGCGTTCAGTCGCCACCAGGCCGGCACGCGCTCGAAAACGCGGCCCGCCAGGCTGCCGGCGGGACTCGAAAAGCTGATATCGAAAGCGCTACAGTAAAAAGCGCGCAGCGAGATTGTCCACCCGGCCTCACCGCTCAGGTCGGCGCCGGCGGCCATTCTCCAGACCGGCTCTCCCTCGCCGAACTTCCCGGAGCCGTTCTCGAACAGCTGGCGATAGCCGGCCTGAAAAAACAGGCGCGATTTCTTGGTTGGCAAGTAGATCGTTTCTATCTCGACATCGTAGCCGTCGCTGCCTGCGGTGTTCTGGAAATTGAAGCCCGGCCCGTTCAGTCGCGGAATACGCAGGCCGCCGACCTGGATGTATTCCATGGCGTTCGGGTCGAGCGTGAACCAGATAGAATCCCGGTACCAGTTGTAGGCCAGATCTACACGCAGCACGAAGCGGCCGTCTGCGAAGCTCGCCCGATATCCCAACTCGAGGCTGTCGATGGTCTCGTTTCGTAAATTCGGGTTGGCCATGCTCAGGCTGGTAAGTCCCGGGTCAATGGGATTTTCAAGGCGCACACTCAGCGACGACTCGAACAAGGTCGGCTTCTGGAAAGCGTGGGCATAGCCGAGCCGAATAGTGTGATTGGCGCCGGGCGATAACACCAGCGCGGCGCGCGGGCTGAACTCGTACTCGGTGATCGAGTTGTAGTCGAAACGAAGGCCGGCGGTCAGCGAGAGGGGCATGAAGTCGTCGTTGCCCAGGCGCTTCATTAAAGTTTTCAGATCGAGTTCGTCCTGGGCGTAGACGCCGAAGCGGTGCTCTATCATTAGCGGGTCGACCAGTACTTCGGAGTGGTAGCGGTTGAAAACGTACTCGACACCGTAGGTCAGCCGGTTGGCCACAAACTCGAGCGAATGTTGCGCGCTGGTCACGAACTTGTCTATCCGGGCTACCGTGCTCGGCACCTCGGCAAGTTTCAGATTGTTCAGCGGCGGATAGATCAACTTGAAACCGAAATCGAGATCGAACATCCACAGATCATAGTAGGTTTGGATGCTGAGATCGCCGAGATCGAGGCACGCCAAAGCGTATATACTCTTGCCGTCCCTGACAGTCGTGTCCCCGAGATTGGTGTAGAAACGGCCCTTGCCGTCGTAGATACCCGTATCGATTCTCAGCGAATTTTCGCCTCCCAGATCTATCGACCCGACCAGCCTGCCCCTGGAAACTTCGCGCCCGGAGACGTCCCGGGATGTCCACATGTCCTCGCGTTCGAGGCCGCCCGAGATGGCCAGTGCCAGCGGTCCGAACACGGCGCTGCCGCGGCCCTCGAGTTCGAATTGCCCGTGTTCTCCTCCGCGCAACGAAGCCATTGCCCGGGGCGTGTCTCCGGGCTTGCGGGTGATGACGTTGACCACGCCGGCGTAGGCGTTCGAGCCGTACAGGGCCGAGCCCGGACCGCGGATGACCTCGATGCGTTCGACGTCGTCCATTGAAAAATGCTGCACGGTCCACATCGGAAACCCGAAGAACTCGAAGGTCACGTCCCGCCCGTCGACCAGCAGCAGCATCGTATCGGAAGTGATATAGGTCAGGCCGCGGATGCCAATCGTGTACCACAGCGGCTTGACCATGTTGATGTCCATGTTCGGAATCAGGCGCAGGGCTTCGGGCAGCGTTCTTGCTCCGGAGGCCACGATATCCTCGCGGGTCAGAACGCTCACAGCGGACGGGCTCAGTTCGAGCGGCTGGATATGCCTGGCCGCGGAAGTAATGGTCTCGGCCGGGGCGAAGTACATCTGCATCTCGAGATCTTCTTCGCCCTCTTCCTGAGCAAGGGCCGGGTTATCGGCCCACAACATTGCGCCAAGCACGAGAAGGATCAGATCGAGAGACCGACGCCTGCGGTATCCGCGCATGTCAAACTGCTCCAGTCTGTGACATGCGCAGAGGGTACACCAACTCCGGCCGGATGACCAGCAAGACAACAGCGGCTTACACAGGTTGCGATCAGCCGGGCTTTCAGCGAATTCTGCGGCCGGGGGCTATGCCGCGGCGCTGCCGCTCGCGGGGCCCCGAGTGGCCGGCCGGGCGCCAGTCGCGCGGCCCGGTGATACGCTGCATGTGCTCCAGCCGGCCCTGGCGTTTTAGGCGCTCGTAGATCAGCAGCCAGGCGCAGGGCACCTCCGGATCGATCTCGCAGTGCCCGTCGCGCGAACCCCCGCAGGGCCCGTTCAACAGACTCTTTGAGCAACGGGCCAGCGGGCAGATCCCGGCCGTGCCGGTCAACAAACAGTCCCCGCAGCCCTGGCACTTCTCGCGCCAGACGCCCGCCTCGTCGGCCGCGCCCATGAAGGTCGTGCTCAAGCCGGGGATGATCGGCAGATCTTCTTGAACGTCGGCCAGCGTCTGCACTCCCACCCCGCAACCGAGCGAGAGGACGGCATCGCAATCCGGCTCGATCTTCAGGTAGCTCTCGACCAGATCGCGCTCGCACTGGCGCTCGATTACTGCCACCACCAGATCCGGCGGCTTGCCGCTGAAATGCTCCGGGTGCGAAAGATCGCGGGCAAGATCGTGCGCCTCGGCCTCGCCGCCCGTCCGGCAGACGGTCACACAGCCCCCGCAGGCTAATAGCAACACTTTCGAGAAACCTTCGATCGAGGCGGCAATCTCAGAAAGCGGTTTCAGATCGGCGACGATCATCGGGTCGGCTTCCTTTCTTCTTCTCTCGTCTGCCCGCCGGGCCGGCCGGCCCTGCCCTGGTGTGCCGCCCGGTGGCGCGGACAAAGGCGCGTCGTTATCTCGGCAAACTCGGAGGCTAGATTCGCATCGAGCCGGAAGCTATGCAGCGGATTGCCGCAAACCTCACAGCGCACCATTTTCAGGCTGACCACCTCGTCCCAGCGGTTTTCCAGGATGTGCTCGAACTCCACCGCCTGTTCGGGGCAAACTCGAAGACAAGTCGCGCAGCGGGCACAGCGGGCCATGTTGTGCAGCAAGGTGCGGTTATCACCTTCGTCTCTGTAGTCGAGTGCTCGAGCCGGACAGTTCTGCACGCAGGCCAGGCAGCCTGTGCACTTGTCGTTGACTTGGAAAAACGACGTTTTCATGAATACCTCATTGATTGAAATTCACAAGGCTGCCGATCTTCCCGGCGGCTCTCACGGTCGCTTCGGCCATGCGCGTCATCTTTTCGTCGCCGATGCTGGTCGTGAACCCGACCACCCAGGCGGCGGCCAGCCGGCCGCCTCCCAGATCGATGGCCGCGGCCACCGCGCGCACGCCCGCCAGATACTCTTCGTCGTCCAGGGCATAGCCACGCCTTCGCACTTGATTCAACTCGTCTGCATAACGAACCGGATCGACGATTGAGTGTCCGGTATAGCGGGAAAGGCCCAACCGCCCAAGCAAGGCCTGCACCTCGGTCTCGGGCATGACCGCCAGAAGCGCCTTTCCGGTCGCCCCGGCCAGAAGCGGAATTCTGGTCCCCGGCGGCGCGGAAATCTTCAATTCGTGGGCGGGCTCGGTGACCGAGATGATCGAGACGTGATCGCCCGCCCGCACTCCAAGAAACACGGATTCGCGCGATTCCTCCATCAAGCGCTGCATGACCGGACGTGCCGCCTCTGAAAGATCCACCACCGGCGACACGGCCCGGCCGAGTTCGAAAAGCGTTGTCCCAAGCCGGTAACGCTTGGTCCGCCCGTCGCGGGTCAAGGCCCCGGCATCCAGCAAGGCTGCCGTAATCCCGTGGACCGTGCTCTTGCCAATCTGCAGGCTGCGGGCCAGATCGCTGATACTCAACCCGCGCTCGCTGTGCGATACCAGATCGAGTATTCGAAAAGCCTTGCTGATGATCGGAGCCCGGTACAAATAGGTCACCTGTTCGTTATAGTGAACAAAAGGCATCTAACTATTAACCTGGCACCTGGCGCCTGTCAACCAGAAAAGGGCCCAATAGCCAAGAACAGTCCGTGTCATATACATTTATTATTGACAGGGACAAGGCATGTGCTATGTATGGACGCTGACTATTGTTCGCCATAGTAGTCACTATTACGAGTGAAACTGCCAGGGAGAAAACCATGGCCATAGACGACAAGCAATCGACGGCCGAAGGCCTGCGCAAGACGCGGACCTACGGGAAGTTCAGGTGCCACAACCCGAGTTGCATGGGCAGGCTGCAACCCGGAGCCGGTGAGAAGCAGGTCAAGTGCCCGGAGTGCGGCATGGAGTACCGCGTTTACTGGATCCGGCCCGACTTCCCGAGGATCCGCGGCCCGGTCTGGGAGACGAACCGCAAGCTGGCGGCCGAGGCATTGAGCAAGCTTACGAAAGGTAAGGAGGATTTGTGAGATGGCCTTGAAGAGAAAGATAGCCTACATCGACCTTTCGAGCGGCAAGACAAAAGTGAAACCCATTCCGATCGAGATCCGCAAGAAGTTCCTCGGCGGCCGCGGACTGGACGCCTACCTGCTCTACAATCACACCAAAAAAGGCATCGACCCACTCGGCCCCGACAACGCTTTGTTGATAAGCGGCGGCCTGCTGACCGCAACCTGCGCCTCGGCCACGGCCCGGACGCACATCATGGCCAAGTCTCCGCTTACGGGACTGCTTGGAAGCGCCAACATGGGCGGCTTTTTCGCTCCGGAGTTGGCCTGGGCCGGATTCCACCACCTGGTCATTACGGGCCGCGCCGAGAAGCCGGTCTACATCTTCATCCACGACGGAGAAATCGAGATCCGCGACGCGGCCGCCATCTGGGGCATGAGCACCACCGAAGCGCAGTGGGCAATTCGGCGGGAACTTAGCGACGACGAGATAAAGAGCCTGGTGATCGGCCAGGCCGGGGAAAACCTGGTGCGCTTCGCCAACGTCATGACCGGCATCAAGAATTCCGGCGGCCGCAGCGGCATGGGCTGCGTGATGGGCTCGAAGAATCTCAAGGCGGTGGCCGTCCGCGGCACCGGCGACATCGCCATTGCCCATCCGATGGAGGCGCTCGAGTATAACAAGCGTTTCATCGACCAGATTACCTCATCCAAGGTCAACCAGACCCAGGGCACTCTGGGCACTCCCTTCATCTGGGGGGCGACCAACTCCTGGGGCGGCATCAGGACCCGTAATTTCCAGTACAACCAGTGCGAGTACGCCGATGATATCGAGCCCGAGCGGATCGACGAGATCGCCACGGAAACCATCGGTCCTTACCACATGACCGGCTGCTTCGGCTGTCAGGTCCACTGCCGGGCGCAGTACAAGATCCCCTCAGGTCCCTACGCCGGAAAATATGACGAGGGGCCCGAGTACACTTCCCAGGGGGCCTTCGGCGGCGAGCCCGATTGCAAGAGCGCAGTAACGGTGCTGACCGGCAACCACCTGGTCGATCAGTACGGAGTGGACAACCTGGAGATCGGCAGCATCATCTCCTGGGCCATGGAGCTATACGAACTGGGCATTTTGACCAGCGAGCAGACGGACGGGCTCGATCTGCGCTTCGGCAACGACGAGGCGCTCTTAGAGATGGTGCACCGCATATGCAACCGCAAGGGCTGGCTGGGCGACACCTTGGCCGACGGGGGGATCCCGGCCGCGAAAAAGATCGGCAAGAAGTCCTTCGACTATCTGATCCAGGTCAAGGGCATGAGCAACCTGCACTCGGACGAACGGGCCACCCCGGCTCTGGCCCTGAACATCGCCACCGCCTCGCGCGGCTCGGATCACCTGCGCAGCCGGCCGGCCATCGACCTCTATCACCTGCCCGAGAAGGTGCTGCGCAAGATCTACTCCAGCCCGGTTGCCTACGACGGGCCGCTCAGTTCGGAGCACACCTCCTACGTCGGCAAGGCCTGGCAGGTCTTCTGGCAAGAGAATTGCTACATGGCCGTCGATTGCCTGGGCATCTGCAAATACCACACGGTTTTTCTCGGGCCGACCCTGCCGAACTTCGAAGACTGGCCAAAAGTGATCTACTACAACACCGGCCTGGAGATGAGCCCGACCGAGATCTGGGAGGTCGCCGAGCGCTGCAACATGATCGAGCGGCTGTTCAACCTGCGCGAGGGACTCATCCGCACCGATCTCGAAAAGGGCGACATGCTCAATCATCGCTATTTCGACGAACCTTGCAGGCGGGGTGCGCCCGAAGTGATCGGCGCCAAGATCGATCGTGACAAATTCAAGCAAATGATCGACGAGTTCTACTCCCACAAGGGTCTCGACGACAAGGGCCTCCCCCGGCCCGAAACGCTCACGCGCCTCGGCCTGCGGGACGAGCCGTCGCAAATGCTGTGATCGCTTTGAGGAGGTTCGCCATGCAAACCGGCAACAAGGTATTGAGAATCGACTACGAAAAATGCACCGGCTGCAGGTTGTGCGAGCTGGTCTGCTCGGTGCGCCACGATCATGTCTCCAACCCCGAACGCAGCCGCATCCGGGTCATAAAATGGGAGGCCGAGGGCGTCTACGTGCCGATGACCTGTCAACAGTGCGAGGACGCCCCCTGCGTCAACGCCTGCCCGGCCAAGGCCCTTGCCCGCAACCAGGAGTTGGGACGAGTCGAGATAGATTATGACGTCTGCATCGGCTGCCGCACCTGCGTCTCGGTTTGTCCCTTCGGCGCCATGAATTTCATCGCTTCCGATCGCCGGGTGACAAAGTGCGATCTTTGCGACGGGGATCCCCAGTGCGTGCGTTTCTGCGAAGTAGAAGCTATCGAGTTCATACCGGCCTCCGAAGTCGGGCATGACAAGAGGCGTAAGGCCGCCCGTCGCCTGCAGCAGTCAGAAGGCAAGGCGACGGCCTTGCTGGCCGATGCCTGACCGGACATACACCTGCCGGCGCTCGAATTGACAGTGCACTTGCCGGGTGTTAGGTTCACCTGAATTTCGCTTGTTCTGACTACTACGAGGAGGGAAGTCATGCGTATACGGATTTTTTGCAGTGTTTTTCTTCCGGCGCTCGGCCTGCTGGCCCTGCTTGCCGGGCCGTCCGGTGCGGCCGACAAGGACGCCAAGTATTTCCAGCAACAGTTCAACCGCTTCAGCAAGGTGATCGCCGATCTCAAGGAGGCCGACGTCACCGAGGGCGCCGCCAGCGACATCGAGATGATCCGTACCTGGATCGGGCAGGCCCAGGCCTTTTTAGCCAATGATCGCATCGACGACATCGAACCGATCATGAAAAAGATCGAGGCCCAGGCCCAGTATATACGCGCCAAGATAAACCGCCTGGCGGCCGAGAGCGAGGCCGAGGAGGCAGAGGCGCTGGCCAGTAACGCCGAAGAATTGGCCAACAAGGCAACAAAAGCCGCTGATGCCGCCGAGGAGAAGATGAAGGCCCTCGAGGCCAAGGGTTTATAGGAGAACGTGCCATGAAAAAGCTTCTGATATCCATGTTGGCCCTGCTGGCTGTCTCCGCCCTGTGCTTCTGCGGCCCCGGTCCGCGCCCGTCCGAGTTGGTCAAGGCCGACCGAATGGTGCTTAATAAGTCAAATGCCGCCTTGGCCGCCAAGGCGGCCCCTCAGATGTTCAAGCTCAGCCAGCGTTACTACAAGTTGGCCGAGGAGGCTTTCGACGACGGTGAACAGGACGACTGCATCTATTACTCGACCATGTCGGCCATTATATTCTCGACCGCCATGGAGCAGGCGAAGCGCCTGGCCGCCGAAGACCGCAACGCTAAAGCCAAGCAGCGCCTGGCCGCGGCCGAAAAGGTCACGGTCAACCAGGAAGCCCGCCGGGCCGACGCCGAGAAACGTGCCGGGCGCATGGAGGAAATTATAGCGCTGAAGTCGAAGCTGAATGCCGAGAAGACCAAGTCCAAACGCGACAAGGCGCGTGTCGCCGCCGAGCTGAAAAAGGCCCAGGCGGATGCCAAGGCCAAGCTCGAGGCCGAGCAGAAGGCCGCCGCCGAGCGACTGGCTGCGGAGCAGGCCCGGGCCGAGGAGTTGAAGAAGGAAAAAGAGGTCCAGGAAGTGCTGGCCAAGGCGTCTTCGAAGATCCAGATGGCCGAGGCGCTGGACGCCAACAAGTACGATCCCGCCAATCTCGGCGGAGCCAAGACCTTCGTCGAACAGTCGAAGAAGGCGCTCGGAGAGAAGCGCTTTGCAAACGCTCTCGACCTGGCCAAGATGGCGGTCACCAAGATCGACCTGGCCACTGCCAAGGCCCAGGAGGAGTACAAAAAGAGCAAGAAGGAGACAGAGCTGCTACAAGAGCGCGAGAACCTGTTCAAGGAGGCCAACGGCATCGGTGGCATCGAGGTCAAGACCGAGAAGCGCGGCGTGGTGCTGACGTTGCGCGACATGTTCGCCCCGGGCAAGGCACTGGTGCTGCCCGAGCGTACCTACATGCTCGACAAGATCGCGGGGCTTGCCAAGAAATACAGCGACTATCCCTTGGTGGTCGAGGGCTACACCGACTCGCGCGGCCACGAGACCTCCAACCTGGCCCTTTCCCAGAGCCGGGCCCAGTCAGTGCTCGATTATCTGGTGCAGCAGGAGAAACTCGGGTTCAACCGCGTCAAGGCATCCGGCTACGGCGAGTCGCGCCCGGTGGCCGACAATTCGAGGGCCAAGGGACGCGCCCAGAACCGCCGGGTCGAGATCATCTTCCTGTTCAGGTAGAACCCCCGCTCTTACAGGGCCACGCGGTAGGCCGCGCCGAACATGAGTTGCACCCAGTCGGCGCCGTTGCTCAGGTCTTTGAAGGCGAACTCGACAAACAAATCCAGGTCGCCCACCAGGGTGTACTGGCCCTTGAAAGTCATCGGCACCGCCGCATCGCTGTTGCTGCCCAGGTAGGCCAGCACCCCGAACTCGAGCGAGATCGCCAGCGGTTCGATTGGTTGAACCAGAACCCCGGCGTCGACTTGCAACAAGAAGTAGTTCGGCGCGGGGTCGTGGCCGATCAGGAATCCCATTCCGAGATCGCCGATCAACGCGAACATGTCGCTGAGTTTGAACTTCACCGGAGCGCCGGCAAGCATGGTCACCGCCGAGCCGCCCCAGTAGGCGAAAAATTTCTTGGAAAACGGGATGAACAGTTGCAGTTGCCCGGCCGCTCGCAGCTTGCCGTCCAGGAATTTGCCAAACTCGTACAAACCGTAGAGCCTCATTCCCGCATAGACATGGGGAGAGAATGACAGCGCCAGGTCGATTCCGGCTTCCAGGTTGTCGATCATACCAAATCCGGCGCCCAACATGGTCGAGAACCAGTTGTCGCCGCCATGAAAGAAGTCGATGTCGAAGTTCAGCCGCGGCTCGAGGGTCATCCTGGGCAACGCCAGGGGCCGGTCGATCTCGGATACCGGGTAGCCTCCCGGCAAAACCACCTCGGGAGTAGTCTCCGCTATCGGCGTCTCCTTCTCTTCGGCGGCCTTGGGAGACGCCCAGGGATCGGTCTCCGAGTCGCCCTCTGTGCCTACCTTCTTGTCTTCTTCCGTCTTCTTGGTGTCTGTTCCGCTTTTGCCCGTATCTTCCGTGGCCGTATCGCCGCCGGTCTCGCCCTCTTGCGCTTGCGCGAGATCGATCCAACCCAGCAAGACAACCGCCATTACCACCGAAATGATAGTCCTCATTGCCGCCCTCCTCGAAATAGTAATCCTGCCGTGGTCACACAAAACTGAGGCGGAAGGATTCGAACCTTCATTGGCGGAGCCAAAGTCCGCTGTCCTGCCCTTAGACGACGCCTCACCAGCCAAGGCCATGCCTACCAGCGAACCCGGCCCAAGTCAAGAAGCGGCCCAATCAAGCGGCCGGACGGCTACAAATTTTTTACAAATCTTTTACCAGCTTGCAACCACTCGGGGCCGATTGTGCGCTTGAATGAAAAAGTGAAGACTCATTCTTACGAAACCTGGTAAAAGAAGAAAGGAGATTGTCATGCACTGGTTCAAGACATTCCTGGGGGCGGCCCTGGCGCTTACGCTGTTCGGGGCCTGCGGGGCGCAGGCCGGGCAGGTTCGGCTCGGCTTCGACGTCAGCCACCCGATGCTGCTGGCCGGGCACAAGCAGACGACCTACCTCAAGATCGGGCTTACCGGACTGGCGCTGGCGTCCGAGAGAGAACGGGCGCCGGTCAACGTGGCCATCGTGCTCGATCGTTCGGGATCGATGAGCGGGATGAAGATCCGCCGCGCCAAGGAGGCCGCCATCATGGCCATCGATCGCCTCGGCCCCGACGACATCGTTTCGGTGGTGGCCTACGACCAGAACATCAACGTGCTCGTGCCGGCAACCAAGGTCACCGACAAACAATACATCTTCAACGCCATCAACCGTCTCCATCCGGGAGGCATGACGGCGCTGTTCGGCGGCGTCAGCAAGGGCGCCCAGGAAACGCGCAAGTTCCTGGTGCGCAACCAGGTCAACCGGGTGATTCTGCTTTCCGACGGCCTGGCCAACGTCGGCCCGTCGTCCCCGGACGCCTTGGCGGCCCTGGGCGCCAGCCTGATCAAGGAGGGCATCTCGGTCACCACCATCGGTCTCGGACTGGGTTACAACGAGGACCTGATGGTCAAGCTGGCCCGCGCCTCGGACGGCAACCACGCCTTCGTGGAAGGCCCGGAGCAGCTGGCCCGGATCTTCAACTACGAGTTCGGCGACATTCTCTCGGTGGTGGCCAACGACGTCAACGTCGTGATCAGCTGCTCGCCGGGCGTCCGCCCGGTGCGCGTTCTGGGCCGGGACGCCGACATAGTCGGCCAGACTATCACCGCCAGGCTCAATCAGATCTACGGCCGGCAGGAGAAATACATCCTGCTCGAAGTCGAAGTGGACGGCTCGCCGGCCGGACAGACCCGCCCGCTGGCCTCGGTCTCGGTCGATTACACCGACATGGCGGCCAAGCACAAGGCCCACATCGAAGCCAGAAAGAGCGTAATCTTCACCGGGTCGGCCAAGCTCGTCAAAGACAACACGAACTCGAAGGTGATGATCGCCGCCGTGGAACAGGTCGCCAACGAGACCAACAAGCGCGCCCTGGCTCTTCGCGACCAGGGCAATATCCACGAGGCGCGCCAGGTCCTGCTGGGCAACGAGCGTTACCTCAACGACAACGCCGTCAAGTACAGGTCATCGCGCCTGAAAAATTTCGGAAAAGCAAACAGGGCCGACTCCGACAACCTGTCTCCCGAGAGATGGGATCGGCAGCGCAAGCAGATGCGCAAGAAACAGTACGAGTTCGACTCCCAGCAGGCCTGGTGAGGTGCGGCTATACTTTGAAACCCAAGCTGATAATAATCCTGCTGTTGCTGGTCATGGTGCCCCTGGGCCTGTTGACCTGGCTCGGTTCGCGATTGATAGCAAGCCAGCGGGTCGCCGTCGAACGCTCTTTCTTGGCGCTGCAGCAAGCCAAGCTGGCCGACGTAGAGACTACAATCAGCAAGGTTTTGGCACGCCGCGAGCAACGGCTGGTCAAGTTGGGCGGTAGCCTGTCTCTGACTGCGGAAGCCATGAGAGAAACCGTGAGAAGCGAACCCTGGATCAGACAAGTGTTCTTGTTGGACCGGGACGGCAAGCTGCTGCATCCGTCCCCGGCCGGACCGCTCAGCATGGCCGAGCGGACATTCATCAACCGGGCCGGTCAGATCTTCGACGATCGGGACGTTTTCTTGAGACCCGCGGGCGAACGTCCCGGCGAACGCCCGGCTCAGGCCGACCACGGCTGGTACACCTGGTACTGGCGCAGCGGTCTCAACATCCTGCTCTGGCAGCGACTTGGCAACGGCGCCATCCTGGGTTTCGAACTCGATCGCTTCAGGCTGATCGCCGACATCATCTCCGAGTTGCCCGACACCCGCTCGCCCGCGTCGCTGGAGGCCAGATTGACCTTGACCGATTCCCGTGACCGGGTCCTTTACCAGTGGGGCGACTACAACCCGGGCGAGAATGAGGCTCCCGCGACCAGCCTGGCCCTCGCTGCTCCCTTGAAGCCCTGGCACCTGGCAATCTACACCGGCGGTGTTTCCCCGTCGGGCGTATTCGATTCCGGCACCCAGTTCTTTCTGATCCTGGGACTTTGCGCCCTTGGCCTTGCCCTTCTGGGCCTTGCGATCTACTTTTACCGCGAGAGCTCGCGCGAGCTGCGCGACGCCGGCCAGCGGGTGTCTTTCGTCAACCACGTTTCCCACGAGCTAAAGACACCGCTGACCAACATTCGCATGTACGCCGAACTGCTGCAGGAGCACCTGGGCGGGGAAGACCAACGCGCAAGTCGTCACCTGGAGGTGGTCGTCAGCGAATCGCAGCGGCTGAGCCGGCTGATCGACAACGTCTTGACCTTCTCGCGCCACCAGCGCGGCACACTCAAACTGCGCAAGCTGCCCGGCGTAGTCGACGAGATCATCGGCCGGCTGCTCGAACAATCGGCCCGCGCGCTTTCGGAGAAAAACATCGAATTCGATTTCGAGCGCGGCGCCCCGCGGCGGGTGCTGTTGGACGAGGACGTGCTGAGGCAGATCATCAACAACCTGCTGACCAACGTCGAAAAGTACGCTCCGGGAGGCAGGCTCACGATCCGGACCAGCCAGGCCGAAAACCGCACCAGGATCACGGTTGCCGACTCGGGCCCGGGCGTACCGGCAAGTTGCAAAGAGCGCGTCTTCGAGCCGTTTTTCAGGCTGGGTTCCGCCGTCTCCGAGGGCGCCGCCGGAACCGGAATCGGTCTTTCGATTGCACGTGACCTTGCCAGACTTCACGGCGGCGACCTGGAACTTGTGCCCAGCGACTCGGGAGCCGTTTTCGAGATGACACTTGTTACCGAGACGGAGTCCCAAGATGAAAGTGCTGATTGCCGAAGATGACGTCCTGACCCGGGAAGGTTTGCAAGAAATACTCGAAGCCGAGGGTTACACGGTGATAACCGCCGCGGACGGCAAACAAGCCGTCGAATTGTTCGAGAGTCAGAGACCGGATTTCGTCTGTCTCGACATCATGATGCCGGCGGCCTCTGGCTACGATGTCTGCCGCGAGATCAGGGCCCTCGACAAAAACGTCGGTTTGATCTTCATCAGCGCCAAATCCGAAGAACTGGACAAGGTGCTGGGGCTCGAGCTGGGGGCCGACGATTTCATCGTCAAGCCGTTCGGGGTCAAGGAAGTCGTGGCCCGGGTCAGAGCGGTCACCCGCCGCTGCCTTGCGAAAAAGCACCAGCCGGAGCTCAGCGAGTTTCGCATGGGCGAGCTTGTGATCTTTCCGGCCAAGCTGCGCGGCCGGCGCGGCGACGAGCAACTGGAGTTCAGCTTGCGCGAGATAAAGCTGCTGAAACTGTTTCATGAAAACCCGGGAGTGGTGCTCGACCGCGACACGATTTTCAACGCCTGCTGGGGCCAGCGCTACCTGCCCTCTTCACGAACGCTCGATCAACACATTTCCAGGTTGAGAAAACGAATCGAGTCCGATCCGGGAAACCCGACCATCATTCGCACGATCCACGGAGCCGGATACCGCTGGGAAGGCCCGGCTTCATAATCAGTATCCCAGATCGGCGAGCTTGGCGGGCAGTTCTTCCAGCTGTTCCTTCTCGAGCTTGAAGAGCATGTATCGCTCGGAGTTCAGCGCGACTATCGTGCCGGTGTAGACCGTCGATCCGGCGCAGCCATAGTCCTTGCCCGACTTGGTGATGAACTCGTCGAGCTTCTGCCTGTCCGTGCTGGACTGAATCGAATAGATATCGAACGGCACCGCTTTCTCCTGTTTGAACGCCTCGGCGGTCTCGGCGCTGCCGATCATCAGGCCGACGAACGACACGAATTTCGAGTACTTCGGAAACCACTCATTCAGCTTCTTGACGGTATAGTTGCTTGTCAGATCCTGCGGGCCCAGCACCACCATCAGCAGCGTGTCGTTTTTCCCCCTGATCTGGTCCAGGCTGTGGCCGACCTTGGCCGAGTCGACGAACGTCAGGTTTGGAATCTGCGCCGGACGATTCACCAGGATGTAACCCCCCAGTCCCAGGGCCGCTGCAATCAAGACAACTACTACCGCCTTCATTTCCGAGACTCCTTCCCGTATATTTCGAACATCGAAGTTTCAGTCCTGCTTTATCATTTGCCAACCGACCCTGGGCATTGTATCAATATTGTGCGACGGGGCAAGGTCGCAGTCACTGGAGGTCGGGATGGCCCGCTTCGAATACCAGGTTTGCCAGGTTCAGGGCGCGGCCGTTACTTTCGTCAACGGCGCCTGGCAGGGCGACGTTCCCATGGTGCAACTCAAGGAGCCGCAGGAAATCGCCGACCACTGCCCCAGGGTATGGGAATACCTGAACCTGGCGGGCGACAAGGGCTGGGAGTTGGTAGCGGTCACCACCGAAGACTTCGAGCACGGCCGGCTCGAGATCTTGTATCTCAAGCGGCCGATAGAATAGCGCCCGCAAGCGGGCTTGGGAGATCAAATGCGATCTATTTCTGCGAGACAGCGATTTTTCAGGGGAACGGCGGTACTTGCTTTTTTCCTGGCGTCCTCAGGCGCCCGGGGCGCGGATTCCCAGCGGCCATTGATGTGGAAGATCGAGGGGGCCAAGCCGTCGTACCTGTTCGGCACCATCCACGTACCGGACGAGCGCGTGCTGAAACTCAAGCCCTGTGTGCGCGCGGCACTGGACGGCGCCGACGCGGTCTTCACCGAGCTGCCCATGGACATGGGCACCCAGATGAAGATCGCCATGAAGTCGATGCTGCCGGAAGGCAAGACCCTGAAAGACGTTCTGCCCAAGAAACTATACGCGAAAATCGACAAGCTGTTTTCCGCCAAGGGGCTGCCGATGGCCATGCTCGGACGATTCAAGATCTGGGCGATTGCCGTCCAGGTGACCTTGCTGGATCACCTCATGGAACTGGCGTCCAAGCAGCCGCTCGACCAGTACATCTACAAGCAGGCCAACGACGCCGGCAAGCAGGTCGGCGGCATCGAGACGACGGCCGAGCAGCTTTCGGTCTTCGATTCACTGTCGCAAAAAGAACAGATCAAGATGCTGCGTGACGCGCTTGAGGAACGTGACAAGTACATTGCCAAGGGAGTGGACTTCATCAAGGTGTTGATCGACATCTATCTCAGGGGCGACGAGAAGGAGTTGCTCAAAAAAATGACCGAAGAGTACGATCCCTCGGATCCGCTGGATCGCAAGATGATGAAACTGTTGTTCACCGATCGCAACAAGCGCATGGCCGAAAGGATCGCAGCCAAGCTGAAAGCCTCGCCGGACAAGAGCTTGTTTTTCGCCATAGGCTCGGGCCACCTTCCGGGCCCGGAGGGCATCGTCATCCGCCTGCAAAAAGCGGGCTTCAAGGTAGAGAGAGTTGGGAGGTAGACCATGTTCAAGACGAAGATCTGCGACCTTTTTGGAATCGAGTACCCGATAATCGGCGGCACCATGATGCACCTGGCCAGGGAAGACTATACCGCCGCCGTCTCCGAGGCGGGAGGCCTTGGCGTGTTGGCCTCGGCCAACTACAAGCAGATGGACGAGTTCAGAGACACCATCAAGCGCATCAAGGAAAAGACTTCCCGGCCATTCGCGGTCAACCTGAATTTCTTCCCGGCTCTCAATCAGATCGACAACAACCTCTACCTGGATGTGATGATCGACGAGGGTGTAAAGATCGTCGAGACCTCGGGCCACAAGGCGCCCGAGGACGTGGTCGGGCGCATCAAGCAGGCGGGCATGAAGCTGATGCACAAGTGCGTCGGGGTGCGCTACGCCAAGAAGGCCGAGAGCATCGGAGCGGACGCGGTCACGGTAGTGGGCTACGAGAACGGCGGGGCCACGGGCAACCTGGACATCACAACCCTGTGCCTGGTTCCCCGGGTGGTCGATGCCCTATCCATCCCGGTCATCGGCGGCGGCGGAGTGGCCGATGGACGGGGCATGGCGGCCGTGCTGGCACTGGGAGCCGAGGGAATCATCATGGGCACTCGCCTGCTGACGGCCGAGGAGACGCCCTTGCATCCCGAAATCAAGAAGAGGCTGCTCGATCTTAGTGAACTGGATACGCGCATCGTGCTGCGTTCGATCGGCAACACCCACAGGGTTATGGACAACGAGACCTCGCGCAAGGTAGCCGAGTTGGAAGAACAGGGCGCCGGGTTGGACGAGTTGCTGCCGCTGATCTCCGGAATGATCACCAAGGAGAAGTTCGCCGCCGCTTCAGACGGCGGGCTTCTGGCCTGCGGGCAAGGCATCGGCCTGGCGCACAAGATAAAACCGATGCGCGAAATAATCGAAGAGATCGTCGAGGAAGCTCAGGAAGCGACGGCCCGCCTGAACAAGCTGATGCCGCTGGCCCGCAACCGCCATCTGCCGCACTCTTGCTCGTAGCTAACCGCCGGTCTCAGGACATTATCTGGTAGAGCGCGCCGAGCAGTTCGGAAGGCCTGAAAGGCTTTGCCAGAAAAATACCGCGCGTGCCGCCGCCGGCTGGTTCGGTGCCACCGATATCCGAATATCCGCTGGTGAGCACCACCGGCAAATCCGGGCGCATCTGCCTCAGTTCGTCGAGCACCTCGCTGCCCGACAGGCGCGGCATGGTCATGTCCAGGATCGCTGCCTTGAACTCGCCCGGGCGCTGCTCGAACAATTCGACTGCTTCGCGGCCGTCGCGGGCCGTCAATACCTTGGTATTCGGGCCGGCAAGCGTTTCGCAAACTACATCGCGCACTTGTTCCTCGTCATCGGCCAGCAGCAATAGCCCCTCGGGACGCCAGCCCGCCGGCCGCGCCCTGGCTGGTTGCGCGGCGATATTCTCGGGCATGGATGCGTCCGCCAGCGGAAAAAGCAGTTCGAATTCGCTTCCCTTGCCGACTTGACTGGCTACCCGCAGCGCTCCTCCGTGCCCGTGCACGATACCCAGCACGGCCGCCAGGCCCAGCCCGCGGCCCGATCCCTTGGTGGAAAAAAACGGATCGAAGATCTTCTCCCGGGTGTCCGCAGACATTCCGCAACCGTTGTCCGCGACCACCAGGCTGACGCACGGTCCTTCATCGAGATCGCTTTGCATGAAGGTAGCGGCCAGCAAGTCGCCGCCCGCGTTCATCGCGCGCGTGCGAACGTCGATCGTCCCGGCCTCGTCGCCGATGGCCTCGGCGGCGTTTAGCAGCAGGTTCATGATCACCTGGCGCATCTGGGTGGCGTCGGCCGAGATATAGGGAAGCTGCGGGTCGATCTCGTAGCGAAACTCGATCTTGCTGGATATCGCCACCCGCAAGAGCCCGGCCATCTCCCTGCACAGTTCAGCCAGATTCACCGATCTTAGTACGAACTTTCCCCCGCCCGAATATGCCAGGAGTTGTCGGGTAAGTTCGGAGGCCCGAACGGAGGCCTTCTCGATCGCGCAAAGCCTGTCGTACCAGGGCGATTCGGCATCCATTTCGCTTAGCACGATGCTGGCATTGCCCAGCACGCCCATCAGCAAGTTGTTGAAATCGTGCGCTACCCCGCCTGCCAATATCGCCAGGCTCTCCTGCTTCTGGGCGTTTCTGATCCTGTCCTGCAATGCGCGAAATCCCTCTTCAGCCGCCCGCCGTTCGGTGATGTCGCGCACGGTCGTCAGAATGACGTGTTGCCCGTTGAACGACACGCGTTGACCGATCGCCTCGCCGTAAAAAACCCTGCCTTCCCGGCCGACGAATTTCTCCTCGATCGGCGGCAGTATCCCGGGTGTATCGCCCGCCAGGGCCATGCGCCGGCGCACGACTTCGCGCGAGTCTGGATGCACCAGGTCGAGAACCGGGCGGCCGATCATCTCGTCGGGATCCTCGACACCCGCGGCAGCGGCCGCAGCCCGATTGGCGAACAAGATCTTGCCGGCGTTGTGCATGACGATGAAATCCGCGCTCTGGTCGACGACGCTGCGGTAGCGATCCTCGCTCTCCTTGAGGCTGTGCTCGACCCGCTTGCTGCGGGTGATGTCCTGGATGATGCCCAGGCAGGCGATGACCTTTCCGCTTTCGTCCCGCAGGGGAGATATGCTCACATCGTGCCAGAAAGTACCGCCCGGAAAATCCACCGGGTATTCCAACCTGAAGCGCAGGCCGCAGTCGAAAACCTGTCCGACGTCAGCGATCCTGCGAGCGGCGTCTTTTTCCGGAAAGACGTCGGAAAGACCTTTTCCCGAAAAGTCGGAGTAGTCGACTCCGTATTGCTTTGCCAGTTCCGGATCTCCCCACAGGAAAAGATAGCGACCCGACCGGTCGAGGCCCATGATAACCGTCTCGTGCAGGGACATCACCAGGCCTCGAAGCAGATCGCACTCAGCCGGCAGGTCGCCGGCCGCCGGAAACAATTCGAGCGACGCCTGCTTGATGGATGAAGATAGGTCTACCTGCGAGTTATTTCCGGAATCATTTGCGACGGCGTCGTCCATACCTCTGCCTCACAGTACCCCAGGGTGAAGCGTCAACCTACGCGATCACCCGCGATCTGTCAATCAAGTCGAGAATATTCCGTCCGATGATCTCACTTGTAGTAGGGCGGCAACGGGCAGGAGCTGGTCTCCAGGCAGCGATCGTCGATTATCTCGCGGCCTTCGGTTGCGAAGAAATGGGCCACCTGGCTGACCATGAAGGTGAACATGTCGAAGCCGCTTTCCAGGCCGGTCGGGAAGATGCCGTGCTGGCCGGTGGGCGTCATGTGGGCGAAGCGGATGCCCGATTCTCCGGTTTCGGTCTCGATCTTCATCCGCAGGCGCTGGGCCGCGTCCGGGGCCGGCTCGCCGAAACCGTCTGCTCCCTCGTCCAGGTCGTCCGGGTCGAACAGCAGGTCGCTGCCCGGAAAGCGGCCGCGCTGGGCCAGACCCTCGTAGACATGGTTGGCAATCAGCCAGTCGTTGGGAGTCATGCCGTATAGCTGAAAACGCTCCTGGTCCTGATCGGGCAGGTAGGGAATCAGGCCGGCCGAGCGCCCCAGGGCCGCCTGGGTGTTGATCGGCACGTCCTGGTCGCCCAGGCTGGTGAGCTCGAGAATGTTGGTTACGGTCGGTCCTTCGGGGCGAATGTCGAGCGGGCGCAAGAAATAGTTGGGAGCCAGCGAGCCCGGGTCCGCCGGATCCAGGATCATCTGGAACAGTCCCAGCATGCGCCTCAATCCAGGCGTGCAGCGGGCCAGGCCGAAGCCCTCGGTGGGCGTTCGCAATTCTTCCCCGGCATAGTAAGTGGGTAACTCGGTGGTGATCTCGGTATCGTAATACCAGGCGTCTTCCGGCCAGCGTTCCAGGCGCCCGATCTCATCTCCGCCGGGCTTGTAAAATGTGACCCGAAAGCGGTCCTGGCGGTCGGCCTCCATTGAAATCCTGAAGTGCAGACCGGCGTGGACGGTGGCCCGGAATTCCTCGCCCCGATCGAGGTTTTCGACCAGCACCCGGTCGCCCTGCTCGACACCCTCAACCCGGCCGGCGAAGAGCCTGCGCTCTTCGGTGGCCAGGGGAACGATCAGCGTCACCCGCACGGCGTCATCCCCGTCGGGTTCGCCGATCACCAGCGGGCCCATCGAGCGCATCATCGAGGCCCGGCGCACCCCGCCCAGCATGGTGCGAACCCCTACATCGGCCAATCCCCCGCCGCCGACGGTCGGCGCGGCCGCGATAATGGCCGGCTCGAGCGGTGACAGCAGGCCCGAGTGAATGCCGCCGCCGGACTGTCCCCAGGCGAAGTAGTGCACCTCGGGCCCGCCGAAATCAACTACGCCGTCGGCGTTGAAATCGCCTGCCAGATCGTCCTGCCCGTCGTCGTCCTGGTCTAGATCCCATCTGCGCTTGCCGTCCAGGGAACGCAGCACGCGCACCAGCTCGAAGTGATCGGCTACCGTCTGGCGAACCACGTCGCGGATGTGGAAGCCGTAAGCCGTCCAGTAGTCTCCGCCCGAGTCGAGCGCCCCATTGCCGGTCAAATCGCGGGCTCTACCATTGAGCAGAACCTCCGCGAACGGCTCGAAGCCCCAGCCCTCGGCCGCCGACATGATGATCTGCATAATCGTATCGTCGATCGGGATGCCGTGTCCCCAGGCGTCGATACCCACGCTGGCGATGCCCTGGCGGGCCATGAAGCCTGCGAATCCCAGGGCCTCGCCGCGCATCGAACTATAGCTGTGACAGTAGATCACAACCGGGAAAGGAGGCTTGTGATGGGCCGTCGTCTTGGGAACCGCCGCCGTGAAATAGGCGCGCCGCCGCAAGTAGTTGGCGCGGCCGGCACGTATATCGATATCGAAGTTCTCGTTCTCCATGTTACTGGGATCGAGACCGTCTGGTTTCGTGCGTACGAAGTCGGGACTGATAAAAGAGCCGTCGACGAAATAATCGACGGAGTCGAACGAGTCGATTATCGGTTCGGCCATCTGCATGGAATCACCCAGCAACTCCGGGCCGATGGCCTTGAGAACATCGAGCAGCGTCTGGGCGGGCAGAATATAGTAGGGCGGCTCGTTTCCCTGATACTTTGGGTTGAGAGCCTGGTCGGGCTTGATATCCACCGGAATCTCATCCGCCAACCAGCCCAGGGTGCCGATACCGTAGAACCCCTCGCGGATGGCCACCAGCTCGGCCGAGACCGACTGGGTGGTGAACGTCCAGGCGAAGGCGACGTTCTTCTCTTGCATTTGCCAATCCGGGTGTTCGGCTAAGATACCCCCCAGCCGGTCGAGCGCCTCGCGCTGGCTGAGGTGGTGCACGTAGTCGAAGGGCGAGCGCACCGGCTCTCCCGCAAGGCGGCCGGTCAGTCGATCCGTCAGCACTACCGCATAGGTCGTTTGTTCCCTGAGCGGCACCACCGGGCGCAGGATCAGAGTGTTCGTTTCTGATTCGTAAAAAGTCATCAGGCCGTCGAAGGGATCGGAGCCTGGCGGCCAGACGTTGGGATGGTCGAGCACCCCGTCGTCGTCGCTGTCCTCGCCCGGATCGAGCAGGCCGTTGCCGTTCAGGTCTTCCTCGACGGTATCAAAGATTGCGTTGCCGGCCTGCGCCCGCGGATCACCGCGAAAGTAGGAGTCGCTGTCCTGCAACTCGAGCGGAAAGTTGCCCCGGCCGATATCCAGAAGCACGGCTTGGCCGAAGGCCGGGCTGTCCGGGTCTATGTCCACCAGGTAAACCGCGTCGTCGGAAAAATCGAGGTTGTCGCGCTGGCGGGCAAGCAGGTTGCCGATGTCCAGCGGGGCATCGAAGGATACCGAGATCGGCTGCTGGACACCGAAGCCGTCCAGCTGATCAATCTTGGCGCGTACCCGGCTCTCGAGCTGGGTGGGAGCGATCATGCTGGCGTTGATTCTCAGGCCGGTGGCCGCGGTTGGATCGGCGCGCGTGGCCAGGTCATTGGGAAACGGTATTTCCGGCAAAGGCTTGTGATCCAGATCGAAGTTCACACGCGGCCCGCCGCCGGGCGGCGTCTCGAAAAGACCCTCGGGTCCCGCCTGACAGGCAGCAAAAACAAGAGCTAATGCCGGCACACAAAGAATCAATCTACGGGGCTTTTCCATGGGAAAGATTATAGTTGGAAGCGGGCAATATTACCAGCCTATGGTTGACTGGCTCCGGCATCTCGCGGTAGCCTGCGTAACCATGAAAGCATACCTTGTGGCAGTCCTGGTTGTTGCGGCGGGCTTGTTCTTTTCGCCCGGTTCCCGGGCCGACGATTATGACTATGACGTCTTCGGGCAATGGCGCTTCGTCTATTCCCATGCCCAGGATTTTCCGCTGAATGCCGCCGGGGATAGCAGCGGCCTGCGCTGGTACCTCGATCACCGCCTTGATGTCGGCACCAGGCAGAGCCTGGGAGATTTGCTTTCGGTCGAGGCCGAACTTCAGATCTTCTACGGCCAGGCCGCTGGCGATTTCGATCACATCGCCTCCGAGTTTCGCACGGATACACGCGAGACCTTGCGCGGCTGGGACCTCAATCGCTTCGACCTGCGGCAACTCTGGCTGAAGTGGAACTCGCCATGGTTCCAGCTCAGGATCGGCCAGATGTACAGCGACTGGGGCCTGGGCATGCTGGCCAACGACGGGCGACCGGATCCCGACCGCTTCGGCTTCCGCGACCAGGGCGACATCTCCGAGCGCTTGATCCTGGCGACCCGGCCGCTGGCCATGTTGAGCGGCTGGCCCTCGAAGATCGTCCTGGCCATAGGAGGCGGTCTGGTCTATCGGGACGAGAACTGCTCCCTGCGCGACGGCGACCTGGGCGGCGAAGTGATCGGATCGCTCTTCTACCGCGAAGAGGGAATCGACATCGGCATGTACGTCGCGGGGCGCATCCAGGAAGACGACGCCGGAACGAGTCTCGACGCGACGGCGATCGATATCTTCGGGCGTATCGATGCCGGCCCGGGCTACCAAGGATTACTGCTGGCCGCCGAGCTGGCCATATTGACCGGCAGCACCGATCGCGTGGTCCAGGCCGAGCGCCCGGGAGGAGTAGACATCAGCGCTTTCGGGGCGGTGCTGCGCGCCGGTTGGCACTTCGGAATGCTGGACCTGTTGCCCGTTCTGGAAATTGGTTACGCCTCCGGCGACCCCGATCCGCATGACGGCACGGTAACTTCTTTTTCGTTCGATCCCGACTACAAGGTCGGCCTGGTTCTGTTCGACACGGTCCTGCGCGGCATCACGGCCATGAGCGCCGCCGAGTCCGCCGACCCGGATCGCGTCGGCTTGCCGCTGCCGGGAACCGACATGCTGGCAAGCAAGGGGCGCATAAGCGGCGCCATCTATATCAACCCTACCGTGCGCATCAGGCCGCTTCCGCAAATGACGCTTTTAGCGGGCTTCCTGTACGCCTGGAGTTCGGCGCCGTTCGCCCAGTCCTACCAGACATTCGCAAACGGCGGCGTGTCTACCAACCCCTACGGGTTGATCAACCCGGGGCGCAACCTGGGCTGCGAACTCGACCTGGGAGTCGACTGGAAGCAGCCGGTCTTCGGCGATGTCGATCTGCTTGGAGGCTTCCAGGTGGGCTGGTTCTTCCCCGGCAGCGCCTTCGACTATCCCGACGGATCGCGCCCGGGTATCATCTCGCGCTTCATCGGCCGCCTGGCGCTCGAATGGTGAGCGCCGTGTCAGGACCGCTCTTGCCCCGGAGATACAGTTGAAACTTGCCGGACGCGCCATCGCCCTGGTCTGGCTCTTGTTGCAAGCAAGCTCGTCGTGGGCAGGCGGCTACTTCTTGCCGGGCCGCGGTGTGCGGGCCATGTCCCGCGGAGGCGCCTTCGTCGTTGGCAGCGATGACTCGACGGCGGCCTGGTACAACCCGGCCCAGTTGGCGGGACAACCGGGCACCCGGCTGCAGCTGGACGCGGCCATGATTTTCGCGAGAATGAGCTTTGCGCGCTACCCGGTCGAAGGAGTCTCAGAGGATTTCGCGCCGGTCAGCAACGATGCGCCGCCGGCCCCGGGCATTTCCGCCGGCATCTCGTCGGACTTCGGGCTAAAGGGGCTGGTCTTCGGCCTCTCTTTCTACACACCTTACGGCACCTGGGGCCACTATCCCGAGGACGGCGCCCAGCGTTACTCGATCATTCGCTCCGACAACCTGGCTTATCAGCTGCAACTGTCCGCGGCCTGGGAACCTTTCAGCGGTTTCAGGATCGGGGCCGGAATATTGTTCTTCACCATCGATATCAGCGACACGCATGCGGTCTCGGGATTCCCGGGGCTGTTCGGCATGCCGGAAGATCGCGACCTGGACGGCACGATTCAATTGATCGCCAAGGATTCCATGATTCCCGGGGGCCAGGTGGGCCTGTGGGCACACCTGGGAGCCTGGATACCTTTCCTGGAAGGAGTCGAACTGGGCCTGTCTTTCGAACCGCCCATGTCGGTGAACGCCGAGGGCCACATGCGCGCGCGCCTGCCCAGTCACATCTACTACGACGGCGTGACTCTCGACCCGGCCGAGCCGCCGATTGCGATATCTTTCGATCTGCCCTGGATTGTGCGTTCCGGGTTGCGCTACCGCTACCGGGATGTGTTCGACATCGAGCTGGATCTGATCTGGGAGGGCTGGTCGTGCCTCGACGTCGTTCACGTGCAAGCCCTGCAGCCGACCTACTACCGCGACGTCCCAACAATCGGCGACTACCTGCTGACCTTCTCGGACCTGCCCCGGCATTACCGCGACACCTACTCGGTGCGCTTCGGCGGCAGCGGCAAACCGCTCGATTGGCTGGTGCTCAGAACCGGCTTCCTGTGGGAGGCGGGCGCGCCGCCCGACGAATATTTCACGCTCAATACGCCCGATTCAGGAAAGTTCGCCTTCGCTTTCGGCGCCGGCGTCCAGTTGGGAGCCTTCGAGATCGACCTGGGCTACATGCACGTGTTCTTCGACAATCGCGACATCCCCAATGCCGTAAGTCAAGCCCGCCAGACCAATCCCAGCAACCCCGAGGGAACCACGATAGTCGGCGGTGGCCGCTATTCGGCCGCGGCCGATCTTGCGGGTCTCTCGGTGGTAGTGCTGGTCGACAAGTTCTGGAGTTCACCCTGACCAGGGATTACAGCGAATCTGCTGCTTCGCTCAGGATCTCCCGGAGAACTACGATCTGCGAGCGGAAGAAATCCCTGCCCCAGACTTCGAGCCCGCGCAGTTCGGTCTCGTCCAGAAAGCGTTCCACGTCCCTGGCTGCCTGCCGGAAGTCGACCGACTCCGTCTTGTTCTCAAGCTCCGCTGTCAGCCAGGCGCTGTCCACTTTCAGCTTCTTCCCGGCCCAGGGACCCTGCTGATCGATCGCGTTTTCCAACAGTTCCAGCCGCGGGCGGATGCGGCGTCGCACGTACCAGATCAGATCGTACCAATCACGCCCCTTGACGTAGTCCCGACACATCAGGGCGTGCAGCTTGCTCGCGAATCCACTCTCGAGGTCCTGCGCCAGCAAAGAAAACGGGACGGGAAAGGTAATGTAGCCCGTCTCGAATGTCGAACCCGCGGGAGGATTGCAATCCACTTCGAGCTTGACGGAGATTTTCTGGCCCGATCGCAGAGGGTGGGCAAGTTCGAGGATCCTGCCCAGGGAAGTGTCCTTGAGCCAGAGCGCATGGATGGCCGTATTCGAGTTGCGCTTACTGATTTCCAGTTCGATTCCATACAACCTGAACTCGTCTACCAAGACCTTCTCGTAACGACTCCAGTCGAAGTCCGGGGCGGGTTGCTTGAGGACGAAGTCGAGATCTTCCGAGAAGCGCCTGAGACCGTGAAGAATCCGCAGGCATGTGCCGCCATGGAAAACGCCCTGCTTGAAAAATCCGGCCCGGGACAGCGCTGCAAGAGCAATTTCTTGCAGGATCTCCCGCAATACATGCCGCTCGAGCTGCGCCGTCTCCGGCGCTTGAGCCTTGAAACGTTCGAGGATGATCTCGACGCTCATCTTCCCAACTCCTCCCGCAAGGTCAAAAGAAATCTTGGCGCGGCTCCGCGGTCGACTTCGGCGAGCAACAAGTCGAAAGATTTTGTATCGAGTCGCTCCAGAAGCTGCGGCTCAATCCGCAGGCTGCGTGTCAGGTAGCGGCTGTTCATTTCCGGCATGTGGCGATCATGCGCCAAATCGGCCAAGGCCCTCAGCGGAGATGCCAGCAGAAATGCTTCTTCATTTGCCGCCTCTACCCGTTCGACACCCGCCAGTGATCGAAAAGGGGTCTTCGAATACTCGAAGCGACCAAGGGGAGTGGCAAAGGAAGCGGAGCGCTTGAATACTCCGCTGGTTACGGCTACGACACGTTCCGGGATCCAGCCGTGTACGGACAGAGCCGACTCGAGGCTGAGGTACGCGGGACCATAGATCCGAGCAGCCAGGCAGAAAAGGTCGAGTTTGCTTTTCCTGAACGGCTCGGCCAACACATACAATCCGCGCCTGATGCGAACGATCTCGGAAGCGGCCAGGGCGCGTTTGACAAGAGCATATCTCTTTGAATTCGAAGCGCTTCCCAGGAGGTTATCGACATCGATAGCTGTGAAAACACTCCTCAGGTTGCTCTGCATGAGCTTTTCAGTGAGTTTTTGCATGATGCATAATACTGTCACATTATGACAGTATTATGCAATCTTTACCTCGTGCTAAAGTAGCTTCTGCGAGCGGTACCACTCGGCCGTCTCGGAAAGACCCGCTTCCAGATCTACCTTGGGCATGTAACCCAGCAGCCGGCCGGCTTTGGAACCGTCGATGGTCCAGTTGGCGGCTAAAATCCGACGGGTGTTGTCAAAGGTGAAAATGCGAGCCTTGCGGGTAACCATGCCCAGCGCCGACGAGATCGCCCCGGCGGTTCTCAGAACAGGCCCGGGTATGACCAGCGGGATCAATCGGCGTTTGCCGAGCACCTTGGCCAATACGCTTCCCAGCTCAACCTGCGAGATGTTGCAGCCACCCACCAGAAAAGTCTGCGAGGCCGCCTCCGGCAGGATGCCCGCCAGCAGCGCGGCCCGGGCCACGTCCGTCGCGTGACTCAAGCAGATCCGGCCTGGAGACAGTCCCAGGCGAACCAGGAACCCGCGCTCGACCGATTTGAATACCGGCAAGAACTCGGTGTCCCTCGGTCCGTAGATTCCGCCCGGCCTGAGGATCGTGATCGACAGGCGATCCATGTACTCGCGGGCCACATGCTCGGCCGCCAGCTTCGAACGCCCGTAGGCGGTGATCGGCCGGGGATTCATGTCCTCGCTCAGGGCTTGCTTGCCCAAAGACGGTCCCATGGCGCCGGCGGATGACAACAATACCAGCCGGGATGGCGGTCGTTTCATACGCAGGCAAGCCTGGATGAGGTTCTCGGTCCCCCCCCGGTTGACCAGATCAAATGACTTACGGGCAAGCGCCTTGGTCAGTCCCGCCAGGTGAAACACGAGCTCGACACCGTCCAGGGCCGCATCCAGATCGCCCGGGTCGCGGGTCACGTCTCCATAGACCAGCTCTACCGGTTTTCCCGAAAGGAAACGCAGCTCGGAGGTCTTGCGAACCAGCGCGCGGATCTCGTATGCGCCGCTCAGCGCAAGCAGGTCGACCAGGTGGGAACCCAGGAAACCGTTTGCGCCGGTTACCAGAACGCGCAGTGTGTCGCTTTTCACATTATCAGCTGCGGAAATCAGAAGCCGTTCCTTCTTTCCACCTGCTGGTAGAGCTTCTCCAGTCCACGATCATCGTCAGTCAGGTAGTCGGACACCTCTTTCAAAATGCTGGCTATGTCGTCTACCGACTTTTCCCCGGTCTGCTCTGGATCCTCGCGGTGTACGGCGCCGATGACTTCTCCGAAATCATACAACGGGTAGCCGTCGGGAGCGCTAATCAGTGAGCCCGCGTTTGCCAGCAGTTCGGCAAAGACGTCTCGCTCGGGAACTTGTGTCCGGCGCATGCGCAAAAGCAATTTCATCAAGCTGCTGACAAGGACATTCGGCGGGTCGCTGGCAGCGCAGCCCGCGCCGGGGACGAGTTTCCAGCCGTAACCGTCCGGGTCGATTTGCCTGCCGATCGAGTGAGCCATGGGCACGCTCACCCTGTCGACCAGCAGATCCTGCAGCAGCCAGGCGGCAGCCTTGCGCAGCGTGCGCACCCACCCGGGATCGGAGCTGTCCAGCAGGTCGAGCGTGATCGAGTCCAACTCGCCCGGTAACTCGGCGTCGTCTGCGATCAGCTGAAAAGCGTCTACCAGCCTGGGCGTGACCCGGCCGCCGACCGCATCGCGCAAATCGTCCTCGATCTCCGCCAGCTTCGCGCTCAGTTCGCCCGCGTCGCGGTGCTTTTCCGCGCGTTCGCTGAAGAACGAGACGGCGTTCAGAGCCAGAAACCAGGCCCGCCGGTTCGAGAAACGCCAGATGCCGTCGGTTTCTTCCACTTTCAGAAAGCGCTCTTTCAGTAAATCGGTCGTCCTGTCGAGGGCCGCGTCCGCCTCGGGATCCGCCTCCAGCGCATCGTCGACGACACGCATGGCGTCTACGAGCAGGTAGAGCCGGCTGATGGGAGAGACGTGCGTCGTGTCGTCGCCGGCGAACACCCAGTCGCCGCCGTCGTGGCGCAGTATGGCGGGATCGGGCTCGAGCAAATGCCGCGTAAAGAGCGCCAGTTCGTCGACAACGTCCAGGCCGGAGGCCGTTTTGAGACCGTCCAGCGAGCCCAGAAAATCGCCGGCCACCCGCAAGACGTCGGTGTTGTCCAGGATATCGAGCAGCATCGGCTCGAGCACCCGCATGTTGGCGCAGGCGGAAGAAGCATTGGGAACGTTGACCGAGTAGTGCGGATGCAGGCTGGCCAGCAGATCGGCGAAGACCTTGGTGCCGGAGCGTTGCTGGTCGCGATCGCGGATTGTCATGGCCGTCGATCCCGGCCTGAGCGCATCGAGCATCCCCGACACCTCCAGCGCCAGCAGCGATTCCGCGTTGTAGTTGAGAAGTTCGTGCCCCTCGCGCCCCTTGGGGTTGCCTAGAATCGTGTGATCGTGGTTCATGAAGCGGTCGACTTCCTCGACCGGCGGATACTCGCCGGTAAACTCGCTTACCGCGGCCACCACGTACCAGGGAACGTAAGCCAGACCCTCGTCGGGGTTGCCGGTATCGGCCGTCGAGTCGAGCCAAAAGGCGAGCATGTCGCTGATGGTGAATACGTCGAAGCCGGCTATCGAAGTGCCGTGCTCGGCCCCGTTGGTATCCCAGGTCAGGTGCAACATCTTCTGCAGGTTGGAGCGATTGGCATACTGGCTGTCCGAGAGATCGAAGTCGGTCGGCAGGTGAAACTCCATGCCGCCCGGCGCCTGGTCGTCCAGCACGTCGCGATAGCGGATCATGTCGGCCAGGCCGGCCTGCAAGCCGTGTGCGCGCTGGTCCGAGTACGAGCGCAGGAAATCCGCAAGGTAGCCCCGTTTCGCCATCTCCAGAAGGTGCGGGACCAGGTCGTCGAGCAAGCGGTTGTGATCGTTCAACGAAAGCTGATCGTAATCGTCGGTGATATCGGATACCCGCCGGAACTCGTTGCGCAACTCGGCTAGCTGCGGCTCCCTGAGTTCCGCCACCGTCAGCAATGCATCGAGCAGCTCGGGCAGCCTGTCGTAGTCGAGCAGCACAATAAGCGCGTGGGTCAAGGCCACCGCCGGCGAGTCGTCCGGCTCGTAGCCGGGAAAGACACCCTTGTCGTCCGCCCGGGCGACCTTCTCGCCCAGCAGCGATCTCAGGGCGGGAGGAAGCTCCCAGATGAAGCCGTCCGCTATCAGCGGTTCGAGCTGATCGACGAGCGCTCCCAGCATCGACTGGCGCAGGTCCGAGTACTCGTAGAGCAGCGAGCCGCCGACCAACGAGCGGCTGCCGTCCGGCTGAAACGGCGGCGGGACATCGAGAGCAGCGCCGTTTTGGTCGATGAAATCGCCTCTCTGCGAATCGATGTCGGCCAGGCCGTCCTGGTCGGTATCAACGAAGGGCGAAATCGGCTCTGCCGTACCGGGATCGCTAAGCGGCCGTGCCCGACCCCTGACATCCGTTCTTACAATCCAGTGTTCCTCGCCCTGGCCGGCCATCAGTCTTCCGTCCGTAGACAGCAGGAAATCGAGAAAAACGCACGCCGCACAATCCGGATCTTCATCGATCGCGGCCGCCGTCATCTTGTCGGCCAGCTCTCTCTGCAGGGCACTGAAGGTGTCGTCCTCGTCGTCGTCCGGTACAAACTGATCATCGAGCCCGTCGTGAGCCAGCCACAACACGGCCAGATGATCCAGCAGATCGGGCGTCGTGGGGTTTACCAGCAACCTTCTCATTAGCGAACCGGTTTCATCCTTGCCGTAGCCCGACGGATGATCCGCGTACCAGTTTGCCTGCAGGAACTGGGCATCGTCCGCGAACTGGGCCAGGATGCAGGCGCTCGGGCGGAACACGGACTGCAAGACTCCTTCATCGTAGAGCGGCAAAATTGCAACCAGGTAGTCCTGCAGATCGGACAACATTGCATCGGGCATGAGCCCGTCGAGGGCTTCGACCAGGCGCTCTTGCTCCCGGGCTAAAGCCAATCCCTTCTTGGGGTGCATGCGTTGCAGATCGGCTTCGATGATACGATAGATCTCCTGGCCCAGGCTGCCCCGCTCGGGCGCTTCGCGCGTAGTATCCAGTTCATAGCTGCAGGCCGCAAGTTGCATGGCGCACAACATGCCGATCGACAATATCTTCGCCTTCATGTTCACCTCGAAAGCCAATAATAACCCATCGCGCGCCGAAGCGCGACCATCTTGTACGCACAATCTTGTGCGCCGATTGAAAAACTGCTATCGTACCGTTCCAACTTGCGAAACAGGGGCCGAGTTTGGAAGCGGGAGACAGGTTTGGCGAGTATGTGATTCTCAAGCGCCTGGCGGCCGGTGGTATGGCCGAGGTTTACCTGGCGCGCAAGAAGAGCGGCTTGGGAGGCTTCACCAAGCCGGTGGCCATGAAAGTCATCCTGCCGCACCTTTCGTCCAACGAGCGTTTCGTCAAGATGTTCCTCGACGAAGCCCGGCTGGCCGTTTTTCTCGATCACGCCCACATCGCCCAGACGCTCGACCTGGGCGAGGTCGACGGGCAGTACTTCATCGCCATGGAGTTCGCCCACGGGGAAGATCTGCAGCGCATCTCGGTAACCACCCGCAAGAGCGGCCGTCTGCTTCCCTTGCCCTACGCCGCCAAGATCCTGAGCCAGATAGCCGAGGGCCTCTACTACGCCCACACCAAGACAGACAAGAGCGGCCGTCCGCTGGGCATCGTGCACCGCGATATCAGCCCGCACAATATTATTCTGACCTTCGACGGTTTGGCCAAGCTGATCGATTTCGGGGTAGCCAAGGCCAGGGTGACTTTCCAGGAGGAGGAAGACGGGGTCCTCAAGGGCAAGTTCTCCTACATGTCGCCCGAACAGATCCGGGGCATGCCGATCGATCCTCGCTCGGACATCTTCGCGCTGGGAATCGTGCTCTGGGAGGTCTGCACCGGCGCGCATCTCTACCGCGAGAGCAGCGAGCTCTTGACCATGGAGGCCATCCTCAGGAAACCGGTGCCCAAGCCCCGCGATCTTCGGGGCGACATGCCGCCCGACCTGGAAGCCATAATTCTCAAAGCGCTGGCAAAGCGCTCGGTCGATCGCTTCCAGACCGCCTACGAGATGCACCAGTCGCTGGAAGGCTACCTGAACCGTTCGGGCTGGTCGGTCGGTACCCCGCACCTGAGCGAGTTCATGAAAAAGCTGTTTCCCGAGGAGTACGCCGAAATACGCGACCTGCTGGCCGCCGAACGCCAGCGCCAGGAGGCGGAAGCAAAGCGCAGGAAGGAAGAGTTTGTCCCCTGGGAGCCATACGAGAACACGGCAGAGAGCGATGCGCTGCCGATGGCTCCGGCGCCGCAGCCTGTCACCCAACCCAGGACGATCCCTCCCCGGCAGCCGGAAAGGCCGACTCCCGCCGCCCGCGAGAACAGGCGCTCCAATGGTCTATCGCGGCCGATGATTGTCATCATCTTGCTGCTTGTGCTGCTGTGCGCCGCCGGCGCCTACATCCTGGTCGATCTCGGCGGCAAGAAAAACCAGGCGCCCTCGTCCCCGCTGGCCACCAGCGGCACCCTGAAAGTCATCTCGGATCCGCCGGGGGCCGAGATCACGCTCAGAGGCCAGCTCCGAGGAAAAACCCCGGCCACGATCGAGTCGGTTCCCTTCGACGAGGACCTGACCCTGCGCATAGAGAAGAAAGGCTACGAAGTGTACATTGCCCCGGTTCGCCTCAGCGCCGGCAACGCCAACCAGGAAATCAAGGCCAAACTCAAGCAGATCTGACGCCCGGGATCGCGCTTCGGCTCGCTAACCCCGTTCCGGCGACAGATCGAACCTGAAGACGGTTCCGCCGTCCTCGGCTTGCTCGACAAACAGGTTCCCGCCGTTTCGCTGGAGGAACTGGTAGGCAAGGGGCATGCCCAGGTCGAGACGCATGGTCCGGCCTTTGCGCTCGTCTACCTGGACTCGCGGCTCGAAGATCCGCAGCCGCTCGTCTTCGGTCATCTTCAGCATCGGGTCGATGATATCGACCGTAGGACGATCGGCCCGTGCATAGCAGCGTATGGACACGGGACGGACCGGGCAAGAAGGGCTTTCACGCCGCGCAAACAGGAAAGTGAGCACGTTGAGCAGCGCCGTCCGCACGTCCTCGACCGCCGCCCTGGCTTGCAGGCGGCCGTCCACCTCCAGCGCGATCTTCCGTTCGCGCTGGTCGCTGGTTTCCGGCAGGGACGAAAGGATCTTTTGGACCAGATCCCCGGCGTCAAAGGACTCCGCCTGGGCCGGTTCGAGCGGCTTCGTCAGGCTGTTGAAGCCGGACACCAGATCGGCGATTCGCTTGACGCCCTCGAGGATCTCGTCGGTCAGCTCGGCGATCTCCAGCACATTGCGCTCGACCGACTCCTCGGAGCGGCCACGGGCGGTCAGCAGGTTCTGCGCCAGGTCGTCGGCTTCGGGCTGCCCGGTACCCTGCAGGCAGGTCGCGGCCGCTTTGGCGGCGAGCCACAGGTCTTTGATCGTGGCGGAGTAATCCTCCAGCGCGGTCAGGTTCGCCCGAACGTAGGCCAGCGGGTTGTTGATCTCGTGGGCCACGTCGGCGGCCAGCTGGCCGATCGCGGCCAATTTTTCCGCTTGAAGGAGTTGTGTCCTGAGTTTGTTTTTTTCCTCTTCGGCCAGTTTGTGCTTGGTGAGGTCCGTGGCCACGATGACCGTCCCGGCCGTGTTTCCCCCTTGATCCTTCAAGACCGAGATCGAAAAAATTACTGGAATTGCCTTTCCGTTTTTCGCCTGGAATCTGCCTTCATAAACTCCCGTGGATCCGCCCGCCGTTTCTCCTTCCAGCAAAGAGGAACTCGACCCGGCTTTTCTCATGAGCATCGCGATCGATTTCCCGCGAAGCTCCTCTTGTCTGTATCCCAACAATCTCAACGCCGATTTGTTCGCCGTGGTGATGTTTCCTTCGTCGTCCAGCAGAACCAGAATCTCTTCCATCGACCTAATGATATTTTCCGCGGCGATGGCGGGAGAGATGGTCAAGAACTCGTACTTGATGATCGCGTAGACAATCCCCACGGCTAAGATGAGCACGCTGACATCCGCCAAGGATGGAACTCCCTTGATACCGAACACTGGAACCACCACGTCGGTCGCGCTGCCCAGAACCAGGCTGATGCCGACACAAACCACAATCATCCTGGCCTGCTTCTTTTCCTGCGGTTTCTCGGTATCCTTTCCGCGCCTGTAGACCAGGTAAATCGAAATGAGCGTAAGCGAGACATAGTAGACATAGAAAACGTACGGCCAGCAGGAATCCGACCACTGAAATTCCCAGCCGTAAGATCGCTGGACGTAATCCAGCGTCAGGTGACTCGTCCATTGCTGGTAGAGAAGAACGAGCGGCAGGATCGGGGCAAGAACGAGGAATGTCTTCGTCCGCATGACTCGCTCGCGCCTGGAGAATGCCAGCGCGAAACAAAGAAGAGCGACGGGAAAAACGAGCCAGCCGATAGAGGAAATATTCTCGATCAGCATTACGGAATCATTGGCAATGCCGGGATTGTGCGAAAATATATCCGAGAGAGTCCATAATCCAAAACAGAACAACAAAGCGGAGCAGGTCCTGTTCAGCGTGGATTTCGGGTCTCTATACAGAATGAAGCCCGCCATCGACAGGTAGATCAGAAGGCAGAAGAAATGTAGAGCCGGCAGGAAATTCATTCGGGCTCCTGTTCATAATCGGCCGCTGGTGCTTTTCGATGATTATAAAGCACCAACCATGGCAGTGCCCGACGGGCAGGCGCGGCTTGCACGGGCATCCGGATGACTTGCCGGGATTATGACACGTCTTGCCACACCAGGCAAAGAAACATGGTCGATCTTTCAGACAGGGTTGGTCGGGCCGTCGTCGTAGGCTTCCTCGGCTAAAGCGCCCTCCTCGGTCACCGCCAACAGGGCCCGCAAGCGCTCTGTCAAGGCCAGGAATATACCGTGCAGCAACTCCACCCGGTCGGCCACCAGATCCATGAAATCTGTACGATCGATCACCAGCGCCCGGCATTCGCTGACGGCCACGGCGTCGGCGGCATTGGGCTTCTGATCGAGCAGAGAAACGCTGCCCAGGCTGGCCTTTTCGCCCACTGTCAGGATCTTCTTGCCCTTCTTGGATATCTCCGCTTCGCCGGTAGTGATGATGTACAGGGCGTCGCCCGGCTCGCCCTCGCGCAGGATGTGCTCGCCCGGCTTGAAGTCATGCTCTTTGGTGATAACGGCAAGAGCGCTGAGATCATCCAGGTTGTTCTGCTTGAAAATGTTGACCGACTCCAGAAAAAGCACAATCTCCATCAGGTTCATCGTATCCTTCCCTTCCACCAGTATCGGATAACAATCCTCGAAATCTTCCCCCATCGAGCAACGGGTGTGAACCGTGGCCGCCCTGAGCAACAGGTCTTTCGAGGCGCACAGCTCGTCGAGAGTTTCGCGAATCTGGTCCAGTGTGCCGTCCCAGGGGGTGGCCGGGCTAATCTCGATCAGAGCACGGTGATTTTCCAGAATTGGAAGCAGCCGCGCGCGAGTCTCGCGATCTACCACGTTGTCCAGCAATTCGAGGGCATCCGACCAGGCCTCACCGCGTGCCGCGCGCAACCGGTAGTAGATGTTCATCATGGTGCGATGCGGATAGACCAGCCCCAGCACCCTGAAGGCAACTTCAATGTTCTGCTCGAGCCTCTCCCTGAGCACTTTGATGGCCAGGCTGGCCGGCGGCAGGTAACAGGCGAGTTGACGGTAGATGCGATCGTAGTAGCGGTATGAATCAGTGCGTCGGTCCACGGCTTCCAGAGCCCAGCGACGGTCAAAGTGAATCTGCGAATACTGGCGCATGCCGGAAAGAGCCAGCGCTATCCGGTAGCGCAGAAGAGCGTCGTCCTGGATGTTGGAAAACAGCAACACCTCACCGGCCCGCTGGGTGGCGATCATTCGGATCACACGCGGCAGCCGCAAGCGCACCTCGAGCGGCCGCTGCCGGTCATTGAGCCACTCGGCCAGAATATCGATGATCTGGTCTCCGTAAGCCGCCAGCGCGTCGCGCGCCTCTGGTCGTGTCTCGCGATCGGACAGCATCTTGAGCAACAGCGGCACGAATTCCGGGCGGTATACCTGCATCGCCGCCCGGGCCGCTATACGCCGTACCGAGACGTCGCTGTCGGACAAGTAGTCCTTAATGCGCTCGGCGTAGGGACCGTCGCCTAGCCGCCCCAGCAGGCGAACGGTCTCTCGCCGCACACCGGGAGATGCAGCGATACCCTGATCGAGGATGCCCTCGAGCACGGCTACGGCCGGGTTGGACACTTCGCATCCCTGCAACTGGATCATGGCTTCGATGGCAACAGCTACCAGCCCGGGATCTTCAGAGCGCAGATAAGGCCCGAGCGCCCCGGATGCCCGCGCCGGATCCAGCGCCACCACCGCCCTGACCGCCGCCACCCGTGCGCGCCGCGAGCCCGAATTGATGATGCCCAGCAGGTCAAAAAGGAAATCCGTGTAGCCTCGCTTTGCCACCGCGTCGATTGCGGCCAGGCGCACTTTTTCTGACTTACCCGAAAGCAACCTGCGCAGGTCGCTGCGGATGTCCACCGTCGGGATTTCGGCTAACAGGCCCAGCGCCGTCTCCGCCAGATCATCGTCGTCGCCGTTCAGCGCCTTGTGAAGAACGCGCTGGGTCGAAGCGTCCTCGAGCCGCAGGTCGGCTCGCCGGCGGGTGCCGATGCGTATCTTCTCATCCAGCTGCTGTACGTAAAGGCCTCGCATACGCAAGAGCATGACGACAAAAACCAAGACCATGCAGATGATCACGATTTCGTAAACCGGGTGGTCTAAGAACGGTGCGAGCAGCAACAGCAACCCGCCTCCCACGGCGTAACCCATCTTGCGCATGAAGCCGTCGATGACGCCGCGGGCCGAAGCGCGCATGCCGGTCGGCACCGGGTTGTAAAGCAACTGCAGGCCGGCCTGGTTGATCGACAGCGAACCGGAGTTCTCGATAATCTTCAAGACGTACACAACCAGAAAGACCGGAAAGACGATCGAGCCTATGCTCGCCAGAATCATGCCGGCCGGGATGATCAGCAAGTAGTTGAAAATTCCCATACGCCTAAGCAGCCGGCCGCTCAACAAGAACAGGAAAGCCACCGAGATGATGCCGACGTAGGCATTCAGGTCGCCGAATAAAGCGGCCAGCTGGTCTTCACCGAGGAACGAACGGGCCGAGGTGCGGAAGAAATAGTCGACGAAAGAGGTCATCACCGCCGCCAGCAACATCAGCAGGCCGAAGGTGCGCGGGTAGTTTTTCGAAGCGACGTAACGGAACCCCTGGCGCAAGCCGAGTGACTCGTGTTCCTTCAAAGCGTCCGCACGGCCATGGTGTTTGGCCAGTCCCTGGGCCAAGAAGACGCATACCAACAGAAAGGCCGCCGCGGCCAACAACAGGTTGACTGTGCCGAGAGCCAGTCCGATCTGGTGCACGAAAACCCCGCCGAAAATCGAGCCGCTCATTCCGCCGCAGGAAAGAATACCGAAGACCCGCTTGCCCTCCTGGGGATCGAAGATGTCACCAGCCACCGACCAGAACTGGATGTTCAGAGCCGTTGCCGACACCTCGCCGAACAGGTACAGAACAGGGCTGACCGGCAGCAGGTTGAACCGTAAAAGCCCCCAGAACAACAACAGGCCCGTTGCCGCCCCCGTCAGGCTCAGCGTGCGCATCAACCGTTTGCGCGGATCGGCCAAGACCTTGGAGGCAAGAACAACGGCTACTCCCACCAGCACGGCGACCAGGATGTATAAGTAGGGCAGGTGCTTGGGATCATGGCGGCTCAGAAAGAGCGCGTTGGAGGCCGACTTGACCATGACCACGTGGGCCACGAAGAAGAAATAAAAGAAGGTGGCCAACAACGTTCGCCTGCCTTCTTCCGGCCGAACCCCGGATGCCCGGGCCGCCCATCTTGACAACTTGCCGAGTTCCATGAGAAAAGTCGAAACAGTCTAAAGACAGCCATCACGGATGTCAACGAACCTGATGAGCTTGTCAATACATGAGATGGGGAGCCTGGATGCCCGTCGGGAGAGCGATAATTTCATACATTTTTCTTCTGGCTTGTCTTGTGTCCTTTCCTGCACCAGGCGAAGACCTAAAGAGCCAGACGCCTGCCGTGATTGAAAACAAGAAACCCGCTAACGAGACCTGCAAGGTTCATCTCGATTTTGGCCTGAAGGCGTTCGAAGAGGTCAAGATCGACAAAGTGACGCTCAAGGTCAACGGCCCCGATTTCAACCTGCAGCGCGAGGGCGACATCGTCTACGGCTTCATGCTCTCAAAACCCACCCGTTTCCATATCAAGGCAGATTCCATTTCCGGTACGGCCGCAGGAATGGATTTAATGCTGCACGTCAAGCGCCAGGATCTTGCGACCGAGGTTTCGGGCCTGGTGGGCATCCGCAGGGTGACTGTCAAGGTCAGCGGCGACAAAGTTTCGGTCTCTGCCGCCGGCTCCAGCCAGGTGTCATCTACGGCCCACTTGTCCTTGACCAGTGTTTCAAAAAACCAACTCAAGGGACAGATCGGCCTTGGGGCCGGAATGTCCTCTGCCAGCATGACGACCATCGGCTGCGATCTGGACTACATTCGCGAACGACCGGCACTAATCGTGATCCTCTTCATGTGGTGGCTCGGCGTCTGAGCCCGGGAGCGGGACTTGCCCGACGAGGCCCAGAAAATAAGGCGCTTCGGCACCTTCGGCGGCGTCTTCACGCCGAATTTCCTGACCATCATCGGGGTAATCTTCTTCCTGCGCGCCGGCTGGGCTGTGGGCAACACCGGCCTGCTGGGCGGGATCATGCTGGCCGTACTGGCCAACGCCATCAGCTTCGCGACCTCGATGTCGATCTCCGCCATCGCCACCAACATGAACGTCAAGACCGGCGGGGCCTACTATCTGATTTCGCGCTCGCTGGGGCTGGAGATCGGCGGCAGTATCGGCATCCCGCTCTTCTTCTCCCAGGCGCTGTCGGTGGCCTTGTACATCATGGGTTTCACGGAGGCTTTAACCTCGCTCCTGCCGCTGCCCGAAAAGGTGGTCTCGGCCCTGGTCTGCCTGGCATTGATGTTGCTGGCCTACAAGGGAGCGGACGTTGCCTTGAAGGCCCAGTATTTCATCATGGGCATCCTGGCGCTGGCCCTGTTGTCGTTTTTCACAGGCGGCAGCGACACTCACCCTCAGTTGCAGGCCTTCGGCAGCTACTCGAAGGGCCATAACTTCTGGACCGTCTTCGCCGTCTACTTTCCGGCGGTCACCGGAATCATGGCCGGCCTGAGCATGAGCGGCGATCTCAAGGAGCCGCGCAAGAATATTCCGCGCGGGACGTTGCTGGCGGTAGGCGTCACATTCGTGATCTACCTGGCCCAGGTGTACTGGTTCACTCACAACGCCAGCCTTGCCGATCTGCGCGGCGACACGATGATCATGAAGAAGATCGCCAGCGTCGGTTTTCTGATCGTGCTCGGGGTCTGGGCCGCGACCCTGTCGAGCGCGCTCGGCAGCCTGGTGGCCGCCCCGCGAACCATGCAGGCGCTGGCCATGGACGGGGTGCTGCCCAAGATCCTGGCCCGCGGCCACGGACCGGCCAACGAGCCCAGGCTGGCGACCATCTTGACCTTCGCCATCGCCGAGGTGAGCATTTTACTTCTGGATCTGAACATGCTGGCGCCGGTGATCACCATGTTCTTCCTGACGACCTACGGCGTCACCAACCTGGTGGCCGGCATGGAGCGCGTCGTGGGCAACCCGTCCTACCGGCCGCGATTCAAGGTGCATTGGGCGATCTCGCTTCTGGGCGCCGCGGGATGCTTCTGGGTGATGTTTTTGATCAACGCCCAGGCCACGGTGATTGCGCTGGCCATCGTGGCCATCATCTATGCCGTCTTGAAGAGAAAGCACATCAGCGTCACCTTCGGGGATCTCAGGAGCGGAATCTGGTTTTCCGCCCTGCGTTTTTGCCTGCTGAAGCTCCAGCAGTCTTCATTCCATCCGCGCAACTGGAAACCCAACATCCTGCTGTTCTTGCGCGGCACGGGCTCACAGGCCCACCTGCTGGATTTCTCGAGCTGGCTGGGACAGGAGAAGGGCATCGTCACTTTAATGACCCTCTTGCCGGGAGACGTGAACGAGAATATTGCAGGCGGTTCGGCCGCGGAAGCGCAAAAAAAGCTGGACGTCTTTTTGGAAGGCAGCGGCCTTACTGCTTTCGGCAAGGTCGTAGCCGTAAAAGACTTCTACCAGGACGCGCGCGTGGTGGCCCAATCGCACGGTATCGCCGGGCTGAAAGCCAACGTGGCCGTTTTCGGCTGGAGCGACAGCGACATAAATGCGGTGGAGTTCGCATCACTGGTCAGGGACTTCAACTACCTGGACATGAGTGTGCTGCTCTTGAACTACGACGAGCAGCGTGGCTTCGGGCGCCACAGACAACTGGACGTCTGGTGGGGCGGCCTGGAGAACAACGGCAGCCTGATGGTTTTGATAGCCCACCTGGTCAGCAAGAGCGATACCTGGAGGGGTTGCAAGATCCGCCTGCTGCAGGTTGTCTCCGACGAATCCAAAATCCGCCAGACCGAAGCCGAGCTTTCAGACATGCTGGAGGACGCGCGCATCGGCGCCGAGATTGTGATCCTTCCTCCCATGGGCCCGCAGGACACCATTCAGGAAGTAATCCGCAAGCAGAGCGCCGATGCCGATCTGGTGGTTTTAGGCCTGCGCGCCCCCGAGGAAGGCCAGGAATCGACCTTCATGTCGCGCATGACCTCGTTCATGGAAGACCTGCCGACGACGGTGCTGGTCAAGAGCGTCGATATCGAGGATATTTTCAGCTAGACACTTGTAAAGGCAAACACGTTTCATTTAAGTAGAGCTTCACAGAGGGCTTCGGCGTAGTTCGCCGTGCAAGCGAGGCGTTTTGTGCAAACACGACAGCTGTTGGCGGGGATGACGGAGAAGAAGATTGGTTCGATTGACCATAATAACAATTTTCTAAAAAGAAGGACGGAGTCTATATGATCCCCGGGTAGATCCAAGGCAGGTCAGAACGATCGGAACAAGACGCAAACGAGAAAAACCACAAGCAGCACGAGCAGAACCATGTCAATCTTGGCCGGCTCGAACGACATGCCCCGCTCGGCCAGCCGGCCCAATCCCCGATATGGCTCTGTTTGCAAAAACGTCCGCGGTCCCAGCAGCCACGATACGATCTGTACGGGAAAAAGCAGCACGAAGGAGGCGGCGGCAAGCAGCCAGCCAAGGTTGGCCCGGATTACCCACCCGAGCCCCCTGACGACGTGCTTGAATGCCGCGAGGTCATTCCGGTTCATCGGTTTCACCCTGTTCTTCTCTTGCGGGCTTCGCAGGGTCGCTCGGCGGCGGATGCAGGATGCGCAATCCGGCCAGGCCCGAAAAGGTCACCAGCTGTTCGCCTATGCGCCTCGAGTAGGGCTTCTTTACAGCCGGACTGACGACGAAATTGTCGCCATGCGGGTACAGCCGGCGAAAGATCTCCAAGTTCTTACCCTCGATCGCATCCGGGCTCATCTTGCACTCGAATGTATCGACGACGCCCCTGCCGCGCACCACAACGAAGTCGATCTCCCTGCCGGATTTGTCTCTCCAGTAATGGAGACTGCTGTTGTGTAGCCGGGATCTCAAGGTGTCGAGAACCAGGTGCTCCCACAAATCACCTCGATCCTCGTTCCGCAGGGAATCCAGGCCCCGGCAATAGGCGACAAAGCCGGTGTCGAACCCGTACGCCTTGGGCCTTTTCGTTATTTCGCCGCGGCCGGCCCCGTGAAATGGAGGAAGAAGAAATACCGCATGCGCAACGGCAAGAGCCTCAATGTGCGCCATCACGGTGGGACGACTCAAACCCGAGAGATTGGCGACTTTCGAAAAATCCAGCAAACCCCCGCTTTGTCTCAACGCAAGCCTCAAGAGTTTCAGAAAACCGGTTCGTTGACGAATGGAAAAAAGCTCCTGGATGTCGCGCGCGTAGAAGCTGTCGAGCCATTCGGCGTAGAATGCCGGGTCGGGAGTTTCCGCCAACAAGGCCTCGGGTAAACCGCCGTGCAACAATCTCCTGTCGATGTCGCCGATGCCGAACTCACCTTGGCACTCTTCCCACAGGACAGGACACAGATAGACCGAGCGCTTTCTCCCGGTCAGGCTGTCTTTGAACTTCCCGGTAGCCGCCAGGGTGGAAGAGCCGGTCGCGAGCGCCTTCAACTTCGGGTACTCATCGGCTAATATTTTCAGCACCCGACTCGGATCCTCCAGCCTGTGGATCTCGTCGAAAACAACCGGCGTGCCGGGGTCCAATCCGTCAAAAAACAGTTCCGGATCATCCAACCGGCGAACGCTTGAAGGCAAATCGCAGTTGATAAAAACGGCATCCCCCAGCATTTTGGCAAGCGTTGTCTTACCAACCCGTCTCACACCGGAAAGCCAGACGATAGATCGTCCCTGCCAACCATTGCTCACCATCTCCAGCCAAAATGGGCGGCTAAACATAACCGTATTTTACATTTAGGCTACTATTTGTCAAGTATGCCTGCGTAGAGCATTCAGGACTCGGCTCAGCCCTTGCTGAAAAGCGCAGTCCAGACGCCGTATAGCACGGCAATGCCGACGGTTACCCCTGTTCCGATCCACATCTTGGGCAGATTCGCGAAGTGGGCCAGCAGGCCGAACACGGCGGCCAGAATCAGCATGATGATCGACAGCACGACTACCTTGTCCCACTTGCCGACCGGCGCCTCGCCGGCGATCACCTCGCCGGTGTGCCCGTTGACCAGCATCCGGTTGGCCCTGCCCTTGTAGTTGTACATCACTTCCCACAGAGGGACGTAGACCAGATCGACTCCCTGGATGTCGACGGTGGTGTCGCAATCGGTGATCTGGCTGGCCTTCTTGTCGGCCATGTGACGATGCAAGCCGATCATATCGTTGCGCCCCTTCTGCTCGGCGCGCTCCTGCGTTATCTGGCCGTTGATCACCTTGAGATCCTTGACCGCCTCGAGATCGAACTTCTCTTTGCCGGCCAGCAGATCACTTTCGCCGCTGGTCTTCGAGCCGAACCCGAATCCAAGAAAGAACTTGCCCCAGTCGGCACTCACCGACTTGCTTCCCGGGTTGAGAGCATCCATTCCCCAGAACTCCTCGGGATTCTCCCGGGCATAGACCGACCAGTTGTAATCTTCGTCGAACTCTCCGCTGACCGGTTCCCAATAGGTTTCGGTGCGCCGGTTGTCGCCGCTGCCGGTCGTTCGCGTGCGCTTGTTCTTGCCCGACCAGAAAGTTCGCGCCTTGGCCTTGACCACCCAGAAGGGCAAGACGATCCCGTCGAACCTCGAAAACGAGGCCTTGTCTGCCAGGTCGGCCGCCTTGAGCCAGCCTGTCTTCATCCATTCGACGACCCCGTCTCTGATCTCCTGCTTCGACATCCTGGCAGGCAAGACGTAGTGCGCCTCGACCTTGACGATCTTGTCGAATCCGGCCAGCATCGACGAACTGCCGCAGTAGGCACAGGTCAACACCGACTCTCCCTCGATGTACCCGATTGGCGCCCCGCAATTCGAACAACTGATTTCCCTCTTGTGCTCTTCCGACGCCGCGTCGGTCATGAGATAAGCTCCCTTTGGGACAAGATTCAGAATCTCGGCCGGCTGTCTTCTTCCGACATGCCTGCCATCAAAAAAGCCTTGAAACGCTGCTGCAAGCGCCGCTCTACCTGCTGGACCCGTTGGCGGGTGATGCCGTGCTTTTCGCCGAGTTCCTGGAAAGTCTCGGGGCGCTCCTCCATGATGCGCGCATCCCATATGGCCCGCTCACGTTCGTCGAGTGTCTGCCTGAATTCCAGCATGGCCCCGTGCACTCGGTCGCGCAATTCCTCGGTTGCCACCTGCTCCTCTGGACTCTCGCGCGGCACCACCAGCGTTTCGATGAAGGGCCTGCCGGTCTTCGGGTGGGTGGCATCCAACGACGCCTCGGGGCCGGAGAGCCTCTTCTCCATTTCGATTACGTCCTTCTCGGAGACATCTATCCTCTCTGCCAAGAGCTTGGAAGTCGGCGTGAACCCTTCACTTATGAGCTTGTGCTGTTCTTTCTTCAGCCGGTAGAAGAGCTTTCTTTGCGCCTGGGTCGTGCCGATCTTGACCAGGCTGAAGTTCTCGAGAATGAACTTCAGAACATAAGCTCTGATCCACCACTGGGCGTATGACGGCAGGCGAACCCCGCGATAAGGATCGAACTTCTTGACCGCTTGCATCAAGCCGATGTTCCCCTCCTGGATCAGGTCCAACAGGTTCTGATAGTAGTTGCGGTGTTCGAGTGCGATCTTGACAACCAGGCGCAAGTTGGCGGTGACCATGCGATAGGCCAGCTTTGGATCCCGGGTTTTTTCGAATTCAACCGCCAGCTCATGTTCTTCTTCGGGCGTGAGCAGGTCGAACTGGCCGATCTCCTGAAGATACAGCTTGAGCGGATCGAGGTGGACGAGTTCTCCGCGTGACTTGACCTTCTTCTCGTTCAGCGAGCCGTTTTTCGTATTTTGTTTGCTTTTCATCGCACAAAGAGCCTCGGTTGACAACCAACGGGCACGATACTATCATTCGATTGTTTTTCACACAACGATCAACGGAAGGGCGGCCATGCACGCAAATTCTATTAAAGTGTTTCTGGCGGCAGCCTGTCTGGCGGGCTGTGTATTCGTATCTGCCTGCGACAGTAACAAGTGCCTTTCCTGCGGCGAAGGCGATCCCTGCCCCGATTTGTCCGGCGAATACTACGGCAATATGAAGTCGCTCACGGACAACTGCGATACCTATGATTTGGTGGTCGGAGACCACTACCTGCGAATACTCAGCCAGACATCGGACGAAAACGGAGATGTGGCCCTGGAAGCCGAGGAAAAGGATTTGCGTGGAATCTGGGGCACCCTTTCCGGGTGGCTTTGCAACGCCGAGGAAAGCAGCTATCCCAAAAGCTATCCGTTCCTTTTGCAAGACACCCAGACTTCAGAAGACGGTACCAGCATTAATTATTACATGAACGGCGTTTTCGTCGTTGCAACCGAGGGAGACAGTTCGAGTTACTCTTATACGGCAACGCTGACCATCAGAATTACGGATACCGACAACAACATCTGCACGCTGCTCGGATCTGTCGACGGCACCTTCAATTAATCGCTGGCACCGAACCTCAGGGTTTGTATTTTCTGTTTTCCCTGGCGGCCGAGCAGGCCCGGAATGATCGTCGGGCGGTCGCCTCGATTGCGTCCAGGGCCTTGTCATTTCGACTCGGCTCATGGTGAAAAAGCAGAAGCTTGCTCACTCCGGCCGCCTTGGCCACCTTGATTCCTTCTCGCCAACTGGAATGTCCAAAACCCTTTTTGCCGCCCCGGATCTCGGCATCGGTATAGGCCGCGTCATAAATCAGGACATCCGCCCCCGCGGCGTGCCGCACCAGGCGTTCGTCGATCTTGAAACCATGCTCGGTGTCGGTGGCGTAGACGATGGACTTGCCCTGGTATTCGATGCGGTACGAGAGGCAACGTCCCGGGTGGTTGAGCGCCTCTGTGCGAACCTTCACCGGGCCGATCTGCAAAGTCGTACGCGGCCCAACGTCCCTGAATTCGAAGCGCGCCTGCATCACCTGGAGCGGAACAGGGAAATAGGGCATAGCCATCTGTCCGGAGAGAATGTCCTTGACGTTGCGAGAACCCCGCGGTTCTCCATAGACGACGAAATTGCTGCCCTTGCGGAAAGCCGGGCTGAAAAATGGAAACCCGTGGATGTGGTCCCAGTGGTAATGCGAAAAAAGCAAGGTGGCATTGAGCTTTTTTCCGCCAAACTCTCTGTCCAGGTGCGCGCCCAGCGAGCGAATGCCGGAACCCGCGTCGAATATCAGGATATTTCCACCGGCGCGAACTTCCATACAGGGCGTGTTGCCCCCGTATTTATTGGTGGTGGGACGCGGCGCCGGAAGTGACCCCCGGGTGCCCCAGAATTTGAACCAGAATGACTGTCCCTTTCCTGCCACTTGGTTGAAACCCCTTTGTTGCGGGAACAAAGTCAAGAGCGGTGCAATTTTCTGATTATCGCATCCACTGTGGCTTTGCAAGGATTTGTTAATCCCGGCACCATAGCCGTTCTGCTTGACAAGCATGCAAGCATCTTGTCTGATTCTGCTGGGAGGTTGAGATGGCCAAGAAAGAATCTGATTTTCCTGTCGGAGTCGTATCGGCGGTCATCATCCTGGGAAGCGTGGCGGCCGTCTTTCTGATCAATAACTTCGGCCAGATGGGCTTCGCAGACAGCTGGCCGGTCTTGCCCATGGCCGTCGGCCTGTGTCTGGCCGCCGCTTCCTATGTCGAGTTGGGATTGGCCGTGATGGGTTTTTTCCTGCTTATTTTACTTGCCAACATGGCGGTCGTTCCTCCCTTCGGAAAAAGCTGGCCCTTCGCCTTGATCTGGATCGCGCTTCTGGTGGTGGTGGGCTACATGCGATCGCGAGCCGCGGCCAAGAAAACTCATCCTGACCGGGCGCCGTAAACACAGGAGGCGAAAATGGGATTTTTAGAAAAAGTACTGCCGGGCTACAAGGGTTATCGCCAGCGCGAGGACAGTCGTAACACCGACAAGCTTCTGAGAGAAATGCTGTCAGCCAAGCTCAAGCAAGCCCGCGCTCACTACGACGATACCAAGGCCGAAATAGCGAACCGCGGAAATCTCGATCTGTTGAATCCGGCCGAGAAGGTGACCCAGACGCTTTCCCGGGTGATCGACCGGCTACGCTATGCGAACTACGGATTCAGCGGCAAGTGGTTCGGTACGAACAAGATCGACATCGAACGCCTGGAAAAGGTGCATGCCTTCGACAGCCAGCTGGTTGAGGGAATCGAACAGATTATCGGAGACATTGCCGCGCTAGATCTGCTGGACGATGACGGACAGCTTGGCGCAGCGCTTACGGCCCTGGTTCATAAAATCCGCGAGATGGACGAGGCACTCAACCAGCGCGAGCAGATCCTGCGCACGGCCGGCGGCGAGCCCGAGTCGGCCCAGTAAAAACTGCTTCCCGGAGGACAGAGACAATGGCTATTGAGGTGGTGCAAAGTCTGGACGAGAGTGGAGAGTTGATCGTCTCCAGATTTCCCAGAAGCGGGGAAGCCGATTTGAAGCTCGGCGCTCAGGTCATCGTGCGCGAGAGCCAGAGCGCGGTGTTTTTCAGGGGCGGCAAGGCTTTGGACACTTTTGGACCTGGACGCCACACTTTGACGACCGCCAACCTGCCGCTCCTGGGAGGGTTGATCAAGCTGCCGTTCGGAGGCAAGACGCCCTTCAAGGCCGAGGTCGTCTTCGTCAATCACAAGGTGTTCACCAATATAAAGTGGGGCACGCGCGAGCCGATTCCCTTCAGGGACACCGAGTTGATGCTGGTCAGGTTGCGCGCCTTCGGCATCATGGCCTTCAAGGTCGAGGAGTCACAGCTGTTCGTCAACAAGATCGTGGGCACCCAGGGGTACTACAGCAGCGAGCAGATCACCGACTATCTGAAGGGCATCGTGATCGGGCGGCTGACCGACTTTCTGGGAGAGAACCTGAAGAGCGTCTTCGACCTGCCGCGTTACTACGACGAGATCGCCGCCGGAACCAAGACCCGTCTGAAGGACGACTTCGCCAAGTACGGTCTGGCCCTCGAGGATTTCATCATCAACGCCATCACCCCTCCCGAGGAAGTGCAGAAGAAAATCGACGAGCGCTCCGGCATGGCGGCCATGGGCAACCTGGACGACTATATGAAGTACAAGGCGGCCCAGGCGCTACAGGACGCCGCCAAGTCCGAGGGCGGCGGCGGCATTGCCGGGGCCGGGATGGGCGCCGGGGTGGGCCTGGGCATGGGCATGATGATGCCCGGGCTGGTAGCCGGGGCGATGCAGCCGGGAGGCGCCAAGGCCTCCAACTCTGCTGCCATGATTACCTGTCCGAAATGCAACACCCCCAATGCCCAGGGATCGAAGTTCTGCTCGAACTGCGGCAGCAAGATGACCGTTGCCAGCATGTGCCCGAAATGCAACGCCGAAGTCTCCGCGGGCTCGAAGTTCTGCCCCAACTGCGGCGCGCCCGTGGCGGCCGCTCCGGCACATTGCAGCAAGTGCGGCCAGGAACTCAAACCCGGCACCAAGTTCTGCGACAATTGCGGTCAGAAGGTCGGCTGAAAAAAAACTACCCGGTTTGTGCAATGACCTGAACGATCTTCCTTGGCGGGCGGCTGGTCGCCTGCGAAAGCCTGCGGCCCGGCGCCAGGCTCACTTTCGTGATCAGCGTATTGGTCAAGCGCTCGACATTCACTATTTCGGCCCGGGCTGCTGGTTTTTCCGGCTGCCCGTGTCGCACTACCGGTAGCTCGGGTATCGTATCGTAAGGATCCGGCTCGAGCATATCGGCCATAGGAAAGAGTTTGCAGCAAGCCTCTGGCGCCTCTAGCACCCGGTCCTCGGGCTCGGGCAGGCGCGCAACCGGCGGCAACAACGACATCGGCATGTCGAAAGTCGGTTCGGCTTCAAGTTGCAACGGCAGAGCGGTGACTTCGTCCGTGCTTTCCCAGTCCGGATCGGACGGCAGTTGCAACACTTCGAGTTGGCTCGTCGGCAGGCGTGTTCCGTAGCTCAGCAGATGGAACTTCAACAGGTAGGCCCCCAGCGCCAGCGAATCCCAGTTACCCAATGGAGCTCTCTTGACCGCCTGGTTGTTTACGCGGATCCCGTTACGGCTGCTCAAATCCTCGACGATGACGCTCTCACCGACGATTCTCAGCACCGCGTGTACCCGTGAGATCAGATCACACTCGATCCTGATGTCCGCGTCCGGACCGCGACCGATCACCAGGCGGCGCTGCGTAAAACACTCGGTGCCGTAGAAATCCCCATCGTAATAAAAGGAAACCTGCAGAACCGATCTTTTCCGGGATCTGCGGGAATCGTAAGCCATCTCGCACTCCTCCTGTGCGGCCGGCCGTTACCGGCAGCACGCCCAAGTCGAAAAAAGGGGAGGAAGGCCCGTCAGACCGTCCGGGAACCTGAATTACAGGAAGCGCTTACCCAAGCCTTTCTGCTTGTACGAACCTCCTCTCCCTATCCCTTAATTTCATATTCTAAAGCAATCGCCGTGCCATTCGCCGCTTATCGCAACTCCTTGAAAATCCTAAACTCGAAAAAAGCGACTCTCTTCGGGTTTGAACTATTTTCAGAGTAAGGAAGAAGCAGGTGTAACCTGTGGGCTTCAGTCTAATAAATATCAGTTCTTCCAGAGCGGTTGCACCTGGTAATCAAACTGCCGCGCCGCCGACCAGTTGCCGCTCTTGCCGGCGGCGTTCACGGCCCTGACCCGCCAGAAAAGACGCCCCCGGGGCGGATCCGGCAGACCCAGCACGGGCGAGTTCACCTTGCGTCTGCTGCTGACCTTGGAAAACTCGGCCGTTTTGGCGATCTCGACCTCGTAGGCCGTTGCGCCCCCGATCTCATTCCAGAACAAGGTAATCGTGCGCGGCTTGACAGAGGTGATCCGCGCCGCGTCGCGGGGCGCCTGCAATTTCGGGGCGGCCGGAAATTCGTCCGCCGCGCTTTGCTCGGGCTTTTTAGAAATCCCGTTTTTTACAACGGCCGTGTTTGAATTTTCCTTTGGTTTTTGCACTTCGCCGTTCGTGGAAGAGACGCCGACCTTGGAACCTGTGGAACCTACCCGGAAGCTTCGAACCCGGCTCCAGGCGGTGCCGGGCCTGGTGCCGCGCACGCGCCAGTAGTACTTGCCCTCGGGCGCGATAGACGTCGAAATCGATGCTCTGGTCACGATCAGGCTTTTTGCCTTGTGACGAAAGCCGCGATCGCGGGCAAGTTCGAAGCGGTAACCGGCGACCGGCCGCTTGCTCCAGCTGAACTCGACCCGCGAACGATCTTTAGCGGCGACGAGTTTTTGCCCCTCTTTTGGCGCTATCGGCACCGGGGAGGGCAGGAACACCTTGAAGGTCCTGATTTTCGAAGGCCGTCCGGACTTGCCGCCGGTGCCCAGGCCGGTCACCCACCAGCTGTATCTGCCGCAGGCATCGGGCTTGAAAGCGAAGCTTTTCCGGCCGTGGATCTCGTAGGTGGCCACCACGTTCCCCTCGCGCGATTTCCTGGAAATCTGCAAGACGTAGAGCATCGACGGCTGAGAGTCTTCCCAGCGCAAGGTTATCAGAGGCTGCGATTCGCCGTACCCGAAAGCGGCTCCCGGCCGTGGTTCGAGCGGACGAACGCTCGAAGCCGGGCCGGCTGCCGCAATCGCCACCAGGATACATCCGATTGTGCCGCCAATGCCCATAATACAAATATGCGATATTCGAGACCCGTTTGGCAAGAGCCCAGATTCCCGGATAAGCAACAACAGTTCTTTTGGCGGAAGAAGTTGCAAGCCAAATGCGGTGGTGGCGAGCGGGGGCCCCCCGGCGCGCGGAGCTTTAGCGAGCACGACGGGGGTGGTCGCCAACGGCCAAGTCATCACCCGTTTATCCGGGAATCTGGGCAAGAGCCAACCGGGTTCTCAGATCTTGTCGTGCTGGCGCTCGGGCGTGCTGGTATCCAGCTTCTCGTGGATCTTGACAACGGCCGTTATGCCGTCGCCGACTGCCGTTCCTATCTGCCGGGCCGAGTCGGCCCTGACGTCGCCGGCGGCGTATATGGCTGGGTGGGAAGTACACATGTTAATGTCGGTCTTTACAAAACCATTCTGGTCGAGATCGATCACTCCCTTCAAAAAACCGGTGTTGGGCGTCAGCCCGACGAAGATGAACACCGCGGCGACATCCAGCAGGCGCGACTCGCCGGACTTGACGTTCTTGATCCTGACGCCTGTCACCTCTTTATCGCCGACAATCTCCTCTACCACCGAATCCCAGATTACCTCGCTGTTCTCGGCGGCGAACAAGCGATCTTGCAGGAACTTCTCGGCCCTGAGCTTGTCTCGCCTGTGGATCAAGGTTACCTGACCGACGATCCTGGTCAGGTAGATCGCTTCCATGACGGCCGAACTGCCTCCTCCGACCACGGCCACGGATTGGCCGCGGAAGAAGTTCCCGTCGCAGGTAGCGCAATAGCTGACTCCCCTGCCCGAAAGGCGCCCCTCGCCGGGCGCCTTGAGCAGGCGGTGCCCTGCCCCGCTGGCTACCAGGACCGACCTGGTGCTGTAACTGGTATTGCCGCCTTTCACGACCAGGTGTTTTCCAGAGGTATCGATGCCCGTGACTTCGTCGAATGATATCTCGGCCCCGAAACTTGCCGCTTGTTTGCTCATGATCTCGGCCAGCGCCATGCCGGTCTCCAGTCCCATCACTCCCGGGTAGTTCTCGATCCGGTCGATGACGTTCACCTGTCCGCCTCCGCCCATCATGTCGAGCAACTTGACATCCAAACCGCCGCGCCCGGCGTAAATGCCCGCGGCCAACCCGGCCGGCCCGGCACCGATGACGACCAGGTCATGAATCTTCGCAATATCCGTCATTTCGAGATCCTCCAGGCGTGTTTCCGAGTAGAACACATGATAGCCACGATTTGCGAGATTGCAAGCTATGGCTATTGAAGTTATGCTGATCCGCAGCGGAGGTGGCCATGAAGGCAGGCACGAAAATCTTGATAGTGTACGCGGCGCTTCTTACCGCCGCTCCGGCGCAGGCCCAGGAGAAATTCTCGCTGTCCATGTTTCACTACAACGTCCAGTACGTGGCCGGCGGGCTTACAGGTTTCCCGTCGGGCACGGACAGCAACGAGACCTTCGACCTCGACGACGACCAGGTTCAGGACCTGATCATCAGCGAGAGCTTCGAACCGGTGCTCGATTTGTTCCTGGCCCACCCGGACTGGAAAGTGACGCTCGAGATGCAGGCCTACATGGTCGAAGTGATGCAGCTGCGCCATCCCGGCGTGCTTGCCAAGCTCAAGCAACTCGTGGACGCCGGGCGGGCCGAGCTGGTCAGCTTCCATTACTCCGACCAGTTGTTCCTGGCTTACCCGCGCCTGGACATGGAGCGTTCGCACCAGCTCATGAACAAGGTCTTCGAAGACGCCGGCCTGACCCCTTCCGGAGTGGTTTTCTGCCAGGAGGGTCAGTTCGGGGTGGGCATGGGCCCCTTCGCCGCGAATCACGATCGCGATATCCTGGTACTGCCCAAGAACCTCTTCAAATACCAGCATCAGGCCGATTACGACACGGCAGCCGCGCTATACGATCTCGACGGCCTGGACATTGTCATCGGCGCCCGCTCTTTTTCGACTCCCGAAGTCGAAGTGCAGTGGAACAACTTCGATGACGGAGAACTTATGGCCACGGGCGGCAACGCTCCTTACATGGGAACAAATTTCAAGAAAGACCCGCAGGCCGTTGCGAGCTACGAGCAGGAGCTTACAGACGCCGAGGCCGCTGGTTTCCGCATCGCCAGCATAAGCGAGTACGTAAAATGGGCCAAGGCTAACGATATCGAGCAGCCTCCCCTGCCGCCGATGCTCGACGGCACCTGGCAGCCGCCCAGCACGAACTCGATGCGCCGCTGGCTGGGCGGTTCGGGCGCGGTCGACCTGGCCTACGCCTGCGAACGGGACAACCAGGTGATCAGCGGCAACGTCAGGGCCCGGCACTGGATCCTGACGGCCGAGACGCTGGTCGCCAGAGCCGAAGCCCAGGAGCTGATCGAATCCGGATCGATGGACGATGCCCTGCAGGAGTGTTGGCGTACGGCGCTTCTGGGGCAGGTCAGCGACGCTACCGGAATAAACCCGTTCATAAGAGAAGTGCAGTACGGCCTCGATCACGCCGCATCGGCACAGGCCTGCGCCGAAGCTATTATCTCCGAGGTGGCCCCCAAGATCGGCGGTCCGTACGTCTGGGTGGACAACCTCACCGGCGAGGTCGGCACGTTAGACGATCATCCATCGTCGACGCTCACCGAAAGCGACCCCTACTTCAGCGCCGACGACGGATTCGAAGTCAGCTCGCCCGGGCGCAGCCAGACGATTGACTGGAAGGCCGCTATAGGGCTGACCCGGCTCAAGGTCAGCGTCGACGCCTCCTCGGGCGGCGAGCGCACACTGGAGGTCGATTTCCCACTCGACCTCAACGGCTTCTACCTGACGCCCGGCCTGGTGGAGGAGGATGCGGTCTACACGCCGTTTACCGAGTTCGATTTCCAGGAGGGCCGGATCTCGCTGCCGGTTGCCAACGGGCTGGTCGGCATCGGCCAGGACCTGTGGCTGGTTAAACAGACCAGTTCGGTTCACGTCGCGGCCACCTTCGTGATCGGCGACGGCAAGGTGCGCTTCATCGACGATACACTCGATCCGGACGAGGCGGTCTCATGGGTCTTCTGGATAGTCGAGGGCGGCAAGCAGAACGCGGTGGACTTCGCCAAGCGGGTCAACCTGCAACCTACGGCCTATATCGAAACCGATGTCTCCGGGGAGCGGGGTTGCGGTTGCGGGCAACCCGCGAGTGGTCTGCCTGCATTGTTGTTCCTGCTGCCGCTGGCGCTGGTGCGACGACGGCGATAGCGGTTCAGCTTTTCCGTCCGAAAAGACCTTTTTTCTTCTTCTTGACTTCGAAGTCGGCCAGTTCGGCCCAGCGGCGCAAGAGCTGATCCTGCTCGGCTGAAAGCTTCTTCGGGATCTTCACGTTCAGGTGCACGACCAGGTCGCCCTTGCCGTGACCGCGCAATCTGGGCACTCCCTCCCCGCGCAGGACCACGCTATCGCCGGGCTGAGTACCGCGGCGCACCTTGACGTCGTGCTCCTCGTCCAGCACAGTCACCTCGATGGTCGCTCCCAGCGCGGCCTGGGCAAAATCGATGTCCGCCTCGAGGTGAAGATCGTAGCCGTCCCTCAGGCAGTGCTCGTCCGGCTCGACATGCAGAAACACGTACAGATCGCCCTGCGGTCCGCCGTTTTGGCCGGCCTCGCCCTCTCCGCCAAGGCGCATGCGCATCCCGTCGTCGACCCCGGCCGGAATGGTCACCGTCACCTTGCTTTCCTTTTCGACCAGCCCCGCTCCGTGACACTCCTGGCAGGGGCTCTCGACGATGCTGCCCGCGCCGCGGCACTCGGGACAAGTGCTGGCGATGGTGAAGAAGCCCTGACTTTGCATGAACTGTCCGCTACCCCCGCAGCGCGAGCAGGTCTTGCGCGAGGTGCCCGGAGCAGCGCCGGAGCCGGAGCAGGTCTGGCAGGTTACCCGATGCGCCAGAGAGATTTCGCGCTCCGTTCCCCTCACGGACTCAGCAAATGAAATCGACAAGTCGTAACGCAGGTCGGCTCCCCTGCGGGGGCCGTTCGGATCCTGGCTCCTGCCCCGACGCCCTCCGAAGCCAAAGCCGAACAGATCGTCGAAAATGCTTCCGAAACTCGAGAAGATGTCTTCGACCGAAGAGAAACCGGGCGCGAAGCCTGCTCCGCGCAGGCCCTCCTTGCCGAAACGATCATACATCTGCCTCTTCTGAGGATCGCTCAGGATTCCATAGGCCTCGGCCAACTCCTTGAATTTCTCCTCGGCTTCCTTGCTGCCCTCGTTTCGATCGGGATGATACTCGACCGCCAACCGGCGGTAGGCCTTCTTGATCTCGACCTCGCCGGCGCTGCGTTCAACGCCGAGGATTTCGTAGTAGTCGCGCTCCACTTCCGCTAACCTTTCCGCTTGCCGACGCCGACTCGAACGCCGGCCGGGCGGACTACCTGGTCACCCAGCCTGTATCCTGGGCGGATTTCCTGTACGACCAGACCTTCGCGTTCGTCCTCCACCTCGCAGGTCATCAGCGCCTCCATGCTGACAGGATCGAAGCGCTCGCCGGAAGTAACAACGGGTTCGATTCCAATCCTGGATAGACGATCTTCGAGTTGTTTGACGACAAGGCTCATGCCTTCGATTAGTGTTTCCGAGGCTGCGGCTTCCTGCAATGCCTCGCGCATCCTGTACAGGCTATCGAGCACGTCGATGAACGGCTCGGCTAACCTGGCCTTCTCGATATCGAGGCGCCTTTCCAGCTCGCGTTCGAGCCGCCCGCGAGCCTCGTCCATGTCGGCCTTGGACTCTTTGTGAGCCTGGATATAGTTCTGCAGGGTGCGGTTCTTCTGCTCGATCTCTTCTTGCAACTTCTCGACAAAGCTCGGTTTCTTTTCCTGCGACTGGTCGGATGCGAACGAATCCATTTTCTCGTCATCGAGCCACCAGCGCCGATCATTGACCGTAAAACCCTTGCTCTCAGCGTCGTCATCCTGCCGGCTCATGTCTTTGCTCCCTTACGACAAGTTTCCATTTCCCTGTTTTTCTCCTCAAGTTACTGAAAATAATCATAGTCCTGCAAACGTCAAGGCCCAAATGACCATTTCCAGCGGCCCGGGCAAGCGGGCCCGCACCAGCCCCCCTATAGCCCAGTCCGAGAGTCTTCCATGTCGCGCTCTTATTAATACACGCTCGAAAGCATGACTAGCCTCGCCGCTTCGCCCCAGGCGCAAAAGAGCCTCGCCTCTGACCAGATTCGCCTGCGGATTCTCTGGATCCGACGCCAGTGTGGGCTTTAGCGTCTCGAGTGCCTTGCGGGGGCGTCCTTGCAACACAAGGGCCGCGCCCATGCCGGGCCGCTTCATAATCCGCTCGATTTGCCGATCATCGAGGCCCACAAGCATTCGCGGGGCGGGATCGGCGGGCGCAAGAAGCATGGCGCGCAAGTATAGCGCCCGGGCGTCTTGCTCTTTGCCTTCCAGGTACGCCTTGTGTCCGGCAAGCATCCAGGGCCGCTCCAAGACCTGCAAGCCCACCAAAGCCAGATCGCCGGATTGGATGTGAGACAAGGACACGGATGAACACGAGCGCCCAACGTAGCGCAGAAAGTCGTAAGCGCTTGCATCGTCTCCGGATTCGCCGGGCGCCAGAAATTCGATCAGCGGTCGATCATCCGTATGCAAAACGGCGCCCTTAGAAAAGCTCCTCAAGGTATGGTCATCGAAGTGCCGGAGCGAGGCCAGCCTGGCAGCATCGTCAAGGCTGATTTCTTGAAGGTCGGCTCTGACGGACCGGTTTTCGAGCGCCCGGCGGATGCGTCGCATATTCGCTTTCAGCGGACGCGAGCTGCCCGTAAGTATGCCGAAATGAGTGGGATAGGCATCTATGACCCATAGCGCGATGTCGGGAAACACGCTAGCGAAGGTAGCGATGACCGAGCGCAGCACTCGATAGGGCGCCTGACCCCGCAGCGGAACCCAGGCGGCGGCAATCCCGTCCGGGTGCAGGCGCCTCCTGACCAGTTCGAAGAAGTCGCGAGTGTACAGCGAGGCATCGCTGCGGTAAGCCAGATCCGTGCAATCGTTCACAATCACATCATAGTACTGGTCGCTCTCGGCCAGCAGGCGCCTGGCATCCTCGACGATCAGCCGGTAACGCTGACTGGGCTTTCCCGCAAGCAACCCGTGATTGGCCTTTTCGAAATATGGCGCTGCCGAAATCACCGTCGGGGATATCTCCACGCAGCTGACTCTGAGGCCGGGGTGCAACAACATCGAGTACGAGGTTCCGCCCGAACCGAACCCGATTGTCAAAGCCGCGTGGGGGTCGGGGTGCAGAAGCAGCGGCAGGTGTGCCAGGGTCTTCTGGTCGCTGGCCATGATCAGATCGGTGCCGGCCACGGCAATCCCGTCGACGTACAGTCTTCTGCCGCCCGCCTCGTCTATTGCCGCCACCGACACGTCCCGACCCTCGCGGTAGTAGACCGGGGTCCCGAGATGGCGCACCCAGCCAGGCCCTATGAAAAACAGGCCGGCGAACGCGAGCGCAGCCGCAAGCGGTATATAAATTGTCTTGCGCCGGCCCGCGGGATGCGCCGCCCAGCCGGCAAGCGACATCAATACCGCAAGCACCAGCATGCTAACGGACAAGCCCGCAAGCGGAACGATTACCAGTGGAACAACCAGCGCGCCCGCCACCGCCGCCGCCGCGTTGGCCGAAAGCAAGAACCCCGCCGGACGCGCGGCGGCCCGATCCTTGGCGGCCCGGCAGGCGGAGGCGAAAACCATCCCGGAGAAGAAACTTACAGGCCCGCAAGCGATCAGCGTGGTCGCCAGATCGAACAAGCCGAGAGCGGCCGTGGTCGGTTGCGGCCCGGCCAGCAACAAGCAGACCAGCGACAGGAACAGTCCCAGGCCGCACAGGACGGCGCCCCGCGAGGCCAGCAGCAAGGCTCGCTCCTTGCGGCCGCGGCTAGCCGTCCAGGCTCCCAGCGAAGCCAGGCCCAGAACCACGCCCAACATGGCCGCGAAGGCGTAAGTCGTAGATCCCTTGTAGAGCACGAAGGCCAGTAGCCGGCTCCAGATCGTCTCGGCTCCCAGCCCGCAAAATCCCGCTGCGGCCACAAGCAAGAAAGCGGCCCGGCCCACGCCCGCGGGCGGCGGCCGGTCCGCCGGCGCGTCTTGCGGCGAGGGCCGTTTGCCTTGCGGGTAGAGCGGCAGGCAAAGCAACCCGGAAATGCCGCGGATCACCGCCGCCAGAACCAGGCAGTTTGTAAGCCCGATTCTCGGGATCAACACGATCGCCGCTATCAAGCCGGCCAGCGCTCCCGATGTGTCCAGGGCATACAGTCTTCCGGGTGCAGCGGCCAGTCCGCTGCCGTCGATCTCGCGCACGCGGCAGGCAAGCGGAAAAGCCATTCCAAGCGGCAAGGATGCCAGCGCCACGCACAAAAGGGCCGCCACGAAGTTCAGCTGGAGCGGTGAGAGTCGGGCCAACATGGGCAGGAAAGCCGCTGCCCCGCCTAAAAAAAGGATCAGCGCGAAAGCCGGCGCCGGACGGCGCAGCCTGGAGGCTATCCTGCCGCCGACGAACGCGCCCGCGGCCAGCCCGCCCATGAAAGCGGCCAGCACCGAACTTACCGCGAGCAGCGCGCTTCCCAACAAGGTAGCCATCAGCCTGGTCCAGGCCACTTCCAGGATCAAGGCCGACATGGCGCCCGTGAAGTAGAGCGCCGCGAAGATCACCCGTCGCCCGCGCATTTTCGCAAGGTAACACGATCACCGAAAGGATCAAGATCGATAGTCCGACTCCGACAGCTTGACCGCTACTCCGGCCTATGCTTCAATTATCGGCCAAAGAGTGCGGGTAATCTTCACCCAAGACAACAGCCGCGCAGGGAGAAGTGGTAATGAAGGTACGTTGTGAAAAATGCGGATCGGAATACAACATCGACGACGCCAGGGTTCCTCCCGAGGGGTTGCAGATAAAGTGCCCCAAGTGCCTGGCCACGTTTCTGGTAACCCTGGGAGGCCAGGCCCCGCAGACCGCCGGCGATATGTTCGAACTCGGCGATATCGATCTTTCGGATGATGTCGGCGGCGATTCTCTGGAACTGGATCTGCCGGAGGAAGCCGCGCCATTCAGCGCACCCGCCAAATCATCGCTGGGAGGCTCGACCTTGCCCTCTATCGGCGGCGGGCCCGGCCCGATACCGGCGCCGATGCCTTCGTTGCCCGACATTCCCGGCGGCGGGGCTTCAGCCTCGCAGCCTCAGGCCACACCCAATCCCACGCCGGGGGCCGAGGGAAAGATCTTCGATTTCATCGACCGCGAAATCGGTTCTGAGGACGAAGCCGCGAAAGCCCAGACCATCCATTTCAGGATCAGGCGCAAGAGCGGCAAGGTCTTCGGACCTTTTGTAGCGGAAACGATTAACAAGATGCTCGCCGAGCACCAGCTGATGGGCAACGAAGAGGCCTCCCGTGACGGGTTGACCTTCAAGCCCCTGGGCGCCTTCGAAGAATTCGCGGAGACCATCAGGCTGCTGATGGAGGAGCCGGTCGTCGGAGCCCCCGGGGGCCAGACAGAATCTTCGGTCAGCGGCCTGGACGACGACATGGCCTCGATCGAGGTCGACGTGGCTCCCAAGGGCCTCGATTTCGCGGAGCCGCCGCTGCAAGAGGCCGCCAAGTCCGGCGCCGGCCTGATGCTCGGCCTGGCGGCCGTGATCCTGATCGTCATCGCCGGCGTGGCCCTGGGCTTCACCCGTTACGGTTTTTTCGCCTACCGCCTGCTGAGCGGCGATACGAAGGGCACACAGCTGACCGATGGCGGCACACAGCTTCCCGATCACAGTTCGAACGCCGCCAGCCAGGCTCGCAGGCTGTTCTTTGAAGACACCTACGCCGGTTATGACTCGTTGATCAGGGACCTGCTGACCAAGTTCAAAGAAGGGGACGATACCAAGGAAGATCGTTACCTGTTGGCCCTGTCCTTGGCCGCCATGCTTCGCAACTATGGCGCCAACGAAGTTTTTTTAGCCCGGGGCCGCAAGGTGCTTCAGAAGATGGAAGAAGAAGACTCGGATACGCCCGAGTACCGCAAGGCCAAGGCGGCTTACGAAATCCTGGAAGATCCCGCAAAGGCCGCCCAGGAACTCGCCCCGCTGGTGGGAAAGGACTCGCACGACAAGGAGGCCTTGTACCTCTCGGGCTGGGCCATGGCTTTCCAGAAAAAATGGACGGAGGCGGCGCGCTTTTTCGATCGCTCCACCGTAATCGATCCCGACTACGCCAAGGCTTATCATGCGCTCGGGGACATCCAGTACCTGCAAGGCGACTTTGATAACGCGATTCTCTTTTACCAGAAGGCCATCGAGAAAAACCCGCACCATGTCAACTCGGCGGTCGAACAGGCCAAGATCCAGGTTGAGGTCAAACACGACGACCAGGCCGGCGAGGAGAGTCTCAAGCTCGTTTTCGGCAAGCAGTTTGAAGGGCTGGCTCCTTCGGAGAAAGCCAAGGCGCATGCCTTGCGCGCGGAGATCAACATACACCGGCACTCAAACGACAAGGTCGTCCAGGATCTCAATGCCGCCATTGGGCTGAACCCGGCCAAGATCGAATACAAGGCCGCCCTGGGCAATTTCTTTCTGGACGTCGGCGAGTATGCCAAGGCCGAGGAACTCTTTGCCAATGCGCTCAAGCAGGCCCCCACGAACGTGGACGCACTGGTCGGCAAGGGCCGTGCCATGTGGCAGAACGGCGACATCGTCAAGGCCAAGATGTTCCTGGAGAAAATCGCCGCTTCCCAACCCAAGGATCCGCGTCCGGTATACCTGCTCGGCCGCATCGCGGAAGACCTCGACAAACCGGATCAAGCCCTGGGGCTGTTCAGGCGATCGGCGCAGATATCCCCTAAATACCTGACCGCGCGGGTAGCCATCGCCAGGTTGTACCTGAAGCAGGACAAACTCAAGGACGCTCTGGTCGAACTGACCAGCGCCGCCAAGATCAACCCGCGTTCGGCGGTGGTTCACAACGGGCTCGGCGAAGCCTACCTCAAGCAGGGCAACACCAGCCTGGCCAAGAAGGAATTCGAAGAAGCCTTGCGGCTTGATCCCGACCTGGCCTCGGCGCATTTCAATCTGGGCAACGCCCTGCGCGACACGGGCAAGCTGGATCTTGCCATCGAGCGTTACAAGCGGGTTGCGCTGCTGTCGCCGCGTTTCCCCGATCTTGCCCTCGAACATGGTTACACTCTTTACCTTATGAAAAAATACAAAGAAGCGCTCAAGATGTACGAAGATGCCATCCGCGAAAATCCCAAGGACGATCGCCTGTATGTACGCGCGGGAATGGCCGCCGAGGCGGTCGGCGATCAGCAGGCGGCCACGCACTACTACCAGTCCGCGAGCGGCCTGAACAGCTCGAACTCCACGGCGGTCTTCCAGCTGGCTATGCTATTTCTGAAAAACAAGGAATACGAAAAGGCCCAAGAGCTTTTCAAACAGGTAGAGACGCTCGACCCGAAAAATGCCGACGCCCATTTTCACATGGGACAGTGTTTCCAGGCCCAGGACATGCTTTCGGACGCCATAGACGAGTTTCAGCTGGCGATAAAGATAGACCCCGGGCATATTGATGCATCGGTCGAGCTGGGCAAGGCGCTTGCCAGCCGCCTGCAATTCGACCAGGCCATCGACTTGTACAAGCGGGTGGTCCGGGCGAAGCCGCGGCGGATCGACGTGCGGGCGGCCCTGGGCGACGCCTATCTCCAGCAGGGACAGTTCCGGAAGGCTTTAAAGACGCTGCAGCAGGCATACTCGAAGGATCCCAAGTTTCCCGGGTTGGCCTACAGGCTGGGACGCGCCTACGACAACCTCGAGAAACGCTCGAAGGCCGTCTTGTTTTACGCCAAGGCAGTCAAGAACGATCCCAAGGATCCCATGCCGCACTACTACCTGGGTTACGTCTACAAGGCTTCCGGCAACAACAAGAAGGCCAAGGCCGAGTTCAGAACATACCTGCGCCTGCGCCCCGACGCCCCGGACGCCGACGACGTCAAGGACGAAATGGACTATCTCAGATGAGCACCCGCGGATCCGGAGACGACACGATTCCATGCTGGACTTGAGACTGGTAACCGACAAGCCGGACGAGGTCCAGAGCCGGCTGGCGATTCGCGGCCGGGTGGCCGGCCTGGAGGAGCTTGCCCGGCTGGGCCTGCGGAGGCGCGAGCTGATTCAGGAGGTCGAGAGTCTCAGGCATGACAAGAAGCGGGCCGGGGCCGAGATGAAGGAATTGGTAAAAAGCGATCCCGCCGCCGCCGCCAACCTGAGGGACAGGCTCAAGGAGACTTCCACACGCCAGAAGGAGCTCGAGCAGGAACTTGGAAAGGTCGAGGACGATCTGCAAGCCCTGTTGCTGACCATCCCCAACCTGCCGCACCCGACCGTCGTTGCCGGCACGAGCGAAGAAGACAACCCGCTGGTCAGAACCTCCGGGCGCCCGCCCGAGTTCGGCTTCGCCCCCCGGCCTCACTGGGAGCTGGGCGAGGATCTCGGCATTTTGGATTTCGCCCGGGGCGCCAAGCTCTCGGGCTCGCGCTTCACGGTCATGACCGGCCGCGGCGCGCGCCTAGAGCGGGCGCTTATCAATTTCATGCTCGAGGTGCACACCCGCGAGCACGGCTACACCGAGGTGCTGACGCCCTTTCTGGTGTTGCGCGAGATGATGCAAGGAACCGGGCAGCTTCCCAAGTTCGAGGAAGACGCATTCAAGACCGTCGATCCCGAGCTGTTTCTGATTCCCACGGCCGAGGTGCCGGTGACCAACCTGCACCGCGACGAGATCCTGGAAGGCCGGAGCCTGCCGTTGAAGTACGCGGCCTACACGCCCTGTTTCAGGCGCGAGGCCGGCGCCCACGGCAAGGATACCCGCGGCCTGACCCGCCAGCACCAGTTCAACAAGGTTGAGCTGGTGCAGTTTTCCAAACCCGAGGATTCCTACCGGGCGCTGGAGTCGCTGACTAAAGAAGCCGAGCAGGTTCTGATCCGGCTCGGCCTGCACTACCGGGTGGTCAGCCTGTGCGGAGGCGACCTGGGCTTCTCCGCGGCCAAGACTTACGATCTGGAAGTCTGGATGCCGGGCCAGAACAGGTTCTTGGAGATCTCATCCTGTTCGAACTTCGAGGATTTCCAGGCCCGCCGGGCCCAGATCCGTTTCAGGCGCGAGCCGGGCAAGAAGCCCGAACTTGTGCACACCATCAACGGCTCGGGCCTGGCAATCGGCCGCACGCTGGCCGCCATCCTGGAAAACTACCAGCAACAAGACGGCAGCGTGATCATACCCGAGGCGCTGAGATCGTATACGGGTTTCGAATCGATAGTTCCCGAAGTGTCGGCCTGAACCGGATATCGCCGTCCCCTGACGGCTGCCGGTCAGCTCTTTTCCGCTTCTTCTTCCGGATCGCTTCTCAGATCCAGCAGTGATTCGGTATCCCAGAAATAAGGGTCGTTGCTCGCTTTTTCGGTGACCGTCCAGCGCACCAGGTAGACCCGTTCCCGCTCGAGCGTCGCGTAGGCCTTGAAGACGCTGTCGGTGCCTGGCTCCAGCACCAGTTCCCTGTAACCCTGGAAGGGGCAACTGCTGTGCTCGGGTTTGTCCAGTTCATCCGGAATGTTCATGAAGCCGGGTTTGTCTGCGACCTTGATCGAATAAACTTCCACGCTGATTTTTTCCGGATCGATCGTGACCGGCATCGGGCTGTGATTCTTCCACCTCGACCGGAAATCCACGAAGGCGTTGTCTCCCATCGACTTTACGACCTTGGCGTTGGCGTGGCCCGTGATAGCCGGCATTTCTTTCTTTCTCTGTCGCCGCTCGGAATATCCGAATTTCCACAGGGCCCACAGCCCGCCGACGACCACCGCCCCCGAGGTGATCCAATCCCTGATGATATTTATGGTATCGATTTTCATTTTCTCTTCTCTCGGCAGCACCAGTTCTTGACGTTCAGGCCCCGGTGGGGACCAACCGCGTAGCAACGCGCCTGTTTGGCCTGGGGGTCGTCTTTGGAGACCGGGATGTGTTCGCGCTCCTTGCCGTCCAGCCAGATCAGCGAGCGCATCTTCTTGTAATCCGCCTCGGTCTTGCCGACGAACACGAAGCCCTCGTGAAAATCGCCGAAGCAGGCGAGTCCCTTCTGCGGCTTGAAGAGCCGCGCGAAGTCCTCGGAGGCGGCGGCCGCTAGCAGCAGGGCGATCGCCAGGATGACAATTTTATGAATCATGCCGGAAATTCTCCCACTGTTGCCCCAAGCAAAGCAAATTCAGTCATTGAAACAATTTGAGTGACGTATCAATGTCCCGCATCAGGCATCATTCCCCCGGCTTCTTGCGCTCGATCTTCAGGCTCTCGATCACCGTTTTCAAAACGGCCAGGTCGGCCGGTTTGACCGCCGTCAGGAAGGTGTGCAGGAACAACCCGCCGGATCCCGGCATGGGCAGGATGGCCTCGCTGGTGGTCAACTTCCCGCGGCTCCAGTTGTGCCACTCGACCTCCTGTTTAAGCAGCTTGCCCTTCGACAGGGCGGGCTTGGCCCCGCCTCCGGACTGGTTGTGCTGGTAGCTGGGATGGCCGCCCAGGTATATTCCGACAGCCGACCCGGGCTGGCCCATGACGACTACCTTTCTTAGCCGGTAGACCGAGAAGTCGGGCCCGGTCTGGGTGCTGGCGACGAAGCCGGCCGGAACTTCAAGCACCAGAAAGTCCTTGTCCCCGGCCCCCGGGAAACGCCTGGGCCCGGCAGCCAGGTTGAGTTTCTTTTCGCCGGCGGTCAGCGTCCCTGCCAGTTTCTTGGCCAGCGCCGTGCAGCCGGCCATGTCCTTGGCCCCGGCCGGATTGACGTAGAAGGCCAGCAGCTGGACGGTGCCGTCGGCGCTCTCGACGTAGGCGCTTAGCAACAGGACGGCCTCTCGCTTCGGATCGTGCCCGGCGGGAAAGACCAGCACAGCGTCGGCCAGCGGCTTGGGAACGACCAGCGGCTCCACCCGCGAGCCCTTGGCCTCTTCACCCGATCTTGCGATGTCGGCCAGAACGGCCTTGGCCAGGTCGTCGCCGGCCAGCGCGAACATTTCCCAGGCCATAAGCACCATCCGTTCCTTGCCGGCGTCCAGCATCACCCGGGTTTCCTCGGTCAGCGCTTCCGGCGCCGCCATGATGCTGTGCCCGCGCATCTCGACCTTGGCGTTCTTTGGCATGCGAATCCGGAGCCGCCCCCCGAGCAGATCGGTGGCGACCTTGGCGGGGCCAAGCTTGCCCAACTCCTGTCCGTGCGCGGCTCCGGCCATCAACAAGATCATCAGCCCGCCCGCTGCGATATCGAGCGTGTTTTTTCCAAGCATATTTCCTCCGTGAAACACCCGGGATCAGGAATGTTCGACTCGAGCGGTTTTCACTGAATTTCCGCCTTTCGTCTTTCGTCGTTACACGAATACTGTATACTGCTCGTCATGGCAAGATAAGGAGCCCGAGGAGAACTGATTTATGGCCAACACTCGAAACTTGCTCATCGTTTATTTGCTGCTGTCGCTGCTCATGGCTCGTGCGAATCCGGCATCCGGGCGGTTGCTGACCAAGCCCCGCCCGTTGACCATTTTCATGTGCACCGGGATCATTTCGGACGAGCTCGGCCAACCCATGCCGGGCGCCAGTGTGCAGCTTTCCAAGAAACGGATGGATACCGGCGCCTGGGTGCTGAAAACATCGGTGACCACCGGCGCCGACGGCAACTACACGGTGACCTGCCAGGCCGACGGTCCCGAAGATCTGCTGAGCCCGCCCGAATTCAGGGTGCTGGTGACGAGCGGGCCGGTGCACGTGGTTCAGTTGTACGAGGGCTGGCGGATGAACATCCACCAGAATCACAGCCTGGATCCCACCCAGGCATGGCACGTGGCGAGTCTGGGGTCGGCCGCCGCGGCGGTCGACTACATGAACGGTAACACCGCAAATCACCGGCCGTGTGTGCAGGTGAAAGTGAACGCCGTGCCGTATGGGGAGGTAACGAGGTTCATGGTCTTTTGCCGCTGGGGCGCGGCCGGCGCGCCCTCTCCCGGATGGAGCACCCAGACTTTCACTACAGACGCGCAAGTTCTGGACAGGCTCAACGGAAGGCAAAACCACCCCAATGCAGTGGGCGATGCCATGCTGACGGCGATATGGAGGGGCGAGGCCCGCTTCCATGTCTTTTTCCGCGATACGCATCCCGGGCCGCTGGACGACTGGACCCATTTTTCAAACCGGGACCAAAATATCTTGCTTAGGTATGTCAACGGCGATTTGGTCTCCCGTCCCAGGCTGGAGCCCGGCGGCCGGTTCGCGCTGTGCGCTCTCAATCCACCCAGCGGACGCATGTTCCACCTCTTCAAGAAGAAAGCCGAGCCGGGACAACCGGTCAACCTGTGGAAAATCAAGAGGGCGGTCGGCGACAACGATGTCCTGGATGTCTTGAACGGTCCGGCCGGTCTGCCCGATCCGATCCTGGACGCCAAGCGCGTCTCGTCGTTCCCCTTCCGGGGCGTCGAGGAATACTGGCTGTTCGTACCCACCGGGTTGCTGGTGGTCACCCGGCCCCTTTTCGAGAATGCTTTCGGCGAATACGCCGATTTCAAATACGCCCGCGGGCTCGAAACCACGGTGGTCACCGCCGATTGGATTTCGAATCACATTCCCGGGACCGACTTGCGCGACAGGATCCGCAACTGCCTGAGAAGGTACCACGACGAACGAGGCGTGCGCTTCGCCATGCTGGTGGGCGATTCCAAGGATCTTCCCCTGGGCGCCTTCCCGCCGCCGGCCACGCTTTCCGAAACCTGGAACCTTCCGGCCGGCTACTACATCAGGACGGGCGACAGCTCTCCCAACTACACCACGCTCTACTGGGCGGACCTGACCGACAAAGTCGAGTACTCGGGATCGGGCAAAGACAACGACTGGCACGGCGAGTACGGCATCGCGGTGGGAGTAGTGCCGGTTCGATCGCTGTCCGAGCTCGGGAGGGTTCTGAACAAATCCAGAAACTATGTGCCGGCGCGCGAGAGCCATTTCATCGGCTCGTTCGACTTTGTCGACGACGGGGCAAGGTCGGTTGTCCAGAGCCTGGAAGACTTCGTGGCCCACGAATTTTCCGAATACTATCGCGAGCACACGCTCGAGTACACCCAGTTCGAGGCGGGAACCTCCCAGAGCGCCGCGGAGCACGCCGTCTTCGAACAGCCGGGCATTCTCTACTCGCTGAACCACGGCAATTTCTACGAGATCATGGTGGGGGGCGCCCACGTCGCCGCGGTGCAAGCCGGAAGATTCAGCTACACCAACCCGGCCTTCATTTTTTCCTCATGCGGGGTGTACGCATTCATGTACGTAAAGTGCCTGGTCGAGTGGTTTCTCCAGGCGCAAAAGGGCCCTGCCGCATCGGCCCAGATCAGCATCAGCGCCGCCAACACTACCTTCTGGAAGAAGCTCTACCAGGGATACACCATCGGCGAGGCCTTCTACGCGGATTTTTCCAGCCTGGGGCTCAATCCGTTCCACTTGTTCGGCGACCCGTCCCTGGTCATGGTGGATGTCCAGTACGGCGGTCCGCCCTAGCATCGCTGTTTTAGGATTAACCGTCTTTGGAAAAAGGCCAGCCGGGGGAGAAGGAGATCGTAAAAATGAGGGGTATTCGGCAAAGGTGCATTATCGGGGTTGCCTGCATTTTTTTGATCCTGTCCGGGTGTTCGGATGGCGGAAACGGCACCAACGATGATCCGATGTACCAAGAGATCGAACAGGTGCTGGACGGGCTGGTGGACAACTGGAATGCCGGCGATTACGCCAGCCTGGAAGACGCATACCAGGCCGCGGCCGATTTCTTGAAAGGTCAAGCGATCGTCAAAAAGGTACAACTGCGCACGGGAGAAGGCATGCCCTCGCTCTGGGCCGACTTCTCAAACGGCATCACTTTCGTCATGCCGTCGATATACGACGCCTTCGAAGTGGATCAAGAAGACCTGCCGCACCCGGCCCCGCCGGGAACTCCGTACGAGATCGGTGAGTTCGGCTTGCCCGGAAGACAAGCCCTCTTCTTGCAGCTTGTGGGAATTCCCTCGACGGCCTGGAAAGCCTCCGCCTGGGCGGACCACTCCGGCTATCTGCCGACCTATGGAACGGATGAAGCGGGACAGATCGCGTTCTTTTCGACGCTCAGCAACTATCAACTGGTGTACATCAGCAGTCACGGCGCCTTTCTCAAGAGGGACGATGGAGACCTCTTCGCCCTCATGACCGGGGAGATGCGTGACAAGGACAAGGACGAGGCCTTCAAAAAGAGCGGCGACTTCGACTCCAAGAGGATATTGCTGGCCATGACCGTACCCGAAGTGGGCGTGGGTGAATATTCCATTCCCGAGTTGCAAAAAAAGGCGACCCGCTATGCGGTATCGGACAGGTACATCGACGCCAACAACGGCAATTTCGATCAGTTCAGCCTGGTGGTGCTGGACGCCTGCGAATCGGCCATGCCCAACAACCCGCCCTACCCGGGCAACCCGCTGGTCAAGGTGCTGCTCGCCAAGCAGGTCGGCGGCGTGCTCGGCTGGGACAAGTCCGTCTCGCCCGCCGCTTCCCTGCGGGCAATGAAGTACCTGTTCTCCCGGTTGTTCGGCGACGACAGCCAGGATTGGCCCGCGCATCCTCCCACCCGCCCCTTCGGCGTCACCACCACACACGAGGCCATGCAGAAGCTGACCTTCGACATCGACAACATGCCCAATCCCAAAGACCCTTCGTATGTTCCAAGCCTGGCCAAGCTGGTCTGGGCGCCGCAGGACTTCGGCAACCAGAACAGCCAACAGGATGTCCTGCTGCGGCCGACAATCGACAGGATCGACGTGAGCAACCTGGTGTCCGACCAGGAGATCGAGTTGCTGGGCGACTTCGGCAAGGAGGAGGGAGAGGTCTGCTTCGACGGCAACTGTTCCTCGGCCAAGGACTGGGACGTCAACTCGGTCATCGCCACCTGCAATGCCGACCAGCACGGACTAATCTCGGTCAAGGTAAACGAACGCACCAGCAACGAGGCGCCCTTGAGCCAATGGAACGGCGTGTTCAAGGCGGAGGGCGACCTGGACACCGAGATCGGGCCGCACATCAAGGTGGATTTCAACTTCAAGTTCCGCTCGGACATCCACAAAAGCAGAATCAGCCCGGAGAAAGATCCCGATCCCACCTTCGACGACTACGTCGCCATGTTCGAGGAGGGGCAGGAATGCAACTTCACCGTGACGGGAAGAGACCCGCCCTTCGAGGATGAAAACTACATCTACGAATACACCGGGGAGGGCGTCTCCAGCATCTCGAGCGATGGCGGCGAATACAGCGGAGCGGTATTCATTCGCCCCATGAAAGGAGAGATGGAGTTCCAGATCACCTGCGGCGTTCATGCAATTCTTACCAAGATCGACAAAGACACCAACATCCCGGAAGACCCCGAACAATTCGATTTCTTTGTCATTGGCATGTTCAAACCGAAAATCGACGAATACGGCACGATCGAGTCGGGAGAGGACAGCCTGTTGACCGGTTTGGCGAACGTTCCGATCAAATGGGATCAAGTCGAGCCCGAGACACCGCCGGACGAAAAAACCCCCGGTTGACGAATCGGCCGGTTGGTTCTTAATCACTTCGGCCCGCCATGCCCAGCCGGCCCCGAGGCCGAAAAGCAAAGGGCCGGGGGAAAAAAAAGAGCCCGGCCACGTCGCTGAGTTTTCCGGTCAACCAGGCGGGCGGCAGGCCCGAGCCCTTCAACCAGTGATCATTGACGGCCGTGGAGCAGATCTGATTCTTTATACTTGCCCGTTGCCGCTCTAAGGCTCGCTCAACTGCTTGGCGATCTGGTCTATGCCGTCCAGCAGTCCTTGCGGGTTGCAGGCCACGCGGGCCGACGCTGCTTTTTCGGATGTTGCCGTTTTCAGATCGAAGATCTTCGAGGTCACCACGCAGGTGTTCCCCACCTTTAGTATCTGGGTGGCCAGCGATTTTTCGGCGGCGACTTCCTTGCCCAATTCGATCTGGCAGGCCTCGTTGTAACAAGCGCGGTACGAATCGGTCTTTTCCTGCCTGAGACGTTCACGCAGCTGCTCGCGCGGGACGACGTTGAAGCTTCCCAGCTCGGCCAGCCGGGTCTCGAGAAAATCCTGTATCTGCGAAATCTCCGTCTGCTTGAGCTGCCCGGTGACGTCCTCGATGTCGAAGATCGCAATGATGAAACGCTTTCGAGCGGGCTTGGCGGCCACCGGCTGGACGCTGGCGGCAGGCTTCAGCTCGAAGTTGTGCGACTGCACTCCGCTCCAGACGCTGGACGGCAGGTAGATGATCTCGCTCGGGGCGTAGCCTACCTTTTGCACCTGGTACCAGTGCTCGGAAGGCGTGGTCAACCTGAAGGGGGTCTGCTTATTAAGCGATATCATCTGTTCCGGTTGGGGTTTGTGATCCTTGCCGCCCGGAAACACGAAGACTTCAGCCCCGGGGGGCTTGGAGTTGATGAGATGTGCTCCGCAGCCCGCCGTGATGAGCGCAAGAAGAACTAGAACCTTGATACACGGCTGCCGGCCAGGTGTGCTGTTCATGACGAACAAATAGCTTCATTGCCTTCGAGATGCAATTGAAAAAATGCCGGGAGAAGGACTTGAACCCTCACGAGGCCCTCCCCAAAGACCGATTTTAGCTACATTCGTTACAGTCTTGATCGAGGTCGGGCAGGAATGCGGCGCCTTCCCGGGCTCTCAAT
>CAZENH010000016.1:0-108489 GCA_964513625.1 uncultured Myxococcales bacterium | reverse complement strand
AGGGACCCAGCTTCTCGTGATCGGCCATGTGCACCTTGGCCGCGCCGTAGCAGGCCGCCTCATCGGCGACGGCCGAGATGTCGTGTCCGATTGCCAGAATATGGAATTCGCCGCCGTTTTTTGCGACGTAATCCCGGGCACAGCTGAAAGCGGCCAGGCTGGCCTTTTTGAGCGTCCCGTTTTTGTGCTCGGCTATGATAAGTACGTTGCCCATGTCTCGTCTCCTTGCCCGCGTCAGATTAGCTTGGCCTCGTCCCTGAGCTTCTCTACCAGGGTAGGCACGTCGGGAACCATGATGCCCGCTTTGCGCACGGGCGGTTCGGAGAAGGTGTGCCAGACCACACGAGCGCCGGTGTCTAGACCCAGCGAGGCCAGTTCTACCTCGCGGATCGGCTTGCGCTTGGCTTTCATGATTCCCGGCAGTGAGGCGTAGCGCGGCTCGTTGAGGCGCAGGTCGGCCGTGATCACCGCCGGCAAATCCACCTCGACATGATCGAATCCGCCGTCCACCTCACGGGTCACCTTGGCCGTCTTTCCGTCATCGCCGATCTCTACCTTCGAGGCGAAGCAGGCCTGGCCTACTCCGAGGAACTCGGCCAGCATCTGCCCGGCCTGATTGTTGTCGCCGTCGACCGCCTGCTTGCCCATCAGGATCAAGTCCGGCTGCTCCTCGGCAACGACCTTCTCCAGAATCCTGGCTACGTTCACCGAGTCGAGGGGATCATCGGTAATCACCTGCACGCCGCGATCGGCCCCCATGGCCAGCCCGGATCGAATCTCCTTGGTGCACTCCTTGGGCCCGATACTGACCACGATCACCTCGCCGCCCAGCTTCTCCTTGATGCGGATGGCTTCCTCGACGGCGATCTCGTCGAAAGGATTCACCTTGAAGTCGACACCTTCGGTCACTACGCCCGAGCCGTCGGGCTTGACCTTGATCTTGACGTCCGGGTCGGTGACCCGCTTCGCGGTTACCAGAACTTTCACTTGGCGCCTCCTTGTTTCGGTTATGCCTTGTTAGCGTCATTTACGAATCGTCTTTTGATTCGTTAGTGCCACGTTATGCTGTGCATTATCAGTAGGAATCTTCTTGTAATCGGCTAAAAAGGCCTCGATGCCTCGATCGGTCAGCGGATGCTTGACCAGCGTGCCGAAGATCTTGAAGGGCACGGTGACGATGTCGGCGCCGATCAGCGCCGACTGGTAGACGTGCGTCGGTGTGCGGATACTGGCCACGATCACTTCGCTCTTGTAGCCGTAGTTGCGAAGCATTGTCAGCATGTCCGCGACCATTTCCATGCCGTCGCTGCCCACATCATCCAGGCGACCGACGAACGGGCTGATGAATGTGGCCCCGGCCTTGGCCGCCAGCAGGCCCTGCAGCGGCTGAAATACCAGGGTGACGTTGGTCTTGATGCCCTCGGCGGCGCAAACCTTGACCGCCTTGAGCCCCTCGAGAGTCATCGGGATCTTGACGGTGATGTTTTCGTGGATCTTGGCCAGATCCCGGGCCTCCGCCAGCATACCCTCCGTGTTCTCGGAAATGACCTCGGCCGAGATTGGTCCGTCGATAATCGTGGTTATTTCCTTGATTACCTCTTTAAAGGGCCGCCCGGTACGCGACACCAAGGTCGGGTTGGTGGTCACTCCGTCCACCAGCCCCATTGCGGCTCCCTCGCGGATCTCGTCTACGTTGGCCGTATCCAGGAATATTTTCATTACAGCCCTCCTTGGGTTTCGAGCGGATTTTGTAGGACTGGACGCAGTGTGTCAAGCAGAATTGACATACTTATCAATGCCCGCGGTATGAATATCCAGTTTTCGCACCGCCTGGCCGTCCGGGGGTAAGGCGGAAAGCAACTCAGCCGCAGTTTTTCCAAGCAGCGGGTGGCGCACCTCGGGCGCAAGCTCGGCCAGCGGCTCCAGCACGAAGCGGCGCTCATGCAACCTGGCGTGCGGCAGAGTCAGGCGATCGTCGCTTACCACAAGGTCGTCAACGAGCAAGACGTCCAGGTCGATCAACCGTGGTCCAAAGCGCTCGCGACGCACACGGCCCATGCGGCGCTCGACGGCCAGGCAGGCATCCAGCAGTTCCAGAGGAGTCAGCTGGCACTCGATCGCCGCCACCATATTGATGAAATCCGGCTGATCACGCTTGCCGACCGGCTCGGTCTCGTAGGCGCAAGAAAGAGTCGGGTGTCCGACCCCCTCGACGGATTCCAGCCTGTGCACGGCCTCGAGACAATTCTCGAGTCGCTCGCCCAGGTTGGATCCGATGGCGATAAAGGCGCGGCTCACGGGGAACCGCCAGATCCCCCGATGGATCCATCGATGCCGGCTTTGCGCATGCGCTCAATCGCCTTAGCAATACGATCCTCGGCCAGCGTCAGTGTCAGGCGCACGTAGCCCCGGCCCGAGGGGCCGAATCCCGATCCGGGCGTGACCAGAACCCCGGCCCGTTCTATCAGTTTTGCGGCGAATTCGAGATCGTCTCCGCCGGGCACCGGCATCCAGACATAAAAAGTCGCCGAGGGCGAGGGCGGCTCGAAGCCGAGACCGCTAAGGCCTTCAACCAGTAAATCCCGCCTGCTCTGGTAGGTCGAAAGAAGTCCTTTGAGGTTTTCCGGCCACTGGCGCATGGCGGCGATACCGGCCTGCTGCACGGCATCGAAGACACCCGAGTCGAGGTTGCTCTTCAAAGTCGAAAGCGCTCCCACGGCGGTTGCGCTGCCGGCAGCGAAGCCCACCCGCCAGCCGGTCATGTTGTAGCTTTTGGAAAGCGAGTGGAACTCGATCGCGACTTCCTTAGCGCCTTCGATCTGCAAGACGCTGTTTGCGCCCTGCCCGTCCAGGACGATCTCGGAGTAGGCGCAATCCGAGCACAGCAGAATCTCGTGCTTCCTGCAGAAAGCGACCGCCTTTTCCAAAAAGCCGCGGTCCGCCAGCGCAGCGGTCGGGTTGTTGGGATAGTTGATCCACAGCATTTTTGCCCGCGAGGCCAAACCGGGCTCGACGGCGTCGAGATCGGGCAGGAATCCGTTTTTCGCCCTTAGCGGCAGATAGTGAACCTCGCCGCCGGCCAGCCGGGTGGCCACGGCGTAGACCGGATAGCCGGGCTCGGGGCACAGGCTCAAATCGCCCGGGTCGATCATGGCCAAGGGCAGGTGGGCGATGCCTTCCTTGCTGCCGATCAAGGCTACAATCTCGCCCTGGGCGTCGAGATCAACCCCGAAGCGCTTTTTCATCCAGGCGGCGGCCTGGGCGCGAAATTCGTCCGAGCCCGCGTATGCCGGGTAACGGTGATTTCTTGGGTCGCCCATGGCCTCTTGTCCGGCTCGCACGATCGCATCCGGAGTCGGCAGGTCGGGATCGCCGATGGTGAACGAAATGACATCAACCCCGCGCGCCATGGCCTCGCGCTTCTTACGATCGAGGTCGGCAAACAGGTAGGCGGGAATGGTCTGCATGCGCCTGGCTTCAAAGATCTTCATCTTGCCCCGACTCCGTTTTCCAAAACTCCGATTCCTTCCGCGACGACCTGCACCTTGTCGCCTACGACCAGCGGGCCGACGCCGGCCGGTGTGCCCAGCGAGATCATGTCGCCGGGCAAGAGCGTCATCACCCTTGATATGAAGGCGACGATTCGCGGCACACCGAAGATCATCTCGGCCAGCGCGCCGCGTTGCCTCTGCTTACCGTTTACCGTGCAGCTCAGAACGATGTCTTCCCAGACGGCGTCGCTTTCGATCCACGGGCCGGCCGGCGCGAATGTGTCGAAACCCTTGGCGCGGGCGTAGACTATATCTTTCTTTTGCAAAGCCCGGGCGGTGACGTCGTTGAAACAGGTGAACCCCAGGACGTAATCGAGCGCCCGCCGCTCGGGCACGTCTCGGGCCTGCTTGCCTACTACCAGCGCGACTTCGGCCTCGTGCTCTATCGGGCCCGGCACATCGGGCAGCAGAATGGTGCCCTTGTGAGCAAGCAGTGCAGAAGGCGGCTTGAGAAAAATCCTCGGTTCGGAAGCGGTCGACTTTTTCATCTCCGCGGCATGCTCCGCAAAGTTGACGCCCACGGCGACTATCTTGCTGGGCGCAACCGGCGGCAGAAAGTCGATCTTGGAAAGCGAGTGGATTTTGCTGGTGGCGCCGAAGCGACCGAAGATATCACCCTCGACCTCGACCACGGCATCGCCCTCGACGATGCCGTGACGCGGGGAGCCTCCCGCAACACTGAAACGGGCGAAGCGCAAATCAACTCTCCCCGAAGACTTGATCCATGCCGTACCAACCGGGCGCGGCCCGGGCGACGAAGCGCACGGCATCGAGCGCGCCCGTGCAAAAATGCTCGCGCGTGGTGGCCCGGTGGGTCAAGATGACCTGTTCGCCCGGCCCCAGAAACATTACCTGGTGCTCGCCGACCACGTCCCCGCCGCGCGCACTGGATATTCCCACTTCGTAAGGCTCACGGCGCGCAGCGCGCGCGTACACCCTGCGCCCTCCGCGCGCGCCGGTGATTGTCTCCGCCAGCTTCAAAGCCGTGCCCGAAGGCGCGTCGGCCTTGGCCGCGTGATGAATTTCGAAGATCTCGGCGTCGTGTCCCGCTAGCGTTCGGGCCGCCTCGGTTACCAGCCGGCCAAGCAGGTGTATCCCGCGACTCATGTTGAATGCCTGCACCACCGGGATGCTTTCGGCCGCCCGCCGGATCGCATCGAGCTGTTTCCGGTCGAGGCCGGTGGTTCCGCTGACGAAGGGCTTGCCCGCCCCGGCGGCCAAAGTCACGTGCTCGCAGACCGAGGCCGGCAGGCTGAAATCGCAAACCACGCAGGCGGCCTCGATTGCCGCGCGGGCGTCGTCGGTCAATCTCACTCCGTTTGCGTAAGATAATCCCAGATCCTCGTGCCCAGGTCGCTCGAGTGCGGCAACCAGCGCCAGATCGTCGGCGCTCTCGACGAGCTCTACGAGCATTCGGCCCATGCGCCCGCGGGCCCCGCATATACAGACGTCGATCACGCCGGCTTCTCCATAAGACCCAAGGCTTCCATCGCCCCGTGCAGGCGCTCCCGGTATTGATCCGAAAGCGGCGCCAGGGGCGTACGGATCTCGGGCCGACACTCGCCCAGCATGGCCATGGCCGCCTTGACCGGAATGGGGTTCGATTCGAGAAACAAGGCCTCGGTCAAGGGCAGCAGATCGTAGTGGATCTTGCACGCGCCTTCGAGATCGCCGCTGGTAAACTTCGAATACATCTCGGCCATAAGGCGCGGGGCCACGTTACTGACGACCGAGATACAGCCGCGGCCGCCAATCGAAAGCAGCGGCAGAAATGTGAAATCGTCTCCCGAAAGGACGGCCAGCTCTCCGCCCGATTCAGACAGCGCGCGTATCATCTGGGAGTCGAGCTTGAGATCTCCGCTGGCCTCTTTCAGGGCAACAACGTTGGGAATCTTTGCAAGTTCCATGACGCTGGCCGGGGTCAGGCTAACGCCGGTGCGGCCGGGAACATTGTAGGCCACCACCGGCGGTCCGACCGCGGCCACCCGGGCGAAGTGATCGAGCAGTCCGGCCTGGGTGGGTTTCACGTAGTAGGGCGTTACCACCAATACACCGTCTACTTTCAGCGCCGCGGCCTTGCGGGTCAGCTCGATTGTCGTTCTGGTATTGTTGCTGCCGGTGCCGGCGATGACCGGCACCCGGCCGGCCGTTTGCTCGGCTACCTGGCGGATTACCAGCAGCTTCTCTTCCATGCTCATGGCGGCCGCTTCGCCGGTGGTGCCGCAGGCAACCAGGCCCGAGATGCCGCCAGTAATCTGGCGCTCAACCAGCCGGCGCAGGGAATCGACATCCAGACTGCCGTCTTTAAAGGGCGTCACCAGGGCCGTCAGCGGTCCTTTGAACATTGTCCACCTCCATCGGGTCTGTCGAGCGTCATCCCGGCGTCGGGAGCGGTTTTCACCATTTTGGTGTCAATAGGCGGCCGGGGCGCCCCCTTGACGCCGCAAGCCTGCGAGAACAGGGCAACGAACAAAAAAAGCAGCAGCCTGCCCGCCTTGACTTTCATCTCGAGGACTTGCCGGGCCCGCTCAGAAGTAGAGCACCAGGCGGGCCAGGATGCGGTGGGCAATGTTGCCGCCGTCGTCCTTGTTGACATCGCCGATTCCGCCGGGAGCCATGTCATCGCCCAGGTCGGTCAGGCCGCTCAGCGGGATCAGCAGGCCGTAGGAGATGCCGGCGTGGAAGTTGTCGTCCGAGAAGTAGAAGAAGTCGAGATCGAACTCGAGCCCCAGCGGGTGGGCCTTGCCGCGGGTCGAGTCCTTGTAGATCACCGACGAGTAAACGGCCGACAGCTTGGCGCCCAGACCCTCGACGATGTTGTACTGCACGCTGGGCTTGACGTAGAAAGCGTCGGTCACCGTCCCGATTATCTGGCGCCAGAGAATCATGTCGACGTGGTAGTCCAGGTTGAAGCGGAAATTATTGATGTTGGTATCGCCGTCGGCGTAGGAGAACTGCTTTTCTTTAAAGGGCCTGACTCCCATGCCGGGTGAGTCGTCGCCGCTTGCGAATCCAAGCTCGAGCCCCAGCCGCAGCTTGTCGTCCAGCATTGTGTAGTCCGACTGCAGCACGCCACCGAACTGTTGCAGATCTATGCTGCCATGGGCGAGGCTGCTTACCAGGTTTCCGTCGGTGTCCAGGTTGTGACTGATGTCAGTGTAGCCGATCTTGCCCTTGATCATCACCAGCTCGAGCTCGATGCGCAGCTTGCGCCACATGAAGCGCACCCAGATGTCCGGGATGTAGGCCTCGGCGTTGCGTACGGCGTAGTTGTTAACGCTTTGCAGATCGCCGCTGCCAGGGTCGGCCGGTGTCTTGGTATTGTAGTCAGCGGCGTCGAGGGCCTGGTTGCGGTAGACGAAATAAACGCCGTAGTTCAGCACCCAGTCGTCCTGGGCCAAAGCATGGCGGATATCTTCCGGCTTGTCGCGCTTCATGATCGCCAGAATGTAGGAGTTGACGTCGTCGAGCTGATCGAGGTCGATGCTCTGGCCGTTGTACTCGTTGCTGTACGAGGAGTAGGGGCCCTCGGAGGTGAAGTCGATCATCGGGATCACGTAGTGGCCGAACAGCTTGGTGGCGAACATGATCCTGTCGGCGGTCGAGCCGTAGTCGCAGTCGAAGCACTGGCCGACAGGGCCCATAGGATCGGGACGGGTGACCAGCGGGCCGTTGTCTATGTGATAGGGCCCGCCGTCGTTGGCCAGCAGCCCCAGCCCCCATTCCGACGGCATGCGTCCGAAGCGCAAAAGGCCCAGGGGCGTACGCACCTCGCCCCAGACCCTCTTGACCGCGATGCTGTCGCGCAGCGAGTTTATCCCCACCGTGGGGGGATTCTGACCCTGGCTGAAAACCACCAGCGGGTAGTACTGGTTTTGCGGATAGCCGTCCGGGGTGGATCCCAGGATCAGGTTATCGAGAATGTCTATCTGGGCCATGATGCGCACGTCTTCGGATATGTTGATGGTAGGATCGAGCCTGAAGCGCATGTTGGCGTCTGCCAGGGTATCCGAGCGGCGGGTGTTCGAGTGGGGAAACTGGGGATAGTCGACATCGTTTTCTGTCCGCTCATCGAGGCCCAGGCTGAGCCCGGCGTTCAGATCGCCCCTCAGGCGCAGGTAGCCGTGCAGGTCGAGGACGTTCAAGGGCGGCTTGATCGCCTCGGCCTCGTCCATGGTGACTTCCTTGAAGCCATCCGGCAAGGGCATCGGTTCGTTAGTGGCGGCGTCTGTTGCCGGCGGGAGCGGCGCAAGTTGTCCGCTGTCGGCCGGAGGAAGCTCGGGTGTCTCCTGCTCGGGTGTCTTGTTTTCGTCCGTCTTTGCCGCGGGCGCAGACTTGTCCTCGTCCTTTGTCTGGTTCTCCGTGCCGGGCTTCGAATCGGCCTGAGCAAAGAGCGGCGCAGAATAGGAAAGCACCAAGAGAACCGCAGTCCCGAAAGTCACGAGCCAAGATCGCATGCAGCCTCCTTTTTTCTTTTTCACAGGGCGGCTTAGGCCCTGAATAGTGGCACAGCATTTATCACAGCGTCCATCCGGGTGTCAACCTGGCTTGACCGTTAAAATGCGCTCATGTTAGGCTTGTCGACAGGCAACCACGCGGAGATACCAATGCTGAAAATCGGCGGCAAGGGATCCGGCCCGAGGCCGGGTATGCTGCTTAGTCTTTTGCTTCTGGGGTTTCTCCTTTTCGGATGCTCCGAGGACAACCAGACCGGCGTTTGGATCCGCATCGTCAGTCCCAAAGTCACCATTACCAACGCGCGCCTCTACGTCTATGACGCCACATCCTTCGACACCCAGTGGGTCAGCCAGGTGGACGTGCCCGAACCGCCCCTCGTAGAAGCGCGCACCTTCGACCCGACTTCAGACGATCCCTCCAACCAGCTCTGGGTGCTGATTCTGGCCGGCAGCGAGGTAAACGACAGCATTCGCGTTGTCGGAATCGGCCTGCGCGACGGGCGCGAGGTGGCCAACGCCAATCTGGACAAGATCGTTTTTAGGCCCGGTAGAATCATCGATCACGAGGACGGCGAGGGAAACCCGCTTACCCTGGTTCTGGAGGGATGTGAGGACGACGACCAGGACGGATTCTGCCCGCCCTCGGACTGCGACGACGGGGACGCCGCCGTCAACCCCGACGTCACCGAAGTCTGCGACGACAAGGACAACAACTGCGACAGGGCCACCGACGAAGGTTGTCCTTGCTCGCCGGGCGACCAGCGCGATTGCTGGCCGCAGTGGGCGCCGGCAAAAGAGACTGTTTGCTTCAACGCAGGCAGCAATGATGCCTGCGCCTGCAAGCAGGGCACTCAATCATGCGCCGGCGGCGTCTGGGGCGGGTGCGACGGGCTGGTCATGCCCTCCGTAGAAGGCAACCTCGACGAAAACGGAAATCCGGTGCCCTGCGACGACCAGGGTTCCTTTCTGTGCTATCCCACCTGCTCGGACGAGATCGACAACGACTGCAACCGCTTCGTCGACCTCAAGGATACCGGTTGCGGCGGCTGCGAGCCGGGCACGGAACGGGACTGTTACACCGGTCCTCCCGAGACCAGGAGAATCGGAACCTGCCACGACGGCCGGCAGAATTGCAAAGACGACGGTACCTGGCCGCTCGACTGCCCGACCGAGGCCACCCCCGAGGGCTGGTCCAAGGAAACCCCGGACGGAGCAGCCGAGTTCGACAAGTGTGACAACTTAGACAACGACTGCGACGGCATTACCGACAATGTCACCATCCACCAGCCTTGCGCCTTGAACTCCGGCTGCTGTCGCGAGGCGGTCAAGGACTGCGTCGGCGGACAATGGATCGACTGCACGCTCGCAGACTACCAGCAGTTCGCCCACGATACCTGCTACGACCCGCTGCTTGGAGATAACTACGACTACTACGTTACAGATGAGACCACGGACAACTGCGACGGTTTGGACAACGACTGCGACGGTGAGCCGGACGACGTCTTCGACCCCAATACGCAAGAGCGCCTGTGCAAGTGCAAGATCGGCGACACGGCCGTGTGCGAGACACGCAGCCAGGGCATCTGCGTACCGGGCCTGTTCATCTGTGTCGACGGCGAACTGGTCATGGACGGCACATGTGTCCAGGGCGAGTCCAGCGAGTCGTGCGACAACCTGGACAACGACTGCGACGGCATCACCGACCTGACCGAAGCCGCGCGGCTCGATTGCGAGAACAACATTGTCGGCACGCAACAGAACGCGCGCGTCGATCGCTGCGTACAAGGTGAATGTCGCTGCGTGTGCGACGTCGACTGGTGGGACAATGATCAAAACCTGTGCACCCAGGGCGGCGGTTGCGAGTACAACTGTCACCAGAGTGCTGGCGGGGTCGAGCGCTGCGACGGGACCGACAACAATTGCAACGGCCCCATCGACGCCGCCGATCAGCCCCTGGCCTCGGTCGACGCCCTGTGCCCCTATCGTGCCGGCACCAAGATCCCCGGCCGGGGAGGAGAAGCGGGGGGTCCTGCCGATGCTTGTGTCGCCGGCGAGTGTCAGTTCGAATGCGCCGCTCCCTATGACGATTGCGACAACGACCGCCGTCTGCCGGTGCCCTTGCCGGGCGAGAATGACGCCAGTGACGGCTGCGAGATCGACCTGACCGACGACCTCAATAACTGCGGTGCCTGCGGCAACCAGTGTTCTTTCGATCACGGCGGGGCCTACTGCCAGAACTTCACCTGCCGTCTTGGAGCCTGCATCGGCCTGTGGGACGACTGCAACTCACAAGAGGCCGACGGCTGCGAGACCTCGCTGGAGACGCTCACAGACTGCGGCGGGTGCGGCAGCGGCTGCAGCCGTGCCCATGCCACGGCCTCGTGTTCGGGTGGATCCTGCCACATCGCAAGCTGCGACCCGGGCTGGGGCAACTGTGACGGCAACGACGCAAACGGCTGCGAGAACACGCTCGACAGTCTTTCCGATTGCGGCTCGTGCGGCACTTCTTGCAGCAGATCGCATGCCAGTGCTTCCTGTTCGGGCGATTCCTGCCACATCACAAGCTGCGATTCGGGCTGGGACGACTGCGACGGCACTGACCAAAACGGCTGCGAAAACTCGCTCGACAGCCTGTCTGATTGCGGCTCATGCGGCACATCCTGCAGCCGGACCAACGCCACGGCCTCTTGCTCGGGCGATAGTTGCCACATCGCAAGCTGCAACTCCGGCTGGGGCAACTGCGACAACAACGACCAAAACGGCTGCGAGAACCCTCTCGACAGCCTCACAGACTGCGGCAGCTGCGGCAGCTCCTGCAGCCGGACTCATGCCACGGCTTCCTGCTCGGGTGATTCCTGCCACATTGCAAGCTGCGATGGCGGCTTCGGCGACTGCGACGGCAACGACGGCAACGGTTGCGAGAACACTCTCGACAGCCTCACAAACTGCGGCACTTGCGGCACATCCTGCAGTCGGGCCAACGCCACTGCCTCCTGCTCGGGCGACAGTTGCCACATTTCAAGCTGCAACTCGGGCTTTGACGATTGCGACAACGTAGACGGTAACGGCTGCGAGAACTCGCTAGACAGCCTGGACAATTGCGGCTCATGCGGCACTTTCTGCAGCCGGGCCAACGCCACTGCCTCCTGCTCGGGCGACACCTGCCACATCGCAAGCTGCTCTCCAGGCTTCGGTGACTGTGACGGCAATGACGGCAACGGCTGCGAAAATACACTCGACAGCCTGACTGACTGCGGCAGCTGCAGCACAGCCTGCAACCTGGCCCACGCCTCGGAATCCTGCTCGGGCGACACCTGCCACGTCACTGGCTGCGATTCGGGCTGGGGCGATTGCGACGGCAACGACGGCAACGGTTGCGAGAACACTCTCGACAGCCTCACGAACTGCGGCAGCTGCGGCACATCTTGCAGCCGGGCCCATGCCACGGCCTCTTGCTCGGGCGACAGTTGCCACATCGGAAGCTGTGACGCTTTGTGGGACGACTGCAATTCGACTGACTCCGACGGCTGCGAGAGATCCCTCGAGACGCTTTCCGATTGTAGCTCGTGCGATACCACCTGCAACCGAGCCAATGCCACGGCTTCCTGCTCGGGCGGCTCATGCCACGTCGCAAGCTGCTCTCCTGGCTGGGGTAACTGCGACGGCAACGACGGCAACGGCTGCGAGAATACTCTCGACAGCCTGACTGACTGCGGCAGCTGCGGGACAACCTGCAGCCGGGCCAATGCCACGGCTTCCTGCTCGGGCGACACGTGCCATATTTCAAGCTGTGACCCGGGCTTTGACAACTGCGACGGTCTGGATCCAAACGGCTGCGAGAACTCGCTCGATAGCCTGGCTGACTGCGGCAGCTGCGGCACATCTTGCAGCCGGGCCCATGCCACTGCCTCTTGCTCGGGCGACAGTTGCCACATCGGAAGTTGTGACGCTCTCTGGGACGACTGCAATTCGACTGACTCAGACGGCTGCGAGACCTCGTTGGAGACGCTTTCCGATTGCAGCTCGTGCGACACCACCTGCAACCGAGCCAATGCCACGGCTTCCTGCTCGGGCGGCTCGTGCCACATCGGAGTCTGCGACGCTGGTTACGATAACTGCGACAGCGACGACAGCACCGGCTGCGAGACCACGCTGGGCACCTCGAGCGACTGCTCGGCCTGCAGCGACGCATGTGGGCCGACCACCAACAAGACCTGCATCTCAGGCTCACCCAACTTCTGCGGATGCAACAACAACGGCGATTGCAATACATCGGGTGGTGAAACTTGCGACCTCCCGACAGAACACCTGTGCAAGATCTGACGGTCTGTTACTAGCTTAACTCTCTTTTTTTTCTGCGGTCACGGCCGTGCCGTCTCGCGACCAGGCGGGTACTCCCGGGGGCAGGTCTTCGGGTATACGGCGCAGGATGTCGCCGGGCGGGCGGATCAGCACCGCCCCGTTGGGAATCTCGCGCCCCTGGCCGATTGTCACGTCGAGGCCGGCGAAGCAAGCGTGTCCGAAGCAGGCTCCCAGCAGCTTGTTGTCGACAGGCTGCAGGCGACCCTGGTGCATGACCCGGGTCTGGCCGGCGGCGCGCAAGTCGACCACCCAGACTCGCGAGGTCATCGCGCAGCGGCTGCCGAACAGACAGGCCTGGATGCCGTTTACGCACAGGTCCGAGTCCGGGTAGCCTGCGCAAAAGACCATGGTGGAGTTCTTGCTGATGAAACACTTCGAGCCCACCACCGAGAAGTAGACGTTGGCCCGATCCTCGATGGTGACGTCGTCGCCCAACAGACAGCCGCGCACCAAAGCGTAGGCGCCGATCTTGACGTTGTCCCCCAGCAGGCAGCCTTCGACCGTGGCGGTCGGGTGGATGAAACAGTTCTTGCCCTTGCGATTGGCCCGGCCCATCAGCGTCCACAGGTAGCCGGCCTTGCTCAAGCGCCCGTGGAGCAGGGCCGAAAGGCCGCTCGACAAGGCCTTGCTCATGCTCCAGAGCTTGTGATCCAGCACATTCTCGACCCACTCGATCTGCACTGAAAGTTGGTTGGCCCACAGGACGTGAACCCAGTGCCGGATGTGCATGACCACGCTCGAAGTCAGCGGGTGCTCATAACTTGCGAAACCCGAAATGTGCGGCGGAGCGGGCATGGCGAAGATCTTCTCTTTGAAGCGGGCACGTACCGGGCGCGCACGTGAAAGGCTCTCTGCCAGGCCGTCTTCAGCACCAGGCGGCTGCAGGCCGTGGATCAGGTAAAGCCTGTAAAGAGACAGCTTCTGGCCGCCTTCCTCGCCGGTGTCGAGATCTTGCAGCGAGCGCGTGCGCTTTACCAGCAGCGAATCGGCCGGCAACCCGCAGCGAAGCGATTCGGTCGCCTGCCGTCCGCGGCGCACGAAATCGTCGATCACCCGGCGGGTGAAGAAGACGTCGTCGTAGGTCAGCAGGAAATCGCTCTCGCGGATGTCCTCGGGCCCCGAGATGCGTTCGACATCCAGGCCGGCTCTGCGCAGCACTCGCTCCTGAGCGTCTCGCAGCCGTCGGTTGCCGATCATTGCGTCACCGACAGGATCGCCGAAGGGGTGAATCTCGACGCCCGAGGGAAGGATGTAGGCCTTCATGAATCCAGCGTACGGAGCACGGGCCTAACTGTCAATTTTTCACTCTTGGCCGGGCGACATCCAGGCATCGAGTTCGGCCGCCGCCCGCTCGTCCTGCTCGAAGCGTTCCGAGATCTCGCCGGCGTGATGCTTGCGCTTTTCGAATGCCGCGCGCATTGCTCCATGGGTGGCCTCGATGACTTCCACAAGATGCTTATCCAAGGCGTTGCGATATGCAGCGAAGGCTTTCTGCAGTGAGCCTAATATTTGCCAGCGCAGGGTCTCCGTGTTCTCGACGACCAGCGTAGCGAGTTTTTTTTCCCAGCGTGCTGCCAGCCTGGACGCGCGCACCTGCCGGGGCAACAGGCGATCCAGGGAGCCCTCGGGCAGCGGGCTGAACGAGGGCTTCCAGTTGTCGGTTTGCCAGTAGAGCCTTGTGTCCAGGTTGAAAACGTCGCCGCTCTCCGGCGGATGATATGGCACATCGAAGAGTTCCGCCGCCGCCCGGCGAACGCCTTCGACCAGGTTCGCGGCGCGCTCCTGGTGTACCGCTAAAACGTCATCTACCCGGCGCGCTACCAGGCCCGAAAGATCCCTGGTGGCCTGACCGAAAAGCTCGGGAATGGCCTCCTGGATGGCCCCGGCAACGTCCTGCTCTGCCGCGGCCTCACGCTTGAACCGCTCCACTGCCTGGCCGAGCACCGTGGACAGGTGTTTGCCGGCCCGGTCTCTAAGCGTCAGTGCTTGCTGCTCTACGAAATCCCGGGCGCGCTGCTCGTCGCCCGCAAGCAGGTCGCCCGCGGTACGACGCTGGGTGTGGGCCTGCTCGATCTTCCGATCGAAGACAGCCAGCTTTTCTTCCAGCTCTTCCAGCGGCATCTTGAGCGAGCGCAGCCGCAGGCGTATTTTCATGATCTCCTCGCCGACCAGGTCGCGGGCCTTTTTTTCTATCGCCCGACCAAGAGCCCTTTGTTTCTCGTGAGCCAGAAACTCCAACAGGTCCCTTTCGACCGGCTCGATTCCGCTGGAGGCAAGCTCGGCCGGATCGTTTTTCATGCGCGCTTGAAGCGCACTTCTCGCCGCAAGCGGGTAAACGATGATCTCACCACCGATGGCTGCCCGCCCTTGTAGGGTGTCTTTGAGAAAAGACACGGCCTGCGCCAGTTCTTCTGCGCTCAGATAGTCGACCTTGTTCATGACGAAGAAGACCTTCTCCACGCGTTCTCTCACCTGTCCCAAGAAGTCCAGTTCCACCTCGGTAATGGGCGGATCGGCGGAGACCACGAACAGGGCGGCGTCGCACTGCGACAAGAACTCCAGCGTTACCTCGGTATTGTGCCTGAAAGTGGAGCCTATACCGGGAGTGTCGACCAGCACCGTTTGCTCGAGGATCCCGGCCGGGTGTGACAGCCGAACGTGTTCTATGCGCTTGACGTTCTCCGGATTGCCCGGCTCGGTCACCAACTCGCTGAGCAGTTCGAGCGCCTGCTCGGCGTTATTGAACTCTCGTCGTTCAAGCGGCGCGTCGCGCCGGCGCACCTGTAGCTCGCGCCTAGGGCCGAAGACGATGTAAGTCGGAACGGAGGTCAGCGGCACTATCGAGGTGGGCAGTATCTTCTCGCCCAGGATGGCGTTTATTAGTGTGCTCTTTCCGCGCTTGAACTGGCCCAGCACAGCCAGGTGAAAACACTGCCCGGCCAGCCTATCGCCGAGCTCGGCCAGTTGCCCGGCCGCCCGGCGGTGATCTTCCCCCAGTCCGCCTATCAATTCACAAAGATGTTCGAGATGCGCGCCAAGTTGCCGCGGCGCGCTTGAGGCATCCTCACTCACTTGAACAACAGGCTTCCCCACTTGGCGAACAGCGGCGCCAACACCAAAGACACCACGCTCATCACCTTGATCAGGATGTTAAGCGCCGGGCCGGCGGTGTCCTTGAAGGGATCGCCGACGGTGTCGCCGACAACCGCGGCCTTGTGCGAATCGGATCCCTTGCCTCCCAGGGCGCCGCCTTCGATGTGCTTCTTGGCGTTGTCCCAGGCGCCTCCGGCGTTGGCCATGAAGAGAGCCATCAGCACGCCGGTGACGGTCACGCCGGCCAGCAATCCGCCCAGGGCCTTGACGCTGATGAAGCCCATGATCACCGGCACCAGCACCGCAATCAGCCCGGGGGCAATCATCTCCCTGATGGCAGCGGTGGTGGAAATATCGACGCACTTGGCGTACTCGGCCTTGGCCTTGCCTTCCATCAGCCCCTCGATGGTGCGGAACTGGCGGCGCACTTCCTCGATCATCGCCTGGGCTGCGCGGCCGACCGCGTTCAGTGCGAAGGACGAGAACAAAAAGGGCATCATGCCGCCTATCAACAGGCCGGCCATGACCACCGGGTCGGCCACGTCAATGCTGTCCATGCCAACCTGGGCGCGGAATGCTGCGAATAGCGCCAGCGCCGTCAGCGCCGCCGAGCCGATTGCAAAACCCTTGCCGATGGCGGCCGTGGTGTTGCCGACTGCGTCGAGCTTGTCGGTGCGGCCGCGAACCTCGGGCGGCAGTTCGGCCATCTCGGCTATGCCGCCCGCGTTGTCGGCCACCGGGCCGTAAGCGTCCACCGCCAACTGGATGCCGGTGGTGGAAAGCATGCCCAATGCGCCGATGGCGATGCCGTACATGCCGGAGAAATAATAGGCAGCCACGATGGCCACTGCCAGCACCAGAAGCGGCCAGGTTGTCGAGCGCATGCCCACCGCCAGGCCCTTGATGATGTTGGTGGCCGCGCCCGTCTGGGATGCCTCGGCGATCTGGTTAGTGGCCGTCTTCCCCTCACCGGTGTAGAACTCGGTCAGCACGCCGATGGCAACACCGGCCGCAAGCCCGACCACCGCCGAGGTGGCGATGCCCCACCAGTGGAACGTAACGAGGCCCACGGTCCACTCGGCCGGAAGCAGGAATCTGGCCAGCGCGAAGGTCGCCCCGGCCGTAAGGATGGCAGTCAGAAAGGTTCCCGTATTCAGAGCCGTCTGCGGGTTGCCGCCCTCCTTGGTGCGCACGAAGAAAGTGCCGATGATCGAAAGCACGATTCCCACGCCGGCGATGATCAACGGCAAGAAAATGGCGTTGTATCCCATATCGGCGTTCTGGGCCTTGATGGCGGGAATCCAGCTGGCGCCCAGAACCATCGCGCCGACGATGGCGCCTACGTAAGACTCGAACAGGTCGGCGCCCATGCCGGCCACGTCGCCTACGTTGTCACCAACGTTGTCGGCGATTGTGGCGGGGTTGCGCGGATCGTCTTCCGGTATGCCGGCCTCGACCTTGCCGACCAGGTCGGCGCCCACATCCGCAGCCTTGGTGTAGATACCGCCGCCCACGCGGGCGAAAAGCGCTATGGAAGAGGCTCCCAGCGAGAATCCGGTTATTGTGTTGAGCACAACGTTGGTATCGGCCCCCTGGAAATCCCAGATCATCGAGTAGATCCAGAAGAGAACGCCCAGACCCAGCGTGGCCAGGCCGACCACGCTCATGCCCATTACCGCGCCGCCCGAGAAGGCGATCTTGAGCGCCGGGTTGAGGCCTGTACGGGCCGCGGCGGCGGTGCGTACGTTGGCCGCCGTGGCGACGCGCATGCCGAAATAACCGGCCGAGGCCGAACAGGACGCACCGATGATGAAGCTTACCCCGACCAGCCAGGATGAACTCTCCATGCCAGAGTTGGCCCATGCGAGCAACCCCGCAACCACCAACACGAAAATCGCAAGCACGCTGTATTCGCGGCCGAGAAAGGCCATGGCGCCCTCACGGATGTGGCCGCCGATCTCCTGCATCAGCTCGGTCCCGGCGTCGGCCTTGTTGACAGATACGGCCTTGATGAAGGCGAACAGCAAAGCCAGAACGCCGGCAACGGGTGCAACCAGCAACAACACGGTTTCCATGCCTTTTCCTCCAGCTAGGGTAATCTTGGCGACAAAATACCCTCTTGACACAGGTTGTCAACCGTTTTCGCGCTCTATTTCGATTCAAATAATTTATAAGGGGCAACAGCAGAATGGATAAGAGTCCGAGTGATAGATATACCCTTGCCGACTTTCCAGGCTGCGGATAGTATCCCGGGTCATGGTCGTCGGGCGGACAGCTGGTTTACTAGCGGCATGTCTTTTGCTTTCGGCCCCCGGACTGCGGGCCGGGAGGCCCTGGAGGCCGGCGGTGTCTGTTCCCGCAGCCGAGGGATCTGGCAGGCGACTTGTTCAACTCGATCAGAAAACAATGAAGTGCTTTCGTGAGAGCTACGGCCGCGGGTCTCTCTTGCTGTCGAGGGGACGCTATCGAGAGGCGGCCAAGGCTTTCGGGCGGGCCATCGAACTCTATCCCGATCACCTCGGCGCGCGTATTGCCCGCGTCAAGACCTTGCTGGCACTGGGTTACCTGTCCTGGGACGCCCGATTGATCCGTACGGCGATTGACGATATTCGCCGTGCCAAAGAGCTTTCTCCCAAAAACCGGCAAGTTCGCTTTCTGTCGGGCCTGCTTGAGGGCCTGCTCATGCGCATGCGCCACTACAAAAAGTCAAAGTAGCCATCCGGCGGCGCTTGTGATAGAAGGCTCTCCAATGGAAGCCCATAAGCTCGCCCGGGTGTACGAGAAAGAGGTCGCGCCCCACTGGGAGGGCCACTTCGTGCCCTTCCTGCTCGAGTCCTTCCCGGCCGAATTGCCCGGCAAGGCCACGCTGCTCGAGATGAGCTGTGCTACTGGTGAGCTTACGACCGAGATTGCCGCCCGCCTTCCGGAGACAGGTCGACTGATCGCCGTCGAGGACGTGCGAGAGCTGATGGATCTGGCCAGACCCAAGATTCCGGCCGACAAGCGCAAACGGGTATTCTTCAAGAAGGAGCGGCCGGACGCACTCACCTTCGCGGATGAGGCCTACCAGGGCGTCTTCTGCCCCGGGCTGCCAACCATCTACGACTTGCCGGTTGTTCTGACCGAGGCAGTGCGTCTGCTTGGCAAGGACGGCTTCGTTCTCATCGGAGCCTTGCTTTCGGGCAGCTTTCAGGAGTTGCTTGACGTCTTTCGCGAGGTGCTCGAGAAGGAAGATCTGCTGGCTGCCCAGGACAAGCTCGACGCATTCTGCGCAAGATTGCCGGATCCACCGACGGCCAACCGGATGCTGTCCGCGGCCGGGCTGATAGAATGCCGTGCTCGGGCCCGCACGGTCAGCATTCATTTCGAAAACGGGCTCGATCTTATTGGGTCAGCGCTGGTCAGGTGCCATTGCCTCGAAGAGTGCCTCGGGTTCATCAAGGATCGCGGCTGGCGCGAGGGCGTGCTGGCCGGCATCATTCGCTCACTGAACACCTATTTTCCAGAAGGGATCGACCTGACGCTGGTTCTGGGGAGGCTAGAAGGGGTGAAGTTGTAGGGGGTATTCGGAACGGCTGTCGGGCACGGGCGGGTTCCCGTCCTGTGACACGTGCAGTGCATGTTCGTTCTGCCTTGGTTAGATTGCTATGGATACGTCTCGGCTGAGGTGGGTGTCAACGGTCACCGGACGGGAACCCGCCCGTGCCCGACAGTGTATTTCCTGGCGTTGAGCAGGTTATCGGTTACGGCGATCCAGTTCGTAGGTCTTGACCTTGCGGATCAGGTTGCGGCGCGAGATTCCCAGGCTGGCTGCTGCCTTGGTTTTGTTCCAGCGAGCCTGCTTGAGATGATCGAGGATCATGGTGCGTTCCAGCCGCTCAATCGCATGGGGTAAGCCGGGCGCAATGGTGCTTTCACCGTCTCGGTAGATCTCATAGCGGATCCTAGGCGACAGGAACTCTTCGCCGATCTCGCCGTCATCGCCCTGTAACACCAGCAAGCGCTCGATCTCGTTCTCCAGTTCCCTTACGTTTCCCGGCCAGTTATAGTCCATCAGGCGCTCTAAGCAGGCTGACTGCAGACTGGCCTTGATCCCCTTTCGGGTGTGCTTGTCGAGGAAATGCGCGACCAGCATCGGAATGTCATCACGGCGTTCCCGCAGAGGGGGCAGCCTCACTCCGATGACGTTGATGCGATAGTAGAGATCCTCTCGGAACTGGCCGTGTTCGACCATTTCCCTCAGGTCGCGGTTGGTAGCTGCAATGACACGCACGTCCACCTTCTTTGTCTGCGTGCTGCCTACTGCAATGAAGGTTCCTTCCTGGAGAATTCTGAGCAACTTGACCTGCAGCGCCGGGCTCATGTCGCCGATCTCGTCCAAGAAAAAAGTGCCTCCGTCGGCTACCTCGAAAAGCCCCTTCTTTATACCGGTCGCACCGGTGAATGCCCCCCGGGCGTGGCCGAACAACTCGCTGTCAAGTAGATTATCGTTCAGGGCAGAGCAGTTCTGAATCACGAAAGGTTTTCGCGAGCGCTTCGAGTTGAAATGCACCGCCCGTGCCACCAACTCTTTTCCGGTGCCGTTCTCGCCCTCAATAAGCACCGTCGAGTCGGTCCCCGCCACCTTGTCCAGAAACCTGTAAAGCTCGCGCATCGGTGCGCTTTTACCGACTATCTGTCCATAAGCCGACCTCTGTGCCATCTCCCTTGTCAGGCGATCGAGCCTGCGCTCCTTGCGGGTAATCTCCTCACGGTAGACCAGCATTTCGCGGACGACTATCTCGAGCAGATCCTTCAGATAACACTCGGCCTCGGCCGACATGGTCGTAGTCTTGCGAATTGCCTTGACCAACTCGGACTCTGAGATGTCCAGTTCCATTCCATGGGCCTTGACGATCTTCTTCTGTGTCGGCAGGCCACGCTCCAGAAGCATGCCGCCTGCCAGAATCAGCCCTTGTTCTTGGTCGTCCATCGTTACCGGCACGTATATCTCCGTCAAGCCGGCATGGCAGGTGAAGGCCGCTGCGCCCTGTTCGCCTCCGCATGCTCGAAAGTGATCGAGCATGCCCTTGGCCGTCTCGTTGCAGCGCCTGCAACCCTCCTCCGTCGATTTGACCAGATCGCATAGCGGCCGGCGCGTGGCGAAGCGGGCGAATTCCGGGCCCTCGATCAACTGACCCGTGCCGTCGGCGAAACCTATTCCCAGGTTCCAGCGTTTGTTGACTATCTCGGCCAGGCGCCGGATAACACGCAGGCCTGCGATCTCCCTCCAGTCTTGCATGGTGCTCCGTCCATTATCGAGGCGAGCCTGCAAATGACGGCTCGCATTCCAGTCATGTATCTTCGAAAAGATCGATCGCGGCCAGTTCGCCGCGGTCGAAGAAGACTCCTTCGCACTTGTCGCACCAGTCGAAGTTGACGTCGCCGGCGCCGGTTAGCCGGATCATCGGGTTGTCACAAGCATGGCAGTGGGCCTGGACGTCGTCCATGTGCTCGGCCTTTTGCGAGTAAGCACAGATGTCGATGATGGTTCCTATGTTCTTGTCATCGATGTCCTTGAGCTCTCCCTTGTTGAGAAAGAACCCCTTGCAATCTGGACAGCGATCGATCTCGATGCCCTTGTAGTCCTTGACGGTCATCTCGGTTGCACACTTGGGACACTTCATTTTCGGCGCTCCTCCCGGATACTGTTTCGTACAGCGGTTTGAGTTTGTGAATTAAATCACACCCGGGCACCCGGATCAATCCCGGGACGAATAACATATCTAAGAGATTGACCCGCGCTCCGGGATGGGGCAAGCTACTGCCATTATGAGAACCTGCGTTGAAATTCTAGCGCTCTCTTTTCTGGTGATTGTCTGCGGATGCGGCGACAAAAGGGAGGCACACCTCGATCACTTCCTCGATCCCGCGGCGGGCGAAAAAACTTCGGCTCCCGAGTCGATCGACCCATTTGCCATTACCAACGACGGCAAGCTGGCCGACCGGATAAACATCATGGGCTTCGACGAAGTTGCAAAGCGCCTGGGCCCCCATCGCACGACGGTCAATACGCGTTTCGCCTTCACCGGGCCCAAGACAAAAGCTTCGCTGCGCGAGGAAGACCTGATCGTATTGGCTCGTAACGGTGATTTCAGGGTCAAGGTAGAAAACGAGTCGGGCCAGGGCTACGAGGTCGTCTATTCGGCAAACCATTTCTTCATGCGCAACCGCTACGGAGCGTTCCACGAGCATGAAACACTGAGCGGAGATCATCTCAAGTGGCGCGCGGCAGCTTATGGAAGCTGGGCCGCAATCTATCGTCTCTTCCGCGGACGTCTCGGCTTTGTTAAACAGGGAATGGTTCGCCACAACGGCCGAGATGCGGTTCGTTTCTCGATTGGCACAAACGACGCCAAGCCGCGCCCGGTTGCAGGCGCGCTCGTACCGGCCGAGGTTCCCGCCGGGGTCACGAAATACGTCCTGCCGATCGAGCCTACCCCCAGCGCGCGTGATCGCTGGCGTGACAAGCTAAAGCCGCTTGCGGCATCGGGCACGATCCTTGTTGACGCCGACTGTGGTGCCGTGCTGAGCGTCGACTTCTCGGGAGAGCTGGCTTTTCCGTCTCAGGGAGATAACGACGAGATCGTTTTGACCGTCAAGACTGTCCTGCACACTGACGGATTCGGCAACCCGCCTTCCATCGCCGCCCCGGACGCAAAACTGATAGAGTCCATTCCCGAGCACATCCAGGTCGACACCCACCCAATCGATTATTATTTCGGTAAGGGTTATACCTCGACTCTGGGCGCGGCAGCAGGCGTGGCCAAGGATAACAAAAGGGGCAAGCAAGAAAAGAAAACCAGCGGAGGTTCAACATCGAGGCAATAGAACTGGCTACGGCACTCATGAAGTGCGCAATTGAAAACAAGGCACGCCAGCCGCGGCTACTCGAGCTCGGCGAGCTTAGTTCATACACCGACTTCATCGTGATCCTTTCCGCCACCAGCGACCGCCACGCCCGTTCTATGGCGGACCACTTGAGGGAAGATCTGAAAAAGGCGCATGTCACGCCCCTGGGGGTCGAGGGGTACGAGGGCGGCCAGTGGATCCTGCTCGACTACGGCGAGGTTGTGGTACACATTTTCCAGGAGACCGCGCGAGACTTCTACGATCTGGACGGCCTATGGATCGATGCCGGGAATATCAAGATCGAACAAAGCACCGGGGAGCAGTGAGTTTACTATCCGGCGGTTTGTCCAAGGTCATTGGCGGAGTCGCCGACCTTTTGCTGCCGCAGTCTTGCGCGCTTTGCGGAGAGCTGCTCGATCATTCAAAGCCGCCGGTCTGCCCGATCTGCCGGGAGGGTTTCGAAGAGATCTTGCCGCCCGTGTGTCAGCGTTGCGGCCAGCCTTACCAGGGCGCCGGTGTTTGTCCCGATTGCCGCCAGCATGATTCAGCGCTTGTCATGCTGCGCTCCGGATTCGCCTTCGGCGGCAGTATGTCCCGGGCAATCACGAGACTGAAGTACGGCCACCAGCGTCAGCTAGCCCCCTACCTCGCTCGTATACTGGCAAATGAACTGCAGCCGGAAATTAATTTTTCAAGCTACGATCTCCTGGTTGCGGTTCCCTTACATCGCAAGCGGCTGGCCGAGCGAGGCTTCAACCAGTCGGCCTTGCTGGCCCGGGAGTTGGGCGCGGCCCTGCAGATCGAGACGGCACCGCAGTTGCTCAGGCGCACCCGTCCCACACCTTCACAATCAAAAACGCACGGCAGGCGCCAGAGAGCCGAGAACCTGCGCGGGGCTTTCACGCTTCGCGCGGGAGCGCGAATCGCCGGCAAGAGAATTTGCCTGGTCGATGACGTCGTCACCAGCGGGGCCACCCTGGAGGCCTGCGGCCTGGCATTGAAGGCCGCAAGGCCCACTTCGATTACAGGAATCACTTTAGCACGCACGCTGCACTCTTAAAAATTAGAACCGCTCCAGCCGCATGTCCTACATTGTGCTGAAACATGCGCGAGTCTTGCATTTTTAACGCACTGTACTTGACGCCTCACGGCCGAGCCGCCTAGTATCATACGAGGGATGATAAAGACACAGGGTTGCGACGTTGGTTGGCTGGCGGATGAGATCTGTGGCACATGAGGATGGAAGGAGACTGGCTATGAAGGCAGGCTTTTGGCTCGCGCCTTTGGCGGCCGCTGTGATGTTGTTCGTGCTTCCGAATTGCAGCGGCGATCAGGTCTCACCAGATCGTCAGGTCATGCAGGATGGAGACGGGAATGACAGCGGCGACGGCCCGATTCTCTGCCAGGACAACGCGGGTTGCCCGGCCGGAACCGAGTGCAAGGGCGGCGTCTGCGTAGGCGCGACGTCCTGCAACTGCAACTACGACTGCGACAAAACCAAGAACGAAGTCTGCAACCAGGCAACACACCAGTGCGAGAACGGCGCGCCGCCGGTCAACTGCCAGAGCGACTGCGACTGCTTCTCGGGCGAAAGTTGCATCAGCGGAGAGTGCAAGCCCACGGGCGGCGACGAGCAGACCTGCACGATTGACGACGAGTGTGCCGACAACGAGGTCTGCAAGAACGGCAAGTGCGTTCCCAAGAACTGCTCGACCCGCGACGACTGCGCAGGATCTGTATGCCTGGTGTGCAAGAACAACGAGTGCACTGCTCCCCCGCCGGTTTGCCAGGGCACAGACGACTGCTGCGTCGGCTACTACTGCAACTTCGGCACATGCGTGCCCGAAAATACCAACGAGTGCATCTCAGACTCCGACTGCATAGATCCCGAATTCCCGCGCTGCAACGACGAGGGCAAGTGCGTGCAGCAATGCATCAACGACATCGATTGCCCGCTGGTGGGACAGGTATGCGTCGCAAACCACTGCACCACGCCGGGCTGCTCCCCCGAGACCTGCCCTCAGGGCCAGTGGTGCGATACCGGTGACGGACAATGCAAACAGGGTTGTGATTCCAACGACGACTGCGTACCTCCCGAGACCTGCAACTATGTAAGCCACCAGTGCGGCCAGACCGACTGCTGCGGCGGCTGCGACAGCGATCATTACTGCGACACGCTTAGCTGTACTTGCGCCGACAAATGCGACGCGACCCATCCCTGCCCCACCGGCTTCGATTGCCAGGCGGACGGGATGTGCTGGTGCACGGCCAGCGGCTGCCCGGCGGGAACCCATTGCGACGCCGGCACTCATGAGTGCGTCCAGGACTCGGTCGAGTGCACTTCCGACCTCGACTGCCCCTCGGGCTGGACCTGCAACCTGACGACCAACTCCTGCGAGTCCTCGGGCGGCTCGGGCGAGGGAGACGCCTGCTTCACCGACAGCAACTGCGATCAGGCGGCGGGACTCTTGTGCGACAGCTCGCTGTTTTGCATCTGGTGCGCCCTGGCCGATCCCAACTTCAACCCGACCTTCACCTGTCGCTACGAGTGCTCGTTGATTTTTCAACAGTGCGCGGGCGGACAGGATTGCCTGTACCGCCACACCGGCCTGAAGGGTCTGTGCATGCCGCCCTGAGCGAGCGAAGTTGAACCCGGAGGTTTTCGATGAAGGTTTTCCCGCGGGTCGTCCTGATTGCGTTATTTTTTGTTTCACTTGGCTTAGCCGCCTGTTCGGGCTCGGGCGGCGGCAACGACGCCGGCCCGGACGCAAGCGACGGCGCTGACGGCGGTGATCATGACATCGCCTGCAGCTCCATCGGCGACTGTCCCATCAGCAACCTGTGTCTCGATGGTTTCTGCCGGGTGGGTACCGTCTGCAAGTCCAGCGCCGATTGTCCCTCCGGTTACAGCTGCCTGATCCTCAAGGAGGTCTGTGTTCCCGACAATCCATGCGAGTCGGACGCTGACTGCGACGCCCCTACTCCCTTCTGCCTGACCGGCGGCGTATGTGTGGCCTGCAAGCAGGACGGCGATTGTGAGTCGGGCTACTTCTGCAACGACAGCCATACCTGCGAGATCGAAGGCCCCGACTGCACCAGCGATGCCGACTGCACCGAGAACGGCAAGCCCCACTGCGACATTGTCCAGGGCAAGTGCTATCCGTGCGTCGAGGACACGCACTGCTCTCCCCAGGTGTGCGAACCGACCATGCGCCAGTGCGTGGCCTGCTATGAAAACGCCCACTGCACCTCGGGCAACCCATACTGTCTGACCGACTCGCACACTTGCGTCGAGTGCCGCGACGACAACGACTGTGCCGGCACCGAGCGTTGCAGTTTGGGTCACCTGTGCACGGATATGATCTGCGTAAACGACTCCGATTGCACAGGCACTCCCGGCACACCCTATTGTAAATCGGACAGCGGCGACTGTGTACAATGCAAGACAAGCGATCACTGCGGCACTTACCAGTGGTGCCGCGACTACACTTGTGCAGCGGGCTGTCTGAGTGACGACGAGTGCGTCGAAAAACAGGGGGCCGGCTATCACTGCGACTCGGACACCAAGAGCTGTTACTACGCTGAGTGCCTGGCCGACGCCGACTGCGTCGCAGCGAGCCCAACTCTGCCGCACTGCAAGACGGCAGGTAGCCCCGCCAACAATGCCTGTGTAGAGTGCACCGACGACGAGCACTGTGACGAATTCTTCTATTGCAAACCGGGCGATGACGCCTGCGCCCCCGAGCCTTGCTACCGCTATCCGGATCCCGACGCCACCTGCCAGCAGATCGACGCCTGCTACCATTGCGATTACATGAGCGGCAACTGCGGGCCGACAACGGAGTGCACATACCCGGACGGTAACGAGTGCTGCCCGGGATACACATGTGAGAGCTACGGTTGCGAGATGGATCTCGACTGCTCGACGCAGGATCCTGTTTGCGCCAACGGATACGAATGCAACACCTCCTATAACCAGTGCGAGTGGATTTCGAACTGCCAGCCGCCATGCGGGGCCGGCGAGTTCTGCAACTCCAGTAACGTGTGCGAATCCGGCTGCCACGAAGCCGGCGAAACATGCGATCCATTCTCGACCAACAGTTGCTGCTCGGGCCTGATTTGCAATCCTTTCTGGCCGTTTTGCTCATAGGCCGCACCCATTCTGGATGAGTCTCACCCTCCCTGAGCTCAGCGACGTCGTAGCCGAGCTCGCGGCCTGCCTGACCGGCAGCATGCTTGTCAAGCTGTCCGCGCCAACTTCCCAGGACTGCCAGATTTCCCTGCGCGGTGGCGGTGTGACACGCATCTTGTACATCGATCTGGCGCCCGGCTTGACCCGCCTGCAGCTGATCGACTCCCGCAAGCGTTGTCCCGCCGTGCCCCCGGCCTGGGTAATGAAGTCTCGTGCAGAGCTAACCGGTCAGCGGCTTTCAAAAATCGCCCTTTTCGGCAACGACAGGATAGTGCGGCTCGATTTTGCCAAGCACTCCGAATCCGGGCGGCGCACTCTCCTGGCCGAGCTATTCGGCCGGCGCGGCCGCCTGCTGCTGCTCAACGAGCGTGATCAGATCCTGCATGCCCTGGTCGGCCAGGCGGATACCGGTGAGAGCTATCGTTCACAGGGCACATCCACAAGCGGCGATCCGGGGTCTTCGCGTTTCCCGCCGGTCGATCCCGTGAACCTTGCGGTCAACCGGGCGGTTGCCGCGCACTACGCTCGGTTGACCGACGAGAAGTCGCTTGACGAACGACGCCGGCTGGTTATCCAACTGCTAAAGCGCCGACTGCGCAAGCAACGCGCCTTGATCGGAAAACTCACAGACGATTTTTCGCGCACCGCCAAAGCTTTGGAATTCTTCCGGCAGGCCGAAGCTCTCAAGGCCGGACTGCACCTTGCACGCAAGGGGATGAGCAGCATCGAGCTGCCCGACTATTCGGATCCCAACACCGCTCTGATAGCCATACCGCTCGAGCCGGCACTCACTCCGGTTGAGAACATGGAGCGGCTCTTCGCCCGCGGCCGACGCCTGGAACGAGGGCGGGCGAAAATCGAGCCGCGTTTACGCGAAGCTACATCGCTGGAGGAGGAATTGATCGATCTTCTCGGGCGCCTCGAAAAAGCGGATTCGATCGCCGAGATCGAAGATATCGAGGACTCGTTTGCAAAACCCGTACGAAGAAAAAAAACTGCTGCCTTACGCCGACAACCATATAAAACCTACGTTTCAAAGACCGGGCGCAAGATCCTGGTAGGCCGCAGCGCCAAGGATAATCACCAGCTGACCTTCCACATCGCCCACGCCTCGGATCTCTGGCTACACGCTCGCAATCGTCCGGGCGCCCACGTTGTAGTGCGCCTTGGCAAAAACGAAGAGATCGATGAGCAATCACTACTCGACGCGGCCACTCTGTCTGCATATCTTTCAGGCACTGAGAAGATGGAGGTCGCCTACACCCGGGTTATGAACCTGCGCCCGGTAAAGGGCCAACCGGGCCTGGTATCGCTCACCAAAGAGAGAACCATCGTCATCCGGGTAGAACCAGAAAGGCTCGAGAGGCTCAAAAAATCCAAACAAGAATGATCCCACCTGCTTCATGTAGTATTATGTAGGATAATGTAGTCATTTTTTTGACATATCCCTACACCTGCCCTACAATGAAAATGCCTGATAAAACCGCTACGAGGGAAGGTGCCATGAGCTCAACCATAAGCAAGGGATTGAAAAAGGCTCGGGGGGCTGTCAGGGAGGCTACCGCTCAAAACAGGCAGAACGAAGTAATTGGAGTGGTCTTCTGCCTGGCTGCCGCTCTGGTGTTGCTGTCGCTCTCGTCCTTCTCTCCCAGCGATCCCGTCTTCGACGGAATCGGCGAGAAGGCCTCAAACCTGTTCGGCCTGGTCGGCGCATATCTGGGGGCGTTTCTGTTCTCGAGCCTGGGACTGGCGGCCTTTCTGCTGGTGGGCGGGCTTGTCTACGGGGCGGTGGTCGCCTTCAGCAGGGGCAGCGTCCGGGTAACGGCGAGCAAGGTCACAGGTGGCCTGCTGCTGACGATTTTGGGCACGGTCCTCTGCCACCTCGTATTCTCCGGGGATCCGATCATGGGTTATCCTCCTGGAGGCGTGGTCGGCGAATACATGGGCGGGCTCTTTATTTCTCTGTTATCTGTTACCGGCTCGCTGATGGTGGTTACCACCGGGATGATACTGTGTCTGATTGCTGCAACCGGCTTCAGCCCGGTAAACAGCGTCATGCTAACCTGGCGCTACCTGCGCATCGCGGCCATTAAAAGCGGGCAGGCCATGCTCTGGGCAGCCTCACGGGCATGGCGAGCCACGGCATCCTCGGCTCGCCGTGCGTTTGTTTTTCTCGCCCGGGAATCCCGAGAGTTACTGGCCGGCCTGCGAGAAAGCAAGGCCGCTACCCAGGCCGCCGCCGCTCAACTTTCAGATCCCGGCAAGAAAAAGGAACCATGGTTCGCCTCGTCCATCGGCATGGATGTCATCGATCCCGATTTGGAGCGCCGCGAGCCCGTAGTGGTCACCAGCGATCCAGGCTCAGTCGTCGAGCCGGCCGTGGTCGAAGTCTCGAAACAGGTCATCGAGGAGGCCGCGGGCGAACCGGAACCCGAGATAGTCATCCCGCGCAGGGAAAAGAAACCGCCTGTAGCGAACGTCCGTAAGCTCGAGCGGACTTTCAATCTCAAGGAATATGAACTACCCGATATAGAGCTCCTCGATTCCGAAGAACAGGGCCAGAACGAGATCGAGAAGGAGCAGCTTCACGAGTACGCCCGGCGCCTGGAGGAAAAGCTTTCCAGCTACGGCGTGGAAGGCAAGGTCAAGAAGATCATGCCCGGGCCGGTAGTCACCATGTATGAATACGTTCCCGCCCCGGGAGTCAAGGTCTCCAAGATCGCCGGCCTGTCCGACGATATGGCTCTGGCCCTGGGCGCGCTCAGCGTGCGTATCGTGGCTCCCATTCCGGGGCGATCGGTGGTCGGCATAGAGGTCGCCAACAAGCAGCGCCAGACGGTATTCGCCAAGGAAATAATCTCTCATCACTCTTTCCAGGGCAGCAGTTCCAAGCTGACGCTGGCGCTGGGCAAGAACATCGAAGGCGCCCCGTTCGTGACCGACCTGAACAAGATGCCTCACTTGCTGGTGGCCGGAGCGACCGGAACCGGCAAGAGCGTTGCTCTGAACGCCATGATTACCAGTATTCTATACCGGGCCACTCCGGAGGACGTGCGTTTCATCATGGTCGATCCCAAGATGCTCGAGCTGAGCCTGTACGAGGACATCCCTCACCTGCTGTTGCCGGTAGTGATCGATCCGCGCAAGGCGCAGGCAGCGCTCAACTGGGCGGTCTGCGAGATGGAGCGCCGGATCCAGTTGCTGCACGCCGTCGGCGTCCGATCACTGGACACCTACAATCGCAAGGTCGATCGCCTGAACTCCGGACAATCTGAAAAAGGCGCTCAGGCGACCAAGAAAGTGATCGTGATCGACAAGACGGCCACGGCCGGGATGACGTCCAGCCCGCCCGCCGAGGAAGAGAACCCGGCCGATGCATGCGAATCGCAAGAGCCTTCCGACGACGATGCGAAGTTCGTCAAACTACCGCACATCGTCATCGTGATCGACGAGCTGGCCGACCTGATGATGACGGCCAGTCGCGAGGTCGAGACCTCCATCGCCCGCATCGCCCAGAAGGCGCGTGCGGCCGGCATCCACCTGATCGTCGCCACCCAGCGCCCGTCTGTCAATGTGATCACCGGCCTGATCAAGGCCAACCTGCCGGCGCGCATCTCTTTCAGGGTGGCCTCCAAGACCGACTCGCGCACCATCCTGGACGGTAACGGCGCAGAGACCCTGCTGGGCAACGGCGACATGCTCTTCCACCCGCCGACCAGCTCGCAAATAGTCCGCATCCACGGGGCGCTGATAACCGAGGACGAGATATCCCGCGTGGTTCAGCACCTCAAAGAGCAGGCCCAGCCCGTTTACGACGACTCGATCCTGGCCTCGGCCGAAGAAGACAGCGGCGATCTAGCGATCGAGGACGAAGATCGCGACGAGTTGTACGACCTGGCGGTGGCCGTGGTGGCCGAGGCCGGACAAGCCTCGACCTCGATGGTTCAGCGCAAGCTGCGGATAGGTTACAACCGGGCGGCGCGCCTGGTCGAGCGTATGGAACGCGAAGGTATAGTCGGCCCCCCCGACGGATCCCGCCCCCGCGAAGTTTTGATCCGCGATCATACTGGCTGATTTACCCGCGCTACCGGATCGCACCCTCGCCGTGGGGAATATCGATCACGTCTACGCCTGCCGGAATGTCGAAATGGAAGGAGCTGTCTTTGAGGCCCACGTTGGTAGAAACGTGGTCGAAAAAGACGTGGTTCACGTTGCCGCCCGGATCTTCGACTATTGTCTCAGAGACACTGTAGGTTTTCGCATCCACTACGAAGATCAGTTTCTTGAAGCGGGCCTTCTTGCGGGGCACAAGCTGCAGCACGTAACGGTCCGGACCGCCCAGGTCTTTTCGTTTTGAAAAAGTTATCACGAACTCCTTGCCCAGGTTGCCCTTGCCCCACAAGAAATTCACGGCGCCTGTCAGGCGAGAACCGGAAAAAGACTTGTCGCGCATTACCTGCATCAGATCCGGGTCGTAGACGTAGAGCGCCTTGCCGTCCACGACGAAATGTTTGGCTCGCGGGGTCTTGTAGTCCCAGCGCATCATGCCCGGCTTCTTGATGTAGACGAAACCGGTAGAAGATCTCTTGCGACCGAGGGCCTTTGAAAAATACTCCTGCCTGAAGCCTGCCTGGAAATCATTGGTGCGCACGTAGAATGCCTGGATCTTGCTGGCCACCTGCATGGCCGAGAGCTGCTTGCCCGATGCTTGAGCGGCCAGCATGCCGATCGCAGCCATGATCATGCATCCGATCCCGATGCCTCTTGTCATCTTACCCTCCGCATGAATGACGAGTTTCGTCGCCCTTTCATTCACAGACATCTACCTCGAGGTCGTACGATCCGGCCTGTTTGACGACCGCCCGGACTATCCGGCCAGGTTCGGCCCGCCCGCGGATTACCGTCTTCCCGTCGACTTCGGGCGCCTGGTTCCAGGCCCGCCCGACCCCGACGTCTTCCGCAAGTACCTCTATCTCTTGCCCGATAAGCGATCGATTGTAGTCCTCTGCAATCCGGCGCTGTACGTCCAGAAGCTCGGCACGCCTGCTCTCGGCCAACTCGGCCGGGATCTGGTCGTCGAGATCGGCCGCCGGGCTGCCCTCCTCCGCTGAAAAAGCGAAAACTCCCAGCCGTTCGAAACGACAGTGCTCCACGAATTCCACGAGCCGACGGAAAGCTTTCTCGTCCTCCCCGGGAAAACCCGTCATCAACGAAGTGCGCAAGACTACCCCAAAGATGTCTCGACGCAAGCGCTCTACCAGAGCGAGCATGCTCGCGGGATCGCCCCCGCGGCGCATTCTCAGAAGTACCCTTTCGTCCGAGTGTTGTAGCGGAATGTCGAGATACGGCAGCACGTTCCGCCTGCTCGAGATTACTTCAATCAGCCGATCGGGGACAGCCGTCGGAAACAAGTACATCAGCCGCAGCCAGTCAAGACCGGCCACTTCGGACAGGGCCGCGACCAGATCGGCAAGCTCCGGGCGTCCCGGCAAGTCGTCTCCCCAGGCGGCGAGATCCTGAGCAACCAGGACGATCTCGCGCACACCCAGCTCGATCAGGTTCTCGGCCTCGACAACCAGATCATCCAGCGGACGACTGCGAAATGGGCCGCGCAGGCCGGGGATCAGGCAGAACGAACAGCGCCTCGAGCACCCGACTGCTGCCTTGAGATAGGCCGTGCCGGCCGCCAACGAGTTGACCCGGGGCACCGAGGAGTCAGCCAGATAGCTTTGCCCGGACTTGCAGCGAACCCTTTCCCCGCCGGCGTCGGAATCCATCCAGCCGCCGATCTCGCCCACTTCGGCCGGGCCGACGAACAGGTCCACTTCGGGCAGTTCGGCCGCCAGGCTGTCTCGATAGCGCGGCGTCAGGCAGCCTGCGACGATCAACTTCCGGCAGCGGCCGCTTGTCTTGTAACGGCCCAATTCTACAATGGCGTCCAGAGATTCCTCGACCGCCGCCTGGACGAAGGCGCAGCTGTTGACCACGATCACATCGGCCTGAGAGGGATCGTCAACGGCAATCAGTCCGCGCCTGGCGGCAGCGGCCCAGATCAGCTCGGAGTCGACCCGGTTCTTGGGACAACCCAGGCTGAGCATGTAGAAGGTGTCTGTCAAATCTCGAACGACTCGCCGGATTTTACGGCATGGCCGGAGAGTTCCGCGCCGGAAAGAGCCGCGACCAGTCCACGGGCGGCATCTTCCTCGCCGTGGTTTACAAAAAATCTCTTAGACGATCCTGGGATTTCCTTGGCCCAGGCCACAAGGACATCGCGATCTCCGTGGGCGGAGAATCCGTTTAAAGTCTCTATCTTCGCCCGCACATCGATCTTCTCCCCGTAAATGCGAACCTTTTCCTCACCGTCCACCAGTCGCCGGCCCAGCGTGCCGTAGCCTTGCCAACCGACGAAGATGACGGTGGTGCTCTCCTTGTCGAGAAAGTCCTTCAAGTGATGAAGAATGCGTCCCCCCGTGCACATGCCCGAACCGGCGATGATCACGGCCGGGGGCTTGGTGCGCTTGAGCGTCTTGGACTCCTGGGCGGAGGCAATCTCCCGCAACCCTGGAAAACTCATCGGCGGATCGCCGCGCTCAATGCCTTCCCAGGTCACATCGTCGTAGCATTCACGGTGGGCGCGGTAGACGGCCGTGACCCTCTCGGCCATGGGCGAATCCAGCATCACCGGCAACCTGGGGATTTCCCCGGCGTCTACCATGTGGTTGAAGTGGTACAGAAGTTCCTGGGTCCGGCCGATGGCGAAGGCCGGGATCAGCAGCATCCCCTTGTTGGCCACTGCCCGCTCGACAATCTTCTTGAATTCGCGCAGAGTTTCCGCGCGACCCTTGTGCAGCCGATTGCCGTAGGTCGACTCAATAACCACGGCGTCCACGGACTCGTCCCAGTCGGTAGTCGGATCGCGGATTATCGGAGAGTTGGGCTGGCCGATGTCACCGGACATCAGCAGCCGTCGCCCCGCGCCGGAAATGAGCGCGTGCGAGGAACCCAGGATGTGCCCGGCATCGAACAGCTCAATCTTGACTCCCTCGATATCTTGCTCCTGCCTGTAACGCAGCGGGCGCATCAGTTTGCAGGTGCGCTCGACCTGTTTCTCGTCGTAGAGCGGCTTGCCTTCGTAATCAGACAGGCGCGCCGAGTCGCGCATGACAATCTCGGCTAGTGCCGTCGTGGCGACATGGGCGAAAATCGGGCCGGAGAAGCCGGCGGCCACCAGGCGCGGCACGCGTCCGACGTGGTCGAGATGGCCATGCGTCAGCAGCACAGCGTCGAGGGATGCGGCCTCAAAGGGAAACTCTGCGTGGTTCAGTTCGTCTGCGTTGTCGTCCCCCTGGATCATCCCGCAGTCGATCAAAATGCGTTTGCCCGCGCACTCAACCAGGCTGCACGAGCCGGTCACCCGGAGTGCCGCTCCGTAGAAAGTAATCTTCATGCCGCTCAAATATCACCTCCGCCTTTTACGTTTTCCTCGGTTCAGGTCTGCGCCTGAAAGGCAAGGGACGCTGTGTGTGCCATTCCCAGTATAACCGCAATCCTTCCTCCAGCCCCAGCCGCGGCTGGAATCCTATGCTCTCTTCCGCCTGATGTATGTCTGCAAAGGTGTTCGGCATCTCGCCCGGGCGAAGCGCCAGCGACTTGCGTTGAAACTCGATATCCGCCAACCAGGCAAGTTGCTCGGCCACCTGGGCCAGCGTGGTCGTCTGGCCCGTACCCAGGTTGAGTACTCGCCAGGGAACAGGTCGATCGAGGATTCTGAGAATGCCCACAACCAGGTCGTCAACATGAATCATGTCCCGGCCGGCGGTTCCGTCGCCGCGAAGACCCATGGGCACGCGGCGCTCGGCTGCCTCCGCCAGAGCGGGCACGAGCCGCTCGGGCGACTGGCGCGGACCATAGACCGAGAAAATCCTGGCCAGCGTGATGCTTATCGGTGAGCGCAGCGAAAAGGCATGGGCGAACAACTCGGCGGCCCGCTGCGCCGCTCCGAATACCGAAAGCGGCCGATCGGCGGCATCGCTCTCAGAAAAGGGGTAGACATGCGAGCCGCCATAGACGTGCGACGACGAACCGATTACCGCTTGCTTGACGTTGTTGCGCCGGCAGGCCAAAAGCAGAGTGGAGCAACCTTCAAGGTGCAGACGCATGCAGGCTTCGGGTTCGAGCTCGGCCCACTCCAAATCGCGCCGCGATGCCAGATGAACAACCGCTTCCGGACGAAAGGCGGCCATGGCCTGGTCGAGCGCCGCCGCGTCGGTTACGTCGCCGCGGGTGAACGAGAAGCGTTCGTTGGCACGGGCCTCCTCGATGCGTCCCTCTTGCCAGCCGGGCGGATCCAGGCCGTCGATGATGTCGAAGCCGGCCACATGGTAGCCGCCCTCCAGCAGCATCTCGCACAAACGAGCGCCGACGAAGCCCGCTGCGCCTGTCACCAGCACTCTCATCCGTTCAGCGCCCTTCCCATGCCGACGTGCTCGAAACCCATTTCACTCATGCGTTTTGGATCGAAGATATTGCGGCCGTCGAAAATCAGCGGCCGGGAGAGCATCTCCTTGATACGCTCGAAATCGGGACGACGAAACTCGTTCCATTCGGTCACAACTATCAAGGCATCGGCGCCCTGGCAGCAGGCGTAGCTCTCGTTACAGTAGGTCACACGCTCGCCTAGTTCGGCCCGTGAGGTTTCCATGGCCTCAGGATCGTAGACTTTAACGGCGGCACCTGCATCGAGAAGCTTAGTAATGATCGTCAGAGCCGGGGCCTCGCGTACGTCATCGGTGCGAGGTTTGAAGGCCAGGCCCCAAACACCGAAAGTATACCCGCTCAGATTCTCGCCGAAGCGCTCGATGATACGTTGCGGAATAATAGTCTTCTGGCGCTCGTTGACCTCGTCCGTTGCAGCCAGCATCTTCATCTCGATGCCGTGTTCGGCCCCGGTTTGCGCCAAAGCGCGCACGTCCTTGGGGAAGCAGCTTCCGCCGTAGCCGACCCCCGAAAACAAGAAAGGATGACCTATGCGCCGGTCAGAACCCACTCCCAGCCTGACCTGGTCGATATCTGCCCCTACCGCGTCGCACAGCAGGGCTATCTCGTTCATGAAAGAGATACGCGCAGCCAGTAGTCCGTTGGCGGTGTACTTTGTCATCTCGGCGCTCTCGTTGTCCATGAACAAGATCGGATTGCCGGTGCGAACAAAAGGAGCGTACAAATCGGCCATCAACTTGCGAGCCCCCTCGTCCCGGGTGCCGATTACCACCCGATCGGGACGCATGAAGTCATCGACCGCGGCGCCTTCCTTGAGGAACTCCGGATTACTGACCACACTCAGCGGGTGAGAAGTCAGCCCGCCGATCAGCTCACGCACCTTGCGAGCCGTCCCTACCGGAACCGTGCTCTTGAGTATGACCGTCAATGGGCCTTGCATTGCCCGGCCAATCTCGGAGGCCACACGCAAGACAAAGCTCATGTCGGCCCGCCCATCACCGCCCTGGGGAGTTCCGACGGCTATGAATGCCGCTCGCGCGCCGGAGATCGCGGCGCCGAGATCGTTCGTAAAGCGCAGGCGCTCCTTTTGCAGGTTACGGATCAGTAAATCGGACAGGCCCGGTTCGTAAAAGGGCACCTCGCCACGTCCCATGGCGCTCAATTTGCGCTCGTCCACCTCGACCAGCGTCACCTGGTGGCCTGTCTCGGATAAACATGTTCCGGCCACCAGGCCGACGTACCCCGCTCCGACCACCGCAATTCGCACGTTTCACCTCCAGGCCGGCAGAGTCTATGCGGAGTGCGAAAGCCTTGTCAACCAGCGATCTTGTAGATACCTGCCGTGGGCAGGTTTTTAGATGGATCCGGGCTACTTTCTGCGCCGACGGATTGCCAAGCCCAACAGGCCGAGGAACGCCAATAGTCCGGCCGAACCTGCCCCCGGCGAGCGGGTGCCGCAACCGCAACCTCCGCCGGATGTCTCTCCGCCGCTGTCGCCGCCACCGTCTGTGCCGCCGTCACTGCAAGCACCCGGCGTACCCTTGCATTCGCCGTCCGTGCAAACGTCGTTGGCGGTGCAGGCGTCGTTGTCGTCACAATCGAGGGTATTGTTGACATACAGGCACCCGTCGGTCGCATCGCAACTGTCGGTTGTGCAGATGTTGTCGTCGTTGCAATCCAGGTTCGTACCCGCCAGGCACTGGTTGTCGACGCAGGTTTCAACGCCGTTGCATACGTTGTCATCGTCACAATCGGCATCAACGTTGCAGGGCAGGCAGCCCGTATCGGACAAATCGGTCGTCTGGTCGCAGTCGTTGTCGATATCGTCCGAGCACGAGGCGTCTCCCTCGGGTCCTTCGGTGGCGTCGGGATTGACCAGCCCGTCGTCGTCGTCACAGTCGGTGCCGCCGGCGCACTGGGCATCGATGAAGTTATCCTCATCGCTGTCTTTGTCGATTGCGCCGCCCACGCAAGCACCCTCGGCGCATGCGTCGCTGGTGCTGCAGGGATCACCGTCATCGCAAGGCTCGGTGTTGTTTACGTTGAGACAGCCGCTGGAAGTGTCACAGCTGTCGGTCGTACAAATGTTGTTGTCGTCGCAAACGAGCGCGGCGCCGCCCACACATGCGCCCGCCTCACAGGTGTCGCTGGTAGTGCAGGCATCAGAGTCGTCGCAGGGCAGAGTGTTGTTCGTATTGACGCAACCGCTGCCGGAGTCACAAGTGTCAGTGGTGCAGACGTTGTTGTCATCGCAATCCGGAGCCGCCCCTCCAACACAAAAGCCTTCCGCGCAGGTGTCGTCGGTTGTACATGCGTCGCCGTCATCACAGGAGTCGGTGTTATTAGTGTTGGCGCAGCCGGTGACGGTGTCGCAGGTGTCGGTGGTGCATGGATTATTATCGTCGCAGTCCGCTCCGCTGCCGCTTATGCAAGTGCCTTCGAAACAGGTGTCGTTTACCGTGCACTCGTTGCCGTCGTCGCATGAATCGGTGTTGTTGTCATGCACGCAACCGGTAGAGGTGTTGCAGGAATCGTTGGTGCAAATATTCGTATCGTCGCAGTCCACCACCGAGCCGCTGACGCAGACTCCGCCGGCGCACACATCGCCGGCCGTGCAGGCATTGCCGTCGTCACAGGCATCGGTGTTGTTGGTGTTGACACACCCAACCGCCACATCACAACTATCGGTGGTACAGACGTTGTCGTCGTTGCAGTCCGGAGCCGCTCCGCCGACACAAATCCCGCCGGCGCAGGTGTCGCTTGTAGTACAGGCGTTCGAATCGTTGCAAGGCTCGCTGTTGTCGGCATTCACGCAACCTGTCGCTGGATCACAACTATCCGTCGTGCAGACATTATTATCTTCACAGACGAGGGGCGTACCGGCTACGCAAAGCCCGACAGATGTGTTGCAGGTTTCGGTGCCGTTGCACAAATTTGTGTCGATGCAATCGGCGTCAACAGCGCATTGCAAACAACCGGTGTCGGGATTTCCGCCGTTTCCGTCCGTGTCGATCAGCCCGTCGCAGTCGTTATCGATGTTGTCGTTGCAAACGGCTGACCCGAAGGGGGCTTCGTTGATACCGGGGTTGATGTTCGGATTGCCGTCGTCGCAATCCGTTCCGCCCGGGCACTGATCGTCGAAGTAGTTGTCGCTGTCGGAATCCTTGTTGGTCGCGCCGCTCTGGCAAACGCCGCTGTTGCAGGTATCCAGCGTAGAGCAAGGATCCTGATCGTCACAAGCGCTGTTGTCGGGCAAGAAGGAATTCACCGGGCAGGCACCCACACCATCGCAGTGCTCGGCTGGATCGCAGACATCGGTCGATGCCCGGCACTCGGTAGTTGTCGGCTCGTTGTTCGGCAGGCAGGTACCGGCTCCGTCACAGCTGTCGGGATCGGTGCAGGGCCCGTCCACGGAGCTGCCGCAGGGCGTACCGGAAGGTTCAAATCCGTCGTTCGGACAATTGCCGGAGCCGTCGCAATTCTCGGCGACATCGCAATCGTTTAGCGCCGCGCGACAGACAACCGTGGCAGGGGCGTCATTTGCCAGGCAGTTGCCGGAGGCGTCACAGGTATCGGGGTTGGTACAGGTGTTATCTACAGAGCTACCGCAGGCATGCCCGACGGGTTCGAACGCATTTGAAGGGCAGCTGCCGGTGCCGGTGCAGTACTCTGGCACGTCGCAGTCGCCTGCGTCCGCCCGGCAAATCGTGGTGCTGGGTTCATAGTTGGTCAGACAAGCACCCGAACCGTTACAGCTGTCCGCGTGGTCGCAGGGACTCTCGTTGGAATTGCCGCAGGAAGTGCCCGCTGGTTGGAATGAGTCGCCCGGGCAGTTGCCATTTCCATCACAGTTTTCGGCCGCGTCACATTCGCCCACGGCCACCCTGCAAACGGTTGTAGTCGGCTCGTCATTCGGCAGGCAGGTACCCGATCCATTGCACGAATCCGCATCCGAGCAGACAGTGTTGTTGAGATCGCCGCAGGGTGCTCCGAGCGGCGCATCATTGGCCAGGCAGGCCCCGGCGCCGTTGCAAGTATCGGGGTCGGTACAAGCGTCATCCAGCGGACTGCCGCAGGCAGTACCGAGCGTCTTGACGACGTCGACATTACATGCCCCCGCTCCATCACAGTTATCGGGAACGTCGCAATCGCTGGCGGCCGGCCGGCAGACGGTGCTGATCGGTTCATGATTATCCAGGCAGCTCCCCAGGCCGTCGCAAGTGTCCGGGTTGGTACAGGCGTCGTCCAGCGGGCTGCCGCAGGCAGCGCCTGCTGACTTGAAGGTGTCCGCCGGGCAGGTTCCGGTACCTGTACAATACTCAGCAAGATCGCATTCGCCGGCAGCCGAACGACATAATGTCGAGCTGGGGGCATCATTTGGTAAACACACGCCGGTGCCGTTGCAGGTATCCGGATCCGTACAGGTGTCGTTCGTCGAGTCGCCGCAAGTGGTTCCCGGAGCCTCGAAACTATCATTCGGGCAGACGCCATTGCCGTCGCAACGTTCTTCAATGTCACAATCTCCGGCGTCCGGGCGACAGACAACCGTGTTAGCGGCATCGTGGCGCAGGCAAACTCCGGACCCATCGCAGCTATCGGGATCAGTACAGATGTTGTCGGTCGGATCGCCGCAGGGCGTGGCTGCGGGTTCGAAGGCGTCCGCGGGGCAGGCCCCCGCGCCGTCGCAGTTCTCCGCAACGTCGCACTCACCGGCGTCCGCCCGGCATTCGGTGGTTGTCGGCTCATTGTTGACCAGGCAGGTCCCGCTACCGTCACAGCTGTCGGGATTGTCGCAAACCGTATCGGACGAACTGCCGCAGCTAGTACCCGCCGGCTCGAAAGCATCCGCAGGGCAGGCGCCGTTGCCGTCACAGCGCTCTTCCACGTCGCACTCGCCGGCGTCCGGACGACAAACGGTCGAAGTGGGCGCATCGTGACGCAGACAAGTCCCGTTGCCGTTGCAAGTGTCCGGATCGGTGCAGGTGTTGTCGGTCGCATCTCCACAGGGTGTGGTCGCCGGTTCGAAGGCGTCCGCGGGGCAAGCCCCCGCGCCGTCGCAGTTCTCCGCAACGTCGCACTCACCGGCGTCCGGCCGGCACTCGGTGGTTGTCGGTTCGTTATTGACCAGGCAGGCTCCGCTACCGTCACAGCTATCGGGATTGTCGCAGACGGTATCCGACGAACTTCCGCAGGCCGTTCCGGCCGCTACATGGTTTGCCAGGCAGATACCCGTGGCATCACAACTGTCGGCATTGTCGCATTCGCCGCTCGAAGAGTCGCCGCATGGAGTACCCAGGGTTTTCACCAGGTCGACAGGGCAGGCTCCGTTGCCATCGCAATTCTCGGCCACGTCGCAGTCGCTGGCCGCCGGCCGGCACTCGGTGGTCGACGGCTCATGGTTGGGCAGGCAAACGCCGCCCGCATCACATGTATCGGGATGGGTGCAAGTGTCTTCCGTATGATCGCCGCAGGCGGTTCCCGGGGCCTCGAAACTGTCACCCGGGCACGCCCCGGCGCCGTCACAGAACTCGGCTACGTCGCAGTCGCCGGCGTCGGCCCTGCATTCGGTCGTTATCGGCTCGTGGTTGACGAGACAGGAGCCACTGCCGTCACAGGTGTCGGGATTGTCACAGACGGTATCCGACGCACTGCCACAGCTCGTGCCGGCGCCCTCGAAATTTTCAAGGCAAGCGCCGTTGCCGTCGCAAGTATTGGGATTGTCGCAGTCCGTGTCGGTCTGGTCCCCGCAGGCATGGCCGCTGCTTTCGAAGCCATCGTCCGGGCAGTTGCCGTTGCCGTCGCAGAACTCGGCCACGTCGCAATCACCGGCGTCGGTCCGGCATTCGGTCGTTGTCGGCTCGTGGTTGACCAGGCAGGCGCCGTTGCCGTCGCAGCTGTCCGGATTGTCGCAGACGTCATTCGACGGATCTCCGCAGGACGTGCCGGCCGGGTCGTAATACTCGGACGGACAGGTGAAGTCGCTGCCGTTGCAAGTTTCTTCAGGATCGCATTCGCCGGTGGAGGCCCTGCAGACGTGTGCCGGGTTGGCCGCGATCACTTCGCAGACACCGTCGTGGGTCGATCCGCTAGCGATGCTGCATGCCTGGCAATCGGCGGTGTCGGAATCGCCGCAGGCCATGTCGCAGCAAACTCCGTCGGTGCAGATCCCGCTGTAGCACTCCACTCCGTCCGAACAGGGCTCGCCGTCAATCAGGTAGGGGTACTCCCAGGTGTCCCCGAGCGGCGTGCCCGTGCCGTCGTCGCCTCCGTAAAGCACGCTTACGTCGCGATTGTCGTCAAAGGCCATGGCTTGATTGGTGCGCGGACCGGGATCGTCGTAAGGAACTACATTTTTCCAATCCGTCCCGTTCCATTCCCAGGTGGTCTGGGGCAACGGAACACCGGCCAAATTGGTGCCGCCGTACATAACGACTACTCCGCGGGTGGAGTCGAAGTCCATCGAGTGTCCCATCCTGGCGGGCGGGATGGTTGTGGCGGGGCCGATCAGGTTCCAATCCCAACTGCCGCTGCCGCTGTTATAGCTCAGTTCCCAGGTGTCCTGACGCACGTTGACGCCGTCGTAGCCGCCGAAGAGCACGATCACGCCGCGCAGGCTGTCGTAAGCCATTGCATGGTTCTCGCGCGGCGGCGGGAATGTCGTATTGGTGACGTCGTTCCAACTCATCCTGTCCCAGGTCCATGTGTGCCAGTCCAGTCCGCCGACGTAGCCGCCGTAGAGCACGGTGACACCCTCGGCGCTGTCGAATACCATGGCGTGCCGCGTCCTTAGACCGCTGCCGCCGACTGTCTGCTGAGCCCAACTGACACCATCCCAGATCCAGGTGTCTCCGAGAGGGTTGCCGGAACCGTCAGTGCCGCCGTAAAGCACGACGCCTTCCGAGCCCGGCGTGCTGTCATAGGCCATCGCGTGATCTTCCCTGGCGGGCGGGCCGCCAATCGCCACCGGGTTCCAATCGGCGCCGTCCCACTCCCAGGTATCCTGGGTGACAATAGATCCGTTGTTGCCGCCGAATAGCACGGTCACGTTATTGACGATATCAAAAGCCATAGCATGCCCGAACCTGGCGCCCGCGCTGGGCAGGCGCACATCGGACACCAAAACCGGCTCTTTCCATGACGGAAACACCTCAGCCGGCTCGCCGGACCCGTCGATGCCGCCGTCCGGGATGAGAGCCGCTGATTGTGTGCCGAAAGTGGAACTGGTACCGTCATCACAGTTGACCGCCACAAGACCGGTTATCAGCAAGGCTGATAACGTCAGGACGATCGTAGAGCGGATGTTGACAATCTTTCGCGTTCTTACACTTGCCATGTCTTTGTTCCTTTCCAGGAAAGATAAAGGTACAGACAAACCCCTTGAAAATCGTCATCTGTCATACTAATAGCTGGAGCTGGTAATATGCCTCACACGGGCGGTAATTGCAAATAATTTGTGCCTGCCGGGAATAAATAGACCATCCTGGGCAGGGCGGTCCTGGATTGTTGACAACCGGCAGCTCCTGCTGCCACCATATCGCTCGTGAAATCCGTCGATCAGCCGAGTAGCGCGGCCCTGTTCGAGGCTACAGCGGTAGCTTTGCAGGCGCTGATGCTGCCCTTGGGAATCAAGCCGCGCGAGATCAAGACCGCGGGCAGCGGGCGCACCAGGCCTGTGGTTCTGATCCACGGTTACGGATCAAATCGCTCTTGCATGTTGCCTATCGAGGTCTACCTGAGGGCCGTCGGCCACGACCGGGTGTTCCCCTTCAACTTCGGTCCGGGCGGCGCCGGCGAGGGTATCGAGCCTTTGGCCATGCGCCTGCGCGACTTCGTCGAGGATGTCTTCGAGGCTTGCGGAGGAAGGGGGAGCGTCGACCTTGTGGCCCACTCACTTGGCGGCCTGGCGGCAAGGGTCTACCTGCAAGATTACGGAGGGGCACGCCGCGTCGACCAGTGCATCACCATCTCCACTCCGCACCTGGGCACCTACAGTTCCTACTGGGCGCCCACGATCGTCGGGCGCCAGATGCGGCCCGATTCGGACTTTTTGGCCAGGCTCAACGATCCCGCTCGGCGCGCACCCGGGGTGCGTTTTTTCTCACTCTGGGCCGGGATGGACCTGATGGTCTTGCCCCGTGAAAACTCAATCTACCCTGAAGGCGATGACGCCTGCATCCGGGCCGCCGGTCATTCGGGCATTCTGATACACCCAGAAACCATGAAACTCGTCGCCAAAAGACTGCGCGCCGGGCAAGGCATTGCCTCTACCCGCATCGAGCGCATCGCCCAGGTTGGCCGGGGGATCTTCCGCAAGGGACTTTCGGCAATCACCGCCCGCTGGGCAAAAACAAGGAGCCGAAAATCAGTGACTCAACTGTCTGACGATCTTGGCAAGTCCTGAACGAAGCGACTTGATCGAGCAGCCTGTCCGAAGGGAGGCGGCCTTGGCGACAGACTCGGAGTTGACGTCGTACAGAACGTAGTCGAGGATACAATCTTTTCCCATTGCTCGGATCTTTACGGCCAAGGCCTTCGTGACACCATAGTCTCCGGCAACAAGCAGTTGACAGTCTTTGTCGCCGCAGGCTCCGGGCTTCTTGGCAAGCGTGGCCTCCACCTCGCCTAACGGCATGACATCGCTCCCGGCTACGTTTGTCAGGTTGCCTTTGAGAAAGACGGTAAGCGCATGCAGTGCCTTGGCGGGAATCCTTGCAGATACCGCCCGGACCGGAAACAGAAGCAGCGTCTGCTTGTTCAGCGGCGAGTTCTTGGTAGATTGGTTTTCGACCTCGGACGGCATCTTACCCGCGCGGGCAAACTCGCCGAGCAAGCGGACGACTTTGCCGAGCGCAGGCATTATTTCAGCTACCCGGCCGTACGTCTCCACCTTGGACCAGGCTATCTCCCCTGATTCCACCTCTACGAGACTTACGACTAACTCGACCGAATGAGGCTGGCAAAGAACATTGAGCGCCAAGACATAGTCGGCGGGAGAACCCGACCTGGCCTGGTCGCCTGTTAAAACCTTATAGAAACCGGCTTTCTTGATCCTGGAGGCCAGACCGGCCGCCACTGTGTCTGCATATTTGGGCGCATAGCCACTGCATGCCTGTGATTTGACCCACTTGGTCTTGCTCTTGCCGAGTACTATGGACTTCTGTCCGGCAACGGCATGAGTTGTCGAGAAAAGGACGAACAGGCACAGCGCGGCAATCACCGAACGTTTCATTGCAATTCCTTTTTCAATCGAGCCTTGTACACGAAAGAAGTGCTCTTAGCATTCATTATAAGGCTTGTGTGATAACTCATGTCAACCGATGAGCATAAACCGCAAAGCAGGGTATTTTCCGATTGCCTCCTTGCATGATAGGATCTGGATGGAAATCGAGCGCATGCATATTTGTCCAAAATGCCAGAGGAAGTTGCCCGATATCGTCATCTACTGTCCGGATGACGGGGCCAAGCTGCTCGACGCCGGGCCACAACAGGAATCCGCGTCATGGGAGTCCATCCGGCTGGAAAACAGGATTGTGGGCGCCTACCGTCTGCTGGAATTGATCGCAGAGGGGGGCATGGGTCTGGTGTTCCTGGCCGAGCACCAGAAGCTGGGACGCAAGGTGGCCTTGAAGATGCTGCGGCCGGAATACACGGGCAACAAGAAAGCCATCTCGCGTTTCTTCCGGGAGGCCCGCGCGGTCAACGAGATCCAGCACGAAAACATCGTGGAGATTACCGACTTCGTGGAGGACCCGGACGGGGACAATTTCTACATCATGGAATTCCTGAGAGGGCGAACACTCAAGCAACTGCTCGCCGAAACCAGGCCCCTGCCGGTACCCCGGGTGCTGACCATCGCAATGCAAATCGCCTGCGCGCTGGAGGCCGTACACGAGGCGGGGATCGTCCACCGCGATCTCAAGCCCGACAACGTGTTCCTGGTTCCCAGAGAGGGTCTGGGCGACTTTGTCAAGCTACTCGATTTCGGCATCGCCAAGTTGATTCGGCATCTGGACGATCTGCCGGTTCACGAGACCAGCGCGGGCACCATTTTAGGAACCAGCGAATATATGTCACCGGAACAGGCCAAGGGCGTCCCGGTCGATTTCCGCTCCGACATTTATTCCCTGGGAGTGATCTTGTACGAGATGCTCACGGGAGAAAAACCGATCAGAGGCAAGAATTTCTCGGAAACCATCTACAACCAGATGACCGCGATTCCCACCCGGCCGAGCCGGCGCACCGACATCGTAGTGAGCATGCCGGCCCACCTCGAAGAATTGATCATGCAGTGCCTGGAGAAAGATCCCGAGAAAAGGCCCCAGAGCATGGAAGAGGTGAATGCCCGGCTCCAACAAATCGGACGATCGGGTTCGGTGTCCTGCGAGATCTCCTCGCCGGATATCAGGTTCGTACGCAAGAAGAAGAAGCACGTTGTTACCATGCCCGGAATTTTCGCGCTGATCGCGCTTGCGGCGGCTGTGATTGCTCTTGCCCTGTCGATCCCGTCATTTTGGAAGTCGGACAAATCGCCCGAACAAAAACGGGCAGATTCCGGAACCGCCCGGATCGTCTTGCCTCCCGGCAAGGTACACATCGTCTTCGAGTCGGAACCGGCGGGCGCTTTGATATTCACAGACGGGGAAAATGAACCACTGGGAAAAACACCTCTCGATCTGTCCTTTGTCCGCTCCGAGCATCCCGAATATTTCGAGTTCCGCCAGGTCGGCTATAAAAGTGTCCGAAAGAAGGTGAACCTGCGCGCCAACACCACCCTACGGGTGACCCTGGCACGCAAGAATCCCAGGCCGGCGAAAACTTATCTCAAGAAAACTCGACCGAAAAAAACCAAGAGGAAAAGACGGCGGACGGGCAGACCGCTGGACACAGAGGGCACAATCGATCCGTTCGCGGAATGAATCCGGATGGGCGCCCCGGCCTCAGCTCTCGCGCCTCTGCGCTTGCGGGCAGCGGCGTGAGAGAAAGTCGAGCAACTCTTGCCAGTCACGGTCGGCCTTCACGACCAGGCGGTGCTTATCAGTCTTGACCTCGATCCAGTGCGAGACGAACATGCGGTGACTGTCGCTCGTCTCGTAGTGACGCACGAGGGAAATCTGCCCGGGCGAGTTCCTCAGGGCCGACAGCACGTGCAGCATACGCTCGGGCGAGGTGCGCCGGGCGGCCGTGACCCCGATGACCATCATCCCGACTCCGAAAGCCGCGATAAAGGCCGCGATACCCCACTGGTTGAATTTAATCCCGTACACCGGCGCCATTACGAAGAACAGCGCCGAAACCAAAAACATGCCCCGGCGAAAACCCACGGCGGTCCGGCCGGCACGCGATCCCAGGTCCGCCAGCAGGATATCTAGTCCTTCCTGTGAGAGTGCTTCGGGCACCGTCAATAAGGAGTCTTCGAGCAGGAACCGCTGCTGCAACTGCCGAAGGAACCGCAGTCTGAGCTGGTCGAGCAGTGTCCGCAATGGCCGCTCGAGCAGTGGCCCCATCCACCGCAGTCGGAGCTGGTCGAGCAGCTTCCGCACTTGCCGCTGCTGCATTTGCCATACTTACAGTCAGAGCTCGTGCTGCAGCTTCCACACTGGCCGCCGCTGCATTTGCTGTTGGGGCAATCGGAGCTGGTCGAGCAGCGCTTGGCCGCCAGCAAGGTCCTGGCGGGCGCTGGCGTGTCACTGGCCGGCGTTTCGATCTTCTGTGCGTTCGGTTTGGCCAGGTTGGCCGTCGAGCGTGTGGCCAAAAAGAGTCCGGCGACGAGCATGCATACGACACTTACCATCGTTACCATTCGTTTCATGGTCTGCTCCTCTTACTGTGATTGAAGGAGGGTTGAGCATACCACCATTCCAGGCGCATGCAAGCCCAGCTCAAATCCGCCGCCGATTCTAGGCCAGCACGATACGCGCGTCGACCACCTGCGCGCCCTGGCCCTGGTGCAGAACCATCAGCGGGTTTACGTCCAGTTCGGTTATTTCTTCAAAGGCGTCGACAAGGCGGGCAATGGCCAGAACACCCCGGCGCAGGGCCTCGACGTCGCGCGGTTTGCGACCGCGGGCACCTGTCAACAAAGGATAAGCCTTGAGCGATCTCAACATGGCCTCGGCGTCCCGCTCGTCAAAAGGCAACACCCGCAGGGCGACGTCGTTCAGCACCTCGACAAAAATGCCCCCAGCGCCGGCCAGAACCGCCGGGCCGAAGGTCGCATCGCGCTTGGCGCCGAGAATCATTTCAGTACCGGCCATAACCTGCGGCTGGACCAGCACTCGAGGCTCACCCTTCACGCCTGCCCGCCTGGCCGCCTGCATCAGGATTTCGAATCCACGTGCCGCCTGGGTCTCGCCCTCCAGGCCCAGGAGCACACCGCCGATGTCGGTCTTGTGCGAAACCTGCGGCGCGACCAGCTTCAGCACAACCGGACCTCCGCAACGCCCGGCGGCCGCGGCGGCCTCGGCATTGTTTCTTGCCAGTTCGAAAGCGGGCACATCCAGGCCGGCCGCGCGTATGATCGTGAGCGCCTCGTCGAGCAGCACCGGCCGCTTTTCCCGGAGGCAGCGCTCGATCACGGCGCCGACGGTTTCACGGTCGAGTTCCCCAGGGGGCAAGCGCGGCTCTTCGACCGCGTCGTGCTTGTAGTCGCGCAGCATCGCCAGAGCCGAGACTGCGTCCTCGGGCGCCGTGAAAACCGGGTGGCGCAGGCTGCGGCGCAGGATCGACATTTCCTCGCCGTCGGTCGATACGCAGGTTGCCAGCGGCTTTCCATGGGTAAACGAGAAATCCTCGAGCTTGACGATGAAGGCCCGCGACTGCTCGCGTTCGACGGCCGAGATGTAGGTGTGCAGAAAGACAACCGCGTCGACGTCGGGCAGTTTCAAGGTCTCGTCCACGATGCGCGTGTAGACGTCGAAGTCGAAAAGGTCGCCCAGATCGAGCGGGTTGGTCAGGCGGATGACCTTGGCCCTGAAGTGCTTCTCGATCTGCCGCAGGAAGGGCTCGGGAAAAGAGGTCAGCTTGAAGCCGGCCTTCTCGCAGGCGTCGGCGGCGATGACCGCGTGCCCGCCGGAACGCGAAATGACGGCGATGTTATTGCCTTCCAAGCGCGGCATGGGCAGGATCTTCAACGAGTTGACCAGGGTATCCGACTCGTCGAAGCGCGCGATGCCGGCCTGCTCGAGCGCGGCCGAGACCACGGAGTCATCGCCGCTGAGCGCCGCGGTGTGCGACTGGGCGATTTCACGGGCCAGTTCACCCACGTTCGACTTGTGCAGTAAAATCGGTTTGGACGTGCCGCGGGCGATGCGCATCAGGCGCCGTCCGTCAGAAATGCTTTCCAGGTACATGCAGATAATATCGGTCTGGTCGTCCCTTACCAGATACTCCAGCAGGTCACACTCGTCGACATTCAGCTTGTTGCCTATGCTTGCGAACTTGGACAGACCCAGGTTCTCCGAGGCCATCACGTTCAGGTAATCAAGCCCCACGCCGCCGCTCTGCGAGATGATCGATATCTTGCCGCTTTCGAAGATGTCCTTCAACCCGGCGAACGGGACGCTCAAACCGGAGAGCTTGTTGATAACGCCGATGCAGTTCGGCCCGATGAAGCGCATGTTGTGTCGGGCGGCGATCTCGACAAGCCGCGCCTCGATCTCACGGCCGTCTTCGTCAAGTTCGGAGAAGCCGGAAGACTCGATGATCGCCCGGCGGATGCCCTTCTGCCCGCACTCCGCGATCGTCTCGGGCACATAGCGGGCCGGAACCAGCAGAATCGCCAGGTCGATCTGGTCGGGGATATCGGCCACCGACTTGTAGATGCGCCGCCCGAAGGCCGTGCCGCCCCGGGGTCCCACCAGGTAAATGATCCCGTCGTAGCTGAACTCTTGCAGGTTCTGGACGATGCGGCGTCCGAGGTTTTTCTCCGATTCGGAGACACCCACCACCGCAACGCTGCGTGGATTGAAGAACAGGTCCATGCGCCTGCGAATCCTGTCTCGTGCTTCAATAGGCGCTAGCGCCTGTTTAAAGCCATCAGCAGGCGCAGGACATACCAGAACATCAGCGCCACGGCGGCGAACAATGCCAAGGCCGCGGCCACGTGCTGGTCGGTGCGATAGTGTTTCATCACCGCCGAGGTGTAGTACAGGATGTAACCGCCGGCCAGGGCGATCATGGCCACCGAAAAGATCGTGCCCAGGTTGAAACCGAAGACTATGGCGCAGACAATCAGTCCCATGGCCACGAAGCCGCCGATGGTCAGTATGCCGCGCATGAACGAGAAGTCTTTCTTGGTGATGAAGACCGTCCCGGTCAGGCCGGCGAAGAGACACAGGGTAAGCACCGCAGCGGTAGGAATGACATCAGGCGAGGTGTAGAAGGCCGCCACGTAAAGCAGCGGCAAAAAGATGATCGCCTCGGCCACGATGTACAGGCCCAGCCCGGCGTATTGTAACCCGCGCGAGTGCTCAGAGCGGGCCCAGCGGTCGGCGATGTAGCCCACCGCCATGAACAACCCCAAAACTATCAGCCAGCCGTATCCGCTGGAGATCATCTTGGCAATCAGCGGCAGAGTCGCTTCCTGCAGCGGCACCAGCAGAATGTACTCGAGCAGGGCAAATGCGAGAATCGCTCCAGCCAGGTGAGCGTAGGTCCTGCGAATGAAGGCCGAGCGATCCGTGCTCGGCGCCAGCGCGACGGCATATTCCGGAATTGCGCTTTGCATTCTGGCCATGGGTTACCTCCTTGTCTGATCCCCCGTCGCTCCAGAGACTAGGATATTTAGACCCTTGAAGGCAATTACTATCTAATTGGCATTCGTGCTATGCATAGGCCGTGGAAAAAACCAGCCCAAAATCCGGCCGTTTCAGGTCGGGACAGGTGCTGGCTCTGGCCGGCGCTCATTTCGCGCACGATCTCTATACGGCCCTGCTGGCACCCTGGCTTCCGCTGCTTATTCGCAAGCTGTCGCTGAGTCTCTTTCAGGCCGGTTCTCTAACTGTTTTTCTGCAATTGCCTTCCCTGTTGAACCCATGGCTCGGCTCGCTGGTCGATCAACGCGGGCTTACGCGCACGCTTTTGATCCTGGCGCCGGCCGTCACGGGCGGCGTGATGTCGTTGGTGGGCCTGGCGCCCGGTTACGGCGTGCTGGTGATGTTGCTGCTCGTCGGCGGCTTGAGCGTGGCGGCGCTGCACGTATCCGCTCCGGTGATCATGGCCGAGGCGGCGGGAGAGCGCACCGGGCTGGGCATGAGCTTTCACATGCTGGGCGGCCAGATTGCCCGTACCTTGGGACCGCTTCTGGCCGTGCAGGCCGTGGCTTGGTTCGGCCTCGAAGGCTGCTGGCGGGTTTTTCCTGTCGGCCTGGCCGCTTCGCTTTTGATCTGGTGGCAGGTTGGCAGGCTTCCTCCCGGCAAGCACTTCGAGCGCCCGACGCGGCTTAGCGAAGTCTGGAGACGCATGCGCCGCACTATTATCGCCGTGATCGGCCTGGTGGCGGCCCGCCTGTTTATAGGAGGAGCCATAACCACCTTCCTGCCGACTTTCCTGGTCGGCGAGGGAGCCAGCCTGTGGCTGGCCAACATAGGACTTTCGATTTTCGCGGCCGCAGGCGCCGCGGGCGTGCTGACCTCCGGGGCGCTCTCCGACAAAATCGGACGGCGCCGGGTAGTGCTGGGCGCGGTCTGCCTGGTGCCCGGATTGATGGCGATCTTTTTGCTTGCCGGAGGCGGGATGCGCCTGGTAGCGCTGGTCGCCCTTGGTTGCGTCACTCTGTCGACCACACCGGTTCTGATGGCGCTGATGATCGAAAGCGCCGGGGCCGATCGAGCCGCCGCCAACGGTATCTTCATGATGATCGGCTTCAGTTTGACCGCGCTAATTGTCCCGGCCATCGGGGCACTGGGCGACGTTCTCGGCCTGCGTGGCGCCTTCTGGATCTGCGCTGCCGTCTCGGCGCTGGGCATACCATTCGCACTGTTTCTGCCTGCGGACCACTAGTTGAAGAGCTTGTCCAGGTCGCGCAGGGCGGCCGAGCGGCGCGCGTTCTTGTGCCTGGATGCGCTCCGGCGTTTGCCCCTTAAAGAAAGCGAGATACGCTCTCGGGCTTGATCCACTTCGACCACCCTCACCGTGACCCGCTGCCCCACCCCGACCACCTCGGCCGGGTTGGCGACAAATTCGTCCGCAAGCTCGGACAGGTGTATGAGCCCCTGCGTTCCGAGGCCCAACTCGACGAAGGCACCAAAGCTCGTCAAATTGGCGACCAGCCCGGTAAGCTCCATGCCGGGCCTGAGATCGGCAAGAGACTTGACCATCGGGTTGATCTGCATGCCCCGTGCCCGGGGCGCGGCTATCTTGCCGTTCTCGCGCTCCCAGGCGACTGCTTCGCGTACGTCGGAAAGCGCCCCGCGCAGCCGCCTGGCATCGACGCGATCGAGATACTCTCCCAACCCCATCTGGTCCGGTTCGAGATCGGCAAAACCCGTCAGCGGATCGGCGATTCGCTCGGCCGCGACCCGCGCCGCGGCTTGCTTGATCGATCCCGAGCGGCTACGGGCCTGCTTCATCAGACCGGCCTCACGGGCCGGCTCGGCGGTGAGCCCCGCATTGTAAAGACTCTTGTAAAGATCGGCCATGTCAAGGCAACCCGGCAGGCGTGCCAAGGCGACAAGATTCGGTTTGCCCACACGCAGCCACTTGACTACACCGGCAACGTCGCAAAAATCGAAATCGGCCTGCTTGGTGTTTTCGCCCGGTTGCAGCAGGCAAGCGAAGATACGTTTAGCGTCCATCGCCAGGCCGGCCACCGGTCCGCTAAGCGGCGGGACAGAGAGCAACGAGCGCAGCGCCTCGGCCGCCGAGGCGATTGCCTCGCTCTCTGCGCGGGCGCCGATTTCCAAAAGAACGGTTTTTTCGATGGCGCGTCTGAGATCGGCACTCAGATCCGCCCTGTTGGCCGGAGCCAAACAATCTTCGATTTCTCCCTCGGGCGGAATGACCTCGATCCACAAGAGCCCCTCCGAGACCCCGCGCGCGGCCGCGAACCAGCGTTGGGGCGGGATATCCGCGCAGCTTTCGCTGTGCTCGGCCAGTGAGTCCAACTCGATCGAGCGGGGGTCGTCGGGACGCGTAAGATGCATCCGCAACCGACCGTGCTCCAGGGTGAGTCGCGCGGCCCCGCTGAAACAGGCGCCAAGCTGTTCGCGCTCGGCGGCCCAACGCAGACCGGCGGCGGTCAGGGAATCACGAACCTCGTCTGCAAGTTGCGAGTATTCATCTACCAGCGCCTGGTAACGTGGCAACGCTCGGCGGATAGGCAACAAGTTTTGCGGTCCGACTCCGGCAGCCGTAAGCCTTTCGTCACTGAGCAGATCCCGTATGCTATCCCCGCGCCCCGTGCGCCGGCCGATCTCTTCAAGCAACTCGGGCCGCAGGCCGAACGTGAGATCACGGCCGGCCAGGTAAATGGCCAACGAGACTACAGGCACGCCGCGCCCTCCAGCGCCTGTGAGTTGCACTCGGGCGGGGCGCTTACCGGGTTGCAACGCGAGGGTGTTCCGTCGGGAATGTTCACCCAGTAATCGAACCCGCCTCCGGGAGCCGGAAAGTCGGTGCTTACGAACTGGGCGCCCGAGGAAAGGGCGGCATCGAGGCGTGTGTAGTCGTTGGCGCGCGCCTCGACAGTGCCCGAGTCGGCCCGGGTACGCACCATGAAGCCGGCGGCGACTGCATCCTGGATGCTCTCGTGGCTCCCGATCGGATCATCGAGCAAAAGGATCGCCGCATAGGCTGCCAGGGTGTCTCCCGCGCGTGGAAAAATCAGCCTGCCTCCCGCGTCCTTGTCACCGTGAGTGTAGGCAGTGCGTAGCTCAGCGTTATCGAGCAGGAGGAACAGGGCCTTGCCGCGCGAAGAACCGAGGGTCGGCCAACCGCCGCTGGTAACCGCCTCTCGCAGCGAAGCCTTGTCGCCCAGCACGGCATCGGGCAAAATCAAACGATCCTCCGGCCAGACCGACAAGATACGTCCCTCGAGATCCTGGAAGTAGTCCTCCGGTTCGTCAATCTGGTCGAAGAAATCCTTGGGCTCGATCATGACCATTATCGGCAAGTGGCGCGGGTTGGCATCCGACCATTCCTTGAGCAACCCAAGGCATTGTGTGAGCGGGCTGCAGTTGGAGTAGGGATCGAGATCGGGCACATGCTGGACGCGAAACCCCCCCTCCGCCTGGCGGTAGACGTCGAGCTCGAACTGGCGAACCCCCTGCTCCTCGAGTTGGACATCCAGGGGAGCATGGCTGTAATCCCAGTCGGCGACGCCCGAGCTGTCGGGCCGCAGATGATATGAGTTATGGGTGCCCTTCATCTGCAGGTCATTCAAAGAAAGCAGCTGGTCGAGCGGGTACTCGCACGGCGAATTACTCGACGTGCAGCCGTCACCGACCAGGATCACGACCGCCCCAAGCACCAAAAAAGTTGCCGCCTTCTTTCCCATGACGAACGATAATACCAGAACCAGGAATAAAAGGGATGTTCTTTGCCTTGACGCTGCCCGCCCAAGCAAGTAGCATTTGCCGGGTTTCTGATGGAGGTTTCCAAAATGCGATTTCTACGACTACGAACCGTTCTTATTCTAGTCATTGCCTTCTGCCTGCCGGTGCTTGCCGGGCCCAAGGTTTTCAACGTCGGCGCCGGGCTGCTTCGGGGCAAACCCGATATCTCGACCGACAAGACCTCGGGTTACTACATCTGGTACGACCGCGACGGGTTGCACCTGCGCTTCAACGCCATCAATGAACCGCGCCTGTACACCGGGCGGATCGACACCGACAGGCCGGTCAAGGGCGTAACCCGGGTGCGCGAAAAGGCCGGGGGCTGGGCCAGGGCCTACGGCAATCGGATCGTTCTGTTCTCGGCCACCGTCCGTCCCGGGCAAACAGACGGGGTGGACATCGCCGTCCCCGGCGCCCACCGGGCGCAACTACTGCTCGATATCGACGGCACGCCCCCCGTTCCCCAGGAAGTCTACCTGGGCAAGAAGCAGACAAATCCCAGCGGCCTGCCGATGCAACTCATCCTTCGTTAGACTATCTGATCGTTTTCCTGACCGTCAGGCCAAACACACCAAGCGGGCCGCGGATCGCGAAGTGCAGCGTCCTGATATTGTCGACCGCGCGGTCGAGTGCGGCGGGTGAAGTCGCGCCATTGCGTTTCAACATTCGCGACAGCGATCCGTCGGCAACCAGGATCACTCCCAGGTCGATCGACCGGGCTTCGAAGCTCGCCCCCAGCGACAACAGCGGCAGAAAGAGATCCTGCGCATCCAGCACCAGATGCAGCTCGGCCCCCGAGCGGCGCAGGCCGGCGGACAACAGCAGCCCCCCGCCGACTGTAGGCGCCTCTTGCCAGCCGGCCGAAAGCAGAGATTTTTCGATCGCCTGCCCGATGCCCCGCTTGGTTCCATTGCGGGGAAGACGCACCGCGGCCAGAGTGTCCTTGAGACCCATCAAGGCCGGGTGCAAGACACTCAGCGGCCGCGCACCGGCGAAGAAACGCTGGGCGCCCAGCTCGAGCAGTTGAATTTCGGCCTCGCTAAGCGACTCGACGGAGACGCTGTAGCTTTCTTTTCCCCGGCGCTCAATTACCAGCACCCCCCGCGGACGACGCGCCTTACGCGGGCGGCAGCGCCCGCGCAGCCAGCTGCGCAAGGGCTTGCCTTCTTTCCCCAAAAAAACCAGCTTCAACCGTTTTTCTTTGCCGGACGATCGATAAAGGCGTGCCGGGACCCTGCCATTATCTCCGAAGCGAACATCCACTATTCTTCCCGCAGATCCCGGGTCATCACCGAAGAAACTTTCGTCAGGGGCCCGTATGGTGATGATTCCATCGATTACCGACTTGCCGACCGGTTGCCGATAGCTAGCCGCCATACTGCAAGGTAAACACGTAGCAGCAGCCCCTGTCCAGAATATCATGGCATTTCTTGCCGTCGGCGCCCGGTGCGCATAGCATGGGTACATTGTGTGCAGAATCATAATATTTTTACTGTTGCTTTTGCCGAGCCTTTGCTCCGCAGCGCCCGGGCAGCTGTCGGAAGTTGAACTCCCGCACAACCCGGATACGGTTCTCTTCATCCGTGGGCAGAACCAGTTCTACTCGGGTCGCCTGACCGAGGCCCGTAAAACCTTTGCGGAACTCGTCAAGCGCTTTCCCGAAAGCATCCACCATACCCTGGCGGTCTTCCGCGAGGCCGACTGTGCCTGGGAACTGGGCGACACCGACAACGCCCTGCGCGCATACAAGGCTGCCAAAAAGCTGGCAGATGATCCGCGTGTCGATCCGGCGGTAGCCTTGAGCCACCTCGTCGACTACCAGCTTGCGCACAACGAACGCTGGTATGCCCGTCGCGCCTTTGTCGAGCTGTGCACCCGTTTCCCGACCCACCCGCTTGCGGCCTCACCGCCGGCAGGTCTTGCAGATCTCGTCTTGTACTGCGGTGAGAGCATACAGCTCGCCAACTCGCTTTGGAAAGCCCGGCGTTTCGAACAAGCGCTCGATGTTATCGATCAGATCCGCGAATCGCCAAAACGGGCAGAGAGCTACCAACTGGCCCACCTGACGGGACGGGTACTCTTCGACAGACAGGGTCGCTACCAGGATGCTTACACCCTGCTGCTTGCCGCCCGCGACCATGCGCCAACTCCGGCCACCGCAGAGGAAGACTGGTTTTTTGCCTCGCGCGCATTGGGACGCCTCGATCGCGATGCCCAGGCGGTGGCAAGCCATTTGGCCATGCTGGCGCGATATCCCCACGGCCGGCATGCCGCCCAGGCGCTTTTCTATGCCGCCTGGTTGAATGCCAATCGTGGGCGCTGCGACCTGGCCCGGCCGCTGTTTGCGAAATTAGCGACGGAGTATCCCGCAAGCCGCTGGGCACCCGAGGGCCGCTGGTTCGAGGCGCTGTGTCACATCAAGACAAACCACTGGAAAGACGCTTTAGACGCCCTGGCAAAAGAGCGTAGGCGCACCGATCCCGAACGCGGGGCCAGAGCTCTTTACTGGACAGGCGTTGCAAACAGCAAGCTTGGCCGTAAGGCAAGAGCTCGGGCCGCCTGGAAGTCAACCATTGGGCGTTTTCCGCTGAGTTGGTATTCGTTGCTGGCGAGAGCGCGTCTTTTGGATGGGGCTCCGCCCATCCGGCATCTTGCTAAACCGCAGCGTTTAAAACCAGTCACAGACGTTCTGCTTGTGCAAGCCTACGAGCTTGCACGGGCCGGGCTTGGAGCACTGGCTTCCCTGCTCCTAAGACAAAATGAGCGTCCATTCCTCGCTCGTCACCCGGGCGATCGCGGCCTTGCCGCCTTGCTTTCGGCCTATCGCGCGGCGGGCGACTTCAATCGACCCTGGCTGCTTGTGATCAGAAAGAGACTTGCATACCTTCGGCAGCTGCCCTCCGGGAAGACCCGCATCTTCTGGGAGCATGCCTACCCGGCCTGCGAGCGCAAGGCACTCGAGAAACACACGCGGCGCGGAGTCGATTTCACCCTCTTCCTGCAGGCAATCATGCGCACCGAAAGTGGCTTCGATCCCCGTGCACTCAGCACGGCAAACGCGCGCGGCCTGCTGCAGATGATTCCGCGAGTGGCTAATGAAGCCGCTTCTGCCCTGAATATCAACTTCGACGAAGCGCGCCTCTTCGAACCCGACTACAATATCAGCCTGGCCGCCTGGACCATCGGGCGTCTCTACGAGCGTTTGGCCGGACGCTGGCCTCTGGTGGCCGGGGCCTACAACGGCGGAGAGCAAGCCGTGCTCAAATGGTGCCGCCAAAAAGGGAACCTGCCTCTGGACCTGTTCATCGAACTGGTTCCCTGGACCGAAACCCGCCGCTACATGAAAAGAGTGACGACGGCCTTCGCCAGGTACTCATTTCTGGAAGGCAAACAGATTCCCCGTCTGTCACTGCATTTCGATCCGGCCTGCTCACAAGATGCTGTCGGGCGTTAGATACAACTGGCATACATCTTCTTGATGTCCTCAATAGACCACTCGCCCGGACAACTTTGGAAGTGTTTCTTGCCGTGCGCCAGTCGCGAGAACTTCTCGATGTCCTTCTCCTGCACTCCATAAGCGCCCAGGCTCGGCGCCACTCCGAGCGATTCGATGAAAGCCCGAAGCGCCGACGCCGCGTCTTTGCCGCCTAATAGGCTGGCGACATAGTTCGCGCGTTCTGGTTCCAACTCACTCATGCGATCGAGAAAGGCGGGCAATAGTAAGACAGTAACCCGGCCGTGGGCCACGCCGCAGCCAACCGTAACTGCGTAGCCCATGGCATGGGGCGCCAATGTGCCGGTGTTGGCGATTGCCATTCCTGCCATGGCCGCGGCAAGCTGCATCTCCTCGCGGGCGGTGATGTTGCCGGGTTGTTCTTTAACGAGTGGCAGGTTGGCCAGCACTCGGCGGATGGCATAGCCCACCATGACGTCGGTCCAGGCCGAGCGCCTGAGCGAAAAGACCGCCTCGATTGCGTGGCAAAGAGCGTCGAGACCTGTATCCAGCGTAACGTTCTCCGGCATGGAAAGTGTCAAGGCCGGATCCAGAAAGGCCAGACGCGGAAACAAATCGGCAAGTCCTATTCCGAACTTGTCGCCGGCTCTAACATCTGTCACCACCGCGTAGGGCGTCACTTCAGATCCGGTTCCCGAGGTTGTCGGGATGGCTACAACCGGCAAGGGTGGATTTTCAGGACGCAGCTGTCCGAAGAAGTGACGCGTGTCTCCCTGGTTGACGGTCATCAAGGCGATGGCCTTGGCCGCGTCCAGTGAACTGCCGCCGCCCACCCCGAGAATCCAGCGAGCCCTGCTCGAACGGGCCAGTTCGGCGCCGTCCTGGATGGTCTCGATGGTCGGGTTGGGCTCCACCTGGTCGAAGAGGGTGTTCTCGATCTTTGCGCCCTGCAACAACTGGCTTACTCGATCAAGCAGGCCGGACAGGCGCGCCGAGCGTCGTCCCGCGACCACCAGACAGTTGCGAGGCAATCCCGACACCTCGTCTGCCAGGCGATCGACACAACCCTGCCCCCCTAGAACACGAGTAGGCACATGATACGAGAACAAATCCAATACGGCAGTCTTCCGCCCCCCGGCTTAATGTCCCTGAGAATATTGGGAGCACAAATAAATATCAAGGTTGCTTTTTCTTTTGTTCGTCCTGTTTGTCGCCAGCCTCCTCGGCCGAATCTTGCCCCGGTTCCGGCTCCGGTTCCGGCTCGCAGACTTTCTTGAACTGATCGAGCACGACCTGGGCGCTTTTCACGCCCAACTCGTGCGAGCGATCCAGATGAATTTTTGCCTCTCCGCACAACCCCAGAGTAATCAGGATCACGGCCAGATTATGATGGGCCTGCGGAAACTTCTCGCGCAGGCGCACTGCGGCATCGTAGGCCCGGGCAGCCTCTTCGTAGGCTTCCGCCCTGGTGTAGGCCAGGCCCAGATTGTACCAGGCCGTGGCATTCTGAGGGTCAATCTCGGTGGCCTTGCGCAGCTGCTCGACGGCCTCGTCGGTTCTGCCGGCGTTGCACAGAAACAACCCCACGTTGCTGCGTGCATTGGCATCCTCCGGGCACAGCTTTACGGCATCGAGGCCTGACGAGATGGCCTCATCCTGTCGTCCCATCCTTGCCAGAGTCAACGAGAGCTGGGCAAGAGCCTGGGCCGACTTGGGATCGACCTTTACGGCTTCACGCAGGATCTTCTCGGCATCTTCCTTGCGCCCGAGCTTCCTCAGCACTACTCCCAGGGCGATCATCGTCTCAACCCGCCTCGGCAACAGCTGCAATGACTTGCGATAGGCCTCGGCTGCTCCGTTCTTGTCCTGTCTCTTCTCCAGTGCATGACCAAGGCGGAAAAACTTCAACCCGTCCTTTGGGTTGAGCTGGCATGACTTGCGCAGGTGAGCGCTCCCCTCCGGCAACTCGCCAGATAAGCACAAGAGCCAACCGAGCTGGCCTTCTACTTCTGCGTCATGGGGATGCATGCGCAAACTCTTTCGGCAGGCGGCAATTTGCGCCTTGCCGGAATCTGCAAGGCAGGCCTCACGTATCGCTCTGGCGCCCTCGCTTAGATTTTGGGTTCCCTCTTTGCGGGTCTCGATAGTCCCGCAGTTGGTCAGGCAAACCGCGGCCACGACCAGCCCTGACAGCAGATGTCTATACATCAAGTCCTCCGTCTCACAATACCCCTGGGAAAAATAGGTTATAGCAGCTTATAAGTCAATGGTGCTCAGAGGTTACTTGCTTGACCTGTCGTCGGACACGTTTTATCCTGTTTGCATCATGTCCAGACGTTCGATCTGAACAATAGCCGGGTAGATGATTTGCAAATGAAACTCGATGCTTTCACCTTTCTCTTCGCAGTGGCTGTGGCCGGGCTGCAGGGGCAGGCTGTGGCCTCTGAAGCCGTACCGACGGCTATAGAGGTGCATCTCGATCAATCCGATGCGCTGCTCCTTCCGGACGGCAAGATTGATGTAATGGTCCGGGTGACCGGCAAAAATGGGAAGGCTACGGAGGAGGGACTTCCGACACTGGCGGCCTCTTCCGGTAAGCTTGGAAAAATCGAGAGTCTCGGTGGCGGCAGATACAGGGCTGCCTACTTCATGCCCCAGCGCCGTCATCCGCAGGCGGTAATCATTGCCGCCAAAGTGCCCAGAGCGCCTCCCGGCTTCGCGGTCCTGAGCCTGCGGGCCAAGACCGTCCTCCCGGTCAATACCAACAAGCCAAACGTCATGGTCACACTGACTCTCGGCAATCGCTCGTACGGTCCGGTGCGAACTGATGACAGCGGGCGGGTAAAAATACCTGTCGAGGTTGCTCCTGGCCAATTCACGGCCCAGGCCGTAGCGCTCGACGAGTTCGGCAACAGCACCCGGCGCAATGTCTCCATCCCGGTTCCGGCCTACCGCCGCCTGCTGGCTTTTTCCGACAGAAGCTGGCTGGCAGCCGACGGACGGGACAGCTGTTACATATTCGTGATCATGATAAACCCCGACGGCTCGGCGAATAATGATCCCGCCTTCATGGTCAAGAAGACGGGCGGCCTGTTATCCGCGGCAAAGAGAATCGGGCCCGGGTTGTATCGATTCAAATACACGGCGCCTGCCGGCCTGACTTCTAAGCACGCCAATCTTACGATCATCGACAAGCGCGAACCGAAAACCAATAACCAGCTATTCGTTTTCGATCTCGTTGCCGGAAAACCGGAGCAGATTTCTCTCAGGGCCGAACCGGATACATTGACGGCGGACGGTCTCAGCCAATCTACAATATCCGCCCGGGTTACCGATCACGCCGGCAATCCCCTCGACCACGCAACCCCGCGTATCTCATGTAAGGCAGGCACGCTCACGGGCTTTGAGGAATCAGGCGACGGCATCTATCGGTCGATTTTCACCGCGCCGAAATACAGCGCGGGCCCGGTCGATTGCACGGTGGTGATAGACAGGGGCGATCAAAAACCTCTCGACAGAAAGACTACTCTAAGGCTGCTTGCGCCACGGCCCTCCATCATTGAGACCGAGACCGACAGCCTCGAAATGTTAGCCGACGGAGAAAGTCAAACGACTATTCGCCTGGTGGCAAAGGACAAAGTAGGCAACCCTCTTTCCGGCGTTGGCATCCAGGCTCACGCGAGCATTGGAAGCATAAGCCGAATTCTGGATGACGGGCAAGGTCGCTACCATGCGATCTTCTCCGCGCCGCGCGGCAAGAAGAGCAAGAAAGTGCGTATCGACTTTCGCGCAGGTAGTCAGCCGGGAGCGCCTGCGGCCCACGTGGTAATCAGCCTGCGGCCACCGCCCGAACCCGTCTTGCCATTGCCGGTCGTCTCGGTCGGCATCCTTGGCGGATTGACAACCAACTTCGGCCGTTACACGAGCGCCTTAGTGGCCCTGGACGGAGTGTACAGGCTTCCCTTCGCGGCAGGCATGTTGTATCTGGCTCTCGAGGGCGGGTTTCGCTTCGGCTCACAGGAAAAAGCGTCCCAAGACGGTATTCCGGTCGAGACTGGAGTCGACTTGGCCAGCCTGCATCTGGCGTTGATCTTCAAGCCGTTTCCCAGGGTCCGCTTTTCACCCCTAGTGGGTATCGGCGGCGGAGCCGAGTTCGCCCAATGGTTCGTGAGGCCCGCCGGCATGTCACCCGAGCAAGGGCATGCGTTGCTGCCCGGCTCGCTGGTTTTCGTAGGCTGTGAGTTGCGGCTCGGCGGCGGTGCCTTGTTTGTTATGTTACGCTACGGTTACGCTTTTCTGGACGCCACGGCAAAAGCCTCCCAGGCCGGTGCGGGCAATGGCTCACGCCTTAGAGGTAACCTGGCCGGACTGGACGCCGCTATCGGCTACCGGCTGTTTTTCTGAGGGACGGATGGAGATCCGATGAGCACCTGGTTGCGATTAGTTGCCGGATACACAGTAGTTGTTCTCGTGCTTGGCGGCTGCGCCCTGCAGGATGTGCCAGAGCCTTTCTTGCGCCTTGTTTGCCTGGCCGAAAACGCAGAGCAGTGTATCGATCAGACCTGGGCTGGCAGCCGGCCCGATCTGGTTCTGCTTGGCGAGGAGTTTCAGCCGGCTTTCGACGTCGATCTCGGCCAGGCAAGCGAGTTGCCCGGTCTGGGAAGTTTCAGCGCCTCAATGGACGGAGTCGATATGGGAGAGCTGAAGCTTGAAAACGCCGAAATCATGGGATGGCGTGCGCTTTCTGGAAGGTTGCCCGGGACAATACCTGTCGGGCGCCACGCGGTCGAACTACACACACCGGCCGGGCAGCTGGCCGTTTTGGAAAACGCTTTCGGAATCCAGGATCCATTGCGAATATCCGCGAGCATCAGCGAACCTCGGGTTCCGCAGGGCTTCGGCACGCGGCTGGTCGTCGATCTTGCGAACCTCTCGCCGGTCGTCGTCTCAGATATCGAACTGGAGCTGTCTCTTGCCGGCGATGGCAGTTGCAGCTTACCCGAAGCACTCACTCCGTTCGGCCTGGCGGGCGGCCAACAGACGAGTGTGACTATTAATCTCATCGCCCAGGCCGTGGGCCGAGTCGAGATCTTGCTTTCCGCAAAAGCAGCGGCCAACGGCCTGGTGCAAATCGGCCCCAGCGAACCACTGGTGGCCAGGTTATTGGTGCTCTCCCAGGCCAGCCTTGAGGCCGAGGCCTCGGTTACGCCCGCTTCGGCCGTTCTGGGCGAGTCAGTCGACTTCGCGGCGCTGGTCACGAACAGCGGGCAGACGCCTGCGCTGGCGGTTGAGCTCCTGAATCCCCTGGTCGAGGGCGACGGGGAGATTGCCTGGAGCCAGGATCTTCCCACCCCGCTGGATATCCCGGCCGGAGCCAGTCGATATTTTCATGCGCTGGGTCATGCCGTGCGGGCGGGTACGGTTGGCATCCGCGCCAACGTCAAGGGCAGCGAGGCGATCTCCGGCCGAGCGCTGGGCTCCGTCACCAGCCAAATCGCCTGGATCGACATACAATAGGCTTTCAATCGATCGAAGCATCCGCATTATGGCGGTTTCTTGATCAACACTCTGGCTTGTGATTTCATCTTGTTAGCCCGAGTGGAGACGCCAAGTTATGTGCCCCGATAACACCGGCAAGAAAAACAAGCAGGCGATTCTGGTCATAGACGACGAGGAAGTGGTCAGGTTTCTTTTCGAGAGCCTGTTGCAGGAAGAGGGATTCACTCCGCTGCTCGCCGAAAACGGCCACCAGGGAGCCGAACAGCTCGAGCGCCACTCACCCGCCGTCGCCCTGGTCGACAAGAACCTGCCCGATATGTCGGGCCTCGATCTAATCAGTGAACAGAAGAAGCGTCACCCCGACACCGAGTTCATCATGATCACCGGCTACGCCTCGCTCGATTCCGCGGTCAAGGCCTTGGAGATAGGCGCTTTTTCTTACTTGACCAAGCCGTTCGACAACATGGATATCGTCATGGATCGCATCCGGGCCGCGCTGGAGGTCAACAACCTGCGCGTTGAAACTTCACAACTTCGCGAGCGGCTCAAGGATATCGATAGTACGGATAAAGACGGCCCGGCCGGTGATCCGAGCCGCATTAGGCCCACACTGGAAAGCGCTTCCTCCCGGCTACTGGACCAGGTGCTATATACAATCTCTTTCCTCGAATCGTTTCTAGGCAAGCGCGAACAGGTGCCGACCGCGGCCAACTGGGCAAGGACGGTGGACATGATCGAGGATACAATCCGCATGTTACGGGAAACCATAGAGGGCAAGGCGACTGACGGGGAGAAATAATTGTGAGCGAGATGATCCTGGCGATCGATCAGGGAACCACTGGAACAACCGTCGCTCTCTTCGACGGCGCGGGTCGCATGCAGGCCAAAGTCAACCGTGAGTTTCGGCAGATTTTTCCACAACCCGGCTGGGTCGAGCACGACCTCGAAGACATCTGGACCTCGGTCGAGGAGTGTGTTCGGTCTGCGCTCGCCAGCAGCGGCGCTAAGGGCTCAGACATCCGGGCGATCGGTATAACCAACCAGCGTGAGACCACTGCAGTCTGGGAGCGCCGCGGGGGCCGGCCGGCACACAACGCCATCGTCTGGCAATGCCGGCGCACGACGTCTATCTGTCAGGATCTAAAGAAGGCTGGACATGAACCCTTGTTTCGCGAGCGAACAGGCCTGGTTCTCGATCCTTATTTCTCGGGCACCAAGCTGCGCTGGCTGCTTGACAACGTAGACGGCCTGAGATCTCGCGCATCGAAGGGCGATCTGTGTTTCGGCACCATCGACAGCTATCTCGTCTACCGACTGACGGGCGGCCAGGCACACGTCACAGACGTCTCCAACGCCTCGCGAACATTGATGATGAACCTCGAAAACCTGGCATGGGATGACGAGCTTCTCGAGATTCTGAAGGTGCCGCCCGAGATGTTGCCAAAGATCAGAACCTCATCCGAAGTCTACGGCACAACCAGCGGGCTTAGCGTGTTGCCGGACGGCATTCCGGTTTGCGGCATGGCAGGTGATCAACAAGCCGCCTTGTTCGGACAGGCTTGTTTCGATCCATACCAGGTGAAGTGCACCTACGGCACGGGCGCCTTCGTGCTGATGAACACCGGCCCGCGGCTAGTGCAAAGCACGCGCGGATTGCTGACCACCGTGGGATGGAAAATCGGTAATCAGGTCACCTACGCGCTCGAGGGCAGCGTCTTCATCGCCGGAGCGGCCGTGCAGTGGCTGCGAGACGGCCTGGGAATCATCACAGACTCTTCCCAGGTCGAGCGGCTGGCGTGCGAGGTCGACTCGAGTGAAGGAGTCGTGTTCGTGCCCGCACTGGTAGGCATGGGCGCGCCGCGCTGGAACCCTGAGGCGCGGGGTGCAATCAGCGGAATAACCCGCGGCACCGCTGTCGCCCACATCTGCCGGGCCACGCTCGAAGGCATCGCCTTTCAGGTTCGTGACGTTATCGAGGCGATGCGCGCCGACACGGCCGATGAGGTTGCGCTTATCAGGGTGGACGGGGGAGCGGCGGCCAACGAGTTTTTGATGCAATTCGAAGCCGATATTCTGGGTGTCGAAATCGACAGGCCGAAGGTTCTCGAGACTACGGCCATGGGCGCCGCTTTTCTTGCAGGCCTGGCGGTCGGGGTATGGAAGGATCAAGACGAGATCCGCCGCCAGTGGCAAAGTGAGCGCAACTTCAAGCCGCAGATGAACGAAGAACAAAAGGCGGCTCACCTCTCACGCTGGGAGGTTGCGGTTGCGAAGCTCTGAGCGGATGGTTTGGTGACAATGCCGCGGGGCAATTTCAAGCCTGTGCCGTTCGGCAAGTATCTGCTGACCGAGCGTATCGGCGCCGGCGGGATGGCCGAGATCTTCCGCGCCACCGCGTTCGGGGTCGAGGGGTTCACCAAGGAGATCTGCATAAAGCGCATTCTGCCAACCTTAACGGTAGATGAGACCTTCGTTAAAATGTTCATCTCCGAGGCCAAGCTGGCGGTCAACCTGCACCACGCCAACGTGGTGCAGGTGTTCGACCTGGGCAGAATTGGCGAGCATTACTTCATTGCCATGGAATTGGTGCGTGGGCGGGATCTGCTGGAGATCATCAACCGTTGCAGGACAAACCGGCGGCGTCTGCCGGTGCCCATTGCATTGTACATTCTTGCGCAAGTTTGCAAGGGCCTCGACTACGCCCACCGGGTTAAGGTCGAGGGCCGCCCAGCCGGTATCATCCACCGCGACGTCAGCCCCTCGAACATTCTGGTTTCCTGGGAGGGTGAGGTGAAGGTGGCTGATTTCGGCATCGCCAAGGCGTCACACAAGGACGAGAAGACGGCCACCGGCACGCTCAAGGGCAAGTACGGTTACATGTCACCCGAGCAGGTGGCGGGCCTGCCAATCGACCAGCGCTCGGATATTTTTGCGACAGGGGTGCTGCTTTACGAGTCGCTGGTGGCCAAGCGCCTCTTCAAGGGTGACACGGATCTCGAAACCCTTGAAAAGGTACGCGCCGCCGCAGTACCTGCGCTGCCGTCTGCGTTGAACAAGAAGGTCTCTGAGAAAATCGACGCCATAGTCATGAAGGCGCTTTCGCTCTCGGCTTCAGACCGATTTCAGACGGCCGGAGAATTTCATGACGAACTGGCCGATCAGCTTTTTCAAAGCGGGGAACGGGTCGATTCGAAGACCTTGGCAAGTTTCATGCAGAAACTGTTTTCCGAGGAGATCAAGGTAGAGGAGAAACTCGAGCGCGAGCGCAGCCGGCCAGACCTGTCCATGCCCGAGTTCGCGGCCATGATAGATGAGCAATCCCGCTCGACGCCCACTCCCACGCCATCGTCTCCCCAAACACGTATGGATCTGCCCTACGGAACGACTCCCCGTCCCGCTCGACGCCCCCTGTCTTCTTTGACTCTCGGCATCATCGGAACCGGGATTATCCTGCTGGCCGGCGCCCTGGTGGTGTTGATTTTCTGGCTGTCAGGCAAGACGGAGCCCTTGCCGCAAAAACCAGACGCGGGCGGCAGTATGGGTCCAGCGCTGGTAGCTCCCGCCGGCGGCAGCCTGGCTATCGACTCACGGCCCAAGGGAGCGACAATCGAGATCGACGGTAAGCCCACCGGGAAACGAACACCCGGGACAGTTGACGACCTGGATCGCAACGAAACCCACCAGGTACGGCTTACGCTTTCGGGCTACGAGCCCTGGTTCAAGCAGGTGCGTTTCGGCAAACTGCAACTGATAGCCCTGGAACCGCATCTGACGCAGATAATAAAAAAGCCCCCCCCTCCCCCGCCTCCCCGCAAGCCGAAATTCGGCACACTGAACATCAACGCCGTTCCCGTCTGGGCCTACGTATATATTGACGGAAAGAAACAATCCCGTCCGACTCCGATCTACAACTTGAAGCTGAAGCCCGGCCCGCACGAGATCCGCTGTGAAAATCCAAAGTTGAAACTGGTGCAAAAGAGGCAGGTGATCATCAGGAAGGGCAAATCTGCGGATCTAGTGGTCAAGATGAAGTAGACAGGATTGCCAGCACCCGTGTGAGCCCGTCTTCTCGCCCGGTGGCGCGGGCGAGCGACCGGCAGCGCGAGTGCAGCTCGGCATCCTCCTGGAGCCGCTCGAATATTCCGGCCAGATCGTCGTCCAGGGACTCGCAATCCCGGGAGTAAATATGCCCGGTGTAGCGAAAAGGAACCGACCAGTCCGGCGATGGCGGCGCCAGCCAGGGGCTTATTGCCAAGAGCGTGGTTCCCGAACCGGCCAGGTGTCGAGTCACGTTATCGACCGGCGGCAGGCCGAGCCCGCGCCGTTCTGCATCCAGCGGCTTTTTGATTACCCAAGCGGCGCTTGTGTTTATTACCCACCACAGCAACCGATTGACCGGCCGGGGAGCGCCTTGCCAGGGTTGAACCGGCGGGGGTTGATCGCCGGGCAGAACCGGGGCGTAGGCCAGGCGCAAGTATTGAATGCCCCGATAGGCGGCCAGCGAAGGTCCGGCCAACTCGGTGGCGGTGCACAACAGGACATCGGCGTCTTGCGTGGCTCTTTCGAGCAACTTGAACTGCTCGTGAAAAACGTGTCCCACCCAATCAATGACGGATCGCCAGGAAAACCAACCGGTCTGCAGCGAACGCATCAGATTTCGGCTGTCCTCCTCGAAATAGAGGCAGTCGCCGATGCCCCGCGACGCGGCTTCGCGCTCGAAGCTGCGCGGCAGGCAAACCGTCACCGAATCGCCGCGGCGAATTATTTCCTCGGCCAGGTCGAGCACCGGGTATACGTCGCCGCGTGAGCCGCGGCAGGCCAGGGCCACCTTCATGTTGTCCGTTGATCCAGTTGGACGGCGGCCGCCTCGAGTTGCCCGGGCGACAAGCCCCGCCCGTTTTTCCAGATGTGGGCCAGGTAGTGCATGGGAATGCGAAGCAGCAAGGTCGAAGGGCTGAACTGCATCGAAGACAGCATCCAGCAGCCATGAGTGCACCAGCAGTTTGCCCGCCGGCCTCCGCCGATGGCTTCTATTTCTTTTTTCATGGCCTCGGAATTCAAAGCGGCCCCGAGATCGAAATCGAATTCCTGCAGCCGGCCCACCGGTTCCCTCATCTCGCAGGAACGGAACGAACCGTTATGGTCGACGACTATGGTCGTCTTTCCGGCCGAGCAGTCCATCGGCCAGGGGCTTGGACCATCCACGTTGCTCTCCTGCAGGCCGTACAGAAAACGAATGACGCCTATGAAATACATCTTGCCCAGAAAACGAGCCGGAGCCGGGAACTTGGCAAAGAGCCTCTCGGCGTACGGATCGAGCAAGGGATACAAGCGATCGTGCAACAACTCGAGATCTTGTCTGCCGAGGCCCTTGGTAGCCGGGTCGCGAGGATCTCCTCTGACCGTTTCGAAGAAGTGGGTTGCAAGTGAGAACTTGTCGAGCAGCAGCACACCCAGATCATGCATCTCCCCGTAGGCATCGGGAGTGACCACGCTGGCCGCATTGCGGTGCAGGCGACTATTTTACACAACTTTGCATCATAGTCATGACTATTTTGCATCGTCATTTGTTTTATGCAGGCAATAGTCAGCGGTAGACTTGAACGTCGATCCCGCTCTGGCCGCGCATCAGAAGCAGCGTGGTGGTTGTCGCGGCCCCGGCCACCACGGCTCCAACCGCGGTCCAGAACCACCAACTGGTGTACCAACTGCCATGCTCAACCGGCGGCGGGGGTGGAGGGGGCGGGGGGTTGTGCGTGCCCCCAATGATCACGTCCTTCCTGTGCCTTATGAAAGTCTTGGGCTGGGGAAGGCTGTGATCTCCTTCAATCCAGCGCCGCACCCTGGCGGCCGTCGCCGTGATACCGTCACCTTCGGCCGCGAAGATTCCCAGCGGGCCTATCTCCTTGCCGCCCGATTCGAAGATGCCCAGATCGAGCGTGGCCGCGCCGCCCATGTGGGTGATCGAGACCAGCAGCAGCCAGTCGGTCCCGAGCGCCGAGGCCAACTCTTGCGCATCCTTGACGCGCATCTTGCCGATACCGGCTCGTGCCATTCGATTGAGCAGGTGCACCCAGCCGATGCGTTGGCCCTCTTGCAGAAAGACTTCGCGCTTCTCCAGCCCGCCGGGCTTCAGGCGCAACACTCCGAACCAGGTCTTGTAACCTCCCGCCACTATCGAGAAGTAGTGTTCTCCCGGATAGACTCCGGGTATGGTGACCGGCGTGAACCCCACTGCCCGTCCGTCCATGTATACCCGCGCGCCCTGCGGCTTGGAAATCAACGATATCGAGCCTTTCATCGAAGTGACCAGCCGCTGCCTGACTTTCTCGAATTTTTCGACAACCACCGGGTTTACGGTTGTCTCGTCAAGCTTGCGAGACGGGTTCAGAAGCAGCACCATGCGATATTCGTGCTCGGCCTGCCTGCCCTTGCCAAGTGCCTGGTAGGTCATACCCAGCATCAGGTGCGCCCGTTCAAGCGATGAAAGATTTTTCAGGCCGGGAAAGATTGCCCTCAGAATACGCAGCGCTCCGGACAACTGCTTGATCGCCTTGCCGGGCTTCAGGCTGGCCATGAACTTCTGGCCCCGGGCGAGTTTTTCGCGGGCGCGTTTGGCCAAGGGAATCCAGGCCTCTTCTGCCGGTTCGGCAAAGGGCACTCTCTGGTCTTCCGCGGACATGACTTCGAGACCCGGGCGGGACGCCAGCTCTTTGCGTATCTGCTCGATGACATCCAGATCCTGCTCGTGCCAGTCGGCGTCGGAGCGCGAGGCCAGTTCCAAAACGGCAAGCTTTGGCTCTGAGCGGGCGATGCCTGTCCAGGCGACGATCGACACTAGTAGCAATGTAAATATTTTTCTCAGCGTCAGCCTCAATTCAGATCAAAGAGTCTCAATTCCGGCCACAGATTCGGGTTGAGATCCTCTTCGTTCGACCAGGCCGTCGTGGTAACCCGGCCGTCGTCTTCATCAATGACGCGGATCTCGATCCCCAGAAACCAGCCTTTTTGCGCCGAACTCGATTCGATCTGCAAATCGCTCCAGGGAATCTCGAACTTGACCTGGTATTCGCCCGCCGCGGCCGTGCCGGACACGCTGCCCGTGTAGCCGAACAGATCCGTGCGCATGTCCTCGGGATCCTGTCCGCCGGCATGGATTTCACTGGCGCCGGCCGAGCCCGTCACCCTCACGAATCTCACGGGCTCGCTAATCGGAGGCAAGGCATTGGCCAAATCGAGCCACAATTCGACCCGATCGGCGCCCTGAAGATCGCCGCCGGCCTGGGTGCGAACTTCATCGTCGGGCACCCGCACCGAAACGATCAGATCGGTATCATCCCATTCGGCGCCCACCTCGATCGTCCCGTCCGGGCATGAAAATGCGGAAAGCGGTCCGCTCTCGCGCAGTGCCTGCAGTAACGGAGTATTGAGAACTATTTCTCCATAGTCCTCGGGTAAGGGCTCCTCTCCCTGGCGGCGCGGATCGAAGCGCCAGGTGGCCAGAGCCTGCGCCTGGCCGCCATCACTGTCGTACAGCCGCAGATCGAAAGGAACCATGCGGTTCTTTCCGGGGTCGCCAAGCGGCAGCGTCATCTCGACTTGCCAGCCGCCGGTGACTTGTTCGGCAACGCAGTCCGATACCTCCTGCGGCGCATCACAGCGGCCGTCGGCTCCGGCGGTGATCACCATCCCGTCCATGTAGACACGCAGAGCGTCGCCGGTGTTGATATCGTTTCCGGTCTCTGCCGGGCTGATGTCATTATCACGCACTCTAATCCTGAGCAACATGTCGCCACCCTGCCACAAGGCGGTAACCAACGCGGTCAGATCGGCGGGCCCTTCTATGGCGCCGCTTTCGAGATTGCGATAATCGACGAAAAGAGACGGCGGACGCCCGGCGAAGGGATCGGCAGATGTTCGATCTTGCAACGTCATCCGTGAGGCGACCGCCAGGCTCGTCTGCGAAAAAGTCAGCCCCAGCGTCTCGTCGATACCGGTCTCAAGTACGATTGGCCGGGCGAACCCCCATGACACCGGACGACCGCGGTCGTTCAATCCGAGCGCATATGGTGCGCCCTGCTCGCCCCCGGCTATCAGGCCGGGTCCGAAGCGCGCGGTAGGATGAGTTTCGCCCAGCATGCTGAAAGTGCCGGTCCCGTCGACAACGCCTATCTCGACCAGATCGACGAACTGGAAAGGATCCTGGGTCGGGTTACGTCCCTGGTGCGGCGGAACCAGAAGCAAGCGCAGAGATCCTTGAATGTCATCGCCACAGCCGGCGCCGATCATTGCCAGAAGCACCGCCGCCACGCACCGCAGAAATCTCATCTTCGCCGCCGCCCGGAGCACAAGGCCAACGCCAGTGCCAGCAGGAAAACCAAGTAACAACCCGACGAGTTGTTTGCATGCGAGCAACCACATCCTCCGGAAGCGCCAATGACGCTCACCCGGGTAAAATCAGCAGCGCTGTCCTGCTTCCCGTCATTGACCACCAGCCTGAAGACATAGACGCCTTCTGTGTTCGGAGTGAATCCCGGCTGTGAGGTTGTCGCCCCGGACAGGGCTACCTGCGCGGGACCGGAGCTTTGCTCCCATACGAATGTCAGCGTATCCCCATCCGGATCGCGACTGTGGCTGCCGTCCAGCGTCACCGGCGTGCCCGGCCCGACTACCTGATCCGCGCCGGCTTCTGCCAGCGGCCTGGTATCAGTGCCGTCGCCCCCATCGGGCAGGCCGCCGTCGCTTGCATCGCCGTCCGAACCGTCCGTAGTTTCAGGCGCGCAGCGATCTTGCTGGCAGGCTCCAGAGGCACACTCGTGACTTGCACCCGCAATGCAGGCGCCTTTTCCATCGCAACTCGAGGCCGCGCTATATACCCCGTCAGTGCATGAGGCCTGAGCGCACTCCACTCCCGATTGCGCAAGCGCGCAGTCTCCCAGCCCGTCACAGCCGCCGGTCGTTCCGCAGGGATCCTGGCCGATATCGCAGTCTTCCTCCGGATCCGTACCTTTCATGATGAAAAGGCACACTCCCAGGGCGGAGGGCTCGTTGCAGATGCGGCAGGGCCCTTCGCAGGTCGAGTTGCAACAGACTCCATCCGCGCAGTCGAAGCCCTGGCAATCTGCAGAGTCGCCGCAGGCGTCGCCAAGACCAGGCTTGGGATTGCACACTCCGCCAGCGCAGACGTAACCAGGCCAACAGTCGACATCCTCGATACAGGCCGCGGCGCAGACCCCGGGCTGTTCCGCCCGGTACGGAAAACAGGAGACACAAGCCGTCGAGCAGCCACCCAGAATTCCCGAGCTGCACATTTCGGCTGGCAGCACACCGCTGTCAGGACCCCCGCCCGCGTCGCAGATATCAGCCGCCTTGCAGCTGGTCTCCGGGTCCCAACCTTGTGCGCCTCCCAGGCAAATCCGGAACCAGTCGTCGTCCTGACACAATCGGTAGCCGGGTGAATAGCTCTCTCCCGCGGCTACGCAAACCGTCTCGTCGGCCGCGCAGTAAGCTCCTGCCTCGGACCACGAATCGTCCAGGCAAAACCCGCCCCGGCAGGCCGGGTCGCGTTCGAGCCCGGAAAGCACCACGTCTTCACAAGACGCTCCATCCTCAAGATCCAACTTGCAGGTTCCGTCCGCGGCGCAGTAACCGGAAGCGTCACAATCCTGGTGTGTCAGGCAGGCTTGCGTACAGCTCGAATTCAGGCACAGTCCGGGACGGCAATCAGTGTCCGAATCTTGCAGGCAGTTGCCGACACCGTTGCAGGTTGATCCGCCCTTGAGCAGGTAACCCTCGCAGTGCGAGTCCCCGCATGATGTCCCGGCCGGCCAGCGCAGGCATGCGCCGCTTCCGTCGCAATCACCGCTGGTAGAGCAGGTGCTCGCAGGAAGCGCAGTGCAGTCACCGTCGGGATCGCTGTCGCGCTCGGCCATGGTGCAGAAACCGATGTGTCCCGGCAGGTTGCAAGATCGGCAGGGACCCGCGCAGGAATCGTTGCAGCAGACGCCGTCGGTGCATGTTCCCACCGCGCAGTCGGCCTGGGTCTGGCAGTCATCTCCGATGCCCTCGGGGATCTTGCACTCGCCGCCTTGGCAGGAGTATCCCGGCCAACAGTGATCGGCCAGGCTGCACGAAGTTCGGCAGGCCGAATCCGATTCGGCCATGTAGGGCTCGCATGACTGACAGCCCGATACGCACCCTCCACCCGGTCCGCTCGAACAGTTGCCCGCCGGTCGATAACCCGAGCCGGCGCCGCCGCCCGCATCGCACAGGCCGGCTAAGCAACTGTTCTGCTCACCCCATCCCTGGGCACCGCCGCTGCAGACACGGAACCAGTCGTTACCCTGGCAGAGCGCATAGCCCGAGGTAAAAGTCATTCCGTCGTAAACGCAGGCGGCCGGGTCGGAGGTACAGAAGGCTCCCTGCCCGTCGAAGTTGTCGTCGAAGCAATAACCGCCCAGACATGCGGCATCGTCGATTTGTCCCGGGTACACTACTCCCAAGCAGCTTGCGCCCTCGCCCAGATCGGGCGCGCAGGAGCCTGCGGTGTTGCAATAGGCCGGCTGGGTGCAGCTGGCGTGGGTGGTGCATGAGTCCGCGCAGCGGCTGGCGTCGGCGCAACGATAGAAACCGCAGCTTCCGCTGCCTCCGTCGGCACACTGGCCCGTCCCGTCGCATACGTCCGGAAAAACTGCCTGCCCGTTGGCGCATGATCCGGTTCCGCACTCCGTGCCCAGCGGCCACAAGCGGCAAGCCCCGTTGCCGTCGCACGAGCCGTCCGTTCCGCAACTGGCCGCCGACTGTTGCCCGCAATCGCCGAGAGGGTCTTCGCCGGCACTTACCGGCACGCAGCCGGGGCCGCTGCCGCCGCAAGCTTGGCAAAGCGAACACTCGTCGGCCGGGTCGCTTCCGGCCTGTACCCACAGGTTGCACTGGCCGGTTCCGTTGCAGCGGGCGCAGGTATTGCAGATGACCGTGTTCTGTGGATAGTCGCAGGCGCCGTTGCCGTTGCAGGCGCCGTCGCAGACGCCCTCTCCCGGGCACTCGCCGTCCGGATCCTGCCCCGAGGCAATCGCTGAGCAGGTTCCCTTGGATCCCTGTATGTCGCAGCGATAGCAGGGAAGCGTGCAGACATCGGCGCAGCAAACATCGTCGATGCAGTGGTTGCTCGCGCACTGCGTGTCGAGAGTGCAGGTCGAGCCGTTGGGCAAATCGCCGACGCACTCGCTGCCGATACACAGGATTCCCGGTTTGCAGTCGCCGTCGCCGCTACAGGTCGCGGCACAGGTAGCGCAGGCACCAGCAGCGCACGAATCGACATCGAGGTAGAAGCCGCAGTTGGTGTAGCAGTCGCTGCTGGTCCAGCCGCCCCCGGCCTGGCAAGTCCAAAGGTTGTTGTTGAGACAGACGCTCGATCCGGCCGCTACCGGGCTGCCGTTATCGGCGGCACAGGGCGTACCGGCAGGCTCACAGAATTTGCCGCCGCTCGGAGAGCCGACGCAGTTATTCGATTGGCACTGGCCGTTAGAGTCGCAGGAGTCCCCGTTGCCGCCCTTGTAGAAACAATGAGGAAGCGGAAAGGGTGCGAAGGCGCAGTAGGCGTCGGCGTCGCAGCCTGTTCCGAAGAAGGGATCGCAGAAGCTCTCGCAGTCGACGCACTGCCCGGCCTCGCACTCGTGCGCGTCGCTGTAAGGCCCGCAGTCGTCGTAACAGTCCACGACGTTCCAGCTATCGGCGGCCTGGCAGCTGGCCACGTCGGGTCCGTAACATCCGACCGTTCCCGCAGCAACCGCTACCCGGTTGCCGTCGATGCAATCGTGGCCGGAAGTGGAATCACGACAGCGACCGTTGCCGCCGGGATCGATACCGCAGATTCCCGAGTTGCAGTCGCCGGCCACAGAGCAGGCCTTGCCCTCGGCGCCGGCCGGGAGTGTGTCCTTGGTAATCCTTATATCGTCTATGAAGATGTTGTTGCCGTTGGAGCTGTGTCCCCTGACGGCGATCTTCAGGGCCGACTGGTTGGTGTAGTAGCCGAGCGGGGTCACTTCTTCGTGCCAGCCGCTGGTTCCGTCGTAACGGTGAAAGATGCTCTTGGTGAAGTAGCTAGAACCATCGTCGGTGCTGACCTGCAGGTAGAGGCGATCGTCGCTGCCCGAGCTGCCCGTGTCGTGGAACATCCACAGGCGGCACTCGGCCACCTCTGCGCCGGTCATGTTCAAGGCCCCCGATGCCAGGCGAGCCTCGGCTCCGCTGTCGGCCGTGTAGGAGTTCAGCTCGGCCATCTTGGCGCCTTCCTGGGCCGAGCAGGACGGGTTTGATCCGGACGAGACCACCGCCCAGTCGGCGTCGTTGGTGTTGTCGCCGTAGTGCGTCTCGCTCCAGCCAAGCGAACTGTTGAAAGTCTGCTCGTCAACGGTTACCTGAGCGGCAGCCGGAAGCGCCGTGATAACTGACAGGCAAAGGCCGTATAAAATAAAGTTATTACGTATCATGAATCGCACTTCGAACTGCGCTCACACAGACCCACATTTCCACACACCTGCTTGATTTTTATAGAGTTTATCCCGCGGCCAGAAAGGTGTCAAGAGCGGCTTCGCCGGGAGTAGCCTTTGATGTTCTTCTGACGCACGCGCGAAACGGCCAGTGCGTCGTCAGGGACGTCGATCGTCACCGTGGTTCCGGCCCCCACCACCGCGCGCTTGCCTACCTTTACCGGAGCCACCAGTTGTGTATCCGAGCCGATGAATGCGCCTTCAGCGATCACGGTGCGGTACTTATGCGCACCGTCGTAGTTGCAGGTGATGGTTCCCGCTCCGACATTGACATCCGCGCCTATCTCGGCGTCGCCCAGGTATGATAAATGACCGGCCTTGGCTCCTTTTCCGAGAGTGCTTTTTTTGATCTCGACGAAGTTGCCAACCCGGGCGTCATCCTTAAGATGCGCGCCCGGGCGCAGACGGGCAAACGGCCCCACGCTTGCGCCATGGTCGACCCGACAGTCGGCCAGTACCGAGTAAGCAAGCACCTTGACGTTGGAACCTATGACCGAGTCGCTGATAACCGAACCCGGCCCAATCCGGCAACCCGACCCGATCTTGACGCGACCGCGAAAAAAGCAGTTGGGTTCGATTACGCTGTCTGTGCCGACCTCGACTTCTGGTCCGAGCCAGGTTTGTTCAGGGGCGACGATGGTCACGCCCTTCTTCATCAGGCGCTCGCAAAAGCGCAGGTTCATTTGCCGTTCTGCCTTTGCCAGCTGCAAGCGATCGTTGACACCCAGAAGCGCCCCCGCTCCCGGGCGCACCACCGCGCGCACCGGCAACTCCCGTCGCCGGGCCTCGGCCACCAGGTCGGTCAGATAGTACTCTCCCTGGTCGTTGGTGTTCTTGATCCGCGAGAGCGCCTCGAAGGCGAAGGGCGTGTCCACCAGGTAAATCCCTGCATTAATCTCGTCGATGCGCCGCTCACTGCTGCTCGCGTCTCTGTGCTCGACGATACTCTCCACTCCTCCAAGGACGTTACGAATCACGCGTCCATAACCCGAGGGATCTTCCAGGTGACAGGACAAAAAGGCCAGCGCGGACCGCTTGCCGGCTTTAGCAAGTGCCGTAAGATCCTGGCCGGACAAGAGCGGCACGTCGCCGTAGAGGATGACCAGCTTCCCCTTGCGGGAAGAAAGCTCCCGGCGAGCGGAGAACACTGCGTGCCCCGTGCCAAGCTGTTTCTTCTGCCTGGCAAAAACGATCTTGCTGCCGAAACGCCCGCGCAGGAAGTCGGTCGTTTCCGAATCCCGCCCGGAGACAACTACCACTACCGGCCCGAAGCCTCGACGCAAGGCCAAAGAGACCGGGTAAAAAATCATCGGCAGGCCGCAGACAGGGTGCATTACCTTTGGCAAGGCCGAACGCATCCGTTTACCGTCACCCGCAGCCAGAATCACGCATGCAGTCTTCATCGCGCTCAGTGTATTGTAAAAGAGCGGGCATGCCAAGTTGAAAAGGGACCGCCGGCTGTGTTCTCATGGAAGGCGTGCGAAGAGTACTATCAATTCTGCTGCTTATGTTCCCGCCGGCTGCGGCCTCGGCCCAATCCGGTTTCGCATCCGACGGCTTCGACCCCGCGCCCGGTCACGAAGATCTCTTCTCCTGCCGCTCTCCGATAATAGTACCCGAGCAGGTGGAGGCCGCCCTAGGCACCGATTGGGCATGGCACTTGCTTGGAATCGATCGCCCTGATGCAACCGAGTGGACCGTCGAACAACGGCTCAGTGGCTTTGCAAGCCTTGCCTATGCTCCGCTTTCTTCTCTGAAGCTGAGTTTGTCATTCGGCGGGGCCGCCCTCCAGCGCGGCCGGCGCACGGACGAGTCCGGCGCTGCGGCATCGCTGGAAGCCGCAGACGGCGACGTCTGGCTCAGCGCCCTGTGGGCTCCGCTCGGCTCACAAGACACCGTTCTGTCTTCTGCCGTAGAGACCGGCCTGCGTCTCGGCACTGCCGCGCCCTCCGGGCTCACGGGAGACAGCGGCGCCGGGGTGAGAACAGGTGGGATTCTGGCGTTGCACATCGACTGGCTGCGCTTGATTCTGAACCTGGGCGTTATCACCAGGAAACGCACCGTTTTTCGTGATCTGGAAATAGACGACGGGCTTTACTACAGGCTAGGGGTCGAATTTGCCGATCTGGGAATTCCGCTGAGATTTTTTTCCGAACTCACCGGAGAAACCCGGCTGCATTCCCCCTTCTCGTCACGGACTTCCCAGATCATGGAAACATTTCTAGGGGTTAGGCTGGAGATCGGCGAGTTCGGTGTCGTTGTCGGTGCAGGCGCAGGCCTGCTCGGAGCCCGTTCACCTGCGGCGCGCGTGTTATTGCTCGTAAAATGGGCCGCCGGAGGGGAAAAAAGGGATGTCCAGAGAGAATAGGAGTGCTATAATCCACGTCCAAGCCTTTACGAAACAAGAATATTAAGGAGGAGCCTCAATGAAGAGATACAAATTTCTCTCCTGCTTTGCCGCCTGTATGACACTTATGTCTCTCGCCTCGCTCGCCACGGCCCGTATGAGCCCTAGGGAGATTTACAAGACCAAGGCCGACGGAGTCGTCTTGATCGTCGCCTCGGAGGAGGGCGCCTCTTCAGCCTCGGCCGGAACCGGCTCGATCATCGAGGCCGACGGCACGATAATCACCAACTGTCACGTGGTCTACGACCAGGAGGCCAAGAAGCCCTACCCGGCCATAAACGTCTTTCTGAAGCCTGCACGGGTTACGGGCGACATGAACAAGGACCTGGCGCGGCATTTTACCGCCAAGCTGGTCGCCTACGACAAGGACCTCGACCTGGCGCTTATTAAGCTCAACAATGCTCCGCGCAATCTTACAGTGCTCACCCTGGGCGACCCCGATCAGCTCGGCCCCGGCGACGAGACAATAGCCATCGGCCACCCGGAGCAAGGCGGCTTATGGACCATCACCACCGGGGTGATCGGCACCCAGTTCGATAACTTCAAGGGCGTGGCCGGCAAGAACGTCTTCCAGATGGAAACCAGCCTCAATCGCGGCAACTCCGGCGGGCCGCTGTTCGACGTGCGCGGCTACCAGATCGGGGTCAACACGGCCATTGCCCGCCAGGGACAAGGCGGCGTTGCCATCACCGGCGTCAATTTCGCCCTCAAGGCCAGCGTGGTCAAGAAGTTCGCATCCAGCCACAGCATCGCCTTGGCCTACGGTTCAGAAAGCCTCAATGCACCAGACACCCGCGTGGCCGTGGCCACGGCGCCGGTCGCTCCTAAAACCAGGCAACCCGAGCAGATCGCTACTCCGCCGGAGAGAGTCGAGAAGTCGTCGGGCAAGAAAGTCTACGGCAGCAAGGAAACGACCGGCGGCACGATCACGGTCGACGATCAACAGGGCGAGGAAGTCACACCTCGTCGCACCCAAGAAGAAAACTCGACCGAAGTCAGAAGAACCTACGCAAAAAAGCCCCAGCGCAAACCGCTGCGCTTCAAAAAACACTACCGCATTCGCCCTCGTCCCTACACCTTCAAGCGCCTGCTGACCGCAGTGGACAAGGTCCGCGGCCGCGCCGACGAGGCCTTCGACGACCTGGACAACGAAGTCGAGCGCTGGAAGCGCCACCACTAGACCACTTGAGATGTCAACATCCTCATAACCTAGTCACTTCCAAACCCTCAAAGAGCTTCGCGAGAACACTATAAGTCGTTTTCGTCTCTATTAGCACGTCTTGCGATGATTCTGAACGACCTGGCCAACGACTGAACTACGATTTCAACGTCTTCAGATAGCGAATGTCCTCGAGGTTCCGCGCGTGCTTGACGGGATCCTTGCTGGGGAACTTCTTCAAGGCGATTAGATCGTCGATGCAGGGGACCCGGAAGGAAAGGTCGGCCCCGGGATCGCGCTTTTCCACCGATCGTTCGTAGACCTCGGAAAAGGCCAGAGCCTGTCCGTCGGCGTTGACCATCTTGCGGGTCGAGAAACAATCGATCTTGTCCGGACCCACGTAGATCGTCGCAATCGGTTTGTCGAGCCGGACGCCGGGCGGTAACTCGGCGTCGAAAACTTCAAGCAGCATGGCAAACAGCCTGTTCCTTTCTTTCGGATCCACCCAGAAGTCGTAGTCGGCGGTGACCACGGGAGCTCCGTGCTGAGCCACGGCCCAGCGACCGATGAGCAGGCAGCGAATCCCGCGCCGGTGGATCTCCTGCAGGCAACGGATCAGATCGAATTCCGGTTCGTCCTTCATCGGGCATCCCTCACCTGACGCAACTCACGCAACCATCGCCGACCCAGACTTATTTTCTTAGCCGGAGACAGGACCCTGAAGCGGCGTAGTTGTTCGGGCAATTCGTCGTAGGGTTCGGTTTCGAACGACTCCAGAGCCGCCGGTCCTCCGGTGAGCAGCAGGGCTATGGCTCCTTCCACCGCCCAACTTAGCGGCAGAACCGGGAATCGCGCGCGGGCGATCTCCACTAGTTCGGCCGGGCGCAACTTGCCACCCTCGCGCCCACTCCAATCTACCACTTTGTAGGACAGGTGATACAAGACAGGATTGAGAGTCAGACGGGCGATTTCCGGACACCCGCTTCGGACCGAACCTCTCGAAAGCCGAACGCTAACCTGTGGTTTTCTCATCGTTCACCTCGTTATATGTAACATTATTATGTTACATATAACGAGGAATGTCAAACGTCCACTGTTCCTATGATGGCACCTTTCTTGGCGCCCAAGCAGCTCCGCGTCGCGCCCTGAAATCTCAGCAACAGCTCAGCCACGAACTTTCAACTAACCTGTCTGCTCGTCTATCCAGGCCAGGTAGTCGGCGTCGGCCTCGCGGATTGACCAGGAGGTGATGCAGGGGACGTCGTAGGAGTGAAGCTCGCGTACCTTGGCTATCAGCTCTTTCATCAGGGGTTGCTTCGTCTTGGCCAGCAGCACGCATTCGCGGTCTTGGTGGATCTCGCCCTGCCAGCGGTAGATCGAGAGCATCCCGGGAATGATGTTCACGCAGGCAACCAGACGCAGGGCTATTAGCTGGTTGCCGATCTTGCGTGCCTCTTCTTCGTTGGCGGTGGTGATGTAGACGGTCCGGTACTCCATCGGCTTTCGTTCCTCGGGCGCTATATCTTTTGGCCGATCGCCGGCAGGTCGAGCTGGCGTTCGAGGCCCTGGTTTTTCACCAGCCTTTCGAAATATTCCATGCAGCTTCGCACATAGGCGCGCTTTTTCGGGTAGGACTCGGGAAAAAATCCGCGTTTGAAGCCGTAGACCACCAGGTTCTTGAGATCCTTCATGGTCAGCCCGAAGGTGGTCACCGCCTTATGATATTCGTCGGTCACCGTAGTGTTCGAGACGGTGCGATTATCAGTGCAAAGAGTCACCGACAACTTGTGCTCCATCATCTTGCCGAAGGGATGTCTGGTCAGATCGCGATAGCCCGGGTGGGTCTGCTGGTTGGATGTCAAGCAGATCTCGAGTGTGATGCGCCTGTCGGCTATGAACTGTGCCAGGTCGCTAACGTAACGTTCATGATCTTCGATGTCCGGATCGCGGATGGCGTTGGGGTTGAGCAGCGAGGTTGCGTGACCGATCCTGTCGGCGTGCAACTCGGTAATGGCCTTGAAGATACTCTCGGGCCCGTAGGCCTCTCCGGCATGGACGGTCTTCTGCAAGAAGTGGCGATGGGCGTACTCGTAGGCTTCCCAGTGATGGTGCGGCGGATAGCCTTCCTCGGGGCCGGCCAGATCGAAACCGACCACGGGCAGACCCTCGACATGCCTGGCCCGGGCAGCCGCCTGGGCCAACTCGAGCGATGCCAGCGCGTAGACCTTTTCGGGATCAGAGTAGCGGTGCAGCTCGAGGAAAGAACGGTGAAACACCGAGAAGTGTTCGTTGAAGAAGCGCAAGGCGCAGGCGATGATGCCGAACTCGAAGGGCGGCTCGTCGCCCGAGACAACCTCGGGACGCTGGTTGAACTCGTCCTTGGCCCGCCCCAGTCCGTCGCAGACTGCGCGCATGACGTCGATGGCGTCGAAGTTTTTGTGGGTATGGAGCTGCGGAGCGAAGCGCACTTCAACGTAACGCACGCCCTCCGCCTGGTTGTCGCGGCCCAGTTCGTAGGCTATGCGTTCGAGTTGCTCGCGTTTTTGCATGACGGCCGTGGTCAAACCAAAGCCGACCAGGTATTCTTCGAGACTTGCATAGTTGTCCTTGAAGACCGTCTGTCGCAGGCCCTCTTCCGTGTAGGAGGGCAGCTCGACGCCGGCCTCGCGGGCCAGTTCGATCAAAGTGGGGATGCGAATCGAGCCGTCCAGGTGAACATGCAGGTCGGTCTTGGGTAGCTTCTCTATGAAGTCTCGCGAGATCTCAGCCATAGTGGAAGGACTCTAGCCCCTATTTGTCAGGGAATCAAACACCCAAATAGCGCCTTCAGCGATTTACAAACTCGGGCTTGCGCTTTTCCAGAAACGCCTTCGTACCTTCCGTCTTGTCTTCGGTTGCGCAGCACAATCCAAACAGGTTGGCCTCGAGTCGCAGGCCCTCGGCCAGGGGCACTTGCAAACCGCCGTGAACGGCCTGCATGGCATAGCTGACCGTCAGACCGCCCTTGGCCGCAAGCCTTGTAGCTAGTTCCCGGGCTGCTTCCATCAATTGATCGGCCGGCACAACCTTGTTTACCAGGCCGATCCTGTGGGCCTCCTCGGCCGGAATCTGATCGCCGAGTAGCACCAACTCCATGGCGCGCCCCTCGCCTACCAGGCGCGCCAGGCGCTGAGTACCCCCGAAGCCCGGGATGACACCCAGGTTGATCTCGGGCTGGCCCATCTTGGCGTTCTCGGAGGCGATCCGCAGGTGACAAGCCATCGCGATCTCCAGCCCGCCTCCCAGGGCATAACCGTTGATGGCGGCGATGACCGGTTTGCCCATGTTCTCGATCAGATCGAGCACCGACTGTCCCCGTCGGGCGAAGGCCGTGCCGCTGGTGGCGTCGTAAGCGGCTATCTCGCTGATGTCCGCTCCGGCGATGAATGCCTTTGGCCCGCCTCCAGTGACGACAATCGCCGCGATCGAATCATCGCTCTTGAGATCGAAAAAGGCGCACTCGAGTTCTTCTATTGTCTTGCGGTTGAGCGCGTTGAGTACCTTGGGGCGGTTTACGGTGAGCGTTGCCAGCGGGGATGATTTTTCCAGCAGGATGTTTTCGAAGTCCATCAGTCGTCTCCTTTTTTTATTTCAGCGCCGGGAAGCTTCTCGTCCTCGACCGGCTTGTAACCCGCGGGTATGGCGAACAGCTTGGGATCCACAGGCCCCCTGGCTGTCTTTAGCAGCCGCTGGGTGGTAGTCACCTTCTCACCCGGCAGGCCCTGTTCGATCTTCAACTCGACCGGGTAGCCTTCGAGCGAGTCGACCAGGTCCGACAGCCTGCCCAGTATGGCCTGCATGCCTATCTTCTTCATCAAACCCAGATAGGTCTTGAAGTCTATTCCCGGCTCAGTCGACAGCCACAATTCGCCGTGCAGCGGCGTCTTGCCCGATTGCTCGAAAACGAACTTTTGGCAGTTGAATCCGGCTATCTTTTTCTGTTCTTCGGTCTTTACGAGCCGCGGCGCAGGCCCGCTGGCGAGGTTTGTGTGGGCTAAGCGCATGGCGACCAGGCGCTGGTAGTCCGAAAGCTTCATTTCGATGTACTGTTTTTCAGACGACGGCATCAGGATGATCCGCCGGCGCCCAAGATCGACGATGGTAACGCTGCGTTTTTTTCCGTAGCTCGTCTCGGAGCGCAGCCGGTTTTCGGTAAACCAGATTTTCTGTACACCTTTCATCGGCGGCTGCCCGGGCGTGGTTTCTATTATCAGCGCCTGTTCGATATAGCCTCCCTGCTCTGCGGCCGCGACCTCCGCGACTCCCGCAGCGAAAAGAAGGAAGACCAACAGCGAAATGGACAGACGGACTTGACTCATGGCATGCTCCCGGCTGGAGACTGCGAAAACATACTGCACGGCCCGCTCGCGGTCAAGACCGACAGGAGGAACCAATTGCTGTCACCAGTATCGTGGAACGAAAACGGAGTACATATCATCGAACAGACCCGGCTTCCCGCCGAGGAGCGCTGGGTCGATCTCGGCACTGTCGAACAGGTCGCCCAAGCCATCAGAGTGCTGGATGTGCGCGGTGCGCCGGCCATCGGTATCGCCGCCGCCTTCGGGCTGGCCCTGGCTGCCAGAAATCAACCCGGCGACGACGCGGCCGCCGTGACCGGGGCCGTCGAGCTGGCGGCTACTACCCTGGCAGCCACTCGACCGACCGCGGTTAACCTGTTCTGGGCCATAGAACGCATGCGGGCCAAACTTTCCTCACTCTCGGGCGAGGCGGCCGGAAAGATCCGCGCCGAACTGCTTGCCGAAGCCGAGAAAATCCGCGCCGAGGACATCGCCTACTGCCGAGCCATTGGCCGCCACGGAGCGGCCCTGCTGCCCGATAGCGGCAGCGTACTGACCCACTGCAACGCCGGCGCTTTAGCCACCGGAGGCTACGGCACCGCCTTGGGGGTAATCCGCGGAGCTTTGGAAGCCGGCAAGAAAATCAGGGTGATCGCCGACGAGACGCGGCCGCTGCTACAGGGTGCGCGCTTGACCACCTGGGAACTCCTGCGCGACGGGATAGACGTGCGCCTGATCTGCGACGACATGGCCGGGACGCTGATGAAAAGCGGACAAGTAGACGCCTGTGTAGTCGGCGCAGACCGCATCGCGAAAAACGGTGACGCCGCCAATAAGATAGGAACCTACCAGGTAGCCGTGCTGGCAAAATATCATGACATCCCTTTCTACGTGGCCGCGCCGACCACAACGGTCGACATGTCCCTTGCCACGGGCGCTAAGATTCCAATAGAAGAGCGCGATCCGGCCGAGGTCACAACACCCCGCGGAACCAGCTTTGCCCCCGAAAACGTTGAGGTTTTTAACCCGGCATTCGACGTCACGCCGGCCGGGTTGATTACTGCGATTATTACAGAGAAGGGAGTTGCCGATCATCCCGATCTGGCATCCAAACTAGCTAGGATGCTGCGGCAAGTCTCTAAAAGATCTTGACATCCACGGGCAAAGCCCATTATGTTCGGCGTTCCTGAAGCATTATCAAAGCCTTCAGGTCACAAGGAGCGAGCAAGTCATGTATGCCGTAGTCAGAACTGGTGGAAAGCAGTACCGGGTTTCAAAGGGCGACAGGCTGAAGATCGAGAAGATTCCCGGACTGGCGGGTGAAGAGGTTAATTTCGACGACATCCTGATGATCGGCGGTGACGAGAACGTAAGGGTGGGCACGCCGCGCATCGACGGAGCGACTGTTTCGGCACGCATTCTCGAGCAGGATCGTTCCAAGAAGATCATCGTCTTCAAGTTCAAGCGGCGCAAGGGCTACAAGCGCACACACGGGCACCGGCAGGCCTTTACCCGGGTCGAAATCACCGGCATACAGCCCAGCGCCTGACGCCGCAAAATGCGCGGCACCAGACGAGGTTCGCGAGCATCGGAGGCTTCGTTGTTGCTTGACTCAAGAGTGAAGATCGTGCCCCGTCAAGGGGTCTAGGGAGGCCAGTCATGGCACACAAAAAGGGACAGGGAGCAACCCGTAACGGCCGCGACAGCCCCGGACAGCGACGCGGCGTAAAGATCTATGGCGGGCAAAAGGTCCGCGCCGGCAACATCCTGGTTCGCCAGTTGGGCACCAAGATCTACCCGGGCCGCAACGTGGGCATGGGCCGCGACTATACCTTATTTGCCAAGATCGACGGCATCGTGCAGTACGGCCGTAAAGGACGCGATCGCAAGCAAGCCTGGATAGACCCCGCAGCTTCGTAGAGTTATTTCATATTGTTTTTTTCAGGCCACGGTATCAACGCCGTGGCCTTTTTTGATAGAGTCGGTCATGAACTTCGTGGATCAAGTCGAGATCGAGGTAACTTCCGGCAACGGCGGCGGCGGCTGTGTTTCTTTCAGACGAGAACGTTACGTGCCGCGCGGGGGACCGGACGGGGGGGACGGCGGAAACGGCGGCAGCGTGGTGCTGCTGGCCGACGGGCAGTTGACCACCTTGCTCGATCAGCGCTACGTCAAGATCTACAAGGCCAGGAACGGGAAGCCTGGAATGGGCAAAGACCGTTACGGCGCGGCCGCAGAGGATCTGATAATCAAAGTACCCACCGGCACGGTCGTTTTCGATGCCGAAAGCGACGAGATGCTGTGTGACCTGGACAAGGACGGCGCCCGGCTGATAGTCGCCCGCGGCGGCCGCGGAGGTCGGGGAAACATACATTTCAAAAGCTCGACCAACCGCGCCCCGCGCCAGGCCGAACTGGGCGAGCCCGGCCAGAGCCGCAGGCTGCGTCTCGAACTAAAACTACTGGCGGACGTAGGAGTGGTCGGATTTCCCAACGCCGGAAAGTCGACCCTGGTGGCGCGACTCTCGCGCGCCCGCCCCAAGGTGGCCGACTATCCCTTCACTACGCTGGTGCCCACCCTGGGGGTGGTCGAGCTTCACGATCACAGGAGTTTCGTAATGGCCGACGTACCCGGTCTGATCGAGGGCGCCCATGAAGGCGCGGGCCTGGGCCAGCGTTTCCTGCGGCACATCGAGCGCTGCAAGATTTTGGTACACCTTCTGACATGGGAGCCGGGCGAGGAACCTTCGGTCGATCTGTTGCTCGAGCGTTTCGAATCCATCGAGAACGAGATGCGCCTGTTCAACGCCTCGCTGGCCGACAAGCCCCGACTGGTCGCCATATCAAAAATCGATCTTTCCGAGGTGCGCGATCTGGTCGACCCGCTCACCCGCCAACTGGAAGATCGCAATCTATCGGTCGTGCCCATATCGGCAGTCAGCGGCGAAGGCCTGGAAAGGCTGCTCACTGAAATAGAGAAGCTTCTTGGGCGCTGAGGTATTCTGTCTTCAGCGGGTAATGGTTACCTTTGAAAGACCGCGCGGCTTGTCCAGCGGGCAGCCGCGGGCAGCCGCCAAATGCATGGCAAAAAGCTGGCCCGGCACTACCGCAAGCATCGGGCTCAGCCACTCGGGCAAGCCGGAGCCGCAGGCCAGGGGCGTTTTGGCCAGGGCCCGCAACTTGGCGTTATCGGAGATTACTATAAGCTCGGCCCGGCGTTTCGAAAGCGACTCGACCAGCGCCCGCATGTCGGCCATGGTCTTGCCGCGCGGGGCAATCAAAAGGACGGGAAAACCATCCTCGACCACGGCTATCGGCCCGTGGCGAAAATCGGCGCTGGAGGACGGTTCGGCGTTCAGATAGGCCAATTCCTTGAGCTTTAGCGCCAACTCGAAGGCGGTGGCGTAGTTGTAGCCACGCCCGATGACGGCCAGGCGTTGCATGTAGCGATAGCGCTCCGCCGACGCGGCGATTTTCTTGGCACCGTCGAGCACCGATTGCAACGCCTGCGGCACCCGAGCCAGTGCTTGAAAATCTTTCTGGCTGACGCGCAGCGCGGCGCTCAACATGGAAAGCGAAAGCAGCTGGGCCGTGTATGACTTGGTGGCAGCGACGCTCTTCTCGACTCCCGCATGCAGCGGAATGACATCGTCGGCCAGTTTGGCAAGCGGGCTTGCGGGCGTATTGGTGATGACCAGCCTGCGACTTCCCTGGCGGCGGGCTTCATCCAGCACGCGGCTCAGGTCATCCGAGGCTCCCGACTGGGATATCGCCAGCACCAGGCAGCCGGAAAGATCCGGGGGTTGCTTGTAGAGGGTGAACAGCGAGGGTGTGGCCATGGCTGTTACCAGGCCGTTACGGGCTCCGAACAGGTACTTACCATATAATCCGGCGTTGTCTGATGAGCCCCGGGCCACCATGAACACGGTTCTGACACCAGAGCGCTTGATCGACGCGCCAATTTTTCGTACCCGTCTGCTTTCCCTGGTAAGCAACCTATCGAGTACAATCGGCTGTGAGTAGATTTCTTTCTCGATTTGGCTCATGCATACAAATTTACTCAGAGCAACGCAGTCCGGTCAAGAAAGCTCGCTCAGGGTTCGACAGACGCGGTCCACATCGGCTTCGGAAAGCTCCGCGTGCATCGGCAGGAAAAACGACAAGCGACCAAGCATCTCGGCTACCGGCAGATCCACCCGGGCCGTGTCGCGATAGGCCGGGTGCAAATGAATCGGGATCACGCCCGCCTGACAACCTATTCCACGGGACGCAAGGTGGGCTAGCAGGCGCTCGCGAGATGTCGGCGCATTGTCAAGCAGGCGAACCACGTATGACTGGAAAACGGTCGACCCGTCGAGTTCCGGCAGGCCCAGCCAATCGATGTCGGCGAGCCCGGAAGTGTACCACTTTGCGACTTGTCTTCTTGCGGCAATCAGTTCGGTCAACCTTCCGAGCTGGACGCGCCCCAGGGCCGCGGCCGGTTCGCTCAGGCGAAAGTTGTAGCCGGCCTCATGAGCCAGACCGTCTCGCAGACCGTGCGAACGCAGGCTTCTCAGGCGAGCGGCCAACTCGGCGTCGCCGGTCGCTATCATCCCACCTTCGCAGGTGGTAATGACCTTGCGCGGGTGGAAGGAAAAACAGGCCGTCGTCCCGGCCGAGCCCGTGATCGCACCAACGGCACAGGCGGCGTCTTCCAGCACGCCCGCCCTCCCGGCTGCCGAGCGCAAGGCCTGCATGTCCGCCGGGCGACCGAACTGGTGTACGGGCATGATTAAGACCGTGCGTTCACAGAGGGCGGCAGCGACAGAGCGCGGGCAGATGTTGTAGGATTCCTTCTCGACATCAACCGGCACGACGCTTGCGCCTCTTAAAGCGACGGCGTTGGCGGTGGCGACAAAGGTATAGGCCGGAACAATCACCTCATCGCACGGCCCCACGCCAATCGCATGCAGGGCCAGCAAGAGGGCCGCGCTGCCTGAACTGACCGCAACCGCGTAGCTGAAGCCCGAAGAGGCGCAAAACTCGCGTTCGAATGATTCCAGTTCTGGTCCCGCCGTGAGTCGACCAGAATGCAGGACACGCTCAAGCGCCCGCTCTTCACCTTCGCCCAGCGACGGCCGCCAGAGCGCGAGCGCTGAGTTACCAGATACTTTCGGGGACATATACGATGTCGCCGGGTCTCAGGGCGAAATTCTTGGCCTTGCCCTCGGCAATGGCCTCGACCGGAACGGGGAACTTTTTCTCGTCGCCTTCGACAATGCGGGTGACGTTGGTATCATTCTTGGCCGCCAGCTTGGTGAAACCGCCGGCCATGCTGACCGCCTGGATTACCGTCATACGGTCCTCGTACCTGAAGGTACCCGGCTTGTTTACCTGGCCGAACACCGATACCTTCTTGGAGTTGTACTCTTTTACTAAGATGCTCACCTGTGGATTCCTGAGATACTTCTCTCCCAGGCGGGTCTGGATTAAATCGGCAACATCCGAGCTGGCCATGCCATCCACCCGAACCTTGCCGATCAGCGGGAAATTAATCGAGCCGTTCGACGAAACCCGGTAGATGCCGCTCAGATCCTTTTCATCGTAGACCTTGACCTCGAAGACGTCGCCGGGACCCAGGGTGGAAGCCGGTGTCACAGTGGTTATCGCCACCTTGGGCGTCTCGGGTGTCCGCGCAAACCAACAGGCCGAAAACCCGACCGACAACGCCACACTCAAGATCAGTAAACGTCTCATCGTACTATCCGATTGGAAGTTACATACCGAAAGACTCAGTAATCTATCCCTATGTGCAGGGTGACCATATGCTTGTAGTAGTCAACCCCACCAGAGCCGGCCAGCGGCTGCTGCCAGCCGGAGAAGCGGGCCTGGATTGCGTAGGCCAGGCCTATCTCGAGCCAATCGAGGATGTGGTAGTTGAAGTCAAGCCCGCCGCCAAGGACGTGATCGGAGCGGCCGCCCTGATTCTGCAAATCGCTGGTCACGCCATCTCCGTATGACAGGTAGTCGTAGGCGACGTCGAGAGACAGGCTGAACTTTCCGGCTATTTGCTGCCGCAAGCGCGCATAGACGTGGTCTTGTCCGAACCAGGCGAACAGCACCACCGGCTGGAAGTTGCGCGAGTATCCGGCCTGGATGAAGGTCGTCGTGGCCCGGTAAGTAATCTCTGCCTGTCCGATGGCCGAGCGGTAGTTCGAACCGCTGTATCCCGTTCGCTCAGGCAACAAGCTGTCACCGTAACCGGCTCTGATGGCGATCGCGATGCTGGGAGTGATCTGACCCAGCAGGCCGACCGTTGCCCGGATGGCGTTGACGTCCATGTTTCTATCGCCGCCCGAGTAACTGTTGGGGTAGCGCCTGATGTCGGCGTCGAAATCGACGCTCAGCGCGGTCTTGGGCAAGAACTTCCACTTGCCCGAGAAGTAGGCCCGGTGAGCATAGCTCGAAAGAGCCTTGGACTCGGTCCCGGCCTGGCTATCGAAAAAGTCGATGAAGAACCCGTAGGCCAGATCGAACATCAGGGCGCCGCCGCCCGGTTTGATCTGCAGGTGCGCCTTGGCCTCGTTGTCGGTGCGGTCGTACTTACCCGAGAGCGAGTTGTAGCGCGGATCGCTGGTTCTCGAGAAGTTGTCCTCGATAAAGAAGCTCACCTGTCCCTTGGGGTTGAAACCGACCTCCAGGCTGGCCTCGCCGGCGAAAGTGCTGAGATCGCTGGAACGGCTCTTGTCGATTCCGAAATAGTAGTCGTATCCCACCCGGGTATTGAATTCCAACGAGACCTTCTCGGAAGGAAAGCTCAAAGTCAGCCCGGGCCTTATCCGAAGAGCCAGGTCAAAGAATCCGTTGTTTTCGGCATAGCTGGGGTTGGAGTCGTAAACCAGATCGAGGTCGAGCGCCGGATGCAAGCGGCCTTCACCGGCCTTGATTCCCAACCCGCGCGCTGCGCACAGTCCGCTCCCGGCCACTACCAACAAAATAGCTGTGATAAAGCGATGCATGGCCCCACTGCAGGTCTGTTTCATTGCTGTCGTACCCATCCAGGATTCTGTCCTGCGCATGAAATAAAGTTGTCTAGCCTGCAATTCCACGGATTCCGTGGAATCCTAAGAACCTGAGCTCAATGTATAATCCCCACCCTCACTGGTAAGGGCTTGCCGCCGGCGGGCGAATCACGGGAGTCTCGGGCAGGTTAACCTCGGTCGGATCCTGCTCGGGAACCTTGTCTTTATCCACCTCCACCTCTACCGTGGTCTTTCCTACCGCGAAGGCCAACTCGCCGACGCACTGCTCGGCCTCGCTCCTGAGCACTCTAATCTTTTGATGAGAGATCGAGATCTTGTGGAACTCGTGAGACGCGGTGTCGTTCTCCCCCTTGGCCAGTGCTTCCTGTAGCGTCATCTCGGCCTGCTCGGAAATGCGAATCAGGCCCTTGATACTGGTGAGTTTCTCGTTGACGCAGTTGACTTTTATGACGTCCTTCTCCTCACGAGCTTCCTTGAGAAGTTTAAGCACATGACCCAGCACCTCTCGCATCTCGTCCAGATACGATTTCGCCCTGTCTTGCTTCTCGGAACCAGATAGACTGGCCGCCTTCGAGAAGTCGGCCGCGGTATCGTCCTTCGGTTTATCTTGCGCAAACGCAGTAGTCGATAACAAGACCGCGAGAATAAACGAAGTTGCCTTCATCATAAGCGCACCTCCATCGAGCAATCCAACACCCCGAAACAGCGCATCATATTTTCCAACAAGGTGCCGTGTCATTATAGGCTCCCGAACATCATTGTCAACTCTTTTGAGAACCATTAGCAGTGACCCATATCACACAAATAATACTATCATTTCATACAGTTGCTACTTTCCGATGACGACCTCGGCGCTCTGTACGGGCTTACTCGATCGGGATCCGTCGCTGGCCGACACCTCGCATTGCCAGATGTCGTTTGTGCTGGTCAGGCGCGCGGGCACCCTGTTCGTCTGCGGGGCGAAAGATTGTTTGAGACCGTCCTTATACCAGACAAAGTAATATCTCACGCTGTCGCCGTCGGGGTCTATAGCCCCGCTTTCTATCTTGCAGCGCAATTCGTCGGCATCGCCGGGATCGGCCGGCACGACTCCCACCTTTGGAGCGCTCGGCTCGGCGTTGGCAATAGCGACGGACGCCTCGGCCGCAGAACCGCTCGCCTGACCGTCGGACGCAACCGCTCGGCACATCCAGCGCTGACCTTTTCTGGTATGAGAAGCTCCCAGCATTCGGCCAGTTTGTTCGGGCTTGCCCGATGAAGTTCGCTCCTTTCCCTTCAACAAGAACCAGGCGTAACTATGCAAAAGAATGTCTCCGTCCGGGTCGGGTGTCGTACCGCTAAGGTTGCAGACAAGATCATCTGAAGAAAGCGGACGGCGAGGACGAATCTCTACCCGCGGCAGCCCCGGCGGCGAGTCGGCAACTACAACTGTTGCGCTTTGAGTCCCGCTCGAAAGAGTTCCGTCAGAGGCCGTCACCTCGACCTGCCACTTCTGACCCTTGATCAGCATGCCGGCCGGGATCGTGCCGCTTGCCCCGGCTGAGGCTAGTTCCCGACCGTCAACTGTCCAGTGATAGCGCAACTCGACCTTGTCTCCATCGGGATCCTGCGCCGCCCGGGTTACCCGACAGCTCAAAGAATCAGTGACCCGCGGCCGGGCGGGCTCGAAAACGATGACCGGGGCAGACGGGGGACGATTACCGATCTCGACCTCGGCACTGCAAGCGGGCCCGTTCGATTGGCCGTCGAAGGGAGTGGCCACTGCCGTCCAGCGCTGGCCTCGCTTCACGAGATCGCCGGCAACCTTGCCGGATGCCGGATCGAAGGCCATGGCCTGGTCATTCTTGTACCAGCGGTAGCGCATCACGAGATTATCATCGTCCGCATCACTCGGTTTGCTCACAAGCTCGGCGACAAGCGTCTGGCCCCCCTTGGGATTGTCGGGTTTGATCGCCAGCTTACATCCCGTGGGAGGAGAGTTCTGCACCTCGAACCACTGACTAGCCTCGGGTCCGGAAATCGTTCCGTCCGAGGGAATCACCCTGGCCAGGTAACGGCTGTTCTTGCGCGTCTTGTTCGCGGGTAGACTGAACAGGCCCGGGCCTCTCTGGATTTCTTTTCTTGCGCCTTTCGCGTCCTTTCGGGCGTCGTTTACCCGGTACCAGATTGTCTCCTGGCTGAGCTTGTCACCATCAGGATCGCCGGCCGGCTTGACGACTTTCAGTGCCAGATCCGAGGTGGTTTTCGGCCTGGGATCGACCGCGGCCAGGACGGCCGGACGAGGAGGAGCGTTGCCGATTGTCACCTTGGCCCGGGCTGGCTTTCCCCGGCTCTCGCCGTCCGAGGGAGTAAGCGTGACGCTCCACTCTTCACCCTTGCTCGTCTCGCCGGCCGGCAGCGAGAAATGCCGGGCATGCTTACCCTTGTAAGGCTTGCCGGCCCGCCGCCAAGCGACATCATAGCTTAGCCGATCATGATCGGCATCGGCCGATTGGCCCGTTATTTCGACAGTCAAATCATCGAGCGTTGTCGGAGAGCCGGGCAAGATACGAATCTTTGGAGTGGATGGAACGGAGTTTTGGAGTTCAACAGTGGTCTGCGTCTTGCCGCCCTCTTCGATGCCGTCAAACGATATCACATCCAAGCCAATTTTATCGTGCTTGGCGGCCATGCCCGGCGGCAAAGCCGACGCGTCGAGCGGCAGGTTCAGAGGTTTCCCCCCGACCGTCCACAGGTAACGGTAAGACAGCTTGTCATGATCGGGGTCGCGCCCGGGCTTGTCGATCACTGCGGTCACGGCCTGGGTCACGGTCGGATGCGCCGGGACGAGATGAACGACGGCCGCGGAGGGAGCGCTGTTGGAAATCAAGATCGTGGTCCTTCTCGGCATCCCTTTTTCTTCGCCGTCGTCGGGCGTCACCACAACCGTCCAGCGCTGTCCGGCCTTGGTGCTGGCGGACGGCACAGAGTGCTTGTGCAAATTCTTGACCGGCAGGTGGTCCTTGAGCCAGGACACCAGGTAGCGAATCTTGTCGCCGTCTGCGTCTCCGGACCCCTTGACGATCTTCAGCTTCAGGTCGTCCCGGCACCTGGCCGGATCCGGCCCGATGACGACATCGGGGGGCTTCGGAGGAGTATTGCGCACGCGCACGACAGCGCTTTTGAACAGCGGCCCGTCAGCCGTCGCCTGTAGCATGAATCGCCAGCGTTGGTGCTTGCGGGTGGCGTCGGCCGGAAGCTTGCGGACGCCGTCATACTGCCCTACCGTCTTGCCATTTCTCTCCCAGCGAATGATCGTCTGCGGTTCGGGATCTCCGTCCAGGTCGAAGAAACTGTAGCTCAGCAGAAGAGCATCGCTGGTCAAGGGCTCCGCCGGCGTGATCACCAGATTAGAGTAACGTGGGGGGTTCGGGTACGTCCTCGAGCTTCTGCTCGTGTCACGACCCTCGGCCGGCCATTGAAGCGGCTTCTCGTTGCCGCCTTTCTTGATCATGCTGTAGGCCGAAAGCACACCGTTGCGGCTTACCGCAACAATATCCACAAGGCCGTTTCCGTTCAAGTCCGCCAGTGTTGGAGCCACGTCGATTCGATCGGGGAACTTGATCGGGAAGCCCGGGTAGCGGCGCCCGTTGTCACGGTAGACCTCCAAACGGCTCTTTTCAGAGCCCACGACGATCTCCTGCCTGCCGTCACGGTCTATGTCACCTACGACCACCGAGGCCCGAAGTCGCCCGCCGACATTGACGGGAAACCCCTTGATCTTCTTTCCGCCTTTGCCTATGGCGTACACCAGGCCATCGCCCCCGGCGACGATCACGTCGACTATGCCGTCAGCGTCGAGATCCGCAAGGGCACAAGTTGAATAGACGCGATAACCCGTCGTGACCGGAAACCCGTCTGCCTGTGATCCATCTTCATTCAGTGCATAGATCTTGTAGTCTTTCGAACCAAAAACAATTTCGAAAATACCGTCATCGTCAATGTCGCCGAGTGCCGGCTGTGACGATATCGTATAGCGAGCCTTGAAAGGAAAACCGGAAAGCTCTTTGCCGGCGACAGACCTTGCATGTAAAAAACCCTTTTCATCGCCAAACAGCATAACTTGCTGGCTGAGCCCTACTGCTACGGGCTTCAAGCGACCGACCGTAACCGCGCTGGAAACAGGTGCGCCGCATGCAAACGGGTATCCGCCAAGAACCTTGCCGTTCGGCGAAAAAGCGTAGACATTGCCGCCGCGCGTGCCGCAGACGATCTCCACCCGCCCGTCATCGTTGATGTCGACAATTGTCGGCGGTCCCGCCAGAATATTGTCGAGTAGCACCGGAAACCCGGTCAAGGGTTTTCCGGCGCCATCCAGGGCCCGTAAGCGTTTATCGCTGGTTCCAAAGAACACTGCCGGCAGGGTCGAGCCCGCGGCGCCCAGATTTGCCGCCGACAGTCCGGTCACCAGCGACACGCCCGGCTCCATTTTTACAGGGAACCCATCGGCCGGGTTGCCGTCGGCCCCGATTACATTGACAGCATGCCGCGATCCGACCAACAACTCGAGCTGCCCATCGGCGTCAATATCGAACGCCAGGGGAGGACCGCTCTCTACGCCGTCTTCGAGTTGCACCGGAAATCCCCTCAACCTGGAAGCCACGCTGGGCCGGGCGCTCAGCCAAAGCAGCACTCCGACGGTCAGAGCTATTACCACTCGCATGAACGTCGTTCTTGCCCCCATCCAGCCACCTCGCTTGCCAAAAGAATACATATCATCCACCCCAAAGCCTGCCCCCGTCAACAGGCTAAAATCGGCACTTAATACCGAAATCTTGAGCCTAAACGGCGAGTACTACATTTTTTCTATTAGTTTCTGGTTGGTTTCCCGAAGGCGGGCGCTCATCACCCGGGCGATGTTGATAACAACCAGGGTGAATCCATTCTTGTACACGCGGGCAAAAGAATGCAGATTTTCATTCGTCAGACACAGCAAAAGTGCCTCGGTCTTAGCCCGGATAGAGGCCGATCGGTACTCCTTGTCGATCAGCGACATTTCCCCGAAAAACTCTGGGGCATCCAGGGACGCAATCAGATGTTCGCTGCCGTCGGCTCCCTCGCGCAGAACCTCAACCGAGCCTTCCACCAGAAGAAACAAGGAATCTCCGACATCACCCTGTTCGAAGACTACATCTCCTTGCTCGAATTTCCTCTGCTGGGTAACCTCCGCCAACATCTCGATCTCTTCTGGAAGCAGCCCTTCGAACAGCCGTGACTTCTGCAGCTCTTCAACCTTGTTCACAGCCTACCTCGCTGGTTTGTCAGCATTGATGGTTTCCTGGAATCTATCACGAGCCATGGCATCAGGCAAGATTCTGCCCTTTCAAATCACAACCCCCGAACTATCATCAGGAGATTTCAGAACCGGGGGCACTTCCGGGCCTTCCGCTCCAGAAGAAATCATCGATGCGCCTGTCTTCATCCACTTGTGTCTCGTCCACGGGTGGCAGGGGTTCTATGAACTCCACGCCGCGCTGGCGATGAATCAAGTAGATATTCCTGGCTCGCAACTCGATGTTGAAACCCTCGGCGTGATCGTTTACTGGTACGCAGTATACTTCGTTATTATTCTCCCTGCGCGGCCAGTACAGGAACTCTTCTCCTACCAGGCAGCCGAATAGTTTCCTGGCGGAAGACCTGAGATTGTCTATGGAGAGCTTTATCTCGTCCGTTTTCTTCTTGGTCTCTTCCGATTCGTTCCGGAGATCCTGGGCCTTGTGTTTGTACTGCTCGGCCTCCTTGAAGAGACGTTCCGACTCGCGCCTGGCGTGCTTGCTCTTGACCCTGCGTTCGGAAACCCCAAGATTAATATCCAGACTGCGCGTCCACATGTGCTCGACTTCTTCCCACAAGCTCATCTTGCGGCTGTTCTCGCGTTCGTACAGGGCTGTCGCCTCGCGTTGGTCCTTCCGTAACTTTTTGGCCTCGGCCTCGCTGCGTCGCAACAGTCTCTCGAGTTCCTCGCGTTCACCGTTCTCGTCGGCGCCCTGTTTGATCAGTTTGCGCGAGCGTATTTCCGTCTCGATGCTCAAAAGACGATGTTCCACGGCGCCCATTCGGGAGAACAGATCGCTGACATGGATGCGCTGGCTTTCGAAATTGGCTACCGCCTCGTACGACTTGTTCTCGATCTCGGCCGCATCTGCCAGCAGGCGGGCCGCGGTGTCCTCGTATTCACCGGCTAAGTAGAGCGAATCAATTGCGCTCTTCTGAGTGAACTCGGCCCTGAACTCCATCAGGTTGACCTGGGCCAGCAATTCTTCATAGCGCGACTGCACGGCCGAAAGCCTCTGTTCGAGATCCACAAGCGATTGCCACCACTCCTGAAAATCATTCTTTTCAAGAATTGCGACAACCTCACGTAGCCATAAGGACTTCATATATTTCCCCTAGAGCGACAAATTTTCGAGAATCATGTTCAAGCTGGCTGCCCGCCGGCTCTCAACCGCCAGGAGCCAGGATGAATGGATAAGTCACGGATGTCTCGCCGCCCTCTGCGCTCGGGAAGCGAATGGATTTTACGCGGGCTGCAATACAGGCAGCCAATTCACTGTCGCCGGTCGTATTTTCGATGATCTCCACCGAGATAACTTTGCCCCCGGGATGAATGACGAAGCGGATAATAATCTTGCCTTTCAGATCCGGATCGCGTTTCAGACGTTTTTCATAGCAGTGCTTGATACCGCCGATGCGTTGCCTGATCTTCTTGACGATGTCCTGCTGGCTGCGCGAATCGGAATCGAAGTCTTCCAAGGCCGCCGATGTCACCCGGGCAACGACGCGTGCTTCCGACTTCTTGCGGGTGCCCGAGCCGGCGCCCCCAACGACGCCGCGAGTGTTCAGGTCGCCGATCGAAGCCGCAGCGGCGCCGCCCATGCCGCGCTGACCCTGCTGGCCCGCGGCCGTTGCGATATCGAGCCCCCCGACTCCATCGAAAGCCCCGTTGCCGGAGCCCTCGACCGATCCGTCGCCGAACACGTCCGCCACCGCGCCGCCAGCCGATACTCCGCCTCCTCCTCTGACTCCCAGCACTTTCAGCAACCCGCGGCCGGCCACTTTTTTCTCCATCTTGGCTCGCCGGACTGCCGCCGAGGCCGCCTTGGTTTCCTTGCTGTTACCCCCGCTGTCACCGGCCTCTTTGGTCTCAACCTTCTTCTTTTTCTTCTTTTTTGGCTTCTCGGCACCCTCGCCGCCGGTTCCATTATCTTTCTCTTGCGGCTTGGCCATCTCCTTGTCCGGCATTATCATTCTGGCGAAACGATCGGGGATGTCTTTCATTGACATCTCTCCGGCGGGAACAACCGTGTTTCCGGCCCAGATCCAGATCGTCAGCATGCAGGCCATGGTGATGCCGAATGTCGAGGTATACGGCCAATCGATGTTGCGCACCCAGTAGCCCTTGACGATATTGGGCAACTGCGGCCTGACCGGTTCGGGCGGCGGTTTGACAAACTGGAAAAGAAGGATGAAATCGCCGATACCTACCCGTCCCCGGGAGGCGGCGCTCAGCTTCAGATAATAGGTCGAGCCGCTCTTGCGCACATGCCCCTGGCCTTTGAGCGCCTGCAGGTCGGCCGCCTTGTCTCCAACGGATATTCGGCCGGTCATCTTGTCGGTGAAGGCTAGATAGTAGTCGGAACCCCGCATCTCGAACAGTTCGAAGCTCTTGGGTGCGTCGGCCCCGGGCAGGATAATGGTATTGCGCGTACCGGTTCCAACGCTGACCGCCGCCCGTTTGCGAACGAGCTTTTCCTCGATGATCTTGCCGGCCCTGATCACCCCGATGCGTAGGATGTTTTCTCTTGAATCCGCCATGGACCTGCGTCCTTCCCGTTCTTCAAGCCGAGCCTATCTGCGGCCTTTGCAGCACGAAAACGCTCTGTCAGCTCTTTCCCTTTATCACCGCAAATTTATACTGGCCGTACTCTGCCTGGCCCGCCGTATAAAGCACCTCCGTTAACAAGCGAAAAGGCACTCGCTTATCGGCAATAATCGTAAGCAAGCCCTTGAACTGCATTTCTTGCTTTTTCTTGTTATAGCGGGCGATCAGCTTCTCCCGATCCGCCACCTTCTTGAGCGCATCGTAAAGAGGAACAATGAACATCGAGGCCTGGTTATGGTCTTTCTTGTAGACGGCCGATACCCTGCCGTTCTTCACCTCGGCCACCTTCTTGTTGTCCACAATGATGACTCGATTCGAGATGGCAAGCTGTACTGCCTTCTGCGGAGCGAGCTTGCTGGACGAATGCGGCAGGCGTGTGTCCGGTGAAGGAGAGATTTGCATAGGATCAGATGAATAGTCTTTCAGCAAAGCGCATAGGACAACCGTGAACAGCGCCATCATCGGCAGCATGTTCAGGTGAACCGGATGGTAGCCTTCACGCTTCGGCCGGATCCTTTCGCGCACCTCGCCATTACCGGCAGGGCTAGAGCCCTGTTGTGGCTCCATGACCTGTCCTCCTGCAGGCGGTTGTTGCGCGTTCATATTTGACTCTCCTAGTTGCTGCTCGCTCAGGCGATCTCGGGGCTGAGCACCACATCGAAAAACAGTGCGCGTCCATCGAAATCACGGGTCGCGTCCATGACTTTCACCAGCACCTCGTAGGGTACATCGGGCTGGGCATAAATGATTATCTTGGTCTCTTGCGGAAACTCGTTCTTTATCTTGATCATCTCCCGGGTCAATCTGTCCGTGTCGTAGCAGCTCATCGGCGGCGGCAGGTTCTTGGCCAGCGCGTCACGGCAAACGGCGTCGGTGGTCAGCAGTGGAATCGTCGGACCCTTGGGCTCCTCTGCCCCTTCCGCTGATTCGGTGTCGACCTGCCCGAGCACCCCGCCCACGCCGGCAATGAAAAGACCCTTGTAGGTTACGCCAACGGTCAAGTTGAGTTGTTTCTTGTTCTCCTGATCCTCGGGTTTGTTCATGCCCATCTCGAGGGGATCCTGGTAACGCGGCGCGTTAACATTGACCACCGCGATCTGGGCCAGTCCCGTGGAGGTGAAGAGAATGAACGCAACCAGGCTGAAGACAATGTCCATGTAAGGGACGATGTCCAGGTCAACCGATTCGGTGGCCGACTTGGATCTTTCAGATGGTTTCCTGGCAGCCATCTTTATCGCCTTTCGTTCCTCGTAAACAGTTGACACCCGGGCCTCGGGTTTGTTCCACCCTGGCCCCAATCAATCCTTTTCAGCTGATTCGATCCAAAGCGTTGACGCTTCCCTTACCCCTTGTAACGAGAAGGTTTTCCAACTTGACGGAATACTGGTCGATCTCGTCGATGATTTTCTTGGTCATGTTGGTCAAGAACATGTGCCCCACCATACAGATCACGGCGATAACCAGGCCGAAGGCGGTCGTGTACATGGCCTCGGCAACGCCCTGGGCCAGAACCTTGGCCTTGAGTTCGGCGGACACTGCACCCACCGCGCCGAAGGCTGTGATCAGACCGGTTATGGTTCCGAGCAGACCGAGCAGGGTCGCCAGGTTGGCAATCTGGGCCAGGTTGCCGGTCCGCTTCTGCAGCACGGGTACGATTTCCAGCGTGGCTTCTTCCACGGCGTTACGTATTTCCATCTCGCCGCGATTGGCCCGTGTCAAACCTGCCTTGACCACTTTCGGCAAGGCAGCGGCCGGAGCGGCATTGCACAGTTTGATGGCCCGTTCGATGTCGTTTGCCATAACCAGTTTTTGCACCTGGGCCATGAAGGCATCGGCATTGACATTGTATTTGAAGAAAATAAAGATGATGCGCTCGATGATGATGGCGATTCCCCAGGCCAGCGTGATGCAGTTAACATAGATGAAAGGCCCGCCTGCCTCGAAAAACCCGGCGATGGCGGTCATGATGCCGCCCTCGCTGGCAGCCTCTTCGGCGGCCCAGGCCGCGACTGGGAAGAGCAGTATCAATCCCAGCAATGTTGGTATCGAGAACGATCTTTTTGATGTCATCGTAAATCCTCCTGAGACGATAAGCGCTTCCCTGATGCCGACTAAAAGGGTGCCTTCTTCGTCGACTGTCCGATCTTGGGTGTCAGCTTTTTCTGCAACTGCACTCCCTCAAAGTTCAAGTTTGAGCGTGGCAAGAGGTACCAGACTTCGGGCTTCTGGATCTTCCCCTCTACACGCGTCACTTCCTTGATAACAACCTGCTTGACGTCTTTCTTCTTGGCGTCGACCCGCCCCGCTGCCGCGAGTAATCCCGCAAACACAAGCGCCGGTACGAGTACCGTCCACAACCACTTGATTCTTGCCATACCGTTTACCCTTATAAATGATGCGCCCCAACCGGTCAAGCTTTGTATAGTAAGCAGGGGCATATCGCGATGCGCCTACTTCTCGCCACCGCCGATCTTTCCCTCGTCCGGTGTCGATCCTCCCTCTTCGTCGTCCTTGCCGCCCCCCAACTTGCCTCTCGCCGGGACGTTCTCTTCTTCGTCTTTGCCGCCCCCGAGCTTGCCGCCGGTTTTCAGCTTGGCCGCTTCTTCCCTTGCCTTGGCTTCAGCTTCCGCCTTGGCTTTGGCTTCCGCCTCCGCCCTGGCCTTGGCTTCCGCCTCCGCCTTGGCTTTGGCTTGCGCTTCCGCTTCTGCCTTGGCCTGCGCCTCCGCCTTGGCCTTGGCTTCCGCTTCCGCCTTGGCCTTGGCCTCGGCTTCGGCCTTCAAGCGCTTTTTCTCTTCCCTCTTCTTCTTACGAATTTCTTCTTTTATCGCCCACTCGTGTTTCTTCCGAGCTTCTTTCAGATAGTCGGCAAGTTGCGGATGCCTGCCTCCCATTCCCTGGAAAGCCTCCAGACGCTTGACGGCCATCCCAAGCCTCTTGGATTTTTCCAGGCCGGGAATCTCGTCGTCGAGGTAAAGCAATCCCAGATTGAAAACAGGTTGAGATGCCTTGGGCTTGAGATCCAGCGCCTTCAAATAGGATTCTTCCGCCTCCTTGTAGTGCTTGTCTCCCCGCAAAGCATTGCCCAGGTTCAGGTAGCACTCGAAGAAATCGGGCGCTAAAGCGACCGCCTTGCGGAACTGCTCGGTGGCCGCGCCGTAATCATGAGCCTTGCTGTACAAGACGCCCAGGTTGTTGCGTGCCTCGGCAAGATCGGGATCCAGTTCCACGGCCTTCTTGAATGACGCTATTGCCGAGCTTGTGTTATCCATGCCCAGGTAGACGAACCCCAGGCGGTTGTAGATAGAGGCATTCGTCTTGTCAATCTCTTTGGCCTTCATGAGAATACGCTCGGCCAACTCGTATTTGCCCCAGGCATAATAAGATTGACCCAGGTTGATCATGGCCGGCACGTTCCGTTCGTCTACCGCCAGAACGCCCTTTGCCTGCACCGCGGCGTCCTTGGTCTTGCCGGAGGCGAGCAAGACCGCCGTTAAATGATTGCGCAAGGCCAGGTCCCGAGGGGCCGCTCGCACCGCCGCCGAAACCGTTGCCTGGGCCTTGGCCGGCTCGCCCAGGCGCAGATACAGGTTTGACAGGTTAATCACCGATTGCAGGTGGGTCGGATGTATGGATAGCGCTCTTTTGTAGGCTTCCCTCGCCCGGGTGTACTTGCCCTGTTTTTCAAGCAGAACACCCAGATCGAAGTAACATTGAAAGCACTGGGGATTGTCTTTGGCCGCCTGTTCTACCATTCTTTGTGCGCCGGCGGGATCGTCGGCGGCAGACTGTGCGGCCGAGGCCAGGATAGCCGAGGTTTCGGCACCCAGTTCTGGAAGTTTGGCCGAGGGCTCGGGTTGAGCCTCGGACTTTTCCGGTTGAACCGCGGCCAGCGGTTTCTCTTCCTGTGCCTCGGCTAGCGGCTGCTTGTCCTCCTCGGTCAAAGGAGCAATCTCTTTAGTCTCGTCGCTCTTCTGGGCTTCGGCAGCCGGTTCGGGTTCGGGCTTGGCCCGGGGACCGCCGGCACAGGCGGCCAACAAGAACCCCATCAAACAGGGCAACAGCACCGGGAGTCCGAAATTCTTTTTCATTGCCAGTTCCAAATTCATCCGCAGGCTCTACTTGCCTGCCGGCTTGATCCCGCTTTCGACCGCGCGCAGCATCGGGCCAGGTCCGAATCGATCCACAACCATGGCGCCCTGCGGCTCTTTCTCGAGCGGGAACTTCAACGGTTCGTAGCGGTTCAGGCTGGAATAGGCCTTCTCCGTCCAGGCATTGACCACCCTGAACTCCTTCGATTTCTCCATCGCCACCTGGTAGGCCGAGACTGCCTTGCGAATGGGCGCCTCGGCCAGGTCTTGCAGCTTGCCCTTGTAAATGTCGCACTCCTCCTCGTTGAGGCCCTTGGGACAAGGCGAGTTGACCAGCACGTCGGCGAAATTTTCGTACAGGTATCCCATCCGGTAATAGGCAGCTAAAGTCCACTGGACACGCTTATAGACGAATACGGAGCGATAACGATCTTCCGCCTTCTTCAGCATCTCCGCCTTGTACTTGAGCGTTTTTTTCAACTTCTTGGGCGACACCTTGAAGGTTATGTCTTCGTAGCTTTTGAGGTTCATCTCCGCCAGCATGAACTTGGCCCGTGCCGCGGCCTCGGCCGCCTTTCCTCCGGCGCTCAAGTTGTAGGCGTTATAAAGCTTGAGCGTCTCCGCGTAGGCCTTGCTGGTGCGACGCCGGTCACCGAGTTTCTCCCAGGCAGCGGCGATCTTGCCCTGGGCAACGACCATCTTTTCGTGCTGGTCGGAATTCCTGCGATAGGTGCGCATGAAGCGCTTGAACAGGGCTATCACTTCACGATAGGATTTCTTCTTTTCGAGCACCACACCGGCGCGAAAGAAATTGTCCACGGCATCCGGGCGATCCGGAAAAAGCTTGGCATAGCGCTCGTAGGAAAGGGCGGCCCGACCGTACTGTTGGTCGCCCTCGAGGTCTACCGCTGCGTTAAAAAGAGCATCCGCGCGGAATTTTGAATCTTTGTAGTTGTCGACCAGCTTGAGGTAGTTGTCAATCGCCCGCTGAAATTGGTAGCTGCTTTCTGCGCTTCCGGCCATCAAGAACAATGCCTGATCGGCAAAATCGCTTTGGGGATATTCCTTGACGATCCGCTCGTATATCTTCCCGGCCGACATCGGACGGTTCGACCAGGTGTAGCAGAGCGCCGCGTTGTTCAAGGCTTTGTCAGAGGTCTTGCCGCGAGGATCGTCATCGACTAGCTTGATGAACTCGGATGCGGCGGCATCCAGCTTTGGCCTGGCCTCGTCCTGCCGGCTCTCGTCCAGCAGCGACTTACCGGCCTGCATGAATTCGTTGGCCTTGTTGAAACGCGCGCCCAGCTCAAACTCCTTCAAGGCCTTCTTTTGCATTGGATCGCGCGACAGGGCGGCCAGCTTGCGGCTCCATGTCTCTACCTGCTGCCAGTCCTGGGTAACCAGGTAGCTCTCAACTATCAGGTTGATCGAGCTGGTGACCAGATCCTTGTCTTTAGACTCGCCCACGATGCGCGCAAAACGCTCACGCGCCTGATCAAGATGATCGTAGGCATACAAGATCTTCGCCGAGCGGAAGATCATGTTGCCGACCTGCTCATCGTGAGGCAGCTTGGCCACGTAGGTATCGCAGGCGGCGATCAGTTCTTTTCTGAGCGGCGGGATTGGTTTTTCCTTGAAGTCAAGATCCTTGGGACGATCCTTGCTGGTGTATAGCTTTAGCGGTTCGAGCTTGCCGTCTTTCTCTGCTTCCTTAATCATATTGACAACAGACAGGACGACCGCATTGGCGGAATCGGCCAGAAACTCGCTGCCCGCTGGATCGTCGCGCACCTTTGCGTAGGCGACGGCCGCCTTCTTGAAATCGAGCGAATAGTAGTAGCATTCCGCCAGGTAGTAGCCCAGCTTGTAGCTATCCCGCGTGTCTGGAAAACGCGCAATATAATCCGCGTAAACCGCCGCGGCCTTGGCATACTCCCGCCTGGCATCTTCGGGCTTTTCCTGCTCCTTGAATTTTTGGGCCAAAGTATGGTGGCGCACGGCCGCGGTGTACATGGCGTTCTCGGCCAACTTGTCCGCGTCGCTAACGACGTCGGTGTTGTCCTTGTTCGCTTTTCTCCAGGCCGTTCCGGGGCCGAAGGATGCCACCAACTCCTCCTGCGCCTTGGCTGCCTCATCCGGTTTCTGCAATCTATAATAGGCGTCTACGATCGCCGACATAAGCTTGGGGTTGTCCTTGTCGAGCGGGTAGCGCTTGATCGCCTCGCGGTATGAGGCAATACACTTGTCATATGCACCGTCTATGAAAAACACTTCCCCCAGCTTGCGGAAAAACTCACCGTCGTATTTCCGACCACCGCGCTCCTTGAGAAAAGCCTTTGCGTTTTCGACGCCGCTTCCTGACCACTCCTGCTCGGCAAAGGATATGGCTAAATACTGCATGGCCTCTTTGCGTAACTCCGAGCGCGCGACGTCCTCGGCCTCTTCACCACCCTTGTCGGACCACTGGATGAGTTCGTCGAAAGCTCTTACGGCTTTATCGAACTTGTCGATCTTGTAGTAAGTCCAGGCCAGCTTGTACAACGCCTTGTCGTACATGCGGTTGTCCGGGTAATCGAGCACGTGAGAGTATGCCTCGATAGCCTGATCGAGCTTGTTTGGATTCTCGAAGTAGGACTCGCCCAATCGCGTCCAGACCTCGGGAAGCAGCTTGCTCCTGGGAAAACGCCTGGTGAAGGTCTGATAGGCGACCTGGGCCTCCTCTTGTTCTCCCTGCTCCTGGAGACAGTAGGCCATCAGATAATAAGCACCGTCGATCAGCTTGTAGTCGGGAAACCTCTCGGTCAGATGCTGCAGCAGGCCGATGGAGAGCTCAAAATGCTTGGCCGGGGGCACCGGCTCGGTGGTTGTCTCTCCCTTGTTGAATGCCTGAAGTTGCTTATCGTACTTATCTTCCTCAGTGTTGAAGTCGACCTCGGATTTCTCGTAGTAGAGTTCGGCCAGTCGCCATAGCGCGCCGGGGGTGTAGTCTGGCGAATCAGGGTACTTGGCCAAAAATTTCTTGAACACTTCGATGGCATCGAGCCTGCGCTTGTTCTCCTCTTGCTCGAGCTTGGCGATGGCCTGGTTGTATGAACCGACCACGGCCTGGCGCTGCTCGACGTATTTATGCTCGACTATCTGCTGAACCTCACGCTTGTATTCCTTGGTCTGATCGCGAAAAACATCGACGGCCGCCATCATCTCCTTCATTTCCCGTTCTTCTTCGGTCAACTCGTGGCTTGCCGCGGTCTTTTCTTTCAGATCCTCCTTGGCGTTCCCTTTTTTCGCAGAATCATCCCCGGCGCCGCCTGGCTTGGGTGCTTCGTCCGCCACGGCGGCCGATCCCTCGTCGTGTCCTTGACTTCGGCCGCTGCCCGTGCCGGCAACCAGGAACAACACGGCCATCAGCATCAAGTGCCTAGTTGACCTCTTGAAGAACACTCTTGAACTCCTCGTGCAGGCGCTTGCGTTCGGCACCCAACTTCTTGCCCAGATCCTTTATAGCTTTCGTCTTTTCCTGCTTGCGGCTCCAGGCCACATCCAAAACGCCGATCTCGGCGTCCAGAACGAGTTTGTAAAATCTCTGGCGTACGCGTTCGAGAGATTTGTAGGCAACCTCTCCTGCAAGGTTTTGCGACTCGCCGTCCAGCTTGGCCAGCGCCTTTTCGAAACCATCTAGGTGCGCCTCTTCCTCTTGCGCCTTTACCCTGAGCTCGGCCGCTTTCTTTTTTACTCGGGTATCGATATCTTCGTCGATGGTCCTGAGCCGGCGGCGCAGCTTGTCGGCCCGCAACCTGAGATCGTTGATCCTGTTGATCTGTGCGGTGCCCTCGGGCCCCAGCCGTCCATGGATCTGCTCGGACAGTGCCCGCTCCTTGGCAATGGCTTTGGTGTATTGCTTCTTGAGCTTGTCTTCCTGTGAAAGTGTATCGCTATCCAGCCCGGCGCGCGCCTTATCGGTAGATAGCTGAGTCGACAAGTCATCGAGGTCGGCCTGCAGCTGATTGGCGGTAGCCCAGCCGCGGCGAAGTTCTTCCCTGAAGTCCCGGACGGCCTCTTCTCTTCCCTCGAGCTTCTTTGTGTTGTTGCGTATCCATTCTTCCATGGCGCTCAGTTGGGCCTTCATTCCCTTGAGTGCGACCCCCGATTCATAAACCGCCCGCTCGAGTTGTTCGATACGCTCGCGAATCCTCCTCTCGCGGTCGTCAAAAGACTTTTTGGTTGTCGGCAGTTTGTCTACCAACTTCTCTAGCTTTTCGCGTTCGAGCCTGGCCTCGTCCATTTTCTTGCGTTCACCGGCCGAGACGTACTCCATTACCACCCTCTCTTCGAGCCGGGCCAGGTTTCGCTCGAGTAGAATCCGGCCGTTCTCAACTTCTATCGAGCGCTTCGAGCCCTCCATCAGAGTGGGAAACAGATTAATACGATCTTTGCCGGCAAGCAGGGCGTCGAGCTTGGAAAGAAGATCCCGGCTGTCCTTGACGAAGCGCCGGCCGGCATCGATGTCCTTCATTACCCCCAGGGCCGCCGCCATCTCTTCCCGGCCGCTCATCCATTTGACCGCCACCGGGGGCAAGTATGACGAGAGATCGAAAGAGTCGAGGTTCTTGCCGGCGATCTCGTTGAAGTAGCGCACCGGGTCATCATGCCTGGCGACCAGATCGTCGAGCTGTTGCTTGACGTTGGCGTAGTCGTGGCTGACTTTAACAAACTCGGAGGCGGCCTTGTCGAACTCGCCCATCATCTCGAAGATGTGCCCCTTGAGCAGATTGGCTTGCGGCACCAGGGTGCTGTCGGGAGTAGAAACCTCGAGAATCTCGAGTGTCCTGAGAGCCTCGGTCAAGGCCGCCTGCCTTGCTCCGGGCTGTTCGGCCTTCTCGGCCTGCTGCAGGTGTGTCCAGCAGATCTCGAACAGAGCGTCGTCGAAGTACTGCGAGGTGTGCTTGATGGCCTGGTAGGCATCCAGAGCATCGACTTCTCTTCCCATGTCGTGCAGCAGGCGGCCTCTGGCCAGGTTGGCGAGTTCGATCACTTCTTCATCGCCGGCGTGCTTGGCGGGCTGAGTTGCAAGAGCCTGGTACAGGTGCAGGGCGTCTTGTTGGCGCCCCTGGCGAATGAAGACCACCCCCAGAAAATAGCGGGCCTGGAAAAAGAACGGATCGCCCGGCCTGAGCGTCGAGAATGCGCGCGCGGCCTTTTCGAGCCTGTCGCGGGCAAAGAGGGTCTTGCCCCACAGGTACTCGGCCTCCGGGGATGAACCGGCGGATTCCTTTTTCAGTCGCTCGTGAGCCTGGTCTACCTGGGCGTAGTCCCCGGTGTTGAGCGAGATCTGCATCAGCCTCACCAGGGCCACCTTGCGGTATGCCCGGCCGCGCGGGTGATCCAGTACACGCTGAAAATAGTTACGGGCATCGACAAAGTTGCGGTTGAAAAACAGGGCCTCTCCAAGGTTGAACATGGCGTCTGCGTAACTCGGTTGCGAGGCGAACTTCTTGTTCTCAACCAGATCATAGAAGACGATGGCGGCCCGGACGTAGTCCTTGAGCAACATCAGAGCCTGCCCGTCGTTTAACCGCGACTCGAAGCGGCGCTCGTTCGAAGCATCGTCCTCAAAATCGAGGTACTGCCCACGGATCAGACCTGTCTTGTTCTCCAGGAGTTCGAGTTGGCGGGCAGCCCGGCTTATGTCGCTGGACAGATCCGCTTTGGCCGGCAGAGCCCCTAAAAGCGCCAGCGCGCCGACGGCAATCTTCAGCCCGGTGGGAAGCACACGCACCCTCGAAACTGAATTGCGGCCTGAGTTCCCTCTTGTCAACCGGCCTCCTCGGTTTTCTCTTGCAGCGTCCTGGCTTTCTGGGGGGTCAGCTTTTCGATCTGGATGTCATAGCGCACTGCCGGACGCTCTTCGAGGGGGGTAGTAATTCCACCGCGCTCGAAACCAACGATTTTTACCTTGATGATTTTGCCTTCTTCGGCGGTAAAGGTGTAGCTCGAGGTGACTTTGAACTTATATCCCTTGACGTAGGAGAAGAATCCGAAGCCCTGCCCCTGAAAGACCATCTGAACGGCGATATTGTGATTGCCCGGCACGATATTGCCGCTGAAAATCTCTTTCTCTTCGATTCCGTCCAGATCGCCGTCCACATCAACTTTCTTGAAGATCGGCTGCGAATCCAGGGCGTACTGCACCGATGTCAGCTTGAAGGCACCGCCCATTTCGTTCTTGTGAACCAGCACCGCGCGTGCCCCGGCCCCGATCGAACCGGTGACCACGGTTTCCTGCAGTTGCAGAATCCTGGCCTTGGTGCGGAAAATCTTCTCCTTCAACTCATTCACCCGCTCCTCGAGACCGCGTAGCTTGAGTTCGTAGGCCTCATCCCCGGCGGCAGCGGCGCTATCATTTGTTGCTGCCTCAGGAGGTGTTGCTGCCTCAGGAGGTGTTGCTGCCTCAGGAGGTGT
>CAZENH010000015.1:94744-111478 GCA_964513625.1 uncultured Myxococcales bacterium | reverse complement strand
AGGAGACCCAATCAGTACCCACAAAATGACCAGAATCACTACCGATTCGCTTACCTGGGGTTTGTTCACTTTTCAAAAACCTTTTGAGATCAAATTCTTTTCATGCAAATGGCATTCAGGAGGCCGACGGTTCGATCCCGTTCAGCTCCAGATCTAGAGAGGGCCTACCGAAAGGTAGACCCTCTCTTTTTTTCAAGGAGTTGAGTCTACTCCGTCCCCGTTGTTTCGTTGTTTCCGTTGTTTCCCAACTCCCCATCACGTCGATTAGATCGTTTTCAATCGATCGCGGATCAGATCATGGAAGAAAGTCGGGGACCACAGGGCGGTGACCTGGGGATCATTCAGGAAGGGGTCGACGTCGGTTCTGGCTGACTCGAAGTCGGTTGAGTCGATGCTCTTCGAGAGCAAGCTGGACAGGGCCTTCTTGGTCAGGGGCTTTTTCGGGGGCCAGTCGTTGGTCTGGATCAGGCGGGCCTCGAGGTGGGCCAGGCGGACTGGGGTCTGGCGGGCAAGGAACCAGACCAGGTCGTACCAATCGCGGCCCTTTACGCGCTTCTTCCAGCGACGGCACAAGACGGCGTGGAGCTTTCCCGCCAGCAGGTCCGGCTGCGAGAAGGCCAGGACGCTGAACGGGACCGGCTGGTAGAGAGTCCGGGCCTCGGTCTCGAAGCCTGGCGGCGGATCGACATCGAGCTCCAGCTTCACCTTCACGCGCTGGTTGGCGGGGATCCGGGATACGATCGAGTCTGGAACCCGGATGTCGAGCATCAGCTTCTTGGTGCCGCCCTTGATGAAGGCGGAGCGGATCTGCCCGCCGGCGCGCTTGATTTTTTCCTCAACGTCCACCTCGAATCCGAAGGCAAGCAGCTCATCGCCGGCGGCCGCCAGGTAGCGCTTCAGGGAGAAGCCGTGGTTGGGGCGCAGCAGCGAGAAATCGAGGTCTTCCGAGAAGCGGTCCAGACCGTGCAGAATACGCAGGGCGCTGCCGCCGTAGAAGGCGGCGCGCTCGTAAAACTTGGAGCGCCACAGGCCCAGCAGCGCTATCTCCTGGATGATCTCCCGCAGGGCGCGGTCGTAGTCGTCGGCGCTCTCGCACCGGTAACGCTCCAGCATCGCCGACAGGGCCGGATTCATCGTTTGTCTCCGATCTCTTCTATGGCACGCACCAGCAGGTCTGTTTTACGGTTCCGGTACACTTCGGCGATCTCCTCGAGCTGGCCGCTGTTGAGATCGGCAAGCGACTCCTCGTCGCAGCGTAGGTCGTCGAGCAGGTAGCGTAGCAGCTCGCCGGGTGTTTCATGCCGATGATCCGGAGCCGATAGAAGCAACAGGTCGGCCAGGGCCTTTTCCGGGGTGGCGATCAGAAATGAGCTTTCCTCGGCCACCGTCTCCCGGTCGACGCCGACTGCATACCTGTCCGGGCGGAGGTAGCGATAGGTGAAGCGGCCGGCCGGTGTGTCGAAGAGCTTGTCTCGCTTGGGAGTCACCGAGGTCACCGAGGCGGCGTGTTCCGGGATCAGGCCGTGGCGGGCCAACGCGTACTGCAGCGACACGCAGGATGGACCAAAGATCAGATTGGCCAGGATCCCCCGGCTGTAGGGCCGGCGGGCGAACTCGGGGCCGAAGACGTAGAGGCCCTTCTTGATCCTGACCAGCACCCCCTTTCTCAAGAGCGACGTGATCTTGTCCCGCGGTCGCTTGTAGCCGGACAGTGCGCTCACTAACAGCGTGTAGTCCAGTTCCTCGCCGGCCACCAGGTTGCGCAACTTCTGCTCGAGCATTGCTTCTCCAGTATGTCGAATAATACTAGACATACTGGAGAAAATCAAGAATTGCCTATCGAGGCTGGCACCAGGAAAAAGGCGTCACTCCATCAGGGCCCGCTCTAGCAGAAACTCGATTGTATCGTCGCGCGAGCGCTCGGCCTGGCCGCGCACGCCAGAGTTCTTGAAGATCCCGATAATACCGATCACGAAGGCGGCCACGCAAACGCCGACCCGCTCGGCGCTGGGAACGAAGCCGTAGTAAAACAGCGCGCCTCCGGCGGCCAGCGACAGAACCAGGCCGAGGTAAGACATCCAGCTGAAGCGGCCGATGGCCTTCCCCAGCCCGCCCGCGCCGGCTGCGGTCTCGAAGGACTCCTTGAGCGCAACCGAGTCACGGGAGCCGTCGCGGTAGGCCTCCAGCACGGCCCGGGTGCCCTTGGCCAGCGGCACGGTCGGGGCTGCACTGCACAGCTTGATGGCCCGGTCGAGGTTGCTCGCCTCGACCAGCTTCTTGATGGCGGCGCCGAAGGCGGCGGCGTTGATGTTGGCCTTGAACATCAGCCAGCCAAGCGGGACCAGTCCAAAGGCCAGCCCGGCCCCGGCCAGGATGAAGGTCAAGTCGATATTCTGTTCCATGGCGTCTCCTGCGTGGTTGCTGCTTGGTCCTGTGCTAAATTCGGCGGATCAGGGCGTTGCTGAAAAAGTGGCCGATGTCCTGGAAATAGCGGCCGCACCCGATTGTCCGCCTGCCGCAGCATGTCTGGGAAGATACGATCTCGGCGCGTAAAAAGCCACTCTCATTAGGGAAGATGTGGAAGACGGACGAACCCGGATGCTACCCGTTCTGGGACGTCGGGGGATTCCAGTGAGCGCCGGCGATGATGCTCTTCAGTTTGTCTATTTCGGCCTGGTCGAACTTCAGCGTGTCCCAGTAGCGTTTGGCCACGACCTGCTCGCGTTCGGATTCCGGCCACGGCGCTAGCGCCCGCACCAGCTGCTCGCGGTGCTCGGGAGTGGGCAGGCTCAGCAGCACCGAGCCCAGCGTATTGCGGGGAACCAGCGTCGCATTGGCGCACAGCCAGTCGGCGTCGATGCTGGCGAGGCTCGATACAACCACCCAGGCCCGCTCTCCCTTGGCGGCCTCGCGCAAAAACTCTATCGAACGGGCGTCGCCCGGCTCAGTGGCGCGGCCGATGGACACCAGTATCGCCTCGGCCAGGTCGTCGTAGAACATCGGATACTTGCGAGACGGTTTCTTGCGGTAGTACAGCTCGGGCCGGGTCTGAAGCAGATCGATCAGGGCCGCGGCGTCGATTTCCCCCAGTACCTCCGGAAGCATGGCGACGGCGCCGGTGCGCATGGCCAGGCGCTTGTCCGAAAGCAGCCCCACTATCGCCCTGGCGAAGACCGGCTGGAGTTCACCCGAATCCCGTATGGCGCGGGTCAAGCCGTCGAGATTGTCTTGATCGTACTTGTCGGCCCAGACGTTGCCGATTTCAAGCTGCTTGCGAACCAGACTGCTAACCTCGCGTTCACTCTTGACTGAGGCGCCGGCGACCATCATCTATTCACAGTACCAGCAGCAGTTGAAATCGAGCGGAGTGCAGACGCCGTCCGCCTGGCCGTAACTTGTTGATCCGTCCATGCCCGAGTCGTAGTAGGCGCAACCCGCCGCGATTGTGCACAACAACATAAGCAGCGGACTAATTCGCAACATAACCGGATCCTCCGAATAGTTCTCACAAATTATGGCGGAAACACTACACTATTGGCAAGAAAACCCGGGAATGTTAGCTGTTTCCTGTTGGTGGTCAGAAAGTGACAATAGAATCCGTCTCCCGTACGACTCCTGTATGGAGGCAGGCTTGAGAGACTCGGGCACACCAATTGCCCCAGCGCAGGTGCCATCACAGAAACCATGGAGAGAATACGGAGATAATTATCGTTACCAATCCTCCGTAGTTTTTCTCGTTGCGGCTACTGGTGCGGCACTGGTTTCTTGCGTCGTTTGCGTTGTTCCCCGTCGTTCCGTTGTTCTTCACGACAGGATAGACTTGATTCTTTTGTGGCCGCTGCGGCTGATGGGAAGCCGGGTGTCGTCTTTCAGGATTGCCAGGTAGCGGTCCTTTGTATAGGGCTCTATCCTGGCTATGCGCTCGACATTCACGATCACCGAACGGTGAATGCGCACGAAGCGCTGCGGGTCCAGGGCGGTTTCCAGGCTGGCTAAGGTCTGGTGCTTGAGCCAGGATTTGCCGCGCTTGTGGATCGACACGTAATCGTCCTCGGCCTGGATAAAATCGATATCGTCATCCCGGATTATCACAACACTGGTGCCGTCCCTGACTACGATCCGTTTCTGGTAGTTGTCCGCCGCCCGGGCGGCCTCTTTCAACTCAGGCCCCGGAAGCCGGGGTTGGTTCAGGTTGCGCTGAACTTTTTCGATGGCTTCTGCCAGGCGTTCCTTCGAAAACGGTTTCAACAGATAGTCCACCGCGTGAGCGTCGAAGGCCTTGACTGCATATTCGTCGTAGGCGGTAACGAATACCACCGCCAGCGAATGTTCGAGCAGTTCCAGTACCTCAAAACCGTTCAGCTTGGGCATCTGAATATCCAGAAACATAAGGTCCGGCAGGGTATCGGCCACCGCCTTGACCGCCTCGAAGCCGTTCTTGCACTCGGCCAGCACCTCAACCTGCGGGTGCTGCTTCAGAAGCTCAACCAGGTATTGGCGCGCCAGCTTTTCGTCGTCGACGATGATGGCCCGAATTGTTTCCGAACCGCTCATCAATCCTCCTCGACGGGTATTTTCAGCTCTATCCGGAAACGACTCCGGTTCTTGTCTATCACTATTCGGGCATCCTTGCCATAGAAGGCGCCCAGGCGTTCTTCGACGATTTGCAAACCGTGACCGCTGCCGGGCCGGGCCGGCTCGTCCGGATCCAGGGGGTTTTCGACCGATATGTAAAGGCGCTTGTTCTCCCGGCTCACATTCAGGGTTATCGTACCGCCATCCTGCAGGGTGCCGATACCGTGCTTGACCGCGTTTTCGATAAGCGGCTGGAGCAGCAGGGGAGGGATCATCAGCTTCAGACAATTTTCCTGCACATTCTCTTCGACGGTCAAGCGGTCTGAAAAACGAACCAGTTCTATATCCAGGTAGCTGCGCACCAGGCCCAGTTCTTCCTCGAGCGTGACGGCGTCCTGGTCGCCCAGGCGCAAGCTGGTCCGCAGAAAGCTCGAAAGCAGCTGACACATCCGGCGGGCCTGTTCGGGCTCGCTGGTGGTCAGGGCGGCGATGGCGTTGAGACTGTTGAATAAGAAATGCGGATTGACCTGGAACTTGAGAGCCCGAAGCTCAGCCTCGCGGGTCAGTACCCGGGCCTCCTGTTCGCGGACTTCCACCCGGCGGGTCTCCTCCAGGGCCAGGATCAGGTAGTGGTACACCAGCGACAGGACGAAGTAGGCCACTCCCAGACCGAAAAGCACCCACAGCTGACCGATCAGCCGATCGGCCGCTGCCTCGGGCAGCAGTTGGGAAACCGAGTAGGCCATTCCGGCCAACATCCCCCCGGCCAGCGCCGATGCGCCCACCAGGCTGGTCAGCACTTGCAAAAGACGAACACTCGTAAGCGGCATAGCCCGGGCCATGTAGTATGAAGAACCGCACACCAGGGCATAGGGCAGACACAGCCCCACTCCCAGAGACAATGCCTCGATCCAGGGCAGACCGCGCAGGCTGAGCACCACGGAAAGCAAGGCGGCCATGGGCAGCCAGGCCAAAAAGTAGGCGGTCCGGGCGCGTCTGGTGAATGATCGTTGCATCGGCTAGTTTCGGATCTCCACCCCGCCCATGAACACCATGCCCTCGATGATCAGGCGTTGGACGGTGGGTTCGTCTCCCTTGCGCGAGCGGCTCTTGTCCTCGAAGGAGCCCATGATTGGCGTTCCCCGGACGCTGACGCTCCAGTCATCCGGGACCCTGAGTTCCACCCCGCCCATGATGGCCTGGATTCTTATAACCGCCTCGGACTCTTTTATCCGGGCGTCGCGCAGATCCAGCTGGCAGCCGCCCATGAAGCAGAAGATCTCTCCGCCTTCGAACTCCTTGGAGTCGATTTGGTCTTCCTTGCCGCTTAAAACCAAAAAGATGTCCACAAGCGAATCGGAGCGGCTGGTGCTCTTCCTTCTGCGGGCCCGGTACAATGACGATCCCAGCACGAATAGCCCGAATACGATCAGCAGGGCCGGCCAGACCAGTTCCCACCTCAAGGTCAACACGTTGAGATAGTGCAACTGGACCAGGGCGCCGGCCCCGATCAGCAGCAGGCCCCAGACCCGTCCGGGCGGATCCTCGCGGCCGAAGAGCTTGACGATTCCGACCGCGACCAGAATGAGCGGCCAGAAAGTCTTGATCTCGAAATCTCCCAGTACTCCCAGCTTGGACAGCATCAGAAGCACTCCCAGGACGATCAATACAGCGCCGATCAACAAGCCGCTGCGCCGCGAGTGCACCGCTGAACCTCGATTATGACGTTTCACGGATTTTTCTCCTTGTGATACTTCCAGCAGTATAGCGGCTGATCCGTGAAAGACCAGCCGCTATTCGGCTAAGCACCGATTTTCATCGGTCAGTTGCGAATTTCGACGCTTCCCAGTATGGCGCTGGCCTGGATGATCAGCGTCTTTGGATTCTCGACACCCTGCAGAGGCTCACGCGTGCGATCCTCGACAGAACCCAGAACAGGATTTCCCTGCACGACCACCCGCCAGTGGGCCGCCGCCCGGATCTCGACCGAGCCCATGATCGCCACGGCCTTCAATGTCGCCTCCTGACCCTTGATCTCGGCCTGGCTGAGATCGATCTCCTGGGAGCCCATCAGCGCGGTTACCTCACCACCCTCGAACTCCTGGGAGTCGATCCGGTCTTCCTTGCTGCCCATCACGGCGGTTCCCAGCACCAGACCGCTCTGGAAGGTTGATACCTGGTCCTGCCTGCGCAGCGTAACGACCTTGTAGACCACAAGGATCCCGGCGCCGATGATGGCCAACGGCCAAACCAGGCTCCAGCTTATGCTCAGGATGTTCAGGGTGCTCATCAGGGCCAGACCGCCGATAACCGTAAGCAGCAGACCACAAGCCCGGTGACCCTTTCTGAACAGGCTGAGCAGGCCGCCGACAATCAGCATAAGCGGCCAGAAGTTCATGGCCCGATAGTCGCCAAGGTGGCCCAGGTGTTGGAGCAGAAACAGGATTCCAAACAGCACCAGGGCCCCGCCCCAGAACAGGCCGTGACGGACCTGGTCTCTTGGTGAGCGTTTCATGCAGCAGGAATGGTTGATGCGGTTCGAGTGAGTCATGTGATTCATTTCGTCCTCCTTAAAACGGGTTTGAGAGCCGTTCGTTCCGTCTGCAACCAAGATAACAATATGAAACCGGCAGGTCAGCAGGAGTTCGGTCAGTTCCGGGGGACCCTCGGTGAACTGCGCCGGGAAGGCGGTGAATGGCTTACAGTCTCGCCAGAAAGACCGCCCGTATGCGCCGTTCCAGTTGCGGCAAAAAGCGCGAGCACGGGTACCGGTAGGCCAGTTCGGAACGAGCCAGCTTGCAGGGGAAGATCTCACCGGCTTCGAGGTAGGAAAGAGCAAGGTAGTAGAAGGCTTCTTCTTTGAAAGTGGGGCTCTGGCGGGTGGCGGCCTGAAGGAGATAGGCGGCGTCCAGGTAGTGGGCGGTCTCGAAAAGCGCCCGGCCCAGCAGGAAGCGGGCGTCGCCTCGCATCCAGTCCGGGGCGTCGGGGTGGACCTTGAAGAAGCGTTCCAGTTCGCCCCTGGCCCCCTCGGGGTCTTTGGTTTCTAGCAGGCACTGGGCAAGTCGCATGCGTGAGTCCGCCTGCAACCCGATCTGATCCGGGTAGTCGTAGAGTACCCGGGCAAAGGCCTCGGCGGCGGATTCGTAGCGGTCCTGTTTCTGGCGCCAACGCCCGATCCAGTACCAGGCGTTGGGCTTCAGCAACGGGTCGGCGCACTCCTCGGTCAAGAAGAGCAGCCGCTCGATGGCCCCCTGGCGATCTCCCCAGCGCTCCTGGCGCCGGGCTTCCTGAAAAAGGGCCAGTCCGCTGTCCTGCACCATCTTGGAAAAGAGCACACTCGAGTACTTCAGCGCCAACATGTCCAACATGGCCCAGGGAACCCGGCAGACATCCTCGAAGGCCTCGACGTGGCCGCGCCCTGAGACAATTGCCTGGATGATCTTTCGCACAGCCAACTCTCCCCAGATGCTATCGACATACTCGAACAGGATGGCATCGGACAGGTAGTCATCGGCTGACTGGCGCAGGTTTAAAAGTTCGTGGACCACCGAGTCGGGGTCGCGCTTTTCCAGGTAGGCGGCCGCGATCACGTTGCGGGCCTGCTCGCGCAACTGGCCAGCACCCCACACCGCAGCGCCCTCCCTGATCCACTTTGGCAACGCCCGGTACGCGCGCAATCCCATCTTCTCGCGCATGGCCCCGTGGATGAACTCGTGCACCAGCGACGACTCCACGTCCATGACTCCAAGCATCAGCTGCCTGGCCGACACGGTGACCAGGGTAACGTCCCCGGTCTCGGCTCGGACCGGCTGAGAGGAGGCGCCGAAGTAGGAAGCGGTCGAATAGTCCTTGAAGCGCAGCACGAAACCTTCAGGGTTTTCGATGGTGAGGCCGGTCCGCGACTCGGCCCTGGCCAGGGCCTGTGCCCGGATCAGCGGCATTTCCTCGAGCATTGCCAAGAATCGCGTGTCGCCGGAATACTCGCCCGCGTAGGAGCGATCCACGCCTTGCTGAATGTCCAGGGCTACAACGGGGAAGTACTCCCGGCCGGAAGAAGTCAGCAGCCAGTCCATTCCGGTCCCGAACAGGAAGATCAGGACCAGGGAGATGACCATGGGCGTCATTTCAGAATTTCGTATGGCCACGCAAGATTGGACATCGAACGGGCGGGGATGTTCCCCGGTACTTATATTGCCACAGATATTCTGGAAGACCTTTTGAATATCTTGTTGTTATGACAGTATGAGGTACCTTTTTATTAGACTTGGGCAAAGCCAACCCGGAGAAAAATGTGACCGAGGATCAAAAAGCCGAGATTCGAAGCAAGTTCCCAAGGCTGTTCTGGCTGGTAGTCATGTTCGAATTCTTCGAACGCGGCTCCTACTACGGCATGATGAGCGTTTTGTCGGTCTACATGGTCGACGTGCTTCAGTTCGCCAAGCAAGACGTCGGTCTGATCAAGGGCACCATTCAGCCGCTGTTGTATTTCTTGCCGATCCTGTCCGGCGCCTTGGCCGATCGTTTCGGTTACCGGCGCATGCTGATGATTGCATTTTCACTGCTGGGCGGCGGCTATTTTCTCGTCAGCCAGAATACGGGTTACGCGGCCGTATTTTTATCGCTGGTTGTCATGGGTATCGGGGCCGGGACCTTCAAGCCGATCATCTCCGGTACAATCGCGCGCTGCACCGATGAGAGCAATTCGACCATCGGCTTCGGAATTTTCTACTGGTCGATAAATCTGGGAGCCTTTCTGTTTCCGCTTATCCTGGTGCCGTTTCTCAGAGACAACATCGGCTGGGAATGGGTGATCATCGCCTCGGCGATCGGTACCGGGGCTATGCTGCTGCCGACTATTTTTGTTTTCAAGGAACCTCCTAAATCCAAAGAAGACGCCGGGGAAAAAACCAGTCTGCTGCAAACCTTGGCGAACGCCTTCGAGATTATCTACAGCCCGTTCATTTTGCTGTTGGCCTGGATGCGTCAATCCGTCAGGGGTGTTGTGGTTGTTTTGCTGATATTGGCGGTTTTTCTGGGCTATGGCGGTTGGAAGTTCAGCAAATCTGAAGGCGTCAATCACACTTTCGCAGCCCGGGTTTATCATCTTGAGAACAGCAAACTAGTGGTGGTCGGCGAGCCGAATCTGTGCCGGGCTGAATTCTACGACTTCGAATTCAGGTGCGATAAGCCGGATATCGACCCCGATCGAGTCGCCGGGATGTATACACAATATGATGCCAGGCTCGTGCTGGCGGAGCTTCTGACAGTCAAGTGTTCACGTCCATGGGCGGAGTTGTACTTCTATAATCCCGATAGGCTGGATGAATTCGAGGCCCGGTTGGCCGCCGACATGTCTGAAGTCGGTTTTCTCGGGCCGGTTACCGTCCGGGAGCTTGGCCGCTTTCGCGACCAGGCAGTTCAAAAAACAATTCTTCAAGTCGAATTAGACTCGAGCGTCGACGACTTTAAAATCCAGGATCGATCGAGTGGCCGGGTAAACCTCGTAATACATGGCATTGAAGCCTACAAGAAAAACCGCGCTGAACTTCAAAAACGATTGCAGTCAGACCAGCGACTGGCCGCGCTCGATATGGGCAAGATCGACGAACTGGTCGAGAAGGCAAACAAGCATCCATTTCTGCTGGTTTTCGTGGGCTTACTGTTTTTCGGCAGCCTGCTTATCCAGCGCCGGGCGGCGGCCTTCCAGGCAGCCGGCCTGACCGGTAAATTGATACATCTTGTCGCCGCTCTTGGCCTTTTATACCTTCTGATATGGCTGCTGCCCGGTTTGTCGCTGTTTGCCCGTATTCTGTGCAGCCTGCTGAGCCTGACAGTTGTGTCATTGTATGCGATCAGCTACGACGAAATGAGTCGCTTCAAGGACCACTTCAAGTTCCTGCTGATGATAGCAATCTACTCGGGTTTCTGGGTGCTGTATTTCCAGATGTTCGATTCGGTTCTGTGGTACGTGCAAGCCTATGTCGATCCGACCAGTCTCAACCGGGTGGTCAATGACTTCATCGCGGCAATCGGCTTCGACTTCAGCTGGCGTTTCGACGTCGAGATCGTGACTGTAATAAACGCCTTTACGATTATTCTGTTGCAGCTGGTTGTGTCTGCCCTGGTCAAGAAAACCAAGGCTCTGCCGACCATGATTGTCGGGATCGGTATGGCAACAATCGGCATGGCGATTTTAGCCATTTCGACCGGCATCTGGGTCTTTATATTGGGAATAGTGATTTTCTCAATCGGTGAGATGACCGCCCATCCGAAGTTCATCTCCTATGTCGGCCAGACGGCGCCCAAGTCGCGGGTGGCCATGTACATGGGCTATCTGTTCTTGTACGGCGTAATCGGCTCGAGCATAGGCGGTGTGGTCGGCGCCGATCTGTACGTCAAGTTCGTCGACGAGATGAATCAGCCTCGCACGCTGTGGCTGATATTCAGCGCTATCGGAGTGGCCACCATAATCGGTTTGCTGTTATACAACAGGCTGATTGCCAACACTAAGGCTACTCGCAGTACCAGCAGCAGTTGAAATCCGGCGGGGTGCAGATGCCGTCTGAATCGGTGCCGGGAGTGTTGCAGCGAGAGAGCCCGACTACGTCACAGCTCGAGTTGGCCTTGCAGGTTTGAGTACACAAACAAATCGGTGCGGGTCCGATGGAGCCGCAGCACAGGCAATCCAAACCATTGGGACAGGCGCTTACCCCTTGTGTGCAATCCAGCACGAGCCCGTCTGCATCTCCGTTCGACCCGTCCGCCTGGCCGTCGCTTATTGAACCGTCGGCGCCCGAGTCGTAGTCGGCGCAGGCCGGCAAAAAAAATCCCAGCAGCAAAAGGAGTACAAGAGCTCTAGACATAGAAGAATCCTCCTTGTCATCTTCGCAAATTATGACGGAAGCTCCCGCTGCCTAGAAGGTCTTACCGTCGTAGCCGAACATCTTTCCGTCGAGATCCCGAAAGTCGATGTAGATCCTGTTGGGGGGAATCGAGAGCTCGGATTCGAGCAGCTTGCATATTCCGGCCGACAGATCGGGGCAACTGGCACTCGACAGGCCTATGCTGCCCAGCGAGACATAGGCCGCGGGCTCGCCGGTGCCTCCGAACACTAGCGGCTTCTCGGCGTCCAGGGCGACCATAACGTAGTTTTCCGGCTTTCCGAGCATTCCTGCAACAGCACCGGAGAATCTCTTTATGAATTGCTGTTTTTCTTCTTGATCCTGCGAAACATTTGTTTCAACGCGAATGAAAGGCATGGCGTTCTCCAAAGAAATGAGATTCAGATCATCAGAGCAGAATCGAGACAGCCAATCAATAATGATTTCTGTCGGGGGACATTTCTTACTCACATACGGCGCGGTAGACGATTCGTCCGCCGAGTATGGTCAGCACGACTTTTGTCTGCAATATCAGATCTTCCGCTATACTCATGATGTCATCTGAGAGCACGACCATGTCGGCCAACTTGCCGGGAGTCAGCGAACCCTTATCATTTTCTTCGAAAGCAGCTCGGGCGGCCGATAGAGTGCAGGCCCTAAGCGCCTCAGAGCGCGTCAGGCACTGTGCGGGAAAAAATATCGTACCGTCTTTCGACTTGCGGGTAACCAGGGCATGAAAACCGGCCAGCGGATTCAGGTCTTCGACCGGCGCGTCGCTGCCGTTTATGAGCAACGCTCCCGAATCCAGCAGACTGCGCCAGGCATAGGCGCCTTCCCTGCAGCGTTTCTCTCCCAGGCGTTTTTTCACCCAGGCAGCGTCCGATACGCACTGGACGCCCTGGATCGAGGCCGTGATGCCGAGGCGACCGTAACGCGGGATGTCCTCCAGTGACAGGTGCTGGGCGTGCTCGATGCGCCAGCGCGGATCTAACGCCTTTGGGCTTTCCGGCAAAATTCTCTTGTAGACATCGAGCACCTCGCGGCAGGCCCGGTCGCCGATGGCGTGGGTGCAGAGCTGGAAGCCGAGTTTATACGCCAATTCGGCCGTGCGGGCGATTTCCTCCACCGGAGTCGTGTTCGTGCCCCGGCTCGCCGGCAAGTCGGCATATGGTTCCAGCAACCATGCGCCGTGCGTGCCGAGCGCGCCGTCGGCATAACGTTTTATGGCCCTGACGGTCAGACAAGCGCCGGCCTGACTTGTAATCAGGTAGCGACCGGCGTTCTCTTCGAGCGCCGCGTTGTTCTCCGAAATCATGACCCACAAGCGCAGTCGCAACTTGCCGTCATCGGTTAGACGCCTGTAGAAGTCGATCTCCTCGAAATCGGCTCCGGCATCCTGGAAGCTTGTAATTCCCTTTGAAAGGCACTCACTGGTTGCCAGTTCAATTGCCCTCAGTCGGCAGGAGTCGATCTCTCGCTGGCCGCGCAGAGTACGAGCGGCTTGTATGGCTCGCTGAATGACTTGCATGGCTTCTTCATTGAAGATGCCGCCGGGTGAGCAGGATCCGTCGGCTCCGACCCCGGCAGCCTCGATGGCCGCGCTGTTGGCCAGACCCGAATGGCCGCTGGCATGCACCAGAAAAACAGGGTTATTAGGAGCCGCCTCGTTCAGTAGTTTGTTGCTTGGAAGACCGTCGATGGAATGTTCGGGAGCCCGGTCCCATTTTTCCTGATGCCAGCCGTGCCCGCGGATCCACTGGCCGGGTTGCAGTCCGGCAGCCTCACTCGCAACAAGTTCGGCAATTTGGTCAAAGTTTGTGGCGCCTGAAAAATCGAGTTGCATGAGCGACTCACCCAGACCGATGAAATGAGCATGGCCCTCGATGAAGCCGGGAACGACAGCGCGCCCGGACAACTCGATCACCTTCGTTGAGGGTGAGATGTATTTTTCGATCTCGCTGTCGCTGCCGACAAAGCTGATTCTATCGCCTTGTGCGGCGAGTGCCTCGACGGTCGGCCGCTTTCGGTCGAGAGTGTTGATCACGCCGCCGCGCAGGACAAGATCGGCCCCAATTGATGACGAATTCGAGGTTATTGCTGCCACGGCGCCATCATAGCAAAAGGCCCCGCTGAGTCCACGGGCTTTGTAATATTGACAGCAGATTGAGGTCTTGGTAGCTTCGCCGAATATCAGTTATCGAGGATCTGTCAGGATGAGAATCTCACTCATCGAGGCCAGGCCGGCCACTTACAACGTATTTCAACAATTCGTGATACCGCGCCTGGGTCTGCCAATAATGGCTGCGCTCTTGAAGCAAAAAGGGCACGACGTCAAGGTCTACGTTCCTCAACTCGAGAACACTTGGCAACACGGCCTGGAGATACTCAAGTCGGATCTGATCGGAATTTCGGCACTGACTCCCAGCACGCCTGATGCATACGATATGATCAAGTGGATTCGCAGGGTCAGCAAAGTATCGCGGCGAAAGATCCCGGTTGTAATCGGAGGACCCCACGTCAGCTTTCTGCCCGACGAGGGCCTGGATTACGCTGACTACGTAGTGAGGGGCGAGGGTGAACATACACTGGCCGAATTGGTTGATGCACTCCAGGGCGGGGGCGACCTGGCTGACATCCGCGGACTGTCATACCGGGATGGAGATCTCAAACGTCACAATCCGGATCGTCCACTCGAGCCCAACCTCGACTCTTTGCCGTTTGCTGATTTCAGCCTGGTGGCCGGATACCAGAAGCTGAAGCACATTCCGATAGCGACTTCACGCGGTTGTCCACACGACTGCGACTTCTGCTCTGTTGTCTCCATGTTTGGACGCTGTTTTCGGCGCCGGAGCAATGAACTTATTATTCGAGAGCTCGAAGAGCACCTGCTGCCGATCGGCAAGCGTATCTTTTTCGTGGATGACAACTTTGCAGGCAGGCGCCGGGAGGCCAAGGAACTGCTCGAGATGATGAAGCAGCGCAACCTGGGCCGGCGAATGCGCTGGTACACACAGGTCACTGTTCACGCGGCCAAAGATGCTGAATTACTCGACCTGATGCGTGACACCAACTGCACCCAGGTATATGTCGGGCTCGAGTCGGTCAACCCGGCCGCGCTCAAGGGCTTCAACAAGAGCCAGACGGTCGGGGATATCGAGAAATGTGTGCGGCAGTTCCACAAGAGAGGCATCAGAGTCCACGGAATGTTCGTCCTGGGTGCCGATCAGGACACTGTCGAGACGATAGAGGCTACGGTGGACTTCGCGAAAAGACAAGGCATCAATACCGCCCAGTTTTCGATCCTGACACCTCTGCCCGGAACGCGTACTTTCGAGCATCTGGACAGCAGGCTCTTCACGCGCGACTGGGGACTGTACGATGCATTTCACGTCGTCTACGAGCCTGCCGGAATGAGCATGTACCAGTTGCAAAAGGCCGCCATGGATGCCTGGCGGCAATTCTATTCCGCCCCCTCGTACGTAAGTGCCTTCATGCACTTTCGCCTGGCAACGGGTGTCTTACGTTATTTCGGAAGGCGCATAGTAAAAAGGGGAATAGGTGAGCTGGAAGAATACTTGAATGAGTTGCGGCCGATGGAAGCGTTTGGCCAAGGATCCTGAGAGGAGTCACAATGAGAATCGTCCGTTTTCTGATTGTATCATTGGCACTCATGCTATCGACGTCCTGCTACTACCTCGGATGCTACTCAGTGCACGACGCTTGCTACGATTGCTGCAAGAAGGCTTTGGCGCCCTACAAAAGAACGCTGGGCGGAGAGAAAGCCTGGGCCGCCAGAGAGCCGTGCACCGACGAGTGCGTCGATTTTGCCAACAGCAGGGACAAGGACGGCTTCTGGGTCGAGAAGAACGAAGCCTGCATGCTGGACACCGTTGACTATTTCAGCGGCAAGAAGTGATTGCTGAGCTCAATCGTCGAAGTTACCGGCGGGGCCTTTATCAGACTTGATATCCGCGGCGCTCAGGCTGATTCTCTCTCGCGTCCAATCGCCTGGATTTTCGGTCCGACGCGCCTTGGGGCCCGGATCATATGAGCCATTCTCCAGGATGATATTCAAAGCTGTTCCGGCCGAGTCACCGGCCGAGAACACGTTGACCATCATGTTGTAGGCGAAGTCTTCGACTCTTTTCACCATGCGTTCGCGTATTTGCCGAGGCTGTCCAAACAGTTTATTTTCAAACGGCAAATTGAGCTTCTTTGTGTTGCCTCCTCCCAGGCCGTGAGAGTCCGCGTAGACCATCATCTCCGCCCACATCTCTTCACTCATTCCCTGACCGGGGATCTTGATAAGGCGTCCCTGTTCATCCATCTGAGCGTTGCCGTAATCGTCGACCTCAACGCCCCATGAAACCATCTGCAAGGCGGTGGCCACGTTGGCCTTGGTCGTACGGGTCTTTTTCGCAATGGCCCTGAGCCTGTCGGAGTTGTTTCCCGAAGTTCCGTGCTGGGCGCCGGATACCTTGTAAGGCGCAAGGGCATTGTGGATCTCGGCGGTCAGATCAACCTGGATGCCCAAATCGCTGGCTTGTATGCCGTGGCTGCTGCCGTTGTTCAAGGCGATCCAGTCCGGGAAAATCTTATGGGCGTTCAGGCCCTTGATCAAGAAGAGAGCTTCCTCGGCGGTTGACAGGCCCTGACTGCCCTTGATCTCTCCGACTTCCGTCTCGAGCCCGGCCCACTTGGGTATGTACTGGTTCAGGTCGAGGTTGGCCAGCAAGTTCTGGTCTTCGGGCATGTGCGAAGCGTCTATGGCAATCGAGGTCAGGCCGCTTTCGAAAACAGTGGGAATTTCAACCCGTGCCGCCGGCAGATCTTCGGGTTTCTTGATCCCGTAATGATCGGCGTGAATGGCGACCGGCACCGTGATCTTCATCTCGTTCATGGCAGCGTCCACCTGCCGGGCTATGTTCCAGTAGTTCACGGCGCAGTAGGCGTTGGCTCCGCCCTCTGAACGGGCAATCTCGACGATTAATGAGCAGTTGGCTCGCTGGGCCGCACGCAGAACGCCGCGGATGACAAAGCCGTTGCGGCCGTTGGCGGCCATGGTGATCGAGTTGCCTTTTGCCAACATGGCCCGATCGATGAATTTGCCGCTGACAATCAAGGCGCGAGAATTTGGAAACAGCGCGACCACGTTGGGTGGTCGGCCAACCCGCAGGGCCCTGTCGAAGCTGCTGACATACATCCGTGTCGCACGAGGTTTAGAGGCGGGCTTCTTTTTGGCAATTTTCTTCTTGATAGTCTTCTTCTTTGCAATCTT
>CAZENH010000015.1:0-94644 GCA_964513625.1 uncultured Myxococcales bacterium | reverse complement strand
CTTCTTGGCAGGCTTCTTCTTGGCAGGCTTCTTCTTGGCAGGCTTCTTCTTGGCAGGCTTCTTCTTGGCAATCTTCTTCTTGGCAGGCTTCTTCTTGGCAATCTTCTTCTTGGCAGGCTTCTTCTTAGGCGTCTTTTTGACTGTTTTCCTCTTGCCGGTTTTCTTTCTGGCTACCATTTTGTCAACCTCCCCAATCGGTTGGGTTATTGCTACTATTCAACTCAGACGAGAATTGTTTTCAAGGAAAATCAACGGCCGGGCCAAGAAAAGAAGCTGACTATTTCTCGGTCTGGGGGCGAGCCTCATCATTCCAGTGTGGATAGTCGAACTTGAGCTTCTCCATCTTGAAGTGGCGCTCGATCCAGGAGATCAGCTCCGGCGTCAAGTTGATGTCACGGGACTGTTCAGGCGCTGAAAGATCAAACGTCCGGATTGCGCCGTCAGGGGCCTCGATTTTCAGGCTGCGCGGAAGACCGACTGCCGAAAAGTCGACCGCCTCGCCGTCGTAGTGCCTCGACTTGTGAGCTCCGTAAGCCGTGGCATAGGTTACGGGATAAGCCTCGGCCATCAGGCGGGCAGCCTCACGCGTAGCCTTCCATCCGTCGGGATGCATCCAGCGTATGGGAACTCCAAGACCCCATTTCTTGTTGAGTCGATCGAGGCGGCGCACGGCTTTTATTACCCGGCGGGAAGTGCTCTGCTTACTCAATAGATAGGCACCATACATCAGATAGCCGCGCGGACGGTTCCTGACAGTCGTGTAGAGACCCACTTCGCAACCCTGGTTACGAAGCTGATCGAGAAGCGAGGCGATACGTTCGGCGAAGTCGCCGTTTACCTTGCGAAGTGCCGCCAGCTTGGCCTTGTCACCCACGGGGTTCAAATATCGGGTGACCCAGCCGGGACCGAGTAAATCCCCGTCCGCTGCCGCTGTAATTTCGTGCTGTGGCAGTGGTTTGTCGATCGATATACGTTTGTGTTTCTTTCCATATTGGCGCGGTCGCTTGCGGCGGAAGACATCGTCGGGGTGAATTAGCACGCCCGCCGAGCGTGCCCGGCCGGGCAACACCCAAACAAGCTTGCCGCGCAGGCCGCGCCTGCCGGCTACAAGGAGATCGTCTAAAAAGTATACAAAGTCGGCCACGTCCAACGGGATGCGTAGCTCTTCGCGGACAAGACGCACAAACGGCTCTTTCGGATTGTGCCCGGCGATATCAATAAGACGCGGACCGTCGATTTCGACGCCTGCTATGACAATGGTCCAGTCGCCGAGCAATTTGCCGGCCTGTTCGATTTGTCGGCGAAGCCCCAAAGAGCCTTTCCCGGGCTTGATCACCTCCAGCTTGCGATTTGTAACTATCGATTGATGGTCTGCCGCTTGAGCGCTAAGCGAAATGAGAACTCCAACCAGCAGCAGCAGACAAACTCGAAGATGATCTCTATTGTTCATCTGCAACCATGATAGCACAAATATCTCAAAGGTTAAGCCTTGCCGCCACCTCCCAGCAGAAGGAAGGAAGATAATGGCTTGCCTGCGGTCGTGCCCTTGCGTAACATGACGAACGACATGGCTGATGCGGATCTCTACATCGATCGAATTGACTTGGAGCGCTACTCGTCCGGGGTCGAATGTAAAAAATGCGGTCCACAGTCGTGTCTGGATCTTGTTGAAAAAATGAAGGCCGGCGGCTTCCTTCCCTCCGTGCCCCAACTCCAGGTTCCTCGTCCTGTAGCTGCGGAGCTGCTCGAGCTCAACGATCCCGCACCCGGCGACCCGGTTTTGGTGACCGGTAACAGCGAACTTACCCAGCAGGTATTGCTGGCCGTGCTGGCGACAACGATCAGTCCTTTCTTTGTTTTGTTTACGGACACGCGCGGCGACACCCTGGACATGGCGATGATACTCGAAAGCTTCACAGCTGAAAGAGTGCGGCTTTCGATAGAGAAACAGCGCCTGGAAGAAAAAGCGAGCGGCAGTTCTCTGATTCTTCCGGGTCTGGCATCGAAGATTTCGGGCCGGATCGAATCAGTATGCGGATGGCCGGTGAAGGTCGGACCGGTATGCGCAGCCGAATTGCCGCTTTTATTCAGCGAGAGCTGGGAGCCTGCCTGACGATTACTTTCTGCGCGGCCTTGAGCACTTCCAGCCGAATTGGCTTGCCGCGATCGGCGGCACGCTGCAGTTTTCTGAAGGCGGCTCGGAAGGGGAGTATCTCGGGCAGCTTGACGCTCTCTACGCTCATATCATCGCTGTCCGCCAGAATCACTATCAGAGCAGGCGGCCGTTGTGGAAAGATGCGCGACATGATTTGCCCCAAGAGTGACGATCTTGAAGAAATCAGATATGGAAATGCCAAACGCTTGAATTTTGCCTTGCGGGCCAACTCGACCACTTCAACAAGCTTGCTCCACAAGACCTGACCGTCAGCCTCGACCTGCAGGGCGAGATCACGGGATACCCGTAAACCTCCGGCGCTCTTTTCCGAGTTCTTCTCGAGCCTGGTAATAAGTTCCGGCAAAGACGGATCGTCGTACTTGAACGATTCCTGTGCGATTACCACCCGGCCGGGTTCCAGGATGATAGTCGGCCCGATTGTAGTGTTTTGGCGATACGGTTGACCGGGCGGGGCAACTACGATGGCGAAAAAAAGCAGCCAGGATATCTGTAAATACAAGTTAGCCGGCCTCAGTGGAAAAGGCTGGCCGACCAGCGGGCCATGAGAGCCAACGGCTGCCAGAAAACGCCCAGGGCCAGCGTGGGCACGGCCAGCACGGTGGCGACGGCTGCGGCACTGCTCTTCTGATTGACCGCAGGCAAGTCACCGGGATCGCGTTCGAAGTACATGGCCTTGAGAACGCGGGCGTAGTAGTAAAGAGAAATGACCGAGTTGATAATTCCGACGACGGCCAGCGCGTCGAACCAGTATCCTCCGCGGTGGATCAAAGCCGAGAACAGATAGAGCTTTCCGACAAAACCGGCTGTAGGCGGAAGACCGGCCAAGGAAAGCAGGAAAAGGCCCAATACTATGCCCAGCAGTGGGGCGCGGCGTCCCAATCCCCGGTAAACCCGAATCTCTTCAGAGTTGGCCGAACGGTCGATTGCAGATACCACAGCGAAGGCGCCCATGTTCATCAGCAAATAAACGGTCATATAGATCGAAACTGCCTCGAAACCGTCCTGGCCGCCGGCGGTGACACCCATCAGCACGTAACCTGCGTGGGCAATGCTCGAGTAGGCCAGCAGGCGCTTGAGATTGTTCTGCACGATTGCCGCGAAGTTGCCGATGGTCATAGTGATCGCTGAGATTATCCCGATAATCATCACCCAGGGGATCACGCTCGCGGCAGCAATGAAATTGCCACTGTCACCCGGCGCCAGAAAGATTCCGTAGAAAAAACGCAGCATCAAGGCAAAGCCGGCGGCCTTGGGCCCCACCGAGAGCAAGGCGGTGAAAGGAGTGGGGGCGCCCTCGTAGACGTCGGGGCACCACATATGAAACGGAACCGCCGCCACCTTGTACCCCAGCCCCGCGAGCACGAAAACTACTGCGACGAGCGCGGCCCATTGACCTGCGGGATTTTCCAACACTACCGTCGAAGAAAGCGCCTGCTGCAACCCCTGCAGCGAAAGATCGCCGAAGAGGCCATACAGCATGCTCATACCGAAGAGCATGACTCCGGAGGCGACTCCGCCGAAGAGCACGTATTTGAGACCCGCCTCATATGAGCGGGCCTTGCGTTGGTCCCAGCCGGTCAGTAAATAAGAACACAGGCTGACAGTCTCCAGACCGACGTAGATCATCAGCAAGTGATTCGATGCCGCCAGCAGACACATGCCCATTGCCAAGACCAGCAGCAGGCCGTGATACTCACCGCGGTTCTCCGCCGGAAGCGAGGGGCTGCCAAGCGACATGAACACACACACGATGGTTGCCGCGATGCAAAGTAGACGGAAAAAAACCGAAAGCGGGTCGCTGGCAAGCAAACCGAAGAACAGCCTGCATCCACCCGGGGAACACTCGGCGCCCGAGACGCCGGATTCCGGAAAGAGCAGCAGTATGACGAGCGCCACGACAAGACCAGAAAGCGCCAGCGCAGGGAAAACCAGCTTCTGCCAGCTTGCCCTGCGCCCGGCCGCTGCAGACAGCAAGAACAGAAGAACAGCCGTACCCCCGAGAACAAGTTCGGGAACGATAAAGCCTAGGCTGCTGAGGTTCGACACCTGGTCCTCCACGCGTCTACAGGCCCGCGGCTCTCGCCAGCGGCTGGATCATCTGGTGCAAGGTCTTGTTGATCAGGTCTAGAATCGGCATGGGATAGAATCCCAGAAAAACGATCAAAGCGGCCAGCGGATAAAGGCACAGGCGCTCGCGCCAGTTCATGTCCAACAAGTTCTTGTACTTCTCGTTGAGCGGGCCGAAGAACATGCGCTGGATCGTCCACAGGTAGTACGCCGCTGTAATAATCACGCCGAAGGCCGAGATGACGGTCAAGGCGGTGAAGATCGGGAATGCACCTACGAAGCACAGCGCTTCGGAGATAAAACCGCACAGGCCGGGAAGACCCAGGCTGGCCATGAAGGCCAATCCGACCATGGCCGAGTACTCCGGCATCTGCTTGGCCAGTCCGCCGAAACCCTCGATCTCGCGGTGGTGGGCCCTGTCGTATATCACGCCGGCTATCAAGAAAAGCGCCGGGCTGATGATGCCATGGGTCCACATCTGGTAAACCGCGCCCGTAATTCCCTGGGTAGTGAAGGACGACATGGCCAACAGGCAGAAGCCCATGTGGCTGATGCTCGAGTAAGCGATCAGCTTCTTGAGATCCTTCTGGGCCATACAGACGAAAGCGGCGTAGACGATGTTTATCATGCCGAACATGGCCATTGTTGAACTGGCCCAGACGGTCGCTCCCGGCAGGATGCCGAAGTTGATCCTCAGGATGCCGTAAATGCCCATCTTCAGAAGGATGCCTGCCAGTATGACCGAAACCGGCGTAGGCGCCTCTACGTGCGCATCCGGAAGCCAGGTGTGCAACGGGAACATCGGTATCTTGACGGCGAAACCGATGAACAGGCCGACGAAAACAATTCTGGGGAAAGCAATTCCCAGAAGCGTTCCGGCAGTCGAGAAGTCGTTCTCGGTCGCCAGTTTGATCAGGTTGAAGGTGTGCGAACAGGGCGTGCCGTCCACCAGTGTGGTCGGATTGGAGGCGAAATACAAGGCGATCATGCCCAGCAGCATCAGAACCGATCCGGCCAGTGTATAAAGGAAGAACTTGATGGCGGCATACTCGCGTCTTGGCCCTCCCCAGATGCCGATCAAGAAGTACATCGGCAGCAGCATCAACTCCCAGAAGACGTAGAACAGGAAGAAGTCCAGCGAGCAAAAGACACCGAACATGCTGCTTTCGAGCAACAAGATCAAAGCCATGTAGCCGGGAACCGACTTGCGCGAGAAATGGTGTGTATCGTCTTTTGAAATTCCCCAAGGCAGGGATGCAATTATCGCGATAAAAGAAACCAGGCCGGTCAGCATGACCAGGATAATGGACAGTCCATCTATGCCCATGAAGTATTCGATATTGAAAGCCCGGATCCATACCAGGTGGTGCACGAACTGTATGCCGGTGTTGTCCTGGTCGAAGTTCAGCCATAGAAACACAACCAGGACGAGCGAGACGGCGGAGCAAGAAACGGCAATGACCCGCGAAAGCTGGTCCATGGCGTTCTTGCCGATCTTCAGCAGGGGATTGAGAATCAGAAACAGTCCGATGATCCCCATGCCGATCGACGGGACGAAGGTTATCCAGGAAAGCAGTGTGGATTCAGGCATCGACTACTCCTCAGCTGTACAAGTCCATCAGGAACCGGGTTAGCACTACCAGGACGACGGCGCCCGTTACCAATCCCGCAAGGTATGCAGGCAGGCGCCCGGTTTGTATGCGGCGCACACGGGCGCCGCAGAAACGGACCATTCTGGCGATCAGGTTGACCAGGCCGTCCACCAGGTACTTGTCAATGGCACCGTCGATCCAGGCGAAGGCCCGGGTGAAGGTGCCGGCCCCGTTCACCAGACCGTCAATCACCTTTACATCGAACCAGGAGCATAGCCGGCTGGTGCCCATGAAACCGCGCACGGCGGTTGCATGATAGGCCTCGTCTACGTAGTACTTGTTGTACACAACACGGTGAATACCGGCGAAGCGCTGCTTGAGACGTTCCGGCAGGGGATTGCTCCTGCCGCGGTACAACCACCAGGCGCTGCCCATGCCCACAAAAGCTATGCCCACCGACAGAAGCATCATGATCCACTCCGTGCCGTGACCATGCCCAGCGGAAGGAAGGTGCTCGGCGGCCTCGAACACGGGTGCCAGGAATTGCTCGAGCGCAGGTTCGGCGCCCATCCATAGCTTCGGCAATCCGACAAAGGACAAAATAACCGCACCCGCGGCCAGCATCACCAGGACGCCGGTGACGACCGGTCGCTGCTCCTCGGGTTCGTGGCCGTGGGCTTCGGGCAAGTCACCAGTAAACGTCAAGAAATACGAGCGGAACATGTAGAAAGACGTCAGTCCGGCCGCCACGAATCCCAGAAGCCACGGCAGCCAGCCGGGCACCAGCAAAACGCCGCTGTCGAAGGCTTTCCAGAGAATCTCGTCTTTGGAAAAAAATCCGGCGGCAATCGGAAACCCGGAAATGGCCACGCAAGCGACCCAGTATGTCCAGCGGGTTATGGGCATCACTTTTCCCAAACCGCCCATCTTGCGCATGTCCTGCTCGTGGTGCATGGCCATGATGACGCTGCCGGCGCCCAGAAACAGGCAGGCCTTGAAGAAGGCATGGGTCAGCAGGTGGTAAGAACCGGCCCAGAAGGCCCCGACACCCACCCCGATGAACATGTAGCCGAGTTGGCTGACCGTCGAATAGGCCAGCACCTTCTTGATGTCATTTTGAAAGCAGCCGATGGTAGCGGCGAACAAGGCGGTGGCCGCACCCACCATGGCCACTACGGTCATGGCCGCAGGACTCAGGATATACAGGAAATTCATCCGGGCGATCATATAGACGCCGGCCGTCACCATGGTGGCCGCGTGAATCAAGGCGCTCACGGGCGTAGGGCCGGCCATGGCGTCCGGCAACCAGATGTAAAGCGGTATCTGGGCCGATTTGCCGGTGGCGCCCACAAAGAAGAAAAGCGCAACCAAAGTCGCAATCGGCACTCCCCAGAGGAGCTTGTCGCCGATACCGGCCACCAATTCGGGCAACTCGTGAAAGTTCAGCGAAAATGTTCCAGCGACATGGTATCCGTTTGCAGTCCAGCTTCCACCCAGGCCCCAGAACAGAATGAAAAAGCCAATCAGAAAGCCGAAATCACCGATGCGGTTTACTACGAAGGCCTTCATACCCGCCTTGGCATTGTTCAGATCCTTGTACCAGAAGCCGATCAGCAGGTAAGAGCACAATCCCACGCCTTCCCAACCAACGAACATCAACAGCAGATTGTCGGCCAGAATCAAAGTCAGCATGGAAAACATGAACAGGTTGAGGTAGCTGAAAAAGCGCCAGTAGCTTTCGTCGTCGTGCATGTAGCCGATGCTGTAGACGTGGATCAGGCTGCCGACAAAGGTGACAATCAAGGCCATCATGGCCGAGAGCGAGTCCATGGAAAACGCCAGGTCGACGTGGAACTGGCCTACGGCTACCCAGGTCCAAAGATGGTCTGAGAGAAACTCACCCTCGGAAAGACCACGGAGTTTTATGAATGCAAAAACGGCGATGACGAAGGAAAGCCACGGTAAAGTCACTCCGATGACGTTAATGATTTTTTCGCCGAAGCGTCGCTGTAATTTCTTGCCGAAGGCTCCGTTTACGAAGGCTCCCATTAACGGGAAGAAAGGGATCAGCCACAGAATGTTGAACTGTTGCATACGACTATCCCCTCAACGAACTGGTCTGATCGACATCGATCGTTCTCAGCCTGCGTTTGATGGCGAGAATCAAGGCCATTGCCACGGCGGCCTCGGCCGCTGCCAGAACGATTACGAAAAGGACGAAGACGGAACCTTCGACAGCCTTGTTGTTGTAATGCGAGAAGGCGATCAGGTTCAAGCCCGAGGCATTCAACATTAATTCGATGCCGATCAGAATCGCCACCGCGTTCCTGCGAGTAATGACGCAAACGACACCCAGCGTAAAAAGCAGCGTGCCGACCACCAGGAAATGTCCGAGGCCTACCTGAATCATTTTCCGGCCTCCATGTCAGCGGCTCGCCGGTGTCGCGCGATGACCACGGCACCAATGATTACACCGAGCAGGACGATGCTGATTACCTCGAAGGGCAGCAAGGCGCTCGAAAGAAGGGCCGTGCCGATCGAAGCCGTGGTCTGCGTGTATTCACCTGCCCCGGATTGCTGCCAGGGGGTCTTGAGCGCCAGGGGCAAAAGCAAAGCAAGCAGGACCATCCCCGCCACGGCTCCCAGCCACAGGCCGGACGAGCGGTTGCTGCTCTGGGCAGTCTCGATGTTTCCGGTCAACATGACGGCAAACAGCAGCAAAACCAGAATGCCGCCGACGTAGATTAGTACCTGAATGACAGCCACAAAGTCGGCCGCCAGCAAGCCATACAGAACGGCCATACCGAAAAAGGTGCCCAACAAGGCAAACACCGCTCTTATGATATTACGGCTGAACACCGCATAGACGGCAGAAACTAGCGTGATCAAGGCCACGCCGTAGAAAACAAGATCCGGCACAGACAAGTTCACTGAGATCCTCCCCCCGATCGAGAGGAAGCCTGCCTGTCGGCCGGGTACAGCATTTTCCTGACGATCGATCCGAGCGGAACTGTAATGATCTGCGCACCTTTCTTGGGCGGTTTGGCAACCGCTTGGGGTTTGTCGATGAAACGCAGCCAGAGTCGCCCGACGTCGTACATGGCTCCCTCGAACTCGTGCGAGTGGCGCAGCGCCCCTGAAGGGCAGGCATCGACGCAAAGTCCGCAAAACATGCACTTGGCAGCGTCGATATCGAACCTGGTAAGCATGCGCTGCTTGGTTTCCTCGTCCTTCTCGACCTCGACGTGGATGCAATCTATGGGACACTGTTTGGCGCACATGGTGCAGCCGGTGCACAGGCTGGCTTCCATTTCCAGGATGCCGCGGCTTCGGCCCGGAAGCATGGAGACCACTGGAAGCTTGGTGCGATCCGGGTACTGGATGGTGATCGGCTTTCGAAACATGTAAGACAATGTAACGGCAAGGCCATCACCCAGTGTGACGAAGGAGCGGCCGATCGCGGCGAAGTAGTTTGTGAAAGTTCCCATCAGGCGCTCTCCTTATTGTGTTGCCTGCGGAACTTTCCGTACGGGCGGGCCTGGACCGTCGGGTCGAAGCTTCCCTTCTCGCCTCTGGCCAGAAGATCGAGATTGATCCGATCGCCTGAACGCTTGATATGGAAGCGTACCCGCCACAGCAACACCAGCACCAGCAGGCCGCCCGCGCCGGCTGTTACCCAGTGAATCAGGTTGTCTAGTTCAGAACCTGCGGGAATGACCAGCAGGTAGACGGCGTTTCCGGCCAGACAGACGAAAGCGATCGGAACCAGGTAGCGATAACAAAGGCTCATCAACTGATCCACCCGCAGCCTGGGGAATGTCCACCTGAACCAGACAACCACGAAGCACAACACGGCGGCCTTGCCCACGAATATCCCGAGGCCCACAAGCCTCAGCCAGAAGGATGCCGCCTGGGCCGCCAAAGAAACACCGGGAATCTGCCAGCCGCCGAAGAACAGGGTCGTGGCGATGGCGCTCATCAAATAGACGTTTGCAAACTCGGCCAGGAAGAACCCCGCGAAGCGCATGCCGCTGTACTCGGTATTGAAACCGGCAACCAATTCGCTCTCGGCCTCCGGCAGGTCGAAGGGGGTGCGGTTGCCCTCGGCCACGGCGGAGGTAAAGTAAATCGCGAAAGCCGTCAAGCTGAAGGGATTATAAAAGGCGTACCAGTCCCAGGGCCAGCCGCCCTGCAAGCTGATGATCCCCGGCGAGGAAGCCGTGCCGCTCATCTGCAGCGTGCCTGCGATCAATACAACCGATAGCACGCTCAAGGCTGCCGGTACCTCGTAAGAGACAATCTGTGCGGTCGAGCGGATTCCGCCCAGCAGGCTCCACTTGTTGTTCGAAGCCCAGCCGGACATCAGGATACCCACGGTGGCCACCGAGGTGATCGCCAAGATGTACAGAATGCCCACGTTGAGATCGGAAGCGATCAAGAGCATCCCGAATGGAACCGAGGCGAAAGCCGCGAAGACTCCGACCATCACCAGATAGGGCGCAAGCCGAAACAGAGGTCCATCGGCCTGAGCCGGGACGAGATCTTCTTTCATGAACAACTTGATCCCGTCGGCCAGCCACTGCAGCACGCCGAAAGGTCCGACGCGGTTGGGTCCGATGCGGCTCTGCACCCGGCCCGCCACGCGACGCTCGACCACTACCAGGAATCCGGCGATGGTGAGCGCCACCAAGAAGACAGCTGCCGAGACGACCAGCAGCGCAATGACGAAAAGGATATTGGTCGCCCATGGGCCTAGTTCTAATGACGATAGGTAGTTGTAGATGAATTCCATTTATCTACCTGTCACATTCGGGTGCGATCACGTCCAGGGTGGCCACTAATGCAACCAGATCTGCAATCATCAATCCGGGACTCGTATGCTCTATGATGCTCATGGCCGAGAAAGATCCGGTGCGCCACTTTAGCCGGTAGGGGTTCTTGCCGCCGTCCGAAACCAGGTAACAGCCCATTTCGCCGCGGGCCCCCTCGACGGAGGCGTAGCTTTCACCCTTGGGCGCCTTGATCATTTTGGGAACCTTGGCCTTGATGTCACCTTCCGGGAGTTTTGCCAGGCACTGGCGCAGGATGCGGCAACTCTGACGCATCTCTTCCACACGCACTAGAAAGCGCTGGTTACAGTCACCGGCCTGGCCCCGGCCGAGCGGTCCTACCGGAACGTCGAACTCGAACTGCGGGTAGGCACCGTAGGGAATGTCACGACGCACATCCCAATCTTGTCCGCTGGCCCGCAGGTTGGGACCCGTCAGGCCCCAGGCAACGGCGTCTTCCCGGCTGATTACCGCAACATCTTCCATGCGCTTTATGAGGATCTCGTTGCCGACGATCAGTGCAACGAGCTCATCGATGATCGGCTCGAAGTGATTCAGGTAGGATTCAAGTTGCCCAAGCCATTTATCGTCGACATCGTAGGACACGCCCCCGATGCGCAAATAGTTGTGCGTGATACGGTTGCCGCACAATGCTTCGATCAAGTCGTTGATGCCTTCCCGCTCGCGCAACAGGTAGACGAATGGGGTATAGGCCCCGAGGTCCATGGTGATGCAACCCAGGGTGACATGGTGGTTGGCTATGCGATTCAACTCGCAGGCGATGGTTCGTAAAAACTCGGCCCGCGGAGGAACCTCCGTTGCCAACAACGCCTCGACAGCCATGGCGTAAGCCTGCTCGGCGAACATTGCCTCCAGGTAGTTTACGCGATCGGTAAAAGGCATGTATCCGGCATAAGTTTGCGTCTCGGCCAACTTCTCCAGCCCGCGGTGCAGGTAACCGACTTCAGGCACGGCCTTGCGCATGATCTCGCCGTCGGTATGCACTACGAAGCGCAGCACTCCGTGGGTGGACGGATGATGTGGTCCCATGTTCAGGACAATTTCTTCACGCTGCGCGCCGGCTTGTGTCGGCTCACTCATCGACCTTCTCCGGCACTGCCGTTGCGTAACCCGGACGGCTGGTGGGAATACCACGGTAGTCGGCCTGTTCGGTATAGTCCTTGCGCAGCGGGTGGCCCACCCAGTCGTTGGGCATCATGATCCGGCGCAGATCCGGATGACCGCTGAAATCGATTCCCAGAAGGTCGTAGATTTCGCGCTCGTACCAGACGGCGGCGGGCCAGATCGAGGTCAGGCTGGCAAGCACAGGCGCATCCCTGTCGACTGTCGTCTTGAGCACGAAGGCATGTCGCCTGGAGTAACTCCACAGGTGGGCCACCACTTCGATCTTGCCGTCATCTGGGCGGTCTGTGCCCGTCAGACTACGCAGGAAGTCGAAAGCTAGTTGGTCGTCATCGCGCGTAACTAAGCAGGCGTCGACCCATCCGTCTGCTTCGATGACCGCCCAGGGATCCCCCGTGCTCTTTTCTCCTTCGTTCCACTCGATTTGTTTATCGAGCTTTTGCTGCAAGTAGGCGTGTATTTCCACTGGCTTCATGGTCAGCATTCCCTGGGTAGCCGGGGATCGCTCTTTTCGGGAAGTTTGCCCCAGGCCTTTTTCAGCCATGGCTCCTTCTCGATCTTGTGCTGAATCAGCATCAGGCCCTCAACAAGCGATTCGGGCCGCGGGGGACAGCCAGGAATATAGACGTCCACCGGCAGAAACAGATCGCCGCCCTTGACGACGCTGTAACTCTTCTGGAACAACCCGCCCGTGCTGGCGCACGAGCCCATTGCGATTACGTACTTGGGCTCGGACATCTGGTCGTATAGCAGGCGGATACGGCTGGCCATCTTGTAGGTGATAGTGCCTGCCAGCAACAGCACGTCGGCCTGGCGTGGCGTCGAGCGGAACATCATGCCGAAACGGTCGGCATCGGTGCGCGGACCGCCGGTTTGCATCAGTTCGATGGCGCAGCATGCGGTACCGAACAGCAGGTACCACAGGCTGTGCTTGCGGGCCAGGTTCAGCAGTCTGTCTACGCTGCCGAGCGCAATACCACCATCGGGGCTTTTTTCTATAATTGGAGTCACTTTGCGCCTTCCCGCGGTTCGCCCGTATGTTGCTTTCCGGAAAATTGCTTGATGATCCTGTCCCAATTCAAGTCGCCGCGCGCCCAGACGTAGATCAAAGCCACCATTAGGATGGCGATGAACAGGAAAATTTCGATAAAAGCCAGAATCCCGAGACCCTGGTCGACCAGTTTGCGAAAAACTACGACCGCCGGCACGATCAACACCACCTCGACGTCGAAAATCACGAAAACCAGGGCGATCACGTAGAATCTATTGTTGAAGTTGAACCAGGCCGGCCCGAAGGGTTTTTCTCCGCATTCGTAGGTAGTTGCCTTGATCGCCTGGGGCTTTGATGGGCGCACGAGCTTGCCAACCAGCAGAAAGACAAACAGGGCAAGGCCGGAGACAGCGAGAAAACCCAATATAGTCGCCAAATTGAAAGCCATGCCGTCTCCACGCGGGTCGAATTTGACAGTTTCGAAGACAAAACACAACTGACACGTGGTGTCAAGACCATAATCACCCGTTATTGCAGTTAGCCTTCCTATAAAAAATTTTTTCAGCCGGGTGGTTTTCGTATATGCTGGTTCTACTAGCTGGAGGAAATGCATGCTTCGTGCTCTTGTCTCAGTTGCTGCGTGTGCGGCCTTGGCGGCCAGCGCGGGAGCCTGCCAAAACAAGACCTCTACTGCCGACAAGTCGTTTTGCCCCGCCGGCCAGGATCTGGCGGCGGAAGTTGATCCGATGATCGGCACACAGGGATCCGGAAACGTGGTTCCAGGCGCGCTGGTGCCGCACGGTATGGTCAAGCTCAGCCCGGACTCGGTCGTCGAGCCGGGCTCGGTGGACGCTTACGAGTACGGCAGCGACAAGATCGAGGGCTTCAGTCACACTCATCTGCAGGGTCCCGGCGGAGGCGCAAACGGCTACAGTCAGATCCTGTTCATGCCGGCCAGCGGCCCGCTCAAGACGGACAGCGCAGAATATGCCTCGACTTTTTCGCACGATAATGAACAGGCCTGGCCGGGTTACTATGCCGTTAGGCTGGATGACTACGGTGTGCGGGTGGAATTGAGCGCGACCGGGCACGCCGGCATTCAGCGCTATACTTTTCCGCGCTCGGATTCCGCGCATGTACTGATTGACGTCGGCCACTCACGCGGGGACTCGCGGGGTGGGAAGATCGAGATGATCGACGAGCACACCTTTGAAGGTTACGGAGTATACAACGTCCACCCGCTGCTGGATCTTCTGCTCAGCCGCGACGACAAGACGGTCGGCCAGAGCACGATCTACTTCCACGCCGTTTTCAGCAAGGCATTCGATTCACACGGCACCTGGCACGGCAAGCCGGGCGAGACCGTCGTTAGCCAGGGTGCCGACAGCGAATCCGGGCCGTGGATCGGCGCCTTCGCTGGTTTCGTGACGGAGCAAGGAGAAACGATCGAGGTGCGCACGGGCATCTCGCTCGTAAGCGTTGAGCAGGCCCGGCGCAACCTGGAAGAAGAGATAGGCTCAGACACCTTCGACGAAGTCAGAAGAGCGGCCCGTGATGCCTGGAATTGCCGCCTGAACCGTGTTCAGGTCGAGGGAGGCACTGCAGAGCAGCGGCGTATTTTCTATACCGCGCTGTATCACACACTCATAGCACCTGCCGACTATACGGAAGCCGGAGGGTATTTCTTCTCGGGCGCCGACGGGCAAGGGGAGGTGTTCAACTGGGAAGATCACCATTTCTACACCGACGACTGGTGCGCCTGGGATACCTTTCGCACCTCGCGCCCGCTGGCGACACTGGTCGAGCCCGAGACTGTCAGTGATGTGGTTGCCTCATACCTGCATCTTTATCAGCAGGGCGGCTGGCTGCCCAAATGTAGTTGGCAGGCAACCGGGTACTCGAGCGTGATGATCGGCAATCATGCCGTGTCGATTATCGCGGACGCTTACACCAAGGGTCTTGGCGACTACGATCTGGATCTGGCCTGGGCTGCAATGGAAAAGAGCGCCACCATGGAAGATCCGGATCGACTGGTGGACGGATTGTGCGGATACGTCAACCTGGGTACACCACCCGAGTATCTGGAAAACGGTTACTTCTCGCACGAGTGTGATGCACACCAGTCGGCATCGATGACGCTCGAATACGCCTACGACGATTGGTGCATCGCGCAATTCGCCGGGAAAATGGGCAAGAGCGACGAACGGGACGTTTTTCTGCAGAGATCTCGAAACTACAAAAATCAGTGGAACCAGCAGACGGCCTTCATGCAGGGCCGCCACCGGGACGGAAGCTGGGTTACGCCGTTCGATCCCACGGACGACGCAGACGCCAACGACTTCTGCGAAGCGACCAGTTGGATATACACCTGGTTCGTGCCCCAGGATGTTCCCGGGCTGATAGAGCTTCTGGGAGGCAAGTCGAACTGCATAGCCAGGCTCGACGAGTTTTTCACAAACGGCCAGTTCGATCCTTCGAACGAGCCCAGCTTTCACGTGCCGTATCTTTACAATCTTGCCGGTAAGCCCTGGCGTACCCAGGAACTGGTGCGCCAGATCCTGGCCGACGAGTTCTCGGACGAACCCGGAGGCCTGCCGGGCAACGACGACTCGGGCGCTACCAGTGCCTGGCTGGTTTTCGCGGCCATGGGGTTGTATCCGCTGGCCCCGGGCGACGGCGCCTACCAGATCTCGAGCCCCTGGTTTTCTAAGATCTCCCTGAAACTCGACCCGGCCGTCTATTCCGGCCGGGAATTCGTCATCCGCGCAGCCTCCAGCAGCGATTTCAACAAGTATATACAGTCGGCTAAGCTGAACGGACAGCCGCTCGAAGACACCAGGCTGACCCACCAGCAGTTGGTCGAAGGCGGCGAGTTGGATCTTGAAATGGGCGCCGAGCCGTTCCGGCCTTGAAAAGACAGCCGCTCAGTACAGACTTCGCCGATAGGTAGTTCTCTCGGCAGGCTTGATGTTTACCACGATGACCCGGTCGATTCCGGCTTCTTTGTTGACAACTCGCAGCTTGACCGGCCCGGATGGAAGTTCGACATCGATCAAGGGTGTCTGGCCGAGCTTCTTGCCGTTGTAGAAAACGTTCGACCAGGGTGTGGTTACCAAACGCAGCTTGCCCGGGGGACCGGCATTCGCGACCGGCTTGTCGTGATTCGCCGGTTTGTGGATGGCGGGCTTCGCCCCTGTCACTCTTCTGGTCTTCCTTCTCTTGCGTGGTCTGTGACGCTTGACGGTTCTGTTTGTGGCCAGCGACTGTCCGGCATCGGCTCTCACGATCTTAGCTCGATCGTCGTCGGTCTTGGCAACTCCCGCGTCGGAGGTTGCAGGATCCGACCGCGCATCCTTCCCTGAGGCGGCGCCTGCATCCGTTGCAACAACGGCGGAAACTCGTGCATCTGGTATGTGAGTTTGCGGGCTATCGCCGGATAACAAGTACAGGCCGGACAATCCGCCGGTGACGAACAGCAACGCAAGAATTACCGCCCGGATCATCCAACTCTTGCGGTTTGGCGCGGCAACGGACGCCTTGGAGATGTTGTCCGAGCGCGGGACCGACACGTCGGTGTCGGAGACGTAGCTTTCGAGATCGCCGAAAATTGTATCTCCAAGATCACGCTCGAGAGCACGGGCGCCCTCGATTATTGTTTTCTTCTTTGCAATCCTCTCGCTGAAAAGATCCTGCATGAAGCGCCCGATAGCCATGGTGTCGGCGTCTTCTTTTACGGTCTTGAGATAGGTGGCCAGTGCATTGCGCAGTTCAACAGCCGACTGGTAGCGATCCTCCACTTTCCTGGCGAGAGCTTTTAGCGCAATATTCGCAAGAGGCTCCGGCACACTTGGGTTGACAAGTTGCGGCGAGGGAGCATCCTTGTCGACGACCGCCTTGAGCAACTCCAGGTCGTTCTCTTGCTTGTACAGCTTGCGACTCGCCAGGCACTCCCAGAGCACGATGCCCAGCGCGAACACGTCGGAGCGTGCGTCTAAATCCTTTCCCTCGACCTGTTCCGGAGACATGTAGGCGTACTTGCCCTTCAACGTTCCGGTGCGTGTGCGCGTGCTGCGGTCGATCGCCTTGGCGATGCCGAAGTCGACGACTTTCACTCCACCGTCGTACTGGACGAAAATGTTCTGCGGGCTGATATCGCGGTGCACGATACCCAGCGGCTTGCCGTCGGCGGATGTCATGATGTGAGCGTGGTGCAGTCCCTCGGCCGCTTGCATGACCATGCCGGCGGCCAGCCGGCTCGGAAAAGGCTGCTTATGTCTTCGACAGCTCTTGATGATCATCGAGAGGCTTTCTCCCGAGAGGTACTCCATGGCGATGAAGAAACGTCCCTGAATCTGCCCCAGATCGAAAATCTGAATCACGTTGGGATGGTTTAGCTGCGCGGCGATGCGGGCCTCATCGAGAAACATTTTTACGAAACGCCCGTCATTGGCCAGGTTGGGGAGTATTCGCTTGATGACCAGCAGTTTCTCGAAGCCCCCGATGCTCTTGTGCGACGCCAGATAGATGTCGGCCATCCCCCCGGTGGCCAGGTGAGCGATCAGGTGGTATTTTCCAAACTGCCTGCTGGTGTCGTCCGCCATGCGCCCGCGGTTTTATGGGGTGGTCGAAAAGTCGACGGCGAAATCGAAAGGCCCGCCGTTGACCGTTCTGGTGGTTAGAACCGCGGCCGTGGTAGCACCGGCTACGGCAATGCCGCCGATTATCGTCCAGACCCACCATTGCTTATACCAGGGCATCGATCCGGCGACCTGTCGTTCAGCCCGTTCGACGATTTCAATATTGGCCGGATGCCGGGAGTCGCCGAACTGCCGCAGCTTTGAAAAATGCTCTCCCTCGGCCAGTGCATACCAGCTCAGCTTGCCCTTGGCGCCCGTGAACGCCGGCGCGGGCAGGTTGATCATGTGGCGGCCCTTGCCCCGGATGGGAGCCCTGACCGACTTGTACTCCTTTTGCCCGCCGCTCTTGTACCAGATTTTTACAGAACGCAGCATCTTGGCCGGGTCGGCGACGACCTCGAAAGTCAGTCCTACAGACTCACCCTTGAAGGCACCGGCGGGCGGAATTGATTGCACCTCCAGTCGGCGCGGGTTCAGCTTCTGCAATTCATCGAAAGGCTTTCTGACACGCGGCGAGACGTCCGCTCCCAGGCGAAAGGCGGGTTCCAAAGCGAGCAATTTGAAAAAGGCTGAGTGAGCCTGATCGTAGCGGCCTAAAGCGCCGAGGCACAATCCCTCGATCTGATAGATACTAATGAGCTGATCGCGTGAATTGCCTTCTTCGCGCTCCGCCTGTTGCATCAATCCGAGCGCCTTTTCAAAATCTAGGTCGGCATAGGCGCTGGTAGCCGCCTTGATCTTGACGCCGGCCGCGGCTGATTCGGCTTTTAGTTGCTGCGGCAGGCCGGCTATTGCGGCAATCAATACGAAAGCAGAAGAAACCTTCAACATGGAAATCCTCCGCGCCGAAAAAATACTTTCAATTACAGTCGACAATACAACCGGGAGTGTGCAAAATCAAATCTGCATTCGATAACGGCGTTTGGAACTGGCCTGTCAGGGCTGGGGGCCCTTGTCCGGAAAGGTACCCGTTTCCTCGTACTCCAAAATAGCCGGGATCAGCAGGTTGGGATAGTCGGTTTGCAAGAGATCCACGCCTGCTGAGACGAAATTTCCCCATTCGCTGTAGTCGCCCACCAAAGACAGGATGTCCCCCAGAGCCATCACGTCCTGCTGGACCTTTAGCCCGGCCGTGTGTACTGCCGCCGTCAGGTCGGGCACGGGGGCCGCAATGCCGATCTCCACTATCTTCAGAGTGGGCAGCTCAGCCAGCACTGCCTGCAACTCGTCTTGCGATCCGATCGGAGGCATGACCAGCAGGCTGTCGTCCGCGGCGAACATGGGCGCGATCTTGCCCAGGTCGTCGCGCACCAGGGCTACCTGCTGATACGAACCGTCCTGGATGGCCGCCAAAACAAGATCGGTGCGACCTGTCTTCTGGTCGACATAGAGCATGATGCCCAACGATTTTGCCAGCGCCAGCGCGTCTGAAAAGAGGGGCACCCGCGAGTCCTCGGGGTCGCCTAAGTCGCCTCCGTCCAGTCGCAGCGTCTGGATCTGGGCCCATGTCAGCGAGTCGACCTGGCCGCTTCCGTCTGTTGTCCGGTCGACGTCAGAGTCGTGCATAAGTACCAGGACATCGTCTGCGGTATGACGGACGTCGAGTTCCGAGAAGTCGGCTCCTACCTCGGCCGCGGCTCGAATGGCCGCAAGTGAATTCTCGGGGTGTTCGAGATGACATCCGCGGTGGGCGGCTACCATCAGGCGGGGACAGTCGGGAGTGACAAGGCACTCGTAGGCGCTCAGTCTTTGCTGCTGGCCGCCGTCACCGTCCAAGCCACCATCGTTGCCTCCAGCGCTGGATCCGCAGGCGACCGCCGCCGGGGCGAAGAACGCCAGGGTAAGCAGGATGTTTCTTGCGAGGCGCATGTTCCAGGCTAATTAGCCGTGGCTGGCTAAAAAGAAGTTGCTTGTACGTGCGATTATGCTGCTGGCGAAGGGGATCACGCTGGCGTAGTAGCCAATGTCATTAATAATACTTACCTTTTCGACCTTGCGTTTACGCCGGGCGGCTTCGAAGATGATGTGCCCGACCTTCTCGGGGGTCGACGAATAGTAGGGCAGCAATTTCATCGACATCCGTGCGCCGAAGGTCTTGGCCTCGACGGAGTCGTAAAAGCCCGTATTGACCATGAAAGGATAGACCGTAGTCACATGAATATGGTGCTTGCGCAACTCGAAGTGCAAAATCTCGGACATTGCTCCCAGCGCGGCCTTTATCGCCGCATAGGCTCCCCAGGTCGGCAAGCGAAAGAAGGCCTGGCCGGAAGACACGTTCACGATTTGGCCGCTGCGACGCTCGACCATCGAAGGCAGGAAAGCGTAGATATGATGCAGCGGACCCATGAGGTTGATGTCTATCAACCGGCGCCATGTCTCGAGAGACGTTTCGGCCAACTCGCCGTGATAGCCGATGCCGGCGTTGTTTATCAGGATGTCCAGCGCTCCAACATCGGAAGCCACCCAGGCGGCCAGATCGAAGACGGCCTTGCGATCGGAAACGTCGACCACCCGCGAGTGGACCTTCGTCGTCTCGCCGATCTCCCGGGCCACACCGGCAAGCGTCTCTGCATCGACATCGGTCAAGATCAGCTCACTACCGGCCTTTGCGAACTCCTTCGCGATACACAGCCCGATGCCCTTGGCGGCACCCGTGACCAGCACCCTTTTTCCTCGCATGTCGTCCATCTGTCGTCTCCTTCTTGGCCTGCGTTTATTTACTTCTACAACAACCGGGACCGACTTATCAACACTAATGACACTTTGTGTCATTCGTGTTTGACAGCGACCGTACCAATGTGAGAGGCAAGGCAAAGAGAGCGCAATGCTAGAGCGAATTGAAGCAAGGGTGAATGAACCGCCGGACGCTGAACGCGCGCGGCTGCTGATCTTTGCCGAACGAATCAAGAAGACCAAACCAATCGCGACAATCTGCCTGGTTGCGGCCTGTGGAATCATGTTTGTCTTGCAACTGGCCTGGTCGGGAGTCGACTACACTCCCGGAGTTGTGCGCATTGGCGCAAACGTGCCGCAACTGGTCAAGGGCGGGCAGTGGTATCGGCTGATCAGCTGCATGTTCCTGCACGGGGGAGTCGAGCACCTGTTGATGAACATGTTCGTGCTCTACTACCTGGGCGGATTCAGCGAGCGTTTGCTGGGGACGCGCCGTTTTCTGGTGCTCTATGCGGTTTCGGGGATTTGCGGCTCGATGGCCTCCGCCTTTATTTCAGGCGATCACCTCAGCCTGGGCGCATCGGGCGCCTTGTGGGGAATGCTGGGCGGCTTGGCGGCCTTGGCATTTCGCCCGGGCGGCTTGGTGCCTTCTGCTTTCCTGCCGCGACTGAAGCGCGCGGCGCTCATTAACCTGGCAATCAACGTTCCTGTTTCGTTCCTGCCCAGGGTCGACATGTTCGCCCACTTCGGCGGCGGTCTGGCGGGCGCATTGCTGATAGGCTCCGGGTTGCTGACACAAGGTTTGGGTGATGACGAAAAGCAACCCCGGCAGGCGGCCTTGTCCGGCGTCGGCTGGCTTACGCCTGCCTGGTTGCTGTCGGCCCTGGTTTTGCTTTCAGGTCCGCTCATGGCCCTCTGGGCGGGTTCGCCCTGGCAGCTGGCTGAGAAAGTGACCTGGAACGATTATCGCCTGGGAGATACCGGCCTTTCCGCAAAGATTCCGTCCTGCCTGCTTGGCAAACCCCGGGCCGTTGCGAGAGATGACGGTATATTCGAGTTCGTGGCAGGCTCGCTCGAGACGGATCCACTGCTGCTGGACTTTTTGGTCGTACCGGACAAGATTGCGGGACTGGATTCGAATGACCCGGAAAATACGATAGAGCAGCTTGTGAACTTGAGAAACAGCCACGTTCCGGAGGGTGCCAGCCGAACGGAACAGGTGCGGGTACTGAAAATTGGCGGCCGGAAGACGGTCGAAGATGCCTTCCGGTACCCTAATGGCTTGGAATTACATCGTTTCAGTCAGGTTCTTCCGGGATGGTTGTTACAGCTCAAAGCCGTCATTTGGCCGAACGCCCCGGAAAACCTGCGCCTGGACGTCGGGCAGGCTCTCGGGCCGTGATCGCTCGCTTGTCGATGTTTCTCTTGACATTAGGGTCGTAGCGTGCCAATCTGCGAGCCGTAATTGCAGTCTGCCTCATCGGTTCTGATTCTCAAAAAGGATAGAAATTCGAGGGGTGTTTGAAAACCAACGTGAGCGTCGAACGTAATCGGCGCGTTACAGACCCGGTGACCCGCCGTTCACGGATGAGCCGTGGGGCGGGGGCTGGGTAAAGAAAGAGGAGTAGAAGTATGAAGACGGGTAAAGTGAAGTGGTTCAACAACTCCAAGGGTTACGGATTCATCGAGCAAGAGGATGGCGACGACGTCTTCGTCCATTTCTCGGCGATTCGCACGGAGGGGTACAAGACTCTTAACGAAGGTGACGCCGTTGAATTCGACGTGACCGAGGGCCCGAAGGGTCTGCAGGCAAAGGACGTAATGATCGTCTGAGCAATTGTAGTTCTCTTAGGAGACAAGGAGCCGGGCCGTATGGCCCGGCTCTTTTTTTAGAAGTCGGCTTGGCGCGGCGCCCTGGGGAAGGGAATCACGTCACGAATGTTGGCCATCCCGGTACAGAACTGAATAAGGCGTTCGAAGCCCAGGCCGAAGCCGGCATGCGGCACCGTGCCGTAGCGTCTCAGGTCCCGGTACCACCAGTAGTCAGAAAGATCGAGGCCCATCTCGGTGATGCGCTTGTCGAGCATCTCGAGCCTTTCCTCGCGCTGCGAGCCTCCGATAATCTCGCCGATCTTCGGAACCAGCACGTCCATGGCCGCAACGGTCTTGCCGTCGTCGTTCTGACGCATATAGAAGGCCTTGATGCCTTTTGGATAGTTGACGACGATCAGCGGCTGTGAGAAATGTTCCTCTGTCAGGAAACGCTCGTGTTCGCTTTGCAAATCGGCGCCCCACTCGACCGGGAACTCGAATTTCCGCTTGGCCTTGGTCAGCACGTCAATGGCCTCGTCGTAGCTTATGCGCAGAAAAGGCTGCTCGACGATGTTCTTCAGTCTGGCTATCAGACCCTTGTCGATGCGCAGGTCGAAGAAGCCCAGGTCGTCCGCGCGCCGGGTGAGCAAGTCGTCGAAAAGGTATTTCAGAAATTCCTCGGCCAGGCCGGCATCGTCATCGAGGTTTGCGAAGGCCAATTCGGGCTCGACCATCCAGAATTCCGACAGGTGCCTGCTGGTATTGCTGTTTTCGGCCCTGAAGGTCGGGCCGAAGGTGTAGACCCGGGACAATGCACAGCAGTATGTCTCGACGCTGAGCTGGCCGGATACGGTCAGGCGCGCCTCGCGCCCGAAAAAGTCCTTGTCGAAATCCACTCCTCCGTCTGTCCCCAAGGGCAGGTTCAGGAGATCGAGGGTTGAGACGCGGAACATTTCGCCCGCTCCCTCGCAGTCGTTGGCGGTGATGATCGGCGTATGGATATAGTAGTAATCGCGTTCATCGAAAAAGCGGTGTATGGCCTGAGCCAGGCAATGGCGCACGCGGGCGACCGCGCCGAAGGTATTGGTGCGTGAGCGCAGGTGGGCGACCTCGCGCAGGTATTCGAAAGAGTGTCGCTTGGCGCTGACCGGGTAGCTGTCGGGATTCTCGACCCAGCCGACGATCCTGACTGCATCGGCGCTGATCTCGATTCGTTGCCCCTTGCCTTGCGATTCGACCAGTACGCCGTCCACTTCGACGGAGCAACCGGTTGTGATCTTTTCGATCTCGCTTGCGTAGTTGGCGAGTCCGGCCCGCGCCACCACCTGGATGGCATCGAAGCAGGTGCCGTCCGAGACGGTGATGAAAGACAAACCGCCCTCGGCCTTGGAGCCGCGCCGGGTTCTAACCCAGCCCTTGACTGTCAGCCTGGTGCCAACCGGGGCGCTATATGCATCTTTTATCTTGAGCCAGGTCATAGTTACCTCGGGCCAAAGTGCAGCCAGAGAATAGTTGAACGGCCCCGGCTTTTCAATCAGAAGATTACGACCATTGAACCGACCGGCAGTTTGTCGAACAGGCTCTGAACGGCGGAGCGCTGCAACAGTATTTTGCCCGCCGGAAACTGGCTGGGAAAGAGGCCCTCAGCCCGGTTGTTCCATTCTTCGATCTCGACTTCGGGGACAGGGGTATTTACGGGCAAGATATGGGCGGTTGGCTTGCGTTGTTTCCAGGCCCAGCAAATTTCTGCCGCAGTGCTGTCCGGGAGGTGTCCAAGATCTTGATTCCTGGCGACGTCAAAACGGTTGGGATAGTTGAGCGCCAGCCGGAAGCCACCGCTGAAACTCACCAGATGGTTGCCAAACACCATGGAGTGCTTGGCGACAACGAAGTACATGCCAAGCGGCAGCTCGTGTTCGGCAACGCTGCCTCCAGTGTTTGCTCCTCTTCCCAGTCCAACCGGGAACTGAAGCAACGGGCGACCCTGGTCGTATAGGCGCATGCGTCCCGAGCGCGAGTCGACCAGCGCCAGGCGCTTCTCTCGAGGCGGAACAAACAGCTCGCGGTGCGAGCGGATGAAAGGGGAGGGAGCGGCGTAGTTTTCGCGGATCCAATCGCGTGACTTTCCAGCCGCCGAAGGCCAATAAGTAGCCTTGAGATTTTCGTTCCGGCGCAGTTCCAAGTGCAGGTGGGCGAAAAAGCGCTTGAGCGGATCCTTGCCGATCTCGCCGATTTGCTGTCGCCGGGATACGAGCTGACCTTCTGAGACACTAATGTTTGACATATGAACATAAACGGAGCGGATACGCCGTTTGAGGTGGTTCTCGTAGTAGTTGTGCTGGATCATGACCACGCCGCCGGAAGGCTGGCCGCAGTTTTTTGCAAATACCACCTTGCCGGCGGCGATCGAGCGTACCGGCTGACCGAGATCGCTGTTGGCCCCACCGTCTCCGTTCCAGTCTTCAGCCGGGTGAATTCCGTATTTGTACCACTCGCAGAAATGAGTCGAGACGTGCCAGCCGTGGTGGATCTTGCCGGTTTGCTTGTCGGTGTAGGCACCGTCCCCATCGGCGTTGCCCACCGGAAAGTCGAAGCCGTTGGCCGGGGGGATGTCGGTGCTCAGGTAACGGGTGAACGGGTCGTCGGGATCAACCGGGGGAAATTCAAGGGGCGGTAGTGGGGCGGGGGTTTTTGCAGTCCGCGTATGGGCAACCGACACCGACCCGGCCTCGGATATCAAGATCAGAAAGGTCCATAGCGCCAGGTTGGCTGAGACAGCGAGCAGGATTGCCTTTATGGTACTCTTTTTCATTTCTGAAAGTCTCCGGCACTTCATAACCTCCTGGCGTAAAGACAAGAATGCATTATGCGTGCCACGAGTGTGCAGGTGTATTTACGACAACTTACAGATTGCGGCGGGTTGTGTATGTCACAAGATTGACACGCAGGCGTGCTTTGTTTTCCACACTATCAGACGAACTCAGTGGTCTTCCGACTTCTTAATTGTTCGACGATCGCGGTAGACTGCCAGCAGGCGGGCCTGTCCATGAACCATCTTCTTGAACGGGTAGACCAGGTCGAAGTAGCCAAGCGAAAGATCGAATGCAAAGCCCACCACGGGAAGCGGAGGGAGAATTACGTAGCGGGCGGAAAGGGCGTAAAGAGAACGAGCCGGGCCGGGAGGAAGATCGTCTTGATTGGGGTTGGCAATGGCGCGCTCGACACCTTCCATGGCGGCCGCGTCGAAGCGTGAATAGCCGGACGACTCGAAAAGTCTGGCTTCGAGCTCGCCTTTCGCGCCGACATTGATCTCGATTACGGCGGTGACCGTCGCTCCATAACCGTCGTCGAAGTATGCCGCCTGCTGTATGTCCAGCATGGTTGTGTCCGCTCGTAAGTAGGGGTCGTCTCCCAGCGGAGTGTAGCCGTCGGAAGCGGTTCGTGAGGCATTGTGATACCATCCGCCGAGCCAGTCCCAGACTGTTTTTGAAAGCCATGAGCCGGAGACCTCGGTGATGCGCGGATCGGGCACCTGGGAAAAGTCGGGTTTGAAATAGTGCTGCATGCGTCCCGAAAGGTAGTGCCAGCCGGGATCGACGTTGCCGCGTGCGGCCCGGTTGCGGGCTGCAATGTCCGTGAAATAGCCTTCGATGCGGCTTGTAACCAGTTCGCGCTCGGTCAATTCCCGCTGAGCCCAGGCCGGAGGTTGAGTCAAGAGTTGCGGGTCGAGCACCAGCTTTCGAGGGCCGAAAGACGTGCGCGGGTGCTCGGCGGGCGCCTGTTTTTCTTGTTCAGCTTGAGGTTTATGCAAATCGGGCTTGGGGCGGGTCTTTCTGGCAGGCGGCGGTTTTATTATCACCGGCCGGCGTTCCACGTCCTCGCCCAGCAAGAAAAGCGAAAGTAAGCATACGAGTGCCTGAGTTTTTCGCTTGTCGAGCATCGTAATTGCGTGCACCTCGATTTAAAACCCACGACAACAGCGGGAAATTTCAAGTTGCCGGGGATTATATCACTTTTTCGACTCATTGTGATGGACAGGCTGTTAATCAGTGCTTAGAATGTCACACAGGGGTGGCGAGGTGCAAAAATGGATATTGTCTGGTTATTGGTTTTTTTCGGTGTCTGGATCCTGTTGCAGACTGTAATCCTGCCGCGCCTCGGGGTGTCTACCTGAATGTCCCCCTCCTGCCGATCCGGCGGATCGGATGAAGAACAGAGAAACAGTCCGGAATCATGTGAGGAAAAGGAAGACGAGAATGCCAAAGTGGGTTAAGCGATTTTCCAGACCGCTGCTGACGGCCGCGGTCTTTGGAGGCATTGGAGCGCTTCTGAGCCTGGGCGTATCAGCCGCCGGCAGCACCTGATCTTTCATGTGCAACCCCGCGGTCGCGGTGCCGGCATTTGCTTTCGGAGGCTTCTTGGCCGGGCTTGGAAAGCCCGAATGACGGCGTGACGGCCTATTTTTTCTTTTTCTTCTTTTGATATGTTCCGACCAGTTCAGCCTTACCCAACAAGTGCCCCTCGATGGCCTTGAGCAGCACGGCGCGTGTGGGAGTATGCAGATCGGGTAGCAGCCTGTCGAGCGCGAACAACCTGTGAAAGTAGCGGTGCCTTCCGATTGGCGGGCAAGGCCCTCCGTAACCGGTTTTCTTCCAGCTGTTCTTGCCTTGCAACGTTCCAGCCGGCAGGTCGGCTGTTTTGATGTTCTGGGCCAGCCCCTTGGCCGTCGGCGGAATGTTGTAAAGCACCCAGTGCACCCAGGTCAGCTTGGGTTTCTTGGGATCGGGCGCGTCGGGATCGCTAATAATCAACACCAGGCTCTTTGTGCCCTTGGGCGGGTCAGAAAAACTCAAAGGCGGCGAGATTTTCTTGCCCTCGCAGGTGTAAAGGACAGGGATCTGCTTGTTGTCGTCAAAGGCCACAGACTCCAGTTTGAAATCGCCGCCGGCTGCAGCCAGGGCTGGAAACGTCATGACCAGTATGGCGACCAGCGATGAGTGTGCCCAGGAATTCATGGCCGACCTCCCGAGTTCAGGGTTGTACACGGTGACAGGATCTCACACCCCCAATCAGAAAATCAACCGGTTGCCTCTTCGGGTGGGCCGCGCTAGTATTTGGTCCGGAGAGCGATGGACGTGAACCAGTTGGCCTTCAACTACTCGACCCCTCCTGCGGTTCGCAGGCGTTTGATACCGCTCAAGGGCCTGGATGCGATCCGCAGGATTTGGAGCAGGCGTTTCATGGCCCACTTTGGGCGTCCTGTCGCCGTGCGCTTCACCGACAACACCTCAACCATGATCTCATTCAAGAAAAAAGCAGGAAAGTTCGAGCTGCGATTGCATAACATGTTTATCGAGGCAAACGACAAAGTGCTTCGGGCGTTGGCCGAATACATAAGCGGTTCTGCGCGCGGCAACCAGTGTCTCGACAGATACATCAAGCTCAATGCCGACAAGGTCGGGCGGCGTCGAGGTGCCGCCAGGTTGAGCTCGAAGGGCAAGCGCTATGATCTAGATGCCATCCGCGATGCACTCAACCGTGCATATTTTTCGACAGGCGTTGAGGTGCCGATCGTCTGGGGGAGAGCCTTCGAAAAGGGACGTCGGCGAAGCATTCGGCTCGGCTCATATTCTTTCGAAGACAAAATGATTCGCATCCATCCGGCTCTTGACGACGAGCGCGTGCCGGCGCACGTCGTTGTGGCTGTTGTCTATCACGAGATGTTGCATCATGCACTTGGTGAGACCATGAAAGGCACGCGCCGGATCGTGCATACCCGCGAATTCAAAGAGCGAGAGCGAGGCTACGTTCATTTTCTAAAAGCGGAGAAATGGCAAGACAACAATCTCAACCTGCTGCTTCGCAAAAAGCGTAAGGCGGCACTGATTTAGACTTGACGAAATCCCTGTCCGGGCGATAACTTAGTACTATCAATGATGTTGTGAGGGATAGCGATGAGAATGCGTTTCAGAAACAAGGGGCTTGTTTTCGGCCTGGGTCTATTCTTCACCTCGGTGCTGGCAGGTTGCGGGGGAGTGGGATCCACTGGAGATGATGTCCAGTCGCTGATGCTGCTGGATATCTATCCTCAGCAGGGCGAGACGGATGTTCCGCTCGATGCCGTTGTCATCGCGGCATTCGATGATCAGGTATTCGCCGCCGGCGAATGCGAATCGAGCAGCAACGTCAACAGCGCAACCTTCTACTTGCGCGCCTGTCCGCAGGGTGGACAAGAAACGCAGGTGACTGCCTCGGTAGCGTGTTCCAGGCTTTATGAAAATGACGGCGTAACGGTGAAGCGGGAAGAGATGACGACTGCCTTGCTGCAACCCGATGCCCCGTTAGATACGAGTGCCAGGTATTGCATCTATATCGATGCCTCAATCAAAGGCCAAGATACGGACCAGCTTGGAGTTACTGTCGAGTCGAGTTTCACGACCGCCGATCACTGACTGCCAGGGGAGAGCCCATGAAGACGCGTACCTGTATTTTGTTTGCACTCGCGGTTGCGACTCTGGCGGCGGCCTGCGGTGAACCTGCAGTCTCCAACCCGGACGCGCTAGCGGTGAAGTTCGTTCCGTTGGACGGCGCGCGCAACGTTGATACCAGTGTTACCCCTGCCGTTTACTTCTCGGCAGAAGTTGAGCCGTCGTCGGTTACCGCCGATTCGGTGTTTTTGCAGTCTGCTTCTCCATGGAGTTGTAGCCAGCAAGACGACAAAGAAGTCTGCGTTTGTCCGGACACGTGGCAGAAGGTGACGGACGGGACGGCGCAAGTGTCGGTAGACGACCCGAACGTGGTCGAGTACACGCTCGGCGGCGGTCTTGTGGCCAAGAGTTGCTATGCACTGATTGTAACCATTGACGTGCGCGGAAAGACTCAGGGGCCCTTGCAGGCCGTGGGCTTGCGAGCCGAGGACAAACAGGCCCTGGGCCTGGCAACAAGCATCAAAGTCGGCGCAATCGAAGATTTCTGGACCAAAGAGTAATCCCGCTCCAATTCAGGGAGTGACGATAAGTTTACCGGGGTCTTTCTTCTCGCTCTTGCTGGGCTTACTCTCAGGAGGGCTCATTTGGTCTACTATTTCCTCAGGGCTTCTGAATAGCTTTTCGATCATTCTCACGAAGAACGGGCTGTCGAGCGGGGCAAATCCTTCCTGGTCGAGTTGAAGGGCCGCTGCCACTGTCTGCAGGGCGGCCTCTTCCTTGGCGCACTGCTTCAAATGGGCTGCCATTTCGAAAAGCCTGATCCTGTAACGCGCGCGATCTTGCTCGTCGCCGATCAAGCCGACCACAGCATCGTCAAGAGACTTCTTGACCTGGTCGACTCTCTGGGCGTTGTTGATCGAAACCTGACTGGATTCGATCTCCTTGAACTTGGCTTGTATCTTCTCGAGTATCTCCTCTGCCGGAAGCCAGTCGGCGAACTCGGGTAACTCGTGCAGTTGAGCGCCATCCTTGTAAAGTCCGGCGGCCTGCTCAATTTCTTCGGCCGAAAAAGCCTCACTTGCTTCGGGGAGGGGCACGGCATCCAGCTCGGGTAATTCGCCGGAGGCCTCGAGATAGCCTTCCGGCAGAGGATGCGACGTCTCGCGGCTCAAGGTCACGGCCTTGGCCACTCGCTGTCTGGCCTCGGCATAGGAGATCTCGACCATCGAGACCTCATCGGAGTTGAGGATCTCTTTCAGCAGGTGCCGGTAGCGATTTCTGCCGATTACCCCACCTGAAAACTCGATAAGACCGTCAGTGTCGTTAATCTCAGACTGATAGACCGAAACACCGCCGTGTGTGTAGCGGGCCAGCCAGATCATGCGGCTGCCCTGGCCGGTGACCGGGGAGATGTAACATGCTAGTTCAGGCTCCTCGGTGGATACACGCCGATCCAGAATCGACGAGCCACCCTCCTCGCCGGCCGAAACATCGAGGCCGCTGCTGCGCATCCTGTGGATGATGCGCTTGGCTTCCTTCTTGACCAGTTTGTCCGTGGTCAGGTTGAGCAGGTCACCGAGCAGGTCGTCGTCTTGCTCTTTTTCCGCCACCAGCAAAAAGGCCACCTGAAAAGAAGCCGGCAGCTTGACGATCTGACGCGGGTCGGGGCCCTCTACCAATTTCTTGGCGCTCTCGAAGTTGCGCCGGAAATCTTCATCGGAAAGCTCCGACATTGTAGCCAGGGATGCCAAGTCTGCGCCGTCCGGTATGAGGAGTCCTGCGGCAAGCTGTTCAACGAAGGACTTGACGGCCTTCTTTTTCTTCTTTCCCATGAATCACACCACCTTCCAGGTTCGAGGCCCGGGGATTATCCACGAGAGCATCGGTCCGCGCAACCGTTTTTTAGTTTTCAGGCTTCGTCAAGATTCCGAGAAGTACTCGCAAGTTGTCCGCAGGCGGCCTGGATGTCCAAGCCCCGGGGACGCCGGATTTCGCAAAAAAAGCCTGCGTTCTGAAGTTGTTTGCGAATGGCAGCCAGGCGCTGCGGTGGGCTGGGGGCCAGATTCGTCGCAGTCGGCTTGAGGACTTGATTGAACGGCAAGATGTTGACCCGGACCCGTTCTTTACAGGCGGCCCAAAACTCCATCAGCAGATCAATGTCGCGCGGCCTGTCGTTGATCTGTTTGAACATGATCATCTCGACAAAAAGCAGCGCGCGTCGGTTTTGCAGCACCTTGACGAAGGCATTTCGCAAATCGACATTGTGATGTCGGGTAGCAGGAATCAGTTGTCGCCTGACTTGATCGTCTGCTGAGTGCAGCGACCATGCCAGGTTGCAGTTCAGGTCGTTCAGGCGTTCGATGGTCTCGGGAGAGGGTCCGATGGTAGACAGGGTGATGCGTCTCGGTGGCAGGCGCCAGCCGTGAGGATGGCAAATAACGGCTAGAGCCTGTTGCACGGCCTCGAAGTTGTCCAAGGGTTCGCCCATTCCCATAAGCACAACGTTGTCGACCGGGGCCAGTGATTCGGTTTTTAGTTCTTGCTGGGCCAGGTTGATCTGGTAGACGATTTCTCCGGCGCTCAGATGGCGGGTCAAACCCATTTGACCGGTGGCACAAAAGCGGCAAGCCCGCGCGCAGCCCACCTGGGTGGAGATGCAGACCGTGTTTCGCCTTTGGCCGGGGATGACGACGGTTTCAATTAGGCTGCCGTCCGCAAGTTTGACTCGTAGTTTTCGGGTGCCGTCGGAGGCGGTCTGTTTGGCGTCCAGGGTAGCGGGCGCCAGCTGAAAGCGATCGGCCAGCAGGTTTCTCAGCCGAACGGAGAGGCATTCGCTGGTTTGAGGATTTTTGTTTTGGCGAAGCAGGGCCCATACCTCTTTTGCACGGCCTGATCCGCCGATTCGTTCTGCCAACTGGCTTGGAAGCAATGAGAAAAAATCTATGCCGGCCTTTTGATCCACGGGTTCAGGTTGCATAGCAGTAATGGGATAAAAAAACAACGTGGACTATATTATCGAACATAGATAGAAGTGGAGGAAGGATGATTGCCATATTCACAGGTTACCTCGTATTGACGCTGGGCCTGGGTGTCTGGCAGGCTCGCAAGACCAAGTCACAGAACGATTTCGTGCTGGGCGGATCGAAGCTGCCGGGCTGGATGTTGGCGTTGAGCGAGCGCGCGACAGGTGAGTCTGCCTGGCTGCTCTTGGGTTTTACAGGCTTTGTCTACGCCAACGGGCTGAGTGCCGTATGGATTGGAGTCGGCTGCCTGCTGGGAATCTGCACGGCCTGGATTGTGCTGGCACGGCGCTTTCGTTCCGAGGCCGAAAAATACGCCAGTTTGACCATGCCGGAGTACTTTTCGGCCAAGTTTCCACGCCGGGCGGCTACGATTCGCGTGCTGTCGACCCTGATCATCGTATTCTTCTTTGTCTTCTACGTCAGCGCCCAGTTCGCCGGGGCCGGCAAGACCATCTTCCAGACTTTCGGGTTGGATCCTCTTTGGGGCCAACTCGTCTCAGCCGCGGTAATCCTGGTGTATGCAACTTTGGGCGGCTTCGTCAGCGTGGTGGCCGTAGACGTTTTACAGTCTTTGCTGATGATCACAACTCTGGTGGTGACACCGATCATCATGTTGGTCATGGTTGCCCAAGGTGAGGTTGGCATCGCTCAGGCGCTGGCTTCAGCGGGCCCGGGAATGAACTCGCTGACCGGAGGTATGAGCGGCTTTGCCGCCGGCCTGCTGATATTCAACAACCTGGCCTGGTTCTTCGGCTACCTGGGTGGACAGCCTCAGCTCAACGCGCGCTTCATGGGCATGCGCGACGAACGCAATGTGCGTATCGGGCGTAACATTGCCGTGGTCTGGACTTTTCTGGCCTACGCCGGCGTGGTTCTGATCGGATTGAGCGCGTTGGCGCTGTTCGGCCCCGGGGCGGTCTCCGACAAGGAGATGATCCTGCCGCACATCCTCAACAAGTTGTTTCCCTGGTGGCTGGCGGCAATCCTGCTGGCCGGGGCGGTGGCAGCGATGATCTCGACCGCCCAAAGCATGCTGCTGGTAGCGGCATCGTCAATCAGCCAGGACATTTACAACGGAATATTGAAGAGGGGACGGGCAAAAGATAGCACCTTGCTGGTAGTTTCGCGCGTGAGCACGCTTGCGGTAGGAGCTCTGGGACTCGGTCTGGCCCTCTCGACCTCCGACCTGATCTACACCGTCGTCTCGTATGCCTGGGCGGGTATCGGCTGTTCGTTCGCACCGGCCGTGCTTCTTTCATTCTACTGGAAACGCTTTTCGTCAACTGGAGTGGTGACGGCCTTGGTGGCCGGAATAGTCACAACGGTAACCTGGATAGCCTGGCCGCACCTGGCAGGGGCGATCGGTTTAGGGGATTGGGCGGTGAATTTGGAAGAAAGCGTGACCGCCAGGGCCGTAACATTCTTCGTCTCGATTGGCTCGGCCGTGCTGGTGACGTTGTTGAGCGGGAGTGCTCGTGACAAGACCTCGGCTGTTGGTGATGCCGCTTGACTGACAGGCGCTGGTAAAATACGATTAGGCTGGTTGCCTGCGGTTTTCAGAAGGAGTTGGCCGATGCCGTTCGACGTGGTCGGGATAGGACACTGTGCGGTTGATTACTTGGGAATCGTCGAGCGCTATCCGGACATGGATTCCAAAGTCGAACTTTCAGAGTTCTCCATGCAAGGAGGAGGACCGGTGGCCACCGCCATGGTGACGCTGGCAACCCTGGGATCGGACGTTTCTTTCATCGGCAAGATCTCCAATGACGATTTCGGAATGTTCATACGTCATGGTCTGCGCGAGGCCGGAGTCGATACGGGCTCGCTTGTCATTGAGCCTGACCTGGTCTCGCCGATCAGCTTCATTGCCGTCGAGCGCGCAACCGCCAAACGAACAGTCTTCTGGACGCGCGGAAACGTACCCGAGCTTGCTGCCGATGAGATCGATTATTCACTCATTGATGGCGCCAAGGTTCTGCACGTGGACGGCATTCAAATGGAGGCCCAGATAGCCGCGGCGCAATACGCAAGGCAAAAGGGCGTGCATGTCGTCTACGATGCAGGTTCGCCACGGGAGAGGATGAACGACCTGATGGCGGTTACCGACACCTTGATTGCATCAGAACGTTTTGCGGCCGAGATGGGCTCGGGAGCCTTGGCTGAAAGTCTCAAGAGACTCAGTGCCATGGGTCCGGAGACGGTAGTGATCACTATCGGTGAAGACGGATCGGTTGGCATGGAACATGATGAGACCTACATCGTACCGCCGCTGGAGGTCAAAGCGATCGATACTACCGGTGCCGGTGATGTCTACCATGGCGCCTATATTTTCGGATTTTTGAACGGCTTCGGCTTGCGCGAAAGGATGCGTTTTGCCTCTGCCGCGGCCGCTCTGAAATGTCGTTCGTTGGGCGGCAGGGCCGGAATACCCTCTCTCGAAGAAGTTAACAAGGCGTTGGAGTACTAAGGTTGATAAAGGTACCCATGCCCGCGCGCCCTTATTTTTTGCGGGTCAGGGGCATTTTGGCCTTGACAGGTATAAATGGCATGAGTACACTCCGGGCTACTCGAAGGTGAGTTGGTTCTTTTGTTGCTTTCCTTTGGAGGGCAAGTTTGCAGGTAATCCAGCTACGGGAGGAGAAATGACAAAGGCAGAGTTGATCAACGAAGTTCTGAAGACCAAGGGCATCCCCGAGATGTCGAAAAAGGCCACTGGCGAGGTAGTCGATGCCGTATTCTCGGTGCTCTCAAAAGCGATCAAGAAGGAGCATCGCTTTGTGTACCCGGGCTTCGGCACCTTCTCGGTCCGTAAGCGCAAGGCACGCATGGGGCGCAATCCCCAGACGGGCGAGCAGATTAAGATCTCCGCCAGCAAGACGGTGACCTTCAAGCCCGCTCCGCAGTTCAAGAAGGTCCTGTAGTATTTTTAATTGTTGTTGAATGAACGAGGCCGCCACGAGCGGCCTCGTTTTTTTTTGTTCCCCGTCGGGCATCGTTCTGGCAAAGTGATCAAATGCAGCGAATGTGGCCGTAGCAAATTATTCGAGTGGAGGTGTCGAATTGGATGAAAAACTGAACCAGAGGTTTTTAGAACTCGTTCGGCTTGCGGCCTGCGAGCTGGCCCCGGACGTCGAGCACGCCCTTGCTGCCGCGCGTGATGCAGAAGAGGGCCGGGCACGCTCGACACTCGACTGGATGCTGAAGAACGCCGCCGAGGGCGGGCACAACTCTCTGCCTATTTGCCAGGACACGGGCACGTTGATTTTCTACGTCGATCACAGCCCGGACATTTTGACTGCGGAGATCGAGAGGGCGGCATGCGAGGCAGTGGCCGAGGCCACCCGGCGGTCATACCTTCGGCCCAATGCCGTCGATCCAATCAGCGGAAAGAACTCCGGCGACAACATTGGACGCGGCAGTCCATATTTTCATTTCAACCAGACAGTGGGCCATGAACAGCTGAGGGTCAGGCTAATGCTCAAGGGCGGCGGCAGCGAAAACTGCGGCATTCAGTATTCGCTGCCCGACGGCAGTCTGCATGCCGGGCGGGATCTGCAGGGAGTCAAGCGCTGCATCCTGGACTCTGCATTCAGGGCGCAAGGGTTTGGCTGTGCTCCCGGTACGTTGGGCGTGGGAGTCGGCGGAGACCGAGGGAGTTCGTACATCGAGTCGAAGGAGCAGCTGTTCCGCAGTCAGGGCGAACCGAATCCCGACAAAGAGCTGGATGCCTTGGAACGGGAGTTGACTGAGAAGATCAACAGTCTCGGTATTGGGCCTATGGGTTTCGGCGGAAAGACGACCGTGCTGGGTGTAAAGATTGGCTTGCGACACAGGCTGCCGGCTTGTTACTTCGTGACCATCAGCTACATGTGCTGGGCATATCGGCGCCGCTCGATGACAATCAAGGGCGACGAAGTCGTCTACGCTTGATGCGCCACGGGAGAGAAAAGATGAAAAAAATACAGCTGCCTTCATCCGAGGAAGTCATCCGCGATCTTCGGGTGGGCGACGAAGTGGGTATCAGCGGAGTGATGATCACTGCCCGCGACGCAGCCCACAAGTACATGACCGAACAGGATGCGCTCGAGGTCCGCGAGATCATCAAGAACGGCATGATCTATCACTGCGGCCCGATCGTGGCCCGAGATGGTGATCAGTGGCGTTTCGTGGCCGCCGGCCCGACGACATCCAAGCGCGAAGAACCCTACGAAGCCGGGATCATCGAGCGTTACGGAGTCAGAGCGATTATCGGTAAGGGCGGTATGGGCGAAAAGACGCTTGAGGCCTGCGGCAAGCACGGCGCGGTTTACCTGCACGCCATAGGTGGGCTGGCGGTGATTCTGGCCAAGTCCGTGCGCCGAGTGGTTGATGTGCATAAACTCGAGGAGTTCGGAGTGCCCGAGGCCATGTGGGTAATCGAGGTAGAGAATTTTCCGGCGGTGGTCACCATGGATTCCCATGGCAAGAGCCTGCACGCGGAGATCCTCGATAAGTCGAGCCGGCGCTTGGCCGAACTGAGCGCATCGATGTAGGAATGGAGGCCGTCATGAATAGACTGTCCGCTACTCTTGTGTTTCTGGTTCTAATCAGCTGCTCCGCCTGCGGCGGGGGCGGGGGAAGTGACAACACAGATGCTTTAGCCTACCTAGGCATCGCCGAGGGCAAGATCTTCAACTACGACATCGATGTCGGCTTGACCTTGCCCCAGGCGGGCGAAGTCAAGGTTGTCGGCATCGACCTGGAGTATGCCAACGGTGAAAAAAGCTACAAGGTCGAGATGCGTCAGAACGGCAACTTGATAGCCACCCGCTGGTATCAGGTGACTTCATCCGGCCTGTTTCTGCTGGGAGAAGACGTAAACGAAGGCGCCTCTCACGTGCTGCGCCACTATTTGACTCCTGTTAAGCTCTTGCCTTACCCGCTTGAAAACGAACAGGGCTTTCCGGTGCAGAGTTGGTCGACCCAGACCGACGTGGAGGAAGGCGGCAGCGAACTGCATCGTTTCGACAACAGCGGCAAGCAGTCGATTGATGTACCGGCCGGAACTTATGAGGCCTTCCACCTGGTGCACACTCGAACGAAAGACGGCACAAATAGCACCGCTTTAGAAGAGTATTTTTCGCCTCAGAACTGGTACGTGCAGTTTGAATTCCCCAAGGATTCGACCTGGCAGTTGAAGTAGCCGTAACTTTCCTGAAAAGTCAGATCAGATCATCTTTTCGATCAGCAGGCGCCTGCTTTTCTGCAATGAACCAGAAACGGCAAGTTCAAGCGGGATGCGACAGGTGCCCGGTTCTGCCGCGGGTTCACCCAGACGGGCGTGGACCGACCTCAGTCCCCCCAGCCAGCGTCGAGAGTCCCTGACGTGAACCAGGTCGCCGCTTCTTGCGCTCATACTCTTCATCGCAATCGGATCGACCTGAACCAGGTCGGCCTGGCCGGGCTCGGTTTGCTCGAAGAAGACCGGTCGGGCTCTCACTTCGCGGCCCTCGTCCAGGTTGGGCTCGGAGCCTTTGAAAATTCGCATGGCGTCCTTGACGGTATTCCAGGTAAGCCCCTTGATTTCGTCGCGTTCTTTGGGCCGGGTGAAAAAAGTTACGACGATGCCGATGGCCGCGGAAACAACCAGGGCGTACAGGGCCCGGATGTAAGTGTAAGCCTTGTAGCTGGGCTGAGAAAAGTCACCATGGGCGAACATCGGAGTGCCGTGAGCGAAGGGAGTTATCAGCTGGGGCCAGATGAAGCTCAGGCCTACCGCCAGCGAACCGCCGAGCATTGTCCACAGGGCGGCCCTGGGTGTGAAACGGTTCCAGAAAACGCCGAACAATAAAGCAATTGCCATCGGCGGAGTGACGGCCGCCGTGAAAGTTCCGTGGGCCACGTAGATCGATCCGAACTGGCCGAAAACCGGAACCAGCGACAGACCCAAAGCGGCCGTGCCGATTGAAACCCAGCGTGAAACCGACAGGTAGTGCTTGTCTGAACGGCCGGGTTTAATATAGGGACGATAGATGTCGTTGACGGCAACGGCGCTAACCGCGTTGATCAGCGTGTCGGCGGTCGACATCAAAGCCGCGGTCAGGGCGGCCAGCACCAAACCGAAGACACCGGGTCGGCAGAGAGCATCGGCAACGACCACGAAGACGTCATCCAGGTCGGCGGGAGTGTGGATCAGGCCGGTTACGGCCAGCGCCTTGCCTATCCAACCGGCGTTGGAGACGGCCACGGCCGCCAGCGGCATTAGCACAAGCAGTATGAAGAACATTGCCTTGCGCCCCTCGCGCACCGAGCGCGCCGAGAGAAAACGCATGATCAGACCCTGGTTGAGAAAGTAGAAGGCGACCCCGTTGCCGAAAGCGTCTTGCCAGAAGATGCCCACCGAGTTGAAATCGGCGGGACGGTTGAAGCCGGCAAAGGGCAACCTGTGCCCGGGCGGCAACAAGTGCCAGAAATTCGATGCCCCGGCCAAAAGTCCCTTCCCGTCCCCCAACGCCGAAAAGCCCAGAAACAGCAGAACGAAGCCGGCCACCAGCAGCAGCATGCCCTGAAGCAGGTCGGTCATGATCACCGAGGTCTGGCCGCCGGCCATGACGTAGACGCCCGTCACGGCCGCGACCAGCGCTGCCGCACCAAAGACCGGCCAGCCAAGCAATACGTTCAGGCACTTGCCCAAAGTCAGCAGGTTGATGCCGATGTAGCCGACCATGTAGATCAACAAGATTACGGTTGCCATAGTGCGCGAGGGGCGGTCGAAACGTTTCTCGAAGTACTCGGGGATGGAGGTGATGCGCATGAAATAGATAATCGGCAGCCAGCCGAATGCCCAAAGCGGCATCCAGAACCAGTCGTTCAGGTAGGTCATGCTGCTCGACAATCCGTACGAGAAAGCCTTGGAGCTGTACTTGTAGAAACTGTAGGAGCCGACCGTGGTCGCCACGCAGGAAAATGCAATTAACCACCATGAGAAGCGCTGGCCGCCGAAGAAGAAATCCTTGGTCGACTTGGTAAAGCGCGCAAACAAGGCTCCAAAGCCGAGCACGACTACGAAATAGCCGATGATCAGGCCGTAATCCAGCGGGGTTCCTACGATGGAGTCATTCATGACGTTTGATCAAAAAGACGAACCCAGAAGCATAAAAGAAAGATGCAGTCCAAAAACCAGCAAAAGACCGCCGACCATTGTAAAAGTGTTACGGCGCATGTGCCGGGTAGCCAGGCCCACTTCTCCCTGACGCCAGGCGTAGATCATGCCGACAACGAAGATCAGCCCTCCTACTGCGTAGTTGTATACAAAACTGGTCCAGGCCAATTTCGACCTCCGCTGGCCAAATATCAGATCTGAGCTCTCAAGAACAGTGAAATCCGGCGTCCCAGCAACTCGGCGTTCTGATCGGGTTCGTTTGGAGAAAGAGTGCCGCCCAACTCCCGGAAGTGGAATCCCAGGATATTGAAGCCCTCGATCCCGGTGACCATGGTCGCAGTCCCGGCCTTGAACTTGTAGGCCAGGCGTGCGTTCAAAAACCATACGTTGGGGATGGTCACACGTCGATCGGTCTGCAGCAAACCCTCGGGGTTGCGGACGAAGCGGACGTGCGAGCCCGTGAAAAACGCCCGCAGCGATGTGGACAGTCCGCCTCCCAGGTTCAGGTCGGCCCCGGCCGTCAAACGAAAGACAGGATCGCGGTAGAAGAATTCGCCGCTTTGATTGTCGAACACCTGGCGATAGCCGGTAGTGAAAAACAGACGTGCACGGTCAACGGGGCGGTAAACGACCTGGATCTCTACGTCGTGCCCGTCGCTACCGGAGGGCAGATTCGAAAATCCAAGACCGCCTGCACCCAGGTCGGGCACGCGAACGCTTCCGATGTCGATGTAGTGAAGCTTGCTCTTGTCGAACATGTACCACAGGCAATCGCGATACCAGTTGTAAGCCAGGTCGATTTTCAGCTCAAGCCGCTTGTCGAAGAAATCTCCGGAGTAGCTCAGCTCCAGGCTGTCGATAGTCTGGTTTTTGAGGTCGGGATTGCCGAAGTTGAATTCATCGAATCCCAGGTTGCTGATGTCGTCAATTTTGAAGTGCAACGACGACTGGATGAAAGTAGGTTTCAGAAAAGCGTGGGCATAGCCAACGCGCAGGCTGTGTCCCGGCCGCGGAACAAAGACCAACGCGGCGCGCGGGCTCAGTTCGCTGCTGCTCCAATCATGCAGGTTTTCAGCATCATACACACGGTTGTAGTCGAAGCGCAGGCCGATATTCAAAAGCAAGGTAGGTATGTTGATATCCGCAAGTGCCAAAAGGCGGTCGATCTCGAACTCTGCTTGAGCGAAAACGCCGGCTCGATGCTCGTAATAGTTCTCTGGAATAATTACGGCCGAACCATAATGGTTGAATACGTACTTGGCGCCGCCAATCAGTCGCAGGAAACTCGTCTGCCAGTCGTACCTGGCACTCGATGTTATTTTGTCAACTCTGGCCGTGAAGGGCGGCATGGCGCCCAGAACCAGGTCGAATTCCTTGATGTACAAAGGCAGATCGATTTCCATATCGAGGCTGGTGAAATCATATCCCGCCTGCAGAGTGAAGTCGTACAGTTCGAGGTGTGCCTGGATATAGCTGTTCAGCATGTCCGAGATGTCCATGGCTCCCATGGCCGAGTGGATCAAACCGGCCGCGTCGAGCGCGCCTCCCTCCAGATTCAAACGACAGTCTGGAGAGAAGATGATCTCCGACTGTAGTCGTCCGCGCGCCACGTTGCGCCCGCTCACCGAGCGACTGCTCCAGAGGTTCTCGCGAACCAATCCGGCCGAGGCGCTCAGCGAGAAGGAATCCAGGTGCGTACTGGACCGCGCTGAAAGATCGTAATAGCCGTGCTCGGCTCCGATTACCGAAACCGATACGCGCGGGCCTTCGCCCGGCTTGCGGGTAATGACGTTGACCACCCCGGAGTAAGCGTTGGCGCCGTAGAGCGCCGAGCCGGGCCCGCGGATGACCTCGATACGCTCGACGTCGTCCAGCGAAAAGTACTGTATTGTCCAGATCGGCGAGCCGATCATCTCGGCTGTAACGTCCCGCCCGTCCACCAGCAGAAGCAGCTTGTCCGACTCCTCGTTGGTGCGCCCGCGCACTCCCATGACGTACCACAGGGGCTTCAGCAGGTAGACGTCCATGTTTGGCACCTGGCGCAGCACCTCGGGCAAGGATAAAGCGCCGCTGGCCTCGATGTCCTCCCGGGTGAGCACAGTCACGGCGGAAGGGCTCTCGGCAAGCGGCTGGATGTGGCGCGAAGCCGTTGTAACAGTCTCTGCCGGCGCGAAAAAGAGTTCGATTTCCTCGTCCTCGCTCTCCTGGGAAGACGCACTCCAGGGCAGCAGCATGATTGTCATGAAAACGAGATGGAAAGGCATGAATATAGAAACGTGCATGCTCGTCCGAGTCTTTTCGATTTAGGCTTCGTTTGTGGAATATACCCACCTTGCCCGCATGTCAACTTGACGGGCTAAATTCCTGACACATGTCTTTAGCGTCCAATCGCGAGTTGACAGGAACTGTGACGACAAATAAACTTCTCCTGAAGTGTATGTAAAAAAGGGGAGAATGCCATGTCAGCCAGGAAGCTTGGTTTTTCACTGGTCATAGCCTTGATCGGATTATACGTATCAGGTTGTCCTCACGGGGAAGTCAAGCAGGTGAAGCAGGCCGATGAGTATGCCAAACCGGTCCTCGAGTACCGCGGGATAAAATTCTTAGACCAGTCCTTTTCGCATATGAGCGTTGCATGGAAGTTTGAATTGGTCTCCCGGGACAAGCGGCCGGCCAAGATCTCCGGTTGCAACTATCGGCTGAAGATGGCCGACCTGCAGGCCATCGAAGGCAAGCAAAACCCGGGTAGTGAGTTGGCCCCGGAGCAAAAGCTGATGATCGCAACCAAGGTGGCGCTCCCATGGCCCGAGTCGAAATCAGAGGTGATGACTTTCCTGCAGCGGGGCCAGGTTTCGTATGAGTTCTTCATTGAATGCAAGCTGACGGGCAACGGAGAGGAATTTCCGGTATCGGCCAGCGACTCGGGTAGTATACCGCTGCCCAAGTTGCCGCATCTGAACGTGACCGGTGCGAATGCCGAGAAGTTCTCGGGCCGTGAGATCCGCCTGAATTTCGAGATGTCGTTGTTGAACGAAAACCCCTTCAGCATCAAGATCAGCAAGATCGTCTACAAGATCTCGGCAGAGGGCAAGCCCATGTCGGAGGGAGAACTGCCGGTCGAAGAAGTCGTCGATCCATCCAACGAGGCATCATACGACATCTCGACAGGCACGCTATCCGGTGACGAGCAGCGCGAGATTGTCCAGATGATCAAACTGCCGCAGATTAACTATCATCTAGAAGGCAAGGCAATAATCAGCGGCTTCGAGATTCCCATTGATGACAAGGGCACGGTCTCTTTCCCGCACTGACTACCATTGAGGAGGCAGGATGATTGATAAGAACGAGCTATGCGACAAAATTCGTTCGATCTACCCCGAGATCGGGGAGTGTGGAATCGATGTCGACGTGGATTACGATCAGTCCAAGAAATCCTGGGTTGTTGACCTGAAAAAGGGAGAGCATCAGCTGCAGACACACCTGGAACCGACCGACGCGAAAGACTGCCTTGAAGGCAAACAATGCATGTCATTGGGCGTGCAGATTACACAACTGGTTACAAACATCGAGAAAAAGTGAGCGGGGCAGATTCGCCTCTCCTGGGATAGGCGCTGATAATTCAGCGCAGGCTGTTTCCACCAGGGCGCAAATCACATTGAAGAATGTCGCCTGCGGCCCATCTCAGGGTTCGCCTTTCAGCCTGTTCGGGCCGGCCACGGACAGCGAACATCAATGCAAGCAATCCCAGGGTTGCAAGCAGGCAGACTAGCTTCACGAATCGAGTCTGCTTGCTTTGCGCAAACAGCCAGGCTATCAGCGCGGCCAGTGCTATCCAGAAGGGCACTGCCGCCCAGGCGGCGGACAGGCCCAGGCTGGTGCCCAGACTTGGCGAAAGACATCCGGAGAGCAGCAAAGGCAGCGTGAAGTCTGCCAGCGGATTACTGAAATCCGGTGGAAAACCGCCGAAGACCGCAGTGGGCAAGCTTAGCGCAACTATCGACAATGGAACCAGCGCAAGCAGCGCGCGCTCGGTCCAGCGCGCGGAAAAATCAGCGCTCCTGAAAAGACGGCCTATAGCCAGCACTAAAAAAGGCATCAGCGGGGTCAGGTGGCGCGGTCCCAGGCTCCAGCCCCAGGCGGAGAGTTGGAGCGACATGGAAAAAAGCAGGTAAAAAACCGTTCCCACGGCAACGCAAATGAATGCGGCCCTAAGAAGCCTACTTACCGGCCTTGCGATACCGATGATCAACCCTGGCAATGCTAAAATCAGCCACGGGCTGAAAAACAGAAGCCCCCTGGTGGGGCTTGCCATTATTACCCCCAGTCGTCCGAAGCTGGGGGTGACCATGCCCCACAAACCTCGAGCGTGCAGCTCGGCGAACGAGCGATGGGCCAGATGGGCGTAACCGAGAGAGAGCGGGTTCGAAAAGCACGACCAGTTGTAGGCGGCAAGCAGTAACAGCGGCCCGAGCGCGCCGGCGATGCCCAGGCCTGTATCCCGTAGACGACGCTTCGAGCAGAAGACGGCGTAGCTTGCAAGCGGGACTACCAGCAGCAAGGTGGTATATTCGAAAAGCAACGCCGCACCCAGGCACAGGCCGGTCGCCATTGGAGTCAGGCGTTTCGGGTCGGCGTCCTGTCTTACGATCAGAGCAAAGGCCGAAAGCAAACATAGAGCACTTGCCTGATGGCCAAAGAGTAATACACCATAAGGAAAGGCAATCGTTCCGAAGCCGTAGGCTGCGGATAAAAAAAGTGCCTTGTTCCTGGAAAGCCCCAGCCTGCCGAGCAGAAAAAACAATAACACGAGGGTAGCGGCCGCCGGCAGGCCCGACAAACCAATGCGCAACAGGCGCAGCAGGGTTTCGTTGGATATTGCGCCTGAGTCCCAACCGGCAAAAGCCTTGGCAACGACATAAATGGGGACTCCTGCCAGTCCAATCCCGGGCGCCTTGTCAGAGAAGAATCGGCCGTTGTAGCCGGCCAGATCGGTGATCTCGCCGTATCTGGAAATTGGTCCATCGAGTGAGAAACTGCCGTCATCCACGATGGCCCGGGTCAAGTACAGGCGACTGAGCTCGTTAGGACTGCCGAGTCGCGGGAAAAATGGAAAAAACCAGGCCGTCATGAGCCATAAGCAACCTGCCAAAATCCAGGGAGTCAGGCGCGATGGACGGGCGCGCAGTTCTGTCATGGCGTCACCTGGATGACGGGCCAGAGGTTCTCGGGAGTGGCTGCTTCACTTCTGCCGGCGCACTTGATCAGCAATCCGAGACGGTAGCTGCCCGGTTTTATTTGTAGCGGAATCCAGGTAGTGAAGCCATCCGCCACAAGTTCGCCCGGGTGCAGTGAGTACTGCTCAATCAGTCCGTCTCCCAGCGGGCGGCTTCCCCACAAGAGACCGGGGGGCGCCAGAGTGTGCAAGATGGTTCCCTCGAATCCGGATGGGAAATCGGCTGGCAGCGGAAAAGTCTCTAGCGGATCGCCTCCTGCAAGAGGCGCCAAAAAATTGCGTGTGTTACATGAAAGCCGCTCGCCCTGAATTCGCCAACTCGCGAGCAGGGCCAGAGAACTGCCTGCCTCAACTGTCGTCCTTTCCGGGACTAGCTCGACGAGTGAGGCCGCATCGACGCCCGCGGCCTCCGGCGCGACCAGATCTTGTTCTGGCGCCGAGCCTTGAAGCTCGTATGTCCAATATCCGGAGCCCGGCCGTGGTGAGTCGATCGGGTCGGCTTTTCGCTTTACGGGAGTCACTAAAAAGGCTGTTCCAAGCTTTTCGGCAGCGGCGCAGGCCCGGCCGATCCGGCTTGAGCGCACAAGCTGGGCGGGCTTGCCGGTCAAAAAAGCAAATGTCAGGTCGGGACGCTGTCGGCCGTTAGTGACTCCCTCGATTATCAGCGCCGCACGTTCGGGAAGCTGCTTACGAACATCCTCGGCCGCGCGTTCCGCCGGATTGTAGTCGGCGATAATATCGAAGCCCTGCCGAGTGGCGGCGGCGTGACCGAGCAGCCAGGCGAATGGAACAATCACTGCTGCCCGCATCAAAAGCATCCAGAAAGTCTGTCCGTACCGAATAGCGCTTCCATTCCCTGAAGCCAGTCGCCCAATGATTTTCGCCGCCAACCAGAATAAGAATCCGCAGGCCAAGATGATTGCAAGCTGCAAGGGGAGGTGGGGCCAGACTGACATGGCGGGAGTCAGCGGACTCATGAAACGCCAGAAATCTCCCGGCAGGTGGTCTGAGATCAACAAAAATACTCCCGGTGTTACCAGCACGGCCGAAGTCCAGATCCTGGGCATTCGCCGTGTGGCGCGGACGATCAGGCAGGCCGTGGCCAACGCCAGTGCCGGAAACATGCCGAAAAGTACGGCGGGCACCTTGGTTTTCACGACCAGCAACGGGATCCAGGTGCCCAGCATCCACAGGGCGTGCAACCCCATGGCTTTGCTGCGATGCCTAAAGGCCATCCAGGTTATCAAAGCGGCACCGGCCAAAACCCAGACGATCATTGCCGGGGTGAAAAGGTTGGCTATCAGGTCGTTGAACAGTGCATCCCAGGGTTTGCCGTGACCTTCATAGGAGCTGATCACGTGAGACCAGAGGGCACCCTGTTCGTGGGCGAACTCGGCCGGCCAGCGGACAGATGAGTATAAACGCCAGGCAAAGGCCATCAAAGCCGCTATGCCCCAGTGGATTGCCGGGATGCTCCAGTCGAGATGCTTGTCCTTGTCTCGGCCAATCGCTCCGATGATCCACAACATCAATATTGCGCCCGCCGGAGCCAAGGCTAAAGCGCTCTTGCTCAGAATCGCCAATCCCTGGAAAATTCCCGCGGCGCATGCCCAGCGCTTGCTGCCGCTGGTTACTGCGCGCTCGAGTGCCAGAACACAGGCCAGCAGCCAGAAGGCCAGCGAGACGTCGGTCATGTCCCCGAAATGGTATCCCTGCACCTGCAGCCAGGCGAAGGGGCAAGCGCTCATCAGCAGAGCTGCCAGCAGACCGATCTTCTCGCCGTACAACCGCAGTCCGAGCAGATATACGCAGCCAAGACTAAGCAGGAACAAAATAAAGCTTGGCAGGCGCAAGGCGAAAAACGATCTTCCCAGCAGGCCGACAGACAGAGCCGACTGCCAGAAGGGGAGCGGCGGCATATGCAACCAGACGTTGTTGGCCTGCCAGTCGTTGCGCTCGAATGGAATAAAGGGCTGGTCGAACAGGGTAGGGGTGAGCGGGTGCTTGACCAGATTGCCCGCAACGGCGGCGTGAACGGCTTCGTCCCAACCGGGCAGGTACGCGTGTCCTAAATCTGGAAGATGGCACCAAGCCGTGTAGGCAAATATGATGCCAAGCAGCACGAGTCCGATCCCGGTCGGCTTATGCCGTATGGGGTCTTGCTTAGTTACACTGGTCACTGGTAGCGCTTCTTGAGCAGGAAGGCCATGGCTTCCTTGGCGCAGTTGTCGCAGTAGTGGAAACGTTTAATGAGTGTTTCATGCATGTCGCGCATGCTGTCGGCGTCTTTGCCACCAGGCACATTGCCTTCCATGAATTCCAAGAACATGCGGTAGCTTTTCTGCATCGAGAGTCGGCGTCGGGAGAAAAAATCTTCCCGGAGTTTGTCGAACAAAGAGGGAAACACCTTGGCGTAATCCAACGGGCCCTGTATCTGTTTGTCCTTGCCAACTCCCAGAACATAGGCGCCGATCTTGCCTATTAAGTGTTTGCGAAAAGCCTCTCTCTCTTCGCCTTCTGGGCGAATGACGGCCTCGATCTCGTTCATCATGCCGTCGTCGGGTGAAATCGGCTGGCCGGTCACCGGATCATCGAGCTTCTCTTTCTTTTGCCAGTGAGTGACATGCTGGATGTAACGGTCGAACAAAACGCTGTAACTGGTCTCGGTAACCAGGCCCATGGCCTCTGCCGCCTCTTGTTCGAGAAGATCCAGGTAGGCGCTCTGAACCAGCTCGACTATTTTCTCCTGGTTCATGTAGTCAGCGGTAGCCGGGAGCTTCAAGAAGGCGAAGACTGTCTTGTCCTCAATCAATGAAAGTATTTCCTCAAACAGGCCCAGGGGAGACACGCAAGCGTGATCTTCGCGCTGGGCCGTGTTCATAAGCAACATGCGCACTTCACGTGCCGAGGCGCCCGTGCGAGCCTCGTAGTCGTGACCCGAAAGATGGTACATTTCCGGCAAAGCCGCCCTCAGTTCACCGGCAATCGAAGAAGAAAGGTGGGTCGGCGACTCGCCGTGATCGTAGAGTAAGGCCTTTTCAAGCGGGGACAAATTGGCCACGGCCTGTTTCAGATCTCCACTGAAGGCCTCGGCATTGGGTTGCTTCAAGCGGGTCAGTACCGCCCAGAGTGCCGCCGTGTACAAGGTGTGCGGTGCCAGGTGCCGGTCGAGAGAGCTTTCAGGAAACTGGTCGGTATAGATTTGTTCTTCGTCCGATATCTTTCTCAGGTAAGGCACCCGCACCAATTCGAGCCTGCCCTTGAACGAAGAAAAATCGGCATATTCCTTGAAAGCATCCAGAAGCATTTCGTTCGTGCTGCCTAGCAACACCGTATCGATGAACAGGCTGGAACGATCGAGGCTGACCTGCCCGCTTTCACAAGTGCTCAGAAGGTACTTGAACGTGTCAACCGGGCGTTTCAGCAGGTCGTTGTACTCCAGAAGACCCCGGTTGGCTTCGACCAACGGACCACGTGACTCGAACAGCGACAGATGCGCGATGGCCGGTGGCAGAGCAGCCAGACCTCGGGAAGCTGTCAACTGTTGCTGCCCGGCATCGACGTGCATCTGTGGCTCAACCGTGGCCAGCCCGCGACGGTAGCGCCAGGACAAGTTCAAACGCTGCACCTGGATGTGCCGAAAAACCATTGAACTGTCGTTCCCGTATGCGGCCAGAAGCGCATCATAGATCTTGCGACACTTGGAGCAAAGGTCGCCTCGCAGCAGGTAGTCGGGAACAGGTTGATCAACTCCCAGGCGGCTCTGTTTTTCGAGGTTCTCGAAGAGTTCACGGCGCACGTCGATCGGTATGAGCAGTAAGGGGTGATCGTTGAATTCACATTCCAATACCGCGTCGAGATCCTCTCCCGGTAAATGGGCAAAAGTTCTGCCCGGCTCGGAGACGACCCGTTTGGATTTGTCTCCGAAACCTATATTGCTGCGCGCGATCTTTTCCGACGGAAACAACCAGCGGAACCTGTAGAGCGCCCCTTCACTGGTGGTCGAGTAATGTTCCATGGCCTGGATGATAGCGTGGATGATTGAGGTCTTGGCCGACCCGTTGGGACCATGAAGCAAGATCAGCCGGTTGACCCGGCCCTCGCGCACGAAGTTGTTCAGCAGCTTGTATATTTCCGTTTGCGCTTCTTCTTGACCCGCGACACGACCTAGCCCTGCGGCAAATTCCGCATCGAACAGATTGAAGCGCTTGCATTTGCCGGCTGGCGAATCGATCGTGCGGCTACCGAAATAGTCGAAGGTATCGCGAATATATTGCGCCGCTCCGCGGCACTGGTGGGCGGGATTTTCAGAAAATACCTGAAGGTATTCATCCAGGCTGAGCGGCTTGCCCTGGCGCTCGTAGTGGGACTGAATGCTCCCGGCCAACTTGTCTGCATCGTCGTTTTTCATGTCAGACGAAGCTAGCACTGCAACTCCCAAATGACAAGAGCCACAAGATGATCCTGTAACGTTCCATTCCTTGACATGTGCCCTGCGGAAAGCGAATATTCCAGGTCAGTTGGAGGTGTTGATGCGTCGTTGGTGGATGCGAGGAATGTTTATAATTATCTGGATATTTACGCTGGTTCCAGCGGCATTTGCCCAGATGTTCAACGTCACTTTTCTGCACACGCCCCCGGCCAGGATTTTGGCCGGTGTTGACTTCAAGGTGAGCGGTAACATCATCGGGGCCGACCAGGTAAGTATTGCCGCTCTAGTCTATCGCAGACCGGATCAGCCGAACTACCAGGTACGTGAGTTGCGGCTGGTAGGCGGCGACCGTTACGAAGGCATTATTCCCGGCAAACAAGTCAAGACTCCACTGATCGAGTACTATTGTTACGCGGTCGACTTCGAGGGCAACCGGCATATCATTTTCGCCTCGGAACAGCAGCCACAGAGAGTCAAGGTGGTTTCGAGGGAGGAGGCTACCGGGAAGGAGCCGACAGTCAAGAAACCGGAAAAGAAGATAGAGAAAAAGACGCAAGAAAAGGGCGCTGCCACGGAGCCTGTGATAACTTATGCTGTTGAGAAAACAACGCTTGCAACCGGTTTAGCTCAGGAGACCACAAGCAGTCCGGCCATCGTTTCGGTTGTTACCCGCAAGCAGATCGAAAGTTCGGGGGCGCGACTGCTGGCTGAAGTGCTCGATATGCTTCCGGGTATGACAGTTTCGCGGAAGGTATCCGGCCAATACCAGTTGGCGGTCAGAGGAGTATTGTCTGATCCAGGCGTGCTGGTGTTGCTGGACGGCCAACGGCTGAACGATATGTACGATGGCGGCGCGCTCTTGGAATTTCCAGCCGAAGCCATTGAGAGGGTCGAGGTCATCAGGGGAGCCGCAAGCGCACTTTACGGCCCCGGGGCCCTGATGGGCGTGATCAATGTGATTACCAGACAAGCTCCCGGTTTTCACTCTGGTGCAGCTTACGGGTATTATAACACAGTGCGTGTGTCCGGCGGCGGCGGGCATGAGAGCGATTCCTTCAAGATCGGTGGTCAAGTTCAGTTTTGGTACACGCAAGGACAGAACGAAACCATCGTATCCGACGTTTTAACCGGCGCGGTCGGTGACAATTCAGACGGCCAGGTGTCCAATACTCCAGGATCGGTTGATGACGGCCACATGCAGTTACATGCCCAGATACAGGCCGGGTTGAAAAAGTTGGCGGGCGGAGAGCTTTCAATGCAGGCTCATTATGTTTTCCAGTCACGGGGAGCGTTACTCGGAAAGTTCGACTCGCTTGACAGCGGCTCCCAACTGGATCTGCACCTGATAACCTCTGAAGTCGCCTATCACTTTCCGATTCTTAAAAGCCTGTCCTTCAAAGCCCGGGCTTACTTTAACACCCACATGATAGATAATTCCTTCAAGGTGATCAGCGGAGACAACAGTAGTCATTACTTGACCGGCGACGGTATGTCACTGACCGATGGACTAACGGAAGGAATTGATTATCGCGACTACACGGTTGGCACGGAGGTCTCCACAAGCTGGAAACCAATCGAAACCAACTATCTCACCGGCGGGCTGCAGTTTGAGTACCTGATGCTCGATTCATTCGAGCTCACCAGAGATTCGGGCTCCATCGGTTGCTCGACGGGCAGCATTCAGATACAGGGCTACATGCTTCCTTGCGGAAGTCTGGAGGGACGCCCGGCGGGTGAAAGCAGAATGGATTTTGGCGCATTCGTGCAGGACCACTGGGAAGATCTGCTGATCAAGGGTTTCGACCTTTTGGCGGGATTCAGACTGGACTACTCGACGGATTTCGGGCTTGCCTATAGCCCCCGGATCGCCCTGGTATACAGCCCGTTGGAGGGGCTCTGGTTCAGGACAATGTACACCATGGCCTATCGTGCTCCAACTTTCAGGGAGTTATACGAGGACGAGACATTCGATCCGCTCCGCGGTTCGGCGGGAAATGCGTCCCTCGACCCGGTAACGTCGCACACCTGGGAGTTCGGCCTGGAAGGCCGCACGAGAACAGCTCCTGTCGTGTTTGATTTACGTGCGAACTTTTTTATGAGTTGGATGCATGACGGTATCGTGGCTCTCGATACCGGTGAAGGTTTACCCAGGTATGAGAATAATGAATCCTTGAAGATCATGGGCACCGAGGTCGAAGGGACGGCACGCTTCGGCAAGCGCAACAGGTTGATTGTCAACAGTTCCTGGTTCCGGGCCGAAGCGACTTCCGCGGGTCAGCAGAAGGGCAGCTATATCACCGACGTTCCCCAGATGAGGTTGAACCTGGGACTAGACCTTGGTGTCTTGAAATGGCTGAACGCTCACATTGGCATCCGCTACGGTTCCGAGCGTCGCAACAACGTTCGCAGGCCCCTCGAGATGCTGCGCGCTTTTCAGATTCCGGCATATGTCGTTGTGCGCCTGGGCCTGACTACCGAACCGATCCTGTTTGATCATTTCGCTGTTTTTGCGTTCGCCTACAACGTTTTCGATCAGAATTTGCGTGATCCGCCGTTGCGTCCCGACCGCCTCCCGGGTCTCATTCCGCGAACACCATTCACCTTTTTGGTCGGATTGGCCTGGCGGCCTTGAGCGGGAGTTGCGAGATGAACAGTGGTGTGAGAAAGACTTTTGTGGTCCTTGCGCTCGTTTCGGCATCGGGCCTGGCGTGCGCAGTGTACAACGACTCTTGTCCGGTGACCGACCCCCAGGTCTGGGGGCAAATCAACGTAGAGCTGGATATCAGGCGGGAGTTCATTCGACAATGCGAGGCGCCCGTCGGCAATTTTGTTGCCGATGCAATGTTGAACTACGACTACGGTCTGAAGGATGTGGATGCAACGGGAGTACCCCGCGATGTCTCTCCAAGTGTGGCCTTGATAAACGCCGGGGCGATCCGTGAGAGTGTTGTCTGCGGGCAGGGCAATGAGAAAAGAGAATCGATCCCTCGCGGGCCGGTTACGGATCAGGACATCTTTCAGCTCTTGCCTTTCGTAGACACTATCGTCGTTATCAAGATGACTGGCAGCCAACTCGAGGAAGTTCTTGAATGGGGTGTGAGCGGTCTCAACCTGCCGGGCGACGATTCCGCGGAAGGACATTTTCTGCAGATGGCGGGAGAAGGCAAGATCGAGGTAAACGTTGATTGTGCAGGAGACCCACAGACACTTGATGGTGAAGGAAAAGTGATCACTAATCCGGGTGGTCGGATAAGCAGTGTATGTGTAGGAACCGGGGATCCCTGTTTTGTCGCTGATGGAACCTACTATGTAGCCACGCTGGATTACATTACCGGCAAGAACGACCTCGATGTCCCCAACGATGGCTTCGCGTCGTTTCACGGAGCCGGCATCATGGAAAAATTCGAGACGCATGTACCCTTGACTGAGACGGTCAGATCATGGCTGGCTGTTCAACACGAGGCGGACTATCCGAAGATCGAAAACCGCATGGTGTTCCAAAACTGCGATGATGTATGCGGTAATTAACGAGCCTTTTAGGCCATTCAACCGCGCGCCGGTTTGACAGTCGCGCAAACCTGGAGACAAACATGAAGACAAAACTTGTTGCGATGATTGCCGGAACAACTCTGTTCGTATGCGCGCCGCTATGGGCTCAGCAGAAGGCCAAACCGGACGCGCCGCATAAGGCCGTAAAGACGGCTCCGCTTTCCGGAAAGATGAAATTGGCGCTCGAGATGGGCGAGCAAATGTTGACTCATGTGAAATCCATATTCGGCATCATCGGAGAGAACTCCAAAAACTGCGACGCTGCCATCAAGTCGGTCAAGGCCTATGTCGCCAAGAACGAAAAAACGGTGCGAGATCTTCTGAGTAAGCTGAAGAAGATGGAAAAGGAATTCAGCCAGGAAGAGAAGCAGACTCTGACGAACATCATGACCGAGAAATCGAAGGCCATGATGACTGAGAGCATGGGCGCGATGATGAGCTTCTCGCAAAACTGCCCGCAGCAAGCGGGACAGCTCGGGCAGGTGTTGAGCGTTTTCTCGGATCAAGAGGCTAAGTCAGACGCCCCTCCGAAGACTCATAAGTAAGACTACGGGTGAGAACACACCAAAGGTTCTTACGAGTCGACTACGTCGCTATCCAAATTGATCGATGGGAACTTCTTGATATCGTCCCGGGCGATTCTCCATGCCTGCTGGACGATCCACGACAAAGAGCGATCTTGACGTAGCGCCTCACGCTTTATGTCCGCCAACATTTCCTCGGGGAAGTAAAGGCTTTGCTTCCTCTTGTCGGCAGTCTTCTCGGCCTGTTTCTCAGAGTCTTTCTCAGTCGACTCATGAGATCCCTTTTTTCCATTGCTGTCCGTCACGACCATCACTCCTTTTCGTAAAGGAACCGGTGTTCAGGTAACCAATCATCCTCCTCGGAGGTCGAATGTGTTCATACGTATGCCAGAGTAACACAATGTCGTTGCACGTGTCAAAAACACGGCGGACGCGACTGTGTTGCTTGCCTGAACCTGCAGTTTTTGCTAGTTTGTATGAGTCAAGTCTTTTCATGGGAGCAGCCAAAAAGATGCGTGGGTATTTCAGAGTACTTGGGGCGGCCCTGGTGGCTGCTTGTTTTCTCATGCTATCTGCCTCTGGCTGCGATGAACACCGTCTAAATCAGGGCAAGCCTCATATTGCAACGTCACCCGAGAGCGTCAATTTTCGCACCCTCAATGTCGGCGAAGCCGATAACCAGATTCTAAAAGTCATCAATACCGGCACCGCGCCACTGAAGATCGAAAGTATCACCATCGAGGGCGACGCAGTCTTCCAACTGGAAACCTGGGAGGGCAAAAACTTCGGTACGGTTGTTTTTCCCGACGGCATCGCGCAACCCGGAGTCCAGCAGGCTTCCTCCAAAGATCTGGCGATTTCTTTTTCTTCATCGGAACTCGGAGTATACCAGGCAGAGGTAGTCATCATATCCGACGATAAGGACAACGAAAGCCTGAAGATACCGTTACATGGAAACTGTGCAGTGCCCAACATAGAAGTCGAGCCCTCCAGCCTCGACTTCGGCGGTGTCGGCCTGTATTCCTCGTCATCACTGGTTTTGACCGTCAAGAATACGGGCGAATCAGACCTGCTGATCAAGGCCGACCAGATCGAGTTGGCTTCAAAAGACCCTTTGTCGCCGTATCTGTGGATGGCCAGCGATATGCAACTTGGCTCGGGCGAGCAGAAGATCATGCAGGTACTGTATTCGCCGGATAGTGTGCATCTCGATCCCCAGACGCACCAACCCTTGCCTGACGAAGACAGCCTGTTGATTCACTCGAACGATCCGGACGACAACCCAATCGAGGTGCCTCTCTCGGGCTACGTAGATGACAACCTGCCGCCCATTTTAGCGCTGCGAATTGCCGAGACGACCAAGCTTGACGGCACTCCGCTCGCCGATCCTTGCGCCATCGCCACATCAGACACGGCCAGATTCGAAGCCACTGTGATCGATCCGGAGGGAGATTTCCTTCAACCTTCCAACGTATCCTGGAAAGTCGAGAAAAGGCCGCTGGGCAGCCAGCGTAACCCGATAGCCGCGACAGACGACTACGCCGCAAGTTTCAAACCCGATATGTATGGAGAGTACACCGTCTGCGCAAAGGCCTCCGATCCGCAAGGCAACCAGAGCAGCTATGACGCCGAGACCCCCTGCTCTTGCGACGAGGCCAATGCGAAACCAGCAGACTCCTTCGACTGCCAGTGCATCAACTTTTTTGCATACCCGCGAGAGGACATTCGTATCGAGTTGACCTGGGAGAATCTCGGGCCTGACCTGGATCTCCATTTATTGGCCCCGTCGGGAAATTATTGCGAGCCGACGCGTGAGTGTCGCTTCAATCCAAACCAGGAAGATCCCAACTGGGATCGTTTCGCCTGTGTTGACATCGGAGCGGGTAGTGTCTGCCGCACTCCAAACTGCGATCCGCTTCTTGCCGGCTGTCTTGCCGGACAGGAATGTTTCGATGACGACGACAGCGGGCCGAACCCTCCGGCCTGTTTCTGGCGCCGCTGTTCCGGAGGCGACTGTTACTGGGATAGCCGTAACCCCGATTGGGGTGTGCTGGGAGACGAGAGCGACGACCCTCTATTGGCAATCGACTGTACCCATAGCTGTCGTGCCGAGAACATCAACCTGAACCATCCCGTTGCTGGAATCTACCGGATAATGGTGAACTACTTCGAATACACCGGCAATACAACCGCAACGGTGCGAGTCTTCTTCAAGGGAGATGTCGTTCCCAGCGCAGAGTTCCAGAGTTTATTGACTGAAGATTGCGACACCTGGCAAGTGGGACTGATTGACTGGGTGGATCCCGATAATCACACGGTTACTTATCTGAACGATAGCCATTCGACGCTGTGTTGCCAGTAGCATATGCGAAAAGCGGCAATGCGGCGGTTGATTTGCGAATGGGGGCGCTCGTGAGCCTGATGGTACGCATGAGCCTTATCAACGCGACGGCCTGGGTCAAGGCGGTGCGTTCTCGAGTTTCAGTTTGACTGTAATTCAAGACGTTCAGCCGGCTGACCAGTGGCGACAGGCGATCGACGGCAATTCGCCTCGGAAGGCTGCGGATGATTTCGTCGAGATCCGAGACCGTGACAGGAGAGTTTCCGGCACGGACTGGCGTGGCTTGAAAAAGAAGTATAAACAATGAGATACATAGGAAGAGACTAGTTCTAAGGTGTTTTATGGGGCTTATAAAAGGATTGTTCATTGCAACCTCCCTGATGTAGTATATTATCCTACAGGTAGTACCATGTAGTCAAGTTTTTGGCGAAAATGAGGCTTGCCAGCCTTAGCGGCTGGTAATATGGTGGCCCAAACTGACTCGAGCCGACGAGGAGCAGGACCCTGAAAGCGCACCAATACACCCAAAGAGCCGCATTGTGCCTGATGATTCTTTCGCTCGTTGTCTTGGGATGTAAGCGCGAGCAAGATGCCAATCCACAAGAGAGCAGACCAGATGGATCACTTGTTGGAAAGACCACCAAACAAGCCGTGCAAGAGCCGGAGGTAAGTCCAGCTGAGAATGAAGGCGAGAAAGAAGAAGACGAACCCGGACCGATTACGCCGATTGTTCGAAAGGCCGAAGAATACGATGCCGGATCCACGCGCGGTGTAAGCCTGGTTCGCCTGTATGCCGACTCTGTAGGCGGCCTTGACCGCCGCCAACTCAAGTTGATCTACCATCTTGCCCGAGCGGTGCTGGCCGGCCGGGATATTGTCTTCGATCAGTTGCATTACGGCAATCTCGAGATACGCCAGTTGATCGAAGCCATCCGTCAACAGAACACCGAGAGCGATCCAAACCTGAATGTGGCCATGACGCGCTACTTGAATCTCTTGTGGATCAACACCGGACTATACGATTCGATTTCTCGTCAGAAGATCACACCAGAGTTTTCGTTCGATGAGTTGCAGGAGGCGGCTCGAGATGCAAATGCAACGGGAGCCGAGTTGGGCCTGGCAAAGGACGAACTGCTGGAAGACAAATTGTCCAGGCTGAAAAAGCTGATTTTCGATCCCGACTATCATGGGCTGCTTGCCGACCCGCGTCCGCATCAGGGCCGGGACATTCTGAAAGCCTCGCACTTGAATCTCTACCGCGGGATCGGCATACGAGATTTGGCCAATTTCAAGGAGGCGCACCCACGCAACTCGAGACTGGTTCGCATCTCCGGCCGTCCACTTGAGCAGATCTACCGCGCAGGGGACAAGACGCGCAAAATAGCGAAGGGCAGATATTGGCAGGAACTCGGCAGGGTGATCCTGCGACTGCAGGACGCGATGACTTGCGCCCGGCGCCCACAGCGCATGGTTCTGACTGACCTTGTGGAATACCTGCGCACGGGTAACGAGTCGGCCTTTGAGAATGCCCAGGGTATCATGGCCTCCCGCCCGTTTGCCGTAGAATTCTATGTCGGATTTGGCGATACCGGTCTGGACCCGAGAGGAATCAAGGGACTCTACTATGGCTTTGTTGCAAGCCTGGACAAACCCGCTAGTTCGCGACTGGCTTCCCTGACGCGGCAGATACAGTACTTTGAGGATCTCATGCCCTGGGACCCAGCCTCGGCAAAACATTGGACGAACACGCCCCTGGCCGAGGCCGTGGATCTGATAGTTCTTGCGGGAAGAGCAGCGCCGTTGACGTCGCACTCCAGCGAGATCCTGTCGGCTGCGGACGGTAAGCGGATCAAGGTGCTCTTGTTCACCAACGTGATTGAGGCAGAGCGTCAGGCGGTCTTTCAAAGATTGGCCCGCGAATTCGTTCCACCAGCCGCTTTGGATGATGTACTTGCCGGGCTTTCCGATATGGCTTTTACACAGGCCGCGCTGAAAGAGGTAATAGGCAAATGGATCGGCAAGACAGACAGACGGGCGCAAAAGAGACTAGCGGCGAATTACGAGACTTTTTTGGAACTCAAGTCAGAGCTCGTCTCTCTGTGGTTGCTTGCCGATCCCAAGCTGGTGGAGCTGGGACTGTTGGCCGGAGACAAGCAAGTCAGGGCTTACTATGACTTCAACGCTGCTGCCCTTACCGTAGACGCGGCGCTGATCAGTGACCGTGAAATCCTTGACACCGGTCTGCTGGCACGCAGGATGATAGCCCGTTACCTGGTTGAAAAAGCGAAAGCGATAGGTTTCGCGCAAAAGGACGGGGTGACCTACCCGGTTGTGCAAGACTGGCGGAAGCTCAGGAAGGATTCGGCAAAGTTACTGGTTAAGTGCGAAAGCATCTTGGCCAGCGGAAACCGCCAGGCGGCTCTGCGCTTGCTTGCCAGCTACGCCGGACCGCCGGAGTGGAAGCACATTGAAGAGTGGACCCAAAGAGCAGCCAAAATCGGCCTGCGGCGCAGGCATGCCTTCGTCATGCCCAAACTGAGGCCCAGCTTTGACTCCACGCACAGGGTAACCGACGTCTCGATTCTCTTCGACGAGGGTTTCGATCAGCAAATGATGCGCTACCGCTCCTACTGAGCAGGCTCCAGGTCGATTTTCTTCAAATTTTTCCTTGCGAAAACGGTATAGACGGTCGGTACGACGATCAAGGTCAACAGGGTAGCTGCCACCAGGCCGCCTATTACCGCCTTGGCCATTCCTGCCCAGCCGGCCGAGCCCTCACCGATTTCAAGCGCCAGCGGGGTCATGGCTAAAATCGTCGTCAGGCTGGTCATCAGAACGGGCCGCATGCGAATGCGAGAGGCCTTGGCTATGGCCTCACGCCTTCCCAGACCATCGGTCCTGAGCTGGTTGGCGGCATCAACCATTACTATTCCGTTATTGACCACAATGCCCACCAACATGATGACTCCTATCAATGACGAGATGTCCATCGTGCTGCCAGTCAGGATGAACATCAATACCACCCCGATTGCAGACAGAGGCACGCTGAAGATGATGACAAAGGGCTGCCGCAGCGATTCGAACTGGCTGGCCATGACCATGAAGACCAGAAAGATCGACACCATCAAGGCCATGCCCAGCCATTTCATAGAGGTCATGAAATCCTCGGCGGTTCCGCCGATGTGGTATGTGAAGTTCTTGGTCAGCTCTTCGTTCTGACTAAAGTACTTTTTGAGAATCTCAGTAACGCCGGCGATTGCCGCGCGCAGATCCTTCTTCTTGGTCTTGCCGTCCTGGCCCTTGTATTTGTCCTCTAGGCTGCAGTTCAAGCGGGTGACGCGTGCCTGGTCGAGGCGGGTGATGTCGACTGGGCCAAGTGCCTCCTTGACATCGGCTATGTTTTCCAGCGGGACAACGGAGCCGCTGATGGTCATTACCGGCGCCCTGCGCAGTTCGTCGACGTCCAGACGATGAGTCTTGGCATAACGAACCACGATGTCATACTCATCTCCGCCCTCGGCATAACGGCCGGCGACCTGCCCCATGAAGTAAGTCGAGATGGTACTGCCGGCCGCTGCCGTCGAGATCCCCATTTCGGCCATCTTGGAACGATCAAAGCGGATCCTGACCTCCGGTTTCTGGTCTTCCATCGAGTAGTTGACCTCGCTCATCATCGCCATGGCGCGCAGCTTGTCACGCAGGCTCAAGCCAATCTTGCGCGATGTTTCAAGGTCGTGGCCGCGGATCTGGATCTCGATGTCGCCTTCTCCTCCCATAGGGTTGAACGGCGGACCAACGGTGACCTTGACGCCCGGCATCTTTTGAATCTCATCCCGGATTGCATTTTCAATCTGTTTCTGGCTGCGCTCCCGTTGGCCCATGGAAACAAGGGGAACGCGGATCGTCCCCGCGTGCACTCCCTTGGCGAAGATCGAGACAAAACCCTTGCCGACACCGGCATCCAGGGCAATCATGCGTCTTTCTTCGGGTGTCACGACCTTCTTGATGCGCTCGACAGCCTCTTTCATGATCTTGTATGTTTCTTGCAAGTTGTCGCCGATGGGGGTTTCGATGGTGACAAAGACCAGCGACTGGTCGTCCTGGGCGACGAAGTCCGTCGGCATCAAAACCATTAGCGATCCGGTGAGCCCTAGCAGACCTACAACTCCTATTGCCACAATCCATCTGCGCACCAGAAGCCAATCCAGAATCCGTCCGTAAACTTCACGAACTTTTGCAAACGGGTCCTTTTCCCTGGCCCGGGCAAGAAGTCTCCCGGCCCTCTCGGAGCCCAGTAGTCGGGAGGCCGCAAGTGGAATGAAGGTCAGCGCCACCGCCAGCGAAACGGTCAAGGCGAAACAGATCGTGACCGCCATGTCGCGAAACATGACGCCGGCGATTCCCGGAACGAACAGTATTGGAACGAATACAGACACGGTGGTCAGCGTGGAGGCGCTGACGGCCGTGCTGACACCGCTGGCTCCCTTGATGGCAGCCTGATTGGCTGACAGGCCTTCTTCTCGAAGACGGAAGATATTTTCCAACACGACGATGGCATTGTCCACCAGCATGCCGATCGCCAGCGCCAGGCCGGCCATCGAAAGGATGTTTAAAGTCATGCCGGCCTGGTCCATGACCGCGAATGTGGCAATTACCGATATGGGAATCGCCAGCGAGATAATCAGAGACGAGCGGATATTACGCAGGAAAAAGAGCAGCACGAAGAAGCTGATCAGCACTCCAAAAGACCCGGTGGTGGATAAGTTGCCCAGCGACTGTTTGATGAAATCGGCCTGGTTGAAAATGATCTTGAATTCCAGTTCGGCCCCGGACTCCCTGGCGATTCTGGGCAACGCATCGACGACTCCATCGGCGGCCTTGACGCTATTGGCGCCGGATTGCTTCCTGGCCATCATCCACACGGCCGGCTCGTCGTCAACTTCGAGAATGCGTTGGCTCTCGTAGAACGAGTCTTCAACCCGGGCCACCTGCTTGAGGCGAATCGGCTGTGGACCGCTCGGGCTTCGCTTTGTACCGACGACGACCTCACCGATCTCGGACACATTCCGGTATTTGCCTTCGGTTTGGATGGTGAAGTCGAGGCTGCCCTGCTCGATCGAGCCGCCGGGCACCTGTGAGTTTTCGGCGTAGACCGCCCGGACAACGGCATTTACGTTCAGGCCGAAAGCTTCTATCTCCAACGGATCGAGAGTCACGTGGATCTCGCGCTCGAGCCCTCCAGCAACATAGGCGTTAGCGATACCTGCAAGACGCTCGATCCGCGGCTGCAGGTCGTTTTCGGCTATGCGTCGCAACTCGTCGAGAGGGTAGGGGCCGCTGACCATGAACATGACGACAGGCTGCAGTGAGGGATCGAAGGCGAAGACGATTGGATCGTCCGCGTCGTCGGGCAGATATCCTTTCACCATTTCCAGCGACCGGCGAACGTCGGTCTCTGCCTGCTCCATATCCTTTCCCCAGTCGAACTTGACGTTGATCAGCGAAATACCCTGCTTGGACTCTGAGGTTATCTCGTCGACGTCCTTGACCGAGGCTACCTGACCTTCGAGCGGCCTGGTGATCAGAGTTTCAATATCTTCGGGGCTGGCACCGGTGTAGTTGGTAATTACGATTACGGTCGGAAAAGAAATATCCGGGTAAAGGTCCAACTGCAGGCGGCCCAGCGAGAACAGGCCGAAGCCCACCACTATCATGTAAATCATGCTGACGGTTACGCCGCGCCGCACGGACATGTGGGAGATCTTCATGTTTGCACACTCTCGACCGCGAATCAGTTTTCGGACACTATTTCAACCTGCTGACCATCCCGCAGGCCGTGCTGTCCTCGCACAACGACCCTGTCACCATCTTTCAGACCGGAGAGCACTTCATAGAGCGAGCCCTTTCTGGCTCCAAGCCGAACCAGGCGTTGATGAGCCAGACCCTGTTCGTCGACCACAAATGCCTTGCGCAGTATCTCATCAACCTTCTGCTGTTTCAGAATTCTGTTATCCAACAGCAGGGCGGGCTCGGGAACGGCCAGAACGTCCTTACGCTCCGAGACGACCAACTCCGCGCGTCCGAACATTCCCGGTTTCAATAGCCAGCGGCCGCTAGTCTTGTCGCGTGGGTTGTCGAGCGTTACTTCCACGGTATTGGTGCGCGTATCCGGATCGATGTAAGGCATGATACTGGTGAGCTTGCCATTGAAGGTCTTATCGGCGCAGCAATCCAGCTTGATGTGGACTTCCTGTCCCAGGCGAACCTTGTCGACGTCCTTTTCGACCAGCTTGATCTCGACTTTCAAACGCTCGATGTCCAGGATCCGGCACAGGGGCACTTGCGGAACGGCCATGTCTCCCTTTTCAAGCATTTTGCCAGCGATTACTCCGCTGATGGGAGCGTTGATGACCGCGTTACCCGCTCGCACTGCGAGTTGGCTGCGACCTGCGTCTATTGCCTTGCGCTGGGCGACAGTGGCATCGTAAGTAGTCTTGAGCTTGTCAAAAACCGGCTGGGTAATGACCCCCGAACGCAGCAACTCGGCCGAGCGTTTGAGTTCTTTTTTCAGGTTACTGATCTGTATTCCCAAAGCCTCGCCCTGGGCAGCCATCTGTTCGAGGCCCTTTTCCATTCCCTCGCGCCGAATCAATGCAAGTCTTTGTCCGCGCTGGATAAAGTCTCCGTCTTTATTTGGAAAATACAAGATGCGATCGGGAATTTGGGAGAAAACCTTGATCTCGGTATATGGCTTGAGGTCGGCGACGTAGCTGAGCTTGTCGATGATGTCAGTCCTTTCCAAAGTCTGTACTCTGACTGTCTTGGAGGCCTCTTTTGCCTTCGACTCGGAAGCCGCCTGCCCCTTGCCGCAACCAGACGAGATGGCCAGGAAAACAAACAGATTCAACCATAGTGTCGCTGTATAAAGCCTTTTCTGAGTCATTTTTCAGTCCTCACCTGAAACACCGTTGTGCTGTTTTTTTGCACTGATGTAGTCCATCTGCCCGGCTCGCAATTCCTTGAAGTTGTTACAGTTGATGAGTATAATCCTTTCGCATGGCGTCAACCACCCATAGACGATCACGATTTACACTGGGGGTCAAGCTTTCAATCTTCGTGGCCATACTGGTACTCCTTGTCAGCGCGTCCATGGCCTACTTTCTGGTAATTCGATCCGCGAACTCGAGCAGGGCGGAGGCGGAGACAAAGTTCAAGTCACTGGCGACCATCATTGCAAGCATGCGCGGTCAAGGATACGGGGGACGGCACTACGATCCGATGCTGGTCAAGATGTTCGTCGACCTGGGGGCGAAGTTCGGTACTCATCTCTGTTTTGCAACTTTCCAGGATGCCTCCGGAAAGATAGAAGGGGGCAGCCTCAACCTCGACCTGCTCGAGGAGGCAGCTCCCGGACTCATGGCCAGTCTCGCAGGACAAGACAATCAGGGAAGACTCGAGCGTACGGCTGAGTGGAAATGGACGAACGAGTCGGTAAGAACTTTCAAGGTCAAGCTGGAAGGCAACCAGGGTCAGGCTCTTGGCTGGGCCAGGCTGGGTTTTTCGACAGTCGATATGGAGCGCAAACTGAAAGATTCGTTGAGCGTGAACTTGCTGGTGACGTTGCTTGCGATACTTTGCGGACTGGGCGGTTCACTCCTGCTGGCCCGCCATTTCTCGCGTCCCATCAGGCAGATCGCGGCGGCCATGGAAGGTGTTTCGGAAGGTAAACTGGATAATACTTTGACAATAAGCAGCAGGGACGAAATCGGTGTTCTGGCCAATTCGTTCAATTTCATGGTCAGGGGGCTCAGGGAGCGTGAACGCATCAGGAACACTTTTGCCCGCTATGTGTCCGATCAGGTCGCCGAACGAATCCTGAAGGAGGAGGACGATCTGGGCCTGACCGGAGAACTGAAGCGCGTGACGGTGCTGTTTCTCGATATTCGCGGGTTTACGGCACTCAGTGAGATGCTGCGGCCGCGCGAAGTTGTGGCTCTTCTGAACGATTACTTCGGTATTGTAATTGATGTCATCTTTCAGTACGAGGGCACGATAAACAAGTTCATCGGTGATTCGATCATGGCCATCTACGGAGCTCCTCAGGTGATCGACTTTCCAGAGATGCGTGGCGTCATCACGGCCGTGGAAATACAGAAAAAAGTCGGCGAATTCAACTGGAGGCGAATGCAGGAGGGCAAACCGGTAGCCAATTTCGGAATCGGCGTGCATAGCGGAGAGGCAATCGCGGGCAATATAGGTTCGGCCCGCCGGATGGAGTACACTGTTATCGGCAGAGACGTCAATTTGGCGCAGAGAATAGAGGCGACCACCCGGGAGGGGCAGATTCTGATAAGCGAGACAACATATAACAAAGTGAAAGAATGGGTGGAAGTCCAAACCAAGGAGCCGGTTTTTATGAAAGGCATTCTGGAGCCGATTCCACTGTATGAAGTCACCACCGTTAATATTGGATCACTTCAAGACTTGCGTGCGGCGGCGTCCGCGGCCACGAGGAGCATGTCATGAAAACAATAGTCTACGGATCATGCTTATTTGTCCTGCTGGGGCTTGTTATGGCCTGTGAATCGGAAAAGAAAAAAAGCAAACAGGAAGAGTTGACAATCGTCGTCCAGGCCGACCGCAGCAAGATCGCCAAGGAGGAGCAGGAACTGCAGAGCAGACTGAACGAGTTCAGCCAGGAGCGTGAGCGCCTGAGGAAGGAAAAAGAGTCCTTGATGGCGTCCAAAGAACAGTTACACGGTCACGATCAGACTCAAGCCAGGCGGCTTTCCGAAAAGGAGAGAAATCTCTACCTGAAAGAGAAGGAAATGTGGGACAGGGAGAAAACTCTCGAGAGCGAGCGTATGAAACTCGCTCGCCAAAAGGACGAGTTGCTTGGAAAAATATCCTCGGATGCGCCGCTCGCGGCGTCAAACACTTCCCAGCGCGAGGTCGGAATTGCCAGGCGAGAAAAAAGTGTGGCGGTACGCGAGGCCGACGTCGCCCGCAGGGAGAAGGAGATTGGTCGGCGCGAGGCGGGACTTGCCGCCCGGGAAGCGGCATTCTTGAAGCTCAAATCGAGTATCGCAAGCTATCGTGCCCCGGCGGCGCCGGCCGGCGGCAGGCGAGGGCATGCGGTAAGCCGCAAGAGGGCGCAGACCGCATACAAAGGGGCATTGGCAAAAATGAGAAAACGTGGCATCCTGCCTGGCGACTTGCCTTTAGAAAATTCGGGCCTTATTAAGGAAATTGCAGGGGTAAGTAAAGAGGGAGATTACGACCGGATGATGGATTTATCGATGCAGCTCGAGGCGATCGTCCAGAATATTAGTGTAGACGCGGAGTTCATCGATCGTAAATTTCAGAGGCTGGCGCAACTGAACAGTGAGAAAAAACCATCCGGTAAGGACAAACAGACAGTCAGCAACCTTTTACGCAAGGCCACCCAGCTGTATTCGGACGGCAAATTGGTTTTGGCCAACCGCGAGATGAACAAGATTTTTGCACTCTTAGCACGTTGATCAGGAGAGCATCCAGGCGCTGGCGGCGCATTCTGCCGTGCCACAGGGTACGGCGCCTGGTACAAGGGAGAGAAGACTATGTCCAGAACAACATCAGCAATTCTCTTATCGACCGCGGTCATAATCATGACTCTTGGCACCTATTTCATAATTTTTCCGCGTGCCAGGCAGATAAACTTGGACCAGGCCGGCAACGGGCTGATCGAGACCGTCAAGTTGCTCAATGAAATAGATGAAGCTGATATGGGGCGACTGGTTCGCAAGATGACGGAAATGTCCGATCGATTGTCATTGCGCAATTTAATAAACGATCAACCCTCACAAGATAGCGAGCGCGAGGGTTGGCTGAACAAGCTGCGAGCCGAAGTTGCGAGCCTGGTAACTGCCGCCAGGGAAACAGCGCCGGTGGGGGATTTCTTCATTCTCGATGAAAAAGGTGTCGGGCTGGTTCGTAATATTGATTTGCACTGGACGGGAAAAGCGCCTTCCGCCGATGCTCAGGTCGGCGCCGCAATTCAAAGAGCCTTGCAGGGCAGGCGAGAGGCGTTGATCGCAGGCCACGACAAGAAGCTCTATCGAGCCGTGGCGGTTCCGGTTCGTATTTCGGGAAGTGCAAAGGCTGCATTGCTTGCTACTTTTCCCTTGGACGATGCCCTGGCTGGATCCCGCTCGGGAAAGCTGCCAGATGGATTTGGTTTCGCATACCTGGTTGCCGGCGGCGTTGCGGCCAGCACTATCTCCCAGGACGCAGTGGGCTGCCTTGAAAAGGCTCTTGGCAAGGAAGCGAAAGCTGTCTCAGAGAACGGAAAGGACGCCGAGCCAAAAATCGCGAGTTGCGGGACGACGACCTGGTTGGCCACGGAGGTTCCTGTAGCCGTCGAGGCAGGCAATAGTCCGTATACGATTCTTGTCGCCAGGAAAGTTGATAGCTTGAACAAGCCTTTTGGTGAGTTGTCTCTGCTGTTGTTCGGGCTTGGCGCTATTTGCCTCGTGGTATTTATGGTTATTACCGTTGTCCTGGGAGGACGTCTCGGCAAGGTGCGTGACAAGGACAGCCAGGAAAAGACGCTCGATGGGAAAGAAGATTCGGCGGATCTGAGCGAAAAAGAGGAGAAGCAGGTCTCGCTCGATGACGATGACGATGAGGAAGGCATGGAGAGTACGCAGGAGTTGTCCCGGCCGCTAAAGACCCCAGAACCCGGCTCAGCCCTGGAGGAGCGGAAAGTCGACGAACCCGAAGACGACGAGAGCGACTCCGAGCAGGATCAGGATAATGAAAAAACAGACGAGTTCGAGCGGCAGGAGGAACAGGAGCAGCAAGAGGAACAGGAGCAGCAAGAGGAACAGGAAGATCGGATAGATCAGCAGCAGCAAGAAGAACAGCAGCAAGAAGAACAGCAGCAAGAAGAACAAGAGCAAGAAGAACAGCAGCAGGAAGAACCAGAGCAGGAAGAACCAGAGCAGGAAGAACAAGAACAGGAAGAACAAGAACAAGAAGACGAGGGAGAAGAACAGGGGCAGGAAGTCAAAGAGACTTCGGCTGACGATGATTACTATCGCGGGATCTACTCCGAGTTCATCAAGGCCAAGGAGAGCCTGGGCGAGAAGATCGAAAAGCTCAACTTCGAGCGGTTTGTGCGCAAATTGAAACGTCAAGAAGAAATACTCATTGAAAAGCATAAGTGCCGAGCGGTTCGCTTCAAGGTTGCCATGAAAGACAACCACGTCAGTCTTCGCCCGCAGATCATCAAGTGAGAAACGAGGAGCTGAAAATGAGAACAACTTCGGCGATCTTATTTACTTTGGCTGTCTTTGCGGCTTCTTGTGTGCCCCCGGCGGCAGGTCCGCTGGCAGGAAAGGCGGAGGAGGGCTCGAGTGATCATTTTAGCGTGAACGATGTGACGGCGGCCGTTTTCGAAATAGAGGACGCTCTTGGTTCCAAGAAAATCACTGCCCTGCACGCTCGTTATGACAACGACTACCGCGCCGATCCCAAGCATCCATTCAAGCGATTCCTGTGGGCCTATTCGCTCGAAGACAGGAACGAGGCCTGTAGTGAGTTGACGAAGATCATAAAGTTGAATGATAAATTCTTCTGGGCTTATCTGGGCATGGGGATTATCCAGACGGGCTGGGGGGTCTACGACCAGGCCGAGAAGAACTTTGCCCAAGCGATTGAATTGGGTTCACAGGTTGCCATCGGATACGGGCGATTCGGTAAGATGTGGATTGCAAAAGGGGATTTCACGAAGGCGATTCCGTTGCTTATGAAAGCTGTAGAGCTCGATCCGGACCGGCCCAGCTACAGGCTCGATCTGGCAAGGGCTTTAGAAAAATCAGGAAAGACCGAAGCCGCCTTGGCTCAGTATCGGAAGGTTATTGAAAAAGAGCCCGAGCTATTCATAGCCCAACGTGAAATGGCCGAGCTGATCTTGCACAAGGGAGACAAGCAGGAAGCATTGGTGGCTTTTTCCCGGGCGGCAGAGATCGACCCAGGGGCATACGATGTTCAACATGTTCGGGCTCGTTTGCTGGATGAGCTTGGCAAGAGCGAGGAGGCCCTGGCAGCTTATGCGAAAGCCTGCGGACTTGAGGGAGTTCATCTTGATTGCTGGCGGGCGATGGCGGCGTTGGCCCAGAAGTTGGGCAAACAGGATCAAAGAAAAAGCGCCTATGAGAGCATCATGCATGACGCGCCGGATGATCTGGAGGCGTGCAAGGCACTCGCCCCTGTATATCTCGAGTCCGGCGAAATCGAAAAGGCTTTGCCTGCTTTTCAGGTCGTCAGAAAGAAAGAGCCGAATAACGTAGAAGCCCTCCTGGGCCTGGCAATGATCTACGACAAGGGAGGCGAGGTTTCCAGGGCGATCGAATTCTCCCAGAAGGTGCTTGAAGCGGATGCCAAGAACGCGAAAGCCATCGAAATCCGTGACAGGCTATTTACGCGCTTTCAGATATTGGAACAAAACATCAGCGGCAAGAGTCCGAGTCGCATTTTTGCCTTGAACCGTCTACAGATAGCCAAGGTCTACAAGGAACGTCTCAAGGAAAAACCAAAATTGAAAGGTGAAATGTTGATCAAGGTCACGGTCAGCAACGATGGCGAGGTTTCCGGGGTTGCCATGGCCAAGAACACAATCGGCGACCAGTTGCTCGATATTTGCGCGCTGTGGAATTTACGGCGCTCTGTATTTCCCAAAGGCTTCGGAGCGACCTACGATTTCGCACTGACTTTGAAACCGGGAGAGTAACAACCTGACCAGTTCTCAAGTGCCTTAGGGGAACGTGTGAAAATCAAATGCGGTCTCGATGTGCTGGTCGATAGCGGATTCGATCTGTTGAGGGATCGAAGGTTAGGCTTGTTGGCGCATGCCGCATCCGTGAACGGCGAGCTGGTACACGCTTTAGATCTTTTTCTGGGTGCCGGTCTAGACCTGCGATTGCTGATGGGACCCGAGCACGGATTATCGGGCGGCTCCCAGGACATGCAGGCCGTCGAGCATCAACTCATGCAAGATATCCCTGTCGTCAGTCTTTATGGAGATACTCTGGAAGATCTGAGCCCCCGAGAAGAGCAGCTTGCCGAGATCGATGTCCTGGTCGTCGACCTTCAGGATGTAGGCAGTCGTTACTACACCTTCGCTGCCAGCATGCTGTATTGTATGAGGGTCTGTGCCTTAGCGGGAGTGGCGGTCATCGTTCTGGACAGGCCGAACCCTCTTGGCGGAGCGATCTTGGAGGGACCGCTGCTCGGAGAAGGTTTTCACTCTTTTGTCGGCGAGTTTCCCGTGCCGGTGCGCCACGGGTTGACCATCGGCGAGATGGCCCGCCTGGCGTCCAGACAGATGGACATAGAACTGACCGTTGTCGAAATGAAGGGCTGGCGCCGCGAGATGTGGTTTGATCAAACCGGGCTGATGTGGGTAATGCCGTCTCCGAATATGCCAGGCCTGGACACGGCGACGGTTTATCCCGGTGCCTGCCTGGTGGAGGCTACAAACGTTTCCGAGGGTAGGGGCAGCACCAGGCCTTTCGAGTTGATCGGCGCACCCTGGATTGACGCCAGGCGCCTCTGCAGAATCATGACCGAGCACAGCGACAGCTGCGGCGCGGGCGTTCGCTTCAGACCGGTTACATTCAGGCCGACTTTTCAGAAGCACAAAGGAGAAAATTGTCACGGTATCCAGGTGCACCTGACCGATAGACGTCTGTTTTGGCCCTTTCGCTTCGGACTCGAACTTCTGCGAGCCCTGCGAGAGATTGGCGCGGATGAGTTTTCGTGGCGGACCGAGCCTTATGAATTCGTAAGCGACCGGCCGGCCATTGACCTTTTGTGCGGTACGAACGAGGTGCGCTTGGCACTGGAAAGCGGCGCCGATTGCGGAGATCTCTGGAGGCACTTGCAGAGGCAGGCGGATGCATTCAGGCAGGCGCGAGCTGAGATTCTCATGTACGAGGAAGAGGGCGCATGAAAATCGCCTTGCTGGGCGGATCATTCAATCCGCCTCACATTGCACACCAGATGGCCTGCCTTTACCTGCTGGAGGCAGAGGGCTTCGAGCGCGTATGGATGATGCCCTGTTTCCGCCACGCTTTTTCTAAAGAGCTGATTGATTTCGATTACCGGTTAGCCATGTGCGCGCTGTGCGCGCGACCTTTTGGCGGCCGGGTGTTGGTCTCGGAAGTCGAACGGGTTGCAGGCGGCGATGGCGTGAATCGCAGCGCGGATACGCTTGCCTACCTGTCCGCTCACAATCCGCAAGATGAATTCAGTCTGGTGATCGGCTCCGATATCTTGCCCGAGATTGGCGCCTGGAAAGACTTCGATAGTATCCGTGAAAAATATCCCATTTTGGTTCTTGCACGACCCGGCTATCCGGTGTCCGAGGGCGATTGGCGGGTCTCGCCCGCTATCTTTCCCGGAATATCTTCCACTGCCGTCCGCGAAAAACTGGGTGCCGGTTCATCTGCGGACGGATTACTGCCGCGCAGCCTGATTGAATACATCGAGAAGAACGGACTGTACGCGGAATAGTCTAGTTTAGCGTGACCGTCAGGCTGAAGTCGCCGGTCGCGTAAGGTGACCACGAGTCAACAACGATGTAGTAAGTGCCTGCGGCACCGTCCGGGACGGTGAAATCGAAGCTCTCGTCCTCGTTCGGTGGACTGTAGGCGGCGTCCGCGCCGGCCAGGCAGCTGCAAGTGGGACAGTCGCAGTCGTCCACAAGGTAAATGGCTCCGTCGAAGTTTCCAGAGAAAGTGACGGTAATGTCCTGACCCGCCTGGAGGTCGATCGAGTAGATCACATCGGGCCCGAAGGGAGGATAGTCCGCCGGCAGGCAGGCGACATTGTCGATGTCGCTGGTCGCGCCCAGTGTCGTAGCGTCGATCACGGCGCCGCCGCCCGTCAGGCTGATGCTCTCGGCAGATTGGCAGCTGTCGTTGGCGGGCAGTGAGGGACCGGCGGCCGTGATCGAGAACGTGCCCGGGCTCACGTTGGAAGCAGCGTCACGAACGAGCACCAGGCTCAGGTAGGCATAGGGTGAGACGAACGACAACTCGACGGGTTCGCCGGCTGCATCGGCAACGGCCGAGGCCAGCTTGCCCATCTGGAACGCCGCCGGATCGGAAGCCCAGTAATAGGGTACGAAGAAACCGTCACCCGCAATAGCGCCGAAGGTCAGCACCCAAATTTCAGGCTGGAAGTCGGCGCCGTCCGGTGTGACGGTCAAGACAACCGGCTGGGCGGCGTCGGCCAACAGCGAGAACCCGGCAAAACCGCTGGTGGTATCCGGAAGCTGCTGAGTCTTAGAGACCGAGACACCCGGGGCGATCTGATCGAGGAAGGTCGTATCCTGGGAATAGAAGTCGGTATCGTAATTGGCGCCCGAGGGGTCGTCGGCCGTATCAGTGTATGGATCCCAGACCAGGTGCAGATATTGGCCTGCCGCAGGTATGAATGCCATCAAGGGTGTGATGGATGAGAAGTTCGAGTCGGTCGCGTCGACCATGGGGCCCATCAAGTCGATGTAGGGCGTGTAGATTTGCTCGAGCGGATCGATCCACCAGTTTCCGCTGGAATGGAAGTTTGTAAAGGACACCAGTTGGCCGAAATCGGCGTTGAAGTGTTCGATGGCCGAGTCAGGGAAGGTGTTGGGCGGCATGTTGTTGACAGTCAAAGAGTGATAACTGTTGCCTGGCTGCAGTTCGGGAGTTTGTATAGCTGTGAAGTCGAGAGTGAAAGGGGTTTGCTTGCCGTCCACTTCTTTGATCTCGACAAACATGCGCTCGTTTTTCTGAGCATAGTAGTAGGCGTCCTCCGGATCGCCGCACGATCCGGAGTCAACCAGGTAAAGTTGATCGAGGGAGTTGTCCAACACGGCAAATTTGAGGTTCACACGGCTGCCGCTCGGGGGATCGACACTGAACGGGAAAATGTCTCCTTCGGCCAGGTCGAATTGCAGAAGCAGGCTGTCGTAGGCATCGAGCTGGCCGTCCCAAGGCGAATTCTGGCCGCTCATGTTGATAGCTTGCCTCAAGGCGACGTCGAGCGAGTAGTCACGCGTCGGCCCGATCGTCATCAGGTAGTCCATGACCAGGACGAAGTCGCCGCCGGACTCCACGTAGTAGTTGAGGTCGATATCCTCGGCCGTGCTGGGAATGATCAGTTCCCGAGCCAATCCGCCGTCCGGCGCGAAAATCATGGCGATCGGCATGACGTCGCTGGGGGCCGAGGTTGTACTGACGCGCAGGATGTCATCGCTCATCAGTTCGGGCAAATCGTAAAATTGCAGGCTGCCGTCGGCGTGACTGCTTGTACCGGTGTAGGGGAAGCCCGAGATGCCGGTAGCCACGGGCGGCGTGCGGTTTTCGATGGTCACGAAGTAGCTGAAATCATCTCCACCGACCGGGATCGCATCGAGACCGAAAGCGTCGCTGACCAGGTTGGAGTAGTCTGTGACCAAAACGAAGTACAATCCGTCCGACGGCAGGAACACATCCCGAGCCGCGCTGGAGCCGTTGGGATTGAGTGCATAACGGATGTAGAAAAGCTCCCGGCTGTCCTCGTCGACGCCGACGATCATCAGGGCCGGATTGCAGGCGCTCTCGGATGTGGCTTCTATGTGCAGGTACGTTCCAGCCATGCCGGCGCCGCTTTGCGGCACCAGCATGAAGGCGTCGAAGTCCGCATCGGGCAGGTCGTCGCCGTCGAGATCAGTCGGCGCGCGGATGTTGCCGCCCAGGCTGACATGCTCGTCAAGCGCCGGTAAGTTCACAATCGTCGAAGTCCAGTCGGGGTAGAAGATATCGTTGTTCTCGTCACCCTCTGCGACATCGGGTTCGCCCAAAGTGTCAGGCAGGCACTCAGCGCCGGAGGCATGAGTTCCTGCGCCGCAGATGACGTCCGGCACGCAGTTTCCGCTTTCGAGGTGTGTGCCGGCGGAGCAGTCGTCGATTAGCGGAGTGCACTCGTTGGTATTATGGTTAAAGACGGTACCGCTTGCGCAATCGGGGATCGGCTGGCAGGAGACGCCGTTGTAGTATTCCTGGCCGTCGATGCACTCGGGCACGCACTCACCGTTGACCAACTCGGTGCCGTCGGCGCACTCTGAGATCTCGGGCTCGCACTTGCCGGTCAGCCTGTTGAGCTGTGTCCCTTCGGCACACTCGACAACCGGCAGACAAGCACTGTTTTCGGCATCCCAATACTCCCCGTCTTTGCAAAGCGGTACGCAGTTGTCGCCTTCTTTCGTAGTCCCTGGCCCGCACTTGGTCTCGATGCAGCCCTGAATGACCATAGCCAGAATAAGAGCTAAGGCACCCACGTACACGACTGCAAAAAAACGCTTCATCGTCTTCCTCCTCCGATTATGACAAGGTACGATATCCTACCTGTGATTACAGTGTAAGAGAATGCATGAATGTTGCATGCAGGGTGCTACCTGTCAACCACAAAACTTGTGTCAGTTGACAGAGAAAACGTTGGTTAAAGCAATCAGCATCAACGGGTGCAGAAGCAGGCCCTTGATCTTGATCTTGCCGGATAAAATTTGGCCTAGCATGGCCCGGCCTTGCTTGTCGAAGATATCCGGCAGCCCGGCCCTGAGCGGGACGGTTGACAGGCCCAGTACAGCTTCGGAGTCGGTTTCTATGCTCAGCTTGGGCTTGCCCTGTGCGCCGTCCAGAACCCGGCAGGATCCTCCCTCGAATACCAGGGTGAGCGCCACCTCGGCGTCCTTGGCCGTGATGCACACGCTTCCCTTCAGGCGCCTGAAGTGCTTGTTCTTCTCAGGATGCTGCTCGAGGTTCTGGCTCAGTAGATCGGCCAGCATCAAGGCCAAGCCGTTTTCCTCGGCGCTTTGATCGACTATGATCTTGTCAGCGCTCACGTCGGTTACCATTTACAGCGCCTTACGGGCCACCGAGGCGATCTGGTCGAGATCGAAAACCGGCTTGGGGCTGTAGATAATAGAACCATCGGTCAAGGCCATGTCGGCGATGGCCGGCAGATCCTCCTCGGTCACACCGTAGTCGGACAGACGATCGTTCAGGCCGATTTCCTTGTTGAATTGCTCGATGCGATCGGCGGCCTGCAGCGCGGCCTGCTCGTCATCAACGCCCTTTGTATCGAGCCCTAAAGCACCCGCCACCAGAGCCAACCTGTCGGCCGATACGTCCGTGAAAAAGCGCATGGTGTGCGGCAAGAACATGGCGTTGGCCGTGCCGTGGTGAATGTGGAACTTGGCTCCCACCGTGTGTGCCAAGGCGTGGTTCAGAACCACCATGGCGTTTGAAAACGCCGATCCCGCAATAGCCGCGGCTATAAGCATCTGCCCGCGAGCCTGAAGGTCGTCGGGCTTGTCCAGGCAGCGCTTCAGGCTTTTGGAAATAATGCGGATGGCCTCTAAGGAGTAAGCGTCCGAGAAAGGATTGCGCAGGTTCGAAAGCAGGCTCTCAATCGCGTGCGACATGGCGTCCATGCCGGTTGCCGCGGTCAGTTTGGGCGGCAGTCCGACTGTCAGGCTGGGATCGAGCACGGCCAAATCGGGATGCAGGAAATAGCTGCCGATGAAGGTTTTCTGCCCGCGGGCGGGGTCCTTGATCACGGTGACCATGGTCATCTCAGAGCCGGTGCCGGCCGTGGTCGGTATGGCCACATGCGGCGTCTGGGGCCGGGTCAAGGCATGGTATCCCTCGTGATCGAGAATCTTGCCTCCCTCGGTCAGCACCACGGACATGCCCTTGGCGCTGTCGATGGCGCTGCCGCCGCCGAGCGAAACCAGAACATCGGCGGATTGTTCTTTGGCATAGGCCGCTCCCTGATCGATTGATTCGGCCGTGGGATCGGGAATGACATCGGTGAAGGCTCCGGCAAAGCGTCCGCCAAGAGACTTCTTGACCCGCTCGAGCATGTCCGTCTTTTCGGCCAGGAACTTGTCGGTCACAACCACGGCCCTGGAATGGCCCATGTCGGACAGCCAGTTCCCCAGGTCGCCAACCACGTTTACGCCAAACGAGACCCTGGGCGTATGCGCGAAAACAAAATTCAGATCAGCATCGTAGCTCATGTCCAACCCGGTCTACTCGTCGAGAAAATGCGTGTCGACGCGAGCTGTGGCTTCGACAAGCTCCTGGGCCGCTTTGACGAAACGCACGATGATTGGCAGATTGCCCTTGAGCCTGAGTTTTCCTTGCATCATGCCCTTGATAGGATCCAGTTCCTTGCGCATCACCTGTTTCCACTGGGCATAGCTGCCGGTGATTACAAAGGGCTGCTTGTTGGCTTCTTCGAGATCACTGATCCAGGCCTTGCGGCAGACTCCCTGGTGCAGATCGAGAATAAAAGCCGTATCCTGCTCGACGCCGATTGAGGGTTCGGCCTTTACCACAAGAGCGATTGGACCGTGGGTCCAGTTCTTTCCGGCCTCCTTGTAAGACTCTGATGTGTTTAAAGCCTCCTGGTAAGCCGTGGTCCACTCTTCACTCGGAAAATCGATAGGCATGTTTACCTCCACTGGTTTGTACCCCAAGAAATGCGTAAACTTCTTCAGAAGCTGCCATTGTTTCCTTGACCATAGTGTCTTGTCAAGCCCCCTCGTTTTGGCTATGCTGCAAATGCAATAATATCGCAAAGGGGCTGAGCGTGATATCGAGATACACCCGGCCGGAAATGGGTAGACTGTGGAACGATAAAGAGCGGTTTTCGATCTGGATGGAGGTTGAGCTTTGCGCCTGCGAGGCAATGGCGCTCGAGGGGCTGGTTCCCCCAGAGGTTGCTCGTAAACTCAGGGCGGCCCAATGGGAGATAGATGACTCCGACGTGGCTGAGATCGCCAAGATCGAGGCCGAGACTCGCCACGATGTGATAGCATTTCTGACCCATCTAGAAAGACGTATGGGGCCTGATGCCCGCTATTTGCACCTGGGCATGACCAGTTCGGACGTGCTGGACACCAGTTTCGCCATCCAGTTGTCCCGGGCCATGAAGTTGATTCTCGCCGATCTCGACGCGCTATCTGAGGTCGTCGGCAAGCAGGCTCGTAGGTACAGGCACACGCTAATGGTGGGCCGCAGCCACGGTATCCACGCAGAGCCGATCACATTCGGGCTGACGCTTCTGATCTGGTTTGCAGAACTCAATCGTCAACGCCGCAGGTTGGAGGCCGCCCGGGATTCAGTGGCCACGGGCAAAATTTCAGGGGCGGTAGGCACGTTCGCTCATCTTCCACCCAGCGTTGAAGAGAGGGTGATGAAGAGTCTCGGGCTGGCTGCAGCCCCGGTTTCGAACCAGATTGTTCAACGCGATCGTCATGCAGAAATGTTTTGCGCCTTGGCCAACCTGGGAGCCAGCCTGGAGAAGATGGCTGTCAACATCAGACATCTGCAGCGCACGGAGGTAGCCGAAGTCAAAGAGCCTTTCAGAAAGGGTCAACGCGGCTCGTCGGCCATGCCTCATAAGAAGAACCCGATCGGCTGCGAGAATCTGACCGGGGTGGCCCGCTTGCTTCGATCGTATGCCATGGCAGCGCTGGAAAACGTCGCCCTGTGGCACGAGCGGGACATTTCGCATTCGAGCGTCGAGCGTGTAATCGGGCCGGATGCCACAATCCTTACGGATTATGCCCTCGCCCGTATGACCAGAATCATCGAGGGACTTGTGGTGGATCAAGACAGAATGCGTCACAACCTCGAAATGACCGCTGGACTGGTTTTCAGCCAGAGCGTGCTTCTGGCGCTGGTCAAGGCAGGCATGCAACGGGAAAAGGCATACACGCTGGTACAAAGGGCGGCTCTGGAATCCTGGGATACAGGCGAAAACCTGAAGAGTTTGCTCGAACGAGACGGGGAAGTTACGCAAACACTGGGCAGCCAAGGTATCGACAGCTGTTTTAATCCTGATTCGCTGCTGGCCAGAACCGAGATCATCTTTGAACGAGTCCTTGGGGAGGAATGAGAGGTTATGCTGAATATGAGCGGCGATAGGATCGGTGAACCCATCTCCGGCAACCTGGCGGTGTGTGCCTTTGTTTCGAGCAGTCACCTGTTCAAGAAAGTCGAAGAAAATGATCTGGCACTGATATACGAATCCGGACGCTTGCAAAAATTCACTGCCGGACAAGCAATTATCAACGAGGGCGATTGCGGCCAGGAGTTTTTTTTGTTGATGTCCGGATCCGTCAAGGTAATTACCACGGGTAAACAAGGCCCGGTTGAACTGGCCCAGCTGAGCCGTGGGGCTTATTTCGGAGAAGTGTCGTTGTTGACCGGCCGTCCCAGAACCGCGACGGTCGTGGCGATTGACCAGGTCGAGGTCATCTCGATCCTCAACTCGGACATGGATGGCATCTTGCGCAGGTATCCCAAGGTGCGTAAGCTCATGCAGGCGGTGGTCGAGGGCCGGGTTAAAGCGACAATCGAAAAGGCGCACTGCTAGTCCCTGGATAATAATGAGAAGGGACTGCAGGGAGGTGGCGATTATGACAAGAGGCGGCCGCGCGTTGCATTTGCTCGGATTCCTGCTTGCGCTGCTGGCTTGCCGGCAGGCTTCGGGTCAGGCTACGGAACTGGGCGGCAAGTGGGCAACGCGCATGGGTGTCATCCGTGTGTCGCAGCAGGGAAAGAAAGTAAGCGGCAAACTCATCTGGGTTTCTACGACTTGCAATTTCAAAAAAGGGGACGTGATTTTGCGGGGGATAGTGCTGGAGGACAGCCTGAGCGGCAAGTGGCGCTATTGTCTGAAGGGCAAGGAGTGTAACGGAATAGAATGGGCGCCGATGGTGATGCTGGTGGCCCGCGCCGGACGGGTGCTTTCAGGGGCCGCCCACTACGCGGACACGCAATGCACGATCGGAGGCAAGGGCAAGGGCGACGGTTTGGTAATACGTAAACTTCGTCCAAGACCGCCAAAGCCGGCGGTCGAGAAGGCCGATGCGGGTACCATCGTGGTCGAGGAGAAGACCGAACCCATGTTGGACGAGAACGGCAACCAGATGGAAGAAGAGGTCAAGCCGCTCGATCCCAAGGATTACCAGAAGTACGCCGGCGACTGGAAAACACTCATGAAGCAGGGCGCCGCCCAGATGAACGCTGGCTTCTTTGAGCGTGCCCGGAAATATTTTTACCAGGCCACCGAAAAGGATCCAACGCGTCCCGAGGCATTTAACGGTATTGGCGTAACTTATTATGCCCGCGGCGACTACGAGGAGGCGCTTAGCTACTACAAGAAGGCGCTCGAAGTGGACCCTAACTTCAGCGATGCTTACTATAACATGGCTTGTATATATTCACTGCTGAAGAAGAAATCGCTTGCCTTCCGCTACCTGCATATCGCCGCGCTAAACGGCTATGCCGAGCACGAGGCCATGGAACAAGACTCGGATCTGGCCAACCTGCGCTCCGACAAGCGCTACCGGGAAATCCTGGACAAGATGAAAAAACAAGGGGTCAGATAAGCCCCTAGTACTTGAAAAGAGCTTTGACGAACTCGACGGGGTCGAAAGAACGCAGGTCATCCACCTGTTCACCGATGCCGATGTAGCGTACCGGTATTCCGAAGGTATCGCAGACACCGATGATGATACCGCCCTTGGCCGTGCCGTCTAGTTTTGTTAGCACTATTCCGGTGACGTTCAGTGCCTTGTTGAATTGCTTGGCCTGGTTGATGGCGTTTTGTCCGGTCGTGGCGTCCAGCACTAAAAGCACTTCATGCGGCGCGCCTTGCATGGCCTTTCCACAAACCCGCTGCACCTTACGCAATTCTTCTACCAGGTTGATCTTGGTATGCAGCCGGCCGGCGGTGTCGGCTATGACGACGTCCGCCCCCTGGCTCTTTGCGGCGCTGATAGCGTCGAAAACTATCGACCCGGGATCGGCACCTTCCTGGCCGCCGATGACCTGAACTCCGGCGCGCTTGCCCCAGATTTCCAGCTGTTCCCTGGCGGCCGCCCGAAAGGTATCAGCCGCGGCGAGTATGACCTTCTTGCCGTCCCTGGCCATCTTCATGGCCAGCTTGCCGATCGTGGTCGTCTTGCCTGTTCCGTTGACGCCGACTACTAAAATAACGAAAGGTCGGGCGCTTTCAATATCAAGGGGGGGCGCCGCGACCGACAACATCTTCTCGATGTGTTCCTTGAGAATCGACTGGAGTTTGCCCGGGTCGGCACGCTCTTTACGGCCGGCCTCGGTTTGCAAGGCTTCAATGAGCTTCTGCGAAGTGCGCACGCCGATATCCGCGGTAAAAAGAATTTCCTCGATCTCCTCGAGATCGTCTTCATCGATCGAAGACCTGCCGAACATTTTTCCGAGACGGGAGACGAATCCCGAGCGGGTCTTGCCGAGACCTTCTTCGAGCGATCGCGCTGCCGGCTCCGCTTTGACTAGCTCAACGGCTTTTTCGCCCGGAGGGGCAAGCGATGGCTCTTCGACAGGCGGAGGCTCTTCGACAGGCGGCGGCTCCTCGACAGGCGGCGGCTCTTCGACAGGCGACGGCTCTTCGATCAGCGCAGGCTCTTCGGGGGGACTGATCTCCGCGGCTTCCTGCGGCTTTTCCTGCGCGCGATCCCTGAGTGCCTGCTCTTTAGCCTCGCGGCGTTCGCGCGCCTTTTCCAGCAGTTCTGTCTGTATGTCTACATCTTCGTCCGCTGCTTCTTCTTCCTCTTCTTCTTCCTCGGACTTGCGCCTGGCCTCCTCCCACAGCTTAGCGGTTCTGGCCGCTTCCTGTTCGTCCTCTGTGTATTCACCCATCCTGCGGCGAGCGGATGAGAGCTTCTTGCGGACGGCCGCCACGACCAGCCAGACGAAAAATAGTAATATGAGCCCAAGCAGGATAATGACGAAGGTATCCCCGCCGGACTGTCCGCTATTGGATTCGCTTGCAGCAGGCAGACTTTCGATTATGCGGGCAGGCAAGAAAACATGAATCAGGTTCATAAGAGCAGTGCCTCAGCCCACCTGCTTCAAAAGCTCGTCGTCTTCTGTTAGCTGTACGGAGACTACCTTTGAGATGCCCGGCTCTTCCATGGTGATGCCATAGAGTTTGTCGACGATCTCCATTGTGCGCTTGCTGTGGGTGATCAGGATGAACTGGCTGGTTTTGGCCATCTCGTGCACCATGCTATTGACCCGGTCGAGATTGGCGTCATCGAGCGGGGCATCGACCTCGTCGAGCAGGCAGAAGGGGGTCGGTTTGACCAAAAAGATCGAAAACAGCAGGGCGACCGCGGTCAACGCTTTTTCGCCGCCCGACAGCAATTCCATATTCTGCAGCTTTTTGCCGGGAGGTTGCACGATGATGTCGACGCCGGCCTCGAGGATGTCCTGTGTCTCCTCGAGCTTGAGCTGGGCCTTGCCGCCGTTGAAGAGCTGCGGAAAAATTTCCTCGAACTTGGAGTTGATGGCCTCGAAGGCTTCGCGGAAGCGCTTGCGGCTGGTGCGGTTGATCTTGATGATTACCCGGTGCAGCTTCTGCAACGAATCTTCGAGATCCTGACTCTGGGTACTGAGGAACTCGAAGCGCTGCACATTTTCCTCGTAGTATTCGACGGCGTGCGGGTTGACGTCACCCATGCGTTCGAGCGTACTTCTGAGCTTCTCCGCCCGTTCGAGCTGTTCCGCGGAAGGCGCAGGCAGCAGGTGGTAGATGGACAAGCAGGATGTAAGATCGGTCTTGTGAGAGCGTTGCACGTCGGCAGACAGGTGAGTCAGCTCCATATCGATTTCGCGCAGGCGCGTCGCGACTTCAGACTGCTCATGGGTAAGGCGCTCATGATCCCTGCGCTGCTCCTTGAGGCGGACATCTGCCCCTCGAACTTCGGCCAGCAGTAACTCGTAGGCATCGCGACTTGCGCCGACCTCGCTCTCGAGTTTTTCGTGGCGCGAAAGCAATCCAGAAATCTCCTCGCGATTCGCGAGTATCTGTTGTTGACCCTGCGTCGATTGGAGGTTGCCGCTGGTGATATCATTTTTGCGGCGTTCAATACGCTGTTCGATCTCCTCGATAGAATGAGCAACGTTTTCGAGATTGCGCTGGGCTGCCTCGCTGCGTTCGACGGTTGCGGCCGCCTGAACCTTGAGATCGAGAACCTCCTGGCCCAGAGCAGCCAACTTTTGTTTTTGGGTGTTGGCCTTTTCGCGGGCTGAGCGAATCGCGTCCTCGCGCTCCGCCAGGCCGGCTGAGTTTTCTTCGATCTCCAGGCGGTCGTTCTCGCGCTCACGTTTGTTGACATCAATACGTTCTTGAAGATCCTGTCGATCGCCTTCGAGTTTCGTGAGCCTTGCGGAGATACTCTCCACCTGTTGATGCATGTGGTTCAGGTCTTTCTGCTGGTCTACTACCTGGATTTCTTCCTCGTGAGAGTTTTGTCGCAGGCTTTCGAGCGTCGAGTTCATCATGGCCAACTGGGCTTTCAACTTGCCTTGCCTGTCGTGCACCATGCGATATTCGGCCTCTAGATCCTTGAGCCTCTCGGAAAGTTCCCGAATTTCACGCTTGTTATGCAGCAGATGAGTGCCTGATCCTTCGAGTGAACCGCCCGTCAGAACGCCCTGAGGTTCGAGCACGTCGCCGTCCAGGGTTACCAGAGTCGCTTTGTGACCGTTGGCCGTCCAGATTTCCATGGCCCGCGGTAGATCCTCGATGATCATGACGTCACCGAGCAGGTAGCGAACAACGGGATCGTATTGTTGCTGGTAGTTAATCAATTCGCGCATGGGGCCAATGACGCCCGGTCCCTTGACGCTGGACAGGTCCGCGTGAGTGGAGTCGCGCAGCGACAGGGGGATGAAGGATGATCGTCCCTCGGATTCGCTTTTCAGGTAGTCGACAGCCTGGAGACCGGCGCCCTGGGACTTGACCACCACGCTTTGCAAGCGATCGCCCAGAACCGCCTGTACAGCGGTCTCGTAACGCGGGGGAGCCTGGACAATGTCTGCAACCAGTCCCAGAACCTGGGATTCTTCACGCTTGGCCTGGGCGTTTTTCATGACCCACTGAACTCCACTCAGGCAGCCTTCGTAGTTACGCTCGATTTCTCGCAAAGATTCCAGGCGGGAGCGGCGGGTGTTGATTTCGTCGCGCAGGGCCATCAGTTTGGCTTCGTTTTCCTTTGCCTGAGACTGCAACTCGGCCAACGAGTTCTCGGACGATTCGCGCCGTTGTGCCAAATCGAGTTGCAGTTGACGCGTACGATTCAGCTTCTCGGTCTGAGTGTTCTTTTTTTCGGAAAGCTCCGAGTAGTTCTTGCTTAGAGCTGCCTTTTCGGCCTGAACCTGGCCCAGTCTTCCCTCGAGATCTACCAGGCGTTGATCGAGACCCGAGACTCGGCTGCGCAGCTCTCCGGCATGTTCAAAGAGGTCGCGCTGGGTACGCAGTTCTGAATCGATCAGCGAAAGAAGCTCGTCCACCTTGGTCTGCTGAACCTGGTAGGCGTTCTCCTTTTCTCTGAGCCTGGCCTGGGCCGCCTGGGAACTCTCGCGCAGGTCGACAAGCTCACGCTTGGCCTTCTCGCTGACCTTTGCCAAATTCGCGGCTTCGGATCGCAGATCTTCAATTTCACTAGCTGAACGCCGCCCGCGCTCGTTGAGTGATTCAACCTCGCGGGTGAGGAACTCGATGTTCTTCTCGTTGAGCTTAATCTGATTATTGATAGAGAGCAGTTCTTCACTTTTTTGTGAGATGCGCCGTTCATCATCGAGCAGGCAGGTGCGTTTTTCCTCAACCGACGCCTCGAGACTTGCGAGCTCGGCACCGGCCTGCGACAAACTGTCCGACAGGCGAACCTGTTTTGCTTCGAGATGGACCCTGTTGGCGGTCAACTCGAGGCAGGTATAGGCGGCGTGGTGAAGATCGATTTCTCTGAGCTGGTCGCGGATCTTATTATAGCGAGCGGCTTTGCTGGCCTGGCGCTTCAGTGAATTGATGTTGCGTTTGATCTCGGCGATGACATCGTTGACCCGCAACAGGTTTTGACGGGTCTGTTCCATCTTTCTTTCGGCGACTCGCTTGCGCGAGTTATACTTGCTGACGCCGGCGGCCTCCTCGATCAACATCCTGCGATCGATGGGCTTCTGGCTGATCAGCAGGCCGATGGTTCCCTGGCCGATGATCGAGTAAGCCCGGGTGCCCACGCCGGTGCCCATGAAAAGTTCCTGTACGTCGAGCAGGCGGCAAGGAGTGCGATTGATTGAATACTCGCTCTCGCCGGACCTGAACAGCCGCCGGCCCACAGTTATCTCGGAATAGGCCGCATACTCCGGAGGGATGTTGCGTCCGTCGTTCTCGAACGTCAGACGAACCTCGGCCATTCCCATGGGCGGTTTGGTTTCGGAACCGGCAAAGACGACGTCCTCCATGTTCTTGCCGCGCAAGCGGCGGGCGCTCTGCTCACCCATGACCCAGCGGATGGCGTCCACGACATTGCTCTTGCCGCAGCCGTTGGGACCGACGATGCCGGTCGTGCCGTTGTCGAAGCGCAGGCAAGACGCATCAGCGAAAGATTTGAAACCTATTATGTCGAGCCGGCGTATTTTCATTTCGCTACCGGGTGAATATAATGCAACGTATCATAATGTACTTCAATGCCAATTCCCGTACCTCATTGATCATCAAGGAAATCCGTAAACACGATTCCTATCACAGCCGGATCTGACTGTAAAGCAAAAAACAAGGGCATGTGGGTAGGATATTTACCTACCCAACATCTGGTAGCTTGCTCGTCTCGATCAGTTTTCTGAACCGGTGGTCTGTCCTGATTTTATCGAACATGCGATCATCTCTGGCCCATTCGCCCACTCGCTGAGGTTCTCGCTGGGCCGCCAGAGCCAGGTGTTCACAAGAGGCCTCGGTTTTACCCCAATCCGCGTAGATGGCCGCCAGATTGTAATGAGCGTGAAAATTAGTGCTGTCTTTGCCGATCACATCGATCATCACCCGCTCGGCCTGCTCGTAGAAACCGGCCTGGATGTAGGCCATTCCCAGGTCTATCAGATACTCGGGGTCGTCCGGAATGCAGGCCTGGGCGACTTTCAGGTGACCGATGGCATCGTGAACCGAGCCGCGCTCCATGAGCAGCATGCCCAGTTCCCGGTTCACCAGCGGGTCGCTGTCGTCTATTTCGAAAGCCCTGCGCAGGTATTTCTCAGCCTCGCCCAGTTCACCGCGATCGGCCTTGGCAATTCCCATCTGGATCAGGACATCGATGTGTTCCGGATCCTGATCGAGGGCCTTGGAAAACTGCTCCATGGCCAGCTCGGGACCTACGCGAGTGAGAAATACGCCCAGATGGTATCGGGTTGCCGGCTCATCCGGTGCAAGATGAATGGCGGCCAGCAAATCCTCTAAAGCTTCAAGATTGCGTTCTTGTTCTAATAGGACGCTTGCGCGGTTGAGCCTGGGGAAGGGCGAACTGGAGTCAGCCTCGATGGCCATGCCAAACTCGCGCAGGGCCTCGTCCAGCCAGCCGCGGTCGGCAAGGTCGATGCCGCGCTGGTTGAAAGTCTCGCTCGAGGCGTTTTGATTATTCCTCTTCATTAAGCGCGAATACTAAGGCTGCTTCAGTGCAATGGTCAACTCAAATCTTACAGGATCATCTTCCCAGGCGCTTGTCTATGCAATCGTCGAAATGCTATGCTTCATCACCAATAGAAGATGTCGCCTTCTTGATCGGTCTTGAGGTGATCCATGTATGCAGTCAGCAGGAAGTCAGTTGCCGCAATATGCATAGTCTGGCTGTCTTTCGCTTGTGATCGGGCCGTCGTCGGCCAGGCCGCTCATGATACACAAGCTCGCCCGGCTAAATGGGCAACACCCCTTACAAGGCCCGGCCTTTCGAACCTGTTCAAAGTGAGCAACGATCTGTATCGCGGCGCACAGCCGGATGAAAATGGATTTGCAGAGCTTTCCAAGCTTGGCATCAAGACGGTAGTCAGCCTGCGCGCAATACACTCCGAACGGGAGGAAATGGACAAGAGCTCAATGGCCTATCGTCACATCAAGTTCTCGCCGTTTCATCCAGAGCAAGAAGACGTGGTCGCCTTTCTGAAAATCATGGCCGATCCCGACAAGCGCCCGGTGTTTGTCCACTGCAAGCATGGCTCGGATCGCACGGGCACGATGACCGCCTTCTACCGTATTGTTTTCCAGGGTTGGACCAAGGAAGAAGCCATCCGGGAGATGAAAGAGGGCGGTTACGGTTTTCACTCGATCTGGAAGAATCTGATCAAATTCATCCGTAAATCAGATATCGAGAAGATTAAGAAAGCTTCCGGCATGAAATGAAATTCGTCCGAATTACCTGGAGGTTGTCATGAGGAAGTTCTCACTATTGTTGGGCGTTTTGATTTTTGCGCAGGCTGTCTCCGGGTGCGCCTGGCTCAAGCGGGCCATAGAGGGAACCGAGACGCTCGAGGACAAGAAGGTCACGGCCTTGCATCTTGCCGCCGCGAACGGCTCGACCGAGGTCTGTGCCGGAGAGCCGGTTCAACTGCTGGTCACGGCCGATATCGAGGGCCCCAAGACGATGACCACCTGGGCCTATGACTCGGCCGGAAAGGCGCAAAAGAAAGGCCACCTGACGTTCGAGGACTTCGACTTCAGCTCGAACTTCGGCAAGGTCGGCTCTCAGGACGGCATTCTGGTCGTTCCCAACACTGGTCTCGAATTGCTGGGCCGCAAGGTGGAAGTTGCGCTGACGTCGAAGCACGTCGCGGGTCTCGAAGGCAAGTTCGAACTGGGCTTGAACTTCAAGTGCGGAGTGATCGCGAACTTCAGCGGCACGCCCGGACAACCCGGCCAGGTTGGAGTATCGGGTCAATCGGGACGTGACGGGCAAAGCGAATCGAGTTCGGGTTCATACGCCCGTCCGGGCGGGAACGGCGAGAACGGGCTCAGGGGAAGCGACGGCGGCAGGGGCGGGCCGGGCGGCAACGGCCACGACCTGACGGTCGATGTTGCCAAGATAAGCGGGCCGGGCGGGGAAGAGTTGGTTCTGGCGCGGGTGACCGATCAGTCGGCGGGCAACCTGACGCGGACGGTGTTGCTCGATCCGGCCGGCGGAGGCAAGTTGACCATTCGCGCCTCCGGCGGGCCGGGAGGAGCGGGCGGCAGCGGCGGCTTCGGCGGCCGGGGCGGCAACGGGGGAACCGGCGCGCCGGCAGGCGCCGCGGGAGACGGCGCCGATGGAGGCGATGGAGGAGACGGGGGTGACGGAGGCAACGGCGGGAGAGTCGTTGTAAATTACGACGCCAACCACCCGGAACTCGTCAATCTGATAAGGATCGACAACAGGGCCGGAGCAGCCGGTGCGGCCGGTGCGGCCGGAGGCGGCGGCAGCGGCGGAAGCAGCTACAGCGGCGGTCGCCAGAGTCGCAGCGGAAGAATGGGCAATTCGGGCCACCGCGGCCGGCCGGGCTCCAGCGGACCGCCGCTGACGACGAAGCCCGTAAGTGTCCAGCAGATGTTTCCCGATCCCGGCGGTTTGAAGTTCATCTGAGATAAAGTTGATAGGTGCTGTCTCCGTTCTGCTGGACTCTGCGCTATACAGAGAATCAACGTGACAAAGGAGGAGCTTTCGTGAAAGTGACCGAACTTTGGAAATCAAAGGACAAGCCGACCATTTCATTCGAGCTATTTCCCGCCCGCGACGAAAAGGCCGCGGGCAAACTTCCAGGCATCATCGGCAAGCTTGCCGAATGCAATCCTGATTTTGTCTCGGTCACTTTCGGCGCCGGGGGCTCGACACGGGAAGGTTCTTTTCAGCTGGCGAAGATGCTCATGCAAGAGCACGACCTGGCTACCGTTGCTTATTTCACGTGTTACGGACTCGGGCCGGAGCAAATTATTTCGGTGCTCGATGACTACCGCGATCTGGGAGTCGAGACCGTGCTGGCCGCGCGCGGCGATCCGCCCCAGGATCTGGAGGGTTTCGAGGCGCACGCCGAGAGCCTCGAGCATGCCTCGGATCTGCTGGCCTTCATCAAGCCGCGTTACGATTTCTGCCTGGCCGCGGCCGGGTATCCGGAGGGTCACATCGAGGCCGAGAGTCTCGATATGGACATCGGCTATGTAAAGCTCAAGGCGGACAGCGGGGCCGATTTTATAATTTCGAACTACTGCTACGACAACAGCTTTTTCTTCGACTTTCGAAAACGCCTGAACGACATGGGAGTCGATATTCCAATCCTGCCCGGGGTGATGCCGATCTACTCCGAGAAAATGATGTACAGCCTGGCCGAGCTGTGCGGGGCGACGATCACTAACGAGATCAAGCAGGGACTTGCGGGTCTTCGCGAAGGGGACAAGGATGCCCTGTTCGAGTTCGCTGTCGAATTCGCCGTCCGGCAGTGCAGTGAGCTGATCCGCTCGGGTGTCCCCGGTATACACATCTACAGCATGGACCGCGCCAAGGCTCCGCTGGAGATAGTCAAAAGGTTGCGCTCCGCGGGACTCGTGTGAGGGCCAAAGCCTTCATGACTGGATCGCAAGAACTCAAGCTGAAGCTTGGAAAAGAGCTCGGCCGGGTAATCGCCGAGGGACACCCCTGGATATTCAAGGATGCGCTGGATGGACCCGGTTTCGCCCCCGGCCGGATCGCCTCGGTATTCGACAAGCAGGGCAATTTCATAGCCCGCGGTATCACCGATTCCGGGCCGATCGGGCTCAGGGTAATGACTACCCGGGACGAAGCGATCGATGATGCCCTTTTTACGAGGCGCATCGAGGCCGCGGCGGCACTGCGGGACAGAGTCATACCTCCCGAGACCAACACCTATCGCCTGCTACATGGCGAAGGTGATCGCCTGCCGGGTGTGGTTTGCGACGTCTATGCCGAATATGCCGTTATACAGTTCGATGGACAGGGGATGATCAACTTCAAGACTAACATCATAAATACTTTGAAAGGAATTCTCGAACAACGCCAGGTTCACAATCTGCTTCTAAGGACGGGACGGCGCGACCAGCGCAACCTGTCGGCCGAGTTCGGCCGTTTGCCCGAGAAACCGGTCGCAGTGATAGAACGCGGGATGCGAATGCAGGCTGACCTGATACATGGCCAGAAGACGGGTTTGTTTCTCGATCACCGCGAGTCACGCTGGAAGGTTCGCATGTTGGCAACGGGACTTAGCGTACTCAACTTGTATGGTTATACCGGCGGCTTCTCGGTAGCGGCGGGTTTGGCCGGCGCAGACAGCGTTGAAACCGTGGATATTGCCCAGGCCGCTATCATTCAGGCCAATCAGAACTGGCAAGACAACGGTCTCGATCCTGCCGGACACAGCGGGCATGCCTGCGAGGTAGCCGAGTTTCTGACCAAGGCCGCGGCGCGCCGCGCTCGCTACGATCTGATTGTGGCCGATCCCCCGAGCTTTGCCCCGAGGGAATCGAAAGTACAGGCCTCACTCAAAGGCTATCGGGCCTTGCACCGCAGCGCCATCGAGCTGATCCACAAGGGCGGCTACTACCTGGCCGCTTCGTGCTCGAGTCACGTAAACCGCGGGGCCTTCGAGAACACAATTCTCCAAGCCGCCCGCCAGACAGGTACGATTATCCAGGTGCTCGATCGCTGGGGGGCCCCGGCCGATCATCCGCGCCTGCTGGCCTTCGATGAAGGGGACTATCTCAAGGTAGTTCTTTCGCGGATCGTCGATTGAGATGCTTTTGTGTTTTTGCCTTGCGTCTCTGACTACAATGTATTACAATGTAATCCAGATTGCAGATTCACAGGAGCTTGCTGCATGGCAACTGACGTCAAGACACTCAGGATGCGGCGCGAGTTGCGTTCCGAGATCGATCGTATCTCCAGGCGATCGCGCCGTTCTTTTTCGGAGGTGACGCAGGATCTGATCGACGAGGCGCTGCGCATGCGGAAGTGTCCGGGGATCTACTTCGCGGACGAGCCCGCCGGGCGCGAGGCGAAGATCGCCGGTACGGGACTTGGAATATGGGAGGTCATCGCGGTGTACAGGGCCGTCGACGAGTGCGAAAAGACGCTTGGCGGGAGATTCGAATGGCTGAGCGTGGCCCAGATAAAGGCGGCCTTGACATACTACCATCGCTACCGGCTTGAGATAGACGACCTGCTGGAGGAAAACGATGTCGCGGCGACTGAAGTGCCCGAGGCTTCTTCCGGCAAGAGGGGCTCCGGGGCGTGAAGTTTTACCTGGACGAGGATCTCTCGCCGAAAATTGCCTTGGCGCTGAGGAAGAAGGGCATCGATGCCGTCAGCGCCCACGATCAGGGCAACGTACAGTTCACGGATGCCGAGCAACTGGCCTACGCCGCCGGAAAGGGCAGGTGCCTGGTAACCCGCAACGCGCGGCACTTTCTCGTGCTGTCCGGGGAATCCATCAATCGTCAACGGCCGCATGCCGGCATCCTCCTTTGTTCGCCACGCTTCACCGGCGCCGAGATTCGCATGCTTGTAAAGCGGCTGGTCCGGATAGCGCATGAGAACCCTCGGGGCTTCGGGCCATACGACATTTTCTACCTGTGAGACCCGGTATAGCTAGCGTGGCGCGGCCGATGCCGCATTCAGAAATCAGTGCTTGATAGGATCTGCGGGGCGGGGCGGCAGCTTGTATGTTTTCTTGGACAACTCCTGCATGACTACCTCGATTGCCTTGTCCAGCTGAACATCCTTGCCGGCCAGAACCTGGGCCGGGGAGTTTTCCACCTCGATGTCCGGGTCGACCCCGTGGTTTTCTATCATCCACTTGCTGTTGGTGTCGTAGAAGGCGAACTCGGGGGTGAAGACGTAACCTCCGTCGACCAGGTTGGGCGAGCCGCGGATGCCCACCACGCCTCCCCAGGAGCGCTTGCCTATAAGCTTACCCAGACCGAAGCGCCTGAAAAAATGCGGGAACAGATCGCCGTCCGAGGCCGACCACTGGTTCAGCAGGCAGACCTTGGGACCGTAGTGCACGGCATCCGGGTAAGTATTGGGCTTGGCGTTGCGCGGGGCGTCCATGCCGGCCAGCACACGCCTGAGGCGTTCGAGGATCATCTGGCTGACGAAACCTCCGCCGTTCCAGCGCACGTCGATAATCAGGCCCTGCTTGCGTACCTGAGGATAGAAGCTGCGCGCGAACTCGTTCAACCCGTCGGCGCCCATGTCGGGCAGGTGGATGTAGCCGACCTTTCCGCCGGTCTTCGAGGCCACGTAAAGCCGATTCGACTCGATCCAGTTGTAGTAGCGCAGGCCGCTGTCATAGGCGACAGGCACGACCACAATCTCGCGCGCGCCCGATCTGCTCGGGATACGGTTCACCAGAAGCGGCGTCTGCTTGCCGGCACGATTCAGCAGCAGGCTTCCCGGGTGGGTCGGAAGCTTGAGATCAATGCGGTTGATCTCGAGGATGTAGTCGCCGGGTTTGACCCCCAAGCCCGGCTCGGTCAAGGGCGAGCGTCGCTGCTCGTTCCAGTTCTGGCCCTTGAAAATGCGCGCGATGCGGTATCGCCCGCTGGCCTTGTCCGCCTGCAAATCGGCGCCAAGCAGCCCCACGCTGACCGGCTCGGTGCGCGGGATGTCTCCCCCTCCGACGTAAGAGTGGCCGGTGCCCAGTTCGCCGATCATCTCGCCGATCAGGTAAACCAGATCCGAGCGGTGGGCGACGTACGGCAACATTACGGCGAACCGGTCGCGGATGGCCTTCCAGTCTCGCCCGCCCATGTTCTTGGCGAAATAGTAGTCGCGATCCAGACGCCAGGCCTCGAAGAAGATCTGGCGCCACTCGGCGCGCGGATCGAGCATGACCTGCATCCCGGAAAGCACGAGCGGTTTGATATCCTTGCCGGGCTTCTGATCGGCCTTGACCTCGACGATATAGTAATTTTTTTCGCTCTTGTAGATCAGCTTCTCGCCGTTGGCCGCAAGATCGTAGTTGTCTACCGGGCTGTACACCTGCTCATCCTTGCGCTTTTTCATGTCGAAAACATGCAGGGCACCCTTGCGGGGCGGCTTGCCGGAAAGCTGCGGCGACGGCCCGGACATCCACAGAACCTTGCCGCTTACCGCGGCCAGTGAACGGTAGTTGTCCGGTTGCACCGGGAATGCCACGGCCCGCGAGCCGATTCCCCTAAGATCGATCTTTACGGTGACCTTCTTTTTTTCATTCTTCTTTTCCTTGGAGTCGTCTTCCTTCTTTTTTTCCTCGCCGATGGAAGTCTCGTCGCTTTCGGGAGCGAAGGGCGACGGCTGATCGGCCGCCAGAGTGACTGCGTAAGGGCGGCCGGAACGCAGGTTGATGAAGTTCGACTCGAAGCTGGCCATGGTGGCGTTCAAATCTCGATCGGACAGGAAGTAGAGATACTTTCCGTCGGGATCGAATACCGGATTGTAGTCATCTGTCAGCCAGTCGGTGACCTGGGAGGTTTTCTTCGCGCCGGTGTCATACAGGAAGATCGACCCGAAATGGTTTGAGCCGAACTTGTCGTAAGCCACCCAGCGGCTGTCCGGCGACCAGGAATAGTTGCGAATCTCCCAGTACTCGCCCTTGTCTATAAGCGTGGTCTTCTTCTTGTCGACGTCGACCAGGAAAAGACGCAGGTTCTTGTCGGCGAACAAGAGTTTCTTCGAATCCGGCGACCAGACCAGCTGGAAACGGAAACAATCGGCGTTGCGGGTGATGCGCACGGGCGCTCCCTTGCCGTCGCCCTGGCGGATGTATATGTCGTATTCACCGCTTTCGTCCGAGAGGTAGGCAATGTACCTTCCATCGGGAGACCACTGAGCATAGCGTTCGCGAGCGCCCGAAGTGCGGGTCAGGTTGCGCGCCTCGCCCTTCTCGGCCGGCAGGCTGAACAGCTCTCCGCGCGCCACAAAGAGCGCCCGCTTGGCGTCGGGAGCAAGTGAGTACTCGGTAATGAACTTGTCGGCCTGTACCAGGTGCGGACGTGTGTACGGTTTGTCCGTGGGAACCTGGATGGCGATCTTGTGAGTCTTACCCGAGGCAAGCTCGTAAGTCTGGAGGAAGCCTCCCAGTTCGAAGACGATTGCGCCGGGCCCCAGCGAGGGGAACTTGATGTCATAGTCCTTGAATTGAGTCAGCCGGCGGGTTTTTTTGCTCTTGAGATCGTAGACGAACAGGTTGGCACGTCCGTCGCGTTCGGAGACGAAGTAGATGCTGTCGCCGCTCCACATCGGATAGTCGTCAACGCCCTCGTAGTCGGTGATGCGCTGCTCGCTCCCGCCGGCCAGGTCGTGGATGTAGATGTCCTGGGCCATGCCGCCGCGGTAGTGTTTCCAGGTGCGAAACTCGCGGAAGGTCGGGTTGTAAGCCAGTCGCTTGCCGTCCGGGGAAAACGACAGAAAGCCCGACCAGGGCAGCGGTAACGGCTCGGGCAGTCCGCCCTTGGGTGAGACCGTCCAGGGACGGCCCATGAAGATATCCCATTGGTCGCGCCGCGACCTGAAGATGATTCGCCCGTCGCGGGTCCAGCCCATGACGATGTTGTCTGGCCCGAAGCGATCCGGGACACCGGCCATGATGTCGGGGTGGAAGGTGAGCCGCACGGGCTCGCCGCCGCTTGCCGGCATGACGTATACCTCGCGGTTACCGTCGTAGTCGCCGGTGAAGGCGATTTGCTTGCCGTCGGGCGAGAAACGAGGAAACCACTCCTGCCCCGGATGCGAGGTCAGCTTACTGGCCATGCCTCCCTCGCGCGGAGCCACCCAGATATCGTTGGCGTAGACGAAGACCACACGATCTGCCGAGATGTCGGGAAAACGAAGCAGGCGACCCTCGGACGCCCGGGCGCCACCGGCTGACAGGCAAGCAAGAGCGACAAACGCTAACACGAGTTGTTTCGAAAATATTCTCATCACCGCAGGCCTCCTGTTTCGAGTTGCGACATCAAAACACGCGGGATTCCAATGGTCAACCGCTTGAAAAAGACGGGGACGGAGGTGGGGAAAAAAGAGGGACGGAAGTTGACGGAATCCAGCAATTTCTGTAACTTGGTTGACCTCCGTCCCTACCTGGAGGAGGTGTTTCGTGCCTTTGCATATTGTTTCCCACCCGCTGGTTCGTCACAAACTGGGCCTGTTGCGCCGGGCCGACACGTCAACATCGCTTTTTCGTGATCTGACCCGGGAGATCACCAACTTGTTGGCCTACGAGGCCTTCCGGGTACTCGAGTTGGAGAAAGTCGAGATCGAAGGCTGGATGGGTCGCGTGGAGGTCGAGAAGATATCCGGCAAGAAAGTTGCCGTGGTGCCGATACTCAGGGCGGGCATCGGCATGCTCCAGGGAGTGCTCGATCTGATTCCCTCCGCCCGGGTCAACGTGGTCGGCCTGTATCGCAACGAGGAGACTCTCGAGCCGGTCAGCTACTACCGCAAGCTCTCGGCCGACATCTCGCGGCGCACGGCCGTGATCATCGACCCCATGCTGGCTACCGGAAATTCCCTGCTGGCTACCATCGATCTATTAACCGAAGCTTCGTGCGAGGACATCAGGGTGATCTGCCTGGTAGTGGCCCCGGAAGGAATCAAGAACGTCGAGGCCCGCTATCCCAAGGTTGACATTTATGCCGCCGGCCTCGATCAGAAACTGAACCAGAACGGCTACATCCTGCCCGGCCTGGGCGATGCCGGCGACCGCTTGTTTGGCACCAAGTAGTTTGTTTTGATCTGCTTCTAACGATGGATGATTGCGAAATCGATCCTGGTATCTCCGCGCCTGATAATGTCGGCTTTTAACGGCCCTGGAACATAGCCGCAGCGATCGCAGTGAGGCACGCTAATCCAGACGCGATAGCGTCCCTTCTTGATATCGTTGATTTCGTAGGGACCGTTACGAGAAACCTTGTATGTGAAGCGCCTGTGACCGGTTCCGCGGATAATGGCTATCTCACCCGGAGCGAGCCCGCTGACATTACCTCTCAACCAGGGCTTCAACTTCGTTCTGCTGACGTTTTTTATCGCCCTGAAACGAACCTTGTTGCGCTTGCCTCTCTTGACGGTAACTTTCCTGCTGGCCGGCTTGAATTTAAAGCCCGCCAGACGCGGCTTGAGCGTATATTTTCCGGGCAATGCGCCTTGTATCTTGAATGCGCCTCCGGGTTGCGTGACGGCTCTTAGTTCATTGGGGCCGACGGCCAAAATCTCGGCCTTGTTTCCTCCGGCCAGCCCGATCACCCGCCCGTCGATCTCCGTCGCACCCGCGATTCTGGCATTTACGACCGCCCGAAAATTTATCGCCCCACGGCTACCCACAGTCAGTGTCACCCAGCGTTCGGCCGGCTTGAAGGTGTAGTTGTCGGAACTGAGCGATACACGGTATTTCCCGGGCTGTGTCACCATGACACTCCATTTTCCGGAGGGCCTGGTAGTGGTCCTTAAGACAAGCGGGCCTTCGATCTTCACGAAGGCCGTCTCGGTGGCCTTCATCCCGGTCACCCAGCCGCTCAGCTTGACGGGCGGCCGAGCCTGAGCCGAGAACGTAAGTGCCAGCAGCAGGCCGATGGAAGTGAACAGGCGATGCATGATCCAGTATCAGGCGTTGTCGGCGGGACTACTCGCGCTGGTCTTCTTCTTACGAGGCGTGCTTTTCTTGGCTGCGCTGTCTAGCTTGGATGCCAGGTCGTCGAGGCCCGTCTTGACCTGGTTGATCTTGCGATCGAGGTTGGAAAACTCTTCCTTGGATACCAGGTTGAGCGAATCGGCCAGAAGGCGCAGCTTGCCCTCGACCTGCTCGCGGATCTGTCCGTGCATTTCGAAACCCTTGCTGATGGCGTTCATGAAGCGCGGATCAGAGAGAATCTTGCCGACTTTGGGATTGGTCATCAGTTTCATGGCCTGGTTGATGGCCGCTTTCTTGATCTGGTCTATCATTCTAGCCTCTCGTCCTTGTTTGAAATTAGAAAATGTACATAGCACGGCTCGGAAATCGATACAAGTGTCCGCTGTGCCTTAGAACTTTGCAGACTATTGTATTACACAATAAAGCCTGCCGGGAACTGTGTCCGCATCACCGGGAAGCCAGCCTGGGGGGCAGGTGCCGTCCTTCGAGCAACGCTCGAAATGACAATAGCCCTCGGGCATGCAAATACCGGCGCTATCGTTGCAATCCGAATCTGTTTCGCATTTCAGGTAACACTTGCCCTCGAAGCATGTCTCGTTGGTAACGCACCTGTCATTGCATTCCGGGTAGTCACGGCAGAAGCCTCGCGAGTTGCAGAATTCTCCATCCTGGCAGTCTTCGTCGACAATGCACCAGATGCAACGTTCGGCCAAGCCGCAAACTCCCGGAATCAGGCCTTCATTCCAGAAACAAGGGTCCCAACGACATTCAAGCGTCCCGACTATTGGGCGGTATCCCCAACGGGAACATTTTCCGCTCGAATCACACCTGACGGTCACGCAAACATTCCCCACGACATCGCAATACTCGGTCTCGGCGCAATCCGACTCGGATTCGCAAGGCGGATGACATTTGTTTTCGAAGCAAATGTAGTCGGACTGGCAGTCCAAATTTGTTTCGCAGCGAGGTGTGATCACGCACTCGCCCAAGTTGTCGCAGGTCTCATTCTCGGCACACTGACTGTCCGCGAAGCATTCGACGCACTCGCCGTGCAAGCCGCAGGCACCGGGGATCTTATCGATTTGATCGACACACGGATCGTAGCTGCAGCCGCCCCAGCCGGGCACCCAGCCCTCCGGGCAAGTTCCATCGGGCCTACATTTCAGCCATTCACATACGCCCAAGCATATTTCATCGCGAAGACAATCGGCATCATGCTCGCAATACTCAACACACCTGCCGTTTACACAATAGGAAACATTGTTTCCAGCAGACTGGCACTCAGAGTCCGTCGTACATACTGATGTTAAGGCGCACATCCCGTACATACAAGTCTCGCCATTGCAGTCCATGTCGGTGATGCACTCAACACAACGATCCTCGAGCCCGCACCCGCCCGGCATCAGGCCGGCTGGGCAGTCAAGGTCACCAAAGCCGGCATCATGCCCATCAAACCCGGCATCATGCCCATCAAACCCGGCGTCACCTGGCAAGCCGTTGGATGAACAGCCCGAGA
>CAZENH010000014.1:53053-112485 GCA_964513625.1 uncultured Myxococcales bacterium | reverse complement strand
AACATCCTCGCAAGTATCGAAACAGCCGGAAAATAGTTGCGTATTCATGTCCCCGGCGAAGACTGGCGGGTAGATTCCGTTCAACTTCTCATGGGTGGGTGTCACAGCCAGATAAGTCAAGAGATTTCCCCGGAAGGTGCGTTGCCTGTCTTTAATCCAATTTATTGAACGGTCGAGACCGCAGGGATTTGGCGGATGAGTGTTGTACAAGCTGAAGAAGTAGCCCGAGCCTCTAGGAAACTCGAAGATCGCCCTGGATAGGTCGGCGTTGCGGCTGTTGCCGCTCTTGGTAAGACAGTCGCTGTAGTCATAATGACCAAACTCGTAGTACTCTTCCAGTCCCCACGACCACTCATAGCATCCATAAGGAAGATCATCTGTCTCCAGTGGATAGGACGGAATAAAAAGCACTTGCTGCGGATCGTAAATGATGGCTTCTCCCTGCCAATCGTTTCCGAAGCACACCTGGCCCACGTGGGACTTCACCGTGATAGCTAATTGATAACGCCCACCCTCCGGCCACAAATGCTGCTTGATGCTTTGCATCAATTGCCTCAACCATGTTCCTCTGTCTATGTCCTCGCAGTTCGAACAGAGAGCCTCGTTGCACCCGTCGGAGTCGTGGTAAACCTCCTGGACGGCGATGATAGCAGGTCGGTAAACTGCCACGACGTCACGGGCAAAATTGTCTAGCCGCTCTCGCCAGCCAATGGCCCCCGCAGGCGGCCATGGCCAGTAGTCGGAGCAGTAATCGGGCAACAGTTGGAGGCATACTTGAGAATTGCAGAGCTCGGGTATTCCTCCGCCAAACCAGCAGGGAAGGCATTCGGCCGGCCAGGGGGGCACCTGGCATTCTATAGGGACAACTGGAACGTGAATGTATTTATAGATAGCTCCGTTGTAAGTAACGATCTTGATCTCCTCCGGCGCGGGTGGAAAAGCAAACACCCGGAGACTATCGCCGCCAAGCCAGACGCCTCCGGCGCCGTAGGCGTTGACATGCAGCCTCGACGGGTATCCCACCGATCCGACCCGAATTTGTTCCATATCGACTGGCACCGTGATAACGACGTTCCCAGTCCTCACTGTGGGAACTCCGATCGAGGCAAGATCAAGCGCGAACGGTATATCTGTCTCCTGGCCTTCGGGACCGACCGAGCTGACCGATACCACTTCAGGCGTAACCTCCACCATGATGTAGGGATTATCCAGGCTGTCGGCTTCTTTTAGCTGCTTGTACCAATCATCTGCACTATCAGCGGGTGATGAGTAAGTTTCATGAAAAGGAAAAATGATGCGTCCGTGAGAAGTTGTGAACTCGAGATCGAGTGTATTGGCAAGAGCATTGCCGAATCTATCCATGGTGGGTGGCAAGCTCTTCGAAACCACGTCATCGCCTATTACTCTCAGATTATATGTCTGACCCGGCGAGAGACCCAGTATCGAATCGCTCTCAATACCCACGGCACCGAAAGGAGCTGCGGGTAAATATCTGAAATTGAAGCCCCAAAGGGGACCCGGCAGAAAGTTTATAAAGCCCATCGGGTGATCGAAAATAATGTCAATTCTGTAATGGGGTTCGAGCAATTTGGCCCCATTGAGGTAATCTTCCAGGTTGTGGGAAGCGACCCGTGGTCTTTCCCTGGGGGCATCCTCGGAAACCATTTCCAAAAAGACATCCACATCGTCGTCGAGATGATGCCCCTCCAGCGATTCCAGCCGAGAGCTTCCATTCTTTTGAATTCGTAAAAGATATTTTGCCGGGATCAGTGACGAGGGATCGACAGAGAGCCGCAACAAGTCGGAAAACCCGGGGTCGAAGTCGGCACTTCCCGGCCGGCAGACACTGCTGGCGTAGCATGACCACTCGACAGCGGTGAACAAGTTACCCACATCAACCCTCCGGGAGGGGTCGGTGAAGTCGCATTCACTTTCTCCCGGTTCCAGCCGGCACATGGCGAGATCGTCAGTCACATCAAAACTCTCTTTGCTTATGGGCCTTAGGAAGAATATCTCAAAAGAAGAAGAAGTTGAAGGCCGGAGAATCGACTGCGAGGCCGGCAGAGTGTAATCCACCAGATTGCTGGAGATGGGGTTGCGCGTAATCTCCCCCGGCCCGCAAAAGCCGCGGAAAGCGAGGGCTACTTAGTTGAGTTCGGGATGGTGGGACACCTCTAGATCCACTTCGACGATCCCGGCTTTAGCTACCCGTTCGCTCGGGAACCTTGACCAGCGCCTCCCGAAAATCTTTGATAGTCGCCGGCTTGGCGATGAAGTCGTCCATTCCCGCGGCAATGCAGCGCACACGGTCTTCTTCGAGCGAGTGGGCGGTCATGGCTATCACGTGCACATGGCGAGCGCTGCCGGCTTCATTGCGGCGGATCTCCTTCGTGGCTTCGAAGCCGTCTACACCAGGCATCTGGCAGTCCATGAAGATCGCGTCGTACTCCCCTTGAGCGGCCATCTCGATCGCCTGCCGACCGTCGGCGGCCAGCTCGATCTCGCAGCCCAGTCTCCCAAGAATGGTCAGGGCCACTTCCTGGCTGACGTCGTTGTCCTCCGCCACCAGCACGCGCAACCCGACCGGCATATCTGCAGCAAGTTGCTCTTTACAGACTGTCTCGGTTTCAGGCGGGGCCTCGCCAATCGGAAGATCCAGCGTGAAGAAGAACTCCGAGCCCTGCTCCGGGCGGCTTTTCACCTGTAACTCGCCGCCCATCAACTCGACCAGTTGCTTGCTGATGGCCAGGCCCAGTCCACAGCCGGTGTAGCGGCGCGAAGCCGAGGAATCCGCCTGTGTGAACTTTTCGAAGATGTCGCCGAGCTTATCGCCAGGAATCCCTATTCCGGTGTCGTCAACCGAGATATGCAACCGGGCACGGTCGCCTTGTCGTCCTTCGCTGTCGACGATCAACCTGACCCGGCCTCGGTCTGTAAACTTCAGAGCATTGTCCACCAGGTTGACCAACACCTGCCTGATTCGCCCGGCGTCTCCGATAATCCAGCGAGGCGCCCGGGGATCATAGCGCATGGATAAATCGAGACCCTTTTCGATCGCCATGGGTGAGAGCATCTCGACAACATCAGCCGCCACCGCCGATAGATCCAAAGGAGATTGTTCAAGCGTCTGCTTTCCCGCCTCGATCCTGGAGAAATCCAGAAGATCGTTTATGACATTCAAGAGCGCCCCGGCCGAGAGGGTGATCGTCTCGATGTAGTGACGCTGGCCGTCATTTAGGCCGCCATCGTCCAGCAGCGAGCAGACTCCGATGATGCCTGCTAAGGGAGTGCGCAACTCGTGACCCATGTTGGCCAGAAACTCGCTCTTGGCCTGGTTGGCCGCCTCGGCTTCCTCCTTGGCGGCCCGAAGGTCATCCAGAACCTTGCGACGCTCCGTCACGTCGCGCGCGATCACCAGAACCGCCGGCCGGCCGCCGTGACTGATGGCCGTATCGGAGATCTCAAGATCGCGCATCTGGCCGCTGCGGTCCAGAATTCTCACCTCGGCTTTGTCCTGCCTGAGTTCGCCGTTGAGGAGCGCGCGCACCCTGTCGAGGCTTCTTTGTCTTTCGTCCTCTCCGAGGTATTTCAGATAGTCGCTGTCAATAGCATCGTCCGGCCGCCAGCCGCCCATTTCAGCCAGGGCCCGGTTGACGAAGATTATCTTGCCGTCTTGCAAGATGGCTACTCCATCGCTGGCCGCCTCGACCAACGCTAAATAGCGTGCCTCGGATTCCTCGGTGCGCACCAGTAGATCCTTCTGCTCCCGGCGCTTCTCCGAACGCAGGCGATGAATCTCGAACACGCGTTCCATCAGGCGCAGCAAGGTGTGGCTGTCGATCGGTTTGCGCAGATAGTGAAAGGCACCTTTCTCCATGGCTGCCACGGCCGAGTCGAGATCGGCATGCGCCGTCATGATAATGCAGAAACGGTCGGGATAGCGCCTCTTGATCTCCGATAGCAGCTTGGTTCCCAACCCGTCCGGCAAACGCAGGTCGATCAATGCCACCAGGAATTCAAATGTCTCTGCAATGGCTTGCGCCTCGGCACAGCTTCCGGCGATCGTGACCCGGCAGCCTTCCCTGTCCAGGATTTCCGAAAGCAGCTCACAAAGGGTCGCATCGTCATCCACCACCAGGACGTTTCTCTCGCTCGGGACTGTCAAGATCTGCATCCTTTCGGCTTGGAACACGACATATTGATACGACATCGGCCTGCCTGAATCAAGCAGTCTGGGTTTGCCCCTGGGTTTGGCGATTGCCGGTTACCTGCCTATCTGCTACGTTTCGATGATGATTGACGGCGATCTCGGACGGTCGAACTGGATGCGCCGAGCTTTGATTTTTCTCGGCGTAGTGATTGGTCTGGCTCTTTTTCTCGTGGGTGTGCTCATGTTGATTGAATGGCGGCCGGGGCTTGTCGAGGATACGCCGATATCCGGGAGCAGCACACAGGCGTTGAATCAGCCGGATTCCCTCGATCTGCTGACTTTCAACATCGGTTACGCAGGGCTGGACAAGCGAGCCGACTTCTTCATGGACGGCGGCCAGCAGGTGCGCCCGACCAGGCAAGCGGTCGAGGCCAATCTCGCCGCCGTCGAGGAGTTCATCCAATCCCGGCCGGCCGATATCGTCCTGCTCCAGGAGGTCGACCGTGACTCCTCGCGCAGCTACGGTATCGACCAGACCGCGGCGCTGGCCGGCCTGTTGCCCGGCTTCGTCCACTCGCTGGCGCTTAATTTCAAGGTTCCCTGGATTCCCTACCCCGTATTTCGCCCGTTGGGCAGGGTGGAAAGCGGCCTGCTTTCTTTCAGCCGCTACTCGTTGAGTTCGGCAAAACGCCTGCAGCTTCCCGGCTTCTACTCCTGGCCGCTACGAGTCTTTCATCTCAAGCGCTGCCTGCACGAGCTGCGCTTCCCGGCCGCGGACGGCAAGGACTGGGTAATAATCAACCTGCATCTTTCTGCCTTCGACAAGGGCGGCCGCCTGCGGCGTGTGCAAATGAGTTACCTGAAGAAGTTGGTAGTGAGCCTTGCAGCCGCCGGGAACCACGTGATAGCCGGCGGCGACTGGAACCAGGCCTTTCCAGGGATCGACGATGCCGCTTTCTTACACAGCGATCCGCTGCCCGGCTGGTTCCAGAAGATGGATCCGGCCTGGATCCCGGCCGGTTTCCAGTGGGCCTATGACCGCAGCCACCCTTCTCTGCGCGCCACCAACAAACCCTACGCGCCGGGCGAGAACTTCCTGACAATAGTCGACGGCTTTCTGGTCGGCCCCGGAATAGAGGTGCAGGAAATACACACGCTCGACCTCGATTTCGCCCACAGCGACCACAACCCGGTGCTGCTGCGGGTGAGGCTTACAGATTCCAATTAAGGTTATTTACGAGACCTTCGCCAAAACAGCCGGCGGAAGAACCGGCCCAGCCCGTATGCCAGAGGAATGAACCAGAACAGCGCGGCCAGTACACCCGCCCATGCCCCGGAACCAATGTTGCGCTCGCTGGCCAAGGACAACCTCCACTCGAACGGATTGTCATTGATTATGTAGGTCCAGGTGGACGACGGGCCGCGCAACCCGGTCTTCTTCATATCCAGGCCGCCCGCGTCTACATGGAGCTTCTCGAAGGTGGATTTTATGCTCGCTTGGATATGTCCCTCCATCAGTACAAACGTCTCGGCGGCCGCCTTCAAGAACTCCTGAAGTGGATCGCGGCTGCCCAACACGTTCAGGTAGATCGATTCACGGACATCGGCGACATTGGCCAGGTAGTCGCTCCAGGCCCTGTCCATGTGATGCAAAGTCACCTGTCGTTCCAGGTCCCTGAGCGCATTCGGTCCGGCTTTCTCGATCAACTTCTTGTACTTCTGCGGGTATATTTCCGCCAATCGAGCGGTTGCCCCGGACAGCAGCACGGCCTGTCTTTTCGAAAACTGCTGTCTGCGCTTGTGTTCGATGTATGACGAGTACCTCCACAGCGTGCGGCGGATATCCAGGTTCTGACCTTCGATGATTTTCTGGACGATGGCCACCATCTTGTGCGCGCTCGCCTTCCGGATGGGCGTTTTGGACTTGAAGGCGGACCGGTGCCGGGGGGAGAGCAGTTCGCCTATGCCGAACTTCTGCATCAGTCGATCTTCAACGCTGATGAAGAAGCGGGACATTCCGGGATCGCCCTGGCGTCCCGCACGCCCGCGAAGCTGGTTGTCGATCCGGCGGCTTTCGTGGCGATTGGTGCCGATCACGTACAGGCCCCCGCTGGCCACCACAGCGTCGCGCTGGCGCTCGTCCGCTCCTCCCAGGCGGATGTCCGTGCCTCGGCCGGCCATGTTGGTAGACACCGTGACCGCGCCCACGGCCCCTGCCTGGCTTACAATCTCGGCCTCCAGCGCATCGTTTTCAGCGTTGAGTACTTCGCAATCGATACCCGCAATGCGCAACTGTTCGGCTAAATCCCGGGACTCGTGCACGTTGCTGGTGCCGATCAGCACCGGTTGACCGAGTTCATGGACCTTCTTGACTTCCGCGACGATGGCCGCCTGCTTGGCTTGAAGATCGGAAAACAGTACGTCCCGGTGATCGACCCTTTGGCAGGGCCTGTTTGGAGGAATCACGACGGTCTTGAGCTCGTAGAACTCCTCGAACTCCCATTCGGCAGGCAGCGCCGTGCCCGTCATACCGGAGAGCTTGGGATACAGATTCAAAAAATGCTGCATGGCGATCGAGTTGAAAATGCGTCCCTGGTCTTTCAGGCCCAGGCCTTCCTTGGCTTCCAGCGCACGATGCAGGCCGTCCGGCCAGTGACGGTCGGGAACGGCCCTGCCGGTGAACTCGTCCACCACCACTACCTGTCCGGCGCGCACGATGTAGTCCACGTCGCGCCTGAGCAGAATCTCGGCGTGCAGGGCCTGATTCAGGCGGGTAAGCAAGCCCAGGTTGTCGGCCTGGTGCAGATCTTCGCAGCCCAACCGACGCTCGACCTCATCGATGCCCGTTTCGGTCAGAAAAACGTTGCGCTGGTATTCGTCGGTCTGGAAATGGACACCGGGTTCGAGCGCCCGGATGATATCGGCAAGCCCCTGTCGGTCTTCACCCGGTCGAGTGTCGTCGTTGCCGGCCAGCACAAGCGGAACCCGAGCCTCGTCGATCATGATCGAGTCTGCTTCGTCTACAATCGCGAAATTGTAAGGACGCAGAACCAGATCTTCCGGACTGCGCGCGATGCTTTCCCGCAGATAGTCATAGCCGGCCTCCTTGGCCGTGAGGTAGACGACGTCGGCCAGGTAAGCATCTCGCCTGGCCGGTCTGGCCATGGCTTGAGTGATCGCCCCGACGCTTAGTCCCAGAAACGAGTAGACCGGCCCCATCCAGCGTGCATCCCGGACCGCCAGGTATTCGTTGAAGGTCAGCACGTGCACTCCACGACCGGTGAGCGCGTTGAGATAGACCGGCAGCACGGCGACCAGCGTCTTGCCCTCTCCGGTTTGCATCTCTACCAGGCGCCGCCTGTGCAATGCGATTCCGGCCAGCACCTGCAAGTCGAAATGTCGCATTCCAAGCACCCTGGCCGAAACCTCCCTCACAAGCGCGTAGGCTTCCACCAACAGATCGTCCGGGGACGTTCCGCAACGCGCCTTTTTCTTCAACTCTCCGGAGATCCGCCGCAACTCGGCATCGCTCGCAGCTCGTAGATCGAGCTCACGATCCAGAGCGTCAATTGACTCGAGTATCCGTTGGTAGGTCCTAAGATCGTATTCCACCGGCCGGCCTTGCAGGCGTTCCACCAGCCGGACCACTTTTGTTCCCAAGCTTGTTTTTTTCCTGGCCATGAATTCGTTCTCCCGTAGCGCATTCGTGTTATTCGGCCGGGGTCGAAACCGGCTGGCCGAATGAATCAGCTTGATCGATTCAGAATGCGGCTACGGGGGGACTCAGGCCGGAGAAGGTTCGGCGGTTGAATTTCAGGCCGGGACAAGTGCAGCTCCACGGGACTGGCAGGATATCGAAAACAGAAAAGACAGGCACGCCCGACCGGCAACTCGGCAAGGATATCTCGGGTAAGCATGTATGTCCGGAGAAAAACTCCGCCCCGGGCGGGTCGCCCTGGACGCAAAGTTGTTCAGTTGTCTCCCGGACTCCGGAATGCAGCGGCTTTTCATCCAGCTTGGCAGCTTGCACAAACAGGAATAAGAGCGTCAGAACAAACAGATTACAGATTTGGTAGCGGATCTTCATGAGCACGCTCAACCCTGCAAGCCTATGTTCCCGGCTCGATGATTACCTTTATCGACTCTTCACCTCTTGCGACCAGGCCGAAGCCATTCTGAATTCTTGCAAGCGGCAGCCTGTGGGTGATCATCTCGGCCACCGGCACCGTCCGGTCGGCGATCAACCCCAGGGCCTGGGCGCAGTCGGCCGGCGCGCCGGCGTATGACGGAACCAGAGTGACGCCGTCTCGCCAGAAGTCGTTTACCGGAACCGGAAGATCCTGGCCCGGTGGCGGGGTGGCGAAGAACAAGACCGTGCCGCCCCGGTCGACCGACTGGATGGCCTGTGCAAGGACCGGCAGCGCCCCGGCGCAGACTATTACCACGTCGGCCCCGCGCCCGTGGTTGTTTTCACGGATTTTCTTCGGCACGTCGTCGTCCCCGTGCAGAACGGCCGTGGCTCCGAACTTCTTTGCCTGTTTCATGCGGTAGGCGTTGATGTCTGTAGCCCACACCCGCGAAATACCTAGAGCGCGCGCGAGCGCGATGTGCAGGATTCCCGATATGCCGCTTCCCAGAATTGCAACCGTCTTGCCGGGCTTGACTCCGGCGATGCGCTGACCGCGAAGCACACAGGCCAGCGGTTCTATGAAAGTGCCCTCTTCGAAGCTCATACCGTCGGGCAGTACCAGCACGCCGCGATCGACGTTGATGGCCGGCAGGCGGACGAACTCGGCGAAACCTCCGGGATCGAAGTTGGTTGTGTGCAGCGTCTCGCAAACCGTGTGCTGTCCGCTCAGGCAGTAGCGGCAAGTATTGCAGGGCACGTGGTGGCTTGCAAAGACGCGATCTGAAACTTTGTAGCGCGAAACTCCCGGGCCGACTTTCTCGATGCTGCCCGCGATCTCATGGCCCAGCACCAGCGGCGCCTTCTTGATACGGTACCACTCCATGACATCGCTTCCGCAAATGCCGCTGGCGGCGATCCGCACCAGGATTTCTCCCGGTCCGATCTCGGGAACGGGTCGCTCCTCGACGCGGATATCGCTATTGTTGTGGTAGACGGCAGCCTTCATGAAGACTATTTCTCAGACGCCTTCAGATCCTGGTACATCTCGTAAGCCTGCCCGGCCGGCAGGTTCTTGTGAACAACGGCGCGAATCGCCTGGATCATGGCTACCGGGGAATCAGATTGGAAAACGTTGCGGCCCATGTCCACCCCGGCTGCTCCGTCGCCCACGGCCTTGGCGGCCATTTCCAAGGCGTCCTTCTCTGGTATCTTCTTGCCGCCGGCAATCACCACCGGAACCGGTGTGGCGGCAATGATTTTCGAGAAATTTTCGCAGTAGTAAGTTTTCACCATGTGGCTGCCGATCTCGACGGCCATCCGGCAGCAGAGCCCCAGATAACGGGCATCCCGGGCCATCTCACGACCCACCGCGGTCACGGCCATGACGGGTATTCCGTACCTGTTGCCCCAATCGGCGAGCTTGCCCAGGTTGAGCAGCGTCTGGTGTTCGCCCGGTGAACCGACGAAGATCGACAGGGTGATGCCGCAGACGTTAAGCCTGATTGCGTCTTCGATGTCGCAAGTAAGCCCCTCGTTGGAAAGCTCAGTAAGTACGCTGTTGCCTCCCGAGACGCGAAGCATGACTGGCACGTCGTTGTTTGGGTCGACACAGATACGCAGCATTCCCCTGGTGATCATCAGTGTATCGGCATAAGGCAGTAAAGGGTCGATAGTGCCCTTCAAGTTCTGTAGACCTGTGGTGGGCCCCTGAAAGTAGCCATGGTCTACGGCCAGCATTACGATCCGTCCACTGTCGGGTTTGATCATCCGCGACATGCGGTTCTTCATTCCCCATTCCATGTTCTTCCTCCTTCATGGTTCGAGAATGCAATCTTATGCATCGCACCCTGGAAGTCAAGCCGTCCATCCGTTGCCTTGCGTTGACACACAGGTTTGGGACCTTAGATTGTTCTATAGGAAAGATGGGAGGTCGCCATGGCTGACAGCAAGAACCCCGCGGTATCCAAGAACATTTTTTCGCGGCGCTCGTTGCTGAGTTGGCTCGGCAGGGGAGCAGTTCTTTCACTTGGAGGCGCCGCATTGGCTTCTTGCCTGACCGATCTCGGGCCCTCGGACGGTGGATCGAGCTGGCTGGACGGCGGTTATGACGGCGGCACTGGCGGGGATTTCCCGTTCGAGCCCGGCAGCGAGGATCATCCGGTCTTCAGCAACTGGGGGGAACGAACGGTCGACAGGCAAGATCTGGAACAAATCCTCAGAAACTGGCGCCTGCGAGTCGACGGCCTGGTTGAGTCAGCGCGGGAATATTCCTTCGCCGATCTAGTCGATATCGAACGAAAAGAGGAACTGGTCGATTTCCATTGCGTCGAAGGCTGGTCGATCTATGACGTGCCCTGGAACGGCCTGCAGTTGTCGAAGATCTTCGACCAGGTCGGCGCCTCGTCCTCCGCCACCCACGTGACCTTCCACACAATCGACGAGCGCTACAACGAGTCGCTGCCTTTGTCCGTGGCCCTCGAGCCGAAAACGCTCCTGGCATATGGAATTGCAGGAAACACACTCCCCCTGAAACACGGGTTTCCCTTGCGAGTCGTGATACCAAGGTTGTTCGGCTACAAGAATGCCAAATACATCGACCGAATCGAACTGACCGACGAGGCAATTTACGGCTACTGGGTGGAACGTGGATATTCCTACGAGGGCGAAGTTCCTCAAAGCCGCCTGAGACCGGGCAAGTACTGAAAAGCTATACCCGGTACATCCGCTTCCATGGCTCGCTTGCCGTTCTACGGTAGTCGAGCACGGCGGCGTGCAGCGTGTCTGCCGCCAGCTTGGCGCAGTGCTCGTGATCGGCGGGCAGATCTCCCAGTTGCTCTAGCAGATCCCGGCTGCCGACGGCGGCTGCCTCGCTCGGGGTCAAGCCGCGGGCCAGGCTTACGGCCGTGCTGCCGGCCGCCAGGGTGAACAGGCAACCATCGGCCATGAAACTGGCCTCGGTTATTCGCCCGCCGGCCACGCGTAAGAACATCTCCAGCGTGTCGCCGCAGGAACCCGTTACGCGTGCATGGCCGTCGGGGTGCAGTATGGTTCCCAGCCCAGGCAGGTTTTGGCCTTGTTGCACTACCTTGCCAACGTCTTTTGAATTCATGTCTTCGAAATCTCCTCGATCACCGCCCGGGTGATGGTTTCGACCAGTTGCTCATCGGCATTCGGGCCGGGTGCATGTCTCTCCGGCGCACAACTTCCGTCCGTCTCACAAGTTAAAGTCCTCTTGCCGAGACCCAGCTTTTCACCCACTACCTCCAGTTTAGCGATATCCCCGGGGCCGAGCAGGTTGACGTTGCCCAGCATCAATGCGTGATGAACGATGGCGGCGCTTTGCTCGAGCGTCTCCATGCGAAAATAGGCCTGCTCCAGGCTCGTTGCCCAGCTGACCGCCCCGTGATTGGCCAACAGTAATGCATCGTGGTTCGAGACGAAGGGCCGGATACTTGCGGGCATCTCGTCGGTCGAGGGTGTGGCGTAGCCGGCCATGGGAATCGCTCCCAGTGTCAGCACCGACTCGGGCAGGACGCACTTGTCCAGTGCTATGCCCGCCACCGAGAAAGACGTCGCCACCGGCGGGTGGGCATGCACCACGGCCACAATCTCGGGGCGCAGGCGGTAAACCTCGAGGTGCATATTCAGCTCGGACGATGGTCGCAACTCTCCGTGAACGATCTTGCCGTCCATGTCGGTCAAGACCAGCATCTTGGAAGTCAAGAATCCCTTGCTGACTCCGGTGGGTGTGGCCAACAGGCGATCTTCGGCCACTCTCTGCGAGATATTGCCGTCGTTGGCCGCCACGTAACCGCGCAGCCACAGCCGGCGGCCAATTTCAACGATCTCATCTGCGGCCTTTCCGAATTGCATCGCCCGTCAGTAACCCTTCTGATCGTTCGGCACACCTGTGGCAATGGCCACCGAGGCCGAGGCTCCGATACGCGTGGCGCCGGCCGCCACCATGGCTTCGGCAGTCCGGCGATCCTTGATGCCGCCCGAGGCCTTGACGCCCATCTCGGGCCCGACCGTCTCGCGCATCAGAGCTATGTCCTCGACGGTGGCCCCGCCCCCGCCAAAGCCGGTCGAGGTCTTTACGAAATTGGCCCCGGCCATCTTGGCCAGCAGGCAGGCCTTGACGATCTCTTCCTTGGTCAACAAGGCGGTCTCGAGTATCACCTTGACCAGCGCCTGACCGCGCGCGGCGTTGACGACTCCATCGATGTCACGGCGTACCAGCTCATCGTCGCCCGATTTCAATGCGCCCACGTTGATGACCATGTCGATCTCCGTGGCTCCGTTGGCAATCGCATCGCGAGTCTCCATGGCCTTGGAGGTAGGCGTCGTAGCACCCAGCGGAAAACCAATGACCGTGCAGACCTTGACGTTGCTGCCGGCCAGAAGCCGGGCGCACAAGGCCACCCAGCCGGGATTGACGCACACCGAGGCAAAATTGAACTGCTTGGCTTCGGCGCACAGCTTGTGGAATTGATCTTCGGTGGCGTCCGGCTTGAGCAAAGTGTGATCGATCATGCGTCCGATGTCGCCGGAAACGGGTTGCGCACCGATCGAGGATCCCACCCGCGCCGCGCCGCCTTCCACCAGCTTGCTGACCGCATCCGGATTGTTCTCGATGCACAAACCGCAGGCACTGCATTCGCCGTTGGTCGCAAGCGTACATGCCGGATTGGGCTTCGACTCGCCGCTCTGCGGATCTATTATCGTTCCCGGGCCGGTCATCTTTTCGACATCGCACATTTTCACACCGAGAGCAGCAAGCTGTTTCTCGATGCCGGCGATCTTCTCCCTGACCGCGACCGGTGCCGCGGCCGGCTCGATCTCGGCGGCAAAGAGCGAGTCACGCGCGGCCACCACTGTAATTCCGCGCATCAGTCCGTAGATAGCCAAGATGCACACCAGGCTGTCCGGTAGCAGGGTCAACAGCTTCGAGGCCGCGTTGAGCGACATGTTCGGCAGATAGATGACGCCGACGCCGTCGAGCAACTTCCAGACGTCACCGTCCGTGAGAACTTCGGCTTCGGGCGCGGCCCGGCGCACCGCCGGCACGCCTACTACTTTCTGCGCCGATGACGAGAGCACTACCTTGCAGTCTTGGCAGCAGTCACAAATCTTGCCAACCTGCTCAAGCGCCTCGGTGATCTTACGGTTGCCGCCGGTGAGCAGCACCAGCACGCTTTTTCCCTTGGGCGTCGTGGGCGGCGTCCAGCCGGTTTGCGCGGGCGAGCCTCCGGATGTCGCTCGGGCCCCCTCGGCCGCGGTCGAGCCCAGGCGCTTGATCACCTCGGCGGAAATCCTGCGAACCAGATCGTCGGAATCCATACGTGTCCTCCGCTACGGGGCGGACCCTGAGCGTTCCCGGGCCCGGACCACGCATGAGACGTTTTTAGCCCCCCTGCCCCTCCGGAAAAATCCGGAGATGCCCCCAGCGGCGCCGGTTACTTACCGCCGCCTGTCTTGGGAAGGATGCCTTCCACGTCGCCGTGAGGACGCGGGATGACATGCACCGACACCAGCTCACCGACCTTCTTGGCAGCTACCGAGCCGGCTTCAACCGCGGCCTTGACCGCGCCGACATCTCCGCGCACCATGACGGTCACAAACCCGCCGCCGATGAACTCCTTGCCGATCAAAGATACCTTGGCAGCCTTGACCATTGCATCTGCCGCTTCGACCGCGCCAACCAAACCTTTCGTCTCGATCATTCCCAGTGCTTCTTTCGACTCCACGTCAAACCTCCGTTTGTTGAACTCAGGGATTCCAAACCTTAATGCGACCGCCGGGTTCCTCCTCGACGGCCAACTCGTCCACGTATCCAACAATTGTTGCGTCCACCGGGGGCTTATCGCCCAAAGCTATGGCCGCATCTCTCTTCATGACCAGATAAACCACATCGCCGGGCCCGGCGCAACGGATCCCGTCGACGGCAACGAACGGCTCGCCCGAGGGCTGCAGGTTTTCATCCAGTCCCTGAACGATCATGAGCCTGAAGCCCTCTAGTTCTGGATCCTTGATCGTGGCAACCATGCGCCCGATGATTTTTCCCAAGCGCATATCAGGACTGTCCTTTCAGTATACGATTCTCAACCATGGCGATCTTGTCGAGCCTCAACTGGTGCCGGCCGCCGGCATAGTCGGTCTCCAGCCATAGCTTGACAAGATCCTTGGCCAGTCCCACACCCAGAACCTGCCCTCCCAGGCACAATATGTTGGCGTCGTTGTGCACCCGACTGCTTGCGACACCGAAAGCATCGTAGCCTGCCACCGCCCTGATACCTGGATACTTATTGGCAACGATGGCACTGGCCTGACCGATGCCGTCAATTATAATGCCACGGCAGTCGGCGCTCACTCGCAAAGCCCCAGCCACGGCCTGCGCCACCAGTAAGGCGAAGTCGGGATAATCGCAGGCTTCTTTCCCGTGACAACCGAAGTCACGCACCTCGTATCCCTGCTCTAGAAGAAACATCTTCAGCGACTCTTTCAAATCGTATCCGCCGTGGTCGCTGCCGATGAAAATCTTCATCACCTGTTCTCCCCGGCCACAGCGGCGATGATTTCACTCAACGCTTCCGGATTCAAGCCCGCTCCGCCCACTAAAAAACCATCAACGTCAGGCAAGCACGCAAGACTCCGGGCGTTACCCACGCCGACACTGCCCCCGTAGAGCAGGCGCGCCCGTTCCGCCCATGCATGGGAAAACAGCTCACCCAGCCTGTCGCGGATGAAAGACAGGGCCTCCTGCGCCTGGGAAGGCGTCGCCACCCGGCCGCTGCCGATGGCCCAGACGGGCTCGTATGCCACAACAATATCCCGCGGATCGGGCGCCGGTTGCCCGAGCCCTGTAAGCGCCAAGGTGAGCTGGGAGCGCAGCACACGGAAGGTCGCGCCCCGTTCACGCTCATCTACCCGTTCTCCAACGCACAGAATGGGCATCAGACCAGCGCCCAGTGCGGCGCGCAACTTACGGCGCACAAGTTCATCATCCTCGCCTGATGCCCGACGCTCCGAATGCCCCACAATGACGTAGCTCGCGCCGGCGTCTTTGATCATCTCTCCGCTGTGTTCTCCGGTGTGCGCTCCTGCGTGTTCCGGGTGCAGATCCTGGGCGCCCAGGCTGACGTGCGTGTCACCGGAGAGCGCGTCGCGCAACACGGGCAGCAGCACCAGCGGCGGGCATATCAGAGTCTCCACTCCGCTTTCCGCGTGGGTGTCCAGTTTCGCAGCGTAGCGCCGTGCGTCCGCTGCCAGCATGTTCATCTTCCAGTTGGCGGCGATCAGCGGCCGCCGGGCAGGGCTATCGGTCAAGCGTTGAACATCCAGACCACCCGACGCGATCGTCTCGACGACAACCTGGCGCACGATGCGCTCCACTCTGTCACGTACGTCGCTCACTTCTTGGCATCCTCATCGGCCGGCGCGCCGAGCGTCATGCGCTTGCCGTTCACCTGGGCATAGTCGATCACCCCGACGATTATCGCTTCGCAGGGTGCGTTCTCGCTACCGAGCACTTGCCTGGCGCTCTTGCCTTCCTCGACCACCAGGACGTAGTCGCCAATCCCTGCCTGGGCGGCGTCAATGGCGATGAAAGCGGAATCGATCTTGCGCCAGCCGCGCCCTACCGGGCTTACAAGCATCAGCTTGTCACCGGCATGATCCGGATGCTTGACGGTCGCTACCAGCGACCCGATGACCCGCGCAATCTTCAAACCTGTCTCCCTGCTTCCATCAAGCGATCACAACAGCCCGGCTACCAGGTCGGGATGTGGGGCCGGGATTACAGTCGTGGCCAACAACAAGCCGTGCTCGCGGGCCACCCGCTGTCCGGCCTCCACCGCCGCCCTGACGGCCGACACCTCGCCTGTCAACAATACATAGCCCTTGCCTCCCAGGGCCCGGGCCAGGCGGATCTCAAGCAAGTCGACCCGGGCGCTCTTTACCGCCTGATCGCCGGCGATGATCGCCACCGCCAGCGAGAAAGTCTCGATAATCCCCAAAGCGGCGATGCCGGCAGGGGCGGTAGTGGCGCTGAAGGCCTCGAGCACCTGTGGGTGTACGTTTGGAATCACAATCTCGTCCACAAGATTGTCAGCGGCCTCGGTCATTCCGGCCGCGACCGCGGCCTGAGTATCGGCCACCGTTCCTCCGGTGATAATCAGATATTTACCCGGACAGACGGGGCTGGAAAACAGCAGGCGCACCCGGGCTGCCTTGAGCATGGCGTCCGCCGCCCGGATTCCCGCTACTACGCTGCTGGTCTCGACACAGCCAATCGCCTGCTCGTTTTTCTTCTCGACCACGATTTACTCCACGTCTATGGTTACAGCCATCGGGCTGACTTCGGCCACTCGTCCGGCAAGGCCTGTGTGTACACGTGCTCCCAGGGCGCCCTCGGAAACCTCTCCCAGCATGTCTCCAGCCGTAACTTTTTGGCCTCTCTCAACTACGGCCCGCGCAGGTGCGCCCGCATGCTGTTTCAGCGGGATGCTCAGGCGTGATAACCGGACTTCAAAAGAAGCCCGGGGCGCCGGGCGATCGTAGTCCGCGAGTCCCAGGCGGGCAATCAAGCGCTTTGAAGGCACCCGGCGCAAGGGGCCGAACTCGCGCTCGGCGAATACTTCCGCAGGCTGCGGGCGGGATATCCCGGCATCAGTAAGGCGCAGGACCAACTCCTTGTTCATGGCGCAAGGATCGAGATTCATCACACAACCGTAGGCTGTGCACAACCCGCAGCTCGAACACAAGAAGGCACCCGTGTAAGCCTGCAGGTCTTCACTCACGCCCACGGCCATGTTGCGCATCAACCGATCGGGGTAGAGTCGGTGGCCGAGAAGGTTGCGCGGGCAAATTTCGGTGCAAAGCATACACTTCAGACAGGCCGAGCGCGCAAGGTGAATCTGGCGTTCGATAGTTCGCTGGCGACGTGTTATCTGCGGGTGATCCACGGGAAGCACGAGCATCAGGCTTGTGGTCTTGGTTACGCTGGCGAAACTCTCATCCACGATTGAACCCATCATCGGCCCACCGGAAAGGACGGCGGCCTGTTTGCAGGCCGCTCCCCCGGCCGCTTCCAATAGCGCCGAAAACGGCGTTCCAATTGGCACGCGAAAGGTGGCCGGCCTCTCGACCGCGCCTGCTACGCTTACATAACGGTGCGTGACCGGCCGCTGACTGTCTACTGCCGCGGCCACGTCGATCAAACTGGAGACGTTCGATACCACTGCACCCACCGCGAGCGGCAGACCGAACTCGGGAATTACGCGATCGAGCACCTCGCGTACCAGCACGAATTCGTCCCCGGCCGGATAGAAGTCGTCCAGCAGGCGCAACTCGATCTTCCCATCTAGGTTGCCGAGCTTGATTGCCTCGCCGAGCGCGCTTATTGCAGGGCCGTATTTTTTCTTGAGCGCCACGATTCCGTGCTTGGCGCCGGTGATCTCCATGGCAATCTCCAGCCCGCGCAGCACTTCTCTGGGCTTCGAGGCCATGCGCTGCTGATCGACTCGCGCCAACGGTTCACATTCGGCGCCGTTGCCGATGACTACTTCCACCTGCGCTGCGTACTTGACATGGGTAGGAAAACCGCCGCCCCCGGCACCGACTACACCGGCGGCACGAATTCTTTCGAGTAGGTTTTTTTTTGAACCCTGGACCAAGCCTGCTCCTCTCAGACGATCCTGAAGGCTCCGGCCAACACGCAACGACGCTGGCGGGTGAACGTGCGTGCCGAGGTCAGGCCCTCGCCGGTGGGGCCGGCAATACTAAGCGTGGCAAAACCCTCGCCACCGAAGCCCAGCCCGGCATATGAGGGAGCGTTCTTCACGAAAATTGTGGTCTCGATCTCGCGGGCCACCAGGCTCATGTTGCTGACACTCTCCGAGTGCATCATGGCCGAGTGCCTGTTGCCGTGCTCGGCCTGCTTGGCCTTGGCAAGCGCCGTGGCAAGGTCGGGCACGCTGACGATCGGCAGAATCGGCATGAGCATTTCCGCCTGCACCAGCGGATGTTCGAAGGAAACCCGACAGATCACCAGGCGTGTATCGGAACCTGCCGTAACACCGATTTGATCGAGCAACACAGAGGCGTTCTTGCCGACGAACTTCTTGTTGGGGTGCGGGTGGGGCCGGCCCGGCTCGACCAGCGCCGAGGTGATCTTGTCGATATCATCGCCCGATATCAGGTGCGCTCCGTAGCTGGTCATCTCCTCGATCAGCCTGTCGGCGACGTTTTCGAAAACCAGCACCTCCTTCTCGGCCGTGCACAGGACGTTATTGTCAAATGACGCCCCGTCGACGATGCAGCGAGCGGCCTTGCGGATATCGGCCGTGTCGTCAACGATCACCGGCGGATTGCCTGGGCCGGCCGCGACCGCCTTCTTGCCGCAGGTCATGGCCAGCCTGACCACCTCGCCGCCCCCGGTGACAAGCAACAACTTGATGCCGGGATGCAACATGATCGCCTGTGATGTCTCCAGGCTGGGCCGCTCGATCGAACACAGCAGTGTCTCGGGACCGCCGGCCGCATAAATGGCCCGGTTCAAGAGGCTGACGGCCTCGTTGGTCACCATTTTAGCCGCCGGGTGCGGATTGAAGACCACCGCGTTGCCGGCAGCCACCATTGAAATGCTATTGTTTATGACCGTGGCAACCGGGTTCGTGCAGGGAGTAATAGCGGCTACAACACCGTAAGGAGCGGGCTCTACGAGCGTCAGGCCGTCGTCGCCGGTAAAGCACAGCGGCGTTAGGTCTTCCACTCCCGGAGTCTTACGCGCCGCCAGCAGGTTTTTCTGCATCTTGTGCTCGGCGCGCCCGAAGCCCGTTTCGGCCACGGTTTTTCGCGCCATGTCCTCGGCCATCTCCATGCCTGCCTGCCGCATGGCCTGGATGAACACCCGGCGGCGTTCGAGCGATACGCCAGAGATTGCCTGATAGGCGGCTCCGGCGGCGGCCACGGCCGCATCCACGGTCTCGAAAACCCCTTGCGCCGTCGACCCGCCGTTTTGCGGGTCGGCCCGCGGCTCGTAGGCAAGCGGACGCGGACGCGGTTGTGCGGCCGGTTGCGAATCGCCGTTCGTTACTCGCCGGACGACCTCGGCCACCAAGCGCTCTATCTCTTTCTCGTTCACCGGAATCGTCATTAATTATCCCTCTCGAGCGCTTCTACTTCGCGAAAGTCTGCCGCTCGCCGATGTCGATGTAGTCCACTATGGCCACGATGGTCGCGTCGACTGGTGAATCGCGAGTGGTGTCGGTCAGCCTGGACGACGAGCCCTGAACTACCAGCACTATTTCGTCCTCGCCGGCTCCAACGGAATCCACGGCGACCAGCTGCTTGCCGCTGGCCTCTTGTTTCTCGAAATCGACCGGATCGACGATCAGCAGCTTGGTTCCGGAAAGCTTCTCACTTTTCCGCGTGCTGACTACGTTTCCCACAACGCGCGCAAGAAACATGTTCGTTCTCCTTTCAGTCAAGCGTCGTCGGGCAGTTGCTCATCACTCATTCGGCTTGACGAGCTCGATGCCCAGATCGTGCGCCCGGCTTGCCGCCAGGGGCGTCACGATTGTGCCTTCAGACAGGGTAATCAGATTCTCACCTTCCCGGGCCAAACGTTCCACGTCTTGCTCGGTCACAAGCCCGCCGAAAGAGCGAGCCAGCGTCGTGCCTGATGTTCCAATGACTTCTACCAGCCCGGATATGCCGGCCAGATCCACAAGCTGTAGTCCCAGCCTGTCAAGCTCTCGCAGCAACCTTGCTGCCTCTTCTCCGGCCCTGCCCCGTGAGCCCTGCCCTGACGATCGCAGGTCGTCCTTGACCAATGCTACTCGCCGACCTGCCAGAAGGGCTTGGCTGACCAGCCTGACGAAGGGTTGTCCGTCTCGCATTTCGGTAAGCGCCCGGGCATGTTCGAAGCCGATGCTGCCCACCAGCACCAGGTCGCAGTGGCCGGCTTCGACAAGCGCAGAGCTCAAATCCGTCTCAGAAAATACACCAATATCGCTGCCCAACTTCCCGCGTAGTCCCCCGCTCTCTATGTCACCTAGCAATTCCCGCTCGCACAGTATCCTGACCCGCGTATCCGATGTAATTAGGCGTGCCAATTCGTCTGCCAGGACCGCCAAGTTTGCCGAGGCCACGGGAAGCAGAACGAGTATTCGCGGTGCGTGGCCCGCTCGGGGCAAACTCGGGGCAGGTTCCAGGCGCGCCAGAACACGTCCGGTGATTTCCCGTATCAGGCGCTCGATTTCCCTGTCCTCTGCCATGCGTAAAGTTTTCCCGTTTAACGAATCGTCACGCCGCCAGACGTGTAATCACAAAAGGGGCGGGCGTTGCCACCTTCGGTGCTCATGGAGATCAGGCATCCCTCACGGCCGCACAGGTCGCGACACAGGCTTGGGACAACCTCGACCCGGCTGCCGGCCACGACTCCCGCTGCGTTACCCTCGTCGGTATCCAGGTGCAACTCGGTCAGAAACTTATCGCTCACGCGCACGACGACTTCGTCGAAGATCAGTGAGCGCGGTCCGGGAAAGTGAACATACACTTTCTGGCCATCCGCAACTCCGAGCCTTTGAGCGTCCTCTGGTGTTGCATGTATATGGCGCACGGCGCAGATGCAGCCCGAGCTCAGCCGAACCGCCCCGCGCGGCCCGATCAGGTCGGCGCCCGGCGTGTTTGTCAGGTCTCCGGAAAGGCGCACAGGCACATTGATGCCCAACGCGACTCCGTCACTTACCGATAACTCCACCTGACTCGCGGAGCGTGCAGGGCCGAGAATTCGCACCCCGGGAATCGAGCGCCGCGGCCCTACAACCTCTACAGTCTCGCGCGCGGCAAATTGTCCGGGCTGAGACAGGTCCGACATAGGGGTCAAACGATAGCCGTGTCCGAAAAGCTGTTCCACGTGCCGATCGGACAGGTGGACATGCCGGGCCGAGAGGGCTACCGGGATGGTGCGATCTCCGTTTTCCATATGATCCGGGCCCGGGCTTGCCAGCGAAGCAGCCCTTCTCTTGTTACTTCGCCTTCATGGCGTTCATGGCCTTGCCAACCTCGGCCGCTTCGCCCGGGCACTTCTGCGAGAACTCCATCATGACCTTCTGCATCTCGGCCATGGTGGGCATCATCAGGGCCATTAGCTGCTGTCCCATCTTTGCCGCCTCGGGTCCCTTCATGTCTTTACTCATTTCCTTCATCTTCTTGGAGCACATTTCGATATCGGTCTTGTTCTTCTCGACATAGGCCGTGGCGGCGGCGGCCGCTTTCTTGCAATCAGGCATGCCGCCCTTGATGGCCTGCGTTACCTGGTTGATGTGCGCGACCATTTTCTTCATGTGCTCTGGCGCGTCCGAAGTGTCGACATTCTTGGCCATCTCAGCCGCGGCCGCAACTGCCTTGGCTGCGTCATCCTTGGCATCCGTGGCAGTGTCTTCGGCTGCCTTGGCCGCGCCCTCGGCTGCCTTGGCCGCTCCTTCGGCTGCCTTGGCCGCGCCCTCGGCTGCCTTGACGGCACCCTCTTCAGCCGCGCCCTCGTCGGTCTTCTTATTGCAACCAAGCGCCATCAGTCCCGCAACTGCCAGCAAGGTGACGAAAATCTTCAGAATCCGGTTCATGTCTTCCTCCTCTGAGGTTTTTTACCCCCGACTATCCGGAACGCCAGGAACTTCACTCCGGACAACCGGGCGACTTATTTAGACGACAGGTTGACACAGTATCTCTCCCCGGAATGGATTTCAAGCTTGTTCTTCTCATCATCTAAAAACGACAGCCTTGTATGAAACCTGCTTTTCCTCTAGTGTGTTAGGTGGAATCAGAAAATCGAGGAGACGAACTCATGCGCAATCGGAACCCGCGAAGGATTTCATTGTTCCACACTATCCTGCTTCCGGTGCTTGCCGGACTGTTGTTGCAGGCCTGCAGTTCGGACAAGACCGGCACGAAGTGCGGCGACTGCTCCACGCTCGACGGCCCGTGCAGCCAAGGCGCCTGCAACCAGGACACCCACGAGTGTTACGCGGAGGCGATCAACGAGGGCGCGGATTGCAGCGACGGCGACAAGTGCACTCTCGATGACAGCTGCCGGGCCGGGCAGTGCGTGGGCACGCCGATGGAGTGCACCGAGGAGGTGTCCGAATGTGTCGACGGCATCTGTGACAAGGGCGAGTGCACATATCCTGCTCGGCCTGACGGCACGGCCTGTATCAGCAAGACCGACGAGTGCAACGACGGCCAGTGCCAGTCGGGCGAGTGCGCCGCTGTCGTGAAATCCGACCAGACTCCCTGCAACGACGGCGACTTTTGCACTGTCGACGACAGTTGCACGTCAGGCGTCTGCAGCGGCACTGCGCGCGACTGCTCGGACGATCTCGATTGCACCAGTGATTCGTGCGACCCTGATCGTAACGCCTGCGATCACCAGGTGATGTCTGAAAGCTGCCTGATCGCCGGTGTCTGTTACACAAACGGCGATCCCAACCCGAACAATTCGTGCCAGGAATGTGCCGCCGCCGTGAACCAGCAGGACTGGTTCAACGACGACAGCAACGTCTGCGACGACGGCAACTTATGCACCGATCCCGACCAGTGCACGGACGGTGTTTGCTCTGGTACTCCGGTTACAGGCTGTTGCCTGTCGGACGGCGATTGCAACGACGACAAGGACTGCACAACTGATGTCTGCAACACGTCGGACGGCACTTGTGCAAACAACGTAAATTCTGGCTATTGCTTGATAGGCGATCTGTGCGTGGTCGACGGTATCCTCAACCCGGCCAACGCCTGCCAGTCGTGTATCGCGGCCAGCAGCCAGACCGCCTGGTCGGACAATAACGACGCCTGCGACGACGGGCAATACTGCACCACGGACGACCACTGCGCCGGCGGTTCGTGCCAGGGCACCAGCGGCGTTGTCTGCGATGATGGTATCGACTGCACCGACGATGTCTGCAACGAGTCGTCCCAGAGTTGTTCACATGCGCCCAGCGCCGGCCAATGCCTGATCGGCGGCGCCTGCTTCTCTGCCGGAACGCCAAACCCGAGCAACGACTGCCAGGAGTGTATCCCCGCCACCAGCCAGACCGATTGGAGCGCCGACGACAGCAACGCCTGCGACGACGGCAATAACTGCACCGACTCCGATCATTGCAGCGGCGGCACCTGCACCGGAACACCCATTTCAAACTGCTGCACCAGCGACGCAGAATGCAACGACAACCTGGACTGCACCAGCGATAGTTGCACGCTGGCCACCGGCGAATGCGTCAACTCTGTAGACGCCGGCGAGTGCCTGATCGGCGGCAGCTGCTACGCCGACGGGGCTCCCAACCCCAACAACAACTGCCAGGCCTGCGCGGCCGGCAGCGCTCAAACCGCTTGGTCGCCAGCCAACGAAGGCGCCGAGTGCGGGGGGATCTGCCAGGCCTGCCTTTCGGGCATCTGCGCCAACATGCCGGACACCGGCGATGCCGATCCATTCGGCGAATGCCCGCCCTGCCGCGTCTGCGACGGGGCCGGCGGCTGCCGCAATGCCCAGAACGGCACAGACCCCAAGGACAACTGCCAGGCGGCAGAGTGCGTCTTCGACGTCTGCCAGGCAGGCTCCTGTAATATGACATCCGGTACACAGTGCACAGACAACGACACTAGCGACTGCAACGACGCACAGTGCGACGGCATGGGCGCCTGCGTACAGGATCACGCCTTCGAGGCGCCCGGCTACGCCTGCGACGACGCAGATGCATGCACAGCTCCTGACCTGTGCGACGTGATGGGGCAGTGCAGCGGAACGGCGTTGTCACCGGAACCCGATCCCGACTCTGTGGTCTCGGCAACCAGCACCTGCCTGACCTACACAACCGGCGCCCGGACGGTGGTCAGCGTCGCCCTGAGCGATTCCGGCGCAGCCCCGATCGGCGCCGCCAGCGTGACCATCGAGGCCGACGATGCCGGAATCGTCTGGAGCGGTCCGGTGACGGAGTCGACCGTTGCGCCGGGAGTCTACTACCGTGTGATGCAGTCCCCGGCGGCTCAGATTCCGGGCGACGATACAGTGGTCACAGTCAGCGCCCATTCGGGGTCTGGCGCCTGCCAGTCATCCGAAGTCGCCATGAACACGACCGTCAGCATCGTCTTCGCGGATCCTGTCACGGTCGGTGTCGCGTCCGGCACCGGCGGCTGCCCAATCGACAACAATCTAAGGGTGCGCGTCATAGACGCCCGCGATTCAAGCCCCATTGCCGGCGCCCGGGTCATGGTCGGACCCGCCCAGGGAAACGTTTTCGAGGACGACTTCGAGCAGGTTCTTTCGGGCTCGGCCGGCCTGTCGAACGCCGGTCAGGCCGACTCGTCCGGGATGATCGAGTTCGAGGACCAGGGCGTCGCGCTGGATGGACCGCAAATCGTCACCGCGGGCTTCAACAACATGAGTTACACAAGCTTAGCCGACGTCGACGCGGCCGACATCGTGATCGCGCTGACTCCCATCAGCGCCAGACCGGCCATGGCGCAGATCGCAGGCTCGGTGAACGGATTGCCGATTACCAGCTACGACAACATCGTCAATGCGGCCATGGTGATCAACCAGTTCGGGATGGACAGCCTGGTCAAGTTCAGGTTCGAAGACCTGTTAGCCGAAGAAGAAGACTGTTGGCTGGCGGCCTCGATCTTCCTGTTGGGTGACCAGTGGGCGGCCATGCCGGTCAATATAGACGTCCCGCAGCAGACAGAGAGATACATTCTTCCGGTCACCATCAACACTCACAACTACAAGACCGTACCGCTCGAGGTTGGATCGGTTGATCAACACATCGTGGCCCTGGGCGGGACGGTGCCCTTCGGCGACATCGTCAACATCCTGATGAACGGAGGCAGCCTGGCCGGCATCGTCAACCTGTTGAGCGTGAACCGCATCGGAGTGATCACCCGCAACCAGATAAGCGGCGACGAAAGCAACGTTTCCATCGCCGCCAGTACGGAGCTGAATAGCAACATTAACTGCGCGATTTCCGGCAAGCCCTCCTCGCTGTCGGGCAGCGACGACCTGTGCCTGACCATCGGCGACTGGGACGGCACGCTGGGCGACGGCCCGATGTTCATCATGGGATTCCAGGCTCTTTCCGGAGGCTCCGGTACTCTCAGCAACGTGCCCGGCTCGGGCGCCTTCTCTGGTGTCGGCCGCCTGGGAATGGGTGTTCTTGCTTATCTCGACTCGAGCACTTTGCCCAGCGGCGACGAGTGGAAGAGTGGAGCCACCTCAGGCATCCTAGATCGATCGGGCAGCCTGAGCCCGTCCGGAGGTTCTCTGGATTTCGATAACGACTTTCTGGAGATCACGCCGCTTGACCGCTCCGGAAGGAGCTTCCAGTGGAACCAGGTGTCGACGGCCAACACCCAGGTGCATTACTCCGAACACGACATCGATTTGATCGAGTCGATCAGTTACCCGATCGGCTCTGAATGTGACGACGTTACCGAGGATGTCTGGCGCAACACTTACTGGAGAATTTTCGCCCCGGGAGGCACGACCTCCTTCGACCTGCCCAGCCTGCCAGCCGGCTGGCCGCGGGCCGCCGACGGCGGCCTGGTATCCCCGGGCGCCGACGAACGGCTCAACTGGTCGTTTGCGGCCCTGCGCATGCAGTCGCTGGCGGCCTCTTTCGACTTCAATAATTTCGACTTCGCAACGGCATTTGGACTGGCCACCCATACATCCAGCAACAATGTAGATTATTGAGATCAATTGACTCCGGAGCGCCGCTTGCCGTAGGCTGTGCGAGTCTAGAAGTTATTCCGGAGGAATGCCCGTGGAACACATGACGGACGAGGGGCAGGAGCCTCAGATCGATTTGCGCGACTACTGGAACGTAGTCATCAAGCGCAAATGGACGGTTTTGGCCTTTTTCGTGGTGATCGTCACGCTGGTCACCATTTTCACCTTGCGTCAGACCAAGATCTACGAGGCCCGCGCCTCCGTAGTCATCGAGCCCTATGCCCCCCAGGTGCTTGGCAACGTCAGGGAGGTCTACAACCTGGGCGCCGGATCCTACTGGAGTAACAAGGAATACTACGAGACCCAGTACAACGTGATCACCAGCCGTACAGTGGCTTTGAAAGTCGTGCAATTACTCAGGCTCGAGGGCAACAAGGAGTTTCTGGGCATCGACAAGTTGGCCGCTGAAGATCAGAAGAGCTATATGGAGAATCCGATCGATTACGCCGATCTTGTCCGCGACATGATCGAGGTAGAGCCGGTCAAGGACAGCCGTACGGCCTACATCAAGGCTCGTCATCGCTATCCCAAATGGGCCCAGCGAATCGCCAACGCGGCGGTCAACGCCTACATCGACTATAACCGTCAGACCAGGCGCAAGGTGACCCAGGACGCCGCCGGCTGGCTGGGCAGCCAGGCCAGCATGTTGAAGAAGCAGATGGAAGCCAGTGAGCTGAAGCTCTACGAGTTCAAGAAAAGCAACAAGATCCTCTCGGTTTCATTGGAAGATCGTCAGAACATCACTTCTCAGCGCCTGCAGGATCTCAACCAGACCATAAGCCGTGTCCAGGCCGAGCGCATAGCGCTCGATTCCAAGCGCAAGCAGATTCTCGACATAAGAGAAAATCGCCTTCCGCTCGATTCGGTGGACAAGGTAATCGGCAACAGCCTGATCCAGCAACTGAAGGAATCATACGTCAAGCTCAAGGAACAGAAGACCGAGCTGGGCGCAAAGTACTTACCCGACCATCCGCGCTACAAGGTAATCGAGAACAAGCTCAAGCTCATTCGAACCAACATAGACCGCGAGATTGCAAACGTCATGGACAGCCTCGAGGCCGAGTACCGGGCAAAGCAAGACAGCGAGGCCTCGCTGCGCCGGGAGCTTGCCAAGGTCAAGAGCGAAGCTCAGGACATCAATAAAAGAGAGCTCGACTACAACCGGCTCAAGCGGGTCTCCGACAACTACGCCACGCTGTACAAACACGTGCTGACTCGCCAGAAAGAAGCAACCTTAGCCGCCCACCAGGAAACCAACAACATCTACAAGCTCGACTCGGCGATCGAACCCTTGATTCCCGTCTACCCGCGCGTGAAGCTAAACGTGCTGCTGGCTATCGTGGTCGGGCTCCTGGGCGGAATCGGACTGGCTTTTTTCCTGGAGTATCTCGACAACACCATAAAAAACCAGGAAGACGTGGAACGCTTTTTGCAGGTACCTTTCCTGGGCATCATCCCCAGCATCAAGCTCGACCCGCACACCGAAGAAGGCCAGGATACCCCTCAACGAGACACGTACCTTATCAGCCACCCCAAGAGCTCAGTGGCCGAGTGCTGCCGCACGGTACGCACCAACATTCTGTTCATGTCTCCCGAGAAGCCCACCCGCCGCATCCTGGTTACGTCAGCCGGACCCCAGGAGGGCAAGAGCACGGTTGTAATCAACCTTGGCACGACCATGGCCCAGAGCGGTTCGAAGGTGCTGCTGATCGACACGGACATGCGCCGCCCCCGTTTGCACAAGGCCTTCGGTATTGAGCGCGGCACCGGGTTGACCACCGCCATTCTCGGCGAAGCCGAGATCGACGACGTCATCCAGCAGACAGAGGTGCCGGGTTTAAACGTGGCGCCCTGCGGCCCGATTCCTCCAAATCCCACCGAGTTATTCCACACCGAGCGCTTTGCCCAGATCGTGAGAGAGCTCGAGGAAAAGTACGACAGAGTTATCTTCGACAGCCCGCCGGCCATTATGGTCGCCGACGCGCTGATCCTGTCGCGAATGATGGACGGAGTGATCATGGTGATCAAGGGAGGCCACACCTCCCGGGACATGGTCAGGCACGCCCTCAGGCAGTTGCAAGACGTCAACGCACGCATCCTTGGAACGGTGATCAACGACCTGGATCTCGAACAGCGTGAGTACGGCTACTACTACTATCGCCAGTACGGCTACTACTATGGAGAAAAAGAAGGCGATGCCAGCAGCAGTTGAAGATCCACCGGGCGGCGAGATTCCGCTTCTGGATCTTAGATCCCAGCACAGGCAAATACAGGCGGAGATATCGGCGGCCATCGGCCCGCTGATTGAGCGCCAGCGCTTCATCAACGGACCGGAGGTCGCACTGTTCGAGTCGGCCATGGCCGACTACCTCGGAGTAGAACACGCGATCGGCATGTCGTCGGGCACGGACGCCCTGCTGGCCGTGCTGATGGCCATAGGAATCGGGTCCGGCGACGAGGTCATTACCACTCCCTTTTCTTTTATTTCAACCGCCGAGGTCATCTTGCGTCTGGGGGCACGGCCCGTATTCGCGGACATCAGCGGCGAGAGTTATCTCATTCGGCCGTCGGCAGTGCGCAAGCTGCTCTCGAATCGAACGCGGGCGATCATCCCGGTGCACCTGTACGGCAAGGTTTGCCGGATGGACGAGCTTCTCGATCTTTCCACCGAGCGCGGCATTCCGATCATCGAGGATTGCGCCCAGGCCATGGGGGCCAGGCAAAATGACCGGGCCGCGGGATCGTTCGGGCTGGCAGGCACCTTCAGCTTCTTCCCTTCGAAAAACCTCGGAGGTTGGGGCGATGGGGGAATGGTAACCACCAACGATGCCGACCTGGCGCACAAGCTGCGCTGCACCCGGGAGCACGGGGCCGATGACAATATGTGCTATCCCTTTTTGGGCGGAAATTTTCGCCTGGACACAATCCAGGCGGCCGTCTTGAACGTCAAGCTCGGGCATCTCGACGAGTGGTTGAAGGCCAGGAAAACGGCGGCCCGGTATTATGTCCAGCTGATGGTGGAGGCCGGCCTGGCCGCCGGCCAGAATGAGACTCGCCACCCGGGCCATCACTTGCTACCGCCTCCGGTTTGGGACGAGCGTGATCACGCCTTCAATCTCTTCGTCGTCCAGGCGGAAAGACGTGATGCTCTGAAGACACATCTCGCCTCGTTGGGAATAGGCAGTGCCGTCTACTACACCACTCCGTTGCACTTGCAACCTTGTCTCTCAGACATGGGTTACCGCCCGGGAGACTTCCCGGCCGCCGAGGAGGCGGCTCGCAGCGTGCTGGCTCTGCCGCTGTACCCCGAGATCGGCCGCGACCAGCAAAAGAGGGTAGTAGAAGCCATCGCCGAGTTCTACCACCGGGTCTGAAACGACATGAGCCGTTCCAAAGAGCCCGCCTGGTATGCCGTGCACACCCGCTCGCGGCACGAGCGCAAGGTTCTTTCCGAACTCGAGCGGCAATCTTTCGAGGCTTTCCTGCCCGAGTACCGCACCTGGTCGCGCCGCAAGGATCGGCGCAAGCGGATCACAAAACCGCTCTTTCCCGGATACCTTTTCGTGCACATCGGCATGTCGCCCGCTTTGCGCCTTGCCATTCTGCAAACGGCCTCGGTTGTACGTCTGGTGGGCATCGGCCACGAGCCGGTCCCGGTTCCCGATCGCGAAGTGGAGTCGATCAAGATCCTCTTGCAGGGATCCGCAGACGCCCAACCCGCGGCGCCCTTGAAGATCGGCCAGCGCGTCCAGGTGATGGAAGGCCCCTTGAGCGGAGTGATTGGTGTAATCGAGCAGAGCGCCAGCCGCCGCATTGTAGTCAGCGTAGATCTGCTCGGTCGCGCAGTGGCTGCTTCGCTCGAAACCGAGGCTGTCGTCCCCTACCTGGACGGGTGACCCGCACGGAACTAAAGTAAGAAATTATTCGTTCTCGACGATGGTGAACTCGACCCGGCGGTTCATCTCGCGTCCCTTGCGTGTGCTGTTGGGGGCGATCGGCTTGCTTTCCCCGTAACCTTTCGATTCCAGGCGCTCGGGGGCGACGTGACCTCGCTTGACCAAGTAGTTCATGACCGCCTTGGCCCGGCGCTCTGAGAGCCGCTCGTTGAACCTGTCGGATCCTATCGAGTCGGTGTGTCCCTCTACGCGGATCTTCTTGATCTCGGTGTGGCCGTTCATCACCTGTGCCACCTGGTTCAGCAGGCTGAAGGAGTCGCGCATGATGATCGACTTGCCGCTGGCGAAGTGCACCTTCTGAAGGATCTCGATCTTCTCTTTCTTGATGATCACCACCACCCGGCCCTTGTCGGGGCAGCCGTCACTGTCCTTGATGCCGTTGATTGTCTCGGGCTCGTTGGGGCACTTGTCCTTGTTGTCGGGGATTCCGTCCTTGTCGTTGTCCGGGTCGGGGCAACCGTCTTCGTCCTCGAAGCCGTCCTTGTCTTCCGGCTGATCCGGGCATTTGTCGACGTTGTCCTTGATACCGTCCGAGTCCTTGTCGCCCCAGGGACAACCGCCGTTTTCCTTGGGACCTGCTTGCGTGGGGCACTTATCCTTGTCGTCCTCAATGCCGTCAGAGTCGGAATCCTTGAATGGACAACCCTGTTGCTCTTTCGTGCCCGCCAGGTTGGGACACTTGTCGACGCCGTCGAGGACGCCGTCTTTGTCGTTGTCAGGGTCGGGACAGCCGTCCTCGTCCTCGAAGCCGTCCTTGTCCTCGGCCTTATCGGGACAATTGTCGACGTTGTCCTTGATACCGTCTGCGTCCTTGTCTCCCCACGGGCAACCGTGGTTCTCGGCAGGGCCGGCCCTGTCGGGACACTTGTCGACGTTGTCCTTGATGCCGTCCAGGTCCTTGTCGCCCCAGGGACAGCCATCGTTCTCGGCCGGTCCAGGATCGGACGGGCAGCGATCGTCGTCATCGGCGATGCCGTCGGAGTCCATGTCGCGTACGCGCGGCGACCACATCAAACCGATGAATGCCCGGAAGTTCGGCGTGCCCCAGCCAGGCAGCAGACCACCGCCGCCGCCGGCGGTGATGTACAGATCGTAAGGCACGCGGTAGCGCAATCCCAATAGCCATTCCAGGGGAGCCTCGTTGGGCTTGTTCTTGAACAAGCTCGAGATCTTGCCGCCTCCCAGAATCTCGCCCATGCCCCAGAACCCCTCGCTGAAGCGGAATCCGGCTCCGACGCGGTAGAACATCTCGTGCCCGACATCCAGATCCCGATAGTCGGCGTTCCCGGACATCAGCCAGGCGCCGATGTTGACCGCCAGCAAGAGCCGTTCTTTGAGCAGGTGCCGCGAAAGCGCCAAGGTCGGGCTGAAAGTTACCGAGGTGCTGCCCAGGAAAGCGCCGCCGTCCCCGGACGGAAGGCTTACCGGCACGTCGAGCGCCAGCGAGATCCCGTGAATCTTCTCGCGCAGCACCGTTAACTTGGGGGATACCCTTATATCGCCCAGGGCCGCGCTCGAAAGACCAATATCCGCGCCGGTGGTCTGGTCGAGCATCTTGCCGGCCTGGTAAAAAACCGCCGGAACGTCCACGCCCAGAGTCAGCCAGTCGGTAATGCCCATCGAGACCAGGAAGTTACCGGACACACGATCGGAGACCAGGCTCTGGACAACGTCGCCGTCGCGCATCACGACCAGGGGATTGCGCGAATAGTGCAGGTACAGGCCGACATTGATATCGCCCGACAACTCTCCCTGGCCGCCGGTCGTCACGAAAAGACCCTGGCTGTCCATAGCGGGCTTGAAGCGCTCGCTATCGATACCCTCGGCACCCTGTGCAAAGGCGCTGGAAAATGCTGCCGACACGACAACTAGCACGAGAAAAACGCATGCTCCCCTTTTCATGATAGCTCTCCTTGGACACGAGAGTTGCTTTCAGGATTCGGGCCGCAGCATATACAAATCGGCCGCTGAGGTCAAATATCACGAAACAGCGAATCGGCTCAACTTGCATTCAAATAGCCGACGTGCTAGGAATATTCTCATGAAAACTATGAGTTGCAGGCTGATGTATCCGGGTTGGGGTTGCGCGCTGGCCCTGGTTGTCTTGCTGGCGCCGATGTCTGCGAGGGCTGATAACCAGAAACTGATCCGCGGGGTCGAGGCCTACGAGAATTTCGAATACCAGAAGGCTCAGGGTATTCTTCTCGAGGCGCTGAAGGATGCTAACTCGACTAAAAAAGAGAAGGCCAAGATCCACCTTTATCTTGGCCTGGTTCATTTCACTCTGGGAGATAAAAACGGCGCGCGGCGGGATTTCGAAGCGGCTCTGAAGCTGGACTACAATGCGGCCCTGCCGCCGGACACCTCGCCCAAGATCTTGGCAGAGTATAATACCGTCAAGGACGGCCTTCCGCCTCCGGTAATCGTGACGCCGGTGAAGAACCACCCCCCGGGCATTCACGGGGGGCCGCCTCCCCCGCCCCGCAAGCTGGTCTGGACATGGGTGGCAGTCGGCATTGGAGGCGCGGCCATGGCCGGGGCCGGCGCCTGTGCCTACTTGGCATCCGCGGCCAAGAACGACTTCGACAAGGAACCGTTCGCCGACAAGGCCAACGATCTCAAGTCTGATATCGAGACAAAGTCGCTTGCCGCAAACATACTCTTCGGCGTCGGCGCGGCCGGCCTGGTGACCGGCTTGATCCTGTTTTTCACCGAGGGAAGCTCTTCGGACGATCAAGCCGCGCAGTCGGCAAAACCCGTGGTAAGCCTGACTCCTGGCGGCGCCACGCTAACGTTCAGCTTCTGAGGGCGTAAAGATGAGATTTTTTAGCCCATTGCTGGCCACCTTGCTTGCGGGATTGCTCTCGAGCTGCACCTACAGCCTGAGCGTCGAGGGCAAGCAGTGTAACCACACGGATCATCTATGTCCCCAGGGTTACGACTGTGTCTTGAGCGGCGACGGTGGAACGTCAGTCTGCGTGTCCGGTCCAAGCGACGGCGGCGACGGAGAAGACGGAGGAGACACCGGCCCCTGCGAGGAGGGCGCCAGGGCCTGCAATCCGCAAGACCCGAGCAAGCTGCTGACCTGCACCGAGGGAGACTGGTCATCAAGCGACTGCGGCAGCGGCACCTACTGCTTCTTCAAGAACCCCACCGGCGATGAATCAGACTGCGTGGCCGATTGCACGACAACAGCAGATTGCGGCCGCGACGGCTACTACTGCAACCAGGAGACGCATCACTGCGAGGCAAAGGGCGACTGCAATCCATCTGACTACCCAAAATGCATCTACCAGGGAGGCAACGACTCGATCCAGGAGTGTGACGACCAGGAGTCGGGCATGGTTTTGGAAACTCCCTGTGGTCAGAACAAATACTGTCACGACAAATACATCGTCTGCCTGGACGACTGCGCAACCGATACGGATTGCGAAGATCTTCCCGATGACCAGAACCCCGAGCCAAACTCCTGCAACCAGACCAACAACAAGTGCCAAAGAGTCGACCTGTGCCCGAGCTACAGGGTCTGCGGCGTAAGCGAGAGCTGTGAACCCAGCCAAGGCGGCGCCTGCGTCCTGGTGCCGACGATTAACGCGGACAGCACCAACACCGGAAACGACCCCGATCTGCAGTGCTTCAAGGACGGCGCGCAGGCTGACAACGGCAGCGCCACCGAGTGCAACCTCGAGGGGTATGTGACCGGCCTGGTGGGCAGCGGCTTGCTCAGAACGGCCGACACGATCGGGCTTGTGGTCAAGGCTTACTCGCTTGCAGACGTCCTGGCAGGCGACCTGACGACTCCCCTGGACACCACGACCGCCACCGATAACGGCGACTACGGCTACTATCAGTTCACGAATCCCTTGCCGACGAGGCAGGATCTCGTACTGGAAGTCGAAGCGGGGGGAAGCGCCGCGAACGAACATGTGAGTCTGTATCTCTTCGGAATTTACCTGCGCGCGGATGCCTGTGATGCCGGCTCGGGCACACTCGATATCGACCTGCCCGCCTTGAAGAAGAGCCTCTATGCCACCTACACCGAGGGTGCCGGCCTGGGCATCAATAGTTCACGGGGCTTGATACTGGCCAGAGTGATCGACTGCACCAATATCGACCGCATTATAAATGTTACGGTCGGCATTTCACAGGCGGCCGAGGCAACCTACTACCTTATTTACCAAGATCCGCCAGGTGTTTGGGTGCCCGGCACTGATGCCACGGGAACAGATGCAATTGGTTTCTTCGGTGCCGCCAACGTCACACCCATCAGGGGCGTGATCTCGGCCATGGCCAAAGAATCATCCGGAATGGTCTCGCTGGGAAGCTACGACATACGCGTCTTCCCCTACTCGGTCAGCGCCCTGTACTTCAAGGAACCGCTCAAGCCCAACTGACCCGATGATTTTTCAGCTAGGGGGTTTTTCTATTGCCTGTTTCAGGCGATCCAGGCCCTCGCGTATCAGTTGCATGGAGGTGGCGTAGGAAAGACGCACGTACTCCTGGTCTTCTTGCTGACTGCGCGTGCCGAAGCAGTTGCGTCCCAGGACGGCCACGCCTGCCTCGTGCAGCAGATAATCGGCTAAAGCCTTCGAATCCGGCAGGCCCAGCTTGTTGCAGACGCCGGTCACGTTTGGAAATACGTAGAATGCTCCCTTGGGCTCGATGCAGCTCACCCCCTCTATGGCGTTGAGCCCGGCCACCATCATCTCGCGGCGCTCGCGAAACTTGTCCACCATGCACTCGACCTCGTCCATCGGTCCGCTTAAAGCTTCCACCGCGGCCCGCTGGCTGAAAGTGCTGGTGCACGACTCGGAGTTGGTGATCAGCCGCGAGATCCCGATCGTAAGCTTTTGCGGCATCACTCCCCAGCCGATGCGCCAGCCCGTCATGGCGAAAGTCTTCGAGCAACCGTCTAAAATTATCGTACGCTCCTTCATCCCGGGCAACTGGGCTATGGAGCGGAATTCACCGTCCCAGACCATGCGGTTGTAGATCTCGTCCGACAAGACGAAACAATCATGCTTGATGGCAAGTTCTGCGAAGGCCTGCAAATCGTCTTCGAGCAACATGCCGCCGGTGGGGTTCTGGGGAGAATTGATAATGATCAGCGATGTGTTGTCGTTGACCAGTTCAGACAACGCATCGAGGTCGACCGAGAAGGCGCGCGATTCGAGCAACGGACAGGCTACCGGCCTGGCGCCCACGAAGTTGGCCATGGATTCGTAGATCGGATAACCCGGATTCGGATAGACGACCTCGCTTCCCGACTCCACCAGCGAGAGCACGCCGTGGAAGATTATCGGCTTGGCACCCGGCGTTACGACAACCTCGTCGGGCGTGCAGCTGAATCCCGGCCGCATCTTGATCGTGTCCTCGGCGATTGCCGCGCGAAGCTCGGGCAGCCCGTTGGACGGGCCATAGTGCGTCCAGTTTTCGTCCAGCGCCCGCTTGGCCGCCTGTTTGATGTTTTGCGGGGTGTCGAAATCCGGTTCGCCGATGGCAAATGAAACGATATCACGCCCCTCGGCCTCCAGTTTCTTGACCACCGCCAGAACATCGAAGGCAGTCTCGGTCCCGAGCCTGTCCATGCGTTTCGCAAATTTCACAAAGCGGCTCCTACAGGAAGATGAAAGTGACGGCGATAAAAGTCGGCACCAGGATGGCAATCGACCAGAGCATGTAACCGAAGAAACTGGGCATCTTCAACCCGCGTTCGTCGGCTATCGATTTTACCATGAAGTTGGGGGCGTTGCCGATGTAGGTCATGGCGCCCATGAACACCGAACCCAGACTGATCCCGGCAAGGATGGCCTGGTCGACTCCGGTCTTGGCGACCTCCACGGCACCGGGTTTGAGGCCTAATCCCTGAGCCAGCGAGAAGAAGACAACATAGGTCGGGGTGTTATCCAGGAAGGACGACAGCGATCCTGAGGCCCAGAAGAAACTGGCGGGACTCTCCACGCCGAGGTCTCCACCGCGAGCCTTGAGAATCAATATGGCCGGGATCATGGTGGCGAAGATCCCGGCGAACAGCACGGCCACTTCGATGATCGGATAGAAGGTGAACTTGTTGGCGGCGCGTAATCCTTTCTGTGTTCCCATCCAGGAAACAATCGCCAGCGCAACCAGCACCGCCTCGCGAACGGGAAAGGGCACCACATTCTCGGTCAGGAAAGCCACTGAAAGAACCACGCCGACCAGCAACGGGACATTCAGCCATGCTCCTGCCACATGAGTCGGGCGCACTTCGAGCCGATCACGCTCGATGGCGGCGCCTGGTTCGCGCGTGTACATGATTGTGTCGAGGACGAAGTAGACCAGCAACAAGAAACCGCCCACCGAGGCCCACTCGACAACCAGCCGCAGAGTCCACTCGAACGGCACGCCGGCCAGGTAGCCCATGAACAGCGGCGGGTCGCCGAGCGGCGTCAGGCAACCGCCGATGTTGGCCACCAGGAAGATGAAGAAGATGACCGTGTGCACCTTGCGGGTTCTCTGCTGGTTGGTTGTCAGCAGCGGGCGGATCAACAGCATGGCCGCGCCGGTTGTGCCCATGAACGAGGCCAGCAGCGCACCCAGCGCCAGAAAGCCGGTATTGACCAGCGGGGTGGCTCGCATGTCGGTCTGCACCAGGATGCCCCCGGAGATAACGAACAGGGCTCCCAGCAGGATCATGAAAGATATGTACTCTTGCCCCGTGTGCATGACGGCGTGCGGGTCCATGTAGAGAAACAGGCCGATGACCGGCAGGCCCAGCACAGCCGAGAACAGAAGCTTGTTGCGGTTGGGATGAAACCACTTCTCGGCCGCCAGAGGGAGAACGGCGATGCCGAGCAACATAACCACGAAGAAGGACACCCACAATATCGACAAGTCCTTGCCGACGGAGGCTTCTCCCTCTGCGGCCGCAGCCGGCAACGCAGCCAGTATAATCGTAGTCACCACAGCCATCGCCGGCAGGTGTTTTCTCATTGATGCCACCCGTTTTCCCGAACCAAGGCTAGGCACTCGAGAAGCCGTAATCTTTACACTTGGGTCAAGTTTCACCGAAGGCTCCTACACAACTGTTGTCGGCCTTGTCCCGCGCATTTTGCGGGGCTCGCCTCTACCCGGGTCGTTTCAGTTAATGACGCCGTGCTTCTTGCCAACTTTGACAAAGGCTTCTATGGCCCGATCAATCTGGTTTTTCTCGTGGGCCGCGGAGATCTGCACCCGGATACGCGCTGCGCCCTGCGGAACGACCGGGTAAGAGAAGCCAACCACGTAGATTCCTTCGGCCAGCATGTCACGTGCCATGTCGGCCGCCAATTTTGCATCGCCCAGCATTATCGGCACTATCGGGTGAACTCCCGGCTTGATGTCGAACCCGGCCGAGGTCATCTTGTCCCTGAAGTAGCCGGTGTTCTCCTCGAGTTTGTCGCGCAACGCAGTCGTTTTAGAAATCATTTCAAACGCCTTGATCGTGGTCGCCACGATTACCGGGGCCAGCGTATTCGAGAACAGGTAAGGCCGTGAACGTTGGCGCAGGTATTCGACGATCTCCCGGCGGCCGGTGGTGAAGCCCCCGGAGGCGCCGCCCATGGCTTTACCCAGCGTCGAAGTGATGATGTCTACCCGGCCAAGGGCACCGCAATGCTCTACACTGCCGCGGCCGGTCTTGCCCATGAAACCGGTTGCATGAGAGTCGTCGACCATCACCAGGGCGTTATACTTCTCGGCCAGATCGCAGATCTTGTCGATCGGGGCGATGATGCCGTCCATACTGAAAACACCGTCGGTGGCGATCATTCGCCGACGCTTGTCCTGTGTCTGCTCGAGATGCCGCTCCAGCTCTCCCATGTCGGCGTTGGCATAGCGGCGTCGCTCGGCCTTGCACAAGCGGATGCCGTCGATGATGCTGGCGTGGTTGAGCTGATCAGAGATGACTACGTCTTCCTTGCCCAGCAGGCATTCAAACAAACCGCCGTTGGCGTCGAAACAAGATGAATAGAGGATAGTATCATCGGTTTTGAAGAAATCAGCGATGCGGCGCTCGAGTTGCTTGTGCTGATCCTGGGTGCCGCAGATGAAGCGCACCGAGCTCATTCCGAAGCCGTGGCGGTCCAAACCCTGCTTGGCGGCTTCAATCAAATCGGCGTTATCGGACAGTCCCAGGTAGTTGTTGGCGCAGAAGTTCAATACTCCGCGATCGTCTGCAACCTTGATCTCGGCCCGCTGCGGCGAGGTGATCAGCCATTCTTCCTTGTAAAGTCCGGCCGTGCGCATCTCGGAGATCTCCTTGCTGAGATCTTCCTTTATCTTTCCATACATTGACGCCTCCTGTAGTAACTTCAGAATGAGTCCGGGCGGCATTGTAGTATCGCCCCGCCGGGCCGTCAAGCGGCCACGGGGTAGATTGTCTCAGCGACTACGACGCGAAGATCGTTTCTTTTTCTTCCTTGTGCGGCGGTGGGGCGAGTGTCTTTTCCTGCGGGTTTTCTTTCGTTTTCGACGGTAATGTTTCTTGCGAACGCGGCGCTTCTTTTTTTCAGGCTTGGCTTTATTGTCGCCGCCGGGCTCGCTGTCGGCAGGCTGCGCTTGTCCACCATCCGGACTTGCGTCTGCGGTCGACGACGCCGGGTTCTGATCCGCCACGGGATCCCCTCCATCCACTGATGCCCGGGGTTCGCCCGCCGGCTCAGCCTTGTCCGACGGTTCGGCAGTTCCGTCGGCCGCAAGGCCCGCATCTTTCGTCTCGTCGGCCGCGACCTTGATGTCCGCATTTGCACCGTCCGGCCCAGGCACCAAACCGGCTTTTCCCGACATGGAGGTCGGTCGGCGTTGAGTGGCGTACAGGTACAAACCGACAAGCACACCTGCCAGTATCAGAAGCAAGATTGCGCCCAACAAGCCTCGACGCTTGCCGGGCCGGGGAGTTTCCGGAAGCGGCGTTCGATCACCTGCGAGGTCCACCGCCGAAGTTGGCTCGTCTTCCGGTTGCCGGCTTCCCACCTGGGCCAGCAAGTCATCTGTCTGGACGAAGTCTTCGGTTCCGGAATCACTGATCTCACCGAATGATGGGAGCTCTGATGCTCCTTTTTTATCGCGGGGCTTTTGCGCGCCCCGGTCCGTGCGCATGAAATCGACCGCTGGAAGTAAGCCGGATGCATGTGCCACGGCGGGAGACATTTCCTCTGTCATGATCTCGTCTCCCATCTCGGGATCAAGAGAGGGTAGCTGTGGACGGGGGCGGCTGGATGAGTAGCTGTATTCTTCCTGGTAGCGTTCGATCTCTTCGGTGGACTCCTCGTGATCTTCGGGAGCGCCAAGCGGCAAGGTTTCTTCCGCAAAGCTGTCCTCTTTCCCCGCATCTTGCACATCGCTAGCACGCCTGTCGGCGCGGCGAGCCATCTTGACGAATAGATCCGGGTAGATCATGGTGTCTACGTCACCTGCGTCGAAGGCACCTAGCCTGGCAGCGGTCGTTGCCTCATCCCTCAGGTGCTCGGCCTCTTGTGTCTCACGCAGGAGTTGCTCCCGCTCCTGTTCAATCTCGTCCCGGAAGATGTCGCTCATGAAATTCGAAAGCCAGGAGGCTGAGAAACGCAGGTTCTCGTTGATCATGAACTGCTCGAGAGCGTCACGCATTTCGGCCGCGGATTTGAAACGATCGTCCGGATCTTTCTCGAGGGCCCGGTACATTATTGATTCGAGTTCCTCGGGAATGGCCGGATTCAACTCGCGCGGCGGCGTGACCTCGGCCGCCCGGATTGCCCGCAATACGCCCAGGTCGGAGTTGCCGGCAAAGGCCTCGCTTAAAGTCAGAAGTTCGTAGAAGCACACGCCCAGGCTGAAGATGTCCGTGCGCGGATCCATGTCGAGACCACCGGCCTGTTCGGGCGACATGTAGGCGTACTTGCCCTTGAGGACACCCGAGCCTGTGCGAATGCCGGTTTCGGCGGCCTTGGCGATGCCGAAGTCGCCTATCTTCACCTCGCCGTCGAAAGAGACGATGATGTTGGGAGGTGAAACGTCGCGATGGATCAGGTTGGCCGGGTTGCCGTGACGATCGAGTGCGCGGTGGGCATAGTCCAGGCCGTTGAGCGCCTGGATGGCGACGTGACATGCGAGTTCAATGGGCGTCGACAAATCATGCGCTCTGAGAAAATCGATGATCTCGGCGAAATTCTTTCCGCGAACATATTCCATGCTCAAGAACAGAAGGTCCTTGATTGTTCCGAAATCAAATATCTGGATGATGTTCCCATGGTTCAGGTTGGCCGCCAGGCGGGCCTCGTTGACGAACATGTCCACGAACTGAGGGTCATCGGAGAGGTGCGGCAGCATGCGCTTGATGGCTACAAGCTTTTCGAAGCCCTCGGCCCCGTAGGCAACCGCCCGGAAGACCTCGGCCATCCCGCCTATGGCGATCCGCTTGAGCAGGACGTACCTGCCGAAAGTTATAGGCTCGAAGACCATCCGGGCTCCGGAAAGAGTTTTCGAAACCTATTGTATGAAGGATGCCGCGACCGGTCAAAAAAGCTATCGCAGGCGGGCCTAAAGCGGAGTGACTGTCCCCGATGGCCAGTCGATCTCACACACGTACCAGTCGAAGCCTTCTCCCGAGATGTCCTTGTCGAATCCGGCCACCAGGGCTCCGTCGATGTAAACGTTGACGAAAACCTTGTTGGGCGGATCATAAGTGCTGCCCGGGTAATCGTTGACCAAAACGGTGTACACCCCGTCGGCAGGATCCGCAATGTTGATGTTCTCCGGTCCGGTGTGCGGAATGTCGTCCAGGTCGAGGTGGGGGTCGTCGCCGTCGTAGCCTAGCTGGCCCCAGTCGGGAGTGAAGAACATGCCGACGCAGTTGGAGAAGAAACAGTCGCTGGAGGTGCGCGGCGTACCGCCCGGCGCAAGCAGGTGCAAATCCATGTCGTCTCCGGCGTGAGTCCAGTACATCTCGATCCACAGATCCTGTGTAGGGGTCACGCTGGTCGTGGCCGTGCAGGGATCCGAAACCTGCCCGATGTCGTTCTCCACGACCAGTTGCGCCGTGTAGTTGCCCGCCAGGTCGACCTGGGTAGTGCGGTTCGCTCCGATGCCGACGAGTGTGGCGGCACTCCCGGCCGGAAATGACACTTTGCTCCAGCGATAGTCTACGATGGACCGATTGTTGGTGTCGTAGCTCTGGTTGCCCAGCCAGCGTACGGTAGTGAAGGGCACTGTGGTCTGCGGATCGACCGAACATATCGCGATCGGTCCATCGCCTCCCGGCCAGTTGCCGAAGGCGTTCAAGTCGACACGCACCTCGTTGGTGTCCTTGTCGTTGACGTAGAGACTCAGCGTACCGGTATCCTGACCGCGATCGACCGGATCGTATCCCACTTTCAGTGTGACCTCGTTGCCCGGGCCGGGATCGATGACGGTGTCGGCCGCGGGTTCGGACACCACCGAGAATTCGTCATCGGGAGTGTTGGCGCTGATATCGGAATCACTGAGCGTGCAGGGCCCGTTGCCGGAATTCGATACCAACAGGTCGATGGTCGCCGGGGCCCCGATTTCCACGACGCCGAAGCTGGCCACGAAGGGCACAACCTGCAGGTCGCAGACCTGCGAGATCGCCTGACCACGCAGGGCCACCGTGCCGGTCAGGTGGCTGAGCGGATCGGAAACAAGGTCGTTCGAAAAGATGTCAACTCCACCGGCGTCCGATCCGTCCGTCGGAGGCAGATATTGCACCTCGACATCCACGCTCTCGCCGACTCCCAGCGTCCCGGGCACAGAACCGGGATCGACCAGGCTGAAATCGGGGCTATATGGATCGGCAGCCATAGCAACCTGGTACACATCGAGCGGCATCAAACCGCAATTGTTTATGGTGAACGATTTCACAACCGCCTGGCCGGTGACCACCGTACCGAAATCGAGCAGTGCGGGCTGGGGGCACACCCGGGGAGCTACTCCCTGGCCGACCAGTTCAACTTCGAGTTGGGGAGTCGCGGGATCGTCCGAGATGATCCGCACCCGGCCCATGTGCTCTGCTCCGCCATCGGGCGTGTAACGAGCTAAAAATTGTGTCCCGTCTCCGGGCGCGATCTCGCCGGGCAGGCCACTTGTGGAAGTGTCCAGCGCAAACTGGGCACCCGAACCTGCCGCCAAGTTCAGCAACGACACCTGCAACTCGCGCTCGCCCAGGTTGCGCACGCTGATGGTACGCTCAGCCGCGCCGCCGATTGCCGTGTCACCGAAGGCAATCACCAGGTTGTCCTTGCCCACATCTCCGTTGCAGATTTCAGCAGCCTGCTGACATCCGGCCGATAGCCCGTCGCCCACGCAATCGCGTATGCAAACCTGGATCTCACGCGTAATGCTGCGGCCAGTGAGGTGAACGCTGATGGTACGATGCAAATTGGTATTGAAGGTCATCACGAAATCGCCGCTATCGGGGCCGACCTCTCCGGGCGCGTAGGTTATCTCGACCGCCAGATCCCGACCAGGGGCGATCGACAGCGGATTCTCCTGGGTATACGGGCATCCGTTTTCGAAAATGCCGCCCTTGCGACAACCCAGCAAGAAATCCTGGCTGCTGCCCGGGGAAATTTCCACCGCGGAAAGGATCAGGTCGCCCTGGCCCTCGTTGCGAATGAAGAGGTAGCGTCGCGAGATGCTCATGACGTCTACCAGGCCGAAGTCGACGACTATTTCATCCGAATCAGGCAGCGGAGTGTAGTCATCGAGGATCGGCGGTGAGTCGGCGGAGCTGGTGTGAAAACGATCGATCTCGGGCGTCGATCCATGCAACTTATCGTCCTGGCATCCAAGCGCAACCAGTATCGCGGCGAGTGCAAGCCACGAACCGAATTTTTTTATTGGACACATGTGCCCTCCTTGCTTGTCCGGCTCCTGCTTCTATTAACAGTTTGTCAAGACTGGCGGGAACAAGGCAAGACGTTTCCATCATCTTACTGGGGATGTGGGAGCGAGTAGGACAATCGCTGCTTGACAGACCTCTCGCCTGCATCCAGAATGAACACAATCAGGGAGTGTGACGTCTCACTGGACAGAACGAAATCCCGGGGTAAAGGAGTCGATCATGCGAAAAACATTTCTTGTTGCGATTATCTGCCTGGTCTTGCCGCTCACACAGGCCAAGGCCGACCTGTTTGCCTTCGATCTGGACGCCCAGGTAGGCTATTCCCAGATAAGTAATATCGAGCGCCCGCTGACCTCTGTGGGCACTACTTTGTCGGGAGGAGTTTTCGGAGTGCGCGGAAAGCTCGAGATACTCTTCATTTCGCTGATGGTGGACTACCAGCATTTCTTCAACGACGCCGATTTTCTGCATGCCGGACTGGGAGCCGATTTCAAGCTCCCCCTCGGCCCGATCGAGCCGTATATTCGGGGTTCTGTCGGCCTGATGATGCTGACCGCCCAAAAAGGCGCATTTGATCCCGACGCAGAGGGCAAACTCGATGCCACCGCCGGCTTCCAGGCTCGCCTCGGAGTAGGATTGGACATTCCTCTCGGCGACTGGTTTGCCATCGGCGTGGCGGCCGACGCCGGTTACCATTACATTACCGGAAGGTCCGGCTGGGACATTTCGGCAATGGGCTACCTCGGGCTGCGTATCTGAGCCCCGATTACTCTTCGAAAAATTTCAATGTCAGATCATCTTGACCACTGCTGTCAAGATGACTATCTTTAGCCTAGCCGGCATCGACATTCGGCAGGAGGAGTTCTCATGGAAAAGTATACCTGCAGCGTCTGCGGTTATGTTTACGATCCCGCCGTCGGAGATCCCGACAACGGCGTCGCACCGGGCACAGTCTTTGAAGATCTGCCGGATGAGTGGGTCTGCCCCGTCTGCGGGGCGGATAAAAGCCTGTTCGAGAAGAACGCTTGAGAAGTCTGAGGGCCCGCCCGCGGCCCCGAGCGTGATCGTATGGAGGAGCCATGAGTGATATGGTCAACTACCTTGATGGCAAGTTGCTCATCAAGTGCAGCTCCTGCGGAAAAACCAACTCCGTGCCGATCGACAAGGTGAGCCAAAAACCGGTTTGCGGTTCCTGTAAGGCAGGCTTGGAATCCCCCGGTGGCACGGTTGGCCTGAGCGACTCGACTTTCAGCGATTTCATCTCCAGGGCTCCCGTGCCGGTGCTGGTGGATTTCTGGGCGCCCTGGTGCGGGCCATGCAGGAGTATGGGGCCGATCCTTTCGAGCTTCGCTCATAAAAACGCGGGCAAGGTCATTGTTGCCAAGCTCGATACCGACTCGAACCCGCAAACTCCCAGCGGTTTCGGCATCCGGGCCATTCCTACAATAATCAGTTTCGTCGACGGCCGGGAGTTCAAACGCCAGACGGGCGCCGTGCCCGAATCGTCTCTTAGCGGTCTGTTACCGCCGTAGGCGCCTGCTGACAGTTCTGACCCTGGCAAGCGCCAGCAGCAAGACAATAGCCAGCCATCCGGGAAGCGAATCGCTTTGCGTCGGGCTTCTGGATTCGCAACCACAGCCGCCCGAGGAACCCGACCCCTGCACCTGGATCGTGAAATCCTGAAAGTCGGCGCCGGCGTCGTTTGTGACAACCAGGGTGACGTCAACATCACCCGACTGGTCGGACGTGGGAACCCAGTGGGTGGTTCCAGTGCCTGGGTCCGCCTGCATTCCTGTAGGGACCCTGCGTAACTCGCCGCCTATCTCCTTGCCCAGGCTCCAGACCAGGTTGGGCGTGCCAATAGCCACCGGCAAGTAGTCGTATGCTTCACCCACCCGGGCGCTGACAGGCGGGCTGGAAAGGATCACCGGAGGCAGAGAGCCGGTCTGCATCACGAAAACGTCTATGCGGGCGACGCTCGAAAGACCCTTGTCGTCTGTGGCTCTGGCCTGCGCCGTGTAGCGCCCCGGGTGCGAGTACAACCTTGTCTGCTCGGGGCCCTCTAACGTAAAACCACCGCCGAAGTCCCACTCGATCTTGTCGATTGTGCCGTCGACATCGGTTGCCTCGGCCGTGTAGGCCACTTCGAGCGGAGCTTCTCCGCGATCGGGAAGCGCTCTCAGGATTAGACGAGGAGGTTGGTTGTCTCCGTCGAGAACGCTCACCTGGGCGGCAGCAGTAGCGAACTTTCCGCTGCTGTCAGTCACTGTCAGAGTCACGCCGTAGCCACCGGGCTCGTCGAAGGTGCGGTTGATGCTCTGGCCACTGACTGCCGGGAAGCCATCCGCAAAGCTCCAAACAAAACCACTCAAGGTGGCGCCGCTGGATGCGCTGCTCGTGCGTCCATCCAGAAGAACGCTGAGCGGGGCGCTACCTTGCTCGGGATCAAGAACGATAACGGCAACCGGCAGGTCATCGGGTTCACCCTGGACAAAGACGTCAACGCTGTCGGGCGCGCTCTCATCCGTGCCGACCGAAACCACCAGATCAAAAGTAAGTGTCCGGCTACCGCTGAAAGGGGAAACCGTAAAGGAAGGTGCTTCCGTGTCGTCGCCGACCAATTCAACAGGCTCACCAGAAGTCTGACTCCAGCTATAATCAATCGGGCGCCCGTACGGGTCGAAACTTCCGCCGCCGTCAAGGATCACTTTCTTGCCCGAATAGGTTGAGATGTCGTCACCTGCGTCGGCAACCGGCTTGCCGTCGCCGAAATAGAGCAAGCCCTCGCCCTGAGCCGTACCCGGGGGAACGGCTACTACTCGCAGCTTGGCTGCCTGCGCAACTGTGCCTGCCTTGACAACGAATGAAAAGAATCCCCGGCTGGTGGAGCGTTGGAATCCATCCAGACCGGGATCGTCGTCGTCGCCCTGGAGCGACCCGCCGGAGCTGATCACACTCAACAGCGTTCCGTCGGCTACCAGGTTGCCGTCGGCATCCATCACCGGCCCGGCGAGCACCATCGACGTTGAGACGCCGTCGGCGGGGATGATCGAAGGATCGGCCTCGAGATCAACGCTTCCGGCGGCAACGCCCGGCCCGACAGCCAGAATTCCGCTTTGGCCGTCAGTAACTGCGGGATCGTGGAACACGGCAAGCAGCCTGCCGGTACCAGGTGTAGTGGGGTCAAAAGTGGCGCTGCGGCTGGGCCCGGGTTGCAGCGTGCCTATCTCTCCTTCGACGCTCCAGGTGACGACTATTTGATCCAGGTAGGCCCCTCCCGCATCACGGCCGATCGCGTAAACGTCGAGCAAGTCGTCCGTCGTTAGAGTTGCATCCCCCAGGGGCTGACCGCTGCCATCAGGCAAATCCTCGATGCTGACGTGATCGAGCCCTGCAGGCCCCGCGCAAAAATCTCCATCGCAAACATACGGCGCGCACGATAGCGTGCCCTGCTGGGTGCAGTTCCCGCTACCGTCGCACGTAGGAGCAAGCGTCAGCGTGTCACCCAGACAACTCTGGTTTCCGCAGGAGGTACCTGAAACCCACATCCGGCAGGCTCCGCGGCCGTCGCAGACGCCGTCCAGGCCGCATTCGTTTTGTGGTTGCTGATCGCACTCTTCGAGCGGATCTTCGCCTGCAGCTACGGCGACACATTCATCCCTGTCGCCTGCGCAAACGCGGCAAGGCCCGCAGGCGTCGTCTGGATCGACTCCGGCGGCAAGAATAACCGAGCACGATCCCGCACCATCGCAGCGCGCGCATGGTCCGCAAGCAGTTTCCTGGCCGGGTTGCACACAGGCTCCAGCTCCATCGCAAGCTCCCGAACAGATCCCGGAGTCACCGCACTCGGTATCGGGATCTTCTCCTGAGGGTACAAAAGCGCAGTTCCCGAGTGACCCAGAAAGATCGCAGCGCTCGCAAGCCGCTTGGCAAGCCGAACTACAGCACACGCCGTCAGCGCAATGTCCCGAGATGCATTGCCCGTCACTCTCGCAAAAATCCCCGGTCGGCCTGTCGGCCTCGCAGGTCTGGGTCTGGCAATGGTAGCCGTCCAGGCAATCATCGTCGGCGGCGCAATCGTCCCGGCAGGCGTCAGCGGTCAGGCACTGGAAGCCTTCGCAATCGACCTGGCCGCTGTCCAGACATGTGCCGGCGCCGTCGCACACATCAGCAGGCTCGAGCAGTCCGTCGGTGCAGGCCGCCGGTCTGCACTCGCTTCCTTGTGCATACTGCCGACAGGAACCCGAGCCGTCGCATTCACCGTCAAGTCCGCAGCTTTCGGGGGTGCTGGCCATGCAATCGTCGAGTGGATCACTACCGGCGGCCAGCATGCTGCAGGATGAGTCCACGCCCGAGCAGGCCTGACAGGGCGGGCAGTCGTCGAAAGGATCGCTGTCGGCCGCTGCGAACACCGTGCAGGAGCCGGCACCGTCGCAGGTCGTGCAGGGCGCACAGCTAGTATCCACCGGCGTGAAACGACAAACGCCAGCGCCGTTGCAAACCCCGCCGCAGGTGCCCGCGCCCAGGCAATCCTCGCGCGGATCCTGGCCGTCGGGCACGGGCAGACAGCCGCCCGGGTCCGCCGGCAAGTTGCACGCCTGGCACAGGCCGGCACAGGCCGTGTCACAACACACGCCGTCGGTGCACTCACCGGTGATGCACTGCTCGTCCCGGCTGCAGGCCTCGCCGCGCGGAATATAGGCGACGCAGGCGCCGCCCTCGCAGTGACTGCCCGATACACAATCAGTGTCCAGTGAACAGTCAGTGCGGCAGTTGGTTGAGTCCAGGCAGACATAGGGCAGGCAGGCATCCTGCCCTGAGTCCTGACAATTGCCGGCCCCGTCGCAAAGGTCGGCAGGATGATGAACATCGTTCTGGCATCGCTCCGGATCGCATACGGTCCCCTGGGGATGAAAGGCGCATCCTCCCTGCCCGTCGCAATTACCATCGAAGCCGCAACTCTCGGGAGTCGCCGGTGTGCATTCGTCGAGGGGATCCGAGCCGGCAGCCACAGGAACACAGTCGGGTCCATCCCCGGGGCAAACGCGGCACAGACCGCATATATTGCCGACATCGCTTCCCGCGGCCGCCCACTGGTTACAGGATCCGGCACCATTACAGGTGGCGCAATCCGCACAGGCGTTTCCGGCGGCTGGAAACTCACAGGAGCCGGCGCCGTTGCAGTACGAGCCGCAGGGCGGATCCCCGGCACATTCCAGGTCGGGGTCCTCTCCCGCGGCTATATAGCGGCAGTTCCCCTGCAGACCGGCAAGATCGCAGCGCATGCAGCTACCCAAGCAAGCCGAGTCGCAGCAGACCGAATCCACGCACTCGCCCGAGTCGCACTCTCCCGGCACAGAACATGGATCCCCGTTGGCCTTCCTCGAAACCGTAACATTCACAGGCGTGCTGAGATCGCCGAACCACATCACGCCTTCCTCAATCATCTGCCACTGAAAGGTGTAGACACCGGGTTGTGCGGGGGCGGTGATCGAAAAGGAGAACTCGATCTCGGCGTCCTCGGGAGTGTCTCCCGGCAAGGCCACTCGGTTGAAACCCCAGTTGGTGTTGTCCTGCGGTCCCTGGCTTCCCAGCTTGTAGCCCAGGGCTTCTGTCCATGTATCGGCCCCCTCGTTGCGGAAGCGCAGCAAGACCTGGGCCTGCTGGCCGGTGGTAAGCTCAGCGGGCGGCGCGTTTTGACTCACAAACGTGGCGCGATGCTCGGGCAGCAGGTAGTCGACTGTCAGCTTGGGGCGCAACGAAACAGAACTGTAGTCGTCGCTGCACCAGATGACCATGTCGCCATCATAGAGCGAGTCGATCGGAATGATCGACAGCCCGAAGTTACTGGCCGGATCGGCCACCCAATCGGAAACCATCTGGGTAATGTCCCAGTCAAACCAGCCCAGCCCGTTTATGTAGACGATCGACTCGTAAATTTCGTTATTCCAGTCGGCCGGCATGTTGTTGTAAGTCAAAGTGTCCTCGCCCCAGGCTGAGAGCACCTTGTGGCTGGCGCCATTCTGGTAGCCGCCATAGCCATCTTCCGCATTCATCGACAAGACCGCCTGCAACACCTGCGATCCTGCGGGCACGGCCGAACCGAGATCGAATTTCAGGTACGGCCAATAGAAGTTGCCGTTGACCCCGAATCCGAAATTCGGGTCGCTGCCGTAGTTGTCATTGGGATAGTAGGCCCAGACGGTTGTTCCGGCATGTTGGTATGAAGAATCGGGTTGTATGCCCTGCTGGAACGTTGCCGTGCCCTGAACGTCGAGGACCACCCGCCTGATCTTGCTTCCTTCCGGTCCGAGCGGTTTTGCAATCTCATGCCGAACGGCAGCATTCGACTCACCAAAGCTCCCCGAATCGAAACTCTGATCGGGGCCGCACCCGGAAAATCCAGCAAGCAGACAGACGCCCAAGTCAAGGATAAGAGGGCCGAGCCAGACGCTGCTCTTCATCCGGGCACTCCTTTCCGATCTCTAACTGAATACCTTTATCAATATTGCCGTTTCCATCGGGTCCTGTCAAAGTAGCTTCGTTTTCAGGCGTTCGACATTCACCTTGTTTGACCCCTGTTGCGACGCTGTGTTAAGTTTTGCTGGTTCCATGATCTTATCAGCGAGGCTTGGATGCATAGGCTGATTGTCCTTCTCTTCCTGGCGGCCATGGTCACACCCATGGCCGCGGCACAGGAGGATGAACCTGTTGAGCCGCTTGAGAAGGCGGAGAACACGGCCGATTCCGGCAACGAGGCCTTTTTAGCGGAAGAATCCGGCAAGAAGTTGGTTATTCTTTTCGACACACAGGCGATCCAAGGCATTGACTCGCGAGAGGCGGCCAGTGCTCGTACGGTAATCGGAAACTCCTTGTCTTCGGGAGAAATCGAGGTCGTAAGCGCAGCGCAACTCGTTGCGCGAAGTGAGGAGCAAACACCGGAAGATGTCCGCCGGGACCTGCAAAAAGCACGTGCGCTCATCAAGCGGGGTCGGGAGCGCCTGCTGGAGCTTGCTCTGGACGACGCGATCGATACTTTTCTCTCGGCGCGGGTGATACTCAGGCGGCGGCTACAGTGGCTGGACGATCCCGGAGTCCTGATCGACGCATTGATGGGCCTGGCCGAAAGCCTGGCGACCGCCGGCCGCGCCGACGACGCCCAGTCGGCCTATCGCGAGATCCTGGTGGTCGCCCCTGACTACGTACCCGATCCCGGCCAGGTGCCGGGTAAATTCCGGACACTCTTCGACACGGCGGCCGAGATGTCCAAGGATGTCACTGGCGCTGTTTCCGTGGTCACGGATCCCCGGGGCGTCCTGGCTGAATTGGACGGCCTGGAGATCGGCCGCACACCGGCCACAAAAAAGGGCATTCCCGATGGCTTGCACGCATTGCGCCTTTCGAAGACAGGCTACCGGGTTGTCAGGAAGATCGTCGAAGTGTCCGCTGGTGAATCCACAAGGATAGAAGAGAAAATGTCTCCGCAGGTTTTGCCCCGGGTGGTCGACAGTATTCAGCATGAGATCTCCGGCTCGGGCTCGCGTGATGTTCTTTCTTCTCTTGCACACGATCTGGCTCATATTTCGGGAGCCGAGGCGGTCGTGCTGAGCCAGCTGGCACACAATCTTGCCGGCAAGAAGGTCCTGACGATCGCCGTCATCCCGGCTGGCGGCGAAGATCCTCGGATCGTGGGCTTGGCCATCGGCCCCGGAGACATCGTTGAACTTGGGCCGGAGCTTGCCGGTCGACTTTCAGAAGCCCTCTCCTCGCGAGGCGGCAAGACGCGCCCGCCAGACTCGTTGGGCCTGGACTTTTCCAGGCGATTGCTTGGAGCGCCCGCCCGGGAGAAACAAGTTGCGGGAAGCCTGGTGCGCCTGCAGAAGAAACCAGCACTCGGTTTGAATGTCTCCGGTATGACCCAGTCGCCGGTGTCCGGCGCCGTGCAACCCGGAGAGGCCGGCAGTATATTTTCACGCTGGTGGTTCTGGACGGCGGTGGGAGCCGCTGCCGCTGCCATAGTTGGAACATCGCTGGCTTTGACTCTGGGGGGAGGCAACGAGACGGTAACAGATCCCGATCTGATTCACATCCAGCTTGAGAGGATCGGCCCGTGAGAAATCCGAGGCCACATCTGTTGGCGGGATTGATCATGCTTACGGCCTTTGGCTGCGGTGAGGTTGAGCACATTCCCGGCAAACAATGCGCCGTCGATCTTCGCATTCACACCCCGTCGGATCAAGACACCTGGCAGGGAGTGGCTTCCCTGCGCGTTACGATCGACATTCCCGGTGCAGATAGTCTGGTTTCGATCGTCGACGTCTCGTCCGATGAGATCGTTCTCAGCGGCTCGCCTGCTTCAGGTGTAGTCTTGACAATCGAAGGAATCGGGCTTGACGGACAAAACGTTATCTCAAGCGGGCGCAGCCCGCCGTTTAGTCTTTCAGAGGAGGCCTCCGCCGAGATTGATGTACTGTTTGCCAGAAAAGGAGAATTTACGAAACTCGGAGATCTCACAACTGCCCGTTTTTCGCACGCTGCGGCGCCCTTGCCGGACGGAAGAGTGCTTTTTTTCGGAGGAGCGTCCGGGGGTGGGCGCGATGCACCCAATAACTTCTGCCCACCCGAGATCTACAACCCGACCTTGCAAACAAGCTGTGCGGAGGATGACACGGGTTGTCCTGATTTCAGCGGGGCCGACCGCCGGGTAGGCCATACTCTGACCGCCACTCCAGAGGGCAAGGTGTTGGTCTTCGGAGGGGAGAACGATCAGGGCTTGCTGCTAGAGCCGATCTTGCAGTTCGATCCGGCAACAGACAGTTTTCGCGAGTTGGGCAACTACAATCCAGAGGAAGTCAAGAGCAGAACCAGACACTCAGCCGTTCTTTTCAACCTCCAGGATGGCGCCGAGGGTCGTGATACCATCTTGATCGCCGGAGGAGAGCTCGGCTCGAGTGGATCGCGCACACTCACATCGAGTGTACTCTTGTTCGATGTCATAGCCGAGACGTTCACACGCAGCGACCTTTCCCTGGTTCATGCGCGACGCGATTTCAGTCTGACAGCTTTCGGACAGGGGCGGCACGAAGTGCTGGCGGCCGGAGGACTGGGTATAGGAGGGCTGCTCGACTCGTGCGAGTTGTTCGACGGCAATGATTTTTCGAATATCACCCCGTCCGGTGAAAACGCTCGCGGAGGTCTGTTGACTCCGCGGATCGATCACGAGGCGATTGGGACGGATGACGGCGTATTGATTATCGGAGGCGACAATTCTTTTCAATCGATCGACGCTCCGGAGATGTATCTGGCGGACGCGGAGGCCGGCTCGGGGTTCTTCGTACTCAAGGCCGACCAACTACCCGCAGGCCACGAGGCGCGCCGGGGACTCGTCGCTGCTCGCTTGCCCGATGGAAAAATTCTATACGCAGCAGGAGAAGCATATGACGGCTTCGAAGACCGGCTATTGTCTTCGGCCGAGTTGGCTGATATCGACAATGAGACCCTGAGCGCTTCATTTTCAGCCGCCGATCCCCTCGGGCGGCAAATTGCTTTTGCCAGCGTTACTCAACTTGTCACCGGAGGCCTGATCATCGCCGGCGGTTTCGTAAACACAACCGAAGGCCGCCGGCCCTCGACCGAAGTCTGGTACTATAATCCCTGAGGGCTTTACAGCCGAAAGCCACACGTGTTATTTCTTGGGTGCTTGGCTACGGTTGCCAGGGCGGGAGGCAAGTCTCTTGGAAAGCTTTCGCGATTTCATCAAAGTGGTTAACACGCTGAGCATAGATGAGTTTACCGAGCAGTTTCCGCATGCCTTTCTGTTCTTCTCCGAGACTCCAGGTGCCATCGACGAATTCGTGCATACTCGTCTGGTGGATCGCACGGCGGGAGCCCAGACTATCGATCGTTTCAGTAAGCAGGTGCTCGACTTCATTCCGTTGATGCCCAATGCTCATCCAAGTCGAGATTTCCCCAGAAAGGCTTTCATAGGCAGGGACGAGCGCCGCGACTATGTGATCTCACACAGTACCATCTCCAACAGACATGCTTGCCTTATCTATGATAGCAATGAAGACAGCTACTCGCTGGTGGATTCAGGATCGACAAACGGCAGTATGGTGCGCGGTAGACCGCTCGTGCCTGGAGAACTCGTGAGCCTGCACGACGGGGACGTTGTGACGTTCGGCAGGGTCGACTTTCTGTTCTTTTCTCCGCGCGGGGCATATCGTTATATGCGCCAATACCGGATCTTCAGAGACGCAATGAGTAAACACTAACTTGTGTATGACAGCGAGGAACTCAGCATGCCTACCATAGATGTCAGTCGCAGCCATGGCCTTTCGATGCCGGAGGCCCGCCAGAGAATCGAGAACGTTGGACAGAAACTCGCAGCAAAGCACGGATTGAAGGGAAGCTGGACCGGGGAAAACCGCTATGAGTTCAAACGAACCGGGGTCAAGGGCCAGGTTTCTCTAAGCGAGGGCAAGGTCTCTGTCCGCGTTGAACTTTCAATGTTGCTGGCTGCTTTAAGAGGCACCGTGGAACAGAAACTGAGAGATGGGCTGGAGGAAGAATTTGGTTGAGCGTGCATACGCGACCTGCACGTGTCAGCTGGGCAGGTTCGGCGGTATGGGTTTGTCGCCCTTGTGTGGTTTGGCCGGGCAACTTACTCGCTTGGCCTTTAGAGATCCGTCGTAGCGTTTTCCAATTTCTTCGACGACAACTTCGTCACCCACCTCGGGCTGAAAATTGCAGGCTTCAAAGTCGAAAAGCAGGTCTCCGTGCTCTGGATGCTCGATGTATCCAAAGCCCTGTTCGTTGGACCATGATTTGACGCGCGCGGTTGCCATCAGACCACTCCGTATCGCTATCGGCTTCGATTTCACCTATCAGACTAGCCCCGGCAGAAGATCCCTGTCAACCGGGAAGCGGAAAAAACCACTAGTCTCGGAGTCAGGCGGCCAGGTGTTCCCGGAGGGTAGTGTGCCCCGCTCGCGTGTAGTAGCGTGTGAACTGGATCCCGAAGCCGCCCGGGCGACTCATTTCCCGCGAGCCGATACCTACACGGCGCACCCTCCCGGTCACCATGACAGAGGTACCAAGGTGAGGAAGTCCAATCGCCAGAGTAATGCAGTCGGCCTGCTCGGGGACAACTGGAGCTACAACATATGCCCCGGACTCGCTGACGTCGACAACCTCGACGTTGAGAAAGCAACCCTGGTACTTGATGGTACCGTCGAGAACACGCCGGTCTCTGGATGTCGTACGGCGTTCCCTTTGAGATCTGGCGACCAATCGGATTCGAGCGATAGGCGACGATTTCATGGTCTTCCCTCCTTGCCCTATTTACTGCTACAATATCCTACCTCGGAATACATGTCAATTTTTTGCCTACAATATCCTACATGTAATACAAACACTGAGGCGTCTCCAAATGAAAACCAATGAAAAACGGGCTGTTGTGCTGCTAAGCGGGGGGATGGACTCGAGCACTTGCTTGGCTATCGCATCGTCAGAAGGCTACGATTGTTACTCAATAGCATTCGACTACGGACAACGGCACTCAATTGAACTGAAAATGTCCGCGTTGCAGGCCGAGGCCTTCGAGGTCAAGCGCCACGTGGTAATCGGGGTGGAACTTGACAAGATCGGAGGCAGCGCCTTGACCGACAACATCGCCGTCCCCAGGGAATCGCCCACGGGCGGAATTCCGGTAACCTATGTTCCGGCGCGAAACACCATCTTCCTCTCTCTCGCCTTGGCCTGGGCCGAGACTTTAGGGGCACGGGACATATTCATCGGGGCCAACCAGGTAGATTACAGCGGTTATCCCGACTGCAGGGACGTCTTCATCTCGGCCTACCAGCACATGGCCAACCTGGCCACCCGCATGGGTATTCAAGGAGAATCAATTAGTATTCGCGCACCGCTTCTCAACCTGGACAAGGCGGCCATTATTCGCCGAGGGCTGGAACTGGGAGTAAACTACAAAAACACCCACACCTGTTATGATCCTGCGCCAAACGGCCTGGCCTGTGGCGTCTGCCCGAGTTGTCGCCTGCGCCTTGCAGGTTTTGCAGCGGCCGGCTGTGAGGATCCCGTGGCCTACCTGCCGTGACACACTTCTACGGGTGACCAAACATTTCTATTGTCTGCTTCGTGCGTGCAAACTATACTCCGGCAAATTTCAGGAGGGCTGTGAAAGTGGACATGAAGGGACGCTCAATAGTATCCATCCGTGATTTTCCGCGGGAGGAAATCGAGGCCATCGTCAACAAGGCCCTCGAGGTCAAGGCCGGCAAGTGGCCCAACATGCTTGCGGGCAAGGTGCTGGCCACGCTGTTTTTCGAACCGTCAACCCGAACACGCCTGAGTTTCGAGTCGGCCATGGTTTCGATGGGCGGGCGGGTGATCGGCTTTGCCGACGCCAACGTCTCTTCCACGAAAAAAGGCGAATCGCTGTCGGACACAATCAAGACCGTCACCGGTTACTGCGACGCGATCGCCATGCGGCACTCCATCGAGGGAGCCGCCCGCCTGGCTTCCCAGGTAGCAACCGTTCCCGTGCTAAACGCCGGGGACGGCGCCAACCAGCACCCGACCCAGACATTTCTCGACCTGGTCACGATCAAGGAAGAATTCGGGCAACTGGAAGGCCTGACGGTCGGAATGCTTGGAGACCTCAAATACGGCCGCACTGTCCATTCCCTGGCCAAGGCATTGAGCCTGTTCGACACCCGCCAGGTGTTCATCGCGCCCCCGTCTTTGAGCATGCCGGAGACTACGCTGGCGGAGTTGAAAAACGCGGGCACGAATTTCTCGCAGGTGGACGACATCAGCCAGCTCGACCAGAAGCTGGATGTACTTTATGTTACCCGTATTCAAAAAGAGCGCTTCGCAGATTTCCTCGAATACGAACGAGTCGCAGGCGCTTACCGCATAGACAAGAAAGAACTTGCCAGGCTGGGTGAGCAGTGCCGCATCATGCATCCTCTGCCCCGGGTCGATGAGATTGCCGAAGAACTGGATGGCACAAAGAATGCCATCTACTTTCGCCAGGCGCATAACGGTATTCCCACAAGGCAAGCGCTTTTGGGACTGGTCATGGGAGTAATGAAATGACGGAAACACGCGCGCACAAAGTCTACGCCATCGAACGGGGCACGGTTATCGATCACATCCCCAGCCCGATGGCCATGAAGGTCGTAGAGATTCTGGGAGTGCACCAGGACGGCATCCTGACCGTCGGCATCAACTTCAAAAGCGAAAAGCTGGGTCGCAAGGACATCGTCAAGGTTGAAAACCTCGCGCTGACTGCCGCGGTGACCGACCGGCTGGCGCTTGTGGCTCCAACCGCCACCATTAACATAATCGAAGACGGCAAGGTGGTCGAGAAGCGGCCAATAACGGTTCCCAAAGAGTTTCTGGGAATGCTCCGCTGTCCCAATCCCAAATGTATTACTAACATCGAAGAAATCGATACGGTATTCCTGCTCGAAGGCGAAGCCTCGAAGCCCGCCGTACGCTGCCGCTACTGCGAGCGCCTCTACCAGAAACCATCGGATCTCGTGCTTTAGGCAATTCGGTATCTTTGGCCCTTCCGCATTTTCGCGGTCCGGGTAACCAGCGGGCATGTTCTAGTTGTATTTTTCACTAAAAATGAAAATAATGCCCATAAGGGAGGGCCCATTTTCATGACTCGTCTACTCTTGGTTCTGGCGGCAGGCCTGGTTCTTTGCGGATGCGGCGGCGCGGGACAAGGCGAACTGGATCGCATTCTGCAAAACGACTGTGTCCATGGCCAACTCAACTTGCCGCGCACTCTCGATGATGGCAGTTCGTGTGACAACTTCAGCTACTCGGACTGCCGCGGGGATCCTTTTCCCTCGGCCAGCGAGTGCATAAATTACTGCGCCTTCGACATCTGCCAGCCGGGCCCTTGCGCAGCGGATTCCGACTGCGCCTGGCTGGGAGTCGATTTCGATTGCCAGCACTATATCGTGTCGAACGACGACTACGGCCAGTGGTGCGACGAATCCAAATGTCCCAAGGGCACCCCGGGTTGCCCCTGCCTGCCGGACGGAAGCTGCTATGAGCCCGACGAGTGGTGGCATGTCAGCTGTAGCGGCGAAAACGTCTGCGAGGGCGGCGACGGCTGCCCCTATGGCTGCCGGGCGGGTTCTGTGTGCTGCGGCGGAGCTTTATGTTCGGGAAACTGCGTCGGCACGCCTTGTTGCTAGAGAAATAGCCCGAAGGACAACAGGAACTCGTGGGGACGGGAGGGAGGCGGCTTCGCTTATCTCACGACCTGCAGCACCAGGGTGGCCGAGCCGTCGTTGGACTCTTTGTTCTCGATCTGCTGGCTGTGGCGCTTGGCCTCGAACTTCCAATCGATCTTCCCGTCCACCTTGATGTTGACCTGCTCGCCCGGCTTGGCCTGAAGATTCCAGCGGACACGCGATCTTTCCGGTTTCCAGTAAGCACTACTAACCGCCCTGGGATCGTCTTCGATGGTGGAATTGAAAGACGGCTTCCAGCGGAAAGACTCCTTCTCGATTGTCCATGACGAGCGAGCCGGTATGCGGCTGGAAGAGTAGATCAGCGAGTCCTGCGGCCCGCCGCCGGGGCCCGGATGAATAATGATGGTCTTGGTCCGCTTGGCGTACTGCCTTCGCTCGAGACAGAATTTACGCCGTTTGCCCTGCACCCTGGCAGAGAGGATCAGCGGATTGCCGACCTGGATGGTCTTTCCCTTGGAGGCTGTGTCGATCTTCCTGCCGCCGAGGCTCAGTTCAAGATCGCGAGCCCGAACATCTAGTATCTTGACCGTCAGTTGCCCTGCCCCGGCCTGTTTCAGCCAGGCGTACTTCTTCCATTCCTTCTCCGCAGCCACTGCTGAATTCAACTCCTTGGCCTTACTGTCCATCTGCCGGGCTACCTGGAGCACTTGCTCCCGGCTCTTGTCCAGCAAGCGCATTAGCCTGGCGCCGTCTTTGATGGACACGAAGTTTTTCTTCAACAGTCCCGCCTCGGAAATGCGGGCGATCGGCTGGGCAATGTAAGTATCCATCAGGTAGCCGTTGAGCTTCTTCACCCCCTCGACAACCAGGTCTGAGACCTTGCCGCCCTGCCGTCCGGGCGCGTTTTCTATGGTGAACTTGAGCGCCGAGATGGCAATGGTGGCCATCTGGCGGTTCTTGGCCTTGAGCAGTGCCTGGTTGGCTGTCTGGTAGTCGCGGTTTATCTGCTTGCCGGCCTGTATGGCCAGGCGCTTGGCCTCGGCGTACTCCTTCTGCCTGGAGGCGGCCGGCGTGGCGGAAAAGTCGATCGCCGGATCCGGGGAGAAGCCGGGTTCGTTCTTTCTGATCCGCTTGGTCAGACGTGCCAGTTCCCGCAACGACTCGGTCGCTCCACGGATGTTTCTCTCCACCAGGCCGAGCTTGTTTTCCCTAAGCTGCTTCCGGATGGTGATCAGACGGTCTTTAAGTGTCCGATTGACGAAAGCCACCTGCTTTTTGTCTTCCGCGGTACCGGCAGATGCCTTCCCTGAAAAATGGAAAACTACGACGGCACACAGAAACACTCTCAGCACACTGACTCCTTGCCGCATTAGCTATCTCCCTTGTTATGCTGGCCGGAGGCCAGCACCTCCAGCACCCCTCTGGCTTTGAGCACCCACATATTCTCTCCTTCGTGGTTATCGGCGGCGCACACGTAACCGCAGCTTGAACATGGGAACCTCCTCGGCAAGCGCCGGTTCGACAGTATCGATTATTATAATCTACTTCTTACTTCAGGATGATCTGTTTCTCGGCCAGCGGGATGGCCTTGTTGCCCTTGGCGTAGAAAACGCGCAGGATGTGCTTCTTTTTGGGTGTCTCGGTAGTGTCTACCAGAATGTGTGTGGACAGGGTTTTCTGGCCTTTGGTGCCGGCCACATCGGCCACCGCCACCGGTTCCTTCTTGGCGTCGAGAACCACGACCCCGAGCTTTTCGCCGGGCAGCGGGCGCTTGAAAAACGCCACGAAGTGGATCTCCCATCGGCCTTCCGCGTTCTTGGAAAAAACCTTGCGGTCTTGCCTGCGCAGCTTCTTGACGAACCCCTTTGCCGATGTCGGGATGTTGATCGGCTTGGAGTTGGCTATGATAGTGCCTCGCATAACCTTCGGCACTGCCTGAGCCCTGGCTGGCGCATCCACTAGTAAAACAAACATCAGACCCAGCACCAGCGACACAATTCCGGTCTTCTTCATGGCTACCTCCCCGTCGCCGACCTTCAGGGAAATCTCCCTTCCGGCCGCACAACAGTTAGACGTCTGGATCACGGTGATATTCCAAGCTGTTGCATCTCCAAAATACTCCTCGTTAGCGAGGCCTGTCAATAATGTGCCTGCTTCAATCCGTCCTGTGCTAGCCCTGCTTGTTGGTACGGACGATGAAAATTGTTCAGCGAACTGTATCACCACTGCGTTTGTCATGGTTAAGCTTGTGCCGCGCTTTTTGCGGCGCTAGCCCTGCTTGTTGGTACGGACGATGAAAATTGTTCAGCGAACTGTATCACC
>CAZENH010000014.1:0-52953 GCA_964513625.1 uncultured Myxococcales bacterium | reverse complement strand
GCTAGCCCTGCTTGTTGGTACGGACGATGAAAATTGTTCAGCGAACTGTATCACCACTGCGTTTGTCATGGTTAAGCTTGTGCCGCGCTTTTTGCGGCGCTAGCATTACCGGCCATGAGATGCCTTTGTATGTCATCGATCGCCAGCCTGGCCGTCTGCTGCGCGGCTTGCTGTCACATCAATCGGCTGCCCAAATACGGGTCGGCGATAGACACGATCGAATTCGCCATAGGCATTCTAGAGAACCCGACCCTGCGTTTTACCCGTTTCGAGAGCCTAGACTCGGGAATCTTGATTAACCCGGGCCCGCGCCAGGGGCATTCCGAAACTCGTTTCGGCGACGTGCTGACCTCATTCGGGCGCGATGAGTTGGCCTCCTGCCTGGTCGATCACATACCGGCTTCCTTCTCCAGGCTGCTGCACTGGCGAGCCGCAGGTAAAAACCTGGCAGCGGATGCCCAATTGAAGCTTGAAGTGCAAGAGTACAGCCTGACCGCGAGCGAGGCCCAGGCAGCGGTCGGGCTCGAGTGGATGATAAAGGGAACTCTGCTGGATAGAGTCACTGGAGAAATAATCTGGCAAGACTGTATAGAGAAAACTATAGCCTTACCCGGAATCAGCGTTCTCGAACTTTCGCGCATGACCTCCGCCCGGCGTAGGGACATTGTTTGCCAAGCAGCCGAGGACTTGACCAATTTCCTGGCTAAAGCCATCGCTCGCGAAGGCCCTTTGGATCGAGGTTGACATCCTGCCGGGGCTGTGTAGACTCTCTGGACGCGAAAGTGTCGCGTTTTTGAGGTTCTTCGAGCGTCACGGGCGCTTATTCAAGGAGGTGTTGAGTTGATTGGAAGGATGTATCTGTGAGGAAGAAGCCCGAGGAAGCGCAAGCCTTCGAGGTTGAAGGAATCGTAAAAGAAGTATTGCCAGGAGGAATGTACCGCGTCGAACTCGAAGGAGGACCCGTGGTGCTGGCATATGTTTGCGGCAAAATGCGCAAACACTATATCCGGATCGTTCTCGGCGATCGGGTGCGGGTGGCTTTCTCGCCCTACGATCCCAGTCGCGGCCGGATAGTCTACCGAACGCGTTGATCATCGAGTGAACCATGCCAGGTCGTTCCAAGGTAGCAGTAGTGCGATCTGCTCCCGATCGGGTGCTTAAGGATATTGGCACGATAACCGTTCAGGCGGGAATGGGCCAGGCGTTGCAGGCCGGTTCAACCACCATCCTCAAGGAGAACATTTCCTGGCACTATCCGCTTCCTGGAGCCAACACCACTCCCTGGCAACTCGAGGGAACCATACAAGCCTTGCAAACAGCCGGCCTAGATGACCTTGTATGCGTCGGTAACAACACAGTGGTAACGGACCCCTTCAAGGGAGAACGCCTGTGCCGCCTCAAGGGAGTTCTCGAACGTTACCAGATTCCCGTGCTGTACAACTTCCGTGATGAAGACATCCAATGGCAGGTCTACGAGCCGCAAGCCGACATGCTGGTGCTCGATGAAATCTATCCGAACGGCATCCGGATACCTGCTTTTTTCATCGGCAAGAACATAGTGCACCTGCCGACCATGAAGACACATATCTACACAACCACAACGGGCGCGATGAAAAATGCCTTCGGTGGATTGCTCAATACCCGGCGTCACTACACCCACAGTGTCATTCACCAGACACTGGTCGACTTATTGGCCATCCAACAGGAGATTCACTCGGGTATCTTCGCGGTGATGGACGGAACGATTTGCGGTTCTGGTCCCGGACCGCGCACGATGAAACCCTACCGGGCAGACCTGCTGCTGGCTTCGGCCGACTCTGTGGCCATAGACGCGGTGGCGGCCAAGATCATGGGCTTCGATCCTATGTCTCTGGACTACATCAGGCTGGCCCATGAGCGTGGACTTGGAGTCGGCAGAATCGATGAAATCGATATTATCGGCGAGGACATTTCAGATCTCAACCTGGCTTTCGACGTAGGCGACAACCTGGCCAGCCACATCGGCGACCTGTTCTGGTTCAGTCCGCTGAAAATATTCCAACGCCTGTTGTTCAGAACTCCCGCGGTCTACGCTTTTGTGCTGGGATCATACCTGTACCACGATCACTACTGGTGGCCCTCCAAGGGAAGAGCAATCGCGCGCGATGTACACGAGCACGATCCCTGGGGACGCCTCTTCGCAAGCTACCCTGAATAGACATGCCGGGCCTGGCGCCATTTCAGCCGGATAACGACTACTGCGTATTCTGCCACCGGCCGGCGGCGGGCAGGTGCGCCGTGTGCCACGCATTGATCTGCGCCGAGTGTGCCGAACTCGTTCCCGGCCTGAGCAGACCTCTGGCGGTTTGCCGACGTTGCGCACGCCGCGATTTGCACCCCGGGCGATTGTTGCTCGCCTGGTTGCTGATCCCGGCCGTGCTGCTGGCCGCGGCCGCGGCACTGATTATCTGGTTACGATGACCATTAACACCGCATACTTAGCGGCACAAGGCCGACAACCTATGTATGGCACCAAAGCGCTTCGCTGGTACGGCAGAAATCGCCGAAGCCTTCGATGAAACTTGACTCAAGTGCAAAGATCACTGCTTCTCAAGTGCCTAGCGCCCGCGCGAGCGATTCTTGATGGCCGCGTAGACCAGGTCCTTATTAAAGCGCCACTCCCCGTCTACCTTGACGCCCGGAATCTGGCCCGCCTGGACCATTTTGCGAACTCTCAGCGGAGGCAAGCGTAGCATGGAGGCCACCTCGGCAAGAGTCACCAGTGGCTTTTGTTTTTGTTCCGCATCTTGATCCGTGGATTTCTTCTCAGCGGTCTTCTCGCCGTCGCTCTTCTTCTTTTCCGCCATCGGTTCTCCTTTACCCTTTGTACATCACCGGCACGGTTCTATATCAAACCAGACAGAATTTCTATTGCGTCCTGAATATCTCCTGCGCCGCCGAGATTCAACAAATGTTCCAGTCGCCCGATGTTCGCCTGCACGCGATCGAGTATGGCCGTTTCCTCTACGTGGGGCGATTCGAGCGACGTACGCGAGTCGGCAATAATCTTCAGCTCTGCTTGCGCGCCTGCAGGATCCCCATCCATCAACTGGGCCAGGGCCAGGTGAAACCTGGGAATGACGGTCGGGTCTTTGCTTACCGCTTCACGCAGGTTGCGGATGGCCTTCTTGACTTCCTTACATTTCAAATATGCAATACCCAGCGTGTCGCGAATGAACCCGTTAGCCTTCTTGTTGGGAAACATCTCCAAAGCCGCGCGGGCCAGCGCCACGCAACGATTCAGGTTGATCTCACGCTTGGCCATTACATATGCCATCTCGTTGTAGAGCATGGCCAGCAGATAGGGATCTTTTGATGAAAGATCGACACCGGCAGCCAACCAAGAGGCCGCTTCATCGTACCTTCCCAAGACATTACTGATCGAACCCAGCGCAAGATACAAATACCCCGTGCGCGGGTGCTCACTCTCGAGCAGGATCAGTTCAACCAGGGTTCTCTCAGGATCGAAGCTCGACCCGACCGCCAGGACGTCCAGCAGGTGGTGCTCACTCTCAGGTGTGATTAGATAAGCCAGTTTGGCCAGTGTGTAAGCCCGATCGAGGTCGCCCAATCGAAAGGATCCCATGGCCTTCTCTATCAAAGAGTCGGCGTTGACCACTCCCGAATTGAGATCGGAGTGCAACCTGGGCGGCTCTCCGGGGCGCCTGCGGGCCGAGCCGGCGTCGGTTTCGTAAAGCGATTCGGAGATGATCAGGATCTCGAGACTCCAGGGGTCCAGAAGTTCGGCCCGCGAAATGTACCCGCGGGCTCGCTCGAACTTACCCAATCCCTGCGCGCATTCGGCCAGCAGCCTCAGCGCCGGAACAGACTCTGGATGTGAAGTAAGATGCTCTTCGAGCTCATCCGTTGCGCTCTCCAGGGAAGTTCCCTCCCCGGGCAGTCCCCCGGCACGCCTGCGTCGCAAGAGCTGAGCGACCCGCGAAAACAACTCCAAGCCGGCCTTTTCATCCTCAGAACCGCCTTGGCCTTCGATATCGGACTCTTCCATTCGAAGCGCTATCCTCCCGGTGGCCTTTCCATGGGTATCATAAACTGATCACTTGTCAAGACGCGCCCCGGCAAAAACTATTTTTACAAATTCATATTGTTTGACTGGTCGGCCGGCTCCGGTGAGAATGCCTGGTACTTCAAAAAAGGCAGGGAGCGTCTTCAATGGAGAAACTGTACGACAAAATGATGCAAATTGCTCATAACGTGTGGTGGTCATGGCAACCGGAGGTGATCGAGATCCTCAAGGATCTCGATGCCGAGCTTTGGCGCGAAAGCAACCACAACGCAGTCGCCTTCCTGAGACGCCTGGGCAAGAAGCGGCTCGAGGAGCGAAGCCGCGAACTGGCCATCGAGAGCCGGGTGATCTACGCCTTCCATCGCTTGCAAGAGTACCTGAATCCCCAGCGCGGATGGGGAGCCACCCACGCCGGCCCTTTGAAGTTTAGACCGGTGGCCTATTTTTCGGCCGAGTTCGGACTACACGAATCCATACCGCTCTATTCGGGAGGCTTGGGTGTCTTGGCCGGCGATCACCTGAAGGGTGCCTCCGATCTGGGCGTTCCGGTCGTGGGAGTCGGCTTGTTCTATGACCAGGGTTACTTCCGTCAGCGTATAGACAAAAACGGCTGGCAACAGGAAAGCTACGAGGAAAGCAACCTTGATATGTTGCCGATCGAGCCCGCCCGGGATGAAAGTGGCGCACCGCTGACAATCAGGCTGGAAACACCAGTCGGCGCGCTGCATGCCGCGGTATTGAAAGTCACGGTGGGCCGTTCGCTGCTCGTCCTGCTCAACCCGCAGGTTGAGGAAAACGTCGCGGAAGATCGACAACTGGGCGGACATCTCGAGCGTCTCTACGGCGGCGACCAGCAGGTGCGTATCAGGCAGGAGCTTTTGCTCGGCGTGGGCGGGTTGCGGGCCTTGCGGGCCATGGGCATCGATCCCGGTGTGCTTCATCTCAACGAGGGCCACTGCGCTTTCGCCACACTGGAAGCGGCCAGGCAGGCCATGCAAGAACAGGGCATGGATTTCAAAGAGGCATTGGCCTACGTGGCGGCGCGAACCGTCTTCACGACGCATACCCCCGTAGAGGCCGGCCATGATCGTTTCCCACCCGAACTCGTCGAAAACAATCTGGGCCGGCTACGCGAGGAGCTGGGGATCGACACCCGGACGTTGCTTGGCCTCGGCCGCGTGCGCGATGACGATCCGCATGAGACTTTCTGCATGACGGTCCTGGCGCTCAAGACTTCCAACCGGGCAAATGCCGTCTCGGCCATTCATGGTACGGTCAGCCGCCGCATGTGGAAAAGCCTCTGGCCGACCCGCGCCGAACACGATGTACCAATCCGGCACATCACAAACGGGGTGCATGTCACCTCCTGGTTGGCACCCCAGATGCTGAGGCTCTTCGAACGGCACCTTGGCCGCGGATGGATGAACCGTATCCGCCGGCGCGAAGTGTGGAGCGGAATCAACGCCGTTGACGACGGTGAACTTTGGGAAACCCATCGCTTCTTGAAGGGCAGATTAATCGAGTTCGTCAGGTGGCGCCTGATCAACCAGGCCACGCTCCGCGGCGACGACCAGGGGGAGGCTCGCCTGCGGGCGAGCCTGCTCAACCCGGACGCGCTGACAATCGGTTTTGCCAGGCGCTTTGCTCTCTACAAGCGGGCCGGTCTGTTGCTCGAAGACGAGGATTGGCTGGCGCGCTTGCTTTGCAACCCAGAGCGACCCGTGCAGATTATCTATGCCGGCAAGGCGCACCCGAAGGATGATCGCGGAAAGGAGATTATCCAGCGTATCTTCCGCCTGGGCAGAGATCCGCGATTCCAGGGACACATCGTGCTGCTCGAGGATTACGACATCAACGTCGGCCGCCACCTTGTCCAGGGGGTCGACCTGTGGCTTAACAACCCGCGCCGGCCTCTCGAGGCCTGCGGAACAAGCGGGCAAAAAGTTGTACTTAACGGCGGACTCAACTGCTCGACCCTGGACGGCTGGTGGGCCGAGGCTTACGACGGTTTCAACGGTTTCGCCATCGGCAGCGGTAAGATCCATAAAGACTCCGGCAAGCAAGATCAACGTGAGTCCGAGCAACTCAGGAAAGTTCTGCAGGATGAGGTGGTCAGCCTGTTTTACAAACATGATGACAGTGGTTTGCCGCGCGAATGGATCGCCCGGGTGAAACATGCCTTGGAAAGCCTGGCCTGGAGCTACAACGCCGCCAGAATGGTGCATGATTATACGCAGATGTGCTACCTGCCGGCCGCCGGAGCTAGTACATCGAGTATTCCCGACGAAAGCGATCTCGACCTGCCAACTGTAGTGCGCTGGTTACGCGATCCGGCCCAAAAGTAATTTTTTTGCATTTCGCAAGTCTTAGGAGTCATATAGAGAACATGGCGCCAAGAAAGGGAATGTACTGGGAAGACTTCAATGAGGGGGAAGTCTTCGAATCGCTCGGGCGCACCATCACCGAGACCGATATTATCAACTTCGCCTCCTTTACCGGAGACTGGCACCCGTTGCACACCGATGCCGAATTCGCCAAGAATTCCTATTACGGCAAGCGCATCGCCCACGGCATGATCGGCCCGGTAATCTCCACCGGTCTGGGCGTGCGCGAGGGACTGATGGAGGGCAGCTTGATCGCCTTTCTTGCGCTGGAGTGGAAGTTCATCGCCCCGATCTACATCGGCGACACGGTCTACCAGAAGCGAACCGTTGATTTCAAACGAGAATCGCGGAAGCCCGAACGGGGAATTATCAGATTCAAACTCGAGATCATCAACCAAGACGGCAAAGTCGTCCAGGCCGGAACCCGCACCCTGCTCGTCAAGCGAAAACCACAGGAATAGTCGCTTCTCGGGTCGTCCCGATCGCGAAATGCGCTTTCATTGCAGCGGGCGCAGAACGATGTCCTGGGCCTCGGCTTCGTCTATGCTGCGACAGATTTCTCTGAACTCGTGGTAGCGTGAGACGGGAATTACCCGCTTTTTGATGGTCAATTTTCGAGTGCAGGTCACACTGGCCAAGCTCGGCGTTGCGGGATCCGCCACGCACTCCTGCCGAAAGCGGACCAGATCGTTGTTAATCTGCAGCTTTCTAGGCAAGGTCACAATCCTGTCCGCCTCGGGAATGGCCAACTTGCTCACCAGCGTCATGTTGGTGCGGTAGATCATGAACAGATCGTAATGCCTGTCGGGCTTTTGGGCCATGCGCCGCACCAGGTTGGAGGGCCACAGCGGGTTGACTCGCAGCGTGCCGCCCTCGTCGCGCACGCGACCTGGAATGACGAGATTGAAAGTCGCTTCGGCCGCGGGGTCCAACGTGTCCAGGCCTTCATAGGCGTCTTTGCTCAGGCGTGCGCCCGGGAAACGGTAGTTCATCTCTTGCGTCAACTCTTCGTGGCGCTTACCCTCGACGTTCAATCGCGAGCGGAACCAGGTGGCGAACCAGCCGCTCCATTTCTCGTGAGCCTCGATCGTCAGGCTGTCTCCGGCAATATGAGCATTGCCTCTGAAATCGAGGGTTGATGACTCCGGGTCCAGCAGGGGTGTCTTTACAAATTCGTGGCCACTCCCGTCGAGCACCAGCGTCCGCAGGCCCTGATCGCGATCGGGCAGATAAAGCATACTTCCATACTGCGACGTGCCGTCAATGAAAAGCGGTTTTTCAACGCCCTTCTGGGCGGGAATGTAGGTAATAATATGATTGGTCTGTGCCACGGGAACTTCCCAGAACACTGGTCCGCGGTCGAAGGTGCGAATCCCCGCATATGCCGCCCGGATTCCAGTGGCTCTGAGCATGGCGATCATCAGGGTGGCCTTGTCCTTGCAGTCGCCGAATTTGTTCTCAAAAATGTTGATGGCCTTGTTGGGCTTCTTGCCGAAAATGCCGACGTCGTGGTTCAGATAGCGGATATCCTTGGCAACAAAGTGGTAGATCCTCTCGATCTTTTGCAAGGGCGTCTTGGCGCCAGCCACGAGTTGTGCCGTCTTCCTGCGCACGTCGTCGTCGATCTCGAACTGATCGGCTATCAGGCTATTTTGCCACCTGGCCAGTTTTTCCCACGAGGGAACCGTCGACACAAAAACCGCCGCTCGCAAAGTCCGCATCGGGGGACTGAGAGCCTCCCGGTGCAACATTGGAGCATTCTCCGCCGTCCAGATGTACGCCTTTTCATCGCCAAGTTTTTCTTGCTGTTGCTTGACCAGATCTCCGCGAACCAGGATCTTGAGATTCTTGTCGGCGGGCATAACCAACACCCAGCGTGCCCTCCGACTGGGGTATTTGCTCTGGAAATTGAAGTTCATGCCGAACTCGTCCTGCATCCAGGATAGTGACGATGTCTCGTAACGATAGGCCACGTGCAATATCGAGCCCGGCTGCAGGGACGGAAAAAATATTACCCCGCGACGGATTGAAGTCGCCTCCTGACGTGTCCCGTCGGGCTGGATCGTCTCCGCCACTTCCAGCCGGAAAGACGAACCAGAGGGTACTGGAAAATTATTGAAGTAGCGTTGTCCCTTCTCTGTACGCACCTGGTATATCTGATGTACCAGGTGCCTGGAGGAGCCATCCTTGTATAGATGCGTCACCTGATCGTCCAGCAGGAAGACCGCCTCTGCATCGGGATAGGCCGATCGCGCGGGCCGGCCGGCAATGATGCGATCGATCTCTGCATCATCTAAGGCGTAACGCTCGAAAGCAGCGTCTTTCCTGTTCTCGAGAAAATCCAGATATTCGCTAAGGACCGGATTGTCCGGATGCAGGGCAGTCGTTTTCTTGTACTCTTCAAGCGCCTTTTGCTTGTCCCCTTGTCGGTAAAATATATCGCCTCGCAATTTGTGAAGATACCAGTAACCGGGTGCAATCTTCCCGATGTTCCTGGTTACGGCGAGCGCCTTTGCAAACGACCCTTGTGCCAGCAGGATCTCGGCTTCCTTGAGCGCCGATGTCATCAAACAGGGAAACATACGTCTCTTCCTGCGCACTAAACGGATGGCCCGGCCCTCCTCGCCACGACGCAAAGCGGCGCTGATCAGGCGATCGTAGGTCGTCGAATCGTTGGCGCAAAGAGCGAGCGCCCGGCGATAGGCCGCCCGGGACGCGTGTCGTTGATCCAGGGCGATATGCAGTGCGCCCGCCTGGCTCCACAGGGTCGCCCGGTCGGGCTGTAAAGACAGCAGCGATTTCAGTTCCCTCAGTGCATCGACGTTGAAGCCACGATCTGAAAGAAGCGAGACGCGCAGGATACGAGCCGCGGGTAAGGATCTGGCGCGTTCGTCGAGCCGATCGAGAACGCGCATGGCCCGCGCGGCACGGTTGTTGCGCTGTTCGTAGCGGGCTCGTTCCATGACGGCGGCAGGCAGTCCAGGGCTTATGCTTTCGGCCGCCCGCAGGGCCTTCAATGCCGCCCCTTCGTGCTGCGCCGCGAAATGAGCTCGGGCCAGTTCCATCTGGTATAATGGACATGACGGATGCTGCTCAACGAGTTCCACGGCCTGCTCGACTGCCGCCTGGAAGAATCCTTGACGGCGCAGGAAGACTTCCTCTGCCAGTTTCACGAAACCCGTTCCTGCATTCGGCATTTCGGCCAGCGTCGCTTGCAGGCTGTGCACCTTGGGCAAGGGCGTCGTGTCGCCGGAACGATCTGGAGTCAGGTGGATATCGGTCGAGCTTGAAAGCCGTGGCAATGGACGCCCCTCGGGGTCGCTGATGCGCAAGCGCAGTTGCCAGGGTCCCGTGCGCTGGCACACCTTGACCAGCAACCGGTTCCACCCCTGTTCGAGCCTGCCGCCGATTACATACTGATCCAGCGATCCGATTTTGGCCCGATCGTCTTTCAGTAACAGACGCCCGTTCAGCCACAGTTTAACGCCGCGGTAGGCGCCCAGGCGCAGAGCGACATCCCTGATCTGGTCGCTGTGGACGAAAGTGACCAGATAGGCGCAGGTCCAGCGAGACGGATCGAGCAGGGCGGCCAGGTTCACTCGTCCGTCGAAATCGAAATACTCGACCTTGCGGAAGCCAACCTCACGCAACTTTCCCTGATATTTTTGTCGGTAGTCACTAAATCCTTTTTCGGGCGGGTATTCGGTATCGAAACCAGCGTTTTGATCGTTGTTGAAGGGGCCAATCATCATCCAGTTTTTCAAGTAGCCGAGCTTGGCGAATGCAGCTGCGCCCCGCTCGCCCTGGTCAAGGTAACGAAGCGTGTGTCCCAAAAAATAATATGCGCGCGAACGGACTGTCGGCGGGATCTCATTGCGTCCGGCAACATCTGAAAGCACGGCAGCCAGTCGCAGGCCTTGCCCGCGAGTGTTGAAGAGACGATATGCCGTCCAGATGGCCAACTCCGATAAAGGCTTGCCTGAATTTGCGGCCTGAAGCATGTGCTCGAAGGACTGATCATCGTCTCCGAGCAAGCCCGCTGTCCAGCCGGCCCACATGCGGCAGATCACATCGCCCGGATCGATTTCCAGGGCCTGGTCGAACTCGTCCGCGGCCTTTTGCGCCTGTCCCTTTTCGACGAGTAAGCGGACACCACGCTCCCGGTGAGCCTGGGCCCTGGCTTTTGCCAGATCTGAGACATGCTGTCTGGCCGGGACCAGCGCCGGTGGCACACAGCGCACAAACATCACTGCGACGAGCCCGATCATAGCGAATCTGCGCATAAATACTCTCCTTCGCGACCGGACCCGTCGCGGTTCTGACGGGTGAAACCCTTTACTTTACGGCCTTGACCGGAGCGGTCGGAACCGGGGCCTTGGCGGGTTCCTCGGTAGGCGGAGCGGGAATGGCGGCGGGCGTAGCGGGCTCGGCCTTCATCTGCTTCACACCCAGTGCTACCGCTTTTTCGATCAACGGCTTGAGATCTCCGTGATAGCTTACGGAGACGCTTTCGCCCGACTGGCTTGTGGTTATCTTGTTGAGCAAATTAGTGATCATGCCCTTGGTGTCCTTGTCCAGTTTAATCGGTAATCCGCCTCCGCCTTCCGGCATGGACATGGCCATCTTGACGCCCATCAGGCCCATATCCAGCTTGCCCTTGAGATCAGCGGCGCCGTCCTTGTTGCTGACCACCGTCCCGGCCAGGCCCTTGTCCAAGTGCATGAAGAAGCCGCCGCCGTTCATCTTCATCGGAGTAGGCGGCATACCCGGGAAGTTACCGGTCAAAACGTAGACACGCAACTGATCCAGATCGGTTTCCACGCCGGCAAGCTGGCTGAATAGCTTGGCGCGCTCACCATTGGCCAGGCTCTTGGCCTTGCCGCTGTTTGTATCGATCAGTTTTTTAAGCATCTCCTCGGAAGGGGCCCCGGCGACGCCCTTGCCCTTTATAGCGGCGTAGTGGATCGCGTTGGGAATTTCGTAAAGAGCCGTTCCGTTGTAGTCACCGGTTTTCTTGCCCTTCAAACCGGCCACGTCGATTCCCTCCACGATGAAGGCCATCTTGTCCTTGGATCCTGCGTAACCGACGAAGGTGATCTTGTTTAACTTGTTCAGATCGACGCCGGCCATCTTCAGAAGCTGTTCGGTCATCTGTTGAATCGAGGGCACCTGGGCCTTCATCTCGGCCGGCACCAGCTTGGGCAGGGCCTGCTTGGCATAGGCCAGGACGGCCTTGGCGTCCAGCGTGCCGACGATGTCCGCATCGTCCGGAATGGCCGACATGCTCTCGGGAACCTTGCCCTTCTTGGAGCATCCGGCAAGCAGGCTGATTCCCAACAGGCCGATGACTACCCCGAACGTGAACTTGCGAATCATGATTCCTCCCTTCGGTTTCATTGAAATTGGCCACAGATGGTAGGCCAAAAGAAGCGGCTTGGTCAACCGAAATTCCGTACACCGGTACCCGGAGCGCAGGCTCCGGAGTTGACGCCGTCAAGAACCGATGGGTAGACTCCGAGGAGAAGCAAGAAAGGAGATGCGGGGCATGTCTATCCGACATATCCATAGCCGTCACCGTCCTGTAGCTTTGACTCTGTACGGCATATTCGTATTCCTGGTGATATCGGATTTCTCCGCCTGCGGGCGCGATTTCGGGCGCCCTCCGCAACCGGGCGTGGTGCAAGGCACGATCGAGGCCGCCCCGCCCGATTCGGGACCGATCGTGGGCGCCCGGATCAGGCTGGTCGAATGCGGCATGTCGACGCTCTCGGAAACCGACGGTGATTTTCGCATCTTGGACGTGCCCGACGGAGACTTCACCGCGCGCCTGGACGTCACTCTGTCACAGGAAGGCGAAGACGTCGCCTACTCTGCCGAACTGGACGACTCTGTGCTGGTTCGCGGACCTGGCATCAGCGACCTGGGAACCGTGACCCTGGCCCGGGCGGGCCGCGCGTCGGGAACGGTCAGGCTACCGGGCGGCGAGAGCGCCTTGAACACCGTCGTATACGTGGTCGGGGGCGACCAGCTGACCCACACCGGAGACAGCGGCGGCTTCACCCTGGATGGTCTGTCTCCGGGAAAGCGCAGCCTGGGCGCCGCCCGGCCTGGATACATGCTTGCAGAACCGCGCGAGGTCGAAATTGGGGCGGGAGCCGAAACTTCCGCGATCGACCTCGAGCTTGCACCCATCGCGGCCGGGGACAAAGGCTCGGTCTCGGGTTACGTGCTGCTCGGCAATCCCGGGGCCGAACCGGGCGTTTCGGTTGTGCTCACCGAACGCTTCAGCTCGCTGAGTTACTCGACCCGCACAGGAGATCAGGGCCAGTGGAATCTTACCGGCATCCCCGTAGGATTCTACGAATTCAAAGCCTCCCATGACGGGTACCGCCCGGTAGGACTGCCCAATATCGAGATACGCTCGGGAGAGGAGCTTGTGCTCAATACACTGGTGCTGCCCCCCGACGCCGGAGGCACGCCGCAAGGCCCCGCCGACGGAGATCCCAACGGCAACATCGACGACGACGGCGACGGTGTGCCGGATACAGTAGACAACTGCCCGGTGATCCCCAACGCCGATCAGGGCGATATCGATGGTGACGGTGTTGGAGACGTCTGCGACCAGGTGTCTCCGACGGTCGACCGCGACATCGACGGCGTCCCCAACAGCCGCGACAACTGTCCGGATGTCTTCAATCCCGATCAGGCAAATCACGACGATGATCCGCTGGGAGATTTATGTGACGCCGACGACGACAACGACGGCTTGCTCGACCCGGCGGACTTCTGTCCTTTTATTCCGGATCCGGGCAATAGCAAGGAGCTGTGCAATTGGAACATGGTTTACGCGGGCCAGGACCAGGCCGGTGACATACACCTCATATTTTTCCAGATGGATGCAAGCGGCGGACATTCACTGAAGCTGACCACGGGGCACGAGCAGTCTTGGGGCGCAAACGTCTATAACGATGGTTCACGGAATTGGGTGTACTTCCAGCACCGTCGCGACGATAGTGAGCGCTTTCGCATTTGTCGGATCGATCTGCAAACAGCGATCGAAATTCCCGTTAGCGATCCCGAGTGTTTCTCGCTGGGCAGCGCGGACGCCACGAGTCCCTTTGTCTGCGCCAGCAATCCTCCCGTCTTATTATACGAACACTTCGACGGCGACCGCTTCAACTTATATGCCAGCTACGTTCCCCCGATCGGCCAGGATGCGGCACCCGGCACGATCGTCGATCTGTGGAGCGGTCAGGTTGTACCGCCGAACCGGCCGTACAGTTTCCGCTATCCGAGCTGCATCCCGGGAGGCGCCGGTATTCCATCGATCCTGGCATACAGCCAGGATTTTGCTCCCGACCTGGGCGACGTGCTCGACTGGAACTCACTCAGCGTCAACTTCGATGCTGAGACGTTGATTGCCGGACAGTTCCCGGCATTCATCCAGTCGATCGGCGCAGGCCACGAACGACGGCCTTCACCGGGCGACAACAGCAGAAACCCGGGCTGGTTCTTCGACAGCCAGGCGGGCCCGCGAATAGACATCTTTTTCACGAACGCACAGGGAAGCAGCACCGAATACGTCGCAAACGGCGCTCGTAATATAGGTCCGAAGCTTTCACCCCCCACAACACTCGACGGTGAAGGTCTCTTGGCCTATCAGAGCGATCTATATGGTTCGTTCGACGTGTATGTCATGTCGCTGCAAAGCGGGGCATCCTTCCGGGTTACAACCGGTGATGGATGGGAGGGAAGCCCGGCCTGGGCAACAACGCCCTGATCCCGACCCGGATACAGGTATTATTTGAAGTCCCGCAGTGAGCCGGCCATCTCGGACAACCTATCCATGACCAGCCGATTGATTGTGCCCGGGGGATAGTTGCCCTTGCGGTCCTGCTTTCCGGCCTGCACGCCGGTCAGGATCTCGAGACCCTCGTCCACCGTTGATACCGCGAAGATATTGAAACGGCCTTTGCGTACCGCATTGACCACGTCTTCGTCCAGCATCAGATGCGGCAGGTTTCCGCGCGGGATGATTACTCCCTGCCGGCCGTTGAGACCGCGCATACGGCAGACATCGAAAAAACCTTCAATCTTGTGGTTCACGCCGCCGATGGGTTGTATATCGCCGCGCTGGTTGACCGAGCCGGTTACCGCAATGCCTTGCCGGAGGGGCAAATCCGACAGGCAACTCAGGACGGCGTACATCTCCGTCGACGATGCGCTATCCCCGTCGATCTCGTTATAGCTTTGTTCGAAGCAGATGCTGGCATCGAGTGCCAGGGGTGAATAACGCCCGAACCGCTCTTTCAGGAAACCCGAAAGAATGTACACGCCCTTGTCGTGGATCGCCCCCGACAAGCCCGACTCGCGCTCCACGTTTACTATTCCGCTGCGCCCCACTCCCACCGCGGCTGTGATGCGACAAGGTTTACCGAAGGAGTAGTCTCCGAGGTCGAAGACGGCCAGACCGTTGACCTGTCCTATCCGGCGGCCGTTTGTGGATACCATGACCACGTCGCGCTCTATGTCCTCACGGTATTTCTCTTCTGCCAGGTTCACTCGGCGGCGGCGCTGCTTGATTGTGCGCGCAATGTCCTGCGGTGTGACCGTCCGCTTTCCAGACTGGAGGGCCCAGTAAGACGCCTCTCGCAGCAGATCGGCCATTACTCTGAAACGGGTTGTAAGCTTGCTCTGATCTTCGACCAGCCGGATTGCCTCTTCCAACAGCGCGGCGATTGCCGGGCGGTTCGGGGGAAGCAGATCTTCCTCACTGACCACGCGCTGGACAAAGGCCATGATCTTTTCGATATTGGCAGAAGAGTAGTTCATTTCTACGTCGAACTCGGCCTTCACCTTGAAGGTTTTCTTGAAGTCGTCCTCGGCCAGGTAGAGCGCGCGGTAAAGATCCTCGTCTCCGTGCATGATGATCTTTACGTCGAGGGGTATAGGATCCGGCTTCAAGGCAGAAGACATCATGGACATCGGGCCTTCCGGAAGACGGATCTCGAGTTGTCCCGTCGACAGCGTTTGCTTGAGGATCTTCCAGGATCCCGGTTCGATCAACAGGTCGTCGCCTTTGACAGTCAAAAAGCCGCCGTTGGCCCTCAGAAGCGCACCGGCACGGATGTTCATGAAGCTCGCTTCCATGCGGCCGCTCTCGTCCATGGAGCGTTCGACAGTTCCCAACAGGCGAACCACGGTCGGTGACGGCTCGAAAACCACTGGACAGCCCTTGCGTCCTGCGTTTTGCAGGATGACGTTGACCTGGAAAAGGGCCAACGGATCCGGCGCCATCTCGCCCGAAGCCTGGACGCCTCCGGATTCGGCCTCGCCTTCCTCCTGGCGGCGAACCAGTGCGGGGATTCGTTCCAGCAACGCCTCGCGCACCTCGTCGAGATAGTCTCGCACAGACTCGTTTTCGAACTGCTCGTGCATGTCCTCGATCAACGCGTCAATAACGACACCGCCGGCGCGGCGGTCGATCTCCTCGAGTTCGGCGTTCATCTCGCGAGACAGATGCCGTGTGCGGCGGCCGATCTGCTCCATCTCGTTCCTCAACTGCTGGTGTTGGCGGGCCAGTGCACGAAACTTGGTCCGGGTGAGCTTGCGCTTGCCGACCAACTCTTCCAGCACGGAAAGGGGCTGCGGCTCGTCATCGATAATTGGCAACACATCGTGCTCTATGGCCGGACCGTTCTGCATCTCCACAACGGCAAACTTGTACTTGCGAACTTTCTCCTGGAAAGCGGAGATCAGCCCATGCTCCTTGCCCTGGTACTCGTTGAGAATGCGGTCCTTTTCTTTTTGATAGCCTTCGGCGGCCAGGCTTTTGGGTAGTTCGCGCATGATCGATTCGGTCAGCTTGGCCACGGCCTTCTTTAGGCGCAGTCCCCCGCCCGGTTCGAGCATGAGCAGGCGCGGGCTATCGGGCTCGATGAAATTATGTACGTAGGCATAGTCCTTAAGCGGTCGCCGCGGTTGCTTGAATTCGGCCAGAATGTGCCTTGTGGTGGTCATCTTGCCCGAGCCCGAAGGTCCCGAGACGAATACATTGTAACCCGGGCTATTGAGGCGCAGTCCGATCTCGAGCGCTTCGATGGCCCGATCTTGCCCGATTATATGGGTACGGTGACGGGAGTAGCTCTTGCTGGACGGTAGGCTCCGCGGATTGACCCGTAGACGCAGGCGCGCGGACGGAACCTTGAGCCTTTTATCGATTTTGGACGGCTTGTATGCCATGGATGCCTCCGGCTTTACTCAACGTTCCGGACGCTACATCCCGCGCGACGCCCTGTCAACGCCATCAAGCTTTGACGAAAGCCCAGATATATTTTCCGGCCACGAACACGATGACGACGAGCAGCATCCATTTGATGTAGCGCGAGGGTACGAACTTCTGGCAACGAGCGCCGAGATAGATGCCCGCCAATCCCCCAAGGCCGAACAACGCGCCCAGCGCCAGATCCGGGGCAACAGCGGTGCCGGGAAAAAATGGAGCCAGGCAACTGAAGAAAATCACGGCCGCCACCGAGGTGACAAAGGTTCCCATCAGGGCGGCACCGGCGATCGTATGCACCGGGAGGCGAAAAAAAGTAATCAGAATGGGAGCCATGATCGCTCCGCCACCGATTCCGTACGCCCCGCCCGCGATTCCGACCAGAAAGCTCAGGCCGAACACAGCCGGTGTGCTAACCGAAAAGATCTCACCGCCGAACTCGTACTCGATCACCGAGATCGAGAAGCGCAACACTCGCGTCCTGGATGGCGCCTTTTTGTCAGCGGATGCATTGATCGGCTCTCGCCCGGCATGGCTCAAAAGATCCCGCACCAGACGCCAGCCGATGTACAGCAGAACCAGCGCGGCGAAGAGCTTGAAGCTTGAAGGATCAGGCAAGAGGGTTATACGAATGACGGCGCCGATAAGAACTCCCGGCAGTGTGCCGATCACGACCGCCCAGCAGAGAGGCCAGACCATGCGCCCCTCGCGCAGGTAACGGCAGATCCCAGCTGGCGTAGCCACCACGTTGTAGAGTTGGTTGGTCGCGCTGACCGACGGGCTGTTGTATCCCAGCACACTCATCTGGAACGGCAACAGCAAGAAAGCGCCCGATACACCGCCCATGGAAGTGAAAAAAGAAATTACCAGGGCCACCAGTGGTGGCACCCAGGGCGCGACTTCGATACCGGCGGTGTTGAAAAACATCTTTAGATTCCCCGATACGGAAACACTCGTTTTGGGTACGAAGACACTACCAGCGCCATAATATGGCGTCAACCGCGAGTCTCCGGAAAGCTCTGGCGAAAAATTATGCTCTTGTGATAACAGTCTCATTGCTGTCAGCATGAACGGAGGAACGAACACATGGATCTCGGAATCGAGGGAAAAGTCGCTCTGGTCGCAGCATCCAGCAAGGGGCTGGGCCGCGAGGCGGCACGCAGCCTGGCTGAGGAAGGCGCGCGCCTTTCGATCTGCGCCCGGGGCGGAGAGGCCCTGGGAGAGACGGCCGAGATGTTGCGCGGGCTGGGAGCCGAGGTGCTGGACGAGGCCTGCGACCTGACCGACCGCGAGCAAGCGGAGGGGCTGGTAGAAAAAACCATCGCCCGCTTCGGGAGACTGGACATTCTAGTCACAAACTGCGGCGGACCGCCGCCGGGCAAGTTTCTCGATCACGACATCGAGCACTGGAGGGAGGCCGTCGATCTGAACCTCATGAGCGCGATCTACCTGTGCCGCGCGGCGGCCCCGAATATGATCGAGAGGGGCTGGGGTCGGATTGTGCTGATGACCTCGATCTCGGTCAAGCAGCCGATCGACGGGCTGATATTGTCCAACAGCGTCCGGGCGGCCGTGGTGGGACTGGGCAAAACCCTGGCCGCCGAGTTCGGCCCCTCTGGTGTGCTGGTCAATTCTGTCTGTCCCGGCTACTTTCTTACCGGACGGGTGCGCTCGCTTTCAGAACAATTGGCCGCGAATAACGATGGCGACTCCGCGGCCATGATTGACAAGTGGGCCGCGGCGGGCGTGCTTGGCAGGGTGGGAGATCCGGCCGAGTTTGGACCGCTAGTGGCCTTTCTATGCTCCGAGCGGGCCTCGTACATCACCGGCACGGCCATGGCCATCGACGGTGGCCTGTGCCGCTCGCTGCTATAGGCGAAAAGGCTAGGCCCTCTCGAGGCCGTACCAGGCCGCGCCCATTAAAGCCGTTTTCGGATTGAGAATTACGTGTACCGGTATCCCGGCCATTAGTCTCCTGAAGCGTCCCTTGCGCCGGAAGGCTTCCATGAAACCGCCTCTTCTGAGATGCGAGAGGATTCGGGGCGGAATTCCGCCGCCAAGGTAGACTCCTCCCGTGGCCAGCACCTTCAAGGCCAGGTTTCCCGCCTCGGCGCCCAGGACGTCACAGAACATGTCCAGTGCCGCGCTGCACAGCCGGCAGGGACTTTTCTCGTCGAGAGAGGCTGCAATAATAAGCGGAGTGGGGTCACCGGCCGAGGCCAGGTCTTCGGCCAACCTGCCGGGCTCGGGATAACGACCGCCCTCCTTCAAAAAAGCATAAATATTCGGCAAGCCCATACCGGAACAGATCCATTCGTAGCTGACGTGCTCGATGCGCTTCTGCAGGTAGCGCAACAGATCCATCTGAAGCTCGTCGCCGGGGGCGAAATCGGCATGGCCGCCCTCGGACGCATGGGCCAAATAGTGCACTCCTTCCCGGGTGATGTAGGCCTCGCCCAGCCCGGTTCCCGGGGCCAGCACGGCGATGGCGCCTGCCGGATCGGATTTGCCCGGGTTGAGCGTTTCCAGGTCGGCGGCTTGCAAGCGCGGCACGGCATGTGCGGTGGCCACCAGGTCGTTTATCAGCTCGACCCGCTCGAGCCCCAGCCTGTCTTGCAAATCACCGGCGTTTATCTCCCAGGGCAAGTTCGTGACACGCGCTCGCCCACTCAGCACCGGTCCCGCCACCCCGAGACAAGCTTGTTCGGCGTGCAGGCCGCTGCTTGCAAAAAACTCCGCCAGCAAGTCTTCGAGGTTCTCGTAGTCGGCGCATTGAAATGTCTTCTCGGCAAGCGGCGCCCGCGGCCCGTTCTCGGCCGAGACGATAGCCAGGCGCGTCTTGGTTCCCCCGATGTCTCCGGCGACGAGCATGGCGGTCACTTTCAGTTGGTCTCGCTCTCCAGGCCGACCTCGGGATAGGCGGCGGCGTAGGAGGCGCTCAAGTAGTCTTGCATAGCAACATCGTCCTTCAGCGTCAGTCGCAGGAAGGCCGTGGCGAAGGCGTCGATGATCTCGAAAGCCCGGTCAGAGTCCAAGTAACGTTCGGGATCGCACAAGTCCTGCAACTCTGGCACCGGCAGTTCCGCCCGGCAGATGTCGGTAAAGCTCATGTGCCCAGCCCCGGTTATCTCTATCTTGTACTTCGGCACGGGCAGGGCCGCGTAGATCGGGCGCAGATCGTTTGCGGTAAACTCGTCGAGATCTCCACCCATCATCATGACGGGCATGTCCACCGAAGCCAACCCCTCGTCGCCGAAGGCCGCGTATCCACCGGGCGCAAGCGCCAAAGCCGCTCTGAAAGCAGACGCCCTCTCCGGCCGGGTCTGGACGGTGCCGGGCGGCCAGTACTCCACGTAGGGGCACATGGCGTCGCCGGCCACTCCTGCGGCGCAACGCGCGGCTGCAGCGTCCCTGTCCGCCTTCGCACCCGCCAATACCAGAGTAGTGTAGCCGCCGAAGGAATGACCGCTCACTCCGAGCGCTTGTGTGTCGATCGCGCCGAAGAGCAAATCCCGGGGATCATCGTTCAGCTCGAGTAATCTGTCGAGAGTGAAGATAATATCTGCCGGGCGCTCCAGGGCAATCCCGGCGATCTCTTCGTCTGAGGGGCTATCGAGCATGGTGTTGCCCTCGTGGTTGGGTGCCGCCACCACGAATCCCTGGCTGGCCAGGTGTTCACAGAGTGTGAACGACTGTACTCCGATGCCCTGGTTGCCGTGAGAAAACATGACCAGCGGGTACGGCGCCCCTGCGGCGTCCACTTCTGTTTCTTGATAGGCGCGGCCCGCGAGCAGCGAGAGGTAGTAGACGGGCTCTGTGCCATGCGGCGGGCGGCGGGCCGGGTACCAGACGGCGGTAGAAAGACTGCGATCGCGGCCGGCGTCGTAAAGCTCTATCCGCAGGAACCCGACTGAGTGCGGCCCAAAGTTCTCCGGTGAATATACGTCTTCAGCGTTCCGACCGCCCGCGCAGCCCGTAATGAACATCGGCCACCAGGCGGCCATCAGGCCGACTATCAAGACGCTCCGCGACATGAGTTCACTCCAACACGATCTCTCGTCGCCGGTCAAGAAAGGGCGGGCGGCTTTGCAAAATCCAGGCAACTTTTGGGCCGAGCGTGTTATGCTGCGGCCGAAGGGGAGGAGGCGACAAGATCATGGACTGGAAGCTACCCGGTATGAAAGAGAAGTACGAGAAGAGACTGTGCAGCGTCGACGATGCGCTTCTAAAAATCGAGCCGGGCAGTCGCATATTCATCAGCACCGGCTGCGCCGAGCCGCAGTATCTGGTTCGCAACCTCGAAAGGTTTCCAAAGAACATCGCCGACACCGAGATACTGCACTTAGTCTCGCTCTCCGTCTCGTCAATTACCGATGCCAGGTTCCAGAACATGTTCCGTTTGAACACCTTTTTCATAGGACGCGCCGCCCGCGACGCGGTCGGGCGGGGAGAGGCCGACTACACTCCCATCTTCCTGTCGGAAATCCCCAAGATCATCCAGTCTGGACGCCTGCACATCGATGTCGCGCTGGTACAGGTGACTCCGCCCGATGCCTTCGGAAACTGCTCGCTGGGGGTGTCGGTCGAGACGGTCAAGGCGGCGATCGAGCATGCCGATTACGTCGTCGCCCAGGTCAATCCGAGAATGCCGCGCACGCTTGGCAACAGCTTTGTGGGCATCGACGATCTCGACGCCATCGTCGAACACGACGAGCCGATCGTCGAGTTCACATCCCGCGAGCCGGACGAGACCGCCCGGCGCATCGGCTACTACGTTTCCAGGCTGGTGCCCAACGGTTCGACGATCCAGGCCGGCATCGGAAGCATCCCCGACGCGGTGCTCAAGTGCCTGATGGACAAGAAAGACATTGGCATTCACACCGAGATGTTCTCCGACGGCCTGATAGATCTCTACCAGGCCGGCGTGATCAACAACAGCAAGAAGACGTTTCATCCAGGCAAGATCATTGCCGCCTTCTGCATGGGCAGCAGGCGGCTCTACGACATGATCGATAACAACCCGGTGTTCGAGTTCTACACAACAGATTACGTCTCCGATCCGCGAAACATTTCGCGCAACGACGGCATGGTGGCGATCAACTCAGCGCTGGAGATCGACCTTACCGGGCAAGTCTGCGCCGACTCGCTCGGACACCAGTTCTACTCGGGTATCGGCGGGCAGGCCGATTTTATCCGTGGCGCTGCGCTGGCCAAGAACGGGCGTCCGATCATTGCCATGCCCTCCACGGCCAGGAAAGGCAGTGTCTCGCGCATCGTGCCCGTGCTCTCCCCCGGAGCGGGCGTGGTTACCACACGGGGCGACGTCCACTACGTGGTGACCGAGTACGGCATCGCCTACCTGCACGGCAAGAGCATCCGTGAGCGAGCGCTGGCGCTTATCAACCTTGCCCACCCGAAGTTCCGTGAATCCCTGCTGGACGAGGCGAAAAATTTGCACTTCGTCTACCAGGATCAGGAGCTTTCCACGGGTGATGTCGAGTTTCCCGAGCGCTACCGGCAGAACTACAAGCTGCGCGACGGGCGTGAGATTCACTTCCGTCCCATACGTGCCGTCGATGAGGAAGGCATTCGCCGTTTCTTTTACGGCCTCAGCAAAGAGGACGTCTACTTCCGCTTCATGGGTGCGCTGCGCACGCTGCCACACGAGAAAGCCCTGCCGCTGGTCGTGCTCGACTACGAGGAGAAGTTCGCAGTAGTGGGCTGCGCTGGAGGAGAAGCAGACGAAGAAATCGTCGCCGTGGGCCGCTGGTTTCTAGACCGGGCGACGAACCTGGCGGAAGTTGCGATGACCGTGCATCCCGACTGGCAGAGATACGGCATCGGCACTTTCCTGCTCGACATGCTGGTTGCAGCGGCCCGGGACAAAGGCATCGGCGGTTTCACGGCCGAAGTCATCTCATCCAACGTCAAGATGATGAGTTTGCTCTACAAGAGCGGCTACAGTTTTCAGCGGCAGCTCGACAGCGGTACTATCTCGATTGTCATGGGATTTGACAAGCAGGAAGCGCAAGCGCCCGATTCCAAGGCGACCGACTGAGATACTAAGCCTTGGCGCGCCGGCCGATTAAAGGCAATGTATTCTTCTCGTGATAGGTCGCAATGCGATCGAGCTCATCAAGGATCTTCTTCTTGATCTCGCCCGAGACTCGGTACTGCATGTCGACAATTTCGGCTCCTTCCAGGTCCCGGGCGCCCAGGAAGCTTCCGCCCATGACCAGCAGGTGATCGGGTAACGAATCGATCCGGTTGGCGGCCGCCCAGATACGGCTCCAGCCATTGACTACGGATTGCAAATCGTAGCCTCCACCACCCAGCAACATCATTTGTGGGCAGCGGTCACGAAGCATCTTGATGGCGGCTACCATCCCGTTGTTTGTAAGAGCGAGGTTGGCAAGCGGGTCGGCCTTGTGGGTGTCCGTGCCGGCCACCACAATCAACACCGAAGGTGCAAAGTGCTCGAGTGCCTCGGGAACCACCCTCTTGAAAACCAGTTCGTAAGCTTCGTCATCGGTCTGCTCGGGCAGGGGAATATTTATAGTGTAACCTCGACCGATGTTTTCACCGATCTCGTCTTCGAATCCGCCCCAGGGATACAACGTCTTTCCGCTCTGATGCAGCGAGATGAACAACACGCGGTCATCGGAATAGTAGGCGTCCTGGACGCCGTTGCCGTGGTGAGCATCGATGTCGACATAGGCCACTCTGTGTCCGCGCGCCAGAAAACGATCAATGGCCACGATGACGTCGTTGACGTAGCAGAAGCCCTCCGCGTGATCGCGGGCGGCGTGGTGAAACCCTCCCAGCGGGTTAAAAACCACGTTGGCATTTTCATTCATGATCAGATCGACACCGGTGCAAGTGGCCGAGGTGTACAGCATGATGTAGTCGAACAGCCCGCGAAAGATCGGGCACTCGTCTCCCCCAAGGTGAAACTTCAAGAAGTCCTCGTGCCAGGCGCCCGAATCGGCCCGCTGCAGGGCATCGATGAAGGCCGGGCTGTTGGATTCAATAAGCCGCTCCTTGGCGATCATGCGCGGCTCCTCGACCCGCATCCAGGGCTCGTCGAGTTGTCCCTGACGTGAAATCATCTGCATGGCCGCCCTGGTCCGGGCCGGGTTGAACGGGTGATCCTTCCCGTAGCTGTAGTCCCCGTAGCGTCCCGAATAGACGATGATGCTGTCCTTCGGTCGTTTGACGTCTTCGGGATCGTATTGCAGCGTGAAGGTGCAGCTGTCGGAGCCGAAGATCTTCTTGGCCGTCGGCCATGCGCGATCAAGAAGCGCGATCGTTGCGGCATTGCGGGAGATGACTTCGGCATATACCCCGGACAAGCCGCGTGAATAGGCGATCTTGTTCAGGTGGTTGGCGAGCAGCGTGCCTATTCCGTGACCGCGAAACTCCTCGTCGACCACGATGTCGAATTCACCCATGTTGTTATCCGGGTTGTAGGTATAGCGGCCCTCGGCCGCAATGCGAGGATTGAGCCGCGGGCCGCTTAAACCGACGATGGCCATGTCGCGGCTGTAGTCGATGGCGGCCAGCTTCTGAGCCATTTCGTTGGTCATCTTCTTGATTGTCCCGTGGTAGCGCATGCGCACAGATTCGGGCGATAGGCGGTAAAACATACGCTGCAGCCTGCGGGCGTCACTGGGCTTGACCGGCCTGAAGAAAAGCTCTGTGCCGTCTTTAAACTTGTGCCTGAACTCGTATTGACTGGGATAAACGCAACCGTGCTCGGGAGCAATGACCTGCTTCGATCCCACATAGTTCAGGCGCTTGGCCTCTTCGAGCAGGCGGCTCCTGAACTTCGGGTGGGCGATGGAGATCAAAGCAATCGCCCTCTCGCGGACGGAAAGTCCGTGTATGTTAACTACTCCGTACTCGGTCACTACGTAATCGATCTTCGAGCGAGAAATCGCCACCCCACCGCTCGTGCTCAGTGCGACGATCTGTGATTCTCGACCATCCTGAGAGGTCGAAGGCAGGGCCACGATGCTGAACCCTCCTTGTGAACGACGCGCCCCGTCTATGAAATCCATGCTCGATGGCAGTGATCTCATCTCGCAGATATCCTGCGTGTCGGCTCTGGCCAACCCGGTCAACTCAATCTCGCGGATCTCCTGAACAGCGACCATGTTGTCGTTCTTACAAATAGTTGCCGGATCGTTGACCAGGTCGATCGGCAGAATGCTGAATAAGGGATTGCGATCGACTGTCTTATATAGCTCCAGTGAGCCAAGCACCATTGTCGCTACGGTCTTGTCCTTGTTTGCATTCTTTCTGGCGTTTGTCACCGCCCCCGAATTGATCAGGCGCAATATATCGTCCGTCAGAACCTCGGTGTGCACTCCCAGATCCCTCTTGGTATCCAGGTAGCGCATTGTCGCGGCACTAATCGAACCGCGATCAAGATGTAGACACATTCCATCAACGACCAGACCGGCAACATGGCGGCCGATGGTAAGCGAAACCGCATCGATCTCGCGAGGCGCTACTTCGATCAGCGGCAAATCACCCACGACCAGTAGATCGATCTTGTCGAGAGCGATCATCGAGTTGCCCATCGTCTGCGGAACGTTCTCGTTGATTTGGGCGATGACCAAGTTAGCATGTTCCACCGCAGCTCTGGACGCATCCACGGATGTTCCCAAACTGCACATACCCGAATCATCCGGGGGAGATACCTGAATCAGCGAAACGTCGATATTTACGGTGCCGTCCGCAATGGCAGCGGGCAACTCGCTAATATTCATCGGCGTATAGTCGGCGTTACCGGCGGCCAACGCGGCCGAAATACCGCGCCCGATATAAAAAGTATTGTAGCGAAAGTGCTCAACCAGGTCTGGGTGGGCCAGGATGGATTCATCACTGGCCGCGGTGAGATGGATTACCTCGACATCCCAGAAATCGTCCGCCATTTCCGCGAGCGTTTTGGTGAGAAGCTCCGGCTCCCCCGCCCCGGAACCCACGAAGATGGTTTGCCCGTTCTTTATATGCGACAAAGCCTTTTGCGGCGTGACCAGCTTGGCCCGCAGTCGGCTTCGCCAGTTTTCCGAAGATGCCAAATTTCCCCCGATGATTGCCTACTTGCCGAAAGAGCTTAGCAACTTCTGAACTACCTCTGGATCCGCCAGGGTTGAGGTGTCGCCGATCTGGTCGGCCTCATGGGCCGCGATCTTTCTCAGGATGCGCCGCATGATCTTTCCGGAGCGAGTCTTGGGCAGTGCGTCGGCCCAGTGGATCACGTCCGGTGAGGCAATCGGCCCGATCTCGGCGCGCACGTGCTTGACCAGTTCCTTTTTCAGCTCGTCGGACTTCTCGATGTTTGCGTTCAGGGTCACATAGGCGTAAATACCCTGTCCCTTGATGTCGTGCGGGAATCCGACCACGGCAGCTTCCGCAACATTGGGATGGCTGACCAAAGCGCTTTCCACCTCGGCCGTTCCCATGCGATGGCCGGAAACGTTGATCACGTCGTCCACTCGTCCCGTAATCCAGTAATAGCCGTCCCCGTCGCGTCGGCATCCGTCGCCCGAGAAGTAATAACCCGCGAACATGCTGAAATAGGTTTCCTTGAAGCGTTTGTGATCTCCGTAGAGCGTGCGCGCCATGGCCGGCCAGGGTTCCTTGATGCACAGCATGCCCTGCCCGGCGCCGGAGATCTCCTTGCCGTTCTCGTCGAGAATCGCCGGAATGACCCCGAAATAAGGGAAAGTGGCCGACCCAGGTTTCAGTGGGGTCGCCCCGGGAAACGGGCTGATCAGGATCCCGCCGGTTTCGGTCTGCCACCAAGTGTCGACTATGGGACAGTTGCCCTTGCCCACTACCCGGTGATACCAGTTCCAGGCCTCGGGATTGATCGGCTCGCCGACCGAACCCAAAAGCCTGAGCGAGCTCAGGTCGCGCTTATTGACGTGCTCGTCTCCCTGCCGGGCGATGGCCCTGATGGCGGTCGGGGCCGTGTAGAAAATGGTGACTTTGTGCTTGTCGACCACGTCCCAGAAACGGCCGGGGTCTGGATAGGTGGGCACGCCTTCAAACATCAGGCTGGTCGCCCCGGCGCACAGGGGGCCGTATACGATATAACTGTGACCGGTCACCCAGCCGATATCGGCGGTGCACCAGAAGATGTCCTGGTCGTGGTAATCGAAAATGTTCATGAAGCTTGTGGCGGTATAGACCATGTAGCCGCCGACCGTATGCTGGACGCCCTTGGGTTTGCCAGTCGACCCGGATGTGTAGAGAATGAACAAGGGATCTTCGGCATTCATCCACTCTACCGGGCACTCGGGCGAGGCGTCTTGCATGAGTTCATGCCACCACTCGTCACGCCCGGGTTTCATCTCATAATATAGGCCCTTGTCAGGGCCCACTCGCCGGCAGACGATACAGTGCTCGACCTGGTGACCGCGCTTTTCACAAATATTCATGGCCTGGTCGGCGTTCGTCTTGAGGCCTACCGGTTTCTTGCCCCTGAACGTGCCGTCGGTCGTTATCAAGATTGAACAGCTCGAATCAACAATTCGATCGGCCAGGGCCTCCGGCGAAAAACCTCCGAAGACTATGGAGTGAATGGCACCGATGCGTGCGCAGGCCAGCATGGCGATAGCCAGTTCGGGCACCATGGGCATGTAGATGCTGACTCGATCGCCTTTCTTTGCGCCTTTTTTCTTGAGAACATTGGCGAAGCGGCTGACCTCGTCCTTTAGCTCCGCGTAGGTATATTTCTTGACCTCGCCGGGCTCGTTGCCTTCCCAAATTATGGCTAACTTGTCTTTCTTGTCCCCGGCCGCATGCCTGTCGAGCGCGTTGTAGGTGATATTCGTCTGTGCGCCCTCGAAGAACTTGATCTCGATATCACTCTTGAAGTCGAAGCTGCGTACTTTGCTCCATTTCTTGTGCCAGTGGAATTTTTCGGCCTGTTCGGCCCAGAAACCCTCCGGATCATTAATGGAACGCTCGTACATCTCGCGGTATTGATCCATGGAGGAAATCCACGCGTTTTCAGAAAATTTTTTCGGCGGCAGATGCGCGGTCATCCTGTCTTCCTCGCTCATGATATCTCCCTGAAACCTGTCTAAACATGAAGGTTCTGGGCGCAGACGACGCTAATTCCAGCCCTGGTCAGGGCCTCGGCGGTGCGGTTCAGCGCACGGTGCTTCTCGATATAGTTGCGCTCGAGAGCCGGCATCAGGCCTTGTTCCTCGACATCCGCCTTGGGCATGAAGTAGTCCAGGATGTCGGAGGGGTGGTCGAGGTTTTTGTCTACCTCGGGCACTCCGCCCTCGTGCTTGGCCGAGATATTGGGAACTTCGGCTGCCACCTCAATCAGCTCTTCTAATCGATCGTAGGGCTGTATCACGATCGACTTGTAGGTCTCGACGATGTGATGCTCGATGCGCACAACCTTCTCGAAGCCCAGCGCTGCACGGATCTTCGAGGTTGCGCGAATGGTATCGTTGTCAACCGAGTTGGCCAGATTGAAGCCGATCAGCGAAGTCGTGTTGTCTTCTCGGGAAAACAGCTTGGCGCCAATCAGGGTCCACAGCACGGAAAAGGGGTTGTCATTACCCATGTAAACCGAGATCTTGAACTCGTTGTCGATGCCTAGCTTGTGTAACAGGTAGCCGATCAGCACCGTGCCCGGGTTGATGTTGAGAACCTGGCGGATGCCGTACTCGGTGTAGTAGTGCAGAAACTCTTCGGCCCACTGCAGGGCGTGCTGGTTGGGCTGGCCTACTCCGCCGAAGTAGCCGGTGATGGTCTCGGGACCGCCCAGGTGAATATTGGAACCGTCGGTGCCCTTGGTGTCCAGGGTCTCGACGTAGCTCGCCCCGACTACCTGCATGGCGGCCGCTACCGCCAGGATGTCCGCCTTGTCCTCGACTTGCTCTTTCATGTTGCGTACCCGGATATAGCGCCCGGGCATGAGGTTCTTCTTGTCGATTGCCTCTTTGGCCTCGGCAATCAGAAAGGGAAAATACTGCAGAGCGCTTATTTCGAGCGTGACCGCGTTTTTCTCGTCGAGCGTAACCGTCTTGTCTCCCAGTATTCGTTTCATATAGTCGGCTCTCTTGACGAAAGCGCCCTTGTCGCGTTGCTCTACTAGCCACTCAACATCGGCCAGGTAGGGCGACCCGGAGTCTTTCAGACGGCTCATCAGTTTCTCGAACTTGCGTGATTCATTGGCCTTGCGGTTAATTTCTTCCGGGCCGCCGAACTTCTCAACCAGTTTGATCACGGAGGTAACGATCTCGTTTTTCGGATCCAGCATGAAGTCGTTGATGGCCTCGACGTGCGCGGTCGGGATACGTAGTCTGTTTCTCAGGTCTGACATTGTATCTCCCCTCTCAATCCGGTTTCACAAACTGGGTTACCATTTTTTCGAACTCGGGAAACTCTCCCTCAATCATGTGGTAACAATGCTCGTCTTTCGGGAAAGTGCCGGCGCGCACTTCTTCGCCGTAGTCGCGTAGCGCTCCTGTCACCACCTCTGCTACGTTGGCGAATTTTTTGACGAACTTGGGAGTGAAAGCCTGGAACTGGCCGATCAGATCGCTGATGATCAACAGTTGTCCATCTGTGTACATGCCGGCTCCGATACCGTAAACCGGGATGGGCAACAGCTCGGTAATGAACTTTCCCACCTCGGGCGGAACCGCTTCGAGCAACAGAAGCTGAATGCCGGCCTGGTGCAGGGCCAGCGCGTCTTCGATCAGCAGCTTGGCCGACTCGACCGTGCGGCCCTGAGCCTTGTGGCCGCCGAGCTGTCCCGAGCTTTGAGGGGTGAGACCAATGTGCCCGCAGACAACTATACCCGCGTCCAGAATGGCGCGTATCTGTGGCACTACTCTTTTTCCGCCCTCGAGCTTGATGGCGTCGCAGTCGGCTTCCTTTAGAAAGCGCCCTGCGTTGCGCACGGCCTCTTCGCACGACACCTGGTATGACAGAAAAGGCATGTCGCCGATGACGAAAGTGTTCGGCGCTGCCCGTCGCACGGCCTCGCTGTGGACAATGCACTGGTCCATGGTGACGGGCACGGTGCCTTTGTAACCGTAGACACACATGCCCAGGGAGTCTCCGACCAGAATCATATCCACGCCGGCTTCTTCGGCAAACTGGGCGCTGGGATAGTCGTAGGAGGTGATCCAAACTACCTTCTCGCCCCCGGCTTTCATCTTATATAACTCGTTGAGCATCTTCTTTTTTTTCTTGGCAGCCATCAGACACCTACCTTCCTTGGTCATTCGTTCCTTATTCAGAAGAAAACTATCGCCCCATCTATGATCTTCTTTTCAAACTCTACCTTCTCGTCGCGGCAGCTTGCCAGGTTGATCATTATTTTATGAGTCGCCCCGGAAGTGTCCAGTCCGAGTGTGACACCCCGCCAGTGTACATAGTCGGCCACGTTAGTCGATGACAGAATTTTCAAGCGCCGGGTGACAGAAAGGACCACGCGCACGCTGTGATTGCTGCCGACCGGGATGAAGACAGCCGACGCATGCAGCTTGGCAAGCCTGTTTTTTAGCTCTGAGGCATCCCGAAAGGCCACTATTGCCATTGAGACCTCACGCCCGCGTACTTTGGCGTTTTTATTTTGCTCGAAGGCCTTCTTGGTGGCGGCCAGGACAAAGGTCGGGACGTTCTGGTCGTGTACCACGGCGATGACGAAAGGACCTTTGGACTTCTTGACGCCCGTGAGAGTCTTACTCGCAGATATTGCATCGAGTAATGCCCTGACCTGCTCGGACAGTGGTGTGGATCCGGCCTCATCGGCGCGTGCAAGCGCCGAAAGGGCCAGCAAAAAAAACAACCAGGTCACTCTTCCTCGCTTGCGCGCTGTTTTGGTCATCGATCACTTCGCTCTCTCCACCGCCCTCTTCACTTTCCCCCGGTTGCGCATTGAATCGCACCTTGATATTTCTGTCAATCCGGAACCGCTATCAGACACCTCTTTTTCCTGGTCGGGCCGGTTTTTAGAGATCATCTGCAATTCATGATATATTTATATCACGGGAGTAAGGGCAAAACAGGGAGATTTTCATGTGTGCCGTCGGGAATAATGAGACGAACGCCGCTGCCGCTTGTGGGAAATCATGGCGCGTGTTGATCGTCGATGACAGCGAAAAGACAGCCAAATTGATCGAGGCAGAGCTTGAGGGCAAGGGTTTCGAGATCTTACAGGCCAACAACGTTGATGAGGCTACCCGCCTGATCGTCAAACAGAAGACGCGACCAGATCTGGTTTTACTGGACGTGATCATGCCGGGTGTCGATGGGCGGCATTTTTGCCGCTTCGTGAAGTCCAACGAGATGTTCTCGGACATCAAGGTAGTGCTGTGCTCCAGCATGGACGCCGCCGAGCTCGAGGCCGCCGCCGAAAGTTGCGGCGCGGATGGATTCGTTCACAAGGAATCAATCCTCGGAAAATGGGTGCTCAAGCAGCTCCTTAAAGAAGAGCGACAAGCCGAATGAGGGCTCCTCGTTGCATGGCGACCATGATCGGCAGCTTGCCGCACGTCGATCCCGAGCGGGCCGTACGCCTGGTTCTCGACAATTTTCCCCAGATGCCGGTCTTGCCCGAGTTGCCGCGGCGCTCGTTTCTGGAAGACATGGTCCACGCCCACAGCGGCGGACTCCCTTGTCTGGTCGTGGACCATGCTGCCGGAAAGATGTGGGTGGACACCGTCAATGACTGTTCGGCCGATCTGGCGGCCTTCTACGAGCGCGCCCTGGCTGCGGAGCAAAGCGGAGATCTGGAGACCTTTGCGATTGGCCCGACTTACGCTTCGGCCATCGAGACGGCCTGGCATGAGTTTTCTGCTCGGGCTGAGCCATACCCGGCAGTGAAGGTCCAGTGCATCGGCCCGGTGTCTTTTCAACTCGGGCTCAAAGACAGCCAGGATCGGGCGTTATACTATGACGAGACCTTTCAGGATGTTCTTGGCCGCCAGGTAGCGCTGCAAGCGCGCTGGCTGGCGAGGCTTTTCAGGCCCTGCGGACGTGAGCTGGTCGCCTTTTTGGACGAGCCCAGCCTTGCCGCTTTTGGATCATCGGGTTACCTGGGTGTGATGCGCGAGAATGTCGTCTTGCGCCTCGGGGCCGCCATCGAGGCGCTCAAGGGCGAGAACGCGACAGTCGGTGTTCACGTTTGCGGCAACACCGACTGGTCGATGATCATCGAGGCCGGGGCCGATATCCTCAACTTCGACGCCTACGGCTTCGGCCCGAGCATGCTGGTTTATGCCGATGAAATTGGTGAGCACTTGGCCCGGGGCGGGATCGTGGCCTGGGGAATCGTCCCCAACAACCACATGCTGCACGCAGAGAGCGCCGCCTCCATAGAAAAGCGCTTTTTCTCGCTGGTCGACGGGCTTTGTGAACGCGGCCTAGACAGGGATCTGGTCTTGAGGCAGTCGATGCTTACGCCCGCCTGCGGCCTGAGCCCTCTCACGCTGGAAGACGCCGAATTGGCCATACGTTTGCTTTCAGAACTGGCCACCTCTGTTCAGGACAAGATCAGGTAGTGTTTGCTCCAAAGCATGTGGTTCCCCGTCATGGCTTGGGGTTATAGTTGGGATATAAAATCCCGGAGGAACCAGGGTGTCTTCTGAAAAAGATATTTTTGTCCAGGTAGCGATAGCCGCGCCCGTGAACAAGCAGTTCACCTATCGCATTCCGAGTTCATATCCGGACACGCCGCGTATCGGGCAACTAGTGGATGCGCCTTTCGGAAAGGGAATTCGTCGGGGAGTCCTCACCGGTCTCGCTTGCGACAGCGAGCGAGAAGACATCGAGATCAAGCCGATATCCGGCCTGGTGGCCCCAGAGCCCGTATTGAGCGAGGCGATGATTGACATCCTTATCTGGGCAGCCAGTTACTACCTCTCTCGTCCGGGCGAGATGATCTTCGCCGCCCTGCCGCCGTCTTTCAAGCGGCCGGGCAAATCGATCGTTCCCGCCAAGCGCATTCTTGTTGAATTGGCAAAACAGCCGTCTATTGAAGAACTCACGACAGTTGCGAAACGTGCGCCATTGCAGGCACGCCTGTTGGACGCGCTAATAGGATCCGGGGCGGCCGAGGTCGCACGATTTACCGGCATTGGCGGCAGTGCACGTCAAGCCCTGCGAGCACTCGAGAAAAAGGGGCTGGTTCGATTCTCACACAGGCAAGATTCAATCGAACTACGAACAGAAGATCTTCCGCTGCCCGCCAAAATCGAGCGCTTGACGGACGCCCAATCCAGCGCGTTGGATCAACTGAACGCAGCGCAGGACAAAAAAGCCTATGCCGCTTTCCTGCTTCACGGTGTAACCGGCAGCGGCAAAACCGAGGTGTATCTCAGGGCTATTGCCCACGCCCTGGATCTATCGCGTAACGCCATTCTGATGGTTCCAGAAATTTCGCTTACGCCGCAGTTGCTTGCCAGGGTAGCCGCGCGCTTCGGTCCGCTGGTGGCCGTCCTGCACTCCGGACTCACCGATGCGGAAAGACTCAGCGAATGGTGGCGCCTGCGGAGAGGAGAAGCTCGCGTGGCTTTGGGCGCCAGATCGGCGATCTTTGCTCCTCTTGACAACCTGGGCGTCATCGTCGTCGACGAGGAACACGATCCTTCTTACAAACAGTCCGAACGGTTGCCCTATAGCGGAAGAGACCTGGCCATGGTTCGGGCGCGCAAGGAGCACGCGCTGGTCGTCATGGGTACGGCCACGCCGACCGTTGAATCATATTCACACGCAAATGCGGGCAGATCTCAGCTGCTGCGCCTATCGGAACGAATCCAAGAAAGACCCATGCCGACCATCGAGGTAGTCGACCTGAAGAAAGACCTGTCGGATCCGATCGAACGGCTGCATACCATCAGCCTACCCCTGGCCGAGGCCCTGGCCGAAACTCTCGACCGGGGAGAGCAGGCCATCCTGTTTCTCAACCGGCGTGGTTTTTCATCGTTTGCGCTCTGCAAGGACTGCGGCCAAAGCATACGTTGCCGCAACTGCTCGGTGGCCCTGGTTCACCATCGTAGTGAACGACGGCTGCGCTGCCACTACTGCGGGTTGAGCATACCAGTGCCCCAAAAATGCCCTGCCTGCGGCTCGGGCAGAATGCAGCTTCTTGGCCTGGGAACAGAGAAATGCGAAGACGAAGTGCAACGACGTTTCCCGGGGGCCAGGGTGCTGCGGCTTGATTCGGACAGCACCGCGCGCCGCGGATCTGTTCAACGCAAGATGGCCGAGTTCGCCTGCGGCCGGGCCGACGTGCTGGTGGGTACCCAGATGGTCACCAAGGGACATGATATTCCAGGAGTAACCCTGGTGGGAGTGCTGCTGGCCGATCTGGGCTTGAACCTGCCCGACTTCAGGGCTCACGAACGCACCTTCCAACTACTGGTGCAGGTAGCCGGAAGGGCAGGCAGGGGCAAACGTCCCGGACGAGTAATCATCCAGACATTCCTGCCTCAACATGAGTGCATTACAATGGCAACCGAGCAAAACTTCGAAGAATTCTTCAAGCGCGAGTTGCACCGCCGCCAGGCGCTGGGCTACCCGCCGGCGAAAAAGCTCATGCTTGTCAGGGTCAGCCACCCCGACCGGGGTGCGACCTCCCGGCTCGCCTCCCGGGTAGCCGAGGCTTTGCGCCGCCAGGGCAAAGGGCGCATTACGCTGCTCGGACCCGCGGAATCTCCACTGGCCAGATTGCGTAATCGCTTCCGCTGGCAGATGCTTATAAAGGCGTCGCGGATTGGAGACTTGCAATCAATTGCCTTAACTGTGCAGCAGCGCATCCGGGTGCCAACGGGTGCCAAGATTCTTTTTGATGTCGATCCTCAGGACATGCTATGATTTCGACCGGTGTTCCGCATGTGACACGGTAATGATCAATGGCCAAGATCCTAATTTTAGCGCTTGAAGACGGCGCGGCTGATTCCCTGTCCGACTCGGTGAAAGAAGCCGGCTGGACACCCGTAGTCATGCATGATGGATCACGGGCGCTTAGTGACTTCTCTTCCGTGTCTCCCGCCCTTGTAGTACTGGATCTGCAGATCGAAGAAGGCAAGGGTATAGAACTGTGCCGCCAAATCCGCGGGATAGACGGCGGAGACCTCGTGCCTATTTTGCTTATCGGAACGGGTAACGAAGGAATCAGGAATTTCGGAGACGCATTGGTGGAAGGTGGCGATTACTACTTCGAAAAGCCTCTTGAGATTTCCAAGGTCATTTCGAAGATTCGCACGTACGTAGGCGTCGACCGCGAAGCCACAACGCTAGTAGCCCCTCCGCCTGGTCAAGAATCTCGGGCCGCGCACGAAAAGAAGGCACCAAAGGATCTGACCAAAAAAGTCGAGCACATGATGGACCTGGGAGAGGCGTTCAAAGATGGTCTACTTGAACCTCCAGGCGAAGAGAAAGAACTCCCGGATGACGCGACCGGATCCGGATCAACTGCCGATGAAGAAGTGAATATCACGCGAGCAACTGCCATTTCAGAGATTCCCCTGGAGCGCGAAACGACCTTGAGACACAAGATAGATCCGAGCCTGGTAGGAGGACTGCTGCCGCCGGGAGGTAAGGAGACGCCGGAAGAAAAGGATGTCCGTATTGCTTTCCCTCCTCGTCTCGACAAAATCGACGAAAATTTTCTGTCGCCTCCCAAAGAGACAAAAGATGATGACGCAGTTGAACGTACCGACGCCGATTCGCATGGCGCAAATGTGAGCAGGCTTTTTGCTGAAATCAAAGAAGAGCTGGATTCTACCGAAGATCACGACGAGTTTGCCGAGGAGGCACAGGCCTGGAGCGAGTTGACACAAGAAGATCATAAGCAGGCCGAAGAAAAACCTCACCAGGACGAAGCGGAAAAAGCCCGGTTGGAAGCCGAGGAAAAGACCCGCCGGGAGGCCGAGGAAAAGGCCCGGCTGGAAGCCGAGGAAAAGACCCGCCGGGAGGCCGAGGAGAAAGTCCGGCTGGAAGCCGAGGAAAAGTCCCGCAGGGAGGCCGAGGAGAGAGCACGGCTGGAAGCCGAGGAAAAGGCCCGCATCGAGGCAGAAGAAAAAATCGTCGAGTCTCGCCGTACGGCGCTGGTAATGGCGCACAGGGAGAATGATTGGAAAGATCTCTTGCTGGTCAGGAGAAGTGCGCGCAGAAAAGAAGAAGACCGACTTCGTCGCGAAGCAGAAGAAAAGGCCCGCAGCGAGGCCAGGGAGGAAGCCCGGCGACTTGCCGAAAAGAAGGCTCAGCGCGAGGCCGAGGTGAAAGCCCGGCGACTTGCCGAAGAGAAGGCTAAGCGCGAGGCTGAGGAGAAAGCCCGGCGACTTGCCGAAGAGAAGGCTCAGCGCGAGGCAGCGGAGAAAGCTCGGCGACTTGCCGAAGAGAAAGCTCAGCGCGAGGCCGAGGAAAAAGCCCGCCGTGTTACCGAAGACAAGGCCCGCCGCGTGGCCGAAGAGACTGCTCGCCGTGAAGCGGACTTGCGTGACCGGCAAGCGATGAGTAGAAAATTTCGCGCTGAAGTCGAGCGCCAGGCACACCCAACAGACAAAGGCGAGGCTGTCAGTTCGGAAGCTACGACAGCATTTCAGAAAAGCATGGAGCCTTTCGGCGACAAGGAATTGCTGCAGGCAGAATCCCTGTGGGCAGATGCACTTCAGGAAGCCCGAACCGGTCAGGTGGATCTTGTGGATGCGTCTGACAGGGAATCCCGTCCGGCCACAACGGGAGCCGGAGACAAACTCGTGCGACTGCTTCAACGTGAAGCAACCCTGGCACGTGAACAGGCAGTGGACGAAGACGAGCTGGACCTCGACTCGATGCCGACGATCCCCGGACTTCCCCCGCGCCCCGGTGACGAACAAGCACGGCAGCCGTCTCTTGCGAGTGTGCGCGCGCAAGACCGCGAATCACAGCCGCCGGAAGACGACTTCCATCGCGAAGAAACCGCAGACCTACGCCCAGCCATGGGATCGCAGCAGTTAACCTCAGATGATGATTTCGACGAGCCCAAGACCTCGCCCATTCTTGACATGAGATCTCTTGCCATCCGTTCGGCAAAAAACCGCCTGCGCCGCACGAAGGTCGACCAAGGCAGTGAAAGTCTTCTCGATAACAGCGGCGTGCCGGTTACCAGAAGTCCATATATAGGGGCTAGCGACGAAGATTTCTATGATCAGGATGAAGTCCTCTCCGAGCCGGCGCCGTTCGCGGCATGTGATCCCGCGCGAGCAGATCTGGCGCAAGAAATGGTGCCTGCGCTTTTCTTCCGTCTGCTGTCTCAGGAAACTACCGGCCAGGTGATTTTCAAAAACAACAACGATCAGAAAGAAGTTTTCTTCGAAGGCGGCATACCGGTTGCGGTTCGCTCGACTCAGACCGCCGATCGTCTGGAGGAGATGCTCTTCAGAGAAGGATACATCGATCGGGCGGCCTATGCCGAAGCGCGCATAAAAGGAATCGGGCCGCCGCGGGCGCTGGCTGCTCATCTGGTCGAAAGGAATCTGCTCAGGCCCGAGGAGTATTTTCCACTGGTCAGACGCCACTTCGAGGAGTGTTTACTGGGTTTGTTCGAATGGACAGATGGTCAGGCGGAGTACTACCAAGACATGGCTCCCGATGCCGAGAAGATCAGGCTGGCGCGATCCGTTCCCTGGTTGATCCTCGAGGGCATCAGACGCAAATTCCTGCTAGATCGCATGGTGCGCAAGCTTGGCAGCCCATCCAGCCTGCTGGCGGCGGTTGAACCTGACCAGCGACCGCGACAGGTGTCCGACCCGAAGAGCGCCGGTTTTTTACAGGTTGAGCGTGGTATCCTTGGATTGGTCAATGGCCTTCGGCCTATCGAGGAGATTGTGTTCCTCTCCGGCCAAACGGCCATCACGGTTTACAGGGTGCTGCTGGCCGGGGTTCTGATGGGGCTTCTCACAGTTTCTATCAAGGGAATACGGGGTAGCGCCGAGAACGATGAGGAAATTCTCAAGACAAACCTTGAAATCGCCCGTCGCCGAATAGATGCCAAATATGATCAGGTAAACCATGCCTCGTACTTCGAGATTCTGGGCATTTCCGAAACTGCTACCGCCTACGAGGTCGAAGCGTCTTACAGGTTGTTGTCCACAGAGTTTCACCCGATGAACTTTGCCCACCCGGCCCTCGATGAGCTGGCAGAAAAGCTCGCCTCGATACGCACCACGCTGGAGGAGGCGCGAGACGTCTTGACCGACGATCTGCTGCGTGCCGGTTACCAGCAATCATTGATGAACGGGGGTAAATGAAAAATGGCATTGAGAAATCTGTGTATCTATCCCGATCCCCTGCTGCGCGAGCGCTGCCGCGAGATTGAAGATATTGACGGCGAAGTGCTCAAGCTGCTGAATGACCTGGCCGAAAGCATGTACGCCAACAAGGGCATTGGATTGGCGGCCCCTCAAATCGGAGCGGCCCTTAGAGCCATAGTTCTAGATGTCGAGCAGCGAGACGGAACACCCAAGCTAATCGAGCTCGTCAACCCCGTGATAATAGAATCTTCAACCGAATTGAGCGAATTCGAAGAGGGCTGCCTGTCTTTTCCTGACGAGTCCGAGAAGGTTATTCGCCCGGCCGAAGTGACCGTGCAGGCCATCGATCGCGATGGCAAGCCTGTCGAGCTAAAAGCCACCGGTCTCAAGGCCACCGTTGTCCAGCACGAGATCGATCACCTTGACGGCATCTTGTTCATCGATCGCGTCTCGCGCCTGAAGCGCTCGCTGATCGATCGGCGCATGAAGAAAAAGGCCCGCGCAACGGCCGCTGTCGGCGGCAGCTCTTGATACAATGTCAGTATCTTTCGCATTTTTTGGTACGCCCGGCTTCTGCAACTGCGCTCTGGACGTCCTTCTCGCGGCATACAGGGCGCCAATAGCAATTGTCTGCCAACCGGATCGCCCGCGGGGCCGCGGCAGAAAGCTCTCGTCGGCCCCTTCCAAGAGCTGGGCACACGAGCACAATATTCCAGTTATTCAGCCTGCCAGTTGCAAGGAGCCTGGTTTTCAAAAAAGTTTTTCGGAGCTGAATCCGGATCTGGGCGTCGTCTTTGCATTCGGCCAGCTATTGCCGGAAAGCCTGCTTGCGATTCCGCGCCTGGGCTTTATAAATGTTCATCCCTCGCTCCTGCCCCGCTATCGAGGCGCGGCCCCGATCCAGTGGGCAATTATTAACGGCGACAAAGAAACCGGTGTGAGCATAGTCGAAGTCACACCGCGCCTGGATGATGGTGATATCATCCTTCAGCAAAAGACGATCATCTCTCCCGACGAGACTGCCGTCGAGCTTGGTGAGCGGCTGGCCGAGCTGGGAGGCGCGTTGCTTGTTACCGTTTTGGGTCTGTTGGACAAGGGGAAAGTCGAGGCCAAGCCGCAAGAGGAAGGCAAAGCGACCTGGGCCCCGGCCTTGCGCAAGCAGGACGGGCGAATCGACTGGAGCCGGCCGGCCGGCAAGATCCACGATCTCGTTCGAGGAGTGCAGCCCTGGCCCGGGGCTCAAACGAGCCTGCGAGGAAAAGCACTCAAGTTGCACAGAACCTCACTCGCAACTCTCGAGTGCCGCGTCCAGCCGGGCGACGTGCAACAAGCCAGCGGATCCGACATTCTGGTCGGCACGGGCGATGGCGGCCTGCTTCGCCTGGAAGAACTGCAACTTGAGGGAAAGAAGCGTATCTCGGCCAAAGCCTTCATCTCGGGAAGGCAGATCAAGGTTGGTGACAGGCTCGAGTAATGCTTGTGCGTTCTTTATATTAACGCTGTCGAGAAATATCGTTCTGCCCGGTCGGGCAGGACGGTCACCACGCGGCGCTCGCCGCCCGGTTTGTGAGATACGCGTGATGCGGCCCAGACGTTGGCCCCAGAAGATGTGCCCACCAACAAACCCGCCTGGCGAGCAAGACCGCGGGCGGTCTCAATTGCTTCCTCGTCCGTTACGACCGAAACGTCATCGATAAGCGAAACGTCCAACACGGGAGGAATAAAACCGTCGCCAATGCCCTGGATCTGGTGCAGGCCGGGCTCCTGGCCGAGCAGGGCCGCAGAGTTCTTGGGCTCCACGGCAACTATGCGCACGTCCGGGTTTCTTTCCTTCAGGAAGCGCCCCACGCCTGAAAGAGTGCCGCCACTACCTACGCCGGCCACGAATGCATCGATCTTGCCGTCCATTTGCTCCCAAATCTCTGCGGCCGTCTCGAGGTAGTGCACTTCGGGGTTGCCTGGATTCTCGAACTGCTGCGGCACCCAGACTTTTGCATCGGCTTGCTGCATCTCGTTGACCTTGTCGACTGCCTCGGTCAGGGATCCTTCGGCCGAGGTGAAGACCAACTCGCCGCCGAAGGCTCGGATTATCTTTCGGCGCTCCTCGCTCATGTTCTCCGGCATGATAATGATTACGCGATAGCCTTTGAGTACTCCCACCATGCTGATCCCGATGCCGGTATTGCCGGAAGAGGCCTCGACGATCGTCATGCCGGGTTTTAGAGTGCCTTCCTTTTCGGCCTGTTCAATCAAGTAGCGGGCCACCCGATCTTTGATGCTGCCGCCGGGGTTCATCAGTTCGGCCTTGGCGTAAACGTGCGGCAAGCCGAACATGGCCAGGTTGATCATCGGAGTTTTGCCAATGCAATCGAGAATGTTGTTCACTACTATCACATTTCACCTCGGAATCGCCCAAGCTAAGGCACGAACCAGTAACAGATCATCGCGTTTTTTTCAATACTAGTTTCGGCCGCTCCTCTGCTATTTCCTCGACAGAAACGCTTCCAACAACAGAAGCGCGAGAGCCAGAAGCAAGAACCACTCAACGCGTGAACGTGCAAGCGAGCCGGCGTCGTGATCGAGGATCAGACTCGCTTGTTCTCCCAGGGAAGATTTCATTTCGCCTGGCGAGATCGATCGCAGGTCGGATTCACGCGGCGGCAGGTGGACTATCATCCCCGGCATCGCTCCAGGGTGCAGCGCGAGACCGTTCTTTATCGGAACGATCTGATACCAGCCGGGCAGATAGGTCTTGGAGAAAAGAATCTGCGGCGACACATTCCGGGACACGGCGGCGGGGCCGTGCCCCGGTGCAGCAGCAGCCGCTTCTTGCTCGCCCATCGCCTGTGTTGCGGTCGTCAGATCAAAACGCGCTCCATCCGGGGCCGTGAGTCTATAGCCGTCAGATTCCGGGACGAGAGGAAAACGAACAGTATCACCGACGACGGCTTCCAGCGGGGCTCGCTTTTCCAGGCGACCGGCAAGGTAGGCACAGGTTCGCTGGATGAAAGGCAGATAGCTGGCTCTGGCCGGCCAGGAGTTCCAGTCGCGATCGAGCGTCGAAGTAAACAGCATCACCCGACCGGCTCCCAGAGAGCCCTGAATCAGAGCCGGCGCGCCGTTTTTGTACTTCAACAGCACTGTGCTTCCCGGCTTAGCCCTGCCTGGATCGAGAATGGCAATCCTCCAGCTTCGTACGGCCAACAAGGCGGACAGGGCCTGTCCGTCGAAAACCGACAAAGCTGGGTGATCGAGGCGGGCATCTGCAAAAGCAATCCCTTGCCGGTGAACTCCATCGGGGTCGGCCGGCCCAAGTGCGACTACGTCCCTTAGCGGCCAGGGCAGCAGATCACCCAGGATCAGGTTGGTCCGTTCAATGTCGACCCGGGCGCCTAGCGAAATGAACAGCCCGCCGCCCGCGCTCACGAAAGAACGCAGGCCGGAAACGGCCTGCGGCGACAGGTAGGAAACATTTGCCAGAAATACCACATCGATACCCTCAAGAGACTCCTTACTGAAACGATCCGGCGTAACACTTGTGAAACGGATTCCAGAAGCCGCCTCACCGGCCGGCGAGAGTGCGTTTTCCAGGTAGAACAGTTCGTCCCGTTGCAATACCGGCCGCATGTCTCCGTTGACCAAAAGAGCGTGAATCTGGAGCCTGCCAGAAGCGTGAACCAGGCGCTTGTTGTCGGCTGCCAAAGAGTCAGGCGCTGTTGTGAAAAATGTAATGATCTCGGCCCGTTCGGGCGCCTGGATGTTGAACGTTTTCGCCATCCGGCCACCGGCTGGAAGATCGGCGAAGCCACGCGCGAGTATTTTATCCCCTGCACTCACCTGCAAGGGAACACTTTCAAAATTCTTGTTTGCGTATGAAGCCACTTGTGATGTGACCTCCAGATAATGGGCCTCGGTGCGCAGTGTGACCTCTGCGATCGAAAGATTGTCGCGCACGGCGTCCGGCACCACATTCTCAATCTCTACCCGGGGCGGCAACCCAGAGCCAAAATCGGGTGACCCGCCGAAAGCATGTGCACAGGCGTCTGTAAGCACTAAAATACGCGCCTGTACGTGAGTTTCATCTTTTTGAGAATCAAGAAGCTCACTGGCTTTCTGCAGGGCTGACGTTAAATCCGACGAACCCCACTGTGGCGTAAGCCGATCGATGGCATCCAGAATGACGCTGCCTGAATCCGAACAGGGTTGCACAATTACTTTGCACGATACTCCTGAACTCAGCAGGCAAATGCGATCGCCTGGAAGCATCTCGCGCACAACGGCCCTGGCCCGCTTGATAGCCGCATCGAAGAAAGTACGCCCTGAAAAAGAGGCTCGCATGCTGAGTGACAAGTCGATTATCAGGGCCGTGGTACGGGGTCCCCTTCGCGTGAGAGACTCACGCGCCCGCAACGTGGGTCCGGCGGCGGCGATGACCAGGCTCGCTATCAACAATGTGCGCGCCACGAGCAATAAAATATGCCGTAACAGGATACGACGAGCGGAACGGCGCTTGACTCTTAGGAGAAAGTCCATGGCGGCAAATGGGCGGCGGTTGGCGCGGTGGCGATTGATCAGGTGAATAATCAACGGCAGCGACGCTGCCGCCAGGCCCCACAACATCTCCGGGCGAGTAAATACGAGTGTACTCATTTCCTCTACGATATCCGCCCGGCAGTGGAAGATTTTCTTCCGCAACCGTTGGCACGATTTGAAAGCTGCCTGATGAGCGGTTGATGCGGAGGTTCATCGGTCCGCGCCAGCTCATAGGTCAGGCCCCCTTCGGACAATGCCCTGCGAGTAGTATCGAGAAAGGCGCTCATCTCTTGAGTGTAGGCATCCCGCAACTGGCGCGGAAACACCAGCAACGAACGCTCATCCTCCATTGATTCGAATACTGCCGGATCCTCAAAGGGAAAATCGATTTCGTCCCCGTCAAGAACGTGAAAAACGAGCACTTCGTGACCCCTGGCTGCCAACATCTTCAGGCTGGCAAACATTTCCGGATCGGGATCGAAGAGGTCGGAAAACAATACCAGCATGCCGCGCTGGCCGATGCTCTCGATATACCGACTGGCCACCTCACGCAGGCGAGTGGGACCCATCGGGTGAGCTGCTTCGATCGCCCCGACGATGTCGTTCAGGTGATCCGGGCGTCCCCGCGGAGGGATGTAAATTGGTCGGGAGCCAAACTGCAAGCTGAGACCTACGGCATCACCCTGTCGCAGCAGGATTGTAGCCAACGAAGCCAGCAGAAGAGCTGCGTAGGTCGCCTTGGTGAACGATCCGGACCCGTAGCCCATGGAGGCGGAAAGATCCAGTGCCAGCATGGCTTTAAGATTCACCTCGGCCTCGTACTTCTTGACGTAGTAGCGATCCGATCGACCTAAAAGCCGCCAGTCCAGGCGACGCGGATCATCTCCCGGAGAGTATTCCTTGTGTTCGGCGAAATCCACGCTCTCCCCGTGGCGCGGCGAGCGATGCAACCCGGCCAGCACTCCCTCAACAACCCGTGCCACTTGAAGTTTCAACCCCTTCAGCTTGGCCAGCACCCGCGGATCCAACGGAGATGAAGATTCATGCACAGCGTTGGTCCGGCCAGGAGAAGAAGTTGTCCTTGTGGATTTGCCGGTTGGCATGTGTACATCCTTTGAAACTAGTTTTCGGGCCGAGCACCTGGAGTCTACGGAGGCCCCGCTGGACTGTCAAACGTCTAACGTTATTGAGCAGCGCGTTTTTTTACTATTGCGGTTCAGTCTGGTATAAGAACATCATTCAAAGGTTTTACCATGGGCGAGAAGTTCGGAAAATTCGAATTGGTCAGAAAGATTGCCATCGGAGGCATGGCAGAGATCTTTTTGGCCACCCATGTCGGGCCCGAAGGCTTCAAGAAGCACGTGGCAATAAAGCGCATTCTTCCACACCTGACCGAGGACAATGACTTTGTCACTATGTTCCTGGACGAGGCCAGGCTGGTTGCCCGCTTCAATCACCCCAACCTTGTGCAAATATTCGAGTTGGGCCAGGTGAAGAAAAACTTTTTCCTGGCGATGGAGTACGTGCAGGGATCGAGCATGTCGAAGGTGGTCAAGGCATGCAACAAGAAGAAAATGCCTTTCCCTCTGGAATACGGGGCCAAGATCCTTTCTTACGCCTGCGAGGGTCTGGAATACGCCCATAACTTCACCGATCCGGACGGCACACCTCTGAACCTGATCCATCGTGACGTCAGTCCCCAAAACCTGATGCTGAGCTACGACGGTGTGGTCAAGGTACTCGACTTCGGTATCGCCAAGGCGGCCGGGAATATCTATCATACCCGCACAACCTCTCTCAAGGGCAAGGCCGCCTACATGTCGCCCGAGCAAATAACCCAAAAGAGCGGTCTCGACAGGCGCTCGGATGTCTTCTCGCTCGGTATCGTCATGTTCGAGTTCGCAACCGGCCGCCGACCATTCGAGGGAGAAACCGAACTTGAATTGATGATGGGCATTGTCCAGTCCCTTCCAACCGATCCGCGCGAATATGTTCCTGATCTTCCAGAGGCCATGGCCAAGATCATTCTGACCGCGCTTCAGAAAGACAGGCGCCAACGCTACCAATCCGCCCGAGAGATGCGCGCCGACCTGGAGAATTTTCTGGCCAACCGCAGGGCCATGGTCGACAGCTATGCATTGTCGAATTTCCTTCGTGAGGTGTTGCCGCAGGCCGATTCGCTGGTGGGCTACTCGGTGCCGACTCCCTCGCGACCCTCCCTGTTCGATGAACCTGTAGCCGGGGGCAAGGCGCACACCCCTTCTCCAGTCAAAAAGACGCCTTCACGTCCAAACGTTCCACAATCGGCCAAGACACCGACTTCGCGGCCACTGCCGCCTCCACCTGTTCCGGTTCCGCGAATGGCTACGGGCAGCCGGCCCCTGGTCGACTTGACGTCAAAAGAAGACGAAGCGCCTACCATGCTGACTCCTTCGAATGTCATTCGGCCGTTAGTGCAAGACCGAGTAGAAGAGCCGGATAAGACCCTTCCACGACCCGGCACGAGAAAGACCGGAGCGCAAGGGCAAAGGAAAATGCTGATTACCGGAGTGCTTCTTGTCCTGGTGATCATTGGTGGTGCCGCCGCGGCCTATTTCTCTTTCGGGCACGGAAACGGCTCCTCGGATACAGACGCGGGAATGGCCATCGTCGTTTCCGGAGTTGAAGAACCCACTCCCGTAACCTTGGACGCCGGTATTGTGGCACAAGCGGATACGCATCTCGATGTAAAAGACGCCGGCATCAGGCCGACCGCCGACAAAGTTACGGTTGCTGTCGGGGCCGACAATGGGACCAGCCGCAACCATACATATCAAAGGAAGAAAAAGAAGCGCCGTCGCCGACGCGTCGTCGAACCCTCGGGTCATCCTACGCAACCTGTCCAGCCCCCGGACGCCGGTACGCAAGTGGCCGTGGTAGAGAAACCCACAAACGGCTCGCTGATGGTTTTTTCCAAGCCCTGGACCGAAGTCGCCGTCGACGGAGTGAGTTACGGTTCTACCCCACTAGACGGTGCGATCGATCTGAAACCTGGTCCACATGTCGTGCAGCTGACCAATTCCTCGGCCGGGATCATACACCGCGAACGGATCCGCATCATGCCGGGCAAGAAGCAAACCCTGCGCAAGAAGTTTTCAAAAGGGTTCTTGCGCATATTTGTCAAACCTTTCGGCACCGTATTCATCAATGGCGTACGGAAGGGAGTGACCCCCCTGGGAGACATCGGCATATACGAGGGCACCCACAGGCTGCGCGTAAAATGCGATCGCACCGGCAAGGAAGACAACCGTACAATAAAAATCAAGGCAGGGGAGACGTTCACTCTCAAGCTCGATCTGCGATAGAAACCCGACATGTCGCTGCTGCGCTGCCCCTGATTAAGCTTGTGCCGCGTCTTTTGCGGCGCTACTGTTTGCCGATAGCGCAGCTTAAACAATTTCAGAGGAGATTAAACGTGCGATATTTCTGTCCCGGATGCGGCAGCAAGTACGCGAGGCCCGATGAGGGTATTCCCCCCGAAGGTATGTCGGTGACTTGCGAAAAATGCGGATTCAATATTACGATCAAGCCACCACGCCACAAGAGAATTACCGGTACCGCCAGCAAGGTTTCGTCCAAGAAGGCAAAAGAGCCGCCTAGGGTATCGGTAGCGGAAGAGGATACACCCGTGCCAGATGCTGCCGAGAAGCAACCGGCAGAGGAGCAGCCGGCCAAGGAACAGCCGATCGAGGGGCATCAGGCCGAGGCGCCGGCCACGCCCCCTGCCGAACCGAAGGCAAAGAAAAAACCCAAGAAACGTCCATCAGGCACGCTAACCGGGCGGTACCTGGCCGCCATCGGTACGGGAAAAAGCGGCTCTGCACCCGGGGCCACGTCAAAGACCGCCGGTTTTCGCTTCAGGGATTTGTTTTACGCCTTGGCGGTGCCGCTTGACTTCAGGAAACTTCTGGTAACAGGCGCGGCCGTCTTTGCCGGAAGTCTGCTTTTTTCTGGACTCGGCTGGCTGGGAGTCAAAACGCAAAGCTCCATCGGTGTAATGATTGGCCTTATTTTAGGAGCTGTCATCTTCTGGGCACTTGTGATCCTGGGCATGGGCGTGACATCTCACCTTGCCGACCGCGAAATGGAAGAAGGCAAACACCTGCCGCTTCGCGAGGGAATCGGATACGTAACCGGCAATCCACTTACCGTACTGGGAACTCCCCTCCTGTTCGTGATCGGCGTTCTGGCAGGCTGTGTAGTGATTGCCGTGATCGCCCTGATCGGCAGAATTCCTTACGCCGGGCCGATCGTCTACGGTCTGACCTTTCCGATCTCTTTCACGGCGGCCTTCGTCTCGGTGTTGTTGGCCATACTTTTCGTGCTGATCACATTTTCTTACCTGCCCGCCGTCCAGCGCGAACAGTTGGGGCCCTGGTCTGGGGCCAAGCGGGCAATCGCGCTTATCAGGAACAATATTGGCCGCTATTTACTGGATGTGCTGGTTGCGGCAGCCTGTGCGTATCTGTTGTTAATGCTTCTGGGCATGGTCGTTACCGTGGCCATGGGAGGTATCGGCTGGGTCGGAGGAAAGGCCATGGGAGCCGATTTGAGCAGTGTCTTTTTGGCCGTCCCGGCCGCTCTATTCGGCGCCCTGGTAATGATCATGCCCGATGCGATGCTGATGATGTTCCAGGCGGCCAGTGGTCCCGGCTGGCAGTTCAGCATTGCCGGCTGGCTGGTAGGATTGACACTACTGGCGGTCTTCTCGCTGATGCTGGCATTTGTCTTGACCTACTTCAGCGCCGCGGGAGTGGTCAACTACCACCTGCTGGTCGACGGGGAACGAGACTGAAGCCCGTCAGCCCGGAGGCCAGGCGAACTTCCTTCCCCCCATGAGGTGGAAATGAACATGGAAAACTTCTTGCCCTCCGTCGGCGTTGCAGTTGGCAACCACGCGGAATCCGCTGGCGGCGATATCGAACCTGGCTGCCAACTCGGCCGCGATCTCGAAGATATGTCCGACGGCCTTTGCGTCTTCCGAGCTAATTTCGTTGAGCGTGGCGATATGCCGGGTGGGAATGATAACGACATGTCTGGGCGCCGCAGGGTTGATATCCTCAAAAGCCAAGCACAACGCGTCCCGATGGACGATTGTGGCAGGGATAATGCCGTCGCGAATCTTGCAAAAAATGCAGTCGCTCATGTTTCTCACCTCCAATCGTGCCTAACACGCAGGCCGCGACACGGTCAAGCAATTGCCCTGGTTTGTCTGGCGCTGCTCTGCGCATCCGGCTGCGCCTCGGTAACCAGACCGTCAGACAGTGATCTTCAGGGAGTGGTCAAGTTGTTTCATCACGATCTGAGGTGGAAGTACTTCAAGAGCGCGGCGGCGCGCGTCGATCCGCGGCGCTCCAAGGAATTCCTGAATTCCCTGGAGGACAACGAAAAGGACCTCAACATCACAGACTGGGAGATCCGCGACGTCACGCTCTCACAAGGCGGCAAGCGCGCCAAGATTCGAGTGCGTCTCAAGTACTACAAGATGCCTTCTACCGTGTTAAGGGATGAGACAGTCGAGCAAGTCTGGGAGCAAAAGAACGAAGCCTGGGTTCTGGTCGAGCAGAACGGCGGCCCAATCGAAATTTCCATGCCACAAGCGGACAATTCACAAGTAAAACCGGACGGGGGCACCGGCGACACGGATGCCGGTGAAATCTCCGGGGAAAAACACTGATCCCGCCTCGGGTAATCATGGAAGACGACCTGCTTCTTGCGGTAGAGAAGCCCGCGGGTCTGCACGTGTTTCCGTCGAGTTCTGATTCCCAAGATTCTGTTCTGAGTCGCCTGTTGCCCGAGCGCCCGCGGCTCAGCGAGATTGGTGACGCTCGGGCCCCGGCCTTCGTCCATCGCCTCGATCGCTCGACATCCGGGTTGTTACTGGCAGCAAAGACGCAGGCGGCTTACGATACGCTGCGTGAGGCATTCAGCGGCGGCAGGGTTCAAAAGGAGTACCTGGCGTTGGCCGAGGGATGTTTACAGGGCAGGGTTGAGGTTGACGTTGCGCTTGGTGCTCGCTACCGACGCTCGAAGCGCGTAAGCGTCTGCTCAGGAGATCGCCCATTGCGAGGAGTCCGTCCGGCCAGGACAATCGTGGAGGAGATCGCGCAAGCGGATGGATTCACACTGTGCCGAGTGAAAACATTTACGGGTTTTCGGCACCAGGTGCGCGCTCACCTGGCCCACCTGGGACACACACTGGCGGGTGACGACCTGTACGGAGCCACTCGGGATGTCAGCGGCCTCAAAGATCAATTTTTTTTGCATGCTTGGTTGATCGAACTGCTGCACCCCGGCGACGGGCGCAGGTTGCGGCTTGTCTGTCCTTTGCCGCGGGCCAAAAAACAGGTTTTATCAAGTGCGGGCTTGCTCAATGCATACAATCATTTTTTATCCGAGCATGCACATTCGATGCCGACTCCTCTTGACCATCTGTCCGAAGGCTGATAAAAAATCAGAATGTTTGCGATTTGACATGAAATAATTGGTGTGATCTACGGGGGCGAAGATAGATGAATGAAGATCTTTTACACGGGCTTCGTCGGCTGGGTGTTGAGTACGAAAACCGTGCAGAGCTCAACAAGCACTTCCTTTCTGAATCCCCTCATGGCGGATTAATCGTTACGATCACCGACGAGGTGCAGATCGGCGAAATGGTCTTGCTGCGGGTGCGCTGCGTCGAAGAGAAGATCGAAGTATCCATCAAGGGTCTGGTATTGTGGTGTCGAGAGGATAATCCGGGCGGAAAGATCGCAGGCATCGGGTTTCCCGCAAGCGAAGTAGAGAAACGCGAGAGCCTGCTGGGCGCCCCGCGAGTCTGGGCCGCAGACAAAGAGCGCAAGAACCTGCGCTACCAGACGACCATGAAGGTAACTTACCAAACCACGACCGATTTCGTCGTCGACTACACGCGAAACATCTCCTCCGGGGGACTCTTCGTCAAGGGCAAACGCCCACCCGAACTGGGATCGACGATCCTCTTCAGACTCTACCCGCCCGGAGAAAAAGAGCCCATCGATCTACCCGGGCAAGTGGCTTGGCAACGACCCGGCGGTGGCTTCGGAGTACGTTTCGCCGAATGCACCAAGAAAACCCGCGAGCGCCTCGATCGTCTGGTGCGCACGATCGCCATTGGCGCTCCGGCTCCCCTCTCTGCCCCGATCTTCGAAGAAGTCACGCCTGTCTGAATAGCTCATTGATTAGCCGGCGGGACGCCTGCAAGATCTCCTGTCTTTCTTGCGGATCCAGCCTGAATGTGATCAGACCATCCGGGCTCAGGGTAATACGTTCCGCCTGTTCCTGGGCCAGGCGGGCCAAGCGCTCTACGTCCACCCGTGAAGAAGCCCCCGGCCTGACGTGAAGTTCTCCGCCGCGCATCTCCAGCGAAGCCACACCGGCATCTCTGAGCAGCACCTTTATCGCAGTCAACTCGCACAGGCTCTCCACCTGGTGAGGCTCGGGTCCGTAGCGATCTGCAATTTCCTGCTCCAGGTCGAACACCTCTTCCTCGCTTGCGGCTCGGCTGAGGCGGGCGTAGAGGGCCAGGCGTTGATCCAGTTCCGGCACGTAGTCTTCGGGAATCAACCCGGCCACAGGCAGGGACATCTCCGGCTCCCCGGATCCTGCGGCACCCTTGCCACGTGCCTCGGCTACTGCGCGCTCGAGAAGCCGACTGTATAGATCGAATCCGACGGCGGCAATGTGTCCCGACTGGGCTTTGCCCAGAAGATTGCCGGCCCCGCGTATCTCCAGGTCCTCGGCCGCTATACGGTAGCCGGCACCGGGATCGCTCAAGTCCGTAAGAACTTCGAGCCGTCGGCGAGCATCCGCCGTCACGGCCGACAGGCCCGGTATCAGAAGGTAGGCATATCCGCGCTCGCTCGAACGCCCCACGCGGCCGCGAATCTGGTGCATCTGGGATAGCCCGAATCGATCCGCCCTGTTTATTATGATGGTATTGGCCGAGGGTATATCCAGACCTGATTCTATTATTGAGGTGCACACAAGCACGTCGAGCTTGTGCGCGACGAAATCGCTCATGACTCTTTCCAGTTGGCTTTCGTGCATCCGGCCATGGGCCAGCCCGCAACGAGCCTGGGGAACGATCTTCTCCAGGTAGCGCTGCATAGACGGCAGGGAACGCACCCAGTTGTGAAGAAAGAAGACCTGCCCGCCGCGCTGCAACTCTCGCCGGATAGCCTCGCCGATAACCCGCTTCGAGAAGCGGGTTATCATCGTCCGGATGCTGCGTCTTCCCGGAGGCGCCGTCTGTATGACAGAGATGTCCCTTAGCCCGGTCAGCGACATCTGCAGCGTTCGCGGCAGCGGGGTTGCCGTCATTGTCAGCACGTCCACGTTCTGCTTGAGTTTCTTCAATATTTCCTTGTGCCGAACACCGAAGCGGTGTTCCTCGTCGATGATCAGCAGGCCGAGGTTTGCAAACTTGACGTCGTCGCGCAGCAGGCGGTGTGTGCCGATAACGACATCGACTGTGCCCGCCGCGAGTCCCTCGATGATTTCTTTCTGGCGACTCGGCTTAACCAGGCGACTCAACATGCCCAGGTTGACGGCCTGCTTTTCCAGGCGTTCTGTGAAAGTCGATCGGTGCTGTAGAGCCAGAATCGTCGTCGGAACCAGCACGGCTGTTTGCCTGCCGCTGAGTGCGTTCAGGTAAGCTGCCCGCAAAGCCACCTCTGTTTTACCGAAGCCGACGTCTCCACAGATCAGACGATCCATGATCCTGGGCGATAGAATATCTTCGAAGACATCACTAATTGCCTTGCGCTGGTCTTCTGTTTCCATAAAGGGAAACGACGCTTCCAGTCGTCGATAGTCCTCCCCGGGAGGTTGGGCCGGCTCTCCAGGTGTAATGCGCCTGGCGGCTTCGATCTTGATCAATCCGTCAGCCATCTCCAGGAGGGCCTCTGAAACGCGCTGTTTTGTTCGCTCCCAGGTCTTACCCCCAAGCTTGGAAAGTACAGGTGCGGCGCCTTCCCTGGTTGTGCCTCCGAGATAACGCTCAATCAGGTTCATGCGGGTGACCGGCAGGTAGAGCCGATCTCCTCCCCGGTAGACTAGCAACAGGTAGTCGGCTTCCGATCCGGCCACTTCCAGCTTGTGCATTCCCTCGAAGCGACCGATACCGAAATCAACGTGCACAATAATATCGCCGGGCGAGAGAGCCGACAGGCCGCGCCCGCTGTCCAGCCTGGGCCGAGCCGTGCTTGTGCGAACCGGTCGGCCGAAAATGTCTGAATCGGGCAGGAAGCCGACGCCGGCTTCAGGGCAGGCAAAACCAATGTCGATATCGCCAGGAACTATGCGGACCGGGGGAGTCGGCGTGGGTCGCTCGGCCCAATCTGGGTCGAATTCCTCGGCCTCGATCCGCACCGGAATATTGCGCCTGCGCAGCATTGCCGCAAGTTCTCGCGAACGCCCCGGACGCGAGGATACTATCAATGGTCTCAGTTTCTGTCTGCGCCAGTCGGAAAGAAGATCGACCAGCGGCTGAAGCTGATCTTCTCCAGGCGCCTTGCGGATTGCTTCGCGCAGATCGCGCACGTCGCTGGTTGCGATCTCGAACCGGGCACCGGCATGTTCAGCAAGCCCCAGGCTGATGCGCTCACGGGTGTTGATCTTTGCGGCCAGTTCATCTGAAGAGAGCAGCATGTCCTTGGGATCATAAACCAGGGCCCCCGAGCGGATGTTTTCGTCGCAAGCCGTTTCGGCCCTCTGCCAGATGTCCCGGACGACCTGTTCGACAGCGCCGGGTTCTGAAATCATCAGGCGTACGTCGTCCTCCAGGTAGTCGAGCAGTGATTCGAGCCGGGGATGGAAGGCGGGCAGCAAGGCTTCGATGCCGAACGACCAGACGCCGTCTTTCAGCGCCCGCAGGTGTGCAAGCAGTCGCCCGGAAGAAATATCCAACTCGTCCGCCCTGCGCTCGACGGCCCGCGCGGCCCGTTCGCGGCCGGGCGCGTCCCAGACGATCTCGCGCACCGGTCCAAGGTAGACGGCGTCCATTGCTGATACAGTTCGCTGCGTCTGTGGATCGAAAGCGCGAATGGACTCGACCTCGTCGCCCAGCAGTTCGATCCTGACGGGTTGCGGCAGAAGCGGCGTGAAGATATCGACGATCCCTCCGCGCACAGCGTAGGTTCCGGGGTCTTCTACCAGCGGCACGTTGAAAAAACCCGCCCGGGTGAGAAAGGCGGCCAGTTCACGGGTGCCGGTCTCCTGGCCGCGAATCACCAGCAGGCTCGAGTCGTCGAGAGCGGCGCGTGGCATTCCCAGGCGCAGCAATGACGCAACGCTGGTCACAATAAGATCCGGACAAGGCCCCTGAACCAGCCTGAAGAGAAGCGCCAA
>CAZENH010000013.1:104641-131958 GCA_964513625.1 uncultured Myxococcales bacterium | reverse complement strand
CGATTTCCGGACACCCCCCTATTATGGATTGTCCCTGGGTTTCTCCTCAGGTTCCCTCCTCAGGTTCCTGTGGCACCTGCGCCGCGCAATATGCGTGTTTTCTTAGTCATTACGATGCTCCATAAGACGCCTTCACCGAGGAAGACCACGAGTGCCAAATACATAAAGGACATGCAGTATCAAGCGACCATTCTTTTCAGCGTTGTAATTAGCAAGTCTGTTTCGGAGATCCTGAGTATTAGAAACATTGATGCCAACGCAGTGGAAACAGACGTCACGATCTACGAAACAGGCTCGATTTCACCCAGTTCCAGTTCAGAATCAGGTGCAGTGTGGCCAGGCCGGCCAGGGTGAAGCCGCCTCCCATGTGCATGATTCCGAACACTTCATGCGGGATGGCGTCATGAATGAGGGCCGTTGTGACCTGGTTCAACACCAAGACTGCGAGTAACGGATTCAGAATCTTCAACATGGTATTGCGCTTCACGAACTCTCCCTTTCTTTCATTTCAGAAGGATGTCACTGCACCGCACCAAGTCCTTCTACCACCGATTTGTACTTCTCGTGAATCATCTTGCGATCAAACTCCCAGAACTCCGCCAGCAGGGCCTGGTCCTCTTCGTTTGTGAAGTAGGCTCTGGCTGACGGGAAGAACACCTTGTCTTCCTTCTGGAGTGTTTCGGATAGAACGCGACGAAAGTCCGGAGTGCATCCGTTCGATCAGGCGATGTTCTATCATCAGCGGAGCGCGTGCCTGCATCTTGCATCCTCCCTATCTTGGATTCCCCGGTATTCCCGGACTGCGAAGATCCGGATAGTACACTATTCGAACGTTTGAGCCAAAGACTCGCTGCATGTGCATGGAGCTCATCAGATCGCCCCACTAGAAGCATCAAAGAGAGTAAAGACACCCATGAGATTGAACATGGCGTGAACTACCACGCCGATCCGGAAATTGGCCTTGGCCTGCACGACGAACGCAATCGGAAGAAAGGCCACGAAGATCACCGGCAAACCCCAGGGCGAAAAGAAGTGATAGAGGCCAAAGAGGAACGAGCTCACAACCGGAGCCAGCCAACCCAGGTGTTTCATACGAGGCAAGAGGAAACCCCGAAAGTAGGCCTCCTCGACGAGCGGCGCCAGCAGACCCGACAGCAGGATTGCCAGAACGAAAGTCACCTGCCTTTGACCAGGAGCAGCGGAAGCGACTCCACTGACAATGGCGTGAGTGCCGAGTTGCGCCGGGAACCACGTGAGGTACCAGGCTTCGAGACAGCCGCTCAAGGGGCGGATCGCAAGTGAGGCGAGCGCCCAGCAGGCAAAGATGACGACAGGCCATACGATGTAATCGCCGAGCGTACCGGGAGCCCGGTAGGCGATGACGCGCCGAAGGGAGAATCCCGCCCCCGAACGTTTCCCCCAGACAAGCATGATGCCCACCAGCATTGGCAGCAGGCAGGTCGGAATCAGTAGCAGCTCGGCGAGGTAGCTGGTGAGTCCATACTGGGTGAAGACGCGAGACAACCAGATGAGCAAGCCCGAAAAGACGATGCCGGGAACGAGGTGCAAGCCGAGGATTCCAGCGAGTGTAAGCCTCGGCGGTTGCTGCGGAGTGTCGCTGGTTGCCGGCATCTTGAATGACTTCGGGGGCGAAGAAGCAGTCTCGTCAAGCGCCTTGCCCGGATCGCGGATACAGCCTCTCACCAGAGGCCGTCAACCGCTCGATCCACATTTCCATCAGAGCCTCGAGGTCCTCGGCCGCGTCGTAGTCCGCCTCGTCCTTGGGCTCCAGCCGATCCAGCTCCTCGAACTCGAAAGCGTCCGCTGCCTGCTCGTTCCAGTCCCGCTGAAGCTCGGGGTCGGGATGCATGCCGCTCTCGAGCTGGAACCGCTGGCGGTTCAGGATGCCGGGCAGATTCTTCGACCAGCCGATTAGCGACTTGCCCGCCGCCGCATTCCGCACCCGGTAGATCCCGGCCGGCCGCGCCGTCTCTTTGTATTCACGAATTCGCGCCTTGCGATCGATCCGATTCATTGCGCCTCCAGACGATGCTCAACCTGTCCGGGAGTTTGCTCTGTTTGGTCGTCGGGATCAAGCGCTGCGCCGGGCAATCGCTGCATGGACGATGGAGAACAGGGCCGGCACTTTCCCCGGGACGGAGCCGTCCTCGATCGTGAGATACCTGGCCTCGAGAGCGGAAGAGTCCAGAACCTCCATGATGTTGAAGCCCCGGTCCGACAGGAAGCCCTCCAGCTCGCCCGCTGGTATCCCGAACCTGGTGGGCTCGGCGGCCAGAGCGGCCTTCATCTGCTCCCTCAACTTCTTGATGCTCTCATCGTCAAGCGCCTCCCTGGAGAGGGAGGCGAAATCGAAGCAGATCGAGCTACCCTCGACGGACACCGAGCGGACGGCCTTGAGCACTCTGTCGACCGCCTCCGCCGGAAGGTAATAAGTGACGCCCTCCCAGACGAACAGCGCCCTCTTTTCTATCGAAAATCCCGCCTCAAGCAGCCGCTTTTCGAGCCGGTCCGCCGCGAAGTCGATTGGCACGAACTTCACGTTCCCGGGAACGCGCACGCCCCCGCGCTCCAGCATCTCCCTCTTGCGCAGTTGAGTCGCGGGCGCGTCCAGCTCGAAGACCGCGCAGCCGGCGAGCCGGCTCGACAAGCGGTACGGGCGCGAGTCGTATCCCGCCCCGAGAAGCACAAGCTGAGGAAGTTTCTCGGCCAGCGCATCGACGAGCACCTGATCAAAGAAGGCGGTGCGGGCGATCATGAACTCGTACATCCCGGGAGGCACTTTGTTCTTCATCACCCATTCCCGGGCGGCGGGATTCCCCAGGAAGGCCCTCCGCTCCTCGGTGAGAAAGAGCTCGGCCAAGTAGTCGGGCCCCGAGAAGCCTTCGCGGGGATCATGGGCAGCCATGGCCCGCATCGTCGCGGTCGCCAGGGCCGTGGCCGACGGCGCACTACCTGTACTTTCCATATTGTCTTTTCCAGTCATCGGCGATTTTCAGAAAGGCACCATAGCCCTCAGCCCTTATAAACAAAGTGGCTTCTCTGTATTTCGAATATTTGTAGCCCTTCTTGCCGTAGAATCCCTGAATTGTTTCGCATGACGAATAGACGTCGCAATCCGCGCACGTGTCGAGGCCTTTCTGCATGCAGCAGACTTTCATCTTGCACCTGGCCTTGGTGATGTCTCGCGCGCCATTTTCATAGCCGATCTTGCATCCTGGGCACCTGGCGCTTGTGAACTCGGGGCAAGTCTTGCAATATGCCCCGCAGCATCCGATTTCCACGACCGACATTTTGCTCCTTAGTCCTTTTTATCCAGGCACCACTTTGCTCCGCCACGACAGGCGATAAATAGAAAAACGAAGCAGTACAGGACGGCCAACTCGCCCTTGTTTATCGTCGGGAAGAACATGGAACCGATCTGGAACTTCCAGTGAAACTGGAAATAGGCGACGGCCATCATGCCGCTGCACAGGAAAGCGGCCGCGCGGGTCTGCAGCCCCAGCGCGATGAACACCCCGCCCACCAGTTCGATGATCCCGCCGAACCAGGCCTCGGTTCCCGCCGCCGGCCGGAACTCGGAAAGTATCCCGAGGATCTTCTGAGCGCCGTGAAAAGAGAACATCAATCCCGCTACGATGCGCATCAAGGCGTAGGCGTAGTCCGCGTACTTAGCAAGCCATTTCATGAAAATACCCTCCCAACCGGACAGAAGTGTACAAGTCGGCCGACAATGATTTCTCTCGATTCCATCTCGTTCTTTCCATGGGCCAGGTGGCGTTGCCTTCATGAACGCGGCACTGCCCGTGGCCCGAATACGTCTATCCTTCACGAAGATCAGCATACTCCACACAAGCAAGGTTCATGTCAATGCGCAGTCAGGGTCAAGAGCACGAGCGGCGACAAGCACGCAGGACTTGACAGGATCGACAAAGCGGAAACTCATTCAAGGCGTGAATGGAAATATAAGCCGCGCCAGTCACACTTGACGGGACTGCGCACTTTCCTGGCTGAGTACCCGGAGTGCCGGGCCGGAGTGCTGGTTCACGCGGGCAAGGCTATAGCGAGAATGGATGAAAAGATCGTGGCGCTGCCGTGGTGGATGTTGTCCTGACCCATGACTAGGGAGATTCTTATAAGTCTATTGATCTATTGCGCGCGTGTTTTAACAGAGTCAAGACTCGCCCGGAGGCTGCGCCTGCCCGACCCGCTTGCCCATGAAGAACACAATCGCCGCCAGCAAGCCCGCGCTGATCAACAGCCCGACCCACTCGTTGTACAGTTCCAGCCCGCAGGCCAGGTCCCCGGCCAGCAGGCCTACCAGCCCGACCGTCAGCGCGTAAGGCAACTGGGTGCGGACATGGTCTATGTGATCGCAGGACGAGGCCATCGAACTCATGATGGTCGTGTCTGAGATCGGCGAGCAGTGATCGCCGAAGACCGAGCCGGCCAGGATCGACGAGATGGTTCCCAGCATTATGTTCTGATCGCCCGGCGCCAGCCCGTGGGCCAGCGGGACCACCAGCGGAAACAAGATGCCCATGGTGCCCCACGACGTTCCGGTGGCGAAGGAGACTCCGGCCGATACCAGAAACACTAAAGCCGGCAGCAGGCCCGGGTTCAGCTTGTCGCCGATGGCCTCGATGATGAAGTTGGCCGTGTGCAGATCCTTGCAGACAGCTCCCAGCGACCAGGCCAGCACCAGGATCACCATGGCCAGCACCATCGACTTGACCCCGGCCAGCCAGGCCTCCATGGCCTCGACCAGCGAGAGTATGCGCTGCCCTAAAGCCAGGCCGATGGCCACCAGCGAGCCCAGCAGCGAGGCCCAAAGCAGTGCCCTATAAGAGCTGGCCTTAGCGATTATGCTTCTGAAATCCAGGCTCGAGCCGCTGGCGATAGCCTTGGAGCGGCCGTCTAGGTACATGCCGACGGCGATCGCGACCACCACGGTGACGATCGGCACCAGGGCGTTGACCCAGCGCGCCGGCTTGCCCTTCTTGGGGGCGATGGCCGCGTCGTCCAGGCTGGCCGCCGGGCGGGCGCCATCGGCCAGCAGCTTGCCCTCGATCAGCGCCCGGCGCTCGGCCTTGAGCATCGGCCCGTAGTCGCGCCGGGATCCGGCCACCAGCAGCCCGAAATAGAGCATCAGCAACGGGTAGAAGCGGTATGGGATGGTCTGGATGAAAACCAGGTAGGCGTCCTGGTGAATGCCGAGAGCCTGGTACTGATCGGCGATGTAGCCGATCTCGACGCCGATCCACGAGGAGATGATCGCCAGCGAGGCCACCGGGGCCGCGGTGGCGTCGACGATGAAACTCAGCTTCTCGCGGCTTACACGCAGGCGATCGGTGATCGGCCGCATGGTCGAGCCCACCAGCAAGGTGTTGGCGTAGTCGTCGAAGAAGATCAGTATGCCCATCAGCCACGAGGCCAGTTGCCCACGCCGGCTGCTGGTGGCGAAACGGGTCACCACGCCGGCCAGGCCGTACGAGCCTCCCGAACGCGATATCACTCCGACCATTCCGCCCAGCATCAGCGTGAACAGCACGACGCTTGCATGATCACTGTCAGCCAAAGCCGAAAGCGCATAGCTGTCGACCGAGCGGGCAATCGCCGAGATGGGGTTGTAGCCGGACATAAAAAACGCGCCCAGAAACACCCCGGCCAGCAGCGCCACTATCACCTGGCGAAAAGCGATCGCCAGACCGATGGCCACAAGCGGCGGCAAGATGGAGATCCAGCTGGTCTCGACGGGCATGGGAGACATCATAACCGCAATTAATTGGATCTTGAATGTTTTCTTCGGAAACTTCTACGGCCCTTACGGTTGGTGCCGGAGTATGTTGCCGGAACCCCCTACTATCCATATGTTTCCATCCGCGCTTCCAAAAATATCCGCCATCCGCGAGCCGCTTCCGAGTTCAACCGCCGACCAGCCGCCGCCGTTGTTGTGGATCAAAGTGCCGTACCCGACCGCCCAGACATCGTTGGCCGAGCCGCCCCATAAGCCAACAAGCGATCCCATGACGCCGGAGTCCCGGGTGGTCCAGGAGCTGCCGTTCCAATGCAGCAGCATGTTGTTCTGGTCGGAAGCCGCCCGGCCCGCCGCCCAGACATCGTCGGCGGCGAAGCCCCAGACCGAATACAGGTTTTCGGTGGTGCCGCTCGTTTTGCTTGTCCAATCGCTGCCGTTCCAGTGCAAAATAACGCCGCCGTCGCCCACGGCCACGGCCATGTTCGAGGAATACGCCCATACCGCGTTCAGATCGCTGGCAACCGTGCTCGACACGCCGCTCCACTGGCCGGCCTGGTAGCGAACGATTTCACCCAGATCTCCGACCGCCCAGGCATCCTGCCCGGACAAAGTCCAGACGCCGTTGAGCACATTGGTCGTGTTGCTGGCCACCGTGCTCCAGCTGCTCCCGTTCCATTTCAAGATCAGCCCGTCCTCGCCCACGACCCAGATGTTGTCCTGCGAGTTGCCCGAGATATCTTGCAGGTTCGTGCTGCAGCCGGAGATGTCCTCGCGCGACCAGTTGCGCCTGGAAGAATCGCGATGAAGAATCGTGCACCCGTCACCGACGGCCCAGGCCTGGCTTTCGCTTGCCGCCCAGACGGCGTTCAACGAGCCCCTGTAGCCCACTGTCAGATCGGTCCATTCGGAACCGTCATAGCGAAGAACGGTACCGCCGTGGCCGACCGCCCAGACGTCGTTCGCGGCCGTGCCCCACAGAGCTTGCAGGTCGCCGTCCGACATCCAGAAAATACCCCGGCTCGCCGGCGGGCTCGGCTGCGACCAGTTGGTGCCGTTGAAGTGAAGGATTGTGTCCCCTTCTCCGACCGCCCAGACATTGTTCGCGGCCGTGCCCCAGACGTCGAAAATAGCAGTGCTCACGCCGCCGTCGACCTGCGTCCAGCTACTCCCCTGATAGCCGATGATCTCGCCGCCGTTCCCCACCGCCCAGATATTGTCGAGGGCCGTGCCCCAGACGGCGGTCAGATAATCGCTAACCGGGCTCGATTGCCCGCTCCAGTTCCCGCCGCTCCGGCGGCGGACCACACCGTCCCAGCCGACCGCCCAGAGATGAGACGCGTCCGGACCCCAGATGCCCAACAGGCGCGAGCCGGTTCCAGTTTCGCTTTCCGACCAATTCTGCCCGTTGTAGTGGAGAACCCTGCCCGAGGCTTCCGCGGCCCAGATGTCGTTTGCGGCGAAGCCCCACAAGCCGTACAACCAATAGCTGGTCGGGGAATTCCCGGGCGACCAGTTCGCGCCGTTGAAGTGGTAAATTATTCCTTCCTGTCCCACGGCCCAGACGTCGTCGGCCGCGGCTCCCCAGACGTCATAAAGCGTTTTGGGCGTGCCGGTGTCAAACTTCGTCAAGGCCAGGCCGTCCCAGTGGAGAATTGTGCCGTACCACCCGACCATCCAGACGTCGCTGGAAGAGAAGCCCCAGATGCCCATCAGGCCGTTGCCCTGTGGCAGGGGATTCTCCCAGCACCAACCGCTTTGGTTGCAGACCCGCTGCCAGCAGTAGGTGTCGGCCGCGTCGCTCTTGCCGTCGCAGTCGTTGTCCAGCGAGTCCGAACAACTGGCGTCGCCGTCCGGCCCCTCGAACAATCCGGGATGGGCGCTCGAACTGCCGTCGTCGCAGTCGTTCCCGCCGCAGGCCGCGGACACGTAGCCGTCCGCGTCGCCGTCGAGAGCAACGCCGCTGCAGTAGTCGCCCTGGCAACCGTCGTTCATGGTGCAGGCATTCCCGTCGTCGCAGGGGCTGCCCGCCTGCGCGGCCTGGTTCACGCACAAGTCGTTTACGCAGCTATCCACGGTGCAGTCGTTGTTGTCGGCGCAATCCGCATCGATCAGGCATTCGTAACAGTTGCCGTCCTCGAGGTCGGTCTGCCCGTCGCAATCATCGTCCTGGCCGTTTACGCAGCTGTTGTCTCCCGGGGGCCCCTCCTCGCCGGGTCGCGGATCGAGAACGAACTCGCAGCGATCGAGGTTCTCGTTGCAACTGTCCACCGTACAGAAGTCGCTGTCGTCGCATGCCCTGGAGCCCAGGGGAGTGCACTGCTCGGACAGGCAGCGGTCTCCCACCGTGCAGTAGAGACCGTCGTCGCAGGGCGTGTCGTCCGCAAAGGGAACGGCCGTGCAACGATCCTCCGCCTCGACGCAGATTCCCTGGTGACAGGAGTCCGCAAACGCCGAGCAATCCCGCGAGGTCGAGATACACTTGCCGTCCTGGCAATGATCCTCCACGCTGCAGAAGTTGCCGTCATTGCAGTCGGTCCCGTCCTCCAGTTGCGTATTGGAGCACGCGCCGGCCAGGCATTCGTCCGAGGTGCACGGGTTGTCGTCTTCGCAATCTGCCGAGCTCGTGCAAACCTGGCAGTTGGGGTCCGGATCGTCTGTCAATCCGTCGCAGTCGTTGTCCAGCGAGTCGCTACAGGTGGGATCGCCCAGGGGCCCTTCGGCGCCCGGCTTTGGCTCGAGCGTGTGTTGGCAGTCGCCGCTGGCCTCGTCGCAACTGTCGCGGGTACATGGGTCGCTGTCGTCGCAATACATCAGTTTACCCGAACACGATCCGTCTTGACAGGCGTCGTCCACCGTGCAGCTCAGCCCGTCTTCGCACGAAGTTCCATCCGGCCTGGGAACCGGTTCGCACTCGACCGTTGTTGGATTGCAGGCCCCTACCAGGCACTGGCTGTCGAAATCGCTGCAGTCTCTGTCGGTACCCCGACACGTCCCGCTGGCGCAGGTATCGACGGTGGTGCAAGGATTGTTGTCGTTGCAGTTGATACCGTCCATATTGGTGCGCTGGCACAAGTCGGCGATGCAAAAGTTCGCCGTGCATACGTTGCCGTCGTCGCAGTCGGCGTTCTCTACGCAATCCTGCTCGTCGGTGGCGCCGTCGCAGTCGTCGTCGACTCCGTTACCGGGCAGTTCTCCGGCCGGATCGGGCCAGCAGACTATTTCGAGAGCGATGGTGACCAGGAAGTTTTCAGATCCGCCGACCTTCTTCCGCTCGCAACCGCGCAGGATGACGGTATCGTCTGCCGTGCGTCCCTCGGCGAAAAACAGGACGGTTCCCTCGGGAACTCCTCGCAGCTCCCCTGCTTGCTCGACTAAGGACATGCGGATCACCAGGTTGGCGTAGGCGCTCATTTCCGAGGGCGAAATACTGCCGTCGACGAGTTCCTGACAGTTTCCGCCACCAGGGTCGAGGGCCCAGATCTCCACCCGGTCGGTCGCCTGGCGCGCCTCGTCGGTTGGAAAAACTAGTCGTAGCTTGTAGTTTCCATCGACCGAGCAGTCGAGTCCGGCGCAAGCCAGAACAAGCAGCCAGAATCCCGTCCAAATTCGCATGAGACGATAGTACCCGGAAAACGCTCCGTTTGACAACGTGATAAAGCGACTTCTCGATAACCCTTTTCTTTGGCGGCTCGATCTGTGGGATGCCGGCCCTGTTTGCCGAGGTAAAGCTTGGAATCCATTCAACGAAAGGTATCAATCTCAAGCCGCCCTTGATCAAGGGCAGGCCGGAAGATCGTCCCGATCCCGCAGGTCGTCGCAGTCGCGCGGCTGGAGACGGAAACGGCCCGAGCTGAAGTCGAGCAGGCCGGTAATCGACGCGAAGACAAAACCGGCCTGTCTGCGGTCGTTGGCAGGAAGGCAACCGGTTGACTCGGCCAATTCAGACGGGCAGCAGAACAGATGACGAAACTGCCAGCCCACCACTAGTTCGGGCCCCTGCCCTGAGGTGGAACGAACACCGAAGGCGCCGCGGTCGACGGCATCTGTGGACACCCGTTCGGAGACGATCTCGACGTTCGCCACCCGCACCAGCATGCCCTCGAGAGTTTCGGCCAGCTCGCCGCCGTCGGCGATCTGTTCCGGCGACACCTCTTGCGGCGCAAGCGTCGTCGCCGGTCCCAGCCCGGCCACCAGGTCGGCAACCACCTGACTGCGCCCCCATGACTCTACATAGATTCCGCGAAACCCGGCCCGATCTCCGACTACGGGAGGGGGGTCGCTGATCTGAGCGCCGCTGGCATCCACCAGGATGCCGCCGAAGGACGACAGCTTCTCGTCCTGGAAGTAGAAGAAGCCGTCGCCCGCGCCGGTCACGGCCAGCCCGTTGAAATCGACGCCGCAACCCTGGTAGTACCTCGCCTGGCTGGATCGATCTTGGATGGCGCTCAGGCTCGACATTCCGCCCGGGCACTCGCAGGCCGGCCAGTCGCCGCCGTTTGTGTAGTCGACGATGATATCATCGCACCAGCGCGGATTCAGCACGTAGCGCCCGGCCGAAAGCTGCAACACGCCGGTCAGCGCGGCAAAGCGATTCTCTCCGGGATAGTCGAACATGTCCCCGAACAGGCTGCCGACCCGGATCTCTGCCTGCCCGTCGCCGACCATGAAGGTATCCCTGTTGGAGGGCGCGGCGGAAGCTTGCAGCTGTTCCATTGTCACCAGGGCGCCAAGCAGCTCGTGCTGCCCGTCGTCGTTCAGTTGTCCGATTGTCGTTGGTATGGGTTGCGGTTCGAAAGGCAAGCCATGGCGATAGGGCCACAACCACTCGGCCACAAGCTGCGGGTTTCCCTCCGAGTCGCGGTCCATAAGCCCGCTGACCAGCAGCCGCATGCCGGGCAGAACCAGTTCGTCTCCTCCGGCGTACACGACCGGCAAACCCTGGCGGGCGGCATCGTCGAGATCGAACAGCCAGAAAATGTACTCCGTCGATCCGCTCCGCGGCAGCTGCGCCTGGTAGCTGGCGACACCGGCATTGATATAGACCCTCACACCGATCGGCAATGTCTTGACCCGTTCTAGATCGATCAAATCGCAGGCGTCGCCCGCGCCCCCGTCGCGGTCGGCCTGGGCCGGATTTGCAATCCAGGGGCAGTTGTCCGATTCGTTCGGCAGGCCGTCAGCGTCGAAATCGGCGCCTGCCAGGCAGGCTGTCGGCTGTTGTCCGGGGTTGTGTATCAGTGGACAGTTGTCACAGGCATCGCCTACAAGATCGTGGTCGGCATCGGCCTGATCCGGATTGGCGACAACGGGGCAGTTGTCGCAGGCGTCGCCTCTTTGATCTTCGTCAGCATCGGCGTTGTCTTGATCCACCGTAAGTGGACACAAATCACAGGCGTCGCCGCGCCCGTCGCCGTCGGAATCGAAAGGGACCGGGTTGGGCACGAGTGGACAGTTGTCGCAGGCGTCGCCAAGGCCGTCCGCGTCGGAGTCGAGTTGGTCGGGATTGGGAGTATTCAGGCACAGGTCACAGGCATCGCCGATGCCGTCCTTGTCAAAGTCCCGCTGACCCGGGTTGGAGGCCAGGGGGCAGTTGTCCAGGTCGTTCTCCACACCATCATGGTCGTCATCATTGTCTTCCTGACAGACATCGCCGACTCCGTCGCCGTCTGAGTCGAGTTGATCGGGGTTGGCCGTGAAAGGACAGTTGTCGCTGGCATCCGGCACGCCGTCCCCATCTGCGTCAGCAGCGGCAGCGGGGCCTGAACAGGCGAACAACCATGACAGCCCAACTGCCAGCAATGCAAATCTGGCAAATCCGTAGGTCATTTGCTGGCCTGGCCGTCGAGAAGACCGCGTCAATCAACCGCAGTCGTCCTGGCACATGGAGTTGACGGATGAGTCTTCAATGCGATCGCAGAGCGTGCAGTCGTGGGTGGCCTTGGCGATGTCGTAGACACAGTAGTCACCGACCGTGGCCGCAGCCTCGCCCCAATAGATCTTGATCTTGGCGCACATGTCCGGGTCGGAAAGCGTCTTGGCCTGATCGGCGTAGCACCAGGGCGGGCGCGGGTCGGTCAGGCAGTCGAGGCAAACCTGGTCACTTCCACAGTCGACCTCGTCGCTGCTCGAACCGCAACCCACCAGCCAGAGCGCAACTAATGAACACAACAGGCGGCCGATAATCTTGTTCATTGACGATTCTCCTCAGCAGCTTCCACACATGGGTACGCCGGAAGGGCACGAATCGTAAGAAGGTGAACCGGACACCTGGCCGCCCTGGTCATACTCGGTCCACTGGCCGCAGCGCTGGGCGTTGCCGTCTGACGATACGCCGAAGTAGCTGCCTTCGGCCTGGGTGTTTCCATTCTCCCAGAAGTACTGCCAGGGCCCGCATTCGTAGCCGCCGTCCAACGAGCCCTGCCTCTTCACCTGGCAGGCCTGGCCGGGGCAGGCGTTCTGACTGTCGTAGTAGAAGGTCCAGGAACCGCATTCAAAACCGGCGCTGTAGTCGCCTTCATTTTCCTTGTTGCCGCTCTCGTAGTAGTAGATCCAGTGGCCATCAGGCAGGCCCCCGGCATACTGCCCCTGGGTGTGGGTTATGCCGTTCTCGTACCAGGTCTGGGTTGGTCCCTCAAGTACGCCGTTGACGTAAGTAACCTCGGACTCCTTGTTGCCGTTGGGGTAGTAGGAGGTGAAAACACCGTTTTCCACCCCATGATCGTAGTGTCCGGTCGCAGCCACGCTGCCATCCTCGAAGTACTGGGTGACATCACCATCCACCTGGCCATCCTGGTCGTAGGTGTATTCGGAAAGCAGGTTGCCATCCGCATCGAAGGTGCGGGCCGGCCCGCTCTTGTTGCCGGCTGCGTCCTGGCAGTACATCTCAAGATGTTGTGAATCGAAGATGCATCCGGTGCCGACCGGGCACTGCAAAGTACAATCGATGTTGATCTCGTCGCCTCCGCCGCCGTCGCCACCATCACTGTCACCATCGAGGCCGCCGTCTTTGTCACCGCCTATACAAGCCCCGTTGATACAGGCCTGGGGCCAAGGGCAGTCCTTGTCCGTCTTGCATTCTGGCGTTGTCTCGCTCGAAGAACATCCCCCTGCAGCCATCAGCAATAAACCGATTAACGTGGCCAGCAAGATTTTCATCGTCATCGTCTCTCCCTTGTCTTGACACTCCCGGTCCGCTAGAAACAAGGGGCCGGAGTCGTTCTCCGGATCGTCTCACCTGCCACTTCTGCCCGCACGACTAGGGCAGATTGCAGATGGGAGGGTCTTCGTAGTCGGCCGGGTTGGAACCGCCACCGCAGGTATTGGTCGCCTCGACGGTCGCCTTGCCATTGGCGTCGAATTTGAGGTTGAAGGCATTCCAGAAATACGAGCCGCAACTGGCCGGCACGTCGAAGGTGCGGAGCGTGTTGCCGGCCGGATCGCTGACCACCAACCGGGCGCTCGAGGACTTAAGCGAGCCGGAATCGTCCGGATCGTTCTGGTCTCCGTAGTTGTGGACGAAGAACTGGTAGCTGCCTTGCTGAGGCTGGGTGATTGTGACCGTCTCCGGTCCGTAACCGCCGCGCACATCAACGTCAAGTTCGGTGTAGGGCGGATTATCCCGGTCTCCCCGGCAACCGCTGCGGTAGAAGAGTTGGTCTCCGCTAGGCAGCTTGACGTGCAGGTCGAGATCCTTCGGGCTGCTGCCCCACATCAATACCACGTGGTAGAAGCCCTCGGCCGGCGCAATGGTGATATTCTGGACGGTGTCGTCGTTGTCAGGGTTGTTGTCATCGTAGCCACAGACCGAAACGTTTTCGACCTCCGTCTGTCCATAACCCGCGGCCGTTACGACGATCTTGTAGTAGTCGATCGGCAGGGGCTTGCTCTTATAGTTGCCGTTCTGATCGGTCTTGGCGGTATCTACCAGGCTGTCGTCCGACATCTTCCTGAACTGGAGCTCGGCCCCGTCAATTGGATTATTGGTGGTGGCGTCGGTCACGGTCCCCGAGATGGTGCCGTCCATGTCGCAGGTGGACGGAATGGCCTCAAGCTTGGCCACGTACTTGGTCTCGTTGGATCGGATCTGAATATCGGCGCTGTATGGATAGTAGCCGTTGGCGGTTATTTCCAGGGTGTAATAACCGGCATCCAGATCGTTCACCCGGTAGACGCCGTCGGCCCCGGTGACACCGTCGTACTTCACGTTTCCGTCCGAGTCTTTAAGCACCACGTGGGCTCCCTGGATCTTTTTGGTTTCGTCGGCCTTGTCGACCACCAGCCCTTCCAGGTTACCCTTTCCGCACAACTCGACGCACTCGCCTCCGCAACACACGGCAACCGGATCTTCCTTGTCGCAGTGGGAAAATAGACCAAACTCATCATCCGGCACCAGCTGATTCTTCTCCTTGTCCCACCAGTACAGATCCTCGCTGCTGTCTCCGCCGACCTTGTCCTTCTTGCACACCTTCTGCTTGCAGGAGGTATAGAGTATCTTCTTGTAGAGTTCCCAGTCCACGGAGAAAGCCTCCAGCACGGAGCTCATGGCTTTGCAGAGACGCTTCACCAGCCAGCTGGATCCTTCCGCATCGCATAGCTTGGACAGCGAATCGGCCTTGAGTTCGAAGCCGGCGGTCAGATTGAAGAATATTTCCAGGCAACGCTCCGGCAAGAACTGCCATAAGAGGTTCAGCGCCGGCTTGAGATAGACGGCCGGCCCCACATCGGTATTGCGCACGAACTCGAACAAGATTTCTGGTTTTACATAAACGCTGAGCTTGACGTGGCCGTTCAAGCGGCCTTCCAGCTTGCCACTGCTGGCGTCGAAGTTGCCGGTTTTGATGCCATGCCAGCCGCCTTCGTTCAGGTACTCCGCCCCCAGGGTAAAGGAGGAATTCAGTGCCAGGTTGGTCCAGCTCTCTCCGACCAGTAAGAACTCGTTTTCGGTACCCATGAAAAATGAGAACTTGAGCGCTGCCGGTATGACGATCGGTCCGATGGGAATGGGAGTGTTTATACGCACGCTGCCTATCTCGATTTCCTTGTCCAGAGTCGCCTTGGTGGTTGACGACAGGCCCACCTTGGAGAAGTTGATGTCCATGCCTCCGGTGAAGGATATCAGGAAGCGGTCGACGGTTGGCATGAGCCAACTCCAGCCCACGTCGAGATCGAGGTCGGCGTCGACTATCGGCTTGACCTGTCCGTCAAGCGACAGAGCGATGGTGTTCTTAACCCCGGCGTTGAAGGGAGCCGTGCATTCACCCTCGATCTTCCCGTCGGCCTGGTTGGCGTCACCCTGGCAGCTGAACCCACTCAGACACTGACTGCTGTCGTTGCAGCTGCCACCCTCGAGCTGGGAGAGGCTGCCGCTGATGGTCTTGCTGACCTTGACACCATTGAATACCAGGCTCTTGGAAGCGGTGTCGAAGCTTATGTCGCCTTCGATATCCACCCCGGCCGCCGACACGTTGAAGCGTATTGGCAGGCGCTGATGGGGATACTTTTCGTAGGGCTTGAGCAGGATGTTGCCCTTGCCATCACGAATGATTGGCCGGTCCAGACCCTGCGACAGGTCGATGTGACGTTGCAGGCGGCCGCGAAAGAGCTCGGTCGGCGCGGCGTCGACGGTGTACACCACAAGCTTGCCTCCTCGCTCTTCCAGTGAGGTGACATAACGGATGAAGCCGGGCACTGCGTTGGAAGAGACCAGAATATCGTCCACCTGGTAGCCGAACTCGGAAGCCGGGCCCTTGCCGGTGAAAACCAGCCGGTCGTCGAAGACCTGCACCGAGGAGAAGTTGGGATCTTGCTCGGCCATTACCGCGGCCGGGTTGATCTGCAGGTTTTCATCCTGGGAGGTCAGGCAAGATCCACCCGTGCACTGATCAGGGCCGAGTTGGCAACCGGTAAGCAAAAAGACCAAGCCGCTCGCGGCCAGAATCGATTTCACAGATCGGATCACCATTGTGCGCCGTCCTTTCTCCTGCCGGGCCAATATCGCCGACTCTGGATTGGTTTAACCCATAATACCTGTACGTTTTCCATTAATACCATAACTCGGCCGGATATTCAATCTGACATTTGGCCGAGCCACTTCAAGCGGCGGCCTTGACTCAAGCGTGAAGTTCGTGCCAAATGATGCATCCGGTGTCCCGTTGGAGGGTGATTAATGTGCGGCATCGTAGGCTATGTCGGTAAAAGCCAGGCTGCGCCCATCTTGATGGAGGGGCTTGCGCGCCTCGAGTACCGCGGTTACGACTCGGCCGGGCTGGCCGTCATCGACGGCGCGCGTGTGCGAATCCTGCGCGCCCCGGGCAAGCTCTGCAATCTCAGAAAACTGCTGGCCGACAAGCCGCTTGCCGGCCAAGTCGGCATCGGCCACACCCGCTGGGCCACCCACGGCCCGCCGTCCGAGAAAAACGCCCACCCGCACAAGGCCGGACGCGTGATCGTGGTGCACAACGGTATTTTAGAGAATCATCGCGAACTTCGGATGCGGCTCGATAAAAAGGGACGCCGCTTCAGCTCGCAGACCGACAGCGAGGTCTTCGCCCACCTGATCGACGAGGAGCTGGGCTCGCGCCCGATAGATGAAGCCGTGCGCCGTGCGCTCAGCCGGGCGCGTGGAACATATGCGCTGGTTGTCCTTTGCACGTCGCAACCCGATCGTATTGTCGCGGCTCGTAACGCCTCGCCGCTGGTGGTCGGCCTGGGTCGGGGCGAGAACCTGGTGGCCTCGGACATCCCGGCCTTGCTCGATCATACCCGCGAGTTCGTTTTCCTGGATGACTCCGAGCTGGCCCTGGTTACGGCCGACAAGGTCGTAATCCGCACGCTGGCCGGCAAGCAGGTCAGGCGCAACCCGCGCCGGGTCGACTGGACTCCGTTGATGGCCGAAAAGGGCGGGCACAAACATTTCATGCACAAGGAGATTCACGAGCAGCCGCGAGCGCTGGCCGACACTTTGGCGGGACGCATCTTGGCCCGCGATGGGGATGCGCGCCTCGACTCGGTCAGCTTGTCGTCCAGCGAGCTCAAGCGCCTGCAGCGGGTGATCATCATCGCCTGCGGCACCAGCTACCATGCCGGGCTGGTGGGCAAGTTCTTGATCGAGAAGCTGGCCCGTATCCCGACCGAGGTCGATCTGGCCTCGGAGTTCCGCTATCGCAGTCCGATTCTTTCGGGCCGTGAGCTGGTTGTGGCCATCTCGCAGTCCGGAGAGACGGCCGACACCCTGGCGGCCGTGGGCGAGGCGCGGCGCAACAAGGCGCGGGTGCTGGCTATATGCAACGTGCTCGACTCGAGTATTCCACGGGCCGCAGACCGGGTACTCTATACCCACGCGGGTCCCGAGATCGGGGTGGCTTCGACCAAGGCCTTCACCACCCAGATAGCGGCCTTGACGCTGCTGGCTGTCCGCCTGGGACGCGCCCTGGGCACACTCAGCGCTGCCGCGGCGCGCCGTGAGCTAAGTGCGCTGTCGTCTGCCCCGGCGCTGCTCGAGCGCATCCTTAGACGCGAGGAACAAATCAAGGAAATCGCCCGGGCCTTTGCGCGGGCACGCGACTTTCTCTATATCGCCCGCGGCATCAACTACCCGATTGCTCTCGAGGGAGCCTTGAAGCTCAAGGAGATCTCCTACATCCATGCCGAGGGCTACCCGGCCGGCGAGATGAAGCACGGTCCGATCGCTCTGATCGACGAGCACGTTCCGGTTGTCGCGGTGGCCCCGCGCAACTCGAGTTACGAGAAGATCCTAACCAACCTGGCCGAGGTGCGCGCCCGCCAGGGAAAGATAATCGCCGTCTGCTCGGAGCGCGACAAGCGCATCGGCGGCTACAGCAAGCACCTGATTCCGATTCCGCGCTGTCTGGGGACGATCGAACCGATCATCAGCGTGCTGCCGCTTCAGTTGCTGGCCTACCACGTGGCCGACTTCAACGGCACCGACGTCGACCAGCCCCGCAATCTTGCCAAGAGCGTCACAGTGGAATGATGACTATTGCTGAAAGACCAACCCGATATTGATGGTGAACACGGTCAGTCCCAGGTCGCGGGTGACTATCTTGGTCTTGTAGTCCAGGCAGGTCAGCCTGCTGGTGCATTGGGGTTCGCCGTTCAGACCGAGATCCAGCACGGTCTCGTCGCGCTTGGCCCCGGCGCCGCGGAAACCCAGCTCGATAAACAGCCCCAGCGGACCGTCGAAACGCCAGGCCGTTCCCAGCCCGCCGAATACGCTCCAGCCGTGGGCCAGGCCGCGGTACAGATCGCCGTCCAGCGCGGCCGTGTAGCCGCCCGCCCCGACGACATACAGCCGCACGGGCTCCTGAAGGAAGTTCAGATGAAAGGCCGCATCGGCATGCAGCCAGGTAGCCTCGTAAGGCGTGCCTTCGCGGTAGCCGTAGTGCAGCGCCGGGCGAATGCCCACCCACAAGAGATCGCAGATACGATACAGCAAGGTGGCGTTGACCCCGGCGATGAAATTCACCCCGCCCTGGCTGGGACCGCCGAAGGCATCCGCGCCTATCTGGAAGTTGAGATAGTGGATCTCGCCGCCCTCGGCCATCACCAGCGGGGCCGGCTGCTGATCACCGGCCGCCGGCTGCGCCCGGGCCGCCCCGGCGCCGGCCGCAAGCGTGAGGACAACGGAAAGAAGTATTTTCTTCATGACGTTCTCCTTATGCCCGCCCGGCTAGAACATGGTCGGAAGGTAACCCTGGACCGTTATCCAGTGGTTGTCGCTGAAGATTAAAGTGTTGCGCCCGCCGATGTTTTTTTCGTACTGGTAGTGGATCTGCAACGGGATGTAGAAGGGAATCAGGTTCACCCCGGCCGCGACGCGCAAGATCTCGTAGTGGCCCGCCAGCTGCAGCTCGAGCCCCTGGACCATCTTGATAAAGCGCCAGTCGGCGTCCAACTCGGGCTCCTGGGCGTAGGAGTAGCCGATTCCGATGCCGACGTCGAAGATCAGAGACGAGATCCCCAGCTGCAACATGGCGTCGCAACCCAGTCCGGGCGTGTAGCCGTAGCTCTTGCCGGTCAGGTCGGAGAGATCGGGAAAATAGTTGCGATCGCGATCGAGCATATCGAGCAAGCGGTTGCCGTCATCGGTGGGCTTGGGAAAGTTGGGATAGCGCCGGTGACTCTTGAAATAATAAGAGCCGGTGAACTCGGCCGTGACCAGGATGTCGATCCAGTGCTCGTACTGGAAGATGCGCAGGTCGTAGTCCTGGGTAAAGCCCACGCCGAAAGAGCCTGTTCCGAAGTCGACCTTGGGCCCGGTGCCCATGGTCAGCGAGTTGTTGGGATCGGCGATGTTGCCGGTGGGCAGCGACACCCGCCCGGTGAAGGATCCGCTCCAGCGGTGGTTGCGGAAGAAGTTCCACGAGAAGCCCAGGTTGATGTCGTTCAGCACCCAGCCGTTTGAGTGATAGGCCGCGCCGGGCCCCAGATCTTCGGGATAGTTATTGGGATCGCCGATGGTCGGCCGTCCCAGGCGCGGCAAGTAGTTCAGGAACCAGGCCGAGGCCTGGTTGAGGAACTCGTCCTTGGTATGGCCCTGGGCGTCGAACCAGTTGGGATCGATGTGCGGGTAGTCCGCCGGCAAGAAGCCGTTGATCGTCATGGTGGCCAGCGGGTCGAGCTTGCGTATCTTGGGGCGCACCTGGACGTCGAGGTAGATGAACGGAAGCTCGAAATAGAAATCCAGGTTGTCGGTAACGCCGTAGGAAAATTGCATGGTGATTCCACCGCCGCCGCCCGAGGCGCCCAGGTCGAGCATCAGCAACTCGTTACCCTCCTCTCCGAACGAAATCGGCGGAGCCATGGCCGTCCGGTGGCGGGCGGCGTCGTAACGACCCGTGGCGTTGCGCATGTTCCACTCGTACTTCATGCTGAACACGCCCTGGGGCAACTGGGCGGTGTTGCCGTAAAGGTCGAGGTCAATGACCTTTTCCAACAGCTTGTCCCAGTAGTCGGTGTACTTCTTCCACAGGCTATCCGCCCCCGCCTCGAGCGGCAGGAGCATGCCAAGGAAAAGTGCCAGGGCTGCCAGTCGCCTGCGTCTCACGGGACCCTCCTTCCGCGGGTGAATGCTTGAATCGATTAAAAAACCGTTGCAACGGATGATAGTGGATCTCCGATCGGGTGGCAAATCAATTATCTACGCGTCAGGCCAGGCATGCAAAGAGAGCAATCGTTTGAAACGTGCGACTTCCATTGAAACCGTGGAGAACCTTAATTCAACGAGCACAGCGGACTCCCTGAAAGTTGTATCCGATATCTTGTACAGCCCGTGGGGAACGATCCGTGGCTCGAAGCAAGCCCGAGCCATCGATGTAAGAACCGCCGCGCATCACTCTGTATGCACTACAAGAGTCATCATTCCATTCGCTTCCGTCGTCAGGCGCGCCAGTGTAATCTCCATGATGGCAGTCCTTCATCCACTCGGCCACATTGCCCGCCATGTCACACAGACCCTGGGCGGTGTTGCCCGCAGGTTTGCTGCACACCGGCTGGGCCCAGTTCTGCCCACATCCTGGACCGCCATCATTCATCACCGCGTATTGGCAGGTGGCGGTCTCGTCGCCCCAGGGATAGGTGATGTCCTGCCCCGCGCTCCGGGCGGCATATTCCCATTCAGCCTCGGTGGGTAACCGGCCCCCTGCCCAGCGGCAAAACATCGATGCCTGAGGCCATTCCAGGTAGTTAACCGGTCGGCTTCCGCTGTCGCCAATTTGCAAGTCGCAACCCAAGCCGGATTGCGGTACGTTGCAGTAACCATCGTTGACGCACCGGCAATAGAGCCAGTTTGTAACTTCCGTTCTCATGATCTCGAACGGAGGAACCGTCACCTGATGCATCGGCTTCTCGTCATTCTCACCCGTCTCGGAACCCATCATGAAGCTCCCGCCGGGTATCTGCACCCAGGCGTTCTCCGCGCAGGCTCCGTCGATGCAAATCCCGTCGGGGCAGGGCCCGCAGTCGAGAAAATTTCCGCAGCCGTCCATGATGTAGCCGCACTGCGCACCCTCGGCCTGGCAGCTGGCGGGCAAGCATTCTTTCTTCTTGCACACTCCTTCGCCGCACACCTTATCAAGCGGGCAATCGCCGTCTTTCTTGCACGTAACCCCGCCGTCGAAAGAAGCGCTCCTGTACCGTCCGAGATCCACCACCGCCACCCCGGCGCCGCTTGGTGGAACAAGGTCCGCATCCGGATCGCTGCTGTCGTGACGCTCGCCCTGGCATACTACCGCGGCCCAACGACCGCTGGGATCGATAATAAAGCTGGAATCATATACGCTTGTACAAAACTTGAAGTCATCAAGGAGACCCGGCTTGAAAGGATCAAAGATTCCAATATGGTCAGTAGCAATATTCAACATGGCAGCCAATTTAACATTGCTGGCATACTTTATTCCACTGTATGATTTATGCATAGGGGTTTCTACCAACGTGAAATCAGGATATGAAAAGATGTAGTTATGCTTTCCACTGTCATCGGAAGGATTCCAGTCATTCAGCATGAACAACTTTAGATCAGGAATGCTGACTGCATCAAAATTTTCACCACTTCCGACATCACAGAGATCTATACCAACACTGCCTACTCCCAGATTTGTGTCATAATATCTTACCTGCCCGCACCAGGCATTCGGCTCATGCATGTAAGCACACACCTTACCGTCGCCGTGTTCCATCACAACGAGAGCATGTAGATCGTAAGGTCCCATGTAAAACTCACTCTCTACAGAAAGCGCCGCAAGGTCCACCTTCACGAGATACGCCCCTCCAACACCGTCCTTTTGCCCCAGCAGCCCGAAGGCCAGATGATCGTCGTCCATCAACTCATAGTCCACAACGCTGGCATCCGGCCGATCGTCCGGCCACATGTCGATTTTGGACAGCAACGCCCCGGCAGACAGCCGGTACACCCATAGCACCGCGTTGTGACTATCCACAATCACCAGACGGTCTTGATCTTCCTGCACGAAAAACGGCGCATAGTCCCCAAGATATTCAGCGACATACTCCCGAACTATTTCACCAGTGGAGCCATTGATTGCCGTTATCTTGTCCGTGAACGCATCAATATATACTACGTTATTCTGTATGCTACAGTGGTAGTCTCGAGAATTGGTCTGAAAAAGTGGCAAATGATCAACTTCATAAGTAGCTATTTCATTCGTGGTAGAAATCGATCGTAAAATCAAAACAGGATTATCTGCCCCGGGAATCTTTTCCTCCCCGTGTATTATCACATCAGGATCTGCGCACATGAGCATGCCGCCCGCAATCCATCCCGGTGAATGATATTCCATGACTTTTCGCCAGCTACCCGTCTCGAATACCTCTATGACTCCAACCCTGCCAGACGAACCAGCATTATTAACTCCTTGCATGTATTCAGTAAGCAGATAGTTGCCATCTTCAGAAAAATCCACTACACCCATCCAGCCATCTACACCTAAAATGTGTGCCTTGCTGTCGCTACAAGAGTCCAGTAACCCCAGTGATATCAGCCAGGCAGAGACAAATAACAAGCGTATAATATGGCCGCAACTTTTCTGCAAATCTTGTGATCCGTGTCGAACTGTATTTCTCATGGTAGCACACCTCATCAACATTCGCACAACCGGAACCTATCTGCTCACCCCTTCACCCGACAACTGCACCACATAAGTCGTCGGAACCTGTGAGTGGACAAGCACCTGACCTGAGTAGCTGACATCAAACACGGGGAAGAAGACTACGTTGTAAACGCACGCATCACCCGGCTCCAGTTGCTGGTTTTCGAGATCACAAGATGAGCCCAGGCCAAATACTTCCTGAGACGGATCCTGCACGAGCTCGACCCAGATGTACTGAACAAGACCTCCCGTATTCACTACCGTGAATTTTTTCAACATGGGCAGGCCACCGGTAAATACTTGCCCAAAGTCGAGAGTGGTCGGGTTCACCGATATCTGGGCCACCGGCTGCTCGCCGGCTTCGATGTTCACCCTGATCTCGCGATACTGGTCGCATGGTTGATCGTTTTCGGTCACCAATTCGGCGCTCCAGAATCCAGACGAAGCTGTAGATGCAAACGATATATCCACGACGCAATGGTCACCAGGGGAAATGGGAGCTGTCGGCGCGGCGCCGCAGGGCTGGTAATGGGGTTCTAGTGCTATGGGATCCGGATCTGTATCTACTGTAAAGACATTGTGGCCAATAATCTGGTAGCCAGTTATCGCAACCGGATAGGTCTCTGTGTTGGTGATGACCAGTCGTTGGATCTGCACCGTGCCCGATGGTGCGTTCGGAAAGATCAGAGTCGTGGGTTCGATGCTGTAAGGAGGGCCGTCGCAAACATCTCCTACACCGTCACCGTCGCAATCGTCCTGTTGAGGGTTAGAATCCTCCGGGCAGTTGTCATAATAATCCGGTATATCGTCCATATCCTCATCAGGAGGTTGATTGTTTGAAGATAGAGGGATGCACCTGAATGCATCGCCCCAAGAATACTCGCCTTGACCGATCACGTCGGTACTATCGGTATGCGGTTTCAGACATCTGCCATATATAACTCGATCAAGACTCTGATCTTCAAAGTGGCAAATACTGCCTTCTTCTCTTCCGTAACATGACGATATCGGGAAACGCCATGGTTTCAAACAGTTGCTTTTATTGATCCCGGATACACCCTTAACGAAGAGACAGTTGTCCGCGTGAGGCTCACGAAGAACGCCGCCGGGCGCATACTCCGGCTTCTGATCGCGCCATACGAGATACATCATGTTTCCATCAACGAAGAAACGAGGAACACCAATGTGATACGGAGTATCAACGACGTCTTGGTAACCTCCGGTACCAACGACCATATGAATTGCATGTTGATCGTCAGGTATTGAATTATAGCTCCCTCCTAGCCATTCCGATATCGGCTCTGTCTTCATCCTATGGTATCGGTGGTCATGACCGGTGATGATGAGGTCCACGTCCGCCAGTTCGAAGAAGCGCGCGAGCCTCCTGCGCACATTATTATTCATGTGGTTACTGGGCGCAATCCAACCCTCGGGTTGATCGGGAGCATCTCCTTCTCCGTACAACGGCACATGAAAGAAGATAATCTTCCAGATATCCTTGTCGTCTTTGTACTTCCAGAGATCGCGCTTGAGCCAGATTAGTTGCTCGGAATCATCAAAACCATCACCGGCAAGCCCGTTTTCATTCCATGCCTCAGAACCTTCGCCCTCACCTGAGTCCCAGGGTGCAATATAGCAATCCTTGTCAAAATTACTGTTGCCATTAGAGGGATTTTCCTCGTCGTATCGAAAATCGCAGCTTTCATTGTTTTCCGCGTCCAAAGATACAATATGCATGTTGCCGAAATCAAAGGAGTATGAAGAAATTGGATACTTGAACTTCCGGTTCCGACTTGCTTCAAATCGGCGCGCCGGTGGCATTAGATTGCTCATTTGCTCGCTTGCGCTGCCTCCATACCAATGCCAAGTGCCTCCTGTTTCCTTACAACAATTGATGTCGCCTTCTTCACAGTAAGCCGATGTACAATAGCCACTGTAAGGTTTGTTCCAGTTATGGTTTCCCAATGTGCCGTATATTGGCACCCCTTCCATCATGCCGTTGAAAAGATCGGGGGGCGTAATATCCGGTGCATTCAAATTGAAACGATTGAATACTGCGAAAAGGTAGGCCTCAAAAATAGGAGCATTATAGTAAGTTTGTGCCAGATCTCCCGGAGCAAGCCACATGGAAGGCGACTCGCCTTCATATGTAAGTAAATTAGCCTTAGCTGAAACACAGCCTTCCATGTCTATGTTGAACGTATCATAACCACCGTACACGGTCCAATTCGATCCCGCCCATTCGACATCGACCCAATGTTCAAAATCGCACGGTTCAAAATAACATTTCCCCGTTTTTGCACTGAAATCACCAAAGGCGAAAAACTCCACTTGATCATCTGTTGCCAGAGGCGCTGTTCTGAAGTAGGCATTGCTCGACAAATCAAAAACCATTTCGCCCCAGAATGGTTCTATCTCCGGATCGAGCTTTTCTGAAACCTTGTAATGATACCACGTTGATGGTCGCAGATTTTCTATCCTGTAAGAGTACTGGCAGTCAGGATAGTTGTCCCAGGCAACTCCCACGGGTTCAGGAAAAACAGATGGTGCGCAAGAGGACATGGGTTTATTGGCTTCGCCAAAGCATATATCAATCTGCGGCGCATACTTCAAGCCCTCCACTATGCCACCAATCTCATGCAATCTGCACTGTCTTCTCCATACAATCAGCGCTGAATGATCAGTGACATCCTGAATGAATGGCATTCTATGAGTGAACTCGTTCCTTCTGTGCAGCCAGTTTATCCACTTGTAGTACTGAAATCCCTGAGCCTGATGAAAGTTGTTTTCCGGATTCCCACCGGCATCGCCCGGCCGGCAACGCGGCGGACAGCCAGGCGCATCGTTAACCCGGTACCTGGTGATGTCCGAGAAGTGTACCTCGTCTAATAATCCGTGAAAGTATTCCGGATCCGTGTCTTCTTTGATCAATGCACCAATTACAACTGGTCCTGGCTGCGATGACACTGTCCTCGGCCAGCCTGGGCTCGATGTCGGATCATATGGTGTATTCATGATTTCAGGACCCTCGAAACGATTTATGAACTTCGTGTTCACAAAACCGTCGACGTATATTCGGCCCTTGAAGTGACCATCGTAAATAACTACGACATGATGCCATTGCTGGCGAGTGAGTGACTGATAAACCAAATCATAAGCATTTGAAGCCATGAGACGATATTGATTGCTTGCCTCATCGAAAATATAAAGTCTAAGTATCTCGGTATTGAGAAATGTTAGAGGATTTGCCTCAATTCTGAAGTTGCCTTCCTGAGATACAAGGATCTGTGGTGTTTCGGTGTCACCTGCTTCGAACTTTACCCATGCCTCGAACGCGAACGCCTTCGGCGCCTCGCCAATGTCGACGCTGATGTGGCCGCCGTCGAAATGGGCGGCCGCGCCGAAATATCCCGGGGCTCGCAGATCGACGTTTCCTGAAACTGTACCGTTATGCCTCGGTTCGCTCGGATCCTCCTTCGAGTCTTCCACCGTCCCGGATCCGATCGCGTCGTCCAGCGCGAAATGAAACAGGTTGTAGTCCGCGTAGTCCGCCGTAAAGCCCGTGGGTTCGGGCGGCGTCGGACCGGCCTCGGGATATACCCAACCGGGATCAGGGTGGTTCTGGATGTTACCAATCTGGATGTCCAAACCGTTGCCGTTGACCATGACGTCACCGATGTTCAGCCCGCCCAGATCGTAGGGAGTGATCTGCCAGTTGCCTCCGAAGTTCGGACCCAAGTCGTAAACAGTCCCGCCCGCTGTCTGGACAATCAGATGGGCGTCTTGCGGCCCTATCCCGGCCGCCTGCAGGGCATTGTGATCGATGGGTATCTTGATATGCATCTGGCCGGACAAAGGCACCAGGCTTTTACCGAGGGCTGCAATTCCGACTGTCTCGGAAAGCGGGGAGCTGACTCCCACGGGGGCAAAAGGCTGACCCAGGCCCACGCGCACGATCGTTCCGTCCGGCAGGCTGCCCGGTTGAAACTGGAAGACATAATCGTTGAGAACGTGCTCGCCGTCATCGATGGTGAATCGCCGCCCGCCGCCCTCGACCTTGAATGAAAGCGCCTCGGTCGTGTACAAGCCCGGATGATCCTTGACGACGATCTTGTCGAGAATTAACTCGGCATCACTCCTGTATTGCACCTCGAACGAGTAGCGGCTGCCGACCTCGGCTGTGAAATCCATCGTGATCGGCGACAACGCTGGCGGCTCGCCGGCACCCGCAGGCGCCGGTATCTTCGACTCCTTGATCATGAAAACCTGGCCGTCGACCTCGCGGACAACCAGCACGCTCCCGACAGGCTCGTCGCTCACCCGATCTCCGCTCGTCCTGATCCAGAATTTCACCCAGCGCTTGCCGGCAGTAACCCGTGCGTGAGGCCCCGTAGACATGACCACATTTTGTCCATCCTCGGTTCCGACCACCCAGGACGTGCCCTCGGCATGCCCGGCCTCGTGCTCGAGCGCCGCATCCGTCCCCAGCCATTCCATTCGCGCCTGCCGTGAACGATGCCCGAATACCTGCAGCTCGGAGAGCCATGTGTCCGGGCTGCCGTCCGTCGACTCGTTGATGTAGCGCACGAACCTGGTCGCCGTGTCGCAAATGTCCTCCACGCCCTCGGCGACCGCGTCCGTCCTGTGCGCCACTTCTTCCCAGGCGCGCGTCAGGTTGTTCCAGGCCTCCAGCCTGTAAGTCTGGGAGTATGGTGAGACGACTCGAATACCGGTCACCTTTTCCTTGGCCCCCAGATCCACGATCAACTCCTGGCCCCAGCCTGGCGCGATCCAGGCCGAGGAGTCGTCGCCGTCGATGACAGCCGCCACCGATGCTCCCGGCGGGCACGTCAAGCATGTCGGCTGGGGCTGCGTACCTGCGCTGCTACTCGCGATACGCGCATCGAGCGCCAGGT
>CAZENH010000013.1:0-104541 GCA_964513625.1 uncultured Myxococcales bacterium | reverse complement strand
GGCTGGGGCTGCGTACCTGCGCTGCTACTCGCGATACGCGCATCGAGCGCCAGGTTGCTGCCCTCGATGCCGCCGTCCTCGCGGCAGCTCGTAGTGCACGGGCCGACCTCGTCGGCAAGAGTCTGCGCCTGGTCCAGCCAGGCGGCCGCCGTGGCGTCGTCCAGCCAGTGACCTTGACCTTGCTCCACCTGGAAGATGAAGTCCTCGATCAGGCCGAGCTTCGTAGCGCAGTCGGTTGCTGCAATTGCATCCTCCAGCAGACCTTCCAGCTTCTTTCCGTGGCCGGGGTTCAGGTCGGCGCCCTGGACCGAGCCGAGAAGATCGCCGGTGCCTTCGTCCGGCGAGGGCGCGTGCACCAGCAACGCGACCTGATCCGGCTCGCTGAAAAGCTCGCCGTCGCTGACAACCAGTTCGAACACCATCGACCCCAGGTCGACGTTCGGCGGCACGATAAATCCCGGCGTCGCCGAGGCCGAGTCGTCGAGCCTCACCGCCGGGCCTTCAACCTGGTACCACATGTACGTGATCTGGTCGCCGTCCGGATCGCTGCTCGCGCTGCCGTCGAGCTGCGCCCAGTCGCCGACATTGGCTTCCTGTGAAACTCCCGCGTTTGCAACCGGCGGGCGGTTCTCGGATGACGCCTGGTCGCAGGTCGAGTACCTCACCCAGTCCCACCACGACACGGACTCAGCTCCCAGGAACATTGCGATGTTCGGCGAGAGAGGCGAATCCAGTAGGAGATCGTAGTCCACCTCGTGAATAGGCTGGCCGTCGATTAAGAAACGCGCCTTTCCCGACTTGTTAACCTCCATGCCGTATTGATGGTAGACGCTCCAGTCGAGCCAGATCGTGGTACAGCCCGGTCGCGAGTCGCATACCACTACATCCTTCTCCTCCGTGCCCGTCTGGTGTTCGAGCCTTATCTCGGCGTACTTTTGACCGTCGCTTATTCCGATGCTGGCGCTGACATATGTGCCGGGGATGAAAAACTCCTCCACCTTAAGCATCGTCTCCATCGAGTACGATTCGGCCGTGGCGAAGGCCTCGTCGTTGCGGCGGTAGTAATGAAAACCAAACGGACTGTTCACCGGTATCACAAGCTGACATTCGGAGATGAACGGCTCGCCCTGGCTGCCGGGAGCTTCTTCCCAGGGATATTGCTGGGCCGGGTCGTCGGGCAGCAGGCAGCCATCGTATTCGACCTCGTGCAACGGCACCTCACAGGGCAAGACGGCCCCGGCCGGGCTTGAGCAGAAGATCAACGCGAGCGAGACGGCGGCAAGGTGTATGCCCCCCCCTGTGAAAATGAGCTGCTAACCACGCCCAGCCGACCGAAGAACACGCTCTTCATGATCGCCCTCCCGCGCAAGTGGTTTTGAGACTCTGAGTCTCGCCCGGTCGATTATCGATGTAGTTATTATAACACAGACGGCAGAGAATTTTTTGAAACTTGTGAATTGGGTATGGCCAGCTTCTCGACCGCCAGCACCAGTCGCACGGCGGTCTGTGGTCCGGGGCTCATGCCGCGCTCGTAGGCGTAGATCCTATCGTGGAACATCTCCGGCGTCAGCAGGTAGCCCAGTTCGTCGTCGGCCAGGCAGGCAAGCAGCCTGGGCTTGCCCGGGACACGCGCCAGGATCTCGAGGCCCAGGGCCGGGGACGCTTCACCGGGCAGGAAGGTGATCGAGGCCGGGCCCAGCCGGCAGAACGACACCCGCGAGACCATGTCGGGGGCGAACTCGCGCTTGTCGACCACTCCCAGGGCGGCAAGTACCTGGTAGAAGCGGTTGCCGGAGGCCGGGATGCGGACCTCGCCGCCGCCGACGCTGATAGCGGGATCCAAGACCGGTGCAAGGCGCGCCCGCCCGACGAGTCGCAGCGCCGCCTGGCCGAGTGCCCGGCCGAGCCCGTACATGAACGTCTCACGCGATCGGCTCAGGGTGTCGTGCCCGATGGCTGCGCTGACCATGGCGCCCAGGGCCCCGTTGATGTACAGCGCCGTACCGCCCAGGCGCTTCTCGATCATCTCGCAGCAGACGCCGCAGAAGTCGGCGCTGATTTGGCGGTTTGCCTTCCAGAGCGTCTCCGGGTGGCAAGCATACTGCACCAGGCTGGCTATCGATTCGCCCGCCTGGTCGTCGAGCTGAATCAGGCGCAGTTCCCTGTCTGCCACAGCAGCGCGCTCGTTATGCACCCAGCGTCCGGCGGCATCGAACGTGCCGGAGGCGACATGCAGGCGCGCCGGCCGGGCTGACGCCAGCGCCCGCTCGACGCAGGCGACCAGGCGCGCCTCGAGAAAATCCATGTAGGCCGGATCCTGCCCATTGCGGTACGGCAGGCGGCCCAGGAAAGCCGGGCCCCAGATGCCCAACGTGTCCGGGCCCTGGTGGTTGTGGGTACAAACTATGTGAATAGCGTCGGGATAGCGGCTCGTCAGCCGCTGCTGCAGTCTGCGGGTTCGCGCAAGCGACAGGCCGATTAAATCGGCCGCAACTATGACAAGCGGCGTTCCCGCGGCGGCGACCACGAGCGCTCTGGCGAACAGCGGATCGTGAACGCCGCTGCAAGCGCGCTCTGCACCGAAACCGGCAAGCCAGATGCCGGCCGGCCGCGGCGGGGTGATCTCAACGGCGGCCGCTCCAGCGGCGAGACAACCCGCGGGCGTCGAGCTCATGAATGCATCCAGGGGAAGCGGGCCGGCCGGCATGACTGCTTCAGTCCTCGAACACGATCCCGTGTCGCGCGCTGATCTCTAAGATGAGCGTGCCGGCCAACTCGACGTCCGCCACCAGCGGATGGGCCACTAGTGCGAGCAGGGCCAGCCTCTTGGAGCGGGTCAGCGCCGCCTCGACCGCCAGCTCTTCATAGGCCTTGACGTGCTGCAGTAGGCCGCGGATCTCGGGAGGCGGAGGATCCACCGGCAGCGGCTGCGCCCCGTCGGCCCCGATCGTGCAGGGTACTTCCACCACGCAGTCCTCGGGCAAACAGGCGATGGCCTTACCGTTGCGCGCGTTTACGATCTGCCGCCGGCCGCTATCCTGGTGGATGGCCAGTACCAGGTCGAGAGCCGCCCGGCTGTAGAAGGCGCCTCCGCGCTTTTCGAGCTCGGGAGGCTTCTGCACTCTGCCGGGATCGGAATAAACCTCGAGCAGGGCTTTCTCGATATCCATCACTTCCTGGGCGCGGCTTTTCGGCCTGCGCTTGATTTCTGCGACGGCCTTGCCGGTCAGGTAATAATATCGCAGGTACGAAGAAGGAATCATTCCCAAAGCGCGCACGAACTCAATCGGGTAATCGAGCTCTTCGGGAATATTGGCAGGCCTGCCGGCCGAAGTCAGCTGGTCGAGCACTTCAGGCAAGACGTCTCGCCCATCAACGACAATCCTGCGCACCCAGCTCAGGTGGTTCAATCCCAGGTAGTCGAGAGCCACCCGCTCGGGCTCTAGCCCGAGCCTTTCGGCCACTTCCATCCTGAGGTTGATCGGATTGTTGCAAAGGCCGATAGCCCGCTCACGCCCGTGTTTGAGAATCGCCTCGGTCACCAGGCCGGACGGGTTGGTGAAATTGATCAACCAGGCATGCGGGCAACGGCGTTCCATCTCGCGGCAGATCTCGAGCATCACCGGAACGGTGCGCAACGCCTTGGCGAAGCCGCCCACCCCGGTGGTCTCCTGTCCGACAAGGCCATGCTCGACGCCCAGCAGAATGTCCTGGTGCCTGCCGGCCTGGCCGCCGACCCGTATCTGGGTGAGTACGAAGCTGGCGCCGTCCAGCGCCTGCCCTCGATCGGCGGTCGTTACGACCTTGAAGGCCGCGCCCTTGTGAGAGGCCATGCGTTGACAGAACCCGCCGACGATCTCCAGCCGCTCGGCGTCGACGTCCATCAGGGCGATCTCGGAAAGCCCCAGTGCCGGCCCGTCGGAGATCAGACCGTCCATTAGCTCCGGTGTATAGGTGCTGCCCCCGCCAATGACTGCTATCTTCACAAGCGCTACCTCCGGCGGCGGCGCCTGGCCGGCTTGGTCAGCTTCTTCGTGACTTTCAATTCGCTGGCCGGGTAGTCAGGCCAATCGGATGGGCCGATCTCCCATTGCAGTTTGCTGTAACGCTTTCTGAAAAGAACTATCTTGTGAGCCTTGCCCAGAGGCAAATTCGCGATCGTCCGCGGCGTGCGACCGATACGCTTCCCGTCGATGAATACCCAGGCCTTTCTGGGTTGCGAGTCGATTACGAGTTTCCCGTGCCGCTGTTTCAGTTTCTGCTCCAGCACGAAAGGCTTTTCGGCCTGCAAGCTGACATCGCCCTGCCAGGGCTCGTAACCGGGCACAACCAGCTTGATGCTGTGATCGCCGGCCCTGAGTCCCATGATCCGGGGCGGGTCTCCCTGACGCTCGACCGGGTCGCCGTCCACCAGAACGATCGCTCCGTCCGGTTGGGTGGTCACCGACAGGGCGCCCGCAAACTTTTCCTCCTCGGCGGGGGGTGGCTTGACCACCTTTTTTTTCACCTTGTCTTCCTTGCTGGCGAGCTGCCAGACGACCAGTACGGTCACTGCAGCCAGAAGCGCCACTCCCAGAAGCACGATGACCAGATTCTTTAATTGGCGTCCCTTCCCAAGGCCGCCTTCCTTGATGGCCCAGACCGTCTCACCGCCCGCGAACTTGCCCTTGGGTGGCGCGGAGACCGGCTCCGTCACCTGGGAGGCATCCGAAGGCGGCTGTTGCGCAAAGGGAACCCCGGACAGGAGATCATCAGGTTGCGGAGCCGCGCTCGGGGCCGGAGCCGGGGTTGGAGCCGCGGCCGGCGCCGAAGCCGGTGCCTGCGAATCTTGTACAAAATCGCCGGTCACCGGAATCCTGACTAGTTCCTCCATGTTCTCGCCGCGGGCCATCCACTGGCTGGTGGCCTCGCCGAAGGCAAAACTGACATTCTCTTTTTTCTGGCCCATACGACCGGAAAGAGCATCTACCAGAAAAGACGACAGCGCGTCTGCGTCTATTTTACGGTCCCAGCGGTCGAGAAAGGCGTCCAGTTCGGTGCGCATGATACCAGCCGTCGCCGGTCTTGCGGAGGGATTCTCGGACATCGCACTGGCTAATAACCTGTCCAACTCGACGGGGATATCGGCATGAATCGAAGACGGCGGCGCCTGATTGATTGTCCTGGCAATGGCCTCGATCTGTGTCTCGGCAGCCAGTGCCCTTATCTTGGTGCCGCTCAGAACCTCGTAGAGCGTGACGCCCAAAGAGAACAGGTCGGCCCTGCCGTCCAGATCCTTGCGTCCCAGGACCTCAGGGGCCAGGTAGCCGTACTCTCCTTTAAAGACGTCCGGGCGAGTGTCGATCAGCCTGGACGATACCCGCGCCAGGCCGAAATCGACCAGCTTTACCTGGCCGGCCGATGAAATGACAATGTTAGGCGGGCTCACGTTACGGTGCACCAGGCCCAGCGAGTTTCCATACGCATCCTTGATCTCATGTGCGTAGGCCAGGCCGGCCAGCGCCTGGCTCACTATGTATATGCCGATCGTCGGCTGGAAGCGCACCCCTTGTTCGACCACGGCCTGCATCAGCGTGGCCAGGTTGGTGCCCTCGATATATTCCATGGCAATAAAGAGAGTATTGCCGTTGCGGCCCCATTCGAACACCTTGACGATGTTCGGGTGCTCGAGCATCGAAGCCACCCGGGCTTCATCGACGAAACCCGCCAGAAAGTCGGCGTCGGCTGCCAGTTCATCGTGAATCTTCTTGATCACCACCGGCAGGTCTTCGCCTGTCGCGGTGCGCGTGGTGGCCCGGTATATATCGGCTATCGATCCGGAGGCCAGGCGCTCGATCAGAGTGTACTTGCCGAATGTGGCGGGATCGGTCATTTCAGTGGCTCCGCCGCAAGATGCCCCCGCTCTTCTTCTTCGACTTGCGTCGCATATTGATCAATCGCAGTTCCCGCAAGGCCTCGGTGCAGTCGGGGTTGCACTGGATGGCTTTCTCGAATTCGTGCTCGGCCATCTCGCGGTAATTCATCGCTTTGTAGATGTAGCCCAGAAACAGGTAGGCCTTGTCCACCTTGGAGTTTAAAGAAATAGCCTGGTTGAGCTGATCGCGAGCAGTCCGCACAGCATCCTCATTCTTTGGATCGCTCTGGAACATGGCCCAACCCAGGTAAGCGTGGAATTCGCCCTCGTCGGGACAAAGCTTGACGGCTTCCTCGAACATATCGCGGGCCTTCTCGTACTCCCTCTTGCGCAGCGCTATCTCTCCCTTCTGGAAAAGGCCCTCGGCCGAGAGGATTTTAGAAACCTCGCTCGAGACGTCCCGCTTGGTTCCCGAGGAAAGCTCTTCCAGGTAGCCGTCACGACGAGCGTCGTCGGCCAACACGTCATGGGCGTTGGAGATGATATGGAAGATCTCGTCCGCCAGGTTGCGAATCTCGGCGCTGGCCGTGCCCGACATTCTGTCGGGATGATATTGCTTGGCCAGCGCGAAGTAGGCCTTCTTGATCTCGGCCTGCGAGGCGTTCTTGGACACCCCCAAGACTTCGAAGTAGTCCAGCCCCTTCATCTCCACCGCCCGCTCTGCAAGCTCCTCGCGCAGCGAGCGCTCCTCGGGGCTCAGCTTGGCCCCCGGACTTTCCCCGGGGCTCAACGTGGGAACCGGCACACCACCGTGCTCGGCCAGACGACCCTTGACGCGTTCTCGGACCGGAGGAGGAACAGGCGGGGGGCCGTCCTGTTGTTCGGCCGACGATGCGTCGGGAGCGGCCCCCTGCGTCACGGTTTCGTCCTGCCCGAAAGATTCCGCGTCGGCTGGCACGGACTCATCGGACGGCGGAGCCGAATCGGCTTTCTCCTCACAACCGGCGTCTTCGGAAGGTTCTTCCTGGAGCGTGACCATTCCGGCACAACTCAGCGCATAGACGATACGGTAGACACGTTCCCGGTCCAGACCAAGATCCAAGATCTCGCGCAATGTTCGATCTCCGCGGAGTCGCTCCACGAAAGCTTCCTCGTCTTCGTCGAGATCCATGTCCTGGAAGCGGAACACGGGATCGGGATGCGGCACCACGTAATAGTCGAGCCAGCCATCGAGCGCCGCGCGCAAACGATCGAGCTTGTATTTTCTCCTTATGCCCTCGTAAATCACCGCCGCCGTGCTGGCATCGAGCGAAACGGTGACCGGGGGAACGGAACTCTTGGGGTTGAACTGAAACTCGCCTTGATCCCAGCCGAACAGGTCGTACAGCTTGACTTCCAGTTGCAACTGCAAGGCGTATTGCAAGTTGTGCGGCGAAATACAGCCCATCTCGATCAGCACCGTTCCCTGCTGTCGCCCTGCCTCTTTCATCTTGATAATCGACTCTTCGCATTCCTCGTCGCTGATCATTTTCTCCCGGACCATCACTTTGCCGAGGCATTCGTTCAACAGGTTGGACTTGACGAAGACCGGGTAGCCTTTCTTGGTGAACACGATCTTCTTCAGCTTGTCCTTCTTCAAAAGCAGCGCCCCGTCGACTTTATCACGGTACAACTCGGCCAGCAGTTCGGCGAAAGGCGTATCGCGCAGGTTTCCCCTGCGAGCCGCGGACAGGAATTCTTTTGAATGGCGCTCTACTTCCGCCTGCTCTTCCTTGCTCTCGGGACTGGCATAGGGCTCGGGCGCCTTGCGATCGACGGCCTCGCGCTCGGCCTGAGCGGCAACCGCCGATGGGTAATCAGCCCCGAAGGTTTCTTTGAGCGAATCAAGCAGCTTATCCATGTTCAGGGGTTTATCCAGGTACTCGACCACATTGTACTTACGAATGGCGTCCTGGCGATGGTTGACCCCGCGATAGATGCCGCTGATCATCAATATCGGAAGTTCCTTACCCTTGACCGTTTTGCGAATCCTCTCGGCCACCTGAAAGCCGTTCATGACCGGAATCAGAATATCCAGTATGACGAAGTCGATCTCTTTGGACTCGAAGGTCCTCAGAGCCCATTCTCCGTCACGCTCACCGATCACGGTGAAGCCCTCTTCTTCGAGGGTTTCGGTAAGCATCTTCTGGACGGTCTTGTCGTCCTCGACTACCAGGATGGTTTTGCTCACGGGTACCCTCCTGCGGATGTACAAACGCGCCCAGCCCCAAGATTTCGGGCAAGAGTCACGCTATCGGCAATGGAGTGCCATTATAGGAAATCGTCCCCGCGCTTTGCAAGTGCATTCCACTACCGTGCCGCCGGCCTTGATCTGCGTCCGTGGGTCGGTATAATTGCCGAACGTTGCAGAAAGGATCGGCGTTGAAAAAAAAGATTTTCCTGGCCATGGCCGGCAACATCGGCAGCGGAAAAACCACCGCTGCAAAGCTGATCAGCCAGAGCTTCGGCTTCGAGCTTTTCGACGAGCCGGTCATCGACAATCGCTTCCTCAGATCGTACTACGCCGACATGCAGCGCTGGTCGTTCACCTTGCAGATGGAATTCTTGATGAAGCGGGTCGAGCACCACGAGTTGATCCGCAAGGTTCCCAAGAGTTGCATACAGGATCGAACCCTGTATGAAGACCCGGAGATTTTCGCCAAGTACTTGCACGGCCTGGGCCACATGGACAACAGAGAGCTCGATCTTTACTTCGAGTACTTCAACCGCCTGAACCAGGAACTGTTGCGGCCCGATCTGATAATTTTCCTGGGTGTGGACGACGTGAACACTCTGCTCAATCGCATCCAGGTTCGCGGGCGGGAGGAGGAGCGCTCAATCGACCCAGCCTTTCTGATTGGCCTGAACGCCTACTACTCGACATTCGGCCAGGTGTGCGAGAAAAAATACGGCATCCCGGTACACAGGGTGAACGTCGAGAAGCTCGATATCCGCTCCGAACGAGGCAAACGGACCTTTATCGAGCGAATCGAGCTTGCGCTGGAGGAGATTCAATGAAACGTCACCCGGGCGCCGAACGACATGACGACGGTGAACAAGCGCTCCGCGGGCAGGGCCGCCCGACATACATCGCGGTTGAGGGGCCCATCGGCGTCGGCAAGACAACCTTGGTAAGGCGTCTGGCCGAACATTTCTCGGCCAGGGTATTAGTGGAAATAGTCGAGGAGAACCCTTTCCTGCCCGATTTCTACAAGGACCAGGAGAAATACGCGTTTCAGACCCAGCTTTTTTTCCTGCTCAGCCGCTATCGCCAGCAGCAGGAACTCTGGCAGCCGGATCTGTTTCACCGCTACATTTTTTCCGACTACATCTTTTCCAAAGACCGTCTCTTCGCCCAGCTGACGCTTTCTGAAAACGAAATGCTGCTCTACGATCAGGTCTTCAAGATCCTCGATACACGCGTACTCAAGCCCGACCTGGTTGTCTATCTGCAGGCCCGCCTGGAAGTGCTGCTCGAGCGCATCAAGCGCCGGGGGAGATCCTTCGAGAAAAACTTCGATGCCGACTACCTGAAACGCCTCTCGGCCAACTATGCCGACTACTTCTTTCACTACCCGGACACGCCCCTGCTGGTGGTGGACACCTCGGACATCAACGTGGTCGAGTCGGAGGAAGACTGTCTCGATCTGACCCGCTGCATCCTGCGCCACCGCGGCGGCGTGCAGTACTACAAGCCCCTGGGACGCTGAGAAATCAGAAATAGAAAGGGGTCGGACCCCTTTCTATTCTATATTTCCCCGCGCACGAAGAACAGCAGCAGGCGACCCAGCGTTTGCCCTCCAACGGGCACACCGTCGAAGCGCTCGACGCCGGTCAGGTCCCGCCAGGGGGCGTTCAGCAGGTCGAAAGCCCGCACGCCGGACTCCACCCAACCACCTCCGGCTTTAAGTCGATAGGAAACATAAGCGCCCAGCATGGCCTTGGCCGGCTCGGGCACCAGGATCTGTCGGCCGAACAGGCCGCCGTCTTCCGTCCACGGTTCTCGGAATCCGGAGCGCAGGTGGAGCGCGGCGCCCAGGCGCAGGCCGTTTTTGAAGACATACGAGCCGGAGAGGTTGAAAAGGTGTGCGGGTTCCCAGGGCACACGATCACCCTTGCCGTAAAAATCCAGGAAAGTCTCGCTCACATACCAGCTATGGCGGAAGGTGTAGTTCGCGCTCAGGCGCAGCGCCTTGCGCAGGGTGTAAACCAGCGACACCGAGCCGCCGGCCGAGTTGACGCTCAGCCCGTTGTTCTCGAAGCGGAACCAGCTTTGATCGAGATCGGGAACCCCCAGCGAGCCTTCGACGATATTGTAAGTGAAGGCGATCACATCCCGGTACCAGTTGAAGAAGGCGTCCGACTCGATTGTCAGAGCACCCTCTAAAAACCGCCCGCGATAGCCGATTTCGATCGAGGTCACCTCCTCGTTGCCCAGATCCTCGTTGCCGATGCTGCGATGCATGAAATCGGTCACCTCGGGAAAACCGCTTGCCGGAATGATATTGGTAAGATGCACCGAAGTGTTGAAGAAGGACGGCTTGCGAAAAGCGCGTCCGAAGGCCAGGCGCAAGGCCTGGGATTCGCCGGCGCGCCAGACAATAGCGGCCCTCGGGCTTACGGTAAAGGGCGTGATCGAGTTGTAATCGATACGCAAACCGGCCAGTAAAGTCAACTGGTCCCACAGGCGTTGCTCGTCCTGGACGAAGACGCCCAGACGATGCTGCAAGGCGGTCTCCGGGTCGTTGCCCTCCATGAACATGCTCAGAAAGCGGTAGTCGACACCCCCGATCAGCAGGTTGCCGGTAAACAACTCGCGGTTTATCTGCAACCCGGTGTCCAGCGCCTGGTTGAGCAAGTACATCGAACGCGGTACCTTGCCGAGTATTGTATCTCCATACTGCAGCGGTAAGTCGAACATGGCGTCGAAGCTGAACATCTGGTACCAGACATGGGCACGCAGCCAGTCACTTTCGTGACTCAGCGCCGCCCGAACGGCTTTGATATCTCCTAATTCGGCTTGAGACAGGCTGACCGATACACCACCAGAGCCGCCCATGTATGAAAGATCCACTCGTGAGATCGATGAACCCCAGTCACGGGCAACACGCAGTCCCACCCAATTGATCTCGCGTTTGTCTGAATTGCCGGCGGTAAACGAGTCGGCCGCTTCTCTGCCTGCATTCAGGCGCAGTCTCCAGGCACCGATGATGCGGTTTACGGCAAGATCCAGACTGGCGCGACTGTGTTCACCGAATCCTAAAAAGACTCGTGACTTGTTCTCCTTCTCGCTGCGCGTGGTGACATTGACCACCAGCGAGTGGGCGTTGGCTCCGTAGAGCGCGGAGCCAGGCCCGCGGATGACTTCTATACGCTCGATATCCTCGATGTGGACCGCCATGGCACACCAGAAAGGCATACCGAAGGCCTCGACGTTGTCCTCGCGGCCGTCTACCAGCAGCAGAACCTTGTCGCCGATCTCGGAGGCCAGCGCCCGAGCGCCGACAGAGTGGTGCATCGGCTTCATCCGGCGGACCTCGATCTCCGGAACCTGGCGCAGCAGGCAGGTGATGTTGGTGCAGTGAGTGTTCTCGATCTGCTCGCGGGTGATGACGGTCACGGTAGACGGGGAGTCGCTGATCTTCTGCTCGTGCTTGGATGCGCTGTAAACGGTCTCGTCCTCGAGCAGGGCAAACTCATCATCGAGGCCGTCGTCATCCTCTTCCTGCTCTTGTGCATTTCCAATAGCCGGCAACAAGCCGCAGCAGACCAGTGCTATCGGAAGAACTTTTCTCATCGCCCAGTGCATAGATTTTTCCGTAAGCGATGGTAGCGCATTTCGTCTTAGCGGTCCAAGAAATGGTTTCTTGCCCTCGACCGGGATGTGTGTAATTCATGCTTTATATTGGCCCGTATGCTCAGAAACGTGTTCCTGGTGGGATTAATGTTGCTGCCCCTGCAGGTCCTCGGTCAGGATGACGACGGCCTCGATGATGAGTTTGCCCTGCTCGAGGACGAGATCAAGGCCGACGAGGTCGAATCGGCCTCCAAGCACCGCCAGTCGATCTTCTGGAGCCCGTCTGCCATTACCGTCTTCACAAGAGAAGACATTCTCTCGGCGGGAGCGACGAACCTGCCCGACCTGTTGAGAAGGGTTCCCGGCTTCGACGTCTACGAGTTGAAGCCATCCTTTCCGCTGGTCGGCGCGAGGGCGCTTACCGATCACGCCAACAACCTGGTGCTGGTGCTGGTCGACGGCCGCGAGGCCCTGGTCGAACTGGCCGGTTTTCCGATCTGGGCGGCCATGACCATCGACATCGACGAAATCGAGCGCATCGAGGTCATCCGCGGCCCGGGCTCGACCCTCTACGGTGCAAACGCCTTCGCCGCGGTGGTCAACATCACCACCATGACCGAGCAACCGCGCCACTTCTCGGGTGATGCCCGCATCACGGGCGGCCAGCAAGACCTGTATCAACTGTTCGGCCGTGCCCGGGGTTCGTGGCCAGCGGGCGACGGCGTACTGTCTTTCAGTGCCAGCCTGGGCAAAGGGGGAGAGGGCAGCGCGTCCGATCGTGAAGATCCCATGGTGCGGGCCCGGGCGCGCTTCCATTCGTTCGTTCGTTACCAGCAAGGGCAAGACCTGGACGTCTCGCTGCACGGCGGTGTGCTGGAGGGCGAGGGCCCTCTTTACATGATCGTCGGCGACTTTTTTGCCAAGAACGTGCTCAACCACTACGCCATGGCCAAAGCTTCCATTGCGCTCTTAGACAGCCTGAAGATCAAGATCCAGCTTTACCAGATCCGCTTCAAGGGCGACTTCCACTACCGCTCGAGCTTCTACGCCTACGGTTCATGGATCGCCGACATCCCGGATTTTACCATGGACACTCACACCTACGACGGCCAGCTGCAGGCTGACTGGCAGGCCGCCGCCTGGCTGCATATCGTCGCCGGCGCCAACCTGCGCTACTCGTACATGGAGTCGGATAAGGTCGTCGCCAGCGGGATCGACGAGCTGCGCGGGGCCGTCTTCCTGAACAGCGAGTGGCTTCCGGCGGACAGCTTGCAGATCACCGGCGGTTTCCGGCTCGACATCAATTCCGAGACCGAGCCGGCCTTCAGCCCGAGAATCGCGGTCGTATACAGGCCGTATACGAACCAGGCCTTCCGCCTGGGATACGGTCTGGCCTTTCGCAAACCGTCCTTCATTGAGAGCCAGCTGCACATGCAGGTCGACCGCTACAACCTGGCCTTTCCCGAGGTGGTCGACAAGCTCAAGAGATCGATCGGCAACGAGAATCTGAAAAACGAGCAGGTCCACTCGATCGAGGCCGGCTGGCGCGGCCGCTTCCTCGGTGAGCGGCTCATGGCCTCGGCCGACCTGTTTTACAACTTCTATCTTGACACGGTGTTTTTCGACTCCGAGATGGGTCTGAACACGCTGGGTATGCCGGATATTACTAACTCGACTTTCCAGTTCAGGAACAACCCGGATCGCATCGACGCCCTGGGAGGCGAGCTCGAACTATCGTTTACTGTCCTGCAAGATCTGAAATTGTGGGCCAACCTGGGCCTGAGGAGAGTCACCGATTCGACCGGCGCGCGTCTGGAATCCGAACCATGGCTGCGCGCCAACCTGGGTATGAGCTACAACCTGGGCTGCGGCCTGGTGGCCGACATTTCACTGCACTACGTGACCTCGTACACTGTTCACCTGCTGGCCGTAAGGGACGCGTTCGAGAAGGACTTGCAGATTGTGCAGACTATGGGAAACGACTTTCTCCTGGTCGGCCGGCTGGGCTATCGCCTGACATGGGATAACGAACGGGCGCTGGAAGCGGGTATAAACGTGCGCACACCCATCGGGCCGCCCTTTCGCGAGTATGCCGGGCTGCCCATACTCGAGCCCGACTCGTACAGCGTCACCGGCTCGGACTGGGCCGGAGAAAAACTCGTCAGGCTGGTCACGTTCTACCTGCGCGGGTCGTTCTAGCGGGTCTAAAAAGTGGTTTCTTGCCCCGGACCGGAATGTGTGACCAAAATACTCCGGATTGACCCACACGTTCAGAAATATTGTCCTGGCCGGACTGATGCTCCTGCCCCTGCATGTCTTTGGTCAGGAAGACGAAGGCCTCGATGACGAGTTCGCCCTGCTCGAAGAAGAGATCAGGGCCGACGAGGTCGAGTCGGCCTCCAAGCACCGCCAGTCGATCCTCTGGAGCCCCTCGGCCGTCAGCGTCATAACCCGCGAGGAGATCCTGGCCTCGGGAGCTACCAACCTTCCCGATCTGTTGAGAAGAGTGCCCGGCATGGACGTCTACGAGATGAAGCCCACGTTTCCCCTGGTCGGGGCGCGGGCCTTGACCGATAACGCCAGTAACCTTGTGCTGGTGCTGGTGGACGGCCGCGAGGCGCTGATCGAGCTGTCCGGTTTTCCGTTGTGGGCAGCGATGACCATCGACATCGAGGAGATCGAGCGCATCGAGGTCATCCGCGGGCCGGGCTCGACGCTCTACGGCGCCAACGCCTTCGCCGCGGTGGTCAGCATCACGACTATGAGCGAGCAACCCCGCCGGTTTGCCGGCAAGGCCTACCTGACGGGAGGCCAGCAGGGCCTGTGGCGCTTTTTCGGCCGGGTCGGAGACGCCTGGAAGGCGGGCGAAGGCATCCTCTCCTTCAGTGCCGGCGCGGGCAGCGAAGAGTTTCGCTCCGCATCCGATCGCGAAGACCGCATCGGGCGGGTGAAGATTCGTTTTCATTCCTTCGTTCGCTACCAGTTCGGAAGCAGGCTGGATCTGTCGCTGCACGGCGGGTTGATCGAGGGCGCGGGGAGCATGTTCGAGACCGCGGGCGACTTTCTGGCCGACAACGTGGTCAACCACTACGCCATGGCCAAGGCGTCCATTGCGCTGGCTGACAGCCTGAGTCTCAAGGCCCAGCTTTACCAGGTCCGCTATCACGTCGACCTCCACTATCGCTCGCGCATTTTCGCCTACGGCACCTGGATCATGAACCTGCCGGACAACATGATGGACATCAACACCTACGACGGCCAGCTCCAGACCGACTGGCAGCCCGCCGGCTGGCTACACCTGGTCGGCGGCGCCAACCTACGCTACACCTACCTGCAATCGGACAAGATCTTTGCCAGCGTCCTCGATGAGTTGCGCGGCGCGCTCTTCGTAAACAGCGAGTGGAAGCCGCTGGACGCTCTCCAGTTGACGGCGGGCTTTCGGCTCGATCTGAACTCCGAGACCGAGCCGGCCTTCAGCCCGCGGATCGTCGCGGTTTACAGGCCTCTTAGGCATCACTCATTCCGGCTGGGATACAGCCTGGCTTTCAGAAAGCCTTCCTTCATGGAGGGCCTGGTCCACCTGCAGCCTGATGATTTCAACCCGGCCTTCCCCGAAATAGTCGACAAGTTCACAAAGAGCGTCGGCAACGAGAATCTCAAGAACGAACGGCTCCACTCCATCGAGCTGGGCTGGCGTGGCCGCTTTCTCGAACGGCGGCTGCAGGCCTCGATCGATCTTTTCTACAACTTTTACCTGGACACCATCTTCTACAAGTCCGAAATGAGCATCTCCAGCCTGGGAATGCCCGATATCGCCAACTCCATTTTCCAGTTCTGTAACAACCCGGATCTGATCGAGGCCTTCGGCGGCGAGATCGAGTTGTCCTGGAACCTGCCGAAAGACTGGAGAATCTGGGGCAATCTGGGATTGCGAAGAGTCACCCAGGACGGCAGGCGCCTGCCTTCCGAACCATGGCTGCGCGCCAACCTGGGCTTGAGCTTCGACCGCGGCAGCGGTCTTGTCGCCGACATCTCCTTGCACTACGTGACCTCGTACACGGTCGAGCTGATGTCGCCGGAAAACCCTTTCGACAACGACAAGAAGATCATTCAGTCGCTGGGCAACAGGCTCTTGGCCATCGGCCGGCTGGGCTACCGCATGGCCTGGGAAGACGACACCCGGCTGGAAGCCGGCCTGAGCGTGCGCACTCCCATCGGGCCGCCCTTCCGCGAGTATGCCGGCATACCCATACTCAATCCCGACTCTTACAGTATAACGGGCTCGGACTGGGCCGGAGAAAAACTCGTCAGGCTGGTCACGTTCTACCTGCGCGGGTCGTTTTAAGTCCGGCCTAATCCCGGCTGGTCACACACAACTTGTTGCCGTGATCGATGACGGTGAATTTGCCGTCGGAGCGATTTACGCGTTCGTCGATCCAGGCCTGGACGTCCGGGACCGTCTCGAAACCGCCGGGCTCGAGCACGCCGGCCGGAAGCTCGGAGTGAATGTAGATCTTCACCTTATCGAGAATTCTCAAGACCCGGTCGGTCTTCCACAGGTAAAGCTCGAAGTTGTCGGCGATCTCGCGCCGCGCCTCGTCCAGCGGTTTCCCACGCAGGCGAACCAGATTGTCCCAGAACAGCTCCTTGGCCCGCCGGCCGGGAGCCAGGCCGCGAACGTCTGCATCCAGGTCCGGCCGCCCGTCGAGCGGGGCGATTACCAGGGCTTCGCCTCCGGGTTCGATGGCGCTTTTCAATGCCAGATCGAAGGCATTCTGAGTGCCGTAGAGCGCCTGAGATGCGGGGGGTCCGCCCGGCGAGACGATCACATACCTGGAGCGTACGACTCCGAAGGACATCATTTCATCCACTACCCCAACCATCTTTGACGACAGCTCGGCCGGGTCGCCGGCCCGCACCCAGAAAATTTTTCCACCCGCCGAGACCATGTCCAGGCCGAAAGTAATCACGTCGCCACGAACCGCCTTGCCGCTCGGTGAAAGTACATACTGCTCTGAGATGGCGCGAGCCTCGCGTGTATCCTCGCAGACGGGGTTCTTCTGCCTGGAAGCATCCGAGTGCCAGGGACTGCGCCCGGGGCCGGAATCCGGGTCGAGAGCCCACTTGTGATTCTGAGCCACCGTCTCGCCCGAAGACAGTCCGGGCAGGAGCTGTTTGTCGATGCAGGAATAACCGTGAAAATAGTGGTGCTTCGACTCGTGTCCGTAAACCCGAACGTCGCACTCGAGTAGCTTGCTGTTGACCCTCAATTTGGTACCGCGCTGGGTGACACCTATGTCCGCAAGCTCGCTCTTTTCGCAGTCGTGAGGTTCAAAATCGATCTTCATTTTCAAACGCAGCCGTGCCGCCTTTACCCACTCGCCAGCTTTCTTGGCGTATACCGCAGGATCGTGAGTGCCCGTGGCGCACAGCACGCAGATCGAGTGCGGAGAACCGGAAGCAACCTCGTCTAGCAGGGCATCCAGGATCTCGTGCTGCAGCCCGGCCCTGAATTCGTCCGAGATGACAATGCCCACCAGGCGATTATTGACGAGTTCGCAAAGGCGCGGCCGGCCGACGGGTGCGGCAAGCGCCCGGCTCAGGATTTCCGGCACACTGCCCGAAAGCGGACGTGGTGTACGAGGCGCAATGAGCGGCCCGCCGATTTTGTCATAAGGAATTGTAAAAGTCTTAGTGCCGGTACCGTAGCTGAGTTCGAATCGGGAATCAGGCATACCATCCTCTGACTCCCCCCGATTTGGCAGCTATTTTATCAGAGCTTTCGCGAAAGGCAAACAGTTCCCGTATTTGAAAAACAGACTCCCATTATGGGCTCAAGCAGTGCTTCGACTAAACGATTGACCTGCTTCTGAGGGCACTTTATAAAACCTACTATCGATGAAAAAGAGCTTCTGGCATCGCCTCGGCCCCGGCATCCTGCTGGCGGCCACTTCCATCGGGGCTTCGCACCTGGTGCTCAGCCCCCAGGCCGGCGCCTTGTTCGGATACCAACTCCTGTGGCTGATTCTGGCCAGCCACCTGTTCAAGTATCCGGCCTTCGAGTTCGGGCCACGCTATGCCGCGGCCACCGGCAAGAGCCTTTTGGCGGGCTACCTGCGGGTTCCGGGCCCGCGCGGCTGGGCGCTATACTTGTTTCTGCTGAGCACCGTGTTGCAGGGCATCGGAGTCCTGGCAGGCGTTGTCAATGTCTCGGGCTGCGTCTTGTCATCCTGGACGGGGGCGCTGTCGACCGAATGGTCCTCGTTGATCCTGATCGGCGTGGTCGTCGGCCTGTTGTTCGCCGGGGGCTTTTCCTGGCTGGACAACATAAACAAAGTCATGATCGCCATATTAGCGCTGGCCACGCTGGCGGCCTTCATTCCGGTTTTTCCAACTCCTGCCGACCTTGCACATCTTGTGATCCCCGCCCTCCCGGCCGGATCGATCGTTCTGGTTGCAGCCATTCTGGGCTGGATGCCGACAGGCATCGATGTTTCAGTCTGGCACTCTTTCTGGACACTAGAAAAATTGAAGCGCCTGGGTGAGTGTCATGACGATGGCGATCTGCAAGGTTGCCGGAGACAACTTGGAATATCACTTGCCGACATGAGGGTGGGCTACCTGCTCTCGCTGCTGACCGGGATAATGTTCGTCTGCATGGGCGCCTCCCAGCTTGCGGGGCGCGGCGCCGACCTCAAGGGAATCCAGTTCGCCGAGGCTCTCAGCAGCGCCTACACCAACATCATGGGTCGCTGGATGTTCCATGTCTTCATGCTGACCGCCTTCTTCGCCATGTTCTCGACGACCTACACGGTAATCGACGGTTTCTCGCGCTCGTTTTGCGAAGCCTTGGCCACTCTGCGCGTCTCCATGGCAACGCGCGAGCGGCGCAGGTTGACGTATACCAGTTTCGTGATTGCCTCATCTCTGATGGCCGCGGGGACGATCCTGCTGGTGGGCAATCCGGTGACGCTGGTAACGGCGGTGGCGCTGATCAGTCTGGCCGTGGCACCCGTACTGTATGGATTGAATCTCTTTTGCGTACAGAAGCACATCGAGCAACCTGCCTTGCGTCCGGCCCGGGTTGTCGTGATTGTCGGCTGGCTGGGCAGCGCCTTCATGCTCCTGGCGCTGGGAGTGACGATCTACGTCAAGTTGATTCTTTAATTCCGATCAACTGCCCGTGACATCCTTTGACCATATTTGCACTTTGCGCTTGTCATCTAGTTTGGCGTAGAGCTGATAGATGTGGCCGGCTTTGGTGTCGATGACCACCTCCTTGTTCAGGCGCCGCGGACCGTTCTTGAAGGCCGCATCGAAGGTGGCGGCCGCCAGAATCCTGTGGGCGCCCGGGAGGATCTCGACTCGCTGGTACTCGATCGCGAACCTGCTGTAATTCATGTTCAGGATCTTCTCATCCACCGCCACGATAGTAATCCGCACGTCGTCCGAGACCGATCCGCCCTTGACCAGAGCAACCTCGGTAGCTTCTCGCTTGGGCCCGTTGTAGAAGCGATAGGTGTGCACGCAGCCCAAGATCCAAAGCCCAAACAGGCAAACGCCAAGCAACAGTTTGATTAGCCTGCTTGCCATATTCATCTCAACCGCCCGAGCAGCCGCTACAGCTCGAAGCGCTGCAACCACTGCAGGACGATCCTCCCGAACTTGGAACGAATTTATCTTCGCTCTTATGGGCAAACACGGACAGCTTCTTTTCGACCTTGCCCGAGCCGCAAGCGGGGCAGTTTATCGGCGCCTCACGATCGAAAACCAGCAACTCGAAATCGTGTCCGCATTTTTCGCAGTCGTACTCGAATATGGGCATGCTAATCCTCAACCTTGGCAAGCATTTCCTGAATGGCCTCGTTTTCGGGGCTCAACTCGTGAGCTCTTGCCAGAAAGGCACGGGCCTTGTCGCGATCGGCATCGCGTCTTTCCGGCTCCCCCTTGGACAGGGCCGCATACAGCGAGCCCAGGCGGACAAGTGACTCGAGATCATCCGGCTTCATTTCCAGGATGCCCTCGTAAACTCCGATGGCTTCCCGAATCTTACCTTCAGAGAACAATGCCAGGGCATACTTGTAACGGTAGTCGATATCGTCCGGGGCCAGCAGCACCAGGCTGGCATAGACACTGGCCGCCCGGGCATAGTCCCGCCGCTTACTGGCTAAGATGCCCATGCGCTTGCGGGCGTCCAGGTCGAAAGGATTCATGGACGACGCCTTCTCATAGTAACTGCGCGCCTTGCCCCACTTCTGTAAACGGGCATAAACGTCGCCCAGGCCAATCAATGCCAGCGGACTTTCGGGCCGTAAATCGAGAGCGTGCTCGAACGCAACCACCGCCTCGCCGTCGTTCTGCAGCCGGCTATGCGCCAATCCTTTGAGCACGTTCGCAAAGGGATTGTCCGGCTGGCGATCGAGGATCTTCTCAACCTCCGAAAGTCCCTGTTGTACGTAGTCATGATCCAGAAGCTCGACTACCTTCTCGAGATCCCGGGCCAGATCGGGGTCAGTTCCCCGGAGCGGGTCGAAAACCTTGGCGGCCACCGTGCAAGCCTTGGAGGCCACGGACGCGGACGGGCTGAGCGAGAGGATCTTGGCCATCGACTTGACGGCCTGGATGCGCTTGCCCTGACCCAATAAAGCGTCGCCCCGGGCCACGTAGATATCGGCACGATTGGGATCCTTCACGATAGCCTGTTCGAGATACTTTTCGGCTTGTTCGTATTCCCCGTTGAGCAAATAAACGAGCCCTATTCGAAAGGGCACGTCCGCAGATTCCGGCAACAATTCGGCGGCCCGAGAGAATTGCTTCAGGGCCGCCTGCATGTGACCCGGCCCGCGCGAGATCTCGACCAGGCCCAGTCCATATGCGCCTATTCCCGCCGAACTCCCTCCGGCCATGCCCTGGTAGCGCCGAGCCACTTGTTCGAGTCGGCCCGCGAAATAGGCGGCCTCTACCAGTCCGCGATGTGCGGTCAGGTTGTTCGGATCGGCCCGCAAAATGTCCTCGAAACGTTCGTAGGCCTCCTGCGGCTTGCCGGCCTTGGTAAGATCACGGGCCTCTACCAGCGGATCAACACGCGCTGCCGGAATCGAGTAACGATGCTTGCATCCAGCGCACACCAGAGCCGTCAGTCCAAAACAGACCAAGTACGAGAAAAAACGATGTCGCACGATCGTCACCTCGCACACCAATCTATGGCGCGCCAGTCTGCATGTCAATTGCAGCTGTGTCTTGCCCAGCTGCTGCTATTGTGAAACAATCGTCTGCAAAGATCACCCGAGGAGGAGCACGGCATGTCCAGATTCGTGTGTCAGTGGGCTGCAACGATTAAATTGATTGCCTTGGCGGTTTTTGCTACTGGGTGCACTTCCACGATGCTTCAAAAAGATTCTCTCGCTTCCAAGCCTGCGGCGAACGTACCTTCCGGGACCGCAGCCGCCTCAAAACACGCCCCGATCTCGTCTCTGCCGGCACTGAGTCGCGACGATTTCAATCGCCTGGCCGCATCTTGCGAGATGCCTCTCTTCTGGAGCAGCGATCAGAAGAACCCGGGCGTGCTAGACCCGGACGAACTTACACTTCTGGGCGTGGGTACCGACCGCAGACCTTACATCGAGCAAGACAAGCTTACCCCTTTGTTTGCCCGCGCCTACAGGACTCTGGTTGAAGGTCGCCGCAGAGAGGCGCTCAGGCGTGAACTCGACCAGGGCCGGGTGGCGCTGGTGCACACCGATTTCTCGAATGGCTCGCCTGCCGATCGCGAATTAGTGCTCCACGTGACACGAGCCGCGCGGATCATCGAGGAGCTTTTCGCGCTTCAACTCGGATCGTTCGGATTGCGCAACTGCATGCCGCCCGGCGACATGGCTTCGCGTGCGCTCTTCCGCCGCAACCAGAGGCCCTGGTGTCAGGCTCCCGCCACTCAGAAAGACCCCTTTTGCAACGCCTGCCCCGACTTCGCAAAACAGTTTTCCGGTCTGTACCCGCCGGATCTGGCCGCCGATCCCGAGTTGTGCAACAAGCTCGCCAATGCATCCAATGCCGCTGTACTGCTCGATCCATTCACGGTAGTCAGGCGAAGCAAGACCGGACTAATGTCCGTGCCTTACAGCAAAGAATGGCCCGCCCGTATGCACGAGATCGCCGCGGAGCTGCGTGCGGCGGCGGCCGCCTTTCCCGCCGGAGAGGAGCAGGCCTTTATAAATTATTTACTGGCCGCGGCCGCGAGCTTCGAGAACAACAACTGGCAGCCCGCCGACGAGGCCTGGGCGGCCATGAACTCCACTAATTCGCGCTGGTATCTGCGAATCGGCCCGGATGAGGTATACGAAGATCCATGCAACCGCAAGGCCATGTTCCAGGTTTCCTTCGCCAAGATTGATCCCGATTCGATCTACTGGCAAGAACGACTGGCGCCTTTGAGAAGCGACATGGAGAAAACGCTGGCCGATCTGATCGGGCCGTCCTACTGCCCACGCCAGGTATCCTTCCACCTGCCGGATTTCATCGAGATCATTCTCAACGCCGGCGACGCCCGCGAGCCGCTCGGTGCGGTAGTCGGCCAGAGCCTGCCCAACTGGGGCAAGGTGGCGATCGAGGGACGAGGCCGCACGGTAGTTATGTCAAACCTTTACTCGGATCCCGATTCACGGACAATCGATCGCGCCCGCGGCGACTCCTTGCTATCGTCCGAATCCATGCGGGCATACAGCGACGACAAGCGGCTTGGCCTGCTGGATACCATTTTACACGAGGCGACCCATAATCTCGGCCCGCACTCGGACTACAAGATAAACGGCAAACGTCCGGGCGACATCTTTGGCGGACCGATGGCCAGCATTTTAGAGGAACTCAAGGCCCAAACCGGCGCGCTCTTCTTCACCGGGTTGCTGGTGAAAAAGGGGATACTCAGCGACGCGGATGCCGGTAAGGTCTATAACCACTCAATCCGCTGGGCCTTCGGACACGTCGCACGAGGAATGACCGACGAGGCCGGCCGGCCCAAGCCTTACAGCCAACTGGCCGCCGTCCAGCTGGCGGAGCTAATGCGTGCCGGGGCCCTCGTCTGGCGGGCCGACTCGACGGCGGCCAACGGGCGCGACCGGGGGTGCTTCGTGATCGACTACCAGAAGATCCCCGCCGTGATCGAAAAGCTGATGCAGCGGGTAGGCACAATAAAGGCAAAAGGCGACGTCAGCGGTGCCAAAGAACTAGTCGATTCGGGTGTGAAGAAAACGGGCCTGGAGCTGATCCACTCGGCGGATATTGCCGAGCGTGTCAGACGCTATCCCAAGGCCAGCTTCACTTACAGTATTACCAACTGAGGGAAACGGGCATGACGAGAACCATTTCAAGGTCGGGCGTTTGGGCCATTCTGGTCATCGGCTTGCTCCACGGCGAGCATGCGCTTGCCGGCGGCTTTACCATTATCGAGATGGGGGTCAAGAAGACCGGCATGATGACCGGTATAGCCAAGCCGGACGATCTTTCCGCTGTCTACCACAACCCGGCCGGGCTTGCAGATCAGCACGGCACTCGTCTGCACCTGTCCTCGGGATTCTCGTTCGTCCATGCGAGTGTGCGCCTCAAGGCCTGGCCCGGAGGCGAGGGAACATATGGCAGCGAGGATTTCATCGACACAGCGGTGGATGCCGACGGCTACTTCGAGGGAACCTACAAACCCACCAAGTATTTCGGCGCCATGCCGATGTTCGTGGCCTCTTCCGACTTCGGCTGGCAGGACGGCCCGGTCTGGGCTCTGTCTTTCTACGTACCCGACTTCATCGGCGCCTTCATGCCCAAGGACGCCCCGACGCGTTACATGGTTGTCGAGGGTTACTTCGTGGCAGCCGTGGGTGCGCTGAGCGGCGCTTATCGCCTGCCCGGGCCGCTCGATTTCATATCGCTGGGAGCCAGCCTGGGACTTCTGTATATACGCATGGAAGGCAGCAAGTGGTACAACTTCAACCTCTTCGAGTTGAACACCGACCTCGAACTAAATCAGGTCGGAGAGGACTATCGGCCGTTTTACAACTTCGGCATCTGCGTTGACATCTTGCCCCAACTGACTGTCGGCTTGTCGTTCATCGGCGGGGCAGATGTCACGCTCAAGGGTCGCCTGACAATCGACTTCGCCGAAGGCGGAAAAAGGGATCCGAGCCTCGACGGCGTGGCGGAAGGATTCATCGGCGCCTATGACATGAAACAGACGATGAAGGTTCCCGCCGGAATCAGTGCAGGCGTCAACTGGGAAGTCATCCCGCAGCTCGAGCTGGCAGTCGATTTCCGCTACTGGCTCTACAGCGTATTCGAGTCACAAGACGTCTACCACAATATCCCGGGCGGTCTGTTGCCCAACCCGCTGGTGACCCCGAAAAACTATGAAGACTCATGGACAATCTCCGCCGGTGTTCTGGGCCGACCTTTTAGCTTTCCACTCGAACTAATGGGCGGTTGGAGCTATGATCATTCTCCGGCTCCCAACCAGACAAAGAGTCTCGATAGCCCGACTGTCAACCTGACAGGCTTCGCTTTAGGAGCCCGTTACACCTTGCTGGACAGGTGGAGGTTGTCGCTGACTTATTACCGTTACTGGTACCTGAAGGACACCATAGACAATTCCATTCTGACACCGCCTCAAAACTCGATTTTCTCCGGCAGCGTCGACACTTTCTCGATCGAGACCGAGGTCGTTTTCTGAAAAGGAGATCCGCCATGAGAATCATGCCAAACATGGGCCTGCTAGTTTCTGTCGTTATTCTGACAGGCGGCTGTTCTCTCTTCGGCGATAAGAAGGATGAAGCCAAGCCAAAGCAGCCCAAAGAGCAGGCTAAGCCGGTATCCGCTTGGGACCAGAAGATCGGCTCGGCCGGGATCGATGCCCACGCCGATCGAATCGGGGCCGCCTCGATCGGCACATTGGCCATGGGAGGACCGGCATCTTCTCCCAAGATCGCAGACTACCTGGCCGACCCCAGCCCCAAGGTGCGCGATAAAGCCATCCGCACGCTGGCCAAGTTCGGGAAAAAAGCCGAGCCGGCATTGCCGAAAATATTCGAACTGGCCCGCAACGTCGAGGCCGAGATCCGTGCTGCCGCTGTTAAGACTCTGGTATACATCGGCCATCCGGCCGCGATCGATTGCCTCGATCGTGCAAGCTCCGACAAATCAGCTCCGGTTCGTATCTGGGCACTTGCCGGCCTGGGACTGCTTGGCAAAGATTGCCAGGACAACATGGAGACCGTGGTTGAATTGTTGAAAAACTCCCCGGACGAAGCGGCCGAGGCGCTCGGCCTGATGAATTGCGCCGACAAGGATGTCATCGTGAAGCTGATAGAATATCTCGGTTCCGGCGACGAGCGCACGAAGGCGGCCGCGGCCAGGGCCATAGGACACATAGGACAGCCCGCGGCGGCTGCCGTGCCGCGTCTGATGCAAGCTATGGAAAGCAAGTCGGTCAGGATAAAGCAGGCGGCTTTGCTGGCGCTTGCCAGGATGGGACCGCGGGCGGCAGCTGCCGTACCGCTGCTGACCCAGATGCTGTCCGAACCGGCTCCACGTTTTCGTGAGTTGGCCGCACACGCCCTGGGTTCGATAGGCCAGGCTGCCAGTTCTGCCATCGGAGAACTCGAGCACCTGTCACTCGACCCCGAGGCAACCGTGCAGGCAGCCGCCGAGAGAGCGTTGGCGAAGATCAGGGGAAAGGCATCCAAGTGAAGCCACACCTGTTGATCGTGGCCTGGCTGGCCGCGGCGCTGCTGGCGACGCCGGCCTGCGACCGTAGTCGCTTGAGCGGCAGCCCCGCTGACGCCGCCCACGGTAGCGTTGCCGGCAACTGCAATGGCACCGATTTCATGGAATTTGTCGTTCTTCACCAGAAACAGATGGGTAAGATCATCCGCGAGCGCGCTGGTGATTGCGAAGAAACCCTGGCTCAATTGCTGCGCTACGTGGCCGACAACCGGCGCTCATTCCTCGAGACTTGCTCAAAGAAGAGGTCCGCGCAGGAGACCTCCCCAGCGATCGTCATCGAGGCGACCAGCCTGCTGATGAACTTCGCCGACTCATGCCCAGCGCAGATCGCGCGCCTCAACCAGGCCCTGCATAAGTTGATCGATTGAATAGGCTGACTTGCCTGCGTTTACTTCAGTCGCTTGCGAAACTCCTCGGCACTAAAAAGCCCTTTTTCGACCATCAAACGCACAACAGAGCGGATGATCCGCTCTGCCTTCAGCTGGTACTCGATCAATTTATCCAGACGCTGAAGCCGCTCGCTGGAGCGAGAAGAACGGTTCGCGGCCTGCGTCGGTGCACGCGGCAAGGGAGCCGACTGCGCCTGGATTTCCTTGGTGTGCTTGACCGTGGTCTTTCCTGCCAGGTCGGTAATCTTGAACTCTTGTTCGGCCTCCTCTTCCTCCGACAAGGACAGGTCGATGGCCCCGACCACGAAAGGGTTCTCCTCCTGCGCCTGGTCGGTGTAACGCGCCCGCACATGCCTTCTTATTTCGCTGGGACTACCGACAAGCGGGCGAATCTCAAGACCGCTCTCGGCCCGGGCCGCATTGCAAATCGCGACGTCGGTTGGATCGGCCATCGCCAACCAGAGCGTCTTGCCGGAATCCCTGATGGCACAGGGATAGACGCAGTGATCAACACAGAACTTCCCCGACAGGCGCTGAAGGGCCTCGAGATCGGGCTTCATTTTCGTCAAAGACACTTTGGGAAAGCCGGTTACCCGCGAGACAATGGCGGCCATTCTGGCCTCGGTTACGTAACCAAGCTCTAAAACGGCCAGGTGAAACCTGCCGCCCCTCTGGCCCAGATGATCGAGCACGCTCTGGTGCTGAAATTGATCCATCAACCCCTGGGCGCGCAGCAGCCTGGCTATCTGGGAATCGATCTTGTTCATGCGGGCTCGGGGTTTTTCGCTTATGGCCTCAGTCGATCAGGCGCAGTTCGTTGCTCAACTCGTTAACATCACCTGGTTCGATCGGGAAGTGCTCGGCTAAAATCTCGCCGCAGCGCTTGATGCCGGACAGCACTCCGTCCGGCGCCTTGCCTCTCTTGATCCCGTCAATGATAAGATCGCGCACGGATTGCCATGTTTCATCGGAAAGTTTTTTGGAGATCGCCTGGTCGCCGGTGACACGTACCATGCGCTCGTAAAGTGACAAGTAAATCATGATGCCCGTTCTGTGCTTGGTATCTCTGAGACCGTGTTCGTAAAAAGCACGCCCGGCCGCGCGTTCGACCTCGCGAACCATCTGGCCGCGCGGGATGAACAACCTGCGCAGGAGCCCAATCCTGCTGGCCAGCCCGGCGCCCAGTATGAAGAAAGCAATCGCCAGCACTATGCCGACCAGCATCTCGATACAGGAAACACGAGCCGCCCCGTCCGACCACTCACCCGGCCCACCGGACCGCTGCAGGAGCCACCAGCAGACAACCAGCGAGGCAACCGCCAGCCACAAACCGAAGATATCCTCGGCGCGATCGTAGTCGCCGGAGGCCGTCGCCACGACTGCTACTATCTCTCCCGACGTGCCGCTCTCCGCCTCGGCCACCGCCTGCTCGATGCGCGTCCGTTCAGCCTCGCTGAAAAACTTGCTAGCCCGTCGCATGCTGAACTCCTTACCAGCTTCCGGTGGCACCGCCACCGCCGGAGAATCCACCGCCGAACGACCCTCCGCCGAAGCCGCCGCGCCGGGAAGAAAGCATTTGATAGAGGACGAACCCGACGATGCTGAAAACCACTCCCCAGAAAAGCCAGGCCCAACCGCTGGATCCGCGCCGTATTAAAGAGATAATTGTGAAAATGCCCAGGCCGACAAATCCGATCATCAACAGGTAATGCCAGGCCGGCCGAGGGACACTCGGAAGCTTCTTCTCGCTCACCATGGCACTCAGGGCCTCGACCCCGGCGCGAATGCCCGTGGAGAACTCGCCGCGCTTGAATGAGGCAACGATGTAATCCTGCATTATCGTGTTGCATGCATCATCCTTATCGCGGGCCCAGTCGGCACCCAACTCGATTCGGGCCTTGCGATCGCCCTTCGAAACCAGCAGCAGCACTCCCAGGTTCCGGGCAACCCGCTTGCCTGCGACACTTACCGTCGGGTGCCCGATGCCCCAATTGTCGAAAAGGGCCCGGGCGTACTGCTCGATCGACATGCCGGCCGCCCCGTAGCGACTCATGCGCTCGATGGTCACGACCACAATAGGAATGGCCGTCTCGTTGAGCGTCTTCTCGATTATGTCGTGAATCTTCGAATAGTCATCTCCCGCGATCATATCCGCTTCGTCAACGATCGCCACTCGTGAACGGGGCTTGTTCGGAAACACCGCCCCCGGAACCGATCGCGCCGGGAAGGAAATCACCACCAGCAGTATCAGGGCTATCAGCAGCGTCCGGCCGCTTCCTGGAAAAGATGGCTTGATCATAAGTTGAGCATCGTCCAAAACCTGCACCCATGTCAATCTTGACCAGTCTCACAGATGCTGCTAGCTTGAAAAACATGGAAATCAGCTCGAAAAACGAACTTGCACTCGGCTTTCTCGAGGAACTGGGCCGGATGAAGCCGGAACGCCTGCGCCAGATCATTGAAAACGCAGTCGGCGAGAAACTGGCCGCGACCCTGTTCGAATATGCCCGCAAGGTGATTCAGGCAGACCCCTCCAAGATCATGGAGAATGCATCGTCGCTTTTGCTCCTGGGCTACCTGATCAAGGTTCACGAAGAGGGCGGCATTCCCCCTGAAAATCCGCCCGCCTGAGTCTGAGTATAGAGAGGCTCAACCAATAACCGGGAAACGCCGCCTGGCGGCCAACTCGTCCACTGCTTTTTGCATGCGTTCGGTGACCAGGCGGTAGATCTCGTCCACCGCCCAGGGGTTATCGACATCGCCCGGTTCGTATTTATCAATCGACACGGGCTCCAGAAAACGCACCTGGCTCCTGGCAGGCAAGGGCAGGTGAAAAATAGGCCCGAAGCCCACACCCCAGGGAAGGCCCAGGAACAGGGCGCATGTCTCAGAGCGAAGAAGTTTTTTCAAGTGTAATATCCGGGCCAGTCGTTGCCCGTCTCTGAGAACAAAGAAGGTCTCGTGCCCACCCACCAACACTACGGGCACGATCGGCACATGCTCGCGCAGCGCCAGTCTCACGAAGCCCTTCTTGCCTCCGAAGGTAATCTTGTAGCGATTGCGGTAGGGGCGGAATGCCTCGAGATTTCCGCCGGGAAACACGACCACCTTCTTGCCCCTCCTGAGCAATTTGTTGGCGGTTTCGTGCGAGGCGCGCACACACCCCGTTCGTATTAGGAATGTGCGCAGCAAGGGCAAGGCGACCATGGCGTCGTGAACCAGGAAATGCAGAGTGTCGTTCATACCCCGTTCCAGGTACCAGCGCGCCCCCAGGCCAATAGGCTCGAGGAATGTGATTCCGGCATTGTGGTTGCCCACAATCAGAGCCGGCCCGCGCGGCACGCCGTCCATTCCTTCGATTTCCATGCGGAAATAGAGGCGGCTCAGGGAATCGATGGCCGGTGCAAGCAGGTTGATAAACTCGGCGTCGATGCCTTCCACCTGATCCGGATCGCAAGACGCCAGCATTGCGGAGGTCACCGTCCGCAAGCTGTCGAGACTCAACAGCCGTTGCCCAACCATTTCACTATCTCCCGCGCCGTGCGCTCGATCTTGTCGTTGTCGCCGACGACGAAATCCATGTGTTGAAAATCTTTCATTACCGTCCTGGTGTCCGACGAAAGAGACTGGTTGGCCGGAGGCACGAGAAAATCACCTTCCGCCACCAGGCTATGCGCCACAGCGCCCCGCTGGCTCTCGATCTTCCTGAGCGTATCGCTGCCGGTAATCAGGTCTCGACAACAGGGGATCATTGCTGAAAGTGCCCGGGCGTTGGGCAGGCCCCCGAACGGTGCCGCCATCGTGAACACCTTTCTCATTCTGACAGAGCACTCGACCTCGCCGCCATCGATCATCTCCATGGCCAGCAAGGCAATCAATGAACCGTTGGAATGTCCGGCCACATCAACCTCGGAAAAACCGTAGCGCGTACCGATCTCGTCAAGCCAGGCGGTGAAATCCAAAGCCGCCTTCGGCAAACGGCATAAATTGGCCAAGGCCGAATAGTAGAAGGCAAAGGATGGAGGCACGCAAACGCTTAGCCCCAATTCCTGCAGTTTCAGTCCCAGGCGGTTCATCACACTCGATGTGCAAAATGCCCCGGGTACGAGCACTACGGGCCTGGGAGGCAAAGGCACAAATTGCACGGGCCGGTCGAGCGTCGCCAGGGTCTGATAGAACGAACCTCGAAAAAACGAAGGAAATCTACCAATCTGTCTCAATATTGCCATGGCGCTCCTCAGCGTGCCTCATGTATTACAACCACGCTGGGAAAATACACACCTTGACGCACCACGTCAAGGGTTGCATTCAGATTGTTATTCACCGAGATTTCATGTGCAGCTATTGATTAAGGTCGACTTGAGAACTGAAAGGCCTCTTGCTAACGCGCATCTTGGTTCGCGACCTGAAATACAACAATTGATCTACCTCTACCACGACCGTGCGGCCGGAGTCGGTCTCTATTGTCAGGAAAAACTCGCTGATATTCTGGGCGTGCCCCCTCCTTGTAACGGTAGCCACCGATTTCTCCTGCCTGTCGACGATGGTTCCGTCGAAGTAGTCCAGCCACATAATCCTTGTGTGGAGTGTGAAGAATGCGCCCGCAAGTACTCCGATGACTATGACAATCTTGAGAAATTTTTTCATCATAACTTCTTTCGCATAACACCGTAGCAGCAGGTTCGAAAATCTGTCAATAGTCCATATTCTCGGTAACCATTCATCTTGACAGCAGAATTGCTTTGTGGTACGTCCACAACGTTTTTTCATGTTTTTCCCTCAGCGTTCCCCGCTTGTGGGCCGGGAGTCGGTCCAGGGGAAGGAGGCATCGATGCCCAAGACCTTGCTACTCGCCGACGACAGCATAACCATTCAACGGGTGGTCGGAATCACTTTTGCGAACGAGGACTACGAGATAACGACCGTCGACAACGGCGATGATGCCGTGATCAAGGCCAAGGAGCTCAAACCGGACGTTATCCTGGCTGACGTAATAATGCCCAAGAAGAACGGCTACGAAGTTTGCCAGGCGGTCAAACAGGATCCGAGCCTGAAAGACATTCCAGTTCTGCTGCTGGCGGGAACTTTCGAGGCATTCGACGAGAATCGGGCGCGCGAAGTGGGCGCCAACGGACACATTACCAAGCCGTTCGAGAGCCAGGCCCTGATCGACAAGGTCAATGAACTCGTCGGTGCGGCTCCTTCACCGGCAATGCCCTCACCGTTGCAGCCGGTGGGAGCCGTTGCGACAGCGCCGGCGCCCACGCCCGTGGCCACTCCAGTGGCAACACCGGCGGTCACGCCGCCGCCTCCGCCCGTGACACCCGCTGCGCAGACTTTCTCTCCCGAACCGCCGCCGCCCGGGCCCAGACCTCTCGAGCCAAAGCCGCTGGAGCCGAAACCGCTGGAGCCTAAGCCGCTCGAGCCTAAGCCGCTCGAGCCCAAACCGCTGGAACCAAAGCCGCTCGAGCCCAAACCGCTGGAACCAAAGCCGCTCGAGCCAAAACCGCTCGAACCAAAACCGCTCGAGCCAAAACCGCTCGAACCAAAACCGCTCGAACCCAGGCCTCTTGAGCCCAAACCACTTACGCCAAGGCCTCTTGAGCCCAAACCACTCGAACCAAAACCGCTCGAACCGGATATCTTCGAGCCAAAACCGCTCGAGTCGCCTTTTACAAGTGAGCCGCCCAAGCCTTTCGAAAAGCCTCCGGCGCCTCCAACACCGCTCGAGCCGCCACAGTTTGAGTCGACGCCGGATTTCGCCGAAGTTCCAACACGGCCCGAGATCCAGGCGCCCAAGATCGAGCCCGAACCACCGGCTCCCAAACCCGCAGCGCCGATCTTCACACCGGAGCCGCCGGCCCCGAAGCCAGCGCCTTCGTTCACAACCCCATCATTCGTGCCGCCCGTGCCCGAGCCGGCACCGTTGCAGCCCGCGGAGCCCGAGCCCGTTGCAGAAACAAAGGCGGAAACACTGGCCGAGCTGGCCCAGCAGACGCCCACCGCCGAACCGATCGACGAAGAAGAGCTGCCCTCGGTCGAGATCGACGAAGAGGGACTTGTCGACGAGGGATCTACGGAGGACACCGTTGAGTTGGCGCCGGTGCACGAGTTTATTCCCAAGGCACAGCCTGCCGAGGAAGTTTCACATCCGGCTGCCGAGCTCGAGGATTTGGCCGCACCGTCAATCCCGCGCGATGAAATCGAGGCCATGGCCAAGGAAATCATCGAGAAGGTCGTTTGGGAAGTCGTACCCAAGCTTGCAGAGACGATACTCAAGGAAGAAATCGAGAAGCTGGTCAAGGACAAACTTGCGGATTGATCGACGGGAGAACTGCTCGTATCACTACCCGCACCCGGGGATCAGATTTAACCCATCCTCACTTTTTTTCCATCCGAGAGAAACGAATCAGGCATGAGCGATAACATACCGACACACTACCATCCGGCGAAAGTCGAAGCACATTGGGCCAGTGAATGGATCGCCAAGGGATGTTTCGATGTCCAGAACGGCGACTCGCGGCCGGCTTTCTCTATTGTGATTCCACCGCCCAATATCACCGGCACCCTCCACATGGGACATGCCCTGACTTTAACCATCCAGGACGTGGTTGTACGCCACAAGCGCATGTCGGGCTTCAACTGTCTGTGGCTTCCAGGCACAGACCACGCCGGCATTGCGACTCAAATGGTTGTGGAGCGCGCGCTTATGAATGAAGGTCTGAATCGGCATGAGATCGGCCGAGAGGCATTCATTGAGAAGGTCTGGGAGTGGAAGCAGCGTCACGGCAACCGCATCAGCGAACAAACAAAGGCCATGGGTGCTTCGGTTGACTGGCGCCACGAACGTTTCACCATGGACGAAGGTCTCAGTCGGGCCGTGCGCGAGGTCTTCGTGCGACTCTACGAAGACGGCCTGATCTACCGGGACCAGCGCCTGATCAACTGGTGCCCCCGCTGCCACACGGCACTTTCCGATCTCGAAGTTACCCTCGATCCGATCGCGGGCAAGTTGTGGACAATCAAATACCCGCTGGTGTCCGGAAAACAAAGCCTGGCCGTTGCCACGACTCGCCCCGAGACCATGCTGGGCGATACAGCCGTGGCGGTGCATCCCGAAGATCCTCGCTACAAGGACTTGATCGGTCGGAAGATTGAGCTGCCGCTCAGCGGGCGTACTATCCCGGTCATCGCCGATGCAGAGCTGGTCGATCCCGAATTCGGCACTGGTTGCGTCAAGGTCACTCCGGCCCACGATTTCAATGACTTCGAGACGGGCAGACGTCACGATCTGGAGTCGATCAGCGTGATCGATGTCGACGGTAAGATGACCGCTGAGGCGGGTGACGATTTTGCAGGTCTCGATCGTTTCAAGGCCCGCGAGAAGGTTTTGGTGGCCCTCGAAAAACAGGATTTACTATCTAAAACCGAAGATTACGAGGTCGAACTTAGCCGCTGTCAGCGTTGTAGTGAGATAGTCGAACCGCTGTTGAGCAAGCAGTGGTTCGTCAACGTCAAACCATTGGCCAAAGAGGCTATTCGAGCGGTCGAACAGGGTCGCACCGTCTTCGTTCCACGGCAATGGGAAAAGACCTATTTCGAATGGATGAATAATATCCGAGACTGGTGTATCTCCCGGCAACTGTGGTGGGGCCACCAGATTCCGGCCTGGTTTTGCGAGTGCGGCGAGGTGATAGTCAGCCGCGACGATCCAAGTACATGTCCGCATTGCGCTGGAACAAAGCTGACTCGCGATCCTGACGTGCTCGATACATGGTTCTCGTCGGCCTTGTGGCCCTTTTCCACCCTTGGCTGGCCCGATCAGACCGAGCTTCTGAAAACCTTCTATCCCACCTCGTTGATGGAGACCGGTTTCGACATCATCTTCTTCTGGGTGGCCCGGATGTTGATGATGGGCCTCAAGTTCATGGGGGATGTACCTTTCCAGACTGTCTACTTGCACGCCATGGTCCGCGATGCCCAGGGTCAGAAGATGTCCAAGACCAAGGGCAACGTGATCGACCCGCTCGACGTCACTGAAAAGTCGGGCGCCGACGCCCTGCGCTTCACGCTGGCCTCGCTGACGGCTCAGGGCCGTGATATCAAGCTGAGCGTAGAAAGGGTCGAGGGCTACCGGCATTTCATAAACAAGATCTGGAACGCCTCCCGATTCGTGTTGATGAACCTTGACGACTATGATCCCTCTCTGCCAGACAACTCCGCTGACAGATCCCTCTACGATCGCTGGATCCTTGCGCGCGTACGGGCAACCATCGAAGAAGTCGAGCGCTGTATAACGGACTACAAGCTCAACGAAGCCAGTTCGATCCTCTACAATTTCTTCTGGCACGAGTTGTGCGACTGGTACCTCGAAATGATCAAACCCGTGCTCAACGGGCGTGAGGGTCCGGAGGCACGCCGGGTGAGCCAGAATATCCTGATTCGGGTGCTCGACGTCTCGCTGCGCCTGCTGCACCCGTTCACTCCTTTTGTCACCGAAGAGATCTGGCAGAAGCTTCCGCTCACAGAGCGCGACAGCGGATTTTTAGCTACTTCCAGGTGGCCGCAGCCGGGTGACATCGAGGAAGACCCAGAGGCGCTCGAACAAGTCGGCTGGTTGCTTGCCGCTGTTTCCGGAATCAGGAACATTCGCGGCGAGAGCGGGCTTCCGCCCGGCAAGCTTCTTCCCGCCCACCTGCTGAGTCAGGACAGCCGAATGCGCGATACACTACGGGCACACAAGGACACGATCGTCCATCTGGGAAGACTGGAATCCTTGACCATAGGAGAGCCTTCCGGGAGACCGGCTCAGTCTGCTGTTTACGTCAGCGCCGATCTCGAAGTGTGCGTGCCGCTGGGGGGATTGATCGACTTCAAAGCTGAACGCAACAGGCTGGGCAAGGAGATAAAAAGAACCCGCGCCGACCACGAACGCTCCACGAAGAAGCTTCAGAACGAGTCTTTTCTGAAGCGGGCTCCGGCCGAGGTAATCTCCAAGGAAAAGGCAAAACTGGAAGAATTCAAACAAAGGCTTGCAAAACTGAACCGAGCTCTAGAGCAGATCGATGAATGGGAAAAACAGTGAGCCCGACATGAAACCGGATCCTCATATTTCGACGCTTATCGACCTGGCCCTATCCGAGGATCTGGGCAGCGGCGACGTTACTAGCGGTGCTCTTTTCGGTTCAAGCGCAAGATCGAAAGCATCGCTGGTGGCCCGCGAACCGCTGGTGGTCTCCGGTCTGGAAGTTGCCGGTTGGGTATTTGACAGGCTGGACGACGGCTGTTCCTTCAAACCCGCTGCACGCGAGGGTGAGGCGATCCGCCAGGGATCCGTCATGGCGCGAGTTTCCGGTTCGGTTCGTGCGCTGCTTTCGGCCGAGCGCACTGCCTTGAACTTCGTGCGCCACCTGAGCGGCATTGCCACACTGACCCGCAGCTACGCCGATGCCTTGCAAGATACCGGCTGCAGGCTATTGGACACCCGCAAGACCACTCCTGGTCTGCGAACGCTCGAGAAGGCGGCGGTTCGAGCCGGGGGCGGACACAATCACCGCATGGGACTATTCGACGGGGCGATGATCAAGGACAACCACATCGCCGCGGCCGGTTCGATTCGAGCCGCAGTCGATGCCGTTCGCGCCAAGCTGCCGCCGACCGTCAAGATCGAAGTCGAGTGTGACAACCTCGGGCAAGTGCGCGAGGCGCTCCGGGCCGGCGCCGATATCATCATGCTGGATAACATGACCGCGGCCAAGATGAAGAAGGCCGTCGCACTCGTGGCCGGCGGTGCCGCAATCGAGGCCTCGGGCGGGTTGAATCTCGATAATGTCAGGCGGGCCGCCGAGGCCGGTGTGGACTACGTCTCGGTAGGCGCCTTGACCCACGGCGCGCGCGCCGTCGACATCTCGATGGAGCTCGGATAGCCTTGAGCTCGAGCGACTTGGCCTCCGTCTCTCGAGATGGTCTGCGTGTCCTGGATACTACGGGCTCTACCAACGACGAGGCCCGTGCCTGGATCGAGCAGGGCGCTTCTGACGGATCGACAGTCGTCGCCGACGTCCAGACCTGCGGGCGAGGACGAGCCGGGCGATCCTGGCACGCGCCGGCGGGTGTGAATCTTTCGTTGTCACAGATATTCATCGCACCACCCGAGCACCTGCGCCTGGTTCCGATCGTGGGTGCACTGGCCGCCCGCGCCGCCATTGCCGCTCACTTGCCATGCATGTACAGAGTCGGTATCAAGTGGCCCAACGACATCCTGATACTGAATCTGAAGATCGCCGGCATACTGGGCGAGTTAGTGCCCGAACCGACCATGGCAGCCGTGCTGGGTATAGGCGTAAATGTCAACACACGTTCCGAACAGTTTCCAGGCGACCTGCGTCGACCGGCGGCCTCGCTGCGCATGCTCACAGGCAGGAAAGTTGCACGCGTCGACCTGCTCGACACGCTTCTGGGTCAACTAGACTTCTACCGCGAGCTATGGCGTACGAGTCCGCGGCTGCTGGTGGCCGAGTTCGCCGGGCACTGTCTGACGCTGGGCAAGCGGGTGCTGGTTCACCCCCCGGGTGGAGAGGCGTTCGAAGCGACGGCCCATGGAATTGCCCCGGACGGCATATTGCTGTGCCGAGATGACCATCAAAACGAAATCGCCGTAACCGCAGGTGACGTGGACCCGTTAGTTTGACCGTGAAGAGAAATATTAACGAGACTATCTTAATTGATTGTTCTATAAGATCAAGTCTTATCAGAAATTCCCATGGGGTTCTCACGTGTTGGCCGAGATACTCAGTTTCAGCATTCTGTGTCTGACCTCGGTGTTTTTCATCGTCAACCCGTTCAGCGCGGCGCCCGTGTTCCTGTCGCTGACGCCGGGCTGGGACCACGCTGCTCGCAAGCGTGCCGCCTTGCGGTCCACGCTGGTCGCGCTGTGCACCCTGGTCCTGTTCTCTCTGACCGGCACCCTGATCTTCAAGTTGTTCGGCATCTCCATCGGCGCCTTCCGGGTAGCCGGTGGTATCCTGCTATTGCGGGTGGCCATGGACATGCTCCACGGCCGCTCGAGCAGCACAAAGTCGACCGCCGCCGACCATGAGGCTGCAGTCGACAAGGACGACATCAGCGTCTCGCCCATGGGCATTCCGCAGTTGGCCGGGCCGGGCGCCATCGCCACGGTCATTCTGCTGCCAGGCGAACCGCGCGAGCTGTGGCGGATCGTGCCCGTGCTGCTGGCCATCTTGGTGACCATGTTGTTCACTTATTTCGCGCTGCGCGGGGCGGACCGGCTACAGCGGATCATCGGCCAGAGCGGATCTCGCATCATGGCCAAGGTCATGGGTCTGCTGATCGCAGCGGTCAGCATGCAGTTCGTGGCCACGGGTGTGCGTGATCTGATCCCGCTGATGCTGTCCAAACTTCCGCACCCCTGAGGCGACCCGAATCGGCTATGACCTCGGCTTGCGCACCAATCCCTTGACTACTTCGTAATTACCAACCGGTCGGGGCCGGCAGCGTTTGACGGAGAGTTTTTGTATGCCCACTCGTTTTCCGATCTCGGCCAGCAATTTCTGGACGTCTTTCGGTTGCATCTCTTCCAGATCCCAGCCGACGAACAAGCGCACCCGTATGCCAAGGGGCGGGTTCGGCAAGTGAACCAATGGGTGATTGGTGGAACCGTATATCAACCAATGCCTCAGTTTTCCCAGCGTGTCCGGGTCGATACGCAGATCGCCCTTCGCGGAAGAATACACACCACGCGTCAGATCGGCTTGCTGTGGACCCATTTTCAGAAGTTCGCTAAAAGGCAGATCGCCGTCGAGGATGGCTGATATGAGCGCGCTGTTGCGCGCCCGGTGCCACTCGTCGCGTCCGACTCGCACGGCGTAAAGCAGGTTGCGTTCTTCTTCGTTTAGCGGCTCGTCCGGCTTCGAACACGCCTCGGGCTTTATAGTGACGATCTTTTCATCGAGCGTTGCTGGGCCCTCGGGAAGTTCGACGGATTCAGCCTGGTGAGAATCCAGCCAGCGCAAGTACTCTTGGTCGCTGCGGATATCTGAAAAATCGGGCCAATCGGGCTGCATGAGATCCACCCAGCGGACGTTTTTGAAAGCGTCTTCCTTGCGGCCAAGCGCCAGCAGGCAGCGAACCATCGTGTCCAGGTGCGGAAGAAAATAGGGCCAGAAATCGAGCGAATGTTCGGCGCACTTCAGTGCCGCTCGGTACTGCTCAAGGGTTTTTGCCTTTTCGTAGTCAGTCCAGGCCCTGTTGTTCAATTGCCGGGCGCGTTCCCATCGGTGCATCCAGGCCTCATTATCCTGGTTCATTGAAAGTAATTCGTTACGGATGGCCTGCTCTTGTCCGAGTAGATCTTGTTCAATGTCTGAGTAGTCGCCGCTCTGACGCATGCGCTTGATGACGTCCTGCAGCATGCTCAGTCCCCAGCGCCGGTCGGCACCCTCGATGTCCAAAAACTCTTCCAGCAACGGAACGGATTGCTCGAGCTTCCCCTCGCGCACGGACTTCTGGATGTTTTCTGCAAGCGAGTAGATCTTCTCGGTTTCGACCATGACGTCACGCTCCTTTCCGGCTTAGTGCCACAATATTTGCGGAGCAAGAGTCATGCCAGGTTTTCCTCCCGGTACGAAAAGGACTTTTCAGGTATTATCCAGATTCATCGCTTCATCTTGACGCGATCCGCCGCCCGCTCGATCCATAATGGCATTTATTCAGGGGAGGAACGTGTCAAACTCGAGATCTAGTCCGTCGGTTGAAATCGTAACGGCACCGTCGCTATCGGTACGCAATATCTTGACTCCTGCTTCTCTCAGGCGCTCGATCGTCTCGCTTGACGGCAGATGGTGCGCGTTCTGGCCACCCACAGAAATGACGGCCAGCGACGGCTTGACGCGATCCAGAAGCTCCTTCGAGGTCGCCTGTCGCGAACCGTGATGTCCGACCTTGAGCACGTCTGCGCCCAACTCTTTTCCCGACTCGATCAACAGTCGCTCGCCTTCTTTCTCCAGATCGCCCGTGAGCAAAAACGATCTCTGGTCTAAACTCACGCGCAGAACCAGTGAACGTTCGTTGGTCTCGAGCGCCTCGCTTTCCGCATCCGGCCAGAGAACTTCAATTGCCGTGTTCTTACCCAGTTGCGGCCGGTCGCCCGCGTGAAGCCGCCGCACATTGGCGCCCACTTCCCGGGCAGCCGCGAGTAAAGGGCGGGTGGCCGGCATCTCATCGAGAGGGCGCGCCGTCCATATCTCATGGGGTGCAAACAGGCGCACCACCGATGCCAAACCGCCGGCGTGATCCATCTCGGGGTGCGTGACGGCCACTACATCCAGTCGCGTGATTCCTCGATACCAAAGAAAGGGCGCGACAACCCGCAGACCGCTGTCTGCTCCGCCCTCACGGGCGTCACCGCCGTCAACCAGCAGCGTATCGCCCCCTGGAAAACGAAGAAAGGCAGAGTCGCCCTGTCCGACATCCAGAAATGTAACCTCCAGATCTGATGACAAGAGCGGCCCTAGCCACCCGGCAACGAATATGGCCAGTAACGAGAAGAGGCTCGCAACAGCCAGCCTGCGAGCCCAAAGACGCCGCCATTTCAAGACGCAAAAAAGCAGAATGTAGATCAGGCCGATCTGGACAAACGAAGGCGTGGAAACATGAATCGCCGACCAGCTGAATTCCGCGACATGCGAGGCCAATCCAGCCAGCCAGCCGGCGGCCATGAGCGCCGCATCGGCAACAAGACCCGCAAGCAAAGGGAATACAGCAAACAGCAAGGCGGTGACCAGTCCCAGCGGCACAATCACCCAGGTGGCCAGCGGAACCGCCACCAGGTTGACAAGCAAACCCGTCAGGCTCAGTTGATTGAAGTAATGAGCCAGAAGCGGAGCGGTAGCGAGTGATGCGACGAATGTCAGCAATGCAAAGTGCGCCGTTCTCACCAGGATGCGCCGGCGCCAGGAGTCATCCAGTCCGGCTCGATCGAGCGGCAATCGAAGCTTTTCGGCCAGCACAGGCACGGCCAGGATCACGCTGGCAACCGCCGTAAAACTCAGCTGAAATGACACCTGGTAAAGAGACTGTGGCCAGATCCCCATGATAATGAGTGCCGCCGCGCACAAAGTCTGAAGTGGATCGGATTGGCGCCTGGCGATCACCGCCGCTAAAAAACACAACACCATTACGCAGGCGCGAACCGCCGGCAGGTGGGCACCAGACATAAGCGTGTAGAACAGAGTTGCCGGGATGACCGCAGCCGCCGAAATGCGTCTGACGTCGAAGCGCATGACCAGCCAACCGATCCTGGCTAGTAGCAAGTACATCAAGGCATAAAGTCCAAATGCGACAAAGCCCAGGTGCAGGCCCGAGATGGCTAGCAGGTGAGCCAAGCCCGCGCGTGCAAAATCCTGTTTTACTTTTTCCCCGACCAGCCCGCGCTGACCCGTGGTCATGGCCGTCAGTATTCCCTTGGAAGCAGAATCCGCCTTGCGTTCAAAAACGAAGCCGGCAAACGCAGATCTGGCGTTTGCTATCCAGCGTCGCGCCGATAGCGAAACGGGCTTATTCGTGACAAGTATGTCGCGGCACGAGCGCAGCCAGCCGATCCAGTCGATACCTCTTCTGTGCATACCGGCAGCAATATCACTCAGGCCGGGATCGTGACGTGAGCGCGGCTGGTGGATCCTGGCCATGGCCAGAAATTGGTCTCCGGGCAACAGTCTGGGACAGTCAACTGCTCCAGCAGGATCACGTACGCTCAACAAGGTCCTGGCTGCAACCGGCTTGGGCGCCTGAAACTGCGCTCCCATGGCTTCGAGATTCACCTCTATTCTTCGCCTGTCTGGATAGACATCCCAGGCCGAGCGTGCTTGCGCCTGGATCACGGCAAGATCTTCTACAGGCGGTCCAGACTTAATCGGCGGCAGGGCTCCACGCGCAAAACCCAGCGATAAAAAAGCGAGCAGCCACAAGAAGAAGCGCAACACTCCGCCTCGCTTGAGCTGGGCCAGGCCTGCAGCGGCAAGTGCACTCGTCCCCGCGAGTGCCCAACCGATGAGCGATGGTAGGCCGCTGATACCCTGAACCAGAATCCCGCAACCAAAGGCCAGCGACAAAGATATCAGCGGGCGGCGCATCGGCAACCGTTTATAATAATCTTCGGGCACGATTATCCGCCGCTGAATGACTCGAAATCCCCGGGTGTGTTCAGGTTGCGCACGACTCCGGGATCATCCAGGTCCACCCGAGACAGGCGACCCGATCGCTCGCAGGCTGCGATCACCTCTCGGGCCCCGCCCTCGGCCGCGGGTGATTGTAGGGCTTCGAAAAGAGAGCGGCCGAAGCAAGCGGGGTGACCGCTGCGCCCGTTGTATTGAGCTACTGCCGCGTCGTGTCCTTCGAGCGCCAGGCGCACCTCGCGCACCGTTCCGGGACTGATCTCCGCCTGGTCGACCAGCACCACCAGTGCACCGTCCACATCGGCTGAAAGGTGAGAAATAGCGCAGCGCAACGAGGATATCTGACCCCGCGAGGGGTCGGGATTCAGCACCAGTTGCACGCCGTCGAGTCGGCAGTTGTTTTCGATTTCCCAAACGGGCTCTGCTACCACCGCCAGCACCGGGTTGCAGCCTCCGGTTCTAATAGCAGTACACAGGCTGTCGAGAAAAGTCTGCTTGCCGTTACGCAACAGTGCCTTGCGTCTTCCCATGCGTCGCGACGCCCCGGCGGCGAGCACAACGCCGGCGATCTTCATGGACGCCTTTTCCTCTTGCGCCTGGCCAGTTCGCGAGCGTGATCGACGATCTCGATCAGGCCCTCGGTCATCAGCGCGCCTACAACTCGCCGGCGATAGTCGGCGCTCGATCGAATGTCGTCGATGGCTCTCACGGCTGTGACGCATGCCATGGCAGCCTCACGCACCCGGGCAGCGTCTGGAACGCGGCCTTCGAGTATTTCCTCTGCCGCCGGCACTTCGATGACCGTTGGGGCTACCGCGCCCATGGCCACCCTGACATCACTCAAGCGCCCATCACCGTGGCGCCTGGCGCACAGAGCCAGTGAGGCCTTCGAGCAGCACATGCCCTTGCGTTGCCCTGCCTTTTTGAAGAAGGCCACCGTCCGCCCGTGTCGGGGCGGCACCAGTATCGCCTCGATGACCTCGTCGAAACCGAGATCGGTCTTGGCCGGCCCCTTGAGAAAGGACAGCACGGGCAACTCGCGACGCCGATCTCGAGCCGCAAGCAGCAGCCTGGCATCCAGGCAAACCAGCGCGGGCAGCGAATCGGCCGCAGGAGAGGCGTTGCCCAGGTTGCCTCCGATAGTTCCCAGGTTGCGAATCTGAACCGAGCCGACCGCCCGGCAGGCCAGGCTCAACACCCTGGCCCGCCTGCGGATTATTTCATTGTCGGCGATCTCCTGGTGGGTGACCGCGGCCCCGATGCGAATCAGACCATCGTCGCCAAGCCCGATACCTTGTAACTCGGCAACCTGGCTGATATCGATCAACATACGCCTATCCGCGAAGGGCTCCGATCTGGCAAGGATATCGGTTCCGCCGGCAAGGAGAAGAGCAGCGGGACCGTCGGCCCAGATCATCTCCAGGACGTCATCCAACGATTTGAGCTTGATGAAATTTATCATCCGGCTTTTCGGCTCCCGCTATCGGCTGATCGCTCCCCGGCCCGTGCCCGTCATTCAGTCATCATCCGTGTCGTCGAAAACCACATCCTCTAACGACGATTCCTTGCTCTTGGGCTCGGCAGGCTTGGGCTGTATCGCGTTCTTGCCGGGCTTGGGTTGCTTGCCGGAGGCCGCGCTGTTGGTCGCGCTGCCCCGGCGCCACAGAAAAACCAACTCGGCTGCAATGGCAATGGCAATTTCTTCCGGCGTTACGGCGCCAATATCCAGCCCCACCGGGCAGCGGATCTTCTTTATCTGCTCCGCCGGGACATCCTTGGCCTTGAGAAGATCGATGGTTTTGGCTGCCTTTCTCTTGCTGCCGATTACTCCCAGCCAGGCGGGGTTCCGTCCCACGACCCCTTCCAGAACGATCTGATCCTGGTCATGCCCACGGGTGACAACTAACACGTGGTCTTTGGGTCCCGGCGGCTGAGAGGCAATCTGTTCGGCAAAGGGGCGATTGACGATCTCATCCACCTCGGGAAATCTATCGCGGTTGGCCCATTCGGAACGTTCGTCCACGACGCTGATGCGGCAATCGAGGGTAGCCAGAAGCTTGGCCACCGCCGACGCAACATGTCCTCCTCCGTATATTACGACCCGCTTGGAGGGTTGCAGTGGTTCGAGATATACGCTCATCTCTCCGCCGCAACTCATCCCCAACTCGTCCAGCTTGTAGTGCAACGTGCGCGGTCCGCGACCGTCCTCCAGGGCGTTCAGCGAGTCGGCGATGACTCGCGCCTCGACAACACCGCCGCCGACGGTACCGTTGATGCTGCCATCAGGCAACACGATCATCTTGGCCCCAACCTTGCCCGGCGCCGAGCCGACGGAGCGCACGACCAGCGCCAGAACTCCGGACTCTTCCTCGTCGATCAGGCGTTGCAGTTCTAAAGCGATTGTCTTGGTTCCCTCTCCGGATGTAGGATCCATTGCTACCTCCCGCTTCTGCGTATGGCCCGCCGCCGGGCCGTTTTTCGAATGGCCGAGACTATCTTGGTATAGCCGGTACACCGGCAAAGGTTGCCGGATATGCCTTCGCGAATCTGGTCGCTGGTGGGACGCTGGTAGCGCGACAGCAGGTACTCACCGGCCAGCAACATGCCCGGTGTGCAATAGCCGCACTGAACCGCTCCCTCTTCGATGAAAGCTCGCTGCAAGTCGGAAAGACCGCTCTTGCTCGACAGTCCTTCCACAGTGACGATCTCGGCCCCGTCCGCCGAGGCGGCAAGCACCAGGCAAGAAGGAACCAGCTTTCCGTCGAGCAGAACCGAGCAGGCACCGCACTCCCCGATGGCGCAACCCTTCTTCGTTCCCGTCAGGCCGGCCTTCTCACGCAAGGTGTCAAGCAGGCGCTCGTCGGGGTCCACCTCGAAACGAGCGTCGCGGCCGTTGATCGTAAGGCGCAGGTCAATCTTCATGGCGCCCTTCCTCCAGTGCGAAAAGCACGTCCTCGGCCCTGACAGGCAGGCGTGTAAAGCGTACCCCGATGGCATCCTGCAGCGCGTTCATGATCGCCGGGGTCACGCCGACCATGCAGGTTTCGCTGATACCTTTGGCCCCGTAGGGACCGGATGCCTCCAGAACCTGGACCGGCACGGTACGGATAGCGGCCGGCACGTCCAGAGATGAGGGCATGATGTAAGTATTGAAGTTGGTATTCAGAAAACGCCCCTTCTCGAACATGACCTCCTCGAACAGGGCATAGCCGATACCCTGGGCGACGCCTCCCTCGCTCTGACCCTCGAAACCGGTTCGGAAGATCACCCTCCCGCCGTCAAGGTGCGCTTCGACCGCCTCTATGGTCACCTCGCCGGTCAAGGTGTTCACTTCCACCAGCACCACATGTGTTCCGTATGAATATAACAAATGCGGAAGGCCGTCGCCCAACTCGACATCCTGTGTGGGAACGTGAAAAGTCGCCCGGGCCGACAGATCCTCGGATCGGCCGGCGTTGGCCTTGAGCAACTCGAGCTTTTCAGCGGCCATAATGATGGCGTTGCCCACTGCATAGGTCGTGCGCGAGGCCGTGGTCGTTCCCGAGTCGGGTGTCGTGGCCGTGTCCGCTCCCACCACCGCCACGCGCTCCATCGGCACACCCAGCCTCTCCGCCGCCATCTGGGCATAGGCGGTGTAGGCGCCCTGCCCGATCTCGTTCGTCCCGGCATAGACGGTAAGCCGGCCGTCGCGATCGAGTCGCAGCTCTACTTCGGCGTAGTCGGGAATTCCGATGCCTAAACCGAGGCCCTGCATCTGGGTGGCCACTCCCACGCCCCGCTTGATGTAAGGCGCAAGCGAAGGCGAGTGGCGCGTGCTGTCTTTCACCAGTCGTCGTTTCGACTTCCACAGCTTGCCTTTACGGGCGGATTTCACCGTCGCTTCTGCACCCACCTTGAGCTTCATCTCGTAGCCCAAAGCCGCCAGATCACCACGATGCAAGACGTTTGCCTGACGAAAAGCCAGCGGATCGCGACCGAGCCTGTGTGCCATCCGATCCATCTGGCTCTCGACGGCCACGCAGGCCTGGGTGCAACCGAATCCCCGAAAGGCTCCCGAGAATCCGTTGTTGGTGTACACGGCGTAGGCGTCGATCTTGACGTTCGGCACCAGGTAGGGACCGGCTGCGTGTTCCATCATCAGGTTGAGGACCGGCCCGCCCAGCGAGGCATAGGCTCCGGTGTCAGAGATGAAGCGCGCCTGCACCGAAAGCAGCTTTCCGCCCTTCGAAGCACCCGTCTTGTACCACATCCTGGCAGGATGGCGCTTGGTGTGCGCGACAATGGATTCTTCGCGGCTGGCTACCATCTTGGCCGGCCGCCGGGTGTGATAGGTCATCAGCGCCAAGTGGATCTGAACGGTGATCTCGTCCTTGCCGCCGAAAGCGCCCCCAACGTAAGGCGCCGTTACCCGCACCTGGTCTAGCTCGAGTCCCAGTGCCCGGGCAATCTGCGTCTGGTCGCGAAAAACGTACTGCCCGCACGACTCGACGGTCAACAGGCCGTCTTGATCGTAGTAGGACACGCCCGCCTCGGTTTCCAAAAAGGCGTGATCGATCATCGGCACCTGGTAGAAGCCTTCGACAACTACGGCGCTCTTTCTGAAACCAAGCTCGATATCGCCCTTGTTGAAGTGTCCCTGGTGCATGATGTTGCCGTCCGGGTGCAGCTTGACGGCCTCGGGCAGCATGGCCTTCTCGGGATCGGTCAGCGGCTCCAGAACCTCGTAGTTCACCTTGACCAGTTTTGCGGCTGTGCGCGCGATGCCTCGAGTCTCGGCGCCCACCAGCGCCACGGCGTCACCCATGTATCGCACTCGATCGTCGCAAAGCACCGGCATGTCCTGGATCTGGATGCCGAACGCGTTCAGGCCGGGAACATCCCGCGCGGTCAACACGCGCACTACCCCTTCGACTGCTTCCGCCTCGGACGTGTCAATTGACAGAATGCGTGCGTGAGGATGCGCGGCGCGCACCACCTCGACCCAGAGCATGCCGTCGACCACCCGGTCGGAGGGATAGATCATCCTTCCGGTCACCTTGTCCTCGGCATCCAGCCGCCTGACACGCTTTCCTACCGCCCGCATGTTTCGTCACCTACCCGTGTACTTCCGTTACTTTTATACATTCACTTACGGGACACACCGCCCCGCACACGCCGCAACCGACGCAGCGATCGTCGTCGACCAGGGGCTTGCGATTTTCGCTGAAGCTGATAGCCCGGTGACCGCCGTCGCGGCAGGTAATCAGGCAACGGCCGCAGCCGATACACAACCGATCGTCTATACGCGAACGCACATTCTGCGCCGGAGAGAGCTTGTCGTGAGTCGTTATCCGTTCGAGCGTCCGGCCCACCAGATCGGCGGGCGTCCGCATTCCTTTTTCCTTGAGGTACCAGGCCAGCCCGCTTTTGAGATCTTCGATCATATCGAAGCCGAAGGTCATCACCGCGGTGCAAAATTGCACGTTGACCGCGCCCACCAGCATCATCTGAACTGCGTCCTTCCAGCTAAGCGGACCGCCCGTGCCCGTAACCGGCAGCTTGCAGGCGGAAGCCACCATGGCGATGTTGCGCAGGGTGATCGGAAAGATGGCCGGACCCGAGAGACCGGCGAACGACGTCCGGCCGCCGACGTCCGGCAAGGGGTTGAGGCTGTCGAGATCGATGCCCATCAGGCTGGGAATGGTGTTGGAGGCGCAAACGGCGTCGGCACCGCCTTCGCGGACGGCCTGTGCCACGGCCTTTATATCGGCCACCTGGGGAGTTATCTTGATCACCACCGGTGCGCGGCGGGCGGCGCCCTTGATCCACGAAGTCACTTCGCGGGTGAGTTCGACGTTCTGCCCGAGCATCTGGCCGGCGAACGAGCCCTCGCCGCCCAGTGTGCCCTGGGGGCATGAGAACGAGCACTCCAGCACGTCCGCCCCGGCCGCCTCGAGACGCCCGACGAGCTGCTCCCAGTCGTCTCGGGAAGAACCCATCATCGAGCCGACCACAATACGATCCGGAAATTCTTCCTTGATGGCAATAATGCGCTTCTCGACCACGTCGATGTGGTGCTCGCTTATCAGATCGATATTCCCCAGGCCGGCTACCCGTTTGCCGAACAACTGGTAACCTTGCATCATGGGATACTTCAACTCGACCGGCTCCGATTCGACGGCCGTGGTCTTGAGAACCGCGCCGGCCCAGCCTGCCTTGAAGCCGGCCCGGAGCATCTCGAGATCGTCGGTCGGCGGCGCCGCCGCCAGCAAAAAGGGATTGACGAAGCGCACACCGCAGAAATCCACACCCAGGTCGACATCATCGGGCAACATCTCGTCGTTGGAAAATACGATTGGCGAATGTCCCAGGCTCGAGTGAACCTCGCGGGCGACCTGCACACCGTCGGCTACTGCATCGACTACAGTACGCCGCTGCCTGATGAGATCTCCGGCCACGAAGACACCCGGTCGGCCTGCCGCCAGGCGCTCATGTTTCACAAGATTGTCATCACCGAGCGAGAGACCCAGCCCGGCGGCGCGCCTCTCATCGATGCGTTCTCCGACCGCCACGATCACGTCGTCTATGGGCAGGTCGAAGCGCGCCGAGTCGACCGGCAGCGGGCGCCTGCGGCCGCTCGCATCTGGCGGCCCCAGCACGGTCACCACGCAACGCACGCCCGCAACCTTGCCGTCTTTCTCGATAAGCTCGATCGGTTGTGTAAGGGTCCGCAACCTGACGCCCTCGGTCCGGGCGCGAGAAACCTCTTTTTCCCAGGCCGGCATCTCGAAGTCCGAGCGCCGATAAAGCACGACGACATCCTGCGCTCCCAGGCGCAGGGCGGTCGTGGCTGCATCCATGGCGGTGTTACCGCCGCCGATCACGGCCACCCGTTTGCCGAGCCGCAAGCGTGGACTCTCGCCAGCGGCCTTGAGGCCCAGAATATCAAGAGCCTGGTGGACACCCGCCAGGTCTTCGCCGGGCAGACCCAGCCTGGCAGGGCGCGTCAAGCCGATGGCCACAACCACGGCATCGAATTCGTCGGAAAGTTCCTCAAGCGAGCCGATCTCACGCCCGAATACGAAATCGACTCCCAGCTTCTCGATCGCCAGTATTTCGTGCTCGACCACCTGGGCAGGCAAGCGCATAGCGGGAATTCCCCCGCTAAGCATCCCGCCGGCCCGCTTGCCGCGTTCGAACACAGTGGCGTGGTGTCCGAGTATGGCCAGCTCGGCGGCCGCAGCAAGGCCCGCCGGGCCCGCGCCGATGACTGCCACGCGCTTGCCGCTGGCTTCCGCCGATGGCGCCGGATATACCCCGTTTGAGATCTCGAAATCGGTGGCGAAGCGTTGCAGGGCCCCGATGTCGATCGGGCGGTCAATGCGCGCCCGGGTGCATTCGCGCTGGCATTGATCCGTGGTCGCGCACACGCGGGCGCAGCTTCCGCCGAAGACGTTGGCCCGGCGAATGACCTGGGCCGCACCGCGCAAATCGAAGGCACGGATCTTGCGAATGAAGCGCCGCACCGGCACCGCGGCCGGGCAGCCTTTCTCGCAAGGAGGGTCTTCGCACTGCAAGCAGCGCCAGGCCTCGTCGTAAGCCGCGTCGAAGCTAAACCCCTGCTCGAACTCGTCGAAATTACTGGCCAATGTTCTCCCCGCATAAATGGAATCGCTGCATTCTACACGAGGAGGGTTGGCCGTTCAAGGAAGGTTTGAGTTTCCGCAAAGCCCTCTGGGGGCCGCTTGTGCACTCGCTAGTGCGACCAGAAGACGTGCAGGTTGGAGAAGGTCGGGCGCACGCCGTCCTGGGTTGTGTTGAGTTGCACGTCGGCGCTCAGCCAGCGGTGGCCGTGCAGTGTCGGGCAGGTGTTGTACATGTCGGCCGGCGATGCGGTAAAAGGCCCGCAGACGGGGCTGTGATTGGTGACCAACTCGGCCTCGCTGTCGGCCGAGACGAACGACACGCTGACCGAAGTGTTGGCCGGCACCGTCGCCGTCCAGGTGGCGCTGTGCCAGAAGGGCGAGTCGTAGCCCGAATCGAAGTTCTGTATCCAGTGCCCCTCGCGGGTGGTGACCATGCGTAGCTGCATGCCGGTCATGTCGCTGTAAGTGTATAGCTCCTGTCCGGGGTCGACCGGGAAGGAGCCGTCCGGTGTGCAGTCGGACAGGTAGCGGTTGGCGTAACCGCCGTAACGGTTGGGTACCCAGATCTTGCCGTTGGCGTCGACCGCCACGCCGTGGGGATTGGTGCCATTGGCTACCGCGTGCGAGCAAATCAAGCTACCCGTGGCAGGATTGACCTTGACCACCTCGTTGGTGCCGTAACTCGAACCCCAGATGTAACCGTCCTGGTCGACCGTCACCGCGGTGACGTTGGCGACGCTGGTATTGAAGATCGTGTAGGGCGAATTACCGGCAATCCGATGGATGTTTCCGCCGCCCGACCAGCCGCCGAACCAGACACCGTTGTTCTGGTCGACGGCGATGCCGTAGTGCGTCGGGTTGGAGATCGTGTCGACGATCTGCATGGTGGCGGTGTTAATCTTGACCGTGTTGGGACTCGATGCGGTCCACAGGAAGCCGTTGCCGTCCACCGCCAGGCCGTAGACGTGGACCCCAACGTAAAGCGAGCCCAGCACCTGGCAACAGGGCGGCTCGACGCAGGCCCCCGGGTTGGGATCGATCGCCTGACCGTCAACCTTGTAGACCGTCATGCCGTCGTAGGTGCCCAGCCAGACGTTGCCGTCGCCGTCGATGGCCACGCCGCGGCAGATGTTGGGCGCATCGACGCTACAGATGCGGTTGCCGTCGGCGTCAAGATGCACGCCGTTCGAGTAGTGCGCATCTCCGGACGAAATGAAGCCGCGATTACCGACCCAGACCGAGTAATCCAGCGCCACCGCGGTGCGCGAGGGGGCGTCGCCGTGCGAGTCGACCTGCCAGATCTTCTGGCCGTTCTCGGTTTCCAGTTTGGCCACCTGGTCGCGGCCGGTGACCGAGATGTAGATGAAGGGCGTGCGCACCGAGCCCTGGCCGAGAGTTATGGCATCCGGATTGCCGGGATCGGGCTCAGTGCCGTCGCAGTCGCGCAGGTCGGCGTCGCAGTCGCCCGGCGTGTCCCAGCCGATCTCGTAACAAGAAACGTCCGGGCAGGTCCCGCAGGCCGTCAAGACACCGTCGTCGATCAACCCGTTGCAGTCGTTGTCCAGCCCGTCGCATACCTCGACCGGCACATCGCCGCATCCGCCGCAGGCGTTCATGACTCCCTCGTCGGTCCAGCCGTCGCAATCGTTGTCCACCCCGTCGCAGACCTCGGTCGAGTCGCAGAAGCCGCACAGGTTCGAGCCGATCGCCCACTGCTCGTCGGTCTCCCCGTCGCAGTCGTTGTCCACAGTGTCGCAAACCTCGGCCTCTGGAATGACGTCTCCCTCGCAGTCAGACCAGAACTCCCCGTCGATACAGCTCATGGTTCCGGCGTGGCAACTTCCCACGCCCTGCGTGCCGTCCGGCCCGCGATAGCAGGTCTTGGTCTCGGAGCCCGAGCAGCCCCCGCACATTTCGTCTACCGAGCCGTCGCAGTCGTCGTCCAGCCCGTTGGCGCACACCTCGTCGGGAACCGGCCCGCAAGTACCGCAGGCGTTGGTGACTCCTTCGTCGACGATGCCGTTGCAGTTGTCGTCGATCGCGTTGCAGGACTCCTGCGCCCCGGGGTTAACCGCGGCGTTGCTGTCATCGCAGTCCTCGGGCGGGCGGTAGCCGTCATGGTCGCCGTCCGGCAGGCAATCCTCGTCGACGAACCCGTCGCAGTCGTTGTCCACTCCGTCGGCGATGTCGCCCTGGCATTCGACCCCGGGGGTGACCTCTCCATCACAGCTGGTCCAGACGTAGTCGGCGCCCTGGGCGACGCAGTCGTGGGTTCCTCCCTTGCAGATTCCCTTTCCCATACTGCTCGGCGGTCCCGAGTAGCAGGGCTGGTTGATCGGCGGGTGGCACTCGCAGTTGCTGCCCGAGCCGCCCTGGTCGCAGTGGCAGGCGGGATCGCATGAGCAGCTCTCGTCGATTTGACCGTTGCAGTCGTTATCCAGGCCGTCACCGCAGATCTCCACGAGCTGGTCGTCGGGAGGGGAACAATCGCCGCAGCGGTTGAGCAAGCCTTCGTCGACATCCCCGTCGCAGTCGTTGTCTTCATGGTCACAGATCTCGTCGACCGGCGTCTGCTCCCCCTGGCAATCGCCGTATTCCTTGTTGTCCCCGCAGATCATCACGCCCGAGCGGCACAGGCCCACGCCCTTGGTTTCGAACGGGCCCGAGTAGCATGCGCGCCGGTCGCCGCGCTCGCAGCCGCAATCATCCTCGTCGGTAACCCCGTCGCAATCGTTGTCGACGCCGTCATGGCAGATCTCGGGAGCGCCCGGGTATACCAGGCGATTGGTATCGTCGCAGTCCGTGTTACCCAGCGCGCAGTTGGGACCATAGCCGTCCTGGTCCTGGTCGATACACTCCTTGACGTTTCCGCCGTCCCCATCGGTTCCGGCATCGACAATCTCATCCGGCTTACAAAAACCCGCCTCGCAATGCTCGCCCGCGGGACATTCGCCGTCGTCCTGGCAGGGCGTCTGGCAGAACCCGCTCAGGCATTGCATACCAGAGGGGCAATCTTCAGACGTCAGGCAAACCTGGCGACAGACGTCGTCGGCGCAACCCATTCCTTCCGGGCAATCTCCATCAACCGTACAGGGTATCGGCCCAGGGGCCGTCTCATCAGTACAGGCCCAGGCAGCGGCCAGCAGCACAATCGCCAGCCCCAAAAATAAATTTCTTCTCATCTGTATCATGGTACAAATCTCCCGGTAGGACATTCACTTACACCACAATTTGTATTCTACCATCATCCGGGAAAAAAGTGGAATCGGTCAACCGGACTATTTTTTGAGCAATATTTTCAGATTCAGAAACGTCCCGATAAAACAGGAACCACGACAATCGCCTGAGCGGGTCGGGGGGGTGTGCCGTAATCGACAGGTGCGAATGACGTCTGTTCGACCCCGGCCTGCTCCATCTGTATCAACGCGGGATCACGCCATTTTCCAGCTCCCACCATGGCATGGATGATCGATGCCAGGTCGATCGCCGCGGCCGAGCCGAAACCGATGCCGAAGTACATCAGTTCTTCCCTCGATATGGCCAGGCCCATCCCGGTCGCGGCGGCGGCCACGGTCGCTAGAAGATAGCCCACACCCCAGCCGGTCTCCTCGATGTAAAACATTCCTCCGCCGGGCAGTAACAACCCCCACAGGCAGGCCATTCCCGCGCTCTTGGTTCGCGGAACAAGCGGTCTGCGGTATACCGGCGTCGGCGGAGGCGCGACCCGTGCAACCGGAGCAGCGCTCTTGTCAACCAGCGTAGTCGTCGGCGAAAGTTTCGAAATGACTTCATCCAGCGCCGAAAGCAGATGATCGGTATCGCAAGGTCCCTTGGCGGTTGCGGTTCGCTCGGTGGCCGCCTTGCGCAGATCGAACAAGGCGGCTGTCAGGATGCACAGCGATCCGATCTTTCCGATCGACGCCGAGAGAGTGTACTGTGCAGACAGTTCTTGCCCGATGTCGATCTGGCAAGATCGATCGTAACAAGTTTTGTAGGTCTCTTTTTTCTGATTGGCCAGCCGGGCGCGGATCTCGTCGCGAGGCACGATCCGAAAGCTTCCCCCTTCTCCCAGACGGGTACCGAGGTAATCCGTCAGGGTTTCGATTTCCTGGGTAGTCAGTGCCGTTCCTCTGTTCTCGATCTGGAACACGGCCAGAATCGGCATGGGTTGATTTCCGGCGGCAAAGGCGGCGGAGCAGAAGACGAGCGTTGCCAACAACCACAGCCGGCGGTGTTTGAGACAAGACATCTTCAGATCTCCTCAACGAAACCAAATCGATTCAATGACCGGCCTCACCGGCGTTGCGCTGGTCTTCGATCTTCACGTTTTCGCCCTTGAGGATCTCGGGCACCGGCCTGGCCTGAATGCGCAGCCCGCCATCGTGCTCCAAGATCAAGCGGTAAATCTTGTCGGGGACAAAACGAGTGGCCGGGGCCTCAATCTGGGCGTTCTTGACTCCATCCGCGCTGCGCTTTTTCTCGTCCAGGGCATATTCCCAAAACGATTTCCACAAGCGGCTCTCAACCCCTCTGGCGTAGCCGTCGGCCGTCGGTATACGATAGCCGCCCGGCACATCCATAATCCGGTTGATCTCGCAACTCTCGTAACGATTGCCGTGATCGTCAAGAGCGTAGGCACGGGTGAAGAAATGGATGCTCTTACCCTTGCCGTCCATGATCAAGTCGTCGTTCAGGCGAATGACCAGCGCTTCGAAATGAATCACGTCGTTGACCGAGAAATCGCAGTGCACTGGGTCGAGGGGCTTCATACCCGGCCCGTAACTCAGAATCTTCAGGCGTATCTTGCGCGAGCTGCCGTCCGCCAGACGATTGTATTCCTCTACCCAGACATCGGCCACGCGATCTTCGGCGGTAAGACGGCCAATCATTGTCTTTAGAACTTCTACCTCACGGTGATTCTGGTAGAACCACCAGCCGCCCGCCGCCGCGGCCCCCAGGATGGCAAGCAGCAACAGTCGTCTTAGCCAGCCGAAAAAGCCGCTGCCCTTGTTTCGCCCGGGCCCCTCGCTTGCCTCCATGGCCAAGTCCTTTCAAGGTATTCCTCGATGGGTAACAGATACCATGAAACAAAAGCCCGACACAAGTTGTGGACACAGGCTGGTTCGGCTATCATTCCGATTCATGAGCTGGAACCTGCTTGTGATCGCCGCGCTCCTCGCGTCGACCGGCTGCCAAGACGGAGCGACGCGGCCGGAAAAGACCCGCCGACCGATAATTGATTCTCACGTGCACATCGTGCCGACCGAGGCGTGCCTGAAGCGGGCCTTGAAAATATTCGACGCTGCCGGCATCACCCGCTTCTGCGCCAAGAGCGCCGGATTCTACCCGTCTGCGCGCTTCCAGGCGACCGTGGCGATGGCCAAGAAGCTCGGACCGCGTTTTGCCTTCTTTGCAAATATTGACTGGCGCGGCATAGACGATTCCGACTGGCCCGGGCGCGAGGCCAGGCGGCTTTCGAAGGAGGTCGCGCTGGGGGCGCGCGGGGTCAAGATCTTCAAGAACCTGGGCCTGGGCGTACGCACGGCCGACGGCAAGCTGCTGGCCATCGATGATGCCCGGATGGACCCGCTAATGAAGCGCGCGGCCGAACTGGGAGCGATTGTCGCCATGCACACCTCCGATCCGCTGGCCTTTTTCACCCCACCGACGCCCGACAACGAGCGCTACCTGGAGCTGTTGTTCGCGCCTTCCTGGAGTTTCTACGGCCAGGACTTTCCCTCCCGCTCAGAGCTATTCGCGGCCCGCGAGCGACTAATCGCCCGCCATCCCGAAACGACCTTCTTGCTGATCCACCTGGCAAACAACCCCGAAGATCTAGCCTACGTCGATCGGCTGTTGTCTGCCCACCCGAATGTCTATGTGGACACATCAGCGCGCGTGGGTGAGATAGGCCGTCACCCGGCCGAGCAGGTCAGAGCGTTCTTCATCAAGTACCAGGATCGCATCCTGTTCGGCTCGGACATAGTCATCGACCCGGGCGGCCTGCAGCTCGGCTCGCTATCGATCTGGCCCGACGACGACAGCGACGCCGCCCGTTTCTACGCGGCGCACCGGGAGTATTTCGAAACAGACCATCGCCGCATCGACCACCCCACGCCGATCCAGGGCGACTGGAAGGTGGACGCGATCAACCTTCCAGACGAAGTGATCGAGAAGTTCTACGTCAAAAACGCCGAAAAGCTGATCTGGAAGAGTTGAACTCTATTTTGGTTTTTTGACGGCCGGCTTCTTCAGGACCGGCTTTGCGTCCGATGCCTTTGCGGCCGGCTGGGCTTCTTTTATCTCGACAACCGTTTTGGCTGGAAACCTGGTCAGGAAATCCTGGCGAAGATTGATCACCGCCGTCATGATCTGCTCGGATCGGCTCTTGATACGCGCGTTTGTCTCGTCGAACCGGGAATCAATGGCCACCGAGAATAGCCACATGCTTAGTCCCGCAGCCAGTACCAAGACGATCACCAGCACCAACAACCAGACATCCGTTCTCTTTCTTTCTTTTGTCTCTTGCGTCATGACGACAGCCCTTCTCGGTTCATCCTGTTTTCACTTCTTGCGCCTGATAGCCAGCAGCAGACCGAAAAGCCCGAGCCACAAGGCGGACAGATTGCTATGTGCGTCGGTGGCGCAGCCGCAGCCGCCGCCCTCGGTCTGGCCGTTGTCTTGGCAGCCTTCATCGGTGGCGCCGTCGCAGTCGTTGTCAATGCCGTCATCGCAAATTTCGTCGGCCCCGGGATGCACTGTATCCGAAGCATCGTTGCAGTCGTCTCCACAGGGCACGCTGGCATAACCGTCACCGTCCGTGTCGATGCAAACGCAGCTTCCGCCCGAGCACTCCTGGCCCTGGTGACAGGCCCGACCGCATGCGCCGCAGTTGTTATCGTCTGCGTCAACATCGGTCTCGCAGCCATCTGCTTCGTCCAGGTTGCAATCGGCGTAGGCTGCGCTGCAGGCGCCCATCTCGCAGGCCCCCTGGACGCAATTCGCTCCGGCGTTGGCAAAGGCACAGGCCGTGCCGCAGTCACCGCAGTGATCAAGGGTTGACAACAGATCGACCTCGCAGCCGTCGGAAACATCCGAGTTGCAATCGTCAAAGCCCGTCTTGCAACTGTCCACCGCGCAGGTTCCCGATACGCATGCGGATTCAGCGTTGGCCAATTCGCATACGTTATCGCATGAGCCGCAGTTTGTCGCGTCTCCGTCGATGTCGACCTCGCAGCCGTCATCGTTTCCGTTGTTGCAATTTTCGAAGCCGTTCTCGCAAACATCGACTACACAGAAGCCGTCCAGGCAGTTTGTCGTTGCATGGGCCAGGCTGCAGGCATAGCCGCACATACCGCAGTTTCCTGCGTCTCCCATCAGATCGACCTCGCAGCCGTCAGTGCCCGTAGCGTTACAATCACCGAAGCCTAAATCGCAGCTGCTCATGACACAACTTCCGGCTTCACACGAGCCCGTGCCGTTGGCATAGTCGCAGGCCCTGCCGCAGGCGCCGCAGTTGTCCGGATTGTTATCCAGCACGGTTTCGCAACCATTTGCGCCGTCACCGTCGCAATCGCCGAAACCGGCCGTGCAGGCCGAGATGACGCACTGGTTGTCCACGCAGGCGACATCCGTGGAGTAGGGCACATCGCAGCTTCGGCCGCATGCGCCACAGTTGTCATAGTCGGCGCTGACATCGGCCTCGCAACCGTTCAGCATGATGCCGTCGCAGTCACCGAAGCCCGTGTCGCAGGCGGCGATACCGCAGGTCGAGTTCTGACAGCCCGGCGTGGCATGCAGGTATGAGTCGCAGATCTGGTTACAAGCGCCGCAGTTGTTCGCATCGCTGGTAGTGTCGGTCTCGCAGCCGTCTGCTCCCTCGCCATTGCAGTCGGCCCAGGTTCCCTCGCAGGCACCGACGGCGCATACGCCGCCGATGCACTGTGCACCTGCGTGATCGAATTCGCAGACTATACCGCAGGCGCTGCAGTTTTCGGGATCGCCATTGAGATCGGTCTCGCAACCATCTCCGCCTTCGCCGTTGCAGTCGGCGAAACCGGCGTCGCACGAGGCCACAACACATGCACCGTCGACACAGCTTCCCGCACCGTTTGCGAAAACGCACACGTTGCCGCAGGCCCCGCAGTTTTGTGGATCGGCGCTGACATCGAACTCGCAACCGTTTTGGGCATTGCCGTCGCAGTTATCCCAGCCCGCTTCGCAAGCCGTGGCGCAGGCCGAGTACATATCGATATCGAAGCCGTAATCGTTGATCATGTAATCCGAAACCAGGTTTGCCTTGATGGTGTCACCGGTCGCCCAGGGGCTCCAGAAGGCTCCCTGGCTGCCGGTATATGAGGCCAACTGGTTGTTCTGCCCGTCGAGGATGTAGACATAGTCATAGCTGCTTTCTGTCGCCATTTCGGAAAAGTGCACCCGGATCTGCAAGGCGCCGGGCGCGCTCACAACGAAGGTCTCATTATAGTTTTCGGGATAGGGGTGAGGTGTCGAGACCTGGTAGGAGACCGTGTCACAAGCTCCCATGCCGATCTCGCACTGTCCGCTTTCGCAGACGGCCACCGAGACGTGGTCGAGATCACAAACCGTGTCGCAATCGCCGCAATGAGCCTCATCGTTGTTGATGTCGGTCTCGCAGCCGTCGCTGTCGTCCGCGTTGCAGTCACCGAAGCCCGCGCCGCAGGCGCCCATCTCGCAGACGCCTGCGTTGCAGTTGCCGGCGGCATTGTCGTAAACGCAAGGGCTGTCGCAGGCACCGCAGTTTTGCGCATCGCCGTTCAGGTCGACCTCGCAACCGTCTGCACTCTCTCCGTTGCAGTCGGCAAAGCCGGCGTCGCAGGAGCCGACCACACACATGCCGCCGGTGCAGCTTCCCGCGCCGTTTGCAAAAACACACACGTTGCCGCAGGCCCCGCAGTTGTTGAGGTCTGCACTGACATCGAGCTCGCAGCCGTTGGTGTTGATCCCGTCACAGTCATCCCAGCCAGGCTCGCAAGTTTCAACCTGGCAGACGCTCTGTTCGCAAGAGGCGCTGTCCACGTGCGCCATGTCGCAAGCGCTGTTGCAGGCGCCGCAGTTGTTGGGATCGGTGCTGGTCGAGGTCTCGCAGCCATCGGCCTCGTTCGCGTTGCAGTCTCCGAAGCCCTGGTTGCATTCGCCCAGCTCGCACACGCCGCCGCTGCATATCCCGGCGGCGTGGCTGTAATGACAGATGACTCCGCAGGCGCTGCAATTGTTGGGGTCGCTGGCCAATTCGGCCTCGCAGCCGTCGATCGGATCGTTGTTGCAGTCTCCCCAGCCCGCCTGGCAGTCGGTGTTCTCGAGGCAAATGCTGTTTGCGCACTGGCTGGCCGTGTGCGGCCCGCCGCAGACAAGGCCGCAACCTCCGCAGTTGGCCAAATCTGAGGCGGTTTCGGCCTCGCAGCCATTTTGTGTATCGGCATCACAGTTGGAATAGCCCGTGGCGCAGCCGTTTTCGCATGAATTTACGGAATCTATAACGAAGCCGTCGTGAGTCACGCTGCTGTCCGAATGGAACTCTACCTGAATGGTGTCGCCCAGGATCGGCTCGGCGTCAAAGGCGCCCAGGTTGTTGCCGCACAGCTTGGCCTTCTGGATCCCCTGAGCGTCCCGCAAGATGACATAGTCCCAGCTGCAGTCTGAGTTCTGTTCCACGTCGAAACTCGCGAAATGAATCGCGAGCTGGACCGCCCCGGGCTGTGAAATAACCCAGGAGTCGTCGTAGTCGTCCGAGTACGGGTGCGGGGTCTCCACTACGGGTTGCAAGGCGACGTTGGTGCAGGCGCCCATCGGGATGCAGACACCGTCGATACAGGCGTGACTGTCGGCATGCGGCAAGGCACACACGTTGCCGCAGGCGCCGCAGTTTTGTAGATCAGAGCTGACGTCGAACTCGCAGCCGTCGGCCAGGTTGCCGTTGCAGTCGCCGAAGCCGGCGTCACACTGGTCGATGGCGCACTGGCCGCCTGCGCAGCCGGCGGTCGCGTTGGGATAAGGGCCGCAGCCGAGGCCGCAGGTGCCGCAGTTTTGCGGATCGGCCAATAGATCGGCCTCGCAGCCTGTGGCCTGATCGTTGTCGCAATCTGTCCAACCGGTGTCACAACCAGTGAACTGGCACAGGCCGTCTGTGCAACTCGCGCCGGCGTGAGCATAGGCGCAGGTGTGTCCACACCAGCCGCAGTTGCCCAGATCGCCGCTAGTGTCTGTTTCGCAGCCGCCCGGACCAGTGGCGGGATCGTCGTCACAATCACCAAGGCCGGCGGGACACTTGCCGGCGTCGCACCAGCGCGCTTCGTCGATCGCGAAGCCCTGTCCCTGTATGCTTCCGTCGCTGGTCAGGTGAACCTTGATGGTGTTGCCGGTAACAAGCACAGAGGTGAAGGGCCCGATGTCGCCATCGTAGATCGCCCATTGCTGATCGTCGCCGTCGAGGATCTCGACGTAGTCCCATCCGGATTCGGTATCGAACTGGGAGAAGTGAACAGCCATGACCACGGCGCCCGGCTGGGTGATGGTCCAGGTCTGGTCGGTGTCCGGTAAGTAGGGGTGCAGGCTTTCGACCAATGGGTTCTGGGCAGTGTAGTTGAGCGCGTTAATCTTGGCCCGATCGGGCTCGGAATCTAGTGTTCCGTCATTGACCGTCAGAACAGCCTGGTACTCACCGCAGATGTCGGCGGTGAAGGCCGGCGTGGCCGAGGCGGGATCGTCCAGCGCGGCCGAGCTGTTCAGCGGCGGGTAGAAATCCCAGGCGAAGGTGATCGGATCCTGGTTGGGGTCGAACGAAGCCGAACCATCGAGCTGCACTCCTTCTCCCGACTGGACCGTGCGGTCGCCGCCAGCCATCGCCACTGGAGGCAGGGGCACGCCGCTGATGGCCTGCAGCACACGGAAGGCGTTCACCCGGCCGCCGGTGACGGTCTGACCCTCGAGATCGGGGATCGGATCGACGGTGGAGAAGAGGAACTGCCGGACCTCCTGCTTGGTGAGATCGGGCCTGATCGAAAGCATCAAAGCCACGACGCCCGAGACGTGCGGCGCGGCCATCGATGTGCCCGATTTCAACTCGTAGCCTTGGTTGGGCCAGACGGTCGAGAGGACGTCCTCTCCGGGCGCGCCGACGTCCACCGTGGTCGGCCCGTAGTTGCTGAAATAAGCGATGTTGTCTGTATGGTTGGTGGCCGCCACGGCGATGATGTTGTCGTAGGGCCATTCGGACGGCCAGTGGCTGTAGTTGGGATCGTCGTCGTTATGAGTGTCGTTGCCTGCAGCCGCCACCAGAAAGACGTCGTTCTGGTCGGCATAGACCACGGCGTCCTCGAGAGTCTGGCTGTAAGTCTGAACCGTCCACCAACTGCAGCTCATGATGTCTGCGCCGTTGTCCACGGCGTAGTGGACGGCCTCGGCCGCGTCGATGCAGTAGGTGTCGTAATCCTGGTCGCCGATGATGCGCAAGGGCATGATTGTTACACGCCAGTTGACCCCGGCGACACCCATGCCGTTGTTGCCGGAGGCGCCGATTATTCCCGAGCAGTGCGTGCCGTGGCCGTAGTCGTCCATGGGATCGTTGACCTCGTTCTCGAAGTCCCAGCCGCGCACGTCATCCACGAAGCCGTTGTTGTCGTCGTCGACGCCGTTGCCCGGAATCTCGTCGGCATTGGTCCAGATGTTGGCGGCCAGGTCCGGATGCGTGTAATCGACGCCGGTGTCGAGTACTGCGACGATGACGTCATAGGAGCCGATCGAAATGTCCCAGGCCTCCTGAGCGTCGATGTCGGCATCGGCCGTGCCGCCCGTCTGCCCGCTGTTGTTCATGCCCCAACACTCTGAATAGCGCGGGTCGTTGGGCGTGTTCTCGAACTGCAATCGGTAGTTGGGCTCGGCATATTCTACACGCGGATCGGAATTCAAGCGCGCGACCGCCTGCTCGACTGTCTCGCGTGAGACGACACGCATGCGATCGACCGCCAGGTTATGTCGCGCCCGCGCCCGCTCGAGCCCCAGATCGGCAGCGATACCGTCAACCCGCGCTGCATCGAAAGCGGGCTTGAACTTCACAAGGACTACGCCGGGCTCGTAAGGTAACCTGCTCCCGCCGTCCTTTGGGTGAACCACCAGGTTACGCTCGGAAGGCGAACGGTGAGAGGGCCGTGGAGCCGATTGTTCCTGTGACAGGGCCGACTTCCGGGCGCTGACGTCGAGATCACTGCCGCGGCAACCGCCGAAAGCCAGGCCGGCTGTCACAGTCGCGTACAGCCACAGTGTTTTCATTCGATCCACAGGCATTGACGCCTCCTTTTCCTTTTCAATCAGGCCAGCTGGCGCGTTTGCTCAGGCGAGCAGTCAGCATCTGTACAGGTACGATATGAGACTACAATGTATAACCTCAGCCATACTTGTTGGCAACCACTTTTTATCACGAGCTATGGCGGTTAGGGACTCAATATGGTAAACATTGGGAATGCGGCGTAGCACCACATTGCTGCTGTTTATCGCAATTTTATCGTCATCCGCGTCCCGGGCGGGCAGCCTCGCGGGTAAGGTGACCCGCGCGGACACCGATGCCGCCGTGGCCGGAGCGCTCGTGGCGTTGCGTGGCACTGGTCTGCTGGCCATCAGCGATGCGAGCGGTAACTACTCGCTGCCCGCGGTGCCCAACGGTTCATACGGCTTGACCTGCGCGGCACCCGGGCTGCGCGGATCGTCAACCGGTGCGACCTGGATAGGCGATGACAGTGTGCACGACTTCGTGCTCAACCCTCCTTCGGAAGCAGGTCAAATACAGGGCATCGCTTCCTGCGCAGGCATTGCCTGCCAGGGGGTGTTGCTTTCGGCCAATCAGGGCAACCGGACACTTGGTCAGACCATCTCACAGGCAGGCGGAAGCTTTACTATTGTAGGTCTTGCCGCCGGTGACTATGACTTGCGCGGAGAGAAGTACGCTCACCTGCCCAAGACGGTTGTGCTGACGCTGCCGCCTCCAGCCACTGACGGCGGCAGCACTCTTGTCGAACAGGACATCGACTTGTCCGCCGGTGGCTCATACACTTTAAGCGGAGTAGTGGCTCTGTCTGACAATCCACTCGATCGCAGCGGCTCGACGGTGCGCTGCAACGGGCAGGAGCCAGCACTTGCGAGCGACACCAATACCGGGGGCTCCTATGCGCTCGCCGGAGTTCCAGCTGGACCGCTTTCGTTCACGGCCTTGAAAACCGGCTACCGCTCGGCGACCCGGATCGATATCCAGATGACCGGCGACCGCACACTCAATTTCGTTCTCGAAAAAGACGACAACGGAACCACCAATCCAACTTACCGGTTGTCCGGCGCGCTGAGTTTGAATGCTCTGGACGGGGGCACACCGCCCTCTCCTGCCGGCTCCCACGTCAGCATCTGGGAGGTTGACGGACAATTCCGGCGCCAGACCACGACAGACGATCAGGGAAGCTTCGGTATCGACGGTATCCCCGCCGGCAAATATCAGGCCGGGGCAAGCAGGGAGGGATACCTGACTCGGGTGGCGGACGAATTCGACATGCAGGCCGACCGCAGCATGGATTTTTCACTGGATATGGATCCCGACTACGACTGGGGCCCGGGCGATGCTGCCCCCGGCACGGGATGCGGTTGTGCCTCTAGCGCCGGCGGGGGCCTGGCGGGGCTTGTCTTATTGCTATTCGCGTTAGGCCGAAAGAAATGGGCGCACTGAACGAGCGCGTCATGCAGGCCGCCAAGGAGGCGGTTCGGCGGGCGGGCGAGATCCAACTCGCGGGATTATCGCATACACGCCGAATCTCGCACAAAGGCACTTACGACCTGGTGACTGACGTCGACGAAGAGTGTCAGCGGGTTATGATCGAGATCCTCAGCAAGGAACTGCCCGAAGCGGGGATATTGGCAGAGGAAGGCTCGCCCACGGAATCCGCCGCTCATGATGTCTGGATAGTGGATCCCCTCGACGGAACGACCAACTACGCTCACCGCTACCCGACCTTTTCGGCCGTCGTCGCCCTGAGACGGGGCGGCGAGATCGTTCTGGGCGCCATCTACGATCCGCTGCGTGACGAACTGTTCGAGGCTCGACTGGGCCGAGGAGCTCTGCTCAACGGGCAAGTCATCGCGGTCAGCCAAACCGATCGTCTTGACCAATCGCTCTTGAGCACCGGTTTTCCATACGACCGCCTGGAACTCAACGACACCAACCTCGAGCGTTTCTGCGACATGACCATGCGCACGCAGGGAGTCAGGCGCGGGGGATCGGCCAGCCTCGATCTGTGCTACACCGCCTGCGGCCGCCTGGACGGCTACTGGGAGATCCGCTTGCACCCCTGGGACATTTGCGCAGGCGCATTGATCGTCACCGAGGCCGGCGGGCGTATTTCAAATCTGCTAGGCGGAGCATGCGATCTGAGCGGCGCGGAGATAGTCGCAAGCAACGGGAAACTACACGATGTCCTGTTGACAACACTCGCTGGGCAGGGGATCTAGCTTACTTTTTTTTGAGCCATTTCCTGGCCGCGCTGAGCTTGGGATCCAGCTTGATTGCCCGTAGCATGGCTTTATGCGCCGCCTTTCTGTGTCCCAGCGCGTCGAGAGCCACTCCCAGCAAGAAGTACGCTTTGGGGCTCTTCTCGCTCAAAGCAATGGCACGACGGGCGGCGGCTTCGGCTTTATCGAAGACTCTGAGCCGGATACGGGCCAGGGCCAAGAGCAGCCAGCCCTGGGAATTCTGGGGATCGAGCCTTGTGAGGGACTCCAGAGCCTCGGCCGCCACGGCGGGCTTACCCGCGGCCAGGCCTGCCCTACCCAGGTTCAAGGCTATGTCGGCCCTCTCGGGAGCCAACTTCGCCGCCCGTCCGAGAACGCTGAGCGCTTTTTCATTCTTTGCGGCTACCAGGTATGCATAACCGAGGTCTCCCAGCAAGTCGGCCGATGTCTTCTTGCTTGCGGCCTGTTCGAAAGCCTCGATTGCCTCGCTTGAGCGACCAAGTACGAGAAGACTGTTGCCCATTTCGTGAAGCAGGCCCGGATCACCGGGGTGTTTCGCGATTCCCTCGCGGTAGACGCTCAGGGCCTTTTCAGTCTCGCCCGAAAGATCGTAGGTCATGCCCAGCAGCAGGGCCGTCTCGCGGCTCTTGGGATCCAGCTGGCGAGCCCGCTCCAGCTCGTCGATCGCCGCCTTGGACTTGCCCTGCCGTGAAAGCGCCAGCCCGAGTTGATAGTGCGCCTGGGCGGAGTTCGGCCTATCCTGCAAACACCGGCGCAGCGCCGCGACGGCTTTTTCGCTCTCGCCGCTTGCGCTGTAAGCCCGGCCCGCCTGGCACAGTTCCTCGGCGGACGGCTGAGCGTCCGGCATGACGTCGCTTCGAGAGTCCGACAGCTCGGGTGCCGCTGCACAACCGACTGAGACCAGGGCCGTCAATGCGATCAGCAAGAATCTCATCTTCTTCTTCGCGAGCGCCGGTTCTTTTTCGCGTTCAGGCGGATGTTGTCAATCAGGCGGGTGTCACCGATACGTATGGCCGCAAGCAGCACGGCGTCGTGCTCCACTTCGGGAATGCGCTCGAGCGTCAGCGGATCGCACACAGCCACATACTCAATACGTATATCCTGCTCCTCGCGCAGTAAGTCCAACACGACCGCCGCCAATTCAGCCGCGTCACGCTCGCCGCTGTCCAGCAAACGGCGCGCTTTTCTGAGGCCCCTGAACAATGCAGTGGCCTGCTGTCTCTGGGCCGGGCTCAGGTATGCATTGCGCGAACTCATCGCCAACCCGTCCTCCTCGCGAATGGTTGGCATGCCGACTATTTCGACTTCCATGTTCAAATCGGTGACCATGCGTCGAATGGCAACCAACTGCTGAAAGTCTTTCTCGCCGAAGACAGCCACATCGGGTTTGATGATATTGAACAGTTTGCCAACCACAGTCGTCACGCCCCTGAAATGCCCTGGTCTGGAAGCACCGCAGAAATCGCGAGTGACGTCGGTAACCTCGATGTAGGTCTGAAACCCGTCCGGATAGATCTCCTGCGTATCGGGAGCGAACATCACCGAGGCTCCCTCCCTGCGCAGTTTACGGCGATCGCCGGAAAGGTCGCGCGGGTAGCGATCGAGGTCTTCGGTCGGACCGAACTGAGTCGGATTCACGAAGACGGTCACGATGACCAGCGACGCAAACCGACGGGCCTCGCGCACCATTGAAAGATGGCCTTCATGCAAGTATCCCATTGTGGGAACAAGCGCCACCTTGCGCCGCTTTGATCCTGCCTGGGCCAGGAACTTCTTGATCTCTTTTTTCGTGCGGACCACCTTCAGTGGAGTTGCCGGGCCCTTGCTCTTCAGACTACTGCCCGATCGACGGCGGGAACTAATTTCTCGGCTCACAACTCGTGCTCGGGCTTTCTTGTGTACGATTTTGCGCGCGGGTTTCTTAGCTCTTTTTGTGGCTTTTTTCCGCGTAGACTTAGCCTGTCTTCGCACGGTTTTACGTTTCACCATGACCAACCCCTTCTAAGCAGCAATAGCCGCAGCACGGCAGTGTTCGAGTTTGCCGGACCTTTTACCCCGGAAAGCTAAAAAGGTCAAGAGCTTGGAAATTCAGCCCTCGAAAAAAATTGACAATATACGTATTGCATTGTAGCGTACGTCAACTATTGGTTTAGTATCCTGTTGTAGTGTAAGCCTTTTGGGAGGTGTTCAGTGGTCGACAGCGCCAAACAGCAGCGTATGTATCAGGCCGCCCTTCTGAGAATAGCCATCAAGATGCGCAAGACCGAGGTTAAGGGCTTCGAGGAGATCTTTTCGGAAATTCTACGTGACATGCGACTGGATCCCGACGAGTTCCGCCGCTATGTGAACGACCACATGCAATCGCTGATGGCCACCGTCAAGAAGCGCGGTTACTGATCCGTCCCAGTCGGATACCACTAAAGCTACAGTAATTCGAAGAGGGCATCCGCCAAAGCGGCAAACGATTCGATAGCAATCTGCTCGGGACGCAGCGCGGGATCTATACCGGCCTTTTCCAGCGCGGCTTTTACGTATTCGATCGACACTTCGGGTTTCAGTGCGGCCTGCAGGCTATTTGCGACCATCTTGCGCCGCTGTCCGAATGCCCCGCGAACGATGCGCGTAAAAAGCTGTTCGTCCTTGACCGGCACACTGACCCGCTGGTACGGATCGAAACGAAGCACCGTCGAATCAACCCTGGGGACAGGGTGAAAGGAAGCCGCCGGAACTTGTAAAACAGTAGCGATCCGGGCGCGACGCTGCAGCATGACGCTCAACACCCCATAGCTTTTCGACCCGGGCCCGGCCGACATTCTCATGGCCATCTCTTTCTGAAACATCAGAACCCAGTGCGACAGCCAGGTGGCCGACTCCAGTAGGTGGAACAGGATCTGCGTCGCCATGTGATATGGAAGATTGCCGACCACCACCGGCTTCTCCCCGGCGCGGTCGTGCATGCTCTCGAAGTCTACGGTCGCAGCGTTGTCTTCGACTACTCTAACCACCTGATCTTGAGCGAACTCTACTCTCAGAATCGCAGCCATGTCGCGATCGCGCTCGACCGCAAACACCTTTTTCGCCTTGCCGGAGAGCGCCGCCGTCAGGGCCCCCAATCCCGCGCCAACTTCCACCACGCTACGACCTTCTACCTCGGCGGCCTCAACAATTCTACCGATTGCCTCGAGGTCCACCAGGAAGTTCTGACCCCATCCCGACTTGGGTCTCAAGCCATGGCGCCGAAGTATCGCACGCACGTTCAGGCGGCGGGCCATGCAAGCCTCGCATCGGCATCCAGATCAGCACCGTCTTCGCGACCCATGGCAAGGTAAGAGCTTCCCAGGGCCGCAACCATTGCGGCATTGTCGGTGCACAGCTCGACCGCTGGAAAACATACATCGACACCATCCGCCGCGGCGCGCTCGATCATGACCTGCCGCAGGCGCAGGTTCGCGGCTACCCCACCGGCCACGAGGACCGTCGCAAGATTCTCCAGGCGCGCGGCCAGCAGGGTCTTTCTGACCAGTGTATCCACGACGGCTTCCTGAAAACTGGCGGCAAAATCGCAAAGCGCCTGGCCGCTTGGCCAACCCTCTCTCTTGACTCTCACACAGGCAGATGTCTTCAGGCCACTGAAGCTGAAGTCCATACGTTTGCCGGGCAGCGGGCGTGGAAAATGAATTGCACCGGGATCGCCTCGCTGGGCCTCTCGTTGTATCGAAATGCCCCCGGGATAATCCAGACCGAGTAGCTTGGCTACCTTGTCGAAGGCCTCGCCTGCCGCGTCATCCAGGGTTCGGCCCAGCAGGCGCAGCTTCCCGATCCCGTCGACGCGAAACAGACTTGTGTGTCCGCCGGACGCAACCAGGCCAATGTGCGGATACTCCAGCTCATGATCCAGATACACGGCTCTCAGGTGAGCCTCGATGTGGTTTACCCCGACAAGCGGTTTCGAATAGGCAAAGGCCAGCGTCTTGGCCGCGGTCAGGCCCACCAACAAAGAGCCGATCAGCCCGGGACCGGACGTGACGGCTATGCCGTCCAGCTGTTTCAGCGACACATTCGAACGTTCCAGGCTCGCCTCCAGAACACCGATAATCCTGCGGATGTGATCGCGCGAGGCCAGTTCCGGTACTACTCCCCCGAAAGGTGCGTGAATAGGAATCTGGGAAGCTACTTGCTGGCCAAGCAACCGCGAGCCGTCGGAAACCACGGCGGCGGCGCACTCGTCACACGAGGATTCAATACCTAATACGAGCATGAACTCACTGTTCTCGCTGTTCTCGTTTACTTGAGGGTCTTGAGAATACTGCGCACATCCGAAGCGAAGCGACCTTTGGGATTTAGTTTGAGATAACGCCGGTAGGCGCTCTTTGCCTGGGTATTCTTGCCAATAGTCTGATAAATCGTTCCCAGCGTTAGGAAAGCGCGCGAATTGTTCGGGTTGATCTGCAGCGCCTGCTTAGCCAACTTGATCGCCCTGGTATTGTCATCCAACTCGAAGTAAGCGTTGGCCAAGGCGATCATCGCTGCTGCTCCGCGGGGATTGGCAACGATCGCCTTCTCCAGCGCCTGTGAGGCGGCCTTGATCTTGCCGGCCCGGTAGAGCGCTTCGCCGCGCTTGAGTTGGTTGGTGTATTCGGCCGAAACCGGTTTGACTTTTACGACTTTCCTGTCAGGCACTTTTCTTATCTTGCCGGCCGAGGCATCCTTGCCCGGTCCGGCATCCGGAGTTTCCGGCAGGGTTCTCGATGACTTGTCCGCAGGAACCAGCGGCTGAATCGCAAGCTCTATATCATCGTCCGCACTCGCTTCCGCCGTTCCGGCGTCCTTGGATGCCGGCCCGTCGCTCGTACTCGCGACGCTGCCGCTGTCAGGCCGCACTATGGCCCCGGCATCGACTGGTGTCGCGGGAACTCCGGAATCTGCAGGACCGGATATCCCCAGACCCTTGCCCGCGTCGCTTGTGGAATTTACGAATTTCTCATGAATAAACCATCCACCGAACCCGAGACCGGAACCGACCAGCAAAATGGCCACAAGCCACAGCATCCATGACGATCCCGAACGCCCGGAACCGTCTTCGACGGCATGGATCGGTTCGGAAAAGACACTATGGCGACTTTCGTCCGCCGCCTCGAAGAAACCCTGTTCGGTGCTCGAAACATTTTCCGCCTCGGGTTTGGCGGCGTCCCGAGCATCGGCGTTTTCTCCTGGCTCGGGCCGAGCGCTGTCAGTTTCATCCGCGTCTTCCGCCGAACCGATGCGCGGTCGCATCAGGGTCAGCATGTCTTCGACGATTTCCTCGGCCCGAGCGTCTATAGCGCGCTCTTTCTTGCGAACCAGTGGAATAGCCTCTTCTTCCTTCAGATCACTCTCGTCGGAAACCGCCGCCTCTTGCTCCGCTGTTCGGACCGTGCGGGCGCTGTCCTTGGTCAGGCCTTGATCTGTGAGTCCTTCGCCCGTTGCCCGGTATTCTCCTTCTTTCTTTTCGATCACTACCCAGGCGCCCTCGCCCCGACCCACGCTTTCGGAATCCTGCGGAATGGGTTCGACCTTGACTCTGGATTCGATAACGGACGGAATCTCTGGAACAGTCGGCGCCTCCGTCTCCGGCGAGGTCGTCCCGGACACGATCTCCGCGGGAATTTCCGGCTCGGGTACGATCTTTGCGGGAATCTCCGGCTCGGACGCTACCGGCTCGGGCACGGGCAGGGAATCGTCGACTTCCTCGGCAACGGAACGGCTCTGTTCAGGGCTCCCGGCCTGGGTTGTCTCGCCTTTGTCAAGCTCGTCGGGATTTGGCGGCGGGGGCTTGGACATCCACTCGTTCATGGTCACCGCCGAAACCTCCTCGGCCGGGCGATGAGTAGCGTCGTATATCAGTCCCTCGAAATAGAGTTTCGAGATTATTCCCAAGGCTTCGAGATCGTCGAACTGGCTATCGTCGACGACCTGCAACAAGGCCCGCTTGCCGTCGAACAGCCTCAGAATATGGTTGATTTCGTCCGGGATCTCGCTCAGGCGCTCTGACAGCTCGTGGTAGTCGACCTCGAAGCAGGTCTGCAAAGAAGGAAGCTGCTCGAGCATGCGTCCCCATTCATCCAGTCGACGCATGCCCTCCATCAGCAGACCCTGGCTAGAAAGCGTGATGTTATCGGGGTGAGCCAGGCTGGGCTTAAAATCTATCTCGAACGAGCCGCTGTTCCACAACAACAGGCGATAAACGGCTTTCTCTCCCTGCAGCCGGCCGAGCTTGGCATCGATCACCTTGCCGTTGCGAAAGAACACCTCGGCTTTCTGGTCGGGATTCTCCGCCGAGATGAAATGGGCGATACCGGTCTTGCGACCCAGTTCGATGGTCTGAATCAAATCGACGATTCCCATGTCGTCGATCGAACCTGAGAAGCTCGATTTCCTGTCGCGCAGCTGCAGCTTTTCTCGCTCCCGTTTCTGCAGCAGGATGTTCACCCGGGTGATGATCTCCTTGATGTAGATCGGCTTGGTGAGGTAGTCGTCGACACCCAGTTCGAGACCACGAACCTTGTCTTCCACCGACTTCTGGTTGGTCAGAAAAATAAAAGGAATCTTGGCCCATTGCGGCTCAGCCTTGAGCTTTTCGCAAAGCTGATAGCCGTCCATGACTTCCATCTTGGTGTCCGAAATGACCAGATCGGGAGTGGAGATGCCGACTTTCTCAATGGCGTCCTCGCCGTTGACGGCAGTAGTGACCGAGTATCCGGCCTTTCGCAGGCTGACCTCCATAACCCTTAAGGATTTTGGATCTCCATCAACTAACAGCAGGTTTCGTCTCGCCACGGTAATGGCCCCGATCGCAAAATGCCCGGATTTCCGGATGCTCTGTATTAAACTTCCGGAAAGCGTCTCTGTCAACATTGTAAGACGCGTGCATGCTCAGCGCAGATCTTCTCCGCCGCTAGTCTTTCTTTCGCCTGTAGGAGTCAATGACCCTTCCGGTGCTTGGCCTTTTCCAGCGTTTTTATCTGCAGCGTGACAATCTTGTGATACAGGGCGTCGTAGGCCTTTCTCAGGCCCAGCGACCTGCGCCTGTGCCTGAAGGCCGGCACCAGTGAATTGCGAATGATGCCCCGGGCCTTTTTCCTGAGTCGATCCGTATAGTTGTCACCCATGACAATGCGAAATTCGTTTTCCTTGATCGAGACGAAAAGCAGCACCGCGTTCTTGCCATCCTCGTAACCAATGTCCCAATCCTCAAAAACGGTGTCCACAAAACGGTCGACGCTCAGCGGGCGGGGTCGGAAGTCGTCGAGAGACTTGACCGTAACCACCATCATGTCCACCTTGCCCTTGGCGGCTTTGCGGCAAAGAGACTTGATAGTCGCTCGATCCCTGCCTCCAAGCACGCCGGCGTGATCGTTGAAGCACTCCTCGTCCAGGGAGGGATATTGCTCCGAGGCGCGCGCCGGCCCATGGGTGACAAATAGCAACATCAAGAACGCCGCCAGAGCTAGTTGCCCGGACTCAATTTTCATCTCGACCTCCCAGTCTTCAACGTGAGCCCTTGAGCTTTTTAGCCGCCTGGCGAATTCTCTTCTTGGCCTTGGCCGAAAGCGGGCTTCTCGGATAATCCTGCACGAACTGCTTCAGAAACGGTAAAGCCTCTTTGTAGCGCTCCATTGCGTAGAAGCAATAGCCCAGCTTCAACAAGGCGTCCTTGCTCTTGTCTCCCTTCGGAAACTGCGTCCGCACTTTCTGAAAGGCAAGAGCCGCCAGACGGTAGTCTTTTTGCGAATAGTAGCTTTCAGCAATCCAGTACAGGGCATTGTCAGAGTACGGGTCGTCAGGCCACTTCTTGAGAAACTCGTCAAAAAGAGTGCGAGCGGCCTTGGCCTGCCCCGCTTCGAGCAAGCCATAGGCCAATTTGTAAAATTCCGCTTTCTTCTCAGGCCGCTCGATCGCCGCCAGCGGATCGGGCGGAGTTTTTTTCTCGGCGGCTTTCTTTTCGGCCAGTTCCTGTTCGGCCTTCTCTCGAACGAGTTCCTGCGCTTTGGAGATACTTTCGCTGACGTTCTGTTTGATACCCATAAGCTTCGTCTCGATCTTGTCCAGGCGATGCTCGCTGACTTCGAGGCGACCTCTGATTTCCATCAACTGCGTTTTTATCCTCTCGATGTCCACTCCCACGTCGGCCGCGTTGCGCCCCGTGGCGCGCCGGTACTCGTCTATGATCTTGACCAGTTCGGCGATCTGCCGATCTGCCTGGTGAATTCTCTCCTGCAGAGCCTTCTTCTTCTTTTCACTCTCCGTCTTGACAACGTCCAACTCGACTTGCAAGGCGGCTATGTCCGCCTGCATGCGCTTGCCGACGTCCTGCTTGACCCAGCAGCCCGCAAGAAGAAGACCGCCAAGCAGAATGGGTGAAATACGCATCGATCTGCTATCGATAATCACCTGCTCACCTCGCGACAAAAAAAGAGCGGGGCCCGCTTCGAGCTCCGCTCCGGCTCAAACCTGCTTACGTTTGCCGTCTATTCGCTGAACTCGCAGCGGCGGTTCTGGGCCCAGCAGTCTTCTGTTTGTTCTGAGCATACCGGCCTTCCCTCGCCGTAGGAAATCGTCTTCAAGCGACTCTTGGCGATGCCCAGATTCACCAGATATTTCTTGGCTGCACGGGCACGCTTGTCACCCAAGGCAATGTTGTATTCTTCTGTGCCTCGATCGTCACAGTTTCCCTCTATTGTGACCGACATATCGGCGCGCTCCTTGAGGCACTCGGCGTTGCGATCGAGGACCTCGCGATCCTCCGAGCGCAGGTTGTAACGGTTGAAGTCGAAGTGGATGGTCTGCATATCACACTTGGGCTTCGGGACGCACTCACAATCCTGGCACATGTTGCCCTCTGGACAGTCGGCGTCGGTCTGGCACTTGCACTTGGGAACGCAGTGGTGATCCTTGCACTCCATACCCTCGGCGCAGTCCTCGTCCTTCTCGCATTCCCACTGGCACTTGTGCTCCTTGCAAACCATGCCAGGCTTGCCGCGCGTCTCGCAGTCACTGTCGATCTCGCATTCGAAGACACACTTCTCATTCTCGCAGAAGGGCTTCTCCTCGGGGCAATCCTTGTTCTCGATGCACTCTACGCAACGCATATCCTTGCACTTGGGGCGCTCCGTGGGGCAATCGGGATCCTGGCAGCACTCCTGACACTGCTCGTTGCAGCATTTCATCAGGGTGGTGTTGCCTTCCTCTGCCGAGCAGTCGCCGTCGTCCCGGCACTGCGGGAAAGGCGGGCGGCAGCCTGTCGCCAGGAAGGAAAGAACAAAGAGAACAGCCGCCGTATAGGCCAGCCCCTTGGACAAGCTTCCCACTGTCTTCATCGAATCACCCTCCTTATGCGGCACGAACCCGGCACGCGAGGTATATGCGCTGCAAGTACCCGAAAAGTGCTCTCTACCGTCTCGCAATTAGCTCATTCGGGTTGGCTTGTCAAATAAAAAAGGCTCTTATAATTCCGAAGTCTTTGGAAAAAAGTGTTTGCTATTCGCCCTTCCACGCTGTAGGTTGGCGCCGGTCGGAAGCAAGGCTTTTCCGACCGGCGATCCCAATCATGAGATTTTCCCTGGACATCAGCCTGACCAAGCGCATCGCCTCACTGGCGATTCCAGTCATCTTGGCCATGCTCTCCCAGACCGCCATCAACCTTATGGACACGGCCATGGTCGGCCGCCTGCCGGGCAGCACCGGCATCGACGGAGTGGCCGGCATCGGCGTCAGCCTGCCCCTCTTCTGGGCCCTGGGCGGCTTTTTGTCGGCAATCGCCATCGGCACCCAGGCGATCACCGCCCGCCGCACGGGCGAGAAGCGTCCCTTGCTGGCCGGCCGGGCCCTGACCAACTCGCTGATTATCGCCGGCCTGTCGGGCCTGTCGGTCTCCATCGCTTTCTATTATCTCATCCCGGATATTTTTCCCCTGCTCAATCCAAACCCCAACGTCATCCGCCTGGGGTCGACCTACTGCCGCCTGCGCATGCTGGGTGTCTTTTCCATGGTGACCACCATCAGCTACAAGGGTTTTTTCGACGGTATCGGGCAAACCTATGTCCACATGGTGGCCTCGATCGTCATGAACGTGCTGAATGCATTCCTGAACGCCGTGCTGATCTTCGGCCTGCTGGGGTTCCCGCGCCTGGAGGTCGAGGGCGCGGCGCTGGCTTCGCTGTTCAGCACTTTCGTGGGTCTGGCGATCATGATCACCTGGAGTTTCAGGAAGAGCATTCTTACGAAATACCGCATCTACGCCCCGAAAAACCTCAACCGATCGGTATCCGGCGAGATAGTGCGCCTGTCGTTGCCCTCGGGCCTGGCAACCGTCTTCGCCATGAGCGGCTTCCAGTTCTTCATGTGGGTGACAGGCAACCTCGATCCGGCCCCTAAAATGCTCGCTCCACTGGACTTCATCCCCCTGGCCGGCCCGCTGTTGCGGGGTATCGACCTGGTCACTCCCGACGTGGCCACCAGCGCCAGTTGGGTGATCATCTCTTTTCTGATGTTGATCTTCATGACCTCGATCGCCTTCGGAACGGCCACGGCAACCTTGGTGGGCCAGAGCATGGGCGCCGGGGATTCCAACCTGGCCGAGCGTTTCGGCTGGGAATCGGTCAAGCTGGGTATGTATTTCATGGGCTGCCTGGGGCTTCTGGTAATCATCTGGCCGCATTTCTTTCTGGGGATATTCACCGACAAGGAGGCGGTGATAGCCGCCGCCATTCCATCAATGCGCCTGATGGGAGCCAGCGCCTCGCTGATGAGTGCCGGGCTGATCCTGGTGCAGGCGCTCTTCGGGGCGGGCGCAACCAAGTTCGTGATGATCGCCGAAATGCTGATGCACGGGCTGTGTCTGATACCGCTCTCGTACCTGATGGCCGTTGTTTTCGACATGGGCATGCTGGGAGCCTGGATGGCCGCCGCCACTTATGTCGTGTTTCTTTCCTCGACCATGGCCTGGAAGTTCGCCGGCGGAAGCTGGAAGAAGATCAAGATCTGAACAAGGGCCATTGACCCACCAGGCGGCGATGGGATATCTTGATCACATCTCATGGCCTGCGTCCTGATAATTGACGATGAACAGAATATTTTAGTGACCCTTTCCCGGGCGCTCAAGCTGGAGGGTTACCAGTCGCTGGTGGCCGGCGGGGGCAAGGTCGGCATCGAGAAGCTGGCCGGCCAGGCCGTCGACCTGGTGTTGCTCGACGTGATGATGCCCGACATGGACGGGTTGGCCGTGCTCGATCGCATTCACGAGTTGGATTCTTCGCTGCCGGTGGTGATGATGAGCGGACATGCCACCGTCGAGATCGCCGTCCGGGCCGTGCGCCGCGGGGCAGTGGATTTTCTGGAAAAGCCGCTCTCATCAGAAAAAGTACTAGTCACGGTAAGAAACGCGCTCAAGATCCGCAGGTTGTCGGAAGAGAACCGCGATCTGAGAACCATGGCCGGCCTGCAGGGTGAAATGGTCGGCCAGAGCGCCCCGATGCGGGCCATCTACGAGCAGATCCGCTTGGCGGCGCCCTCCAACGGCAGGGTGCTGATAAGCGGCGAGAACGGAACCGGTAAAGAGCTCGTGGCTCGAGCGATCCACGACAATTCACAGCGTTCCGGCGAGGCTTTCGTCAAGGTCAACTGCGCGGCGGTGCCCCACGATCTGATCGAAAGCGAGCTGTTCGGCCACGAGAAGGGTTCTTTCACCGGGGCCAGCCAGCAGCGCCGGGGAAAGTTCGAGCTGGCCGATTCGGGCACACTGTTTCTCGACGAGGTCGGCGACATGCCGCTGGCCATGCAGGCCAAGCTGCTGCGCGTGCTGCAGGAGGGAGAGCTCGAGCGGGTCGGTTCATCGGAAACCATCCGCGTCGACGTGCGGGTGATCGCCGCCACAAACCAGAACCTGCAGGTGGCCATCGCCGAGGGTCGTTTCCGAAAGGATCTGTTCTACAGACTCAACGTAATCCCGATCGAACTACCGCCGCTCAGAGAGCGCAAGGAAGATATTTCCGCCCTGGCCGAGCACCTGATGGATGTCGCTTGCCGGCAAAACAACCGCCGTCCGAAGAGCTTCGCCCCTGGCACAATCGCCTGCCTTGCCGAGCACGATTTTCCCGGCAACGTGCGCGAGCTGAAAAACTCGATTGAACGGCTGGTGATCATGGTGCCCGGCGACGAAATCGGGCCCGCCGACGTGCGGCGCTGGCTGAGTCTCGACGCCTCACGCGAGGTTCGACCGCTCGCCGGAGAATTCTACGAATCCGGCCGAGCGCTGCGCGACATGCTGGCCGACGCCGAGCGCGACTTGATCATGCGCGCGCTGGCCGAGTGCGATGGGCACGTGACCAACGCCGCCCGCAGCCTGGGGCTCGAGCGCTCACACCTATACAAGAAGATGAAGGCGCTGGGCATAAAGTGAACGGATTGGAGAGTGAAATGAAAAAGCTCGTGGTTGCCTTGGCAGGCCTGGTGCTGCTTGCCGCCTCAGCTTGCGGATGCGGGGGAGACGGCACCGGTGACGGTGGGATCACTGACGGGCAGGACGCCGGCGGCGACTCGGGCGGCGAAGACTCGGGCGGCGGCGACGCCGACGGGGGAGACCAGGCCAACAACTGCATCTCTCACGACAAGACTTACTGCAGCCAGGGCATAACCTACTGGCAGGATAGCTGCGGCAACCAGGAAGAGATTGCGGAAACCTGCAACTGCGGCTGCAACTCCGATTACAGCGGCTGCAAGGACTGCGGCTGTGTGCCGGCCTGCACCGGCAAGTGTTGCGGAGACGACGGCTGCGGCAATAGCTGTCCCGACAACTGCACAGGAGGCCAGACCTGCGACACGCAGAGTTGCACCTGCCAGGGCGGCCCGGCTGACGTCCTGGCGGTCGACTGCGACGTTCCCTTCGTGCTGGATGCCAGCAAGGTGAGCGACATGGCCTACATGACAGGCCACTTCGGCGACCTGGTCCAGCAGTACGGCATCAGCGGCACGGTACAGGGCGTGGACATCACCGGATTTCCCGAGAAAATGTATTACGGCATGCACGATTCCGGCAACACGCTCTCGCTGCTACAGGTGAGCATGAATGCCAGTCTTGGGCCCGAGTACTCGGTCAGGATCGACTTCAGTCCCGACACCGATGTTTCGACCGGGGCCATGTGGACAGTCGGCGTGGGTATAAATCCCAAGGAGGCACTTGTCGGGCTGATCAGGCACCTTTCCGCCTCGAGCATGTGCCTGTTCGCCATGGGCACGGCCGGCCAGTTGACCTTCAGCGCGGCCGAAGGCTGCACCAACGTCGAGGGCGGCAGCTTCTCGGTCTCCGGTCAGATGAACATGGCCAATCCCTGGGACGTGGCCGATGCCTGCTCAAACACGCCTCCCAACCTGCCTTGCTGTCAATGATTCCCGGGCGGAACCATTTGCCGACGGTCCTCGGCTGGCTGTTGCCTCTGGCGGCCGGTCTCGCTGCTTGCGGCTCGGGAGGCCGGGCATCTAACTACCCGCCGCCGCGCGAGGCCGTGATTCCCCTGGACGGTCAAATGCTGTTTCCGGCGAAATTCGATGAACGTGCCCAGACCTACTTCATGGCCATCGACACCGGGGCAGTACGCAGCGCCGTCGAGGAATCGCTGCTTAGCGATGTGGTCAACGGTGTGGGCAGTGTGACCATCGATTTTGGTGAGAACATAGTAATGTCCGATTTCCAGGTGATCGCGGCCGACCTTTCGGCGGCCGTCGAACACGTCGGGGTGCCGATCCACGGTTTGATCGGGCAAGACCTGTTTGCCGACTATTTCTTCGGCCTGGACTACCGCAAATCGCAGGCCACCATGAGTGAGGAAATTCCGCTTGTGCCCCCGCCCGGCTTTTCCGAGCAAGACGCCCTGGAGGTCCCCTACTCACTCGAGCAACTGTTGCCGATCGTCGAAGTCAATATCGGCGGCTCTAGCGCCCGCCTGATTGCCGACAGCGGCTCGGGTGTAACTATCCTGACAGAGTCATTCGTCTCTCCCGATCTATTGGCCTCCGGATTACGAGGCTACGTCTGGCACACGAGCTACGGATCGGACCCTGGCACAATAGTGCGCCTGCCGGCAATCACGCTCGGGGGGCGCGTGGTGGAGGACAGTTGGGCGGTTGTGGTTCCCGACGATTACCATCTCAAGCCCGTCTTCGACGCCATCGGGGTGCAGGTGGACGGTTTTTTGGGTTACCCGGTCTACCGCCGCTTTTACTTTTCGGTCATGGGCAACCAGAGTCGTTATGTCTTCTACCCTTACCAGGATCTTTCATTCTTGCCGAAAAACGAATGGGATCGCGTCGGGATAGAGATCGCGCGCACAGACAATCAGGTCGTCGTGGACATGGTCTTTTCGCCATCTGCAGCGGAGACCCAGGGAGTCTTACCGGGCGACGTGCTACTCTCCATCGACGGCGCCTCGCTCGCGGGTTTTTCGCTGGACGAGATCCGCATGCTCTTGCGCGCTGAACCGGGCGACAGCCGGAGCCTGCGGCTGGCCCGAGGCGCCGACGAGATCACCGTCGATGTCACGGTCGATCGCCTCTTGGCGCCTTTGCGCTGAGCTTGACAAACCAGGGGTCTCAATCGGAATATGGAGCGCTTGAGTTTTTACTGACGCCACTCCAACACAGGGAGTCAAAAAATGAAAAATATTTCAACAGTCTGTCTGGCATTGATGCTCTCGGCTAGCGCTTTAGCGGCCGCCCCCGGCGACGTAGTGATCAACGAGGTGGCCTGGATGGGTACTTCCGTCACGGCCGACGAATGGATCGAGCTTTACAACAATACACTTGCCGATGTCGATCTCGACGGCTGGACGATCGTCGACGACGGCGGATCCCAGACCTACACCATCAGCGCAGCGTCCTGCGCGGGCGGCTCGTGTATAATCCCGGCCGGAGGGTACTTCCTGATCGAGGAGCGCGAGGAGGCCACCAGCGAGCCCGCCAACTTGATCGTCAATCTCAACCTGGCCAACGCCGGCGACTCGCTCGATCTGCACGACCAGCTCGACGCCAGCATCGACATGGTCGACTGCTCGGCCGCCTGGTTCGCGGGCGACAATGGAGACGACCGCAGCATGGAACGCTATGATCCGACCCTGGGCGGCAACTTCGCCATCAACTGGGGCACCTATGACACCTCGGTAGCGACCTACGCGACCGACGCCGGCGGCAACCCGATAAACGGAACTCCCGGCCGGCAGAACTCGATTTTCGGCTCGCCCCCGGGCCCGGCCATAATCCACGTCCATTGCCTCGACGCCGCCAGCATCGACCTGTATTTCAACGCGAACGTAGACCAGACCACTGCCGAGATGGCCACAAACTACGCGCTCAATGCGGGCGGCTCCGACATCAACCCGGCCGCCGCTGTGCGTGACTCGACCGATCTGACCGTCGTTCACCTGAGCGGCATCGCCGGTCTTGCCGACGGCGACTTGACCACGATAACGACAACGGGAATCGCGGACAACGACCTGAACGTCCCGGGCGATTCATCGGCCGAGTTCTTTGCCGGAGTGGTCGACGTCGCCTTCGTGCGCGCGGACGCCGACGGCGATTACATACCTGATCTTCTCGGAGCCCATGCCGGTGCTTTCTTCACGGTGCACGTCACCGTCACCGCCGTCGGAAACTTCTACTACCAGGAGTCTTTCGCCCAGGACGCCACCGGCGGCCTGGCCATCTTCGACGCGGACACTACCGGCGGCCTGGCCCGCGGCGATGAAATCCTGCTGTCCGGCCACATCGATCAGTACGACGGCAAGGACGAGATAGTCGACACCCGCTTCGGCCTGCTCAGCCAGGCCAATCCCGTGTCTCCCACGGTGCTGACGCTGGCCCAACTTGCGGCCGATCCCGAGCGCTACGAGAATATGCTGGTCGGAATCGCCGCGATCAGCGATACAACAACAGGCGACGCCTGGCCGGCCTCGGGCAGCGACGCCGATATCATGGTGAGCGACGACGCCGGCGCCACGACCTACGTCATGTATATCGACAAGGAAACCGGCATCCCGGGCAATCCCGAGCCGACCTATCCGGTGAACATCATCGGGATCGGATGGCAGTACAGCATAGCCAATCCCCCGTCGGACAGCTATGCCATAGGCCCCCGCGACATGGCCGACATCGGAGTCGCCGACTGGCCGGACGGATCGACCCGGCCATGCTACAGCGGCCCGGCGGGCACCGCCGGCGTCGGCATCTGCCTGGCCGGAATTGAAACCTACTCGAGCGGCGCCTGGAGCGGAACCTGCGACGGCGAGGTCACTCCCGCCTCCAACGACGACCAGTGCGACGGAGTCGACGACAACTGCGACGGCACTCCCGATGACGGGGCCGACCTGACGCTGGTCAACCGTTGCGGAGCCTGCGACAACGACTGCACCATTCTGCCCAACGTAGCCAATCCCTCCTGCGACATCTCCGGGATGACACCGGTTTGCGCCTTCGACTGCCAATCCGGCTACGGCGACTGCACGGGCGATGCCGGCTGCGAAACGACGCTCGGCACTCTGGACAACTGCAGCGCATGCGGCGACGCCTGCATCTTCGACAACGCCGCGGGATCGAGCTGCACGGCGGACGCCTGCGTGATGGTCTGCGACGAGGGCTTCAAAGACTGCGCAAACGGTACGACCGACGGCTGCGAATCCTCGCTTAGCAGCACCACCACCTGTGGAGATTGCGACATCGCCTGTGATGTCGGCGAAACGTGCGTCAATCCCGGCGGCGGCGGATACGAGTGCTCGAGCACCTGTGCCGACGCAGACGGCGACGGCCATGCCGACGCGAACTGCGACGGCGGAGACGACTGCGACGACAGCGACAACCTGGTCTACCCGGGCGCAGACGAGCTTTGCGACGGAGTGGACAACGACTGTGACACCGAGACCGACGAGGACTTCGCCACTCTGGGCCAGTCCTGCGACAGCGACAACGACCCCGACCTGTGTCCCAACGGAACCTTCGTCTGCAACCCCGCCCAGGACGGCGTGGTCTGCGACGGCGACACGGCCACGGTAGAGGCCTGTAACGGCCTGGACGACGACTGCGACGGACAGACCGACGAGGATTGGCCCGAGCTGGGCCAGGCCTGCGACGGGCCGGACGACGATGAGTGTCTCGACGGTCACATGATCTGCAACCAGGCGGGCAACGGCATCACCTGCGACGACGACGCCAATAGCCTGGAGGAGTTGTGCAACAACGCCGACGACAACTGCGACGGACAGATCGACGAAGGCTTCGGCACATACACCTGCGGCAAGGGCGTCTGCGAGGTCACGGTCGACATCTGCATCGACGGCGTCTTACAGGAATGCGTGGCCACGACGGACGATCCACACTACGAGCCCGCCGCCGAGATCTCCTGCGACGATGGACTCGACAACGACTGCGACGGTTTCGTCGACATGCAGGATCTGGACTGCTCGAAGAAGGGCGGCGGCGGTTGCGGCTGCGCATCCGGCCAGAGCTCACATCCCGCCTCGATACTGTTTCTGCTTGCCGCTCTGGGACTTGCCCTGCTAAAGCGCAGGCGGGCATAGGATCGAGAAACTCTACGAAAATTCTGTGACCTTGCCGCTGAAGAGGTTGTCCACCTCTTGCTCGAGTTGCTCCGAAGAGCCCACCTGATCGGGCAACTCGAGTACGGTCTCGCTGGCGACCTCCGGCAGGCGAATATGCAGGTAGGCCCGGCAGGATCCCTTGAAGCGGCCTAAAATCGTCTTCAGCTCGGCCAGCTTATCGGGAGTCAAGCTGTCCGCCTGAAGCTTGAAGCTCACGCGCGACGTCTTCTGCGCCTGCTCTTCGGCAAGCAGCGCAACCTCCCGTACCCTCAGCTTGGCAACGGGGTTCTCGTCGCCTTCCATGGCCACTGTGCCCTTGACCAGCAACGGCTCGCCCGACTTCAGCAAGTCTTCACAAAGAGCGAACTCCTTCGAGAAGACGATCGCCTCACAAGTGCCTTCGAGATCTTCGAGCACTAAAATCGCCATGCGACCGGAGCCGCTCTTCAAGGGCCGTTCGCGCATGGACGCCACTAAAGCGGCCATGGCCACGTCCTTGCGAGCCATTTGCCCGAGGCGCGAGCTTGAGCAGTTGGTCAGCCGCCCGGTTAGCCGCCGGTAGCGATCGAGCGGGTGGCCGGTAAGGCAAAAACCCATGGCTTCGCGTTCTAAAGCCAGGCGTTCACGCTCGGACCACTCGGACACCAAAGGAAGAGGTGGTTCGTCGTCCAGCCCGCGGGCACCCGATCCGCCGCTCATCATCGAAAGCAGGCTGCGCTGTCCGCTTTGCTTCTCTCTCTGGCGTGCTTGCGCGCGGCTGAAAGCAAGTTCAACCGCGGCGCACTGGCAAGCGCGACCGGCACCCAGTGTATCGAGCGCTCCGCTCTTGATCAGCACATCCACCAGGCGTTTGTTTACCTTGCGCAAGTCGACGCGAGCGCAAAGATCGAATAGCGATGAAAAAGGTCTCTCCTCGCGAGCTTGGCAGATTGTCTCGATGGCGGTATCACCCAGTCCCTTGACGGCACCCAGGCCAAAGAGGATCTTGCCGTCCGCAACCGAGAACCTCCTCTGCGATCGGTTGACGTCCGGGGGCAGGATCTCGATGCCCATCTCACGCACCTTGGCCAGGTGACGCACCAGCTTTTCTGAGTTGTCCATCTCAGACGACAACAAGGCCGCCATGAACTCCACCGGATAGTGCGTTTTGAGATATGCGGTCTGGTAGGAGATCAACGCATAGGCAGCCGAATGCGACTTGTTGAATGCATACTCGGCGAATTTCTCGATCTTGGCAAACAGATCCTCGGCTTCATTGAGCGGCATGCCGCTCTTCTGGCCGGCCCCCTCGATAAACATTTTCTTCAGACGGGCCATCTCACTGGCCTTCTTCTTGCCCATCGCCTTTCGCAGGATGTCCGCCTGACTCATGCTGAAGCCGCACAGGTCGACGGCGATGCGCATGACCTGCTCCTGGTAGATGATCACGCCATAAGTGCTCTCCAGTGCCGCCTTGGTGGCCGGGTGTGGATAACTGACGCCGCGTCCGCGCTGCTTGCGGTTGATATAGTCTTCGACCATTCCGGCGCCTAATGGCCCTGGCCGGTAAAGCGCAACCGCCGCGATGATGTCCTCGAAACGATCCGGCTTCAGTTCTTTCATCAACTGCTTGAAACCGTCCGACTCGACCTGGAAGACGCCGTCGGTTTCTCCCGAGATCAGCAGATCAAAAACCTGCTGATCGTCGAGCGGGATCTCGAGTATCTCGAGCTGATGGCCCCCGACGCGGATCATTTCCAGGGCATGCTGGATTACCGTCAGCGTCTTGAGACCCAAGAAGTCGAACTTCACCAGTCCGGCCTTTTCGACCTCGTCCTTGGCGAACTGGGTGGTCAATACGCCCTCTTCGCCTTTCAGCACCGGCACCATCTCGAGCAATGGCTTGTTCGAGATGACGATGCCCGCGGCATGCGTCCCGAAATGCCGGTTGAGCCCTTCCAGCGAGCGGGCAATCTGTACTACCTCGCGGTAGATGGGTTTCTCGTTCTGGATCTCTTCGAGACGCGGTTCTTCACGAAGCGCCTGGTCGAGAGTCACCTTGGGACCCATGGGCACCAGCTTCGATATCCGATCGGTCTCTGCGAACGAGAGACCCATCACCCGGCCGACGTCCTTGATCGCCAGGCGTGGTTTGAGTTGCCCGAAGGTGATGATCTGCGCCACCCGATCGCTGCCGTACTTCTCAGCCACGTAGTTGATAACTTCGCCACGTCGATCCTGACAGAAGTCTATGTCGAAGTCGGGCATGCTGACTCGTTCGGGGTTGAGGAAACGCTCGAAGAGCAGGTCGTAGGGCAGCGGATCAATGGCCGTGATCCCCAGGCAAAAGGCCACCAGCGATCCGGCTCCCGAACCACGTCCCGGTCCGACCGGGATGCCGTTGCTCTTGGCGTAGGCAATAAAGTCCCATACGATCAGGAAATATCCGGAAAAGCCCATGCGCTTAATGACATCGATCTCGTAGGTGAAGCGCTTGGTGTACAAATCATGTTTCTCTTCGTTCAGGCCGGCCAGGTGCCGATCGAGACCCTGTTTGGCCTGGGCTTCGAGGTAGCTATCGAGATCGTATTCTGCCGGCACCTCATAACGCGGCAGGAAGACCTTACCAAGTTCGAGCTCCAGGTTGCAGGCATCCGCGATGCGGCGCGTGTTCTCGATGGCCTCGGGAACGTCCGCGAAAAGCTGCTTCATCTCCTCTTCCGAGCGCAGATACAGATCCTCGGTGTCATGGCGCATGCGCCCGGGATCGTCTACTGTCTTGCGCGTCGAGATGCACAGCAGAATGTCGTGGGCGCGGTGGTCTCCAGCGTTGAGGTAGTGGCAGTCGTTGGTGGCCACAAGGGGCAACTTGCGCTCGGACGCGATCTGCAGCAGAACCTGGTTTACCTTTTCTTGTTCCGGCAAGCCGTTGTGCTGCAGCTCGAGAAAAAACCAGCCCGGCTCGAAGAGCGCGGCGTATTCGGAGGCGGCGAGCGAGGCATCGCTGACATGTCCATGCTTGATTAGACTTGCAATCTCGCCGCTCAGGCAGGCAGACATACCGACCAGCCCCTCAGAATGCTTACCAAGCAGCTGCTTGTCGATCCGCGGGTGGTAGTAGAAACCGTCCAGGTAAGCCAGGCTCACCAGGCGGCACAAATTGCGATAGCCGGTCTCGTTACGCGCAAGCAGCACCAGGTGATACATCTCGCGCGTGCTGCGATCGCTCATGCCCCGGGCACCGGCCACGTAGACCTCGCAGCCGATGATAGGCTTTATCCCGGCCGCTTGCGCGCGACGGTAGAAATCAACCACGCCGAACATGTTGCCGTGATCGGTCATGGCGACCGAATCCATCTTGAGTTCGCGCAGGCGATCGAAGAGCTGGTTGAGGCGGATGGCACCGTCCAGCAGACTGTACTGCGTGTGCAGGTGGAGATGGGTAAAACCGGTCATGAGAGAAAACATAGTGAACTTCATTTTTCGGAAAGTCAAGACGGTCCGGAGCCGTTTCCGATGCCGGTGCCAAGACCTTGATTTTTGAGTGCTCTTCTGTAATTGACTGCCGACTGGTTGATGCGCTAGTGTCCACGACCGAACGCGAGGCTCACATGCCGGAATACAGACAAGACAAGCGGCCCGAAGTTGACGATCTCGAGGCACTGGTCGAGGGCGGAGATGAGCGCGCACTCAAGCGATTCTTGATGTTGCTGCACCCGGCCGACATGGCCACGCTCTTCGACACGCTCGATCGCGATTACTGGTCGCGAGTTATCGCCTTGCTGGATACAGGTCAGATCTCCGACCTGATGGAAGAGCTGCCCGACCACCTCAGGGACGACCTGGCCGATCATCTCAGCCCGGTTCAACTGACCGGTGCTTTCGAGGAGATGGCCTCGGATGATGCGGCCGACGTTATCACCGATCTTCCGCCGCAACTGGCCCGGGCCGTACTGACGGCGCTTCCCAGCGAAGACCGGCTCGAAGTCGAGACGCTGCTGCGCTATCCCGAGGATTCGGCCGGCGGACTGATGCAGCTCGAGCTGGTTTCGGTCGCCGAGCGGGCCAGCGTGGACGAGGCAGTCGAGGCAATTCGCTCTAACTCCGAAGAGGTCGGCGACTTGCACTTCGTCTACGTGGTGGACGACGAGCGGCGCCTGACCGGCTGGCTGCCCCTGGACAAACTGATCTTGGCGCGCCCCCGGCAGACCATTGCCGAACTGGCAGACCGCGACTACCACGCGGTGACGCCAGAGGTCGACCAGGAGGAAGTGGCTCGCATCTTCAGCCGTTACGACCTGATCGCCCTGCCGGTGGTTGACGCCGATGGGATGCTGCTGGGCCGCATCATGCACGACGACATCGTCGACGTCATCGAGGAGGAGGCCGACGAGGACATCCTGCGCCTGGCCGGCGCCGAGGAGCCCGAACTGGTCTACACCAACAAGATCTTCAGCATCGCCTCGGCACGCCTGCCGTGGTTGATTGCAAACGCCTTCGGCGGACTGGTATCGGGCTCGCTGCTGTGGCGTTTCAGGATCGGGTTTCCGAAAATGTTGACATTGATGATATTCATTCCGGTGATAGCCGCCATGGGCGGCAACGTCGGCACGCAGTCTTCGGTAATCGTCATCCGCGGCTTCGCCACCGGCAGGGTCGATCTCAACAATCTGGGCCGGGTAGTGGCCAAGGAAGTCTTGATCGGCCTGATTATGGGTATAATTTGCGGCCTGACTGTGGGCCTGTTCACTCGCCTGTGGCAAGGTGACGCTATCCTGGGCCTGACGGTAGGCTTGGCCATGGCCGCGGCTATGCTGGTCTCTACCCTTATGGGCGTGTTGATCCCGTCTTTCTTCCGCCTGGTTAAGATCGACCCGGCTCTGGCCTCCGGCCCCCTGGTGACCACCAGCAACGACATCATCGGTATCTCGATCTACTATCTGGTGGCGCTGCTAATCATCGGCGGTTGAGCAGAACAGCCTGGCTGCCGAGAGATGCTTCAAACTCGGTATTTCTTGAGCCTCTTGTTCGGTGCCTCGGGGCCGCCGTGGAAGGCCATCCAGACGTCCATGCGATGGAAGATGCCGCGAATCATGGAAAGCTCACGTTTGTCGAGTTCCGCCCTCGAGAGCACCTTGCGCAACTCTGCAAGGATCAACTCGGGATTCTCGGGATTCAGATACTCAATCTCCGTCAGCGTACGGCGCATGTGCTCGATCAACTGCTCCAACTCTCCGGCACTGACTGCACTCTTCTCTTTACGGGTCGCGCCATGGTCCCGGACAATGGCCCGCCTGGTCTCCCAGGCGGCCAGCATCACCGCCTGGGCCAGGTTCAACGAGGGATATTCATCTGAGGTGGGAAGCCTGAGAATGTCGCGACAGAGAGCGAGCTGGCTGTTGTTCAGGCCGCTGGGCTCGGGCCCGAACACCAGCGCCACCCGGGCGTCCGCCGGCAAAACCGATAGACGCTCTCCGAAATCATCGGGATCCATGGGCGGCTTGCGCTCGGGATGAGTACGCTCCCGGCAACTCAGCCCCACTACCCATCTCGCCTCCGCCAGCGCTTCAGTCAAAGAGGAAAAGCGCCGCGCGTTTTTCAGAATACCCGCGGCGTGCACGGCCATCTTGCGCGCCTGGCGCTCGTCTTCATAGCGCGGGTCCACAAGAATCAGCGATTCGAAGCCCATGTTGGCAAGCGCCCGGGCGGCGGCGCCGACGTTGCCCGCCTCGTGCGGCTCGACCAGAATGAAATCGAAGTCGGTCAATGCAGAATATCCTTTAGTTCGGCCGGAAGTCCGCCAGCGCCGCCCGCGCCGATCTCCTTCATCAACTGGTCCATGCCCTGACCGCTGCCGCCGACGCCCTTGATGATCTCGTCGATCTGCTTCTGGTAGCCGCCAAGCACGTTGTTGTACTCGGAAAACACGCTGAAAACCACAAAGGCATACACCAACAGAAGCACCAGAACCGCCAGCAGTTGCACTACCACTTCCAGCCGGTGCAGGAAAGACTCTTGCCCCAGTCGAGCCTGTTGATCAAGTGCTTCGGTCAGTCTGCCCGACAACTCGCCGGAAGAGATTGCCAGCATGAACTCATCGTCGAACAGCTCTTGCCCTCCTAATGCCTCGCTCAATGTGGTGCCCTCGCCTACTCGCAATATGGCTCTCTCGATTTTGGCTATTAGCGCCAGGTTGCCCGTGGCCGAGGCCGAAAGACGCAGCGCCTGGTTGAGATCGAGTCCGGCCCCTAGCGAACCTGCCAGGTGACGGCAGAAGCTCGACTTGACCCGCAGGCGCGAAAGGCTCCCCGTCAGCGGCATGGCGCGCAGGATACGCTGGCATGCGGCCGGTCCGATGATCTTTCTCAGGCCCCAGGGCAGTCCGAACAAAACCAGCACCAGGCAGGCCAGCGCCAGCAGGTAAGGCAAAAGCGAGGCCTTCAGGTAGGCGCCAAGGCCGCCCAGGAAAAGTTTGGAAAGCGGCAACAGGAAAAAAGAAAGCGTGAAGAGGATAAAGGGGTAGAGACAAGCGCGCAGAATTCGCCGCCGAAGTTTCTGGCGCAGTTCGATCGACTCGCTCAATGAGCTGAAGACCGCCGGCAGACCACCCGTGCGCTCGCCCGCCTCCACCAGCGAGCGCACCCGGCCCGGAAACAACGCCGGGTCTCGGGACAAAGCCGATGCCAGTGTCGAACCCGTCGATATGGCCTCGCGAACCTTGGCAAAAGCCTCCCGCAATCGCCCGCGGCTGCGCTTGGAAATCATCGCCAGCGCCTCGGTCAGCGCTATTCCGGACTCCAGCATGCGCGCAAGCTGTCCGTAGACGCCCGAAAGCGCCCCGTCCGAGACGGGTCTGAACGGCCAGGGTCTTTCAGGAGTCGGGTCGATCGTGAGTGTCGTCGCTTGCGCGGTAGGCTCGGGGGCTTGCCGCACCGGCGCTTCACGACGATCTCTGTATTTGGCAATCACGATCCCGCAAGCGGGACAATCGGGCCCATCGGGAACTTGCTTGTTGCAGTTGGGACAGATCAACGCGATCGCCGCCGCCTGAGCAGAATGACAAGCGGCAAAAAAAGCAACGCGAACAACCAGCCGGCTCCAGGCGTAACAATTCCACAGCCCCCGCTATGGGTCGGGGCGACATCGTCGTCTCCGGCACCATGCGAATCTCCCGAATCGGCACTGTCCGCGCCCCCGTCGGTCCCGGCGTCCGGGCTGCCCCCGTCGATTCCGGTGTCTGTGCCGGCATCGTAACCGGCGTCGGAACCACCGTCATACCCCGCGTCGCTTCCGGCATCTCCACCTGCGTCCGGGCCGCCGTCGGCCGGGCCGCCATCCGGGTAAGTCCCGGGATACAGATCGCTCCACTCGACCTCGACCCTGTTCGAAAGACCACGACCATGGAACCAGATGCTCATGTCCTCCTGGCCGCGGTAGGCAACCGACATCAGGTGCAGGCCGGTTGTGCCCATCAGTTCGAAATGGCTTTTCAGATCCTTGGGCCCTCCGGCCGTGTAATAGTCGCCCATGAAATCGCCGCCGCCGGGCACGCTGCTGCCGTCCGTCTGGCTGTTGGTTGTGATAAGCACCTCGGCGTTCATGTAGGCCGCTTGCGGCGTTCGCGGCGTGCCGCACGAGCCGCCCGTCTGGCAGGTGAAAACTCCGCCGTATCCTTCGGGCACGTAGTAGTTGATAAACGTACCGGTGGTCAGCGTCATGTTGCCGAGTTCACCCGTCGCCCATGCAAGGTTATCGGCCAAGGGCAAATCCGGCACTCCCGACAGCAGGTAGCGTGCGGCGACGCTTCGGGTCACGTAGTCCGCTGCCGGTTGGAAGTTGGTGCCGTAGTCGTGCAATGAAACCAGAGTGCCCTTGGCGTTGACTCCCGTCACCACGGTTACATAACCGGGCCAGGCCAGGTTGACCCAGCGAATCGATCCGTCGCCCGGGTCCCAGGCGGCCAGCACATGGTGCAGCGCCATGCCGAAGGGAGTCGAGTAGTCGAGCCGGCGTGTCGAGAGGGTCTTGACATCGCCCTGGACGAAGCTTCCCCAGCAGGAATGCGACCGGCAACCCTTGTTGTAGTAGGCCCAGTCGCCGAAGGTATTCAATACCTTGACATCGAGAGCGTCAAAAACTGCATCAGGTGATTTCGACTTGACTCCGGCGACGATGCCCGAGATCTCGTCCTCGATCGCGGCAGGCAACCAGATGGTGGCGTCCATTGTCGAGCGAGCCAACGAGTACATGCTGCCCAACTGGCTCTTGACCTGGGAGAGGCCTGTCTGGATATCTTCTGAAAAGGCAGCGCCCATTCCGAAGCCCATCTCATAATGCGAACCCCATAGCCGAATGACGCTGTAGCCGTGATCCTGGCTGTCGAGTTGCTGGTCGAGGATCTCGAAGTTCTGAGCCCGGGCAACCAGACTCGACAACAACAGCAACGCCAAAACCGTAAGCAGGCTTTTTGGGGATCTTGGACGGCTCATTATCTCCTCCAATGACGTTCAATCTTACAATAACCGACACGAAGACGGGCCGTCAAGGCCTTGCTTGGGAAATATTCCTTATAATACAAACACTTGCGGCAAATAAGAGCGCGGCTGGAAACTTTTTCATTTTCCGCGCGTTTGATTAGCTGGAGACTTGCATTCCCTGCGGGAATGTGCATAAATCTGCCCCTCGTTCGGCAGGAACAGGCAACGGAGGTAACCAGGAAATGATCGTCGAGATCAACCCCATGCACCCGCAACCACGTTTGATCCGCCGTGTGGTGGAAGCACTCGCCCAGGGCGCGGTCATCGGCTATCCCACCGATACCGTTTACGGGATCGGTTGCGACATCTTCTCTAAGTCGGGTATCGAGCGCATTTACCAGCTAAAAGATCGCAGCCGCAAGAAGCCGCTCAGCTTCGTCTGCTCGGACTTGAAGGACATCAGTCGCTACGCCCAGGTCCCCGACCACGCCTACCGTATCATGAAGAAGCACCTTCCCGGCCCGTACACCTTCATCCTGGAGGCCACCAAGGAAGTGCCTCGAATCATGATGTCCAAGCGACGCACGGTCGGCATCCGCATTCCTTCGAACCCGATCTGTTTAGCTCTCGTACAAGAGCTGATGCACCCGGTGATCAGCACCAGCGCAAATCTGCACGGCAACTCGCCCATCTGCGACCCCAAGGAAATCAACACCAAAATGGGCAAGGTGCTCGACATGGTCATCGACGGCGGACCGCTGCCCAACGTGCCCTCTACCATCATCGACTTGACCGGAGACTTCCCCTACGTCATCCGCGAGGGTAAAGGATCGGTCGACTGGGTGGCATGAAGTCAGACACTACTTGAGCTTTTCGATTTCCAGTTCGGCTTCCTTCTGATTTGGATCCAATCGCAGGCATTCCTTGAATGCCTGGATGGCGGCGGCCTTGTCTCCACTATCGCGCAAGGCCTTGCCCAGCTTGAGATAGCTGCGCGGGGAATCCGGCTTGGCCTGGACGGCTTTCTTCAGTCCTTCAATGGCCAGATCGAGGTATTTCTTGCGGTGCACCCTGGAAGCCATTGCCTTGTTGTAGTATAGGCTCGAGAGGTAGTACCAGGCCTTGGCCGAGTCCGGTTTGTCGGAGACGGTCTTTTTCAGCTCCTTGATGGCCAATTCGTTCTTGTTGCTGTTGAAGTAGGCCACTCCGAGATCGCAGCGGGCCTCGGTCAGCTTTGGATCGAGGCTAAGTGCTTTCTTGTAGCTGCGGATCTGCTCCGGGAGATTGGCGAGCTGACCAAAGACGTCTCCCATGCGATAGTGAGCCCGCGCATTCTTGTCGTCCAGTTTCAGACATTCCCGATACTCGGCTGCCGCCAGATCGAGAAGCCCGCGATCGCGGTACAGGTCGCCCAGCCTGATGTGTGCTTCAGCCCTTTTGGGATCGAGGCGCAGCACGTCCTTGGCATGGGTGATGGCGTTCTCATAGTCGCTCTTCTCTGCGTACAGTTCCGCCAGCGCTGCATGGGCATCCACGAGATCAGGGTTGAGGGCCACCGCCTGTACGAACTGGTCGAGAGCGGCAGCGCGCTTGCCCTGCTTCAAATAGGTGCGCCCCAGCTTCGCCCGCGAGGCAGCGTCCTCGGGATTGATGGCCAGCGCCTGCTTGAAAGCTTTCTCGGCCTCGGTCAGCTTGCCTTCCTCGATGTAGACGATGCCCATTTTCGAGCGGAATTCGGCCTTGCCTGGATTGATGTTGATCGCCCTCTTGAAGTGACTCATGGCCTGGGAAACATTTCCCTTGTGGTAATAAGCCTCTCCAAGGTAAGCGTGGGCATCGGCGTAGTCCTTGTTGATCAGCAACACCTCGTTGAACTTCGTGATTGCCTCACCAAATCGGTTGGCATTGAAATATGCCAGCCCTAAGTTGAAGTGCGCCTCGACATAGCGAGGATTCAGATCACAGGCCTTCTTGAAGGCCGCAATCATCTCGTCTTTCTTGTTCTGGCGTCCCAGCACCACGCCGAGGTTATTGTACGCACTTGCATACTTGTCGTCCCGCTCGATGGCCTGTTTATAGGCCGCAGCCGCTGCATCGAGCTTGTTGATCTTGAAATATGCCAGCCCGAGATTGTAGCGGAACTCCGGATCCTGCTGCCTGATCTCGATGGCCTTCTTGTAGAATACGATTGCCTTTTCGGCCGCGCCCCGCTCGTAAAACAGGTTGCCCAGGTTGTTGTAGGCGTCTGCAAACCTGGGTTCGTTACGGATAGCCTCCCGATAGGCTTGCTCGGCCTTGCCGAAGTCTAGTTGCCGGTGATAGATCTCCGCCAACTGGAATTGCGCCAGGGCAAATCCCGGACTAATCTCGCAGGCCGCCTTGTAGACCGCCACCGCCATTCCCAATTTTCCCATCTTGGTATAGACGACTCCGAGGTTGAAGTATGCCTCGATCATGTCCGGGTGCTGGGCGATGGTTTCCTTGTAGCGCTTGACTGCCTCTGCAAAGCGACCTTCCTTCTGCAGCAGGGCTCCCAAATTCAGCCGAGCGTCGATCTCGGCGGGATCCAGTTTGATCGCCTTGCGATAGAAGGCCTCGGCTTTTACAAAATTCCCCTGCGAGTGATAGGCCAGGGCCAGGGTGAATGCCGCATCCGCATCAGTCGGATCCTGTTGCAGCGCAGCCTGATAGTCCTTGATGACTTCTTTGAGTGAGGCGTCCTTCTTGAGCTTGCTTTTCGAGCGCAAGACAGCCTCGTCCTTGGCCTTCTTGCTGGTGACCCCGGATGCCTTCTCGCCTTTCTCGCCCTTCTCGCCCTTACCCCCCTGGGCCAGCCCGACAGCCGGAAGTAATATCACGAGCACAATGAGAAACCTGCGCAACTTCATGACGCGATGTCCTTTCAACTCTACTCTGTCCACCATCCCTTGGATGACTCACCGATCGATGAAAAGTACTTTTTCTTCACCGCCAGCCAGCTCTCTTCCTTGCGTTTGAGATCGGCCGCGTCCTCGTCGACGTCTTTGCGCATGTCATCCACGTCCGCCTGGATTGACTTAGCCTGCTCCACGAAGTCTTCTTCGGAGTCGCTGAAAGCAATCGAATGCTTCTTGACCAGCTTGACCTTGGCCAGCTCAAACTGCGCCTTGGCAAGTACCAACTCCATCTCGGCGAGTTTGAGGCTCATCTCGAGATGGTCGATCTTGTCGTTGAGAAAATCGATCTTGGCATCCAGCATATCTATTTCCATATCGATCTTTTCGGCTTCGCGCGCAGCGGCACCCTCGGCCTCCTTGCGCGCCTTCTTGATTCTTTCCTCGGTCCGGTCTATTTCCCTGCGCGCATTGTCGATCTGGCGCTTTACCGAGCTCTTTCGATCAACGGCGATTGTGACCACGGTCTCGGCCTGAAAGACGGATCTCCGGCTGCTCTTGGGCAGTCGCTTGATCAGCTCGGGGGAAACCGTGTAGGAAAGAGACGGGCCGCAACCCGAAAGCAGCGCCGCGCATGCGGTCAGTGCCAGAAATCCTCTTATGCTCCAATGTTTCATGCAGGATATTCCTTCCTTGCGACCCTATCGGATACGCAGCTGGCTGAGCGCGTCCTTGACCGACGGATGTATGTCCGGCGTCGAAAGATCAATGCTCCTGACCCTCGACATGATGGGCTTGAGGACGGCCTTGGCCCGAGCCTCGTCCTTGTACCTGGTGAAAACAGCAGCCATATTGAGTCGGGCCGGCAAGAGGTTAGAATCGGAGGTCATCGATTTCTTGAAGAAGTCGTAGGCGTCCTGATCGTTGCCGAGATGCAGCTCGACCACGCCCATCAAGTTCAGAGAGGGCGCGTGGTTATCGTTGAGCTCCATGGCCTTCGACAGAACCAGGCGTGCCATGTACAAGTCACCGCTCCAGATGGCCAGCATTGCCAGGGCGTCCATGGTTTTCAGGTCGTTCGGATTCTTCAACAGCTTCGCCTTGAGATCGTCGACCTGCTTGCCGGTAAGCGGCTTCTCAGACCGCCGCCGAACGACTTTTTCCTTGGGCTCCTGACCCGTCAGGCAGGCCATGGCAAAGCGATCGAAAACCTTCTTTTGTCTGACCGTCTTTACGCATGTGTCCAGATAGGTCTTCGCAGTCTGCTTCTGGGCCGTTACCTGCTGAGTGAGCATTTGCTTGTACTGCTTCTTCTGATCGGCGTTCAGGTCGGCAGGGATCGGTGCACTGCCCAAAAAGGAGGCAAAGTTGTCGTAGACCTGGTGCAACCGATAGAGAGAAGCGATGGCCCATTCAGGGTTCTTCATCTGAACAACGCCTGCATAAATCTGCTCCATCATCTGGATGAACTGCATCTTCTTTTGCAACACGGCCTGATCGTCTTGCCCGGCTCCGAAACGTACTTTCTTGTAGTCGTCGAAGATCATCTCACCCAGCAGGAACTGCGCTTCGGCGGACAGGGCCGTATCATCCGGCCCCCCTGAACTGGCAGCTGCCATGAATGCCTGCTTGGCCTCCTCGATCTTGCCGCGTTTCTCGAGCGCCTTGGCCAGCAGCAGCTGGCCCATAACACTTGACGGCAGCGCCGCGACGGCCTCGCGCGCCACCTTCAGCACCATGCGCCAGTCGTCCATCTTTGAGTAAGCGTCGGCTATCTCCACCAGTAAGCTGCCCTTCCTCTCGCTGTTCGCGCCCTCTATCAAGATCCGGTAGTCTTTGATCGCCTGAGAGAACTGCCCCAGGTATGAATGAAAACGGGCAGCGGCGAACAGTGCCTCGCGCGCTTCCGCCTTTTGCGGGAAACGTACGAAATAATCTTCATACAACGCCGCCGCTCGATCAAAATCGGCCATTTGGGCAGAGAAGTTGCCAAGCGTGGCGTAGATGTCTTCGAGGTACTTCGACTTGGGGTATTGTTTGGCCAGCTGACCGCCGGCCTTGAAAGCCAACTCCACGTTGCGCTTTTCCTTGGCCATGACGAATGAGCGGTAGACGACGTTCTCGGCCTGCCCGGCATCCTCGACCTCGCTGGCGTAGTTCAGAAGCGCGCTGGCGGCGTCCTTGCCGTCCTTGGAAACCTCGAGGGTCTTCTTGTCGATCTCGCGGTTCTCGGCCGCCGCCACGATCGCCCCGACTTGCTTCTTGAAATTTGCGTCAGTAATACTGGAGTTCGAGATAAAGGCCCGCCCCTGTTTGGCCAGACCACGGAAATCTTCGAGCTGCTTGTAGCAATCGAGCACCAGGTGTCCGGCCACGGCCATCTGGGCATGGGTCGGGTACTGCTTGATGAACTCCAGAAAAGACTCGATTGCCTGCTGGTACTCGCCTTGTTCGTAGAACATACGCGCCACGTTGAACTTGATGGTCGGCGTCTTGCCATCCTTGGGATACTTGCGCACGTAGTAGGCTCCGAGCTGCTTCATGGCTTGCCTGGCTTCTACCAAACCGAACTTTGTCAGGTACTTGGCGTCACCCAGAGCAGATTGATAGGCCTGGATGCTAGAGTAGAGTGCATCCTTGCGATCCTTGCTTTCTTCCATGTTGCGGGCAATATCCTCGTAGACGCGGCCCGATTCGAGGTACTGCCGCGAATTATAGAGAGCCTCCGCGTAGTTGAACTTCATTTGCCTAAGCTCCTTCGAGTATGTGAAGAAGCTCAGGTAGTTTTTATAGGCCCTGGCGGCAATCCGGAAAGAGCGCTTCTCTCCCCTTTGCTTGGCCAGCTTGTGCAGCTTGGTCACAATATCCCGGGCGTAGACTTCGAACTCCTTGGCCAACTGCTTCTTCTGATCGTCCGGAATCCTCCAGGAATAAGCATACAGTGAAGCCGCCTTGACCAGAGCGCGTACATCCTCGTCAACCTTCTCCTTGTTCTTCGAGAAGCTCGAGGCGTCATAGATACGCTGGGCATAATCCAGGTTCTTCTCGACGTCGTTGGACAACTCGATAATGCGGCGATACATCAAGGCGGCGTTGTCAAACTGCTCCTTGATGAAATAACGATTGGCCAACTTCTCGAGTGCGTGCAGATATACCTGCTTCGAAGTGGCCAGTTTACGGAAGTAATCGAGGGCATTCTTGGCCGAGTGAACCTCCGTGTAACAGAAAACGATTCCGTTCAGGGCCTCGATTCGGATGTTGACCATTTTGTGGGTATCGACCGTGATACCTTCGTCCGGGCTGTTCTTCGAGGTGGCCACCTCTTCGAAAAGGCCTAGAGCTTTCTTCCAGAACTTCTTGTCATCGCGGGCGTGGTTGATTGCTACCCAGGCCAGCTTGTAACGAGCCATGTCGTGCAGCGGGGACTCGCGGTACTGAAGAATGCGCTGATACCACTTCTCGGCCTCCACCAGGTCGTCCTTGTTGAAGTAGAAATCACCGATGATATACAACGCCTCGAGCAACAGGGAGCTCTTGGGATAGTCCTCGACAAGTTTCTTGTAGGTCTTAAGCATGTCCTCATGCATGCCAAGTTCGTGATACTCGTGTCCCAAAAAGAAGAGCACCTTATCGTTGTAGCGATACTCCGGGAAACGGTGCATGACGTCGGTGTAAGTCTGGATGGCCTCGTTCTTCCACAGCTTGGCTTCCGGCGAAGAAACAGCCTGTTCGGCTCCCTTGGTTTCCACGTCCAGGTAATAGATCAGGCGAGACTTCTCGACGTATAGCTCGGCCAGCCGGAAGATGATATCCGGCAGGTATGGTGCGCTCTTTGATTTCTTGATCAGATCTTTTGTGACGTCGACGGAGTGATCAACCTTGATGATATCGCGCTTGAGCCCCTCGACGAACTCCGCTTTCTCTTCGGCCTCGTCGGTCAGGGAAAACCCGCAAAGCATCGTGGCCACAGAAAGCAAGAAAAACAGCCCGGCGATTTTCGTATGCCGATTCATTATCTCTCCAGCACCGGATTATTCCCAGCGTTCTTCGCTGAAGCAGCGGTCTTCTATGAAAAAACGGAAATCATGCAGTTCGTCGTTCCAGAACTCCCCGTCGAACCTGTAGTAAACCTGTTTTCCCGAGGAGGGAATCTCCTGGCGATGGGCTTCTTTCTGGGTGGGGCTACCCTTGATGCGCTTGTAAATCGACAGCCCGATCTCGTAGTCGAGCAGGTTCATCTGTTCCTGAAAGGCCAAGAGTCTTTCGGCCACCGAACGGATGGCTTGATCCATCTTGACCTTGAGCCGGCGGTTTGTGTCCTGGATCTTGAGATCGTAGATCCGGTTAAGATGCGAAAGCAGGCCGTTTTCGGCCCAGGCCGCGCTGAAGTCGCCAAGCCTTCCCATCTCCGTATCCAGTAAGCGGGCAAACTTGCTCATCTCGTCGAGGGCCGGATCCTGCAAGGCGGCGTCAAGCAGGATTTCGTTCTTGTCGAGATCGACCCGATCATAGATGGCCTTCAACGCGTCGCCATAGTACTGACGAAACTCGGCCACGGCGTCCTTTGCCACATTGTAGTGGCACAGATTCTTGTAGATTAATGCCTTGATCAAGTACTTCTCGGGGTTGAAATAACGGAAAAAGGCCGGCGCTTCTAAAGCGTACAACAGGCCCATGGCTCGCCGGTAGTCCTTGAGGTAATACTGTGTCCAGGCTTCCTCAAGAAACACCGAAGCCTGTTTTTCAATGGGCGCGTCAATCTCTTCGTACTTCTCGTAGGCCGCCCCGAATTTCTTTTGCTCGAAAAAAATGCGGGCCACGCTTTGCCTGGTGCTGTTGATCACATCAACTTGCTCGATGTCCGAATCCAGAATCTCTAAAAACAACTTGATGGCGCCATCGAGATTGTACTTCACCAGGTCGTATACCGCCTGGACGTAGCGGGACTTGTAATAGTAGTAGGTTCTCTTCTCGATTTTCTCAAAGTGTTTCTCGCCCCACCTGATGAAGCCGTTGCGATAGTCGAGTAAGCCCTGGTAGTACTCGATGAAATCCCGCAAATCCTCCCTGATGTAGCCGAAAGGCGTATCATAGATCAGGTCCTTGAGGATCAATTGCTGGTCGAACGGATGAACGCGGCTGATTTTCTCGATGGCCGCCAGCGCATCCGGCAGCAGCTCGGGTTTGGTGCGGTTCTTGGCTACATTGTAATAATATTCAATTGCCGCGTGTGTCAGTCCCAACTTGTCGAACGCCTGAGCCATGAAGTACTCGGCATAACCGTAGTTCTTGGCTCCAGGGGCGTTACCAGACATATAGTCCCACAGGCGCTTAGCCGCCCCGACATTGTCATTTTCGTAGAAGAGCTTGACGCCCTCGTCGAAAACCTCTGGACCGACCTTGGCTTCTTCCTCGGTTGTGCCCTCGAGTTCTTTCAACTCTTCTTCGGTCAGTCCTCCCTCGCCGGGATTCGACGGAGGTGCCGGTGTGGTCTCTTCCCCGGGCGCCGGAGGACTCTTGTCGGGTGGTTTTGGCTGCTCCCCTGACGAAGGTTCGTCCTGCCCGGCCTGATCGGATTTCGCCTGGGCGCTCGCGGATCGCGGTAACGCCGGAACTAGAACGAGGAAAGTCCCGGCTACGAATGGCAACCATCTTGGCCCGCGCATGGAAGTATTCTCCCACTTATGAAAATACGACTAAAGATTGACTCCAAAAGTCAAGCCCAGCATGGCCGAGTTTTTCAGAGGAAAGCCGCCCCGGTTGAGAGTCAGCAGCAATACGGTGTCTCTCAAGTCGAACCTCACAGACCAACTCGGGCTGAACCAGAAACGCGCCCCGACTCCGGCGTTGACCCCGAAGTCATAGTTGGCGTTGGTGTAGTTCCCGGACCAGAGAGTATAGGGGTTGCGAAACGCGAAGGCGGCTCCCGCTGTAATGAAAACCTCGAAATGCATGACCACGTTGTTCAGAAACGATTGCTTTCCGTAAAACAACTTGAACAGCAGGTTTGTGTTTTCCCAGATCACCACTGCCGGGAACTCGCCCGGAGAGATGTCGGGCATCTGGTCGATCAGCTTTGTCTTCAACTTGGTATCGAGATTGTACGACCATCCTACGCGGAAAAGTTCAAGCGCCCACAAGTGGCTGAAATGGATAGTGTATGCCAGCTGCACACCGTATCCCTTGTAGTAGGCGTCCAGAGGCAGGTAAGCCCAGCCGATGGAGAACTCGTGTCCCAGATCGAACAGCCTGCGCTGAATCGGTTCGTAAGTGCTCGCTTCTTGAAAATCCTCAATTTCTCCGGCCCGGGCCGGCAGCTGTTGCCACACTCCCGAAAGAACGGCGAGAGCTGTGACCAAGGCAGGCAAGATCTTCCGCGGCCTGTGAAAATTGCCTGAGCATTTGCTTGTCGGATTCATTTGCCCGCCTCCCCCGTAACGCCCTTCCCGCTTCTATCCTGGTACTTTGTCATTCCCGCCTTCTTGCGGCTGGTCAGATCCTCGGCAAATGCATTGTAACAAAAACCTATTCCAAAATAGAGCGTGCTGTCGACGCTGCCTTCCTGGAGATAAACGTATTCGCGTGCCTCAAAGCGCAACGAGATGGTGTTGGTGAGATATACACGCATACCGACACCCAGGTTGGCCGAGGGAAACCAGGCCGTCTGGAACTTCTCGGCCCCGATACCGATCAAGAAGTAGCTCTCGAGTTGAACTACCCACTTGTCGAAGAGGGCTACCTTGCCGTAGGTCGGCTTTATCATCAGGTTAGTATCCAAAAAATAGTCGATTTTCGGCGTATCGGTGGCACTGACATCCCAATCGTTGCTCATCTGGTGCTTCAGGCCGGTATCGACCTCGAGATACTTGGCGAATGAAAAATGGATGGCCTCCCAGGCCCACAGATCGTTGAAATGCAACACGTAGTGACCGGTAACGGCGAAAAACTTGTAAAAGGCATCCAGTGGCAGAAAGGCCATCGAGATCGAGAACTCGTGGTTCATGCGATAATCGCGCTCTTGGATGGCGTAGACCTTGCCCTGATCGAGATCGTCTTCGCCTGCCCGCGCGGCGGGAGCCACAAGCAGCGCCAAGGCCACCAACAGGCCGTACGCGACTGCGGATCTTCCGCCGCTCCTTTTCAACAATAACCCGCACCTTCGAGAAGGGCGCATCCCACTCTCCTGGTAAAGTTATATGCCAACCTGGCCGCTCGACGCGGCTCTAGCAGTAATAAAAGGCAGATCACCATGCCTGAGTCAAGTTTCGCCTGAAGGGCGGTTAGCCCCGCAGAATGCGCGGGGCAAGCTTAATCTTGTGCAACGCCATGGTGATACAATTCGTTGAGCAGGTTTCAAGTTGGCTTGTGTCCAAGCGGTGCTAGAATCCAATGGAGTTGAATATGAAGGGGTAGGAAACTATAACGATCCCACCCTTGGGCTTCGGGAATTTCCATTGTTTTATCTTCGCAGCTATGCACATGGCGACGGCCGGGGAGGCCATCGTGTTGTTCTTGGTCTTGACCACTGTTACCGAGCCCGAAACGGCTATCGTCCACTCCATGATCACCTTGCCCTGCAGATTGGGCGACAGCAGCAGGTTTCTCTCGTAGCAATACTGGATCTCACGCAGGTGCTTGCGCACCACCTTGGCTATCGCCTCGCGGCTCAGGTGGCCCCGAACCCGCATCTTGCGCTTGGGCGCCTTGAAGACCACGCCGCCCACCTTGCGTCTGCCAATCGATCCTCCGCCGAGCGCCCCGGGACCTATGCCTGCACGGCCGCCGCGTCCTTTCCCGCCCCGCAGAAGATCGATGCCGGCCTTGACTCCAACCCCCCGGCCGCGCGAGAGAACCACGCTGGAAGTCGGTAACTTGGTGACCAGGCCCGACACCTTGTATCGCGAGCGCCCCCCTGGCACGCGAACCGCGTCCAGGTTGGATACAGCCGCAACAATATTCTGTGACGGTTTCTTCTTGTTGAGGTTTCCCAAAGCGGCCATCATACCTGCGCCCGCGCTCTCTCCTCCGCCTCCCCCGTCGCCGGCTTTTTTCCTGGAGTGCCTCCTGGTTTTCTTGACCTTTTTCTTCTCTTCCTTCTTGGGCTCTTCTTTCTTCTCTTCTTTTTCCGGCTTTTCTTCTTCGGCCTTTTCAGGCTCGGGAAGCTGATCGAGCGGAACCTCGGCCTCCTCCTGGGGTATCTCGGCCTGCAGATCCTTGATATCCACCTTGGCGAAGCGATCGATGTCGGCGTTGTCGCCGGCCTCTACCGGGTTGGAGAAAAAGCTGAGGATCACGATGAAAAGGACGTGAGCCAGAAAAGCAGAACCGAAGATCTTGAGGCTCAGAGGATCGAACTTGTTGCGCCGCGGTGCGGGAGGCAACTTAGGCGGGTTGACGAAACGCAGGAAAGACCCGCCTCCGTCGTGGATCAGATTGGCGTAGTCGCCTTTCATCAACTTGTAGGCGTAAACGTTCTGACCCTTGCGCGAGCCTACTCTGTTGGTGCCGGTTTTCAACTCATCGACCGATACCGTCCGTCCGCCGGTGATCACACCGCCAGAAAATTCGTCGGTGAACATGACATCGCAGGCCGCCTGGCTTTTGTAGCGCGCCAATACGAACTTCTTGGGTCCTATCCTGAAGCGTTTGCCACGAGCGATCTGCTCGTAACTCATTACCTGCTTTTCCTGACTGTAGCCGATAATCTCGATCACCGGGTTCGCTTCGGTCGGCACTTGAGGTGTTGCGAAGTTCTCACGAATCAGGTTGTTCAAAAGCGAAAAAGGCTCGACGAATTCGCTCAACATCCCTTCTTCTTCATCTTCGTCACCGGCCTCGAACTGGGTGTCGAGCATCGCCGCGGCACCCGCCGGTGCACGTGGCGCCGGTTCCGGCTCTTCCGGCCGCATGAGTTGGTCGGATACCTGAACGGAGGGTTCGTTGACCGGCGGCGAGAACGACGGCGCCGGCTCCGGTTCGGGCATCGGAGCCCATGACTCCGGGGCCTCCATCTTGGGGGCTTCCGGCTCCAGTTCATCTGCAAGCTGCAATGACGGCGATTCGGTCGGTTGCGGCGTAAGCCAGCGGACGCCCTGGTCGGCCGGCTGAGCCGGCTCTGGCTCCGCAGCGGGCTCTGGGGCAGGCTCCACCTGTGTCTTGACGAAATATTCATCCGGTTGACGTCGCTGGAACTCATTTACGGCCTCGGCCGGCGGGTGAGACAGGCGATCGGTAAGAGGTGCGTCGAAATCCGACCCGGCATGCAACTCTTCCCTGAGCGCCGCGGCAATCTCACCTTTCCTGTCCGGCTCGATCTCCCGCACCGGCGAGGACTGCTCCCGCCTTGCTTTAACCACGTAGGTCGACTCGGCCGGTTCGACCAACTCGTTGTCATCCACCAACATATCGGCGTCGACCTGCTCGGGCTGGACGATCTCGGTTCGATCATCCTTGATCACATCGCGATCCATAATGCGAGTTTCGTCATGGAAGCGCGGCGCCGGCTTTTTTCTGCTGAGGAGCTTGACCTTGAGTGTATAAATCCCGATAGAAACCTCGTCGCGGTTTTCAAGAAAACAACGCTCTATCGGTTCACCGTTGACGAACGTGCCGTTGGAACTGCCAAGATCCTCGAGGATGACTCCTTCGGGAGTAACGCTGATCTGAGCATGTGTGCGCGAAGTGATATCGTCGTCTATCTGCAGATCGGATTCCGGACTGCGTCCGATAATCAACGAAGGCTGGGAGAAACACTCCGTTCCCCAGAAGCGTCCCTCCTTGAAGATGAATACCTGAAGAACTCCCGGATCTTGCCGCCGCGGCGCACGCTGAACCATTGCCGCTCCCTTCGTCTATTTAACTCCAGTTTCCATCCGGCCTATTTATCGGGAAAAACCGTATGGATGATCTCCTCCCTGAAGCTCGTTCGCCTTTTTACCATGCTCTTCAATGCGCTGTCCTTGCGCTCGAGAATCTGCACCTCTCCCGCCTTGGTCGTCTGACCCTTGATCAGCTGAGCATCAAACTCGACGCGAGTTGTCCCACCCAGTCCTGAGCCTCCTAAGGGTGCCGAGGCCGCCCCGGGATCGGGAGACGGCGCAGGTGTCGGCTCGGCAGCGGGCCTGGGGCGCGGCTTTGGCCGCCTTTTCTTGCTGCGGCGCCGGCGGCGGGCGACGATCGTCTGGCCCGCACCCTTGATCGAGGAAAAATCCGGCCTCGCAACTTGTTCCGCCTGAGCGACGTCTGTGAACAGGAACAACGCCAGCAAGGCAGGAATCAGTCTTATCAGCGCGCGCATGAGCGGCCTCCTATTTTTTCAACACCACGAAGCGGAAGTTGGGGTAACCCGCCTGGGCCGCCGTTTTCATAACCAGGTCGACTACCTCGAAGGGTTGGTTCTTGTCGGCCTGAAAGCTGATCACCGTCTCGTCGCCGGTAGGGTTGACTTTCTCGCGACTCTCGATGTCCTTGTACTTCTTCAACAGGTTGAACAACGGAATCACACGCTTCTTGTCCTTGTCGACCTTCACCCCGGCGATCTTCCCGCTCTTTACCTTGGCAATTGTATTGCCCTCGACCCTGAGTTCGGTGGGAGTCAAGTTGACGTTGATGGCCCACTTGAATTCTATGGCCGCCGTGGATTCCGGCAGGGACAGATCGGGGTCGAGCTTGAGGTTCTGATCCTGGCTGGAAAACGAGAAGATCAAAAACACCAGGATGATGGTGAACATGTCCATCATCGAGGTCAGGTTGAGGTTCATGGTGCTCTCGGTGCTTCTTTTTACTTTTCCGGCCATCTACTACTCCGCATTACAATATCGCCGAAACAACGGCATTGGTGAAAAGGTGTTCGCGCGTGTCCATGCGCTTGTCAATTATCCTCTCGCGGCTGGCATCCATTGTCTTGATAATAGTGTCGTAGAGGATCTCCTTCTCGGGCAGGATGATCACTGTGTCGCTCTTCTTGTACTTGTCGTGAATGGATTTCATTCGCTCTGCCAGCTTATCGAAATCATACTCTTTCTTCTTAAGCGGTATCTTGCCGCCAACCTTTTGAAGTTCGTCCTCGGGCTGGTCTCCAACTGCCGAAAGCATGAATCCGTCTTTGGTGATCTGCAAGTTGATAGTGACCTTCTGCAACTCCTTCTTGGGGACGTCGTTGGGATCGTCTCCCCCCTCGGATAGCGCCGGAACCGAGGCGTTGATCACCGAGACCTGGAAGAAGGCGGCGCACATGAGCAAGAACGGGATCATGGCCAGAAACAGGTTCATGATCGGCACCATGTTCAGATCAACGGGCGCTTCGCCTCCTCGCTTGGACGGCATCTTACAGTCTCCCGTTCGAAATCAGACGGATATTGGACAACACTCAGCGCTTCATTGTTCCCATTCGGTTCTTGGCCGATAAATGGTTGAAAAGCGTCATGGCACTGTCCTCGATGGTGTCGAGCAGCAAGTTCTGCCTGGCCGACAGCACCGCGTGCGCGATAGTTGTCGGAATAGCCACTATCAGCCCAAAGGCCGTCGTGTTCATGGCCAGTGAGATGCCTCGGGCTAGAACCTCCTGCTTCTTGGCGGCCGAGGCCAACTCGACGCCCTCGAAGGCCATGATCAGCCCGAAAATCGTACCCAGCAACCCCAGCAGGGTGGCTACGTTGGCCAAAGTGGCTAAATACGGGGTGCGCTTCTGAATCTGGGGACCGACCTTCATGGTGGTCTGCTCGATGGCCCTTCTTATCTCAAGATCGCTACGATTGGCCTTGAGCAACCCGGACTTGAGCACGACGCACATGGGGTGACCCTGGCGGCTGTTGCAAACCTCAATGGCGCGGCTGTAGTTGTTCGAATCAACGAACGACAGGATTCGGCTCAAAACCTGGCTGGCGTCGATCTTGAATCGGAACCACAAAGTGTAGGCCCTTTCGATAACCAGCGTGAGTGTGTAGACAGAGACCAGCAGGATAAGGAACATCCAGATGCCGGAACGGGTGAATGGATTGAACTGCTCGAGAAAGCCCATGTCGTTCTCCTAGACGCTTGAGATGGCAACCTCTTTACAGTTGATTCAACTACGCTCGAAGTCGCTTTCGACCCAATTGGTACGTCTTGTTCCGCGCTTTTTACGGCGCTAGTGTGTTTGTCTACCTGCTGCTCTTGACTCTCACCCAAGCCCTGTGTATTTGCAGTGTTTTCACAAGATGGAAATTGTATACGTCCCCGATGGCGGAGTCAAGATATTCGAAGATCGATTTAGCGACCTGTGTAAGCGCAGAAACGAACCGTACCGCGGCAGCGCCTTGGCGCCGCCGCGGTACGACGGGGATAGGGAAAGGAAGCCTCTCCGGCTTCAGGTTAGCGCCTCTTGATTACCAACGCCAGTCCGAGCAGCAAGCCC
>CAZENH010000012.1:117887-145630 GCA_964513625.1 uncultured Myxococcales bacterium | reverse complement strand
CGGTGGTCATCCTGGTGGTTGACCGCGCCCCGCACGGGGCCGAGCACATCAAGGAGGTCATGACCGGGGCCATCCTGTGGGTCCGCTGGGATGCCATCATTTTGGCGGCCTGCGCCTACAGCGTGGTCGGCCTGTTCCACTACATCTTCCGCAGGCCGATCCTGGCCATCAGCGAGGATCCCGGCAAGGCCAAGGCAGACGGCATCCGCCTGTGGGTCTGGGATTTCTGGTTCTACCTTTCGTTCGGGTTGGTGATCTCGATCTCGGTGCGCACCGCAGGAGTGCTTCTGGTGTTCGTCTTTTTGGTAGTGCCGGCCATCATCGCCAGCCTGATAACCAGCAAGCTGTTGTACCAGTTGCTGGTCGGCTGGGGAATGGGATTCCTGGTTACGGTTCTCGGGCTTGGCACTTCTTACCTGGCCGATATGCCGGCAGGTCCCAGCGTGGTGGCGTTTTACGGCATAGTGCTGGGTCTGGCTGCCTTGATAATTCACGTTGTTAGTGCTGACACCAAGCTTCGAGCGTTTATCCGGGTCATCGTGGGTACTTTGGCAACACTGGGAATCGTCGGCTTCGTCTGGTTTTCCGGTTGGGCCTTGTCCAGGACGGAACTGGCTCGATCTCCGCGAGGTCATGAGCATCCCCACGCTCCAGCTCTTGCGAGTGGGGCAGCGGAACCCAAGACGCAAATCGCAAGCGACAATCTTGCCGAACTGGAAAGGGCCTTCGACAAGGCCGCCGATTCCGAGATGAAACTGGCATACGCCCAGAAAATAGCCGCTAACGATCCCCGGAGCGGGGCCAGGCGGCTGCTTTCGGTATTGAAGTCGGCCCAGGTTCCATTCGTGCGCGAAGAGGCACTGGACGCGCTTTCGAAACTTGCCGGAAAGAAGTTCGCCGGCGTCGACACGGATAAAGATTACTCACAAAACGCCGCGGATCTCAGAGAAGTTGAAGAATGGGTCGGTTCCATGAACTAGGACGCCGCGTGGCAAGTCTTGTGCAGCGTATTCTACGGTGCTAGCGTGTGTTCATGATGATCAGGTTTGGCTGCCCGGTGCCCACGATTCTGATCGCGGCCTGGTTGCTTGCCGGGTGTGGAACTGGCGCTGGTCCGGTTTCTGGAGTTTTGCAGGCCGGGGCCGCCGCTGTGGTGATTACGCCGGTCGTTGAACCGTTCGAGGATCTTGACGGGGACGGTCAGTGGGAGGACGGGGAACCGTTTTCCGATCTGGACCAAGACAAGCGCTTCGACCCGGTCTGGATCGCGGGCTTTGGCAGTCAGCGGCCGGCACTGGGTGTTCACGACGACCTTTATGCCCGGGCGCTGATATTGGTTCAAGGCGATGTGCGAATCGGCATCGTCACGCTCGACTGGGTTGGGTTGATGCGCGACCAGGCCCTGGAGATCGGCCGTGCAGCCCGCCGGGCCGGCGTTGTCCTCGATAAGCTGATAGTCAGCTGTACCCACAACCACGAAGGTCCGGACAGCATGGGGTTGTGGGGCCCGCTGGGGGTGAGCGGTCGAGATGATGACTACCTGGACTGGGCCCGGGAGCAAGTTGTTGCAGCCCTTTCCAGGGCGCAAGAGAGGCTTGTCCCGGTGCGGCTAGTAGCAGGAGCCGGCAAGACCGAGAATCTCACCCGTGACAGCCGCTTGCCGATTGTGTTGCACGAGGACGTCGTTGCCCTGCGCTTCGATAGCATCGTTGACGGCGATCCGGTGGCCGTGGTTACTCACTGGTCCAACCATGTCGAGGTGCTGGGTGGAGACAATCAGCAACTCAGCGCCGACTTTCCGGCCAGTCTGATTTCGGCGATCGAGGATGCCTGCCCCGGGGCGGTGGGCATCTACTGGCAGGGTATGGTCGGCGGCCTGATGACGCCGCTGGGAGTCGAGCTGACGGACGAGGGCGGCAACGTCTTGCCCGAAGACTCATTCGCCAAGACTGAGCGGATGGGCCGGCTGGTGGCGGATGTGGCTCTTTCGGCGCTGGAGAACGGGGAAGATGCCGGCACAGACGGTCGGCTGGCCTATCGCAGTGCCAGCTTCTTTGTTCCTCTCGAAAACCTGGAGCTGAAATTGGCCGGCCTGGAGGGGTTGTTCGAACGCAAGCTCTACGACGAGAAGGGCCGCGAGCGTCAGCCCTCCGAGATCATGTTGATCGACGCCTACCTCGAGACCGAGGCCAGCGTGATCGATCTGGGCAAGGTGCAGATTGTCACGGTACCGGGAGAACTCTACCCCGAGCTGGCCCTGGAGGGCCCCGACGGGGAGACTTTTTACCAGGATCCGCAGGATCCCGGGGCGGATTTCTACCCTTGTGGTTGCTCGATACCTATCTACCATTACATGCGACAGACGCCTTACCGCATCGTACTAGGTCTTTCGAACGACGAGCTGGGTTACATCATCCCCCGCTGCCAGTTCGATGGCCAGGCGCCATATGCCTACGGAGACGACGAGCCACAGTACGGAGAGGGTTTCTCCGTTGGTCCCGATCTGGCACCGCTGCTAAACACGACTCTGGCCGGTGAGCTGCAAGCGCTTGCTGCCGAGCAAGCACTTTAAAGATCCATCTCAGTTCTTCTTTTCGCGGTCGGTCAAAAACAGCCAGAAGGGAATGAAGATCACTACTGCCAGACCGGCCAGGATGTAACACGAGCCCTTGGTGAAGGTCAGGAAATCTTGCATGGTATGATACATTGTATTCCTCCCTTCAATGGACGCCGCGCCACTCGGGGTGCTCGTGGAGAATCGGCATGCGCTTGACTATCCAGCGAAAGGCGACAACACCGGCCGTAACGATCGCCACGGTAACCCAGATCTCCATCCAGTGTGGTATGTAGCGCCGCTCGGCCGGAAGCTGCCAGTTGTAAGCGAAAATGCTGACGTTGAGCCTGTTGAAAATGATCCCGATCACCGTGATCACGGCCGAGATGCGAATCAGAAGCGGACGGCGCTCGCGATAGCCCAACAGGAACCCGAAGCAGGGCAGGGCGACAAATCCCAGCAGCTCAACCAGAAACAAAGCCCCGTAAGGGGTCGCTAAATAGTGCCACTCGTTCTCCAGGCCGATGGCCATGACCTTGATAATAAAGTAAGTCAGAAGGACGACCGCCCCGGCCTTGCCCAGGCCGATGGTGATTTTATCGAACTGCTCGTGCGAGATTTCTACCTGGTCGCGAAAGACGCGGTGTGAGAGCGAGCCCTCTACGATCAGCATCGAGATTCCTGCCGCTATTGCCGAGACGAAGAAATGCACTGGAATGTAAGTTGAGTGCCAGAGCGGGTGCAGGCGAGTGGGGGTGGCCAAGAACATGGCGCCCAGTGTCGACTGGTGCAGCGTCGAGAGCAGCAGGCCGAAGATAGTAAGAGCGATGGTCATCGAGCCCACCAGCTTGCGCAGGCGCTTCCAGCCAAGCCACTCGAAGGCAGCCGGGGTCGATTCGATGAACAAAGTTGTCAGGTAGAGCATGACGCACAAAGCGATTTCAAACAAAGCCGAAGTCGGACCGGCCTTGACAATGAAAGGATACGGCAGGCGCCACGGCCGGCCCAGATCGACGACCAGACCCACTACTACCAGGGCGTAACCTAAAAACCCGGTCAAGACAGCCGGACGCACGATGGGCTTGTACTCCTTCATTCCAAACAGGTAGACGGCGGTTGTGATGGTGAAGCCGCCGGCTGCCAGCGCCACGCCGGTCATGACATCGAAGCCGATCCACAAACCCCAGGGGACGTCGTTGGAAAGGTTGGTGGTGGCGCCGAGGCCCTTGATGAAACGCAGCAAGCCTATTGCGGCGCCGCCCGCCAGTATTACGGCGGCGATGACATTAAAGGGAGTCAGCAGCCGGGCGGGGCTTTTTGCCGGTTGGTTCATTTCGAGACCTCCTTCCCGGACGCTTTCTCGGCCTCGGCCAAAGCCTTCTTGACTGCCTGGGCTACGGCATTGTCCTTGTCCTTCTTGGCTTTGTCCGCTGCGGCCGAGAGTTTCTGCTTGGTCTCCTCGCTGGCCTTCGAGACGGCCTCAGACACGGCGGCTTCACGCTCCTCCCGTGCCAGCCTCTCCTTGCGCTTGGAGAACGCGTAGATTCCGGCCAGCAGTCCCGGGTAGACCGAGACGATCAGCGGCACAACAGACAGGAAACCGCTTCCCAATTCGGGAATGGATTCGTGGGTGACACCCTCGAACAGGCCGAGCTTTGCGAAGGATGTGCCGCCAATCACCAGCCAACTCGTACCGCCGAACTCGTGCTCGCCGTAGACGTGATCGATGTAGTCGGCAGGCCGCTTGCGGATCCGCTCACGGGCCAGCTTGATCAACTCTTCGCGCCGGCCGAACTTGATGGCACCCATCGGGCAGGCCTCGGCGCAGGCTGGTTTCAGGCCCTTCTTGATGCGCGGGTAACACATGGTGCAGCGAACCACCCTTGGCTCGAACGGCTTTTCGTACTCGTAGCTCAGGGCATAGTAGGGGCAGGCGTTAACACAGTAACGGCAACCTACACAGACGCTGGGATCGTACAGCACCGGCCCCTCGGGTGTCTTGGTAAAGGCATGCACGAAGCAGACCGAGGCGCAGCATGGTTCGTTGCAGTGCATGCACTGCTGTTTGCGGTAAACGGGCGGCTTGCCGTCGGCTTCATTCAGATAGCGATTGACCACGGTGTACTGCTTCGAGGTCGGTCGACGCATCTTGGTAAAGACCGACTTGTCGGCGGTCGGCGGCTCGGGCGGCGGGTTGTCGTTGACCTGGTTGCAGGCCACCTCGCACGAGCGGCAGCCGACACACAGGTTGACGTCGTGCAACAGGCCGTACCGCCCCGGGTATCCCTCGAAGTGCTTGAAACCAGCGGCCCCGGCGGTTCCCGCGGCCAGGGTGCCTGCGGCCATGCCCTGCAGGAATCCTCTTCTGGAGACGCTCATTTTGCCACCTCCCCCAAGGTCCTCTCATGGCAGTCGGTGCAGCCCTGTTTCTTGATACCCATTTTCTGGTGACAACCGATACACTGGCGATGGTACGCGGAAAACAGGCCGGGCTTGTCGATCATTTCCGGGCCCTCCTTGTCATGGCAGCTTCGGCATGCGGCCGGGCGCATGCCCGGCGGACTATGGTGGTGGCAGCCGGTACACAGCGTCCCGGTCGTGCCATGGAAGGCGCCGGCAAGTTTGCTCGAGCGCACGTCTTTGTCTAGCGCCGTTATAATCTTGAAGTGCGGGAACTCGGCGGCTTTGTACTCCTTGGCCAGCGAGGCGATCGATACTTTCTCGGGAAAATCCGCGGAAACAGCAGGCAAGGCGTCCAACTCAATGGACGCTTGTACGGGCTCGGGCAACTTCGTCTGAGCGGGTGTCAATATCGGGCCGTTATGGCACACCTTACATGCGTTTTTTCCCGCTTGCTCTCCCAGGAGGTAGTGGCAACCCTGACAGGTCTTTCCTGCAGTCTGTTTCTTGTGGCAGCCGATACAGGAATGTTCGGATGACGAAAGGTGGTAGGCCTGCTCGAGAGAAACCGCTCCGTCTTTGCCCTTCACTCCCGGCTTGTGGCATTCGCGGCATGCCTTGAGAGTCTTGTGATGGCAGGACGAACACGAGCTGGATGCTTTTTCGTGACGGGCGTGGTCGAACAACACCGCAGCCGTATGTGTTTTTGGAAAGTGAATCCAGGTTAAATTGGGTTGCCCGCGCTCGAGGCGCGGCACACTGGGAAGTTTCTCGATTGATAACTGTTTTTCCGCGCTATGGCATCCCTCACACTGTACCGGCCCGGCCTTTTGCCCCTTGGCCTTGCGCTCCAGGTGGCAGTTTACGCAGTCGCGGTGGGCGGCGTTGCGCAGAGATAGTTTCTTGCCCTGGTCGCGTTGCCCGTGACAATCACCGCAGGCGCTCTCTGTTTTCTTTTTGTAGACAAGCTTCTTGTGTTGCTCGTCGAGGATGTGATGACAGACTTCGCATTTTTCCTTGCTGGCTTTGACGTGACGGTAATGCAGCGAGTAGTCGAAGTGAATCGCGCGCCAGGCGGAGACTCCTTCAGGAACAGAGAAGTGACACTCAGCGCAGGCCAGAGGAACAGCCTGCTTGCCGTCGGCGACCGCCTGTTTGTGGCAGCCGAGGCACTCTCGGTGGTAAAGCTCTGTCAGTTCATCTCGGGTGCCGAGGTCTGTCTTTCGCTTGAACAGCGGAACCAGCCGGCCTTCCTCGAGCGGGTGACAGGCATCGCAGCCCTGCTTGCCTAGCGCCTTTACGTGAGCCTGGTGATTGTACTCGACCGCCGGACGGCGAAGCTCGGCGAAGCTTGAGGGAAAGACGTCCGGATCATCCGGCAGGGCGAGCGTAATGACGGATGCTCCGACCGTACGCCTTTGCCCATGCGTTTCGTTGCCACATCCGGCCAGGATGAATATCAACGCGCTGGCCATGCAAACACTCAGCCGGCCCAGATACTGTCTTTGCTTGATGAAGGTCATGTGCGCACCTCGGCCACTGATTGCTGTGCCGCCTGTTCCACTGAATCTTTGTCTTGCTTGCCCATATCCATGGTCTTTATCAGCAGTTCGCTGATGAACGATACATGCATCCCGAGTTTGTAATGCCCGATGATGTCCTCAATTCCGCTGTGGCAGTTATGGCAAGGGGTGACGATTATGTGGGCGCCGGTAGCGGCGAATTGCTCGGCCTTGACTCGGATGCTTTTCATACGCGACAGCTTCCAGGGCGGGCCGCAATTGATCACCCCGCCCCCGGCGGCGCAGCAGTAATTGTGCTCGAATCGCGGGTCGACGTCGCGGAAGTCCTCGCACAACTCGTTCATGATGTAGCGCAACTTGTGTTGCAGACCCCGCCCGCGCACGATGTTGCAGGGATCCTGAACGGTTGTAGGCTCGCTGATCTTGTGATCAATCTTGATCCGTCCGCTCTTTAGCAACTCGTAGTAGAACTCGACGGCGTGAACCATGGTGATAGGCGGCCGCTTCCAGCCCAGCCACTTGGGGCCGTCGTAGACAGCGCCGCGGTAGGCGTGGCCGCACTCGCCCATGACGACCCGCTTGACCTTGAGTTGCATGGCACGCTCCCAGTGCGCCCGTTCAACGCGTCCCATTACCTCGAAGTCGCCCGAGTACATGGCCATGTTGCTGTTGTCCCAACCGTCGAGACTGGGCATTGTCCAGTCCATGCCCGCCACTTTCATGATGATGGCCATGTTGGCGATCAGCTGGGCCAGGATCTTCGGCTCGGGGCCGATGACCGAGTACATGATCTCGGCGCCTTCGCGGTCGAGCGGGATCCTGACGCCGGGCAACTCGTCCGCCGCGTCCTCCTCCTGCCAGATCAGCGTGTCAATCCAGTCGTCGGGCTGGACCCACATCTGGTTACTGGTGGCCGCGTGGCTGTTAGTGGTGTCCTGCAGGAATTGGGGCACTACTCCCAGCAGGTTGCAGATGCGGCGCACGATCATGATCATGTAGGCGATGTCGATGCCGAAGGGACAGTACATGCTGCAGCGCCGGCAAGCGCCGCACTCGGTGAAGGCAATCCGGGCGCACTTCTTGATGAACTCCGGGCTGACTTTGCCCTTGCGCTTGACCATCACCCACAGGGTTTCCTTGACCTTGGCCACCGGGGCGAAGTCGGGATCCTTGTCTCGTGAGAGATAGGTGTGGCAGCCCTCGGAACACAGGCCGCAATGGACGCATGTCTCGAGGTAGACCTTGAGACGGCCGGAGTTCTCCTTCTTGAGAACCCTGAGTATGGTCTTCTCGATTCGCTCCGGGGTCAGCTTCGCAATCGACTCGTCGATACCGGGATCGACAACCAGTGCATCTTGTAGATCGGCCATTTTTCTCTTTCCCGTCCTGTCACCAGTCCCTGGCGTTGCGCACCGCGCCGAACTCACTGCCCATGAATGAGCGGGTGAAGACGAACCACAACATGTGCGACAGCCAGGTGAATGGGATGGCAATCAGCCACAGGGCGCCGGTTACGATATGGGCTATCAGTATTGTCTTGCCGGGCAGCCACTGCTGGTGGGCGACGAACCCGGTCACGAAAGGAGCCACGACGATTAGCAGCAGAGCATATTCCTTCCAGCCGGTGACATTGCGCACCTCGGGTGCCGCGATACGCCTGAGGGCGAAGAAACCGACGGCGCCGATGACAGCAAGCGTCATCAGGTCGGCAAGCCCGGGCGGCAGGCTCCACCAGTGAAATCCCCATGACTCTTGCCAGAGCACGGCGTGGCCCATCAGCAGCAACGGGGTGGCCAGCAGAAACATGTGGAAGACGTAGGAGACAAAGGTCATCACCGGGTGCAGACGCTGGTTGCGGGAGCTTAGCGGGACGAGCCAGTGCATCAGTGAGCGCAAACCATACTTGGCGCTCATTACCGGTAAGACCGATTTCTCTTTCTTCACCAGAAGATATACCGAGACCAGCTTGTAGAAACTGCCGCCTATGAAAATCAAAAAAGCGATCCAAACCAGCGGGCCTCGCGCGAACTCGTACATGTCAAACTCCTCACGCTCTTATCATGTTCATAGCGACACGACTTCACGGATGAATTTCCCGTCCTCGATACCTTTTATCAGCAGATGCCCGCCCTCAGGGCTGAAGACCGGCTCCCACATGGCCTGCAGCCCCGGGCCGAATGGTTTGCCGTCGAGCATGACCCGAAAGATCCCGGCCTTTTCGGTCTTGGCCGCGACGTGCTTGCCGTCGGGGCTGAAGACGGGATCCCAGACCATCTCGAATTCCGCGTTCCACTTGCGACCGTCGACGGCGATGCCCCAGCGCAGACCATCCTTGCCGGCCGCAGCGACCCGCCTGCCGTCGGGTGAAAAAACCGGCGGCAGCACGATGTCTTCGAAAGTGCATTTCCAGGGAGCATCGTCGACGGCCACGGTCCACTCTCCATAGGCGGTGGCGACCACGGCCGCGATGCGCTGGTCGTTCGGGGAGAGCCGCTGGTGCCAGAGCTGGAGATAGCGCCCGCCCCAGATCGGCGCGCCGTTCTCGGCCAGGGTCCAGCCGCCCTCCACCTTCACCGGAACGAGCAGTTTGTCGCTGCCTCTGCGATAGAGCGGCTCCCAGGTGCAGCCGAAGCGATTCTTCCAGGGAGCGCCTCCCTCGGCCACGGTGTATTCGGCGATGTCCAGGCGCACCTCGGCCGCCACATGCTTGCCGTCCGGGCTGAAAACCGGAGCGTAGACATTGATGAACTTCTCGTCCCAGGGCACGCCGTCCACGGCCACGCTCCAGGTGCCCTCCATGAACTTGAAGATGTCGGCCTCGGCCAGCTTTTCGACCTGTACCACGGCGGCGATAGACTTGCCGTCAGGGCCGATTGTGAAATCCCGAAGCGAGAGAAACTTCTGTTCCCAGGCCTTGCCGTCCAGGGCCATGCCGTATTCCATGCCCTGCTTGACCTGGACGGCCACGCTGCCGCCGGCACCCAGCTTCAGGTTCCAGGCGAAGTCGTAGTCACCCTCCCACTTGTTGCCGTCCACGGCCACCGACCACATGTCGTCCGCGCGCACCAGCGCGACCAGGCGACCGTCGGGCGTGAAGCGCAGGCTCCAGGCGCGTTCGAAATCCGCTTCCCATGTCTTGCCGTTGACCCAGACGGCTACCTGGCCCGGTTCGCGCACCACCGGCACGGCGATTTTCTCGCCGTCGGGACTCACGGCGAATTCGTGCACCTCGGAGTATTGCCCGCTCAACCCGGCCAGCTCGGCCACGATCTTCTTCCCGGGCTCAAAGTTCCACTTGCCGCGCTCGTTCATCACCTATCTCCTTGAATACTGCATGATTCCGACCTTTTTATTCCGGGCTGCGTGATCCCATACTTTTTCATTTTTCTCCACAAGGTATTGCGCGAGATGCCTAGTTCGGCGCATGCCTTGGTCCTGCTGAATGAGCATCTTTCCAGGACGCCGCGGATGGCCTGAGCCTCGGCGTTGTCGAGCGGGCGAGCTATCGCTGCATCCCCTTTGCGCTCCCGGGATTCCTGGCTCAAGATGTGTTGCGGAAGATCGTCGAGCTGGATGATGCTATTTGTGCAGACTACGAAGGCGTGTTCGATAATGTTCTCCAACTCGCGGATATTGCCGGGGAAAGAATGGCGCATGAGCGCCAACATGACGCGTTCCGAACAACCCGTGATTCGCCGGCATTGCATGTGATTGAAACGATCGATGAAGTGACGCACCAGAAGAGGGATGTCTTCTCTGCGCTCACGTAGCGGAGGCAGGTCTACGTGTACCACGTTGAGCCTGTAATAAAGGTCTTGGCGAAACTTGCGTCGTGAAACGTCTTGGGCCAGGTTGCGGTTAGTGGAAGCGATAATCCGCACGTCGGCCTTGACCGTGGTGTTCGAGCCAAGGGGCTCGTATTCCCTCTCCTGAAGCACGCGCAGCAGCTTGACCTGCATCTGCCGGGTGAGGTCTCCTACCTCGTCCAGAAGCAGAGTGCCGCCTTCCGCCATGGCGAAGCGCCCAGGCTTGTCCTTCTTGGCGTCGGTGAAAGCGCCTTTCTTGTAGCCGAACAACTCTGACTCGATCAGGTTGTCTGGTACGGCGCCGCAGTTGAGCGCCACGAAAGGCTCCTTACGCCAGGGACTGAAGTTATGAATGGCTCTGGCAACAAGTTCCTTACCGGTGCCCGAGTCACCCTGGATAAGAACCGTTGAACGGCTGTTGGCAATCAGTGGCAATGTGTCGAAGATCTGCCGCATGCGATGGTTCTTGGACACGATGTCCTCGAAGACATAGCTGTTTTCGATCTTCTTACGCAGTACCGCGACCTGGCGCAGATCGCGGAACATCTCAACACCACCTACGATTCGGCCGTCTTTGTCCCTCAACTCGGCCGTACTGATGGCGATCGGCAGTGTCTGGCCGCTTTTTGTGGTAATGAAGACTTCACGGTCTTCGTTCCGCTGCCCGTTGTGCATGGTGCTCTTCAATGGGCAATCCGTTTGGCATAGTTCGGTCTGGAGTATAGAGGAGCAGAGCTTGCCCAAGACCTCGCAGCGCGCGTAACCGGTCATATCTTCGGCGGCCCGGTTGAACGAGGTGATCTGGCCGTCCGCGTCGATAGTGAAAATACCGTGCGAGATGGCATCGAAGATCAGCGGGAAGAATCGCCGATCGAGGAAACTATCCATGCTGACCAATCTCCGGCGATGTTCCAATTTTGCGACACGCGAAAAAGACATGTTGCATAATTGGAACATTATTACGATACATGTACACCTTATTCCATAAACCCCAGACTCATGCAAGCGTTTTTTTATAGCTGTAGTTACAACTAATTACAAACACCATCTGGCCCTCTCTTCTTGTGACTCCCGAAAAAGGAGTGTCGTGATGTTCCATGGCATGTGTCTTGCTGAGTGCTGCAACGCGAGGGGAGAGGGTCAGTGGGATGGAGCCGAAAAAGAAAGTTGTCATCGTAGACGACGAGCCGGATGTCGCTTTGTTTCTCCAAACGGCGCTCGAGGATAGTGGTTACACAGCACTGACCGCTGCCAATGCGGCAGATGGACTATCGCTGATCCAGCGCGAGAGGCCCGCGCTGGTTTGTCTCGACATCCTGATGCCCCAAGAGTCGGGTATATCCCTTTTTCAGAAGATAAAAAGCGATCCCGAGATTAAGGATATCGCGGTGATTTTCGATAGCGGACTAAGCCTGGCTCGTGATTTCGAACGGCTCGATTACCGCCACCTGCCAGATGGAACGATGCTTCCTGAGCCGGACGGCTTCATCGAGAAGCCGATTGACGCCGATGGCTTTTTGGCTCTCGTCGAGAGGGTGCTTGCCCGATGAACGCCGACTTCCAGAGCCTGCCAGCCGAAGTGCGTAACTGGATCGGCAGACAGCTGTTCGAACACGTACCCAACAACATCGCCGTAATCGATCGCGACTTTTCGGTGCTGATCGCCAACGAGAACTTCAGGGTGGTCTTCGGAGATCCGCGTGGCAAGCGCTGTTACGAGGTTTACAAGGGTCGCAAGTCGGTCTGCGAGCAGTGCATGGCGGCGCTGACTTTCGAAGACGGCAAGGTTCGGGTAAACGACGAGGTAGGCACAGACCGCAACGGCCGGCCGGCCCACTATGTTGTGCACATTGCCCCCGTCTACGACGAGTTGGGGCGGGTGTCGTCTGTTATCGAGATGTCATACGACGTAACGGAGACGAAATCGCTGCAGAAAGAATACAACATTCTCTTCGAGCGCGTGCCCTGTTTCGTTTCCGTGATCAACCGCGACTTGCGAATCGTCAGGGCCAACGGCCTTGTGCGAGACACTTTTGGCGAAAAGAGCGGCGAGCATTGTTACGAGGTCTACAAGAACCGCACCGAACGTTGCACTGACTGCCCCGCCATGAAGACCTTCGCCGACGGAAAATCAAATCGCTCAGAACAAGTCGGGGTGGACCGCAACGGCCGCAAGACGCATTTGGTGGTTGTTACCGCGCCCCTCTCGCGAAGCGGCAACGAATTCAGCCATGTGATCGAGATGTCCACAGACGTCACGGACATTCACAAGCTTTCCGATGAGTTGCAGAAAGAACACGAGTTTCTGCGCGTGCTGACCGACAACGCCATGGATGCGCTGGTGGCCGTCGACGAGAAGGGCGTGGTGAATGTCTTCAATAATGCCGCAGAGGTGCTGTTCAATACGAAGGCATCCGAGGTCATAGGCCGGGCCAGAAGTGAGCAATTCCTGCCTCAGGAGTTTCTGGACACCATCGGCAACGGTAGCGGCTCGCTGGTGCTTCCCGAGACTGTGGTGGCTGCTGCGCAGGGAGACGAGATCGCGGTGCGCTTTTCGGGTTCGGTACTTCGTGACGCCGAGCGGGTCATTGGCGGTGCCGGTTTTTTGCAAGATCTGCGCCCGCTGAAACAGTTGGAGCAGGAGAAAATTGAGAGTGAACGCATGGCTGCGGTTGGCCAGACCGTTGCTCAACTTGCCCACGGTATCAAGAACATCCTCACCGGTTTGCAGGGCGGAATGTACGTAGTCAAGTCGGGCATGCGGGCGGGATCCGAGGATCGCACGGCCAAGGGCTGGGAGATGCTCGAACGCAATGTGGGTCGGATCACCGACATGGTCAAGGGATTCTTGAGCTTCTCGAAGGGGCACATTCCCAAGGTCGAACCGATCGACCCCAACGCCGTGGCCGAGGATGTCCAGAAACTCTACGCAGACTCCGCGCAACGAATGGGAGTCCACTTGTGTTTCGAGGGGCATGAGGGAATCCGCAAGGTTCCCATGGATCGCGAGGACATTCACACATGCCTGGTCAACCTGGTCTCCAACGCCATGGATGCATGCCAGGCATCCGAGAACAAAAAGTGCAGCGTAACCCTGCGTGTCGCCGAAGTGGAAAATGTTGTCATGTTCGAGGTGCGCGACAGCGGATGTGGAATGGACTACGAGATCAAGAACAGGGTTTTCACTACATTCTTCACGACAAAGGGCCGCGGTGGCACCGGTCTGGGCCTAATGGTGACGCGTAAGATCGTCCAGCAGCATGGCGGAAAAATCTCCGTTGACTCGACACCCGGACAGGGTTCGGTGTTTCGATTGGAATTCCCGCGCGACAGGTTGCCCCTGCCCGGGGCAGGAGACGCGAAAGACAAACACGATCTGAAATGAGCAATACAGACAGAAGGAGGCAGGCCAACCATGAAAGAACAAGATACAGACGTGATCGTAGTCGGTGGAGGCATCGCCGGCCTGACCGTAGCCAAGGCCGTCGCCAATCAGGGCATGCGCGTGACTCTGGTGGAACAAGGAGATCACCTGGGCGGTCATGCGGGCGACTGGGCCTGCATGGCCACCGACGAATGCGCGCGTTGTTCAGCCTGCCTGGTCCAGGAAGAAATTGCCCGGGTGGCCGGACATCCCGGTATCGAGGTGATCCTGGGCGCCCGGATCTGCGGCTTCGAGGGTGACGCTGGAGACTTTCGGATCTCGCTCGATTCACAAGCAGCTGGCGAAGCTACTCGACTGCCATGGAAGGACCAGATGTTGGCCGAGAAGCGCGAAGTGAGCGCGCGGGCGCTTGTGCTGGCCACGGGCTTCGAGCCTCACGATCCCACGGAGAACCTGATGCTAGGCTACGGGCGGCTCGATGGCGTCTTCACAACGCGCGACCTGGACGAAATCCTGCGCCAGGATGATTTGTCGCGCTTTGCCGCGGCTGAAGGGCAGCCGCTGCGGGTCGCCTTCATCCAGTGCGTGGGCTCGCGGGATCGCCAGGCGGGCCGGGAGTACTGCTCGCAGTTCTGTTGCCGCACTACTATTCGCCTGGCGCGGCGCTTGTTGTACCTGATTCCCGATATGGAGATAACGGTTTTCTATATTGACCTGCAGGTGATGAGCAAGGAGTTCGGCGCCTTTTACCTCGGTGCGCGCAAGAAGGTGAATTTCATCCAGGGTGTGCCAGCGGAAATCTCCGCGGGCAAGGAGCATGCTCTCAGGGTCTACGGAATTCCGCCTGGTTCAGACAGAAGCACGGCGCTCGAATTCGACCGTGTGGTGCTGGCCATCGGCCTGGCGCCGACCGAATCGCATCGTCCACTGGCCGATGCCATGAATCTCAAGCTTGATGATTTCGGCTATTTTCCAGCCGAATCCGGCCGGCTGCTCGAAACGTCACGTAAGGGCATCTTCCTGGCCGGGGCTTGCGCCGGGCCTAGCGATATCCAGGGCTCCCGCCGGCAAGCGCTGGCCGTCGCCGGCCTTTTGTCCCGGCGTATCGGCGGTGCCGTCGGCCGATTTCGGGTCGGGGGGCATGTGGCCGCAGCTGCTGTTTGAAGAACGGAGGCAGATCATGGACACCAAAGAGCGAATCGGTGTATTCATCGAAACCGGCGACCCACAGGTCGCCGAGTCGCTCACACAGAAGGAACTCGACAATATCTTTCCCAAGAACGGCGATGTGTCTGTTTTCCGCGGCGAGAGTTGGACAGACGCCGATGCACCCGCCCGTATCGGGCGTCTGTGCGCTACAGAGCAGATCGGACAGGCAGTCGTGTGCGGGCCTTCCGTCAGCAGCGGGCTGATCCCTGAGTGGATCGACGGTGAAAACGGGCAAGCGGCTATAGCCTTGAGCGCGGCCGCCATCCGCGAACAGTGTGCCTGGGTCGAAAAGGATCCCGCGACTCGCGCGGCCAAGGCGCGGCGTATCGTCGAAATGGCGGTTGCCCGAGTTCGCGGCGCAGCGCCTGTAGAGTTTTCCACAGTGGAGGCCGACCGGACAGTAGCGGTGATCGGCGGCAATCACGCCGCTTTTCAGATGTCTGCCGTCCTGCTGGATGCCGGATTCCCGGTGACCCTGTTGCAGACCGAGGCCCCGGCGGGGTGTTTCTATCCACTGCCCTCGGAGTTGGTGCAACGAGTCAGGTCGCACCCCAACCTGTGCCATGTCGAGAATGTCGAGATCGACAGCCTGCAGGGGCTGGTCGGAGCCTTTTGCATCAGAGTGTGCGGGGCGAAGGAGAATACGGTTTATCCGGCCGGGGCAATGATCGTCGCGGTGGATGCCCAGACGAGACCGTTGGAACTTGGCGCCGAACTCGACAAGAGCGATCTCGTGATCAGTTTACGTGAATACGGCCAGTCTGTCGTGGCCGGCAAGCTCGACAGAAAATCGGTCTGCATCTGGATCGATCGCGATGGCCTGGACAGGCGTTGCGCCGGCCAGGCCGCGCTCTCTTTCGCGCTCGAGCATGCCCGCCGGGGAGGGCACCCTGTGTTGTTGTACCGACAGATACCGGTATACGGCACGCAGGGACAAGTGCTCTACGACGATGCACGCACCGCAGGGGTTACAGTCATTCGCTACGACGAGCAGAACCCTCGATTCGAACCATCGGCTGACTCGCTGCGGGTGACGATCACCGACACGATTTTGACCGATCGAGTTCTTTCGTTGCAGACAGATCTGCTCGTCGCACCTGCGCCGGTAACGCCCTCCGCCACCCATGCCTGGCTGGCCACGCTATTGCGCCAGCCGCTGGATCTCGATGGCTTCCTGCAGCCGGGTAACGTGCGTCACCGGCCGGTAAGCTCGGCCCGCCGCGGAGTGTATTTCATCGGTGGTTGTCACGATCAGTGCGATCCGGCACAGGCCGCTCTCGAGGTACAAGCCGTTTTGGCCGGATTGAAGGCTGAACTGCCCAGCGGTGAGATAAACGTGCGCAGCCAGAAGATAGTCATTGACGCCGACAAGTGCGCCGCATGCCTCACTTGTTACCGGGAGTGTCCGCATGGTGCAATCCGGCCCAATCAAGCCCAGCATCGCATGGATTTTCTCGACGCGGCCTGTTGGCAATGTGGCATCTGCACGGCGGTCTGTCCCGGACGCGCTCTGGAGTACGGCGGCCTGAGTCTGTCACAGATGCAAGCCACACTCGAGGTGGCCGCCCGCGAGTTCATGGGGCATGCGCCGATCATCGCCTTTGCCTGCCGGCAGTCTGCCGTTCTGGCCGCCGATGCCGCCGGTGCCGCGGGAATTGAGTTGCCGACCGACGTACTGTTCGTCGACGTACCCTGCGCCGGGATGGTCAGCGACCAGTTGATCCTGGATGCCCTCGAGCAGGGCTCCAGGGGAGTGATCGTAATCGGTTGCCATCACGACAACTGCCGCTCGCTGTGGGGATCTGATTTAGCTCGCAAGCGCTTGGAGCGCGTTGCGGACGCGCTGGAGACAATTGGTGCCGGGAGCGAGCGCATTCGTTTCCACAGTCTGGCTGCGAACGAGCCCCGGCGCCTTGCAAACATCCTGAGCCGGGCGGTCGATGAGATGCCCGCCGGCCGAATCGGGGAACGAGGGAAGGAGAACGAAAAGAATGTTAGCTGAAAACCAAGCAATCCGTCTGGATGAAATTGAGGCCACGCCGCTCAGGGATGTGCTCATAAATGAGAGCGACTGGCAGGCGAACCTGAACTACTGCCAAAACTGCGGCAAGTGTCTGAGTGTCTGCCCCTTGCACGGTTACTCGGAGTGGGATCCGCGCCGGGCGGTGCGCATGGTGTTACTGGGCATGGAAAAGGAGGTAATCGACTCCGACTTCATATTCCAGTGCACTACCTGCGATCGCTGCACGCTGGTGTGTCCCATGGGCGTCAGGATCGGCAGCCTGGTGACCCGAGCCCGTTCCATGCGCAAGCGTGAAGACGTACCCGGAGGAAGCCAGAAGACCGCCGATCTTCACAGGACGATCGGCAACAACATGCAAATACCCACCGACGAATGGATCGAGACGATTGACTGGATGAAAGAAGAGGTTCAGGACGACATTCCCGACCTCGACTTTCCGATCGATAAACAGGGAGCCGACTTCTTCATTACCATCAACTCCAAGCTGCCGCAGTACTATCCCATGGAGTTGCAGTGCATCTACAAGATCTTCCACGCGGCTGGGGTCAGCTGGACCATGCCGTCGATATGGTGGGAGGGAACAAACTACGCGATGTTCGCGGGCGACCTCGACACCTGGGAGTACACGCTGCGGCAACAGGTAAAGCGCGTCGAAGAGCTGGGCTGCAAGTACATGGCCTACACAGAGTGCGGCCATGGCTATTACGCTACCATGGCCGGCTACAAGAAGTTCGGCATCAAGCCCAAGTTCGAGGTGATTCACAAGGTCAACCTGTATGCCAAGTGGCTAAAAGAGGGGCGCTTCAAGCTCGATCCCTCGCGCAATCCGCAGCGGGTAACGCTGCACGATCCTTGCAACGCGGGACGCAAGGCGGTCCTCGAGGGTTTCGCAGACATCATGGAAGATTCGCGTTACGTGCTCAGGCACGTTTGCCCGGACTTCGTCGAGATGTGGCCCAATCGCGAGAACGGCTATTGCTGTTCCGGAGGCGGTGGCGCCTTGATCTCGGGGTTTGCCAAGGCGCGTTTCCACTACGGCGAGGTCAAGGTGGATCAAATCGATCGCACAGAAGCCCAACTGGTGTGCACTCCCTGTGTGAATTGTTTCGATGCCATCGACGACCTGGCCAAGGAGTACCAGCGGCCCTGGAAGGCGATACACCTGTGGGCGCTACTCGCCAACGCCCTTGTGTTTGAAAAGTCGTGAAAATGAACAACTTGGGCCAGGATTGGCGCGAACCATAAGAGCAGGAGGATATGACATGCCAGTACTCGAGTTGAAAGACGGAAGCATCGAGCTGGACGAAGACGGTTACCTGAAAAAGTTTGATCAGTGGACAGAAGAGGTGGGCCGGGTACTCGCCGAGCGCGACGGAATCGATCTCGAAGAGGAACACATGAAGGTGATCGCCATCATCCGCGAGTTCTACGGCAAGCACCAAGTGTCCCCCATGCTGACACTGGTATCGAAAGAAAGCGGCAACTCGTACAAGGATCTGCACAAGCTGTTTGGCAAGCAGCCCGGCAAGCGCGCCGGCAAAATCGCCGGGTTACCAAAGTCCACAGGATGCGCCTGAGGACGCATCGCAGAAAGGACAGCAGACATGATTGTCGGTGAACGGAAACCGATCGAGGAGATCGAGACAGCCATTGGAGGTCGCAAGCGAGTGTTGCTGCTGGGTTGTCGCGGTTGCGTAACCGTCTGCAACAGCGGTGGAGAAAAAGAAGTCGCGGTATTGGCCACTGAATTGCGCATCGCCGGGCAGGTGAATAAAAAAGTTCGGGAGATCTACGAGGCCAGTATCGAACGGCAATGCGACTTCGAATACATCGAGCCGATCCGCGATCAAATCCGCAGGGCCGAAGTCGTGGTTTCACTGGCCTGCGGGGCTGGTGTGCAGCATGTGGCAGAGGTCGCGGCCGAACTGGATTCGCCCGTGCAGGTTGTGCCGGGGCTGAATACTACCTTCCTGGGCGCCGCCACCGAGGAGGGAATCTGGGCGGAACGCTGCCAAGGTTGCGGGAACTGCGTGCTGGAGATCACCGGCGGAATCTGTCCTATTGCGCGCTGCTCAAAGAGCCTCATGAACGGGCCTTGCGGGGGCTCTTCCGAGGGCAAATGCGAGATAAACCCGGAAGTGGATTGCGCTTGGCAGTTGATCTACGACCGGTTGGCCCGGCTGGCTAAGCTAGAGAATATCGAGCGCGTGATTCCGGCGCGCGACTGGTCGACGAGCCGCGACGGAGGCCCGCGTAAGCGCGTCAGGGAGGATTTGAGAAGATGAAAAGCGGAAGCAGGCTTGAACGTTTGCTCGAGGCTGGTGAGTTCGTAATAACGGGCGAGTGCGGGCCCCCAAAGGGAGCAGATGCTGACAAGGTTCGCAAGAAGGCGGAGTTCCTCGATGGATTTGTCGATGCGGTGAATATTACGGACAACCAGACCGCTATCGTACGCATGTCAAGCATCGGGGCCAGCGCCATCGTTGCTCAGCAGGGACTCGAGCCGGTGATGCAGATGGTATGCCGCGATCGTAACCGGATTTCAATGCAGAGTGATATCTTCGGCGCATACGCTCTGGGTATTCGCAACATTCTGTGTTTGTCGGGCGATCACCAGATCTTCGGCAATCATCCCGGAGCAAAGAACGTCTATGACATCGATTCGATTCAGCTTATCGATATGGTGAGACGTATGCGCGATGACGGCAAGGTGCAATGCGGAGACGATATCGACGGCCTGCCCAATATGTTCATCGGGGCCGCGGCAAATCCTTTCGGTGATCCGTTTGATTTCAGGGTCGTGCGTCTGGCAAAGAAGGTTGCCGCCGGAGCCGACTTCATCCAGACCCAGTGCATTTACAACATGGACAAGTTCAAGACCTGGATGAGCCAGGTAGTCGATCGGGGGCTCGATAAAAAGGTGCACATCCTGGCAGGAGTCACGCCTCTGAAATCTCTTGGCATGGCGCGTTACATGGCAAAAAATGTTTCGGGCATCGAGGTGCCGGAAGCACTGATAAAAAGGGTCAAGGGAGTTCCCAAGGATAAGCGCGCCCAGGAAGGCATCAAGATTTGTATTGAGCAGATCCAGCAGCTGAGGGAAACACCCGGAGTACACGGTATTCATCTGATGGCCATCGAGTGGGAACACCGGGTCGCCGAGATTGTAAAGGGCGCTGGCCTTGCGCCTCGGCCGAAAGTTCCGGCGCAGACATGATTAATTTGTGGTTGCCTGGAGAGACCACGGGAGGTTTTACCATGAGCAAGAAAATACTGGTAGTGGACGACGAGCCAGATGTCGTCGAGTTTCTGAAAACCCTGCTCGAGGACAGCGACTACGAGGTCCTGACGGCCGACAACGGTCTGGCGGCAATGGAGCAGGTTAGAAAGACACGTCCTGACCTGATTCTTCTTGATTTGCAGATGCCTGAAGAAACTGGAACTGGCTTCTACCGCAAGCTACGTGACAAGAAGGAGCTAAAAAACATCCCGGTTATTGTGGTAAGTGGCTTTTCCGGTCGTAACGTGGCTGTGAGCAAGTCTGTCCCTGTGCTGGAAAAACCGCTTGATACCGAGCTTGTGCTTGCCGAGGTCGAGAAAGCAGTTAGTTGACGAGTAACCTGTAGAAAGAACAACCACCTGTTATAATTGCATTTTCTTTATCGACTTTCTCTTGACGCTAAACTCCTATCAATGTTATAGGAGTAGTAGGATATAACCTCTGCCGTAGTAAAACGGGAAGAACAGTGAAGCTACGCACACGGGCCAGGTATTCCATGCGCATGATGATGGCCATTGCCAAGCTGTCATCGGCCGAAAAATATGCTGGCATGGGAGAGGTCTCGCGCCATTGCAACTTGTCCAGGAAGTACCTCGAGCAACTCGTTCCAGCGCTACGAAACGCCTCTCTGGTGAAGGCAACTTCCGGGCGCGGCGGGGGATACCGCTTGGCCAGAAGTGCTTCAGACATAAAGGTCGGCGACATCATCCAGGCCGCCATAGGCCCTATTGCGGTGACCGAGTGTGTCAGCGATGCTGATGGTTGCCTGCACGCCGATTTCTGCAAGTGCCGGGGATTATGGGAGTTGGTCAACTTTCGCATCATTCAGGTGTTGGACGAATTCTCTCTGGCCGAAGTCATGGACGAAGGTTTTCCGGCCCGTGTTAGACGAGAACTGCGAGACAAACGCGAATAATACAAGACGGAGGTAAGCGACAGATGCTTGCAATTCAAATTTTGACTTATGTGTGCATTTTTCTTTTCCTGGCATTTATTGTCGGGAGGGTCGTCAAGTACGTAAAAACTCCGCTGCACGTTCGCTGGGAGCTTTACCCGGTGGCCCACGAAAAGGGACGGGCGGTATACGGAGGATCTATCTTCGAGGAACTCGAGTGGTGGACGAAACCGCGTAAGCTAGATCGCATCGGCGAACTTGCGGAGATGCTTCGTGAGATCGTTTTTCTCAAGGGTGTCTTCAAGCACAACCGGCCGCTTTGGTACTTTTCGTTTCCGTTTCATATGGGGCTCTACTTGCTGGTCGGCTGGCTGGGGATCTTGTTTCTGGCCGCCTTGTTGTTTGTTCTCGGTATCGACCTCAGCGGCCAATTCGGGGTTGTGTTGCGCTACCTGGTTGCGCTCTCGGGCTACGCGGGCCTGGGACTTACCGCGCTTGGCGCATTCGGGCTTATGGCGCGCAGGATAGGCAACCGCGACATCCGCCGCTACAGCGCTCCTGTCGAGTACATCAACTTGGCGTTCATCCTGGCCACGGTGATAACCGCCCTTGTGGTTCATCTCAGCTACGATCACTGGTTCCAAGCACCCGCGGCTTATATCGTGTCGCTGATAAAATTCAGTTCCTTCGATGTCGGGTCGCAGTTGCCGGCCGGCATGCTGGTCGAGTTGGTACTCGGCTCGCTTCTGCTGGCTTATATTCCGATGACTCGCATGGCGCACTTTGTGTCCAAGTACTTCCTTTACCACGACGTGCGCTGGTCGGACGAGCCTAACCCGCGCGGCAGCAAGATCGAGTCTCAAATAATGGGCAACTTCGGCCTGCTCATGAACTGGCAGGCATCGCACATTCAAAGCGGCAAGAGTTGGGCCGAGGTCGGTACTTCCGACATGCCCAAGGCGGACGACTCCGGGGGCGATAAGGCCAAGGAGGTTCAGGCATGAAAGGCCAAGATGTAAGGATCAAAGACGTCGGGAAAAACGAGGGCCGCCTGGTCGATCTCGACGTCGGGGACATTCCCAAGCTTCCCCCGCCATACGACAACTGGCAGGACAAGCCTTACTCGGAGGTGTCCGAAGAGAAGCGCTCGAGGATGGACACCTCACTTGACGGTATCATCGGGCTGCGCTTGCCGCGGCCAAGGTCGGAAGCCGAGAAAAGCGAACTCGTCGCAAAGTTCCTGCGCGGCGTCGACAAGCTCTTTTCGCGAGAAGACAACTGGACATTCCTGCAGCCGTTTCTGTTGGCTATGGAAAACTGCGTTAAGTGCAACACCTGCGCCGACGCCTGTCCTATCTTCGAAGAGAGCGGGCGGGCCGAGATCTACCGCCCGCTTTTCAGGGCAGAACTGCTGCGTCGCATAGCACAGCGACAGCGGTCGCCGGTGGCCAAGGCCTTGGGCAAACTGACAGGCGCCGATATCGACGTAACCTGGGAAATGGTGGCCCGTCTTGGAGAATCCGCCTATCGTTGCACCCTCTGCCGGCGCTGCGCGCAGCACTGTCCCATGGCTATCGATAACGGCATGGTCTCACGCGAGATCCGCAAGATCTTCAGCCAGGAAATGGGTATCTCCCCGCCCGAGCTTCACGAGGACGGTACGATCAAGCAGCTTACCGTGGGCTCATCGACCGGCGTCAATCAACACGCGCTGATGGATATTCTCGAGTTCGCCGAGGAAGACATCGAGGATCGCATTGGCATGAAGATCAAGATTCCACTGGACAAGGCCGGTGCCGACATTCTGATCATGCACAACGCCGGCGAGTTTCTATCGTGGCCGGAGAACCTCGAAGCTTTTGCAATTCTTTTCGAACTGGCAGGGCTTAGCTGGACCCTGTCTACCGACCTGGTCGGTTATGACTCGGTCAACTACGGGTTGTTCTACGATGATATCCAGTACACCCGCGTTACACTGGCCCACGCCCAGATCGCCAAGAAACTGGGCGTAAAGAAGGTAGTCATGGGCGAGTGCGGTCACGCACATAAAGCCTTCATGGCCGTCGGCGACCGCATGTGGCTCGAAGAGTCAAACATCCCGCGCGAGAGCGCCTTGACCCTCATGGAAGACCTGGTTTGCAACGAGAAGATCATGGTCGATCCATCGCGCAACGATTTTCCGGTAACGCTGCACGACCCATGTAACATCGTGCGCTCGATGGGCATCGTTATGCCGCAGCGCCGTGTGCTAGAGAAAATTTGCCCGCAATTTCGCGAGATGGAGCCGCACGGAGTGGACAACTATTGTTGCGGCGGTGGCAGCGGCTTCGCCATCATGCAATCGAACAACTTTCCCGATTGGCGTATGCGTATCTCGGGCCGCAAGAAGTTTGCACAGATCATAAATGCCTTCGAGGGTAAAATGGATCCTTCGATCAACAAGTATGTCTGTGCGCCGTGCTCGAACTGCAAAGGCCAGATTCGCGATCTCTTGACCTACTACGATGCCTGGAATCGACACCATATCCTCTACGGCGGCCTGGTTGAACTGGTGGTCAATGCCATGGTAGACGTCAGGGAAGGCTTCCTGGAATGGGAGTTTCATTGATGGGGTTGTTCGGCAAGCGAGGCTTGCACAGCAGCGACCCGCGCGTGCGGCTCGCGGCTGTCGAAAAGGCCAGCGACGAGGATCTCCTCGAAGCGGCCTGCGGCGACGATTCTCCGCGAGTGCGCCTGGCGTCGGTGGCCCGCATTTCCGACGATGCAAATCTGGCCCGGGTGGCCAAGGACGCCGACGAACTGGATGCGCGCCTGGCCGCGGTCGAGCGGATATCTTCACAACAGCTTCTTGCCGACATCATCAAGACGCGCAAGAACTTCAAGCTGATGGGCGCCTGTTTCGCACGCATCACCGACAAGAAGATCCTCGAAGCCATTGCCTCAGATACAGGCTACAATCCCACGGCCCGACGCATCGCCGTTGAGCAGTTCGCCGACGAATCTTACCTGGCAGACATCGAGGGCAAGCAGGACGCTGACGGCGAAGACGAGCACAGCAAGGTGGACATCGAAGCATTGATGCGGATGTACGGCGGTGTGCGTATGGTCAGGGCGATCGGCAGGTTCCGCCGAAGTGAAAAGGCCCTCAAGGCGCTTGGTAAAGTTGCCAAGAACGGAGGAGAGGCCGGTGAGCTGGCGGTTGAGTATCTTTGCCGGGCGCTTGCGAGTACCAATCCCGCGCTGCGGAACCGCGCCACGAAAGAATTATCCGCGCTCAGCGACCCGGATCTGGTCGGCTGCCTGGTGCGTGCGGTCGACGACCCACGGCTTCAGGAGCCGATTCGCGATGTGCTTTCTCGAATCGATACGCCCGAGGCGCGCGTCGCGCTCGATGGCCTGGCTGACCCAGTTGGAGACGGACCGGGTTTTCCCGGGGAGGAAAAACATGGCCAAGAAGATCCTGATCATCGACGATGAGAAAGATATGCGCGTCTATCTGGGTGCGCTTTTCAAGAAGGCGGGCTACGATGTCCAAACCGCCGAAAATGGAGAGGAGGGTCTGCGAGCTGCCGCGGCCGCGCCCCCCGACCTGATTACACTGGACGTGCTGATGCCGAAAAAATCCGGCCTGCGTGCCTACAAGGATCTGCGGACGAATCCCGTCACGCGCGAAATTCCGATCATCATCTTGACAGGTCTGGCCCAGCAGCAGGATTTCTTCGGCGACGAACTGGGTGCGCTTTCCCGGCCTGATGCAATATGCGAGAAGCCAATCGTAAGAGAAGATTTTCTAGATACGGTTCGCGGGATCATCGGCGACTGACGGAGTCGACTTGACGGAGCCAGTGCAAAGCTATCCGCGCTGGATGGGTGTGATGCCTTGCTACCTGTCGGTCCAGGACCGGCAGCTCAGGATCATCGAGGCCAACAACCTCTTCGTGCGCGACTTCGGCGAGCATGTCGGCAATTTCTGCTACCAGGTTTATAAGGATAACCAAGCTCCCTGCCCCGATTGTCCGGTCTTACAGACCTTTCAGGACGGGCAGGTGCACTCGGGCGAAGAGAAGGTCACAACGCGCGAGGGCAAGGTGATCGAGGTGGTCGTTACTTCCACTCCGTTGTTGGATGAGAACGGCAGGGTATCATCGGTGATTGAGATGTCCACCAACATTTCCGAGGTAAAAAGCCTCAGGCGCAAGCTTTCGCAAACCCGCCGCGATTACAAGCGTCTGTTCGAGTCGGTGCCTTGCTATATCTGCGTACTCGATCGCGATCTCGTAATCCAAGAGGCTAACACCTTGTACAAAGAGCACTTCGACAGCTCACGCGGGACACATTGCTACGATGTTTGCAAGGGACGTAAGAACCGTTGTGATGATTGCCTGGTCGAGAAAACATTTGCTGACGGCCAGAGCCATTCAAGCGAAGAGCGCTTGACCACGCGCAACGGCCACACGTTGAACCTGGTGGTTCACTCGATGCCGGTGCGTGATGAAGAGCGTAATATTACGGCCGTTATGGAGGTTTTCACCGACATCACCGAGGTCAAACGCCTCCAGCACCAGTTGACGATGATGGGACGAGCCGTGGCCGGGATGGCGCACCGGATCAAAAATATTTTAATGGGCCTTGAGGGGGGCATCTTTGTCGTCAACACCGGAATGGAATCAGATGATCGCGAAGCCATGGATGAAGGCTGGGAAATGGTGGAACGAAATGTCAAGCGAGTCTCGCGACTGGTCAAGGATCTGCTTTATTGCTCGAAGGAGAGAAAGCCCTCTTTCGAAGACGACGTTTGTCCGCGGGAGATCGTCCGGCAGGTTCACGAGCTTTACACCGAGAGGGCGGCAGAGGCCGGCATCGATCTGCGGCTGGATCTGGACCAGCAAGATCTGCGCGGCACGTTCGACCCCGACGGCCTGTACAACCTGCTGGTCAACCTGGTGGGTAACGCCATCGATGCCTGCCGTTTCGATCCCGACGAGAAAAAGCGGTCGCATACGATCCAGCTGCGCTGCCGGCGGCAGGCGGATGGGGCGGTCGCGTTCGAGGTAGAGGACAATGGAGCAGGTATTCCCGATGATGTCGCCGCCAAGGTCTTCGAGGATTTCTTTTCCACCAAGGGCACCGAGGGCACCGGCATCGGGCTGCTGGTGGTACAAAAGGTCGCCGAGGAGCACGGCGGCAAGGTGACTTTCGACACCAAGCCGGGTATCGGCACCAGGTTCACGGTCACCATTCCCCCACGCCAGGTCTGATGCCGGGTCCAAGGCTTGTCTTCGGCGGGCCGTTGATATACATTCGGCGTCGAAGAATCGATTTTCAATTTGCCACAAGACGGAGGCACAGATGAGCAAGAAGGTCCTGGTGATAGACGATGAAGCCGATGTGCGCAAGTTCATCACCGCCGTACTCGAAAAAGAAGGCTACCAGACCGTCACCGCCGGGGATGGCGCAGAGGCGCTGGAGAAAGCCAGCACTGAAAGACCGGACTTGATAATTCTCGATCTGCAGATGCCCGAAAAAACCGGAACAGACTTCCACCGCAAGCTGTCTCGGGACAAGAATCTGGGACAAATTCCAATCATCGTCGTCAGCGGGGTAGCCGGGCGTCACCTGGCGGTCAAGAAGCCTGCCGCCGTTTTCGATAAACCCATTGATCCCGCCAAATTCCTGGCCGCTGTAGAGAAGGCGCTCTCCTGAAGAGCTTTTTTTCGGCCGGGAACCTTTCATCGGCACGCGTGTCCTAAGAACGCCAATATCTTGTTAGCTTGTCGGGAGGTCGATCCATGCGACTAGAATGGGATAGGTATGTCTGCGGACGCTGCTCCGCGCTCTTTTCGATTATCATGTTTCTTGTCCTTTCGGCCTTGCTCACGCCGAAAGTCACCCGGGCCGGAGTCGATCTTACCAGACGACAGCTCCAGATGGCTCTCGATACGGTGCCGCGGGATACGGGGCGCAAGACGCTCTCGCCGTACTTTTTTGTCTTTTCGGATGATGATGATGTCGACCGGCTTCCTCTGAAGAGTACCTCGGTCAAGGTCGATATTGCCGGCGTCGTCGCCCACGTGCGCGTCAGCCAACTCTACCGCAACGAAGGCCGTAAACCGTTGGAGGCGGTCTATATTTTTCCCGCTTCGACCCGGGCGGCCGTGCAGGCCATGCGCATGACAATCGGCGATCGTACGATCGTGGCCGAGATCAAGAAGCGGGCCGAAGCGCGAAAGGAGTATGAAAAGGCACTTTCCGAGGGGCGCACGGCTTCGCTGCTCGAGCAACAACGCCCGAACGTCTTCCAGATCAGCGTCGGCAACATCTTGCCCACGGACGAGATCCAGGTCGATCTCGAATACACCGAACTCTTGGTTCCCGAGAATAAGAGCTACGAGTTTGTCTACCCGACCGTTGTTGGGCCGCGTTACTCGAATCGTGCGGAACAGAGTTCTTCCGATCGGGATCGCTGGGTCGAAAATCCATATCTTCACCAGGGGGAGAGTGCCAGCAATACGTTCGCCATAAACGTTTCCATTCGATCGGGAATTCCTATCGCCAGTGTTGTCAGCCCATCGCACGAGGTGTCGGTCGAATTTTCGGGCCGCGATCGGGCGCACATCACGCAGACCGAATCGGCCGATGCAGGCAACCGTGATTTCGTGGTGCGCTAC
>CAZENH010000012.1:113653-117787 GCA_964513625.1 uncultured Myxococcales bacterium | reverse complement strand
TTGTTCGCGGGTTCGTCGGCGGCTCTCTCCGCAAGCTCAATGCCGGTGACGAGCGACAACATTCAGAACGCCTTGGATCTCGTAGACACACAAAAGGGAGGCGGCGGAACCGAGTTACTGCCCGCGCTGAAAAAGGCGCTTGCCCTGCCGCGCAAGGAAAACACCGCGCGCGTGCTGATCATACTGACGGACGGCTACGTCGATGTCGAAAAGGAGAGTTTCGAGCTGGTTCGATCGAAATTGGGCCAGGCCAACCTGTTCGCCTTCGGCATCGGCACGGCGGTCAACCGCTTTCTGATCGAGGGCCTGGCGCGGGCCGGTATGGGCGAGCCTTTCGTCGTCTCCGACGCGGCCAAAGCCCGCAGCCAGGCGGACCGCTTTCGCGAGTATGTGTCGGCCCCGCTGCTAACCGGAATCGAGGTCGAATTCGACGGATTCGAAGCCTATGACACCGAGCCCGGCGCCATGCCGGATCTCTTCGCTGAACGTCCTCTGGTCGTGCTGGGCAAGTATCGAGGGAAGCCGGCCGGGAAAATAGTCGTAAGCGGACACGCAGCCGGCGAGAATTACGAGGGCGTTATTTCGCTGGATGACGCCCTGGTTTCGAAAGACAACCGGGCGCTTGGAACACTGTGGGCCCGCAGGCGGCTTACGGCGCTTGCGGACGACGTCAAGTTGCAGGCCGATGACGAACGGGTGGCCGAGATCACCCGTCTGGGTCTGAAATACAAGTTGCTTTCCGACTATACTTCTTTCGTTGCGATCGATACCGAGGTGCGGGCCGACGGGAAGAAGATCACAAAGGTGCGCCAGCCGCTTCCGCTGCCGCTGGGTGTGTCCGACTCGGCGGTGGGCGGGGTGATCTCCGGCGGCTTCGGCGGCCTAGGACTGGGCTCGGCCGGCCGGATCATGGGCCGGGCGATGGTGATGGGTTCGCTCGATCGCAGCCAGATCCAGAGAACGATCACCAGGAACATTCGCTCGATCCAGGCTTGCTACGAGAAAGCCCTCAAGTCGAATCCGTCTCTTTACGGCAAGATCGTAGTCAGCTTCACAATCGGGCCCAAGGGAACGGTAACCAGCGCAAGGATTGTAAGCGCCACTATCGCCGACTACCAAATGCAGGCCGACCTGCTTGCCGTGATCGGCAGAATGAAGTTCCCCAAACCCGCCGGGGGCGGTTCGATAACCGTCAGCTATCCGTTCATTTTCAGTTCACCATGATGCGACCGGCGCTCTCGTCTTGCTCAGCGAGCGGGCAGAGTTGCGATCAAGCCGATCATCACGCCTGCCGAGAATCTCTCGTTGTTACCGGGAATGCCGATGTAAAGCTGGCTGATGATCTCGATGGCCGGGTTCAGAACCACGTTGTAGCCGAGTGCGATACCTCCGATCTCCGCCGAGCGCCCGCTTTCGAGCGGGTGTCGGTGGAAAATTGTGTCGAATTCCACAAGGAGTTGATGGCCGGCGGCAACGGTCAAATAGGCGCCCAACACTCCCTCGATGTCGAAGGCCAGTGTGTTGTCATCATCCTCTGGAAACTCCGATTCGGAACGCGCATGAAGCGACACGGCGGTGCGCAAGTAGAGTCCCGCGCTGCTGCGATCCGGATCGAGATCTAAGTTCAATTCAACAGCGGGCGCCATACGAAACTTGTCGAAAGCCGGGCCGGCGGCACCAATTTCGAGGAACAGATCCATGTCAAAGTGATCGCTTTCGAGCGGCGTGCCGAAGATACCCAGGCGCAAATCGCCGGAATTTTTCGAAAGCCGGTTGGCGGCTTCAAGGCTGAGGCCCAGGTAGGCAGATAGGCGATCCACGAGGCCATAGCCGATCATGATGTCTCCCGCGATCGCACCCTCTTCCCCTCGGCCGATGCCGTCAAATCCCAGGTAGAAGTCTATGTTGGCCGCACCGGCGTCCCATGTCTCGGTCGTATCTGCTGCCTTGGCCGGCACGCAGCCGAGTAACACAACTAAAACTAAACTGAGTCGAGATTTCATTATACTTCTTCGCAAAGTCTCATCTCTCGTTGTTAGACGCGTCTATATTGACGGGTAAAAAAATTTACCCCATTGCCACCATCACCACCTCGGCTTCTTTGCGGCGCAGCGACAACTGAAATCCTCCGAGCTTTATCCAGATCGGGTCTCCGGCCGGGGCAACTCTCTCGATATCTATGCGTGTATCGGGCAGGATGCCCATGTCCAGAAGGCGTTGTCGAATGGCTCCGTGGCCGTTTACCTGGGTTACCCGGCCCCCTTCGCCCGGGTGCAAATCGGCTATGCTCTTGCCTTGGCGCATGCCGGGCTTCAGAATGCCTAAAGACGGAGAGCATTCGATGCCGCACTCGGGCACATCCTCTTGTACTAAAGAGCAGCGGTGAAACTTTGAGAGAATCTCCCGGCCCTCGGGGCAGACCGCCAGAAACTCGAAGAACCTGACCAGGCGATCCATCACCTGCGGCGAGAGCGAATGCTCGATTGCGCAAGCGTCGTCCCGGGCTGTTTCGGCCTGCACGTCGAGTACTTCCAACAGGAAGCGTTCTAAAATCTGGTGTCTTGCGTATATGCGGCGGGCCTCTTGCTCTCCCGTCGGAGTCAGGGCGATGTACTCGCGTCTAACGTACTTTATCAGTCCTTGTTCGGCCAATCGCCGCATGGCTGGTGAGACGGATGCCGACTTTACGGAGCGAGCACTGGCAATGTCCTTCACACGAGCGAAACCCTTGTCCCTTACCATTACATATATGGTCTCGAGATAGTCTTCGAGCGCATCGGTCAGAGTTGTCTCAGAAATTTCTTGGTGTATTGGCAATCCCGGCTCCTGGTAGTTGTACCTAACAAGTAATGTCAAGGCTGTCAACTGTTATTATTCTAGTCTTTGATTAAGGCCTTGACATTGGTGTAGCGTAAGCATATTTGTAGACAAGACTAGCAATGGAAGGCTCGGTAACAAGTCATCTCACAGAAAAGACATGGGTGCACAAGATCAATTTCGAGTAGCACTGGCAGGCAATCCCAACTCTGGCAAGACGAGTATCTTCAATGTCTTGACCGGCACGCACCAGCATGTGGGCAACTATCCCGGTGTCACGGTCGAGCGACGCGAGGGTCATTACACTCATAAGGGTACGAATTTCGAGGTGCTGGACTTGCCCGGGACTTACAGCCTGACGTCGTTCTCTCCGGAAGAGCGTATCGCACAGGATGCACTGTTCGAAGGCGGGCTGGATGTCGTGGTTGTCGTGGTCGACTCGACCGTGCTGAGCCGCAGCCTCACCCTCATGGCCCAGGTGATGCTCGCCGACGCCAACCCGTTGCTGTGCTTGAACATGAGCGATGAGGCCGACAAGGCAGGCCTCGAAATCGACATCCAGAAGCTGCAGAAACTTCTGGGATTTCCTGTGGTCAGGACCATCGGGTACAAGGGAATCGGCGCCGACGAACTCAAAGATGCCATTAGCCGGGCAGCTTCAGAGCCCGCGCAAGAGAAACGTCTGGTACTCGGCGAGCGTTTCAAACTGGCCATGGCGGACATCGGGAAAAAAATCGCAGACACTACTGTCGAGCCGCGCGGCCGCGATTGGGTGTCGAGCCGCCTTCTTCTGGGGGACGTGAATTTCACCGAGAAATTCGGTTCAAGAGATGAAGGCCGCGCGGCAGTCGCCGAGGCCGCCCGCTGGCGCGCCAAGATCGAGCGCGAAACCGGCCAGGACATAAGCCTGTTCTTGACCCAGCGCTACTTCGGTTTCGTCGACGGGTTGCTCAGGGAGGTTGTCAAGCACAAACAGCGGATCGATGCCAGGGCCGCCTCGGATCGCATCGATTCCGTGCTGGTCAACCGCTTCCTGGGCATTCCTTTTTTTCTTGTCTTCATGTACCTGATCTTCTGGATCACCTTCAGCCTGGGCGAATACCCGATGAACTGGATCGCCTCGGGCCTCGATGCCCTGGGTCACTTCATCTCGGGACTGTGGCCCGCGGGTTCCGCTTCAGTGTTGCGTTCATTGCTGGTCGACGGAATCATAGGTGGAGTCGGCGGAGTGTTGGTCTTTCTACCCAACATCGTGTTGTTATTCATGGGCCTGGCCTTCCTGGAGGATTCCGGCTACATGGCCCGGGCCGCCTTCCT
>CAZENH010000012.1:0-113553 GCA_964513625.1 uncultured Myxococcales bacterium | reverse complement strand
TCATGGGCCTGGCCTTCCTGGAGGATTCCGGCTACATGGCCCGGGCCGCCTTCCTGGTGGATCGTCTGATGCACCGCTTTGGGCTGCACGGCAAGAGCTTCGTGCCGATGATGACCGGTTTCGGCTGCTCGATCCCCGGCATTCTTGCTACCCGCACGCTGGAGAACGAGCGTGACCGGCTGACCACCATGCTGGTCCTTCCGTTGATGTCCTGCGGGGCGCGCCTGCCGATCTGGATGCTTCTGATTCCGGCCTTCTTCGCACCCGCTTGGCATGCTCCGATGCTTTTTCTGATCTACATGATCGGTATCGTGTTGGCACTGCTGATTGCATTATTGCTTCGCCGATCGCTGCTTGCCGGCGAGGATGCGCCCTTTGTCATGGAGTTGCCGCCCTACCGGCTGCCGACCCTGCGGGCCGTAGTCCTCAAAATGTTCGAACGCTCATGGATGTACCTGCGCAAGGCCGGCACGATCATTCTCGGCTTCTCGATCATCATGTGGGCGATCACATCGTATCCCAAACTGGATCAATTCCAGGTCGACCACGATATCGCCGCCGGCAAGATCGTCGTTGCGAAAGAGCGAGCCAAAGGCGCTGCGGCGGTCTCGGACGATAAGCAAGTTCTCACCGCGGAGCAGGTTGCGGGACGTCGAGCTGCCGAGAACCTGCGTTACTCGGCGGCCGGACACATCGGGCGTTTCATAGAGCCTGTCATGCGTCCGCTGGGCTTCGACTGGCGAATAGATACGGCCTTGATCGGCGCTTTCGCCGCCAAGGAGTTGTTCGTGTCCCAGATCGGCATCGTCTTCTCGCTGGGAGCCGCAGACGACACCTCGGTCGATTTGCGGGGTGTGTTGCGCGAGAGGTACTCGCCGCTCACGGGTTTCGCCTTGATGTTGTTCATGTTGATTGCCATGCCCTGCATGGCCACCATCGCCGTAACACGCCGCGAATCGGGAAGCTGGAAGTGGGCCGCGCTGCAGCTTTTCGGTCTGACGGCCATAGCCTGGATCGTCTCTACAAGTGTCTACCAGATTGGCAGCCTGCTGGCCTGAGGGGCGCGTTTTCAGAAATGGCTCAGGCTGCCCTCGCGTTTTACACGCTTCAAGGCCAGCAAAAAGGTCACAATGCTGAGCGGCGCTGCCACGGCCGTGAAGACCAGCAAGCCCAGAATCGACCCGCTGATGTCAGCCAGCGACGCGCCCCTGAGCAGCAGCATACGCATGGCCTCCAATGCATGGGTGATGGGCAGGATGTTGGCCAGCCACTGTCCCCAGGCGGGCAACACGGCCACCGGGTAGTAGACCCCGCCCAGCAGGTAGCTCAAACCCTGCACCAGCCAGCTCGATGGATCGGCCCGCTTGAAGGCCAGTACGATACTGGCCGAGAAGATCCCCAAAAATGAGAAGCTGAAGACGGTCAGCAGCAAAACAAGCAATGCCCCAAGCCAGTTGGCCTCGGAAAAGCTCACGTCGAACAGCGCCCAGCCCACGAATAGAGTGAAGACCACTCGCAGCGAAGTGGCCAAGAAGCTGTAGATCGTGCTCATTATAATAATCTGTCCGGCGGGTGTAGGCGTGACCAGCAGCGCCTCGAGAGTTCCCAGCACCTGTGCCGAGCGGATTGTGTCCGAGAAGCTGCGCACAGCAGTGCTCAGGTAGCTCGAGAAAGCAACGCCGATCAGCACGAAGGGAAAGTAGTGGCCGCCATAAGGCGCGAGCGACTTGACCTGCAAACCCTCGAACATGCGTCCGAAGAAATAAAAGGCGGCAACCATGAAAAAGACGAATACCAACTGGGCGACGAAGGCCAGCCGGTAGCTGAGCTCGGTGTATAGATCTTTGACGATGAAAGCTCGGCATTTTCGCAGAAAGATCACTCGGCCTCCGCGAAAATGTCCGCGACGTGCTTCAAAGCGTTTTCCGTCTCGCCTTCGATAGAAATCTTTCCGGCCGTGAGAAAAGCGATTCTATCGCACAGCTCACGGGCCTCTTCGATGTTGTGAGTAGCCAAGAGGATGGTCTTTTTAAGGTTGCCGGCCAGTGTCTGTCTCAAGAGTTCGCGCGTGCGCCGCGCCGCGCCCGGATCCATGGCCCTGGTCGGTTCATCGACCAGAAGCACCTCGGGGTCGTGCAACAGGGCGCGGGCCAGGCTCAAACGCTGGCGCATACCGGTGGACAGGTCGCGAAAGGGCTTGTCCAGTTCTTCTTGAATACCGATCACCTCGGAGAGTTCGTCTATGCGAGGAGGGATACGTCTTGGCTCGAGATTGGCCAGCGTTGCGAAGAAAGAAAGGTTGTGCCTCGCAGTCAGGCGCCAGAAGAAGCTGCGCTCATCCGACAAGACAAAGCCCAGACCGGCCCGCACTCCGACCGACTTCTTGACCGCGTCTCGGCCCATGATGGTGACCGTGCCCCGGTCGGGGATGATGCTGGCGGCTAGTATGCGCAACAGGGTCGTCTTGCCTGCGCCGTTGGGACCCAGGATGCCGGTGACGGAACCCCGGCGTACGGAAAGACTGACGCCCGTGAGCACCTCGACGCGCTTCCTTGCAAACGGGTGCCTTAGGATTTGTCCAAGCGGCCGCGGTAGCGTGAAGCGCTTGTGCACGTTACGGATATCTATTGCCGGATCGTCGATCAGCCACCTCCCTGGAAACGCCGGACGGCGGCGTTATGACATGCCAGGGTGGGACAGAAGAAATGCGTCCCGTCGTTCTTGGAAACGAAGAAAAAGTACTTGGTCTTCTCGGGAAACAAAGCCGCCTCGATGGCCTCCCGGCCCGGGTTGCAGATTGGTCCCGGAGGCAGGCCCTTGTGGCGGTAGGTGTTGTATGGGCTGTCGATTTTCAGATCGCTTTGAGTCAGGTTGCCCGAAAAACTTCCGCGGGCAAGTAGCACGGCGTAGATCACGGTTGGATCGGTGTCCAGGCGCCAGTTGTCACGCAGGCGGTTGTGAAACACGCCGGAGATCAAGGCGCGCTCCGAAGCTGCCCCGGTTTCCTTCTCGACGATCGACGCCAGGGTTACGACCTGCAACTCGCTCATCCCGATTTCCCGTGCTCGCTTGTGCCACTCGGCGTTGAACACCTGACGGTAACCGGCGACCATCTTGCCCAGGATCTCGTCGAGTGGTGTATCTTTGCGAAACTTGTAGGTATCGGGGAAGAGGAAACCCTCTAGACTGTCGCCCGGCAAACCGAGCGATTTGACGAAAGTCTTGTCGCGGGACCGAGATACGAACTTGGCCTTGTTCGCCAGCCCGGCCTGGGAGTAAAGCTCGGCCACCTCGTCGATGCGCAAGCCCTCGGGAATGGTTACGCTGTGAGTGACCGGAGTGCCGGCCAGCAGAACATCGAGAACTTGCCTGGGCGTCATGTTATCGCGGAAAGCCAACTCGCCGGCCTTGATCTGGCCGGAGGCACGTCGATAGTAGTGAATATAACGCTCGAAATCGACAGCCTCGTCGATCACACCGGCATCGGCCAGCAGTCGGGATACGGCACGCGGTCCTGTACCGCGCGGAATGCTAACCGCCATCTCTTTTCCATTTCCCGCGTGCGGAGTGGTTTCGTAGGAGTGGATCATCATCCAGGTTGCCAGAGCAGCGATGCCGGCGAGCCCAACAAAGCTTGCCAGAGTGATGATGACTATCTTTTTCACTCGTCCTCTTGGCGGTGTGCCTGGAGGTAGCTTTCCAGAATCAGTGCCGCGGCCAGCTGGTCTATCAGCTTGCGCCGCTTTCCTGTCTTGACCCCCGTTCGCTTCAGGATCTCCTGCGCTTCCCATGTTGTCAGCCTTTCGTCCCACAGGTGAACGGCAATACCCAGATGGTCTGCGAGTTTTTTGGCAAAGCGCCGTGCGGCCACGGCCGCGCGGCCCTCACTGTCGTCCATGTTGAGCGGTAGTCCGACGACGACCGCCGTTGTCGCGTGTTCCTCGACCAGGCTGGAGATTGCCTCCAGATCACGCTCGCCGCCGCGTCTCTGGATGACGCACAGCGGGTGTGCGGCCCATCCCAACTCGTCGGTTTTGGCGATACCGATGCGTTTGGAGCCCAGGTCTATTCCCAGAAGCGACATGCCCGGATTATAACCATACCCGGGCGCCAGGCAAACTCTGTATCATCTGTTTTCTCTTGAAGAGAAAACTGCCTGCCTCTAGCATGTAGATATCGATCGAGATTCTGTTTTTACCGATCGAATAGTCGAAAACTAGACGGGCAGGGCGACTTCGCCGGAGGCTAATCTTGTCATGATGAATATCTTGTCGAAATTGACAAGCCTGTCGTGCCTGATCGTGGTTGCGGGATTTTCCGCATGCGGCGGTGGCGGCAATGACTGCACCAGCCATTTTCGCAAGTATTGCGTTGAAGACAGGCTTTACTGGCAAGACAGCTGCCAACACTACGAAGACCTGATTTCAGAGTGTGCCTGCGGCTGCGCGGACGACGGTTTTGAATGCAAAACGGGATGCACAAACTGCACGCCCGATTGCGGCGATCGCGTTTGTGGACCGGTGCCCAACGGCTGCGGGCTTTCTTGCGGAACATGTGCGGAAGGATCCTGTAACCAGGAAACCGGAGAGTGCGAGCAGAATTGCCAACCCGCAAGTTGTGACGATCTCTCAATTGAATGCGGCACCTGGCTGGATCGCGATGGTTGCGGCGGCGACCTTATGTGCGGCGATTGCCCAACTGATGAAACTTGCGATGCAAACGGTCATTGCCAAGTAAAGGGTGAATGCGTACAGAGCTTTGGAGGCAATCTTGCGGAAACATTTGGTCGCCTGGACGGATATCTGCACTGGGTTGTCGTACCCGATAACTATGAATGCCCAAACGATGATAACCATGTGCGCCTGCAGATAAGGATGAACAACCAGTACTATGACGTTCCCGTCAATATCGAATCGACCGGAGCTTTTGATCCCAGGGTATATCATTATGATCTCTATGCAGATCTGCACGGAGGCGCCTGGAATGAGGGTTGGCACACGAGCGGTATCAGTCTCGACTATGTCGACGATCTTGGCGTGAGCAGTGACGATTTCGTGCCGGCCACGCTTGAAGAGCTGGTCGCCTTATTCGAAGACGAGATTATTGCCGGTAATCCGGTGTCGATCTTCATGGAGTCTTTCGGTAGCGGCGGGCACGATATTCACCGAAACGACTACTTTTCAGACGGCGCTATTGTGACCGATCCGCTCGGCAATCCGCACTACTACTTGTTCAAATTCGCCGACCAGGTTTTCGGCGCAGCGGATTGTTTCCCCTTGACTGAATGCAACGGTGAATGTGTGGATACAAGCAGCGATGCTCGCTATTGCGGAAACTGCAATACCCATTGCGAAGTCGATCAAGTGTGTGAAAACAGCCAGTGTGAAGTAACGGGACCTGACGGAACCAAGAAGTGGGAATTCTCAACAGGGAACGAGATCTATTCATCACCCGCCATCGGATCGGACGGAACAATCTACGTTGGTTCGACGGATGGCAATCTCTATGCCATAGACCCCGATGGCGGCAAGAAGTGGGATTTTTCAACCGGGGCCGCGATCTATGCTTCGCCCTCCATTGGCTCCGATGGGACGGTCTACACGGGATCGGACAAGCTGTACGCCATCCGCCCGGCGGACGGCGGTAAAAAATGGGAGTTTGCAGCCGGCGGAAACATGGAATCATGCGCAATTGGAGTCGACGGAACAATCTATTCAGGTTCGTCGGACAACAAACTCTATGCCATAAATCCAACCGACGGCAGCAAGAAATGGGAGTTTATCGCGGAGGGAGCCATTGTCGGAGCGCCGGCGGTTGGAGCAGATGGAACGGTATATTTCGGCTCGGATGACAGGAAACTTTATGCCATCAATCCCACCACTGGCGGAAAGAACTGGGAGTTCGAGACGGGAAGCTATGTACAGTCGACGCCCGCCATCGGCGCCGACGGGACGATCTATATCGGTTCCCGTGACGACAAGCTCTATGCCGTCAACCCGGACGGCAGCAAGAAGTGGGAGTTCTTGACCGGTAACAACGTGGATTCGTCATTCGCGATTGGGGCGGACGGAACAATCTATGCGGGTTCCGCGGACAACAAGTTATACGCCATCAATCCGGCAGACGGCTCTGAGAAATGGGAATTCGAAGCGGGTTGGTGCATATACTCGACACCCGCCATAGGGGCGGACGGAACGATATTCGTCGGGTCGTGGGACGGCAGATTGTACGCCGTCAATCCGGCAGACGGCTCTGTGAAATGGGAATTTTCGGATAGCGGCTGGATGTCGACCTCAGCGGCAATCGCGACAGATGGCACAATATACATAGGAACCACCGGCAACAAGCTCTACGCGGTAAACAGCACCAGCGGAGGATTGGCAAGCAACGCCTGGCCGAAGATGCAAAAAAACAATCGCAATACCGGCAGGGTTGGTGACTGAACCACTGTAATCGCGCCGACCGTTGAAGAGCAACAGGCCAAGATCGCTACTTTGGTCTTACATCCTTGCAGCAGCGGATGCCCACCACGGCAGACTTCAGGCTCTTGTCGTTGCCTGCGCAGACGCCCTTGCAAGCGGCGAAGCGTTCTACCGGATCGTTGCTTATGAATCCGGCGCCGCGGAACTTGCAGTAGGATCCCTTGCAGTGGTCCACCCACTCGGCGACGTTGCCGGCCATGTCGAACAGCCCATCGAGGCCGCCTTTACATCGCGCTTTACTCGCTACCGGCACCGTTCCGCTGGCCTGCCCTGCGACTCTCTGGGTCGCCGAACGAACGTTGCAGGCATCGAGGTCGAAAACGTTGCCGTATGGAAACTCACGCCCGTCCTGTCCGCGGCAGGCACTCAGCCACTCTTCTTCAGTGCACACTCTCCCGCCGGCGAATGCGCAGAACTGCTCGGCCCCGAAGTAGGTGACGCAGTTGACCGGATGCCGATCGCGGCCGGGCGTGCCGTAGTTGCAGATCGGATTGACGGTAGCGGCCTTACAGGCGCCGGCTTTCACGCAGGCGCGAAACTGGGCCACGCTGATCTCGGTGGCCGTCACCGAGAACGGCTTGGCGGGGTGCCTCACCCAGATCACTCCTGCCGTCTTGGGCGGCGACTGTTTTTGCAGGGCCAATGCCAGGCTTGCGCCAGCCGCGGCGATCACGATGGCGGCAGCGAAAATCGTGATGGTCCTCTTGAGTCGATTCATGTCGTCTCTTTTTGTTTCGTCACTTTTCATCTCAGGCGCGTGCGGCGACGAGACAAGACAGTATAAAGGCCAAAAAGGAAAAAAAGCAGCCAACCGGAGTTAGTGCCGTCGCTAGCCTGACAAGAACAACCTTCGGCGGGGGTGGCACAGTCTTCACCGGCGCATCCGTCTACACCTCCATCAGACGAGGTGGCAACGCAGCTTCCTTGCCGACAGGTTGTATCGGGCGCACACGTTCCGCAGGAGCCGCCGCAGCCGTCGTCTCCACATTCGAAGCCGTCGCACTTCGGCAGACAGACGCACTGAGCCAGTTGGCAGACTTCGTTGTCGCCGCAGGTTCCGCACAACCCCCCGCAGCCGTCATCACCACAGAGCCGGTCCGTGCAATCCGGCACGCAGACACACAAGCCCTGTTGGCACTCGGTGTTGCCGATACATTGGCCGCAAGAGCCGCCGCAACCGTCATCGCCACAGATAGAGTCCGTGCAATCCGGCACGCAGACACACTGGCCCTGTTGGCAAATCTGGTAGTCGAAACACTCACCGCAAGAGCCGCTGCAACCGTCGTCACCGCACAACTTGTCGCTGCAGTCCGCGGTGCACGGCTGGCAGGTGCCCTGTGTGCAAGTCTCTTGAGGAACACAGCTGCCACACGAGATGCCGCAGCCGTCATCGCCGCACTCACGCCCGCTGCAGTCGCCGACACAGGCCTCGCCGGGTTTTCCCCACAGGAGAGTGCGGGCCAGGCCCAGGGCCAGTGAAGCTCCGGTACAGAATTCACCGATGGCAGTCGGGCCCTCAAGAAACCACATGTATGGATATTGGAGATCGGGTCCCAACTGGTAATTGCGCAGCTCCTCCCATGCGTAGTAGTAGCACGGTCCCATCTGTAGCCCGCCGTATACCAGGTCTCGCACGTCATAGCCCAGGCTGCTCAGCATCGGGGCCACCAGCAGGGTGGCTCGCTTGCCGCGGTTGGTCATGTCCACAAGGTCTGCGTACTTATCTCTGCCTCCTGGAGTTGTGCCCATGTCCATCCAATCGGAGTAGCCCCAGTTCTCCTGGATGAAAATCATCTGACCTACTCGGTCGGCGTCGGCCAGACCCGCATTCAGCTCTCCGATCAGCTGATAAGGATACTGAACGAAGTACAGTCGTCTCAGCAGACCCTGATCCGGATCTGGTGGTTCGGCCACCAGTCCAGCGCCGCGCATTCGCCAATACAGGCCGCCGATGTAGAACGATAACAGCAATCGTTCATGATCGGTCAATGCAGGATGAAGCAGGTCGTCTCGTTCCCGGCCCATGGCCTCCAGCGCAGCCTTGTCCTGGGCCGCCTGAGCCAAACCCGCGTCGAACAGGACAATCAATGACTGTTGGGCTGCGCTAAGTTCGCTCAACAGTCCACTGATCGAGGCGCTCAATGCGGCCACTTCGGCTGAGTCGAAACAGCCAGGGGCTGCCTGCAGCGCGTCGAGCACTGTTTGGTATTCGAGCTTCTGATCGGCAATCGCATCCTGTAGCGGTTCGAAACGGAGCTTGGCGATCACATTTCTGGTTTCTGTGATCAAATCGTCGGCGAAGAGGTTCTCCTGGAAATCTACATGCATCAAGGCCTCTCCGGCCAGACTGATCAAACCCTCGAAAGAAGTCAGGGTAGATGGAGGAATCGGACCGGCCTGGTATTCGAGAACATAGGTCTCTGGAAACTCCACCTGGAGACAGGGTTTCTGAAAGTCGGAGAAGACGTCAATGATCTGTTGCCTGGTGGACACACAGGCAGGTGTGCTGGAGATCAAGTCCAGGGGAGGCGGGGAAAAAGCAGCATGTTGTTGGCAAAGCACGGGCTCGCGCTCTAGAGGAGAGGCGAAACCCGGGCCGGAATCCCGGGCCAGGAAAAAAGCGTCGGCCATCTCCTGGTAAAAATAGAGCCGAACATCATCAATAGTCACTTCGGTCATCGGAGTGGCCGGCAGGCCCGGTAACCCTGAGCTCATCTCAGAAATTCGTTGATCGACATAGGCTGGATCTTGACTGATCTGGGAATCAAAATCGAACGGCCAGTCATTCGGCGACGCGCCGGCCGTCAAGGGATACACCAGCATGGCAATTGATATGAGGCTGAAAAGAGTTTTCATTTTATTCATTTCTTATCTTACCACTGCTTCTTGGATATTATCGTGATAAGATCCTATTTGAAAGCTTAGCTTTCTGGGGCAACTAGTGCCGTACCGAATGACAGCGCCCAGGGCGGACCACGGTGACTGAAGAACGAACCAACAGGTTACTCGATGATCACATACGCGGGGAGTTGCAGAACCGGGATTCCCTTCCTCCTCCCTGGAAGAAATATCCGGACATGGAGCGGTTTTCCAGCTTCTGGCGAATGGGTGACGGCGAGTGGTACCTGATGATGTGGTTTCGGTGGACAGAGAAATTCAACCAGGATCAGATGCTCGACTACTTCAGACTAAACCAGCCCATACCCGTATCCTGGCTTGACTGGGTTTCCGCCTTCATGATCGAGGGCGCCGACCTTTGGGAAGATCCGGAGCCAGGTATACGCCGCCTCGAAGAGCTGGGCCTTGCAGACCTGCTTGCATGGAGAGAGTGGTGGGACAGGGGAGGAAAGTAGAGGGCAGCCGGCAATAGCCGAACGCCGTTTCTGACAAAGCCGGTTGATTGTCTGGTCGCTCATATCTTGCCTTCACCTTTCGAGACTGCGCTGCCGTCCGTTGAAGCTTGTCATGAAAAATTCCGTTGTGTCCTGTTCCCGGACACCCTGTCCGAATTCCGGACAACCCAAGCGGGGACAAAGGTCGCCGAGGCAAGAGCTGATCGCAAATGTTTCGCGACGTTACGCGGGCCTGAAAGTTTGGCACGGAGATTGTAATTGGCCTGGGCAGGAGGTGGATGATGAAGCTGCCAATTGCCCTGAAAACAGCCCTGGACGAATCGGAGCGTCATTTTTCGGAGACTCTGGCCCGCCTGGGTCTGACCCGCGAAAAACTCAACGACGTTGCCGGACGCATAAGGGAAAAACAATCGGCCACGAAACCGGGCCGGGTTGCGAGCGCGTCACCGGCCGGAAGGAGGATTTACAATGTATGATCCAATCAGCACCCAGACGAGTTCGGTCGGCTGCGCCGGCCTCGACTTCTTCGACAGCGCCGTCGACTTCGACGACCTGGCCTTTCTGAACATGGTCCTGTGCATGCAGGAGTCGGATTCGGCCCTGGCCGCCAAGATGAGCGAGATCCGGCAACAGAACGAGCTGAAGACGGCGCTCAGCGACAAGATCTCCTACCTCAACACCTGTCTCAAGCACTCGAGCGCCAAGGACCCGGACGATCTGGTCTACGTTCAGGGCGGCTTGGAAAACCCGGTCAACCCGGAAGAGGGCAACTGCCCAACCGGAGAGGCCCAGCGAGCCTGGGAGAAATCCCTGCAAGAAGCCAAGAACGATCTGAATAACGCTAAATCCTTCCTAACTCAGGCACAGAACCGGGAGCAGCCGGATCCCAATGAGGTAGGCTACTGTCAACATCAGGTCCAAAAAGCCCAGAACAAGGTCGATGAACTAAACAGCAACATGTATCGCCGGCAGGATGTCGAGGCCGAGCTCGAGAAGCTGCGCGGGCAGCTCGAGGACATGAATTCCTCGTCGAGCATCATGATGATCGACCTGCAGCGCCTGATGAACAAGCGCAACGAGGCCAGCCAGCTGGTGAGCAACATCGAGACCAAGTCGAACCAGACGGCGATGGGCATCATTTCCAACTTCAAGTGAAAGGGCTAGATCCGATGAAAACCGCGACCAATACATACCAGGGCAGCGGCATGACCATCCGCGAACTGCGCGGCATCACGACCGAAGAGTTCCAGGCCGCCATCGGCGCGGGACGCAAGCTGGCCGCCGCCGGCGAGTACCGGGCCGCCGCCGAGGTTTTAGCCGGCCTGGCGCTCTACGATCCCTTCGAGCCCGAGGTCTGGAGGGCGATCGAAGACCTGTTCCGCAGGCAGAGCCAGCCCGGGCCGGCCAGCCTGTTCGCCAGTCTGTCGCGGGCAATGGCCGCCTGAGAATGGCAGGTGTACGATGAACGTCACTCCCGTCGGATCAGCTGCTCCGGCCGCTTCGCAATCACAGACGGAAAACGGCGCCCTGGGGTCGTTCCTTGCCAAGCTGTCGGTTGGCGGAGACCTGGCATCCGAATGCATGGCCTTGTTCGCCAATGACGCCAAGATGCAAAACCGCGTCAATATCCAGGGAGTGAACATCCAGAGTCGCCAGGTGCGCGAGGCGCGCACGAGACGCATGGAGCTTCTGAAAAAGTACTGGGCGGCCCAGCGGCACCAGGGTTTCTGGTCGAAGCTGGCGGGTTTCTTCAAGAAGCTGACCGGCGCGCTGAGCGCTGCCCTGACCATCTTCGGCGGGCCGGCCGCCGTGGTCGGCGCCGTAGGCGGCGCCATCTCCGGCGGTTTTGGCATCACGGCCTCGGTCTACGGGAAAAAGGCCGCTTACGCTATGGCCGACAAGCTTGCAGCAGAGCAAGCAAGAGACTTGGCCGGCCAGGCGCGTGACGATCTGTTGTCTGTCATGGACGGCGCGGCCCGGCTCGAGCGCGATATGCACGATCGCATAAGCCAAATGGTCGAGTCCGAGTCGGACACGGCCTGTTTCATAAGGAGCAAGATATGAACGTCGAACGGGTGAGCACGCCCGGTGCAAGCGCGCCGCACGGAAACGATCCTGTGGACATCGAGGGTTTTATTTCCAAGATAGACGGCGGGATGGATCTCGAGAGCCTGATCATGGCCGATACGCTCATGCAGCGAAAAGTCGGCCGCGAGATGCGCAAGGCCTGCCGGGAGATGCAAAAGAAAGCCCTCGAGGCGGCCATCAAGAAGATCAAGGCCGCGGCGTCCGACAGGATCTGGTCGACGGTTGTCGGTGCCGCACTCGATACGTTTGTATCATTGTGCTCGTATAAACTCTGCGACGCGTCCGGTCAGTTCGTGGATAACACAGCCAAGCTGGGTTATGGACTTGTGAAAGCTGGAAGCGAAGTGCTCAAGGCAGTAAATCCCTTTGAACTGAAAGCAACCGCGGACGACTGCTCGGCCAAGCGACTCGAGCAGGCATCGAATATGGAAGCCGGACGCGCGGGAGACGCCAAGGATCTCATCCAGAGCGCCCGGGATCTCGAGCAGCGCATGCTTGCCGTTATCGATAGGGCAGATCAAGGCGAACATCAGGCTCGCCTGGACCTGGCGCGCCGGATTGGAGAATAGTCCGGCCTTGTTTTCTGCGACGGCGGCGCTGGCAGCGGCAGGGCGTTTTTCCCAAGGTGCAGCCCGTTCTTTTTGGCCCATTCGAAGCCGAAATTTATTCTCTGCATCACGGTCGGGTGGTGGCCGAAGAGCAGTTGATCCCAGGCCGGCGGATCCGGGTGATACTTGTTCTTTCTCGCCAGGCGAATGAACAGCGAGCAGAAGGCCGCAGGATCGCGGGTCAGTCTGAGCGCTTCACTGTCGGCTACCCGCTCCTCCTTTCGATCGAGCCAGGCCGAGAGCGGCTCGTTCACCAGAAAGACTATCTGAAAGACAAGCAGCAAAAGCGGCAGCACGGCCGCATCCGCCCCGACACCCAGGCCGAAACGCTTCACCCGCGGGGCCCACAGCAACAGCAGCTGACAGATCAACAAGAAGACGAATGCGGCCAGCACGGCCTTCAGCCAGCCGTGCTTTCCATGATCGTGAATCTGGTGGCCAAGTTCGTGAGCCATTGCCACGAGTATTTCCCGCTGCGGGAACTCCTTGACCAGGTTGTCGGCAAGCACAACCCTGCGCGTCGGCCCCTGGCCCATGACGTGTGCACCGACTCGCCGCGTTCGCCGGGACGAATCCTTGACCTCGACTTTTCCGGCCTCGAAACCCGCCCTGTGCACCAGCGCCTCAATCGATGAGCGTAACTCGCCAGGTGCAAGCTCGGTATAGTCGTTGTAAATCCTGGCCCTGTAGGGAGTCAGCATAGCCCACAGGAAGAGCCCGCCCGCCACCGCGCCCCAGAGCCACAACCACCAACTGCGTCGCAGGCGCCTGGCCAACCCGAATAGCCCGACGCCCAGAAACATCCCCAGGATACACCCCGAGGCCAGCGACTTGGCCCAGTCGAGCCACCACTGGCCGAGTGAGATCGTCGCCAGGCCGCGCTCGTGCTCGAGTATGTATCCAGAGAAAAACGAAAGCGGAGTTTGCAAGGCGGCATACACGAGCAACAGCAGTACAGGAAAAAGTCCGTCGATGATCCAGCGTCCGCGCTCCACCGACACGCCGGGCATGCTTCCACTCAGTCGCTCGAAGGCCATGGCCAGCCGGTGCAAGATCGGCGCTCGATCTCCCAGGCGGATGAGGACCCGGTTGCCGTAAAGCCATTCGGCCGCGGCGCCAGCCCGGCGCCGGAGCACCAGATGGATGCCGGTTAACATCACCACGCTAAAAAAGGCAAGCTTGAGCCCCAGGCTGGTGAAAGACAGCAGGTCGTCCACCAGCCACTGGTGTGCCCATGCGGCAAGTTCCTGCTGGGAGAAAAACGCGCCTGGTTCCACTCAGGGCTCCGGTTCGGGCAAAGGTTCAAAGAGGGTCAGCACCCGGGCTTCGACTTTTTTCATCTCCTCGCGTGCAGCCCGGGTCCATTCGTTGTCCGAACGTGTCCTGGCGGCGAGTTCCAGCGTCATCTCGAAGACCTTGAGAGCCTTGCGCAGCAAGACCGCTGTTTTTCGCGCGAGCATTTCCCGGTAGACGGCGATCTCTTCCTCGCTCAGATCGGCGGGCGTGGGCGATTGCTCCATTGCCTGGTGAAGGTGAAGGTAGAGACTCCCGATGCGGAACCCGGCTGCCGAAGCCCACTCGGGATCTCCGTAGCGAATCGTCCGCAGGTAGCCGGCCTGGGCCTCGAGAAGCAACTCGGCCTTGGCCTCCAGATCGGTTTGCATCTGCTCTTCGGGAAGCCTGAGCGGCGCGTGATCGAAACGCTGCTCGGCCAGGCGTGCCAAGCTAAACTCGGCTCGAGCAGCGGGGGCCGGATCGAGGTACTCATCATGTGCCCGTTTCTTGAATATTCTCAAGGCACCGTGAAAGGCACTCTCGGCCGAGTTGAGTTCGCCGAGTTTGACCAGTGCCTCGCCCCGCAGCACCATCGCATCGATCCTGTCGCTAATCGCAAGATCGCGGCGATCGAGCAGGCGAGCCAGCAATTCGGCGGACTCACGCTGGCGCGAGAGACGATCGAGGCAGGCACTCTGTCGAAAGGCGGCGTCGACCCAATCCTTCGAGGCTTCGAGCTTGGCGGTAATGAGTGCGTAGCGCTCGACTGCGTCGTCGTCGTTGCCGAGATCCTCGAGGCAGCGCCCGGAGTCGAAGGCGGCGGCCGAGAGGTAGCGCGACTCGGGAAACTCGCTGATGATCCGGTCATAGAAAGGCAGCGCGCCTTTGCAGTCTTCAGCCTGCTGCAGGCGAACGCCTTCTTTGAAGAGCGTCGCAGCGTCGAAATCGGTCAGCCCAAGCTCGCGATCGGGCCTCAAGCCGATGTGCAGCGGGTCGAGGATGATTTCTTTCGCCGGCTGTTTTTTTTGGGCCTGCTCGATATGGGCGCAGCCGGATCCCAGTAGGTGCAACGCCAGCAACGTCACAGCAGATGTTCTCAGTATATTCATGCTTCTTTCGACACGTCTCTCGCGCCCAGGTTCCGGTGCGGGTCCAGCATAGCAGAAACAACCTGCACCTGGAACCTGCGCCGGCGCGGGCCGTCGAATTCGCAGAAGAAAACCGACTGCCAGGTGCCCAACAGCGGATGGCCACCGCTCACAATTACCTGCACAGAGGAGCCCACCATCGATGACTTGACGTGGGCTGCAGAGTTGCCTTCCGTGTGCCGGTAGCCGGCCTGCCAGGGAGCAATCTTGTCTAAGGCATACAGAATGTCTCGAGGCACGTCGGGATCGGCATTCTCATTTATTGTGATGGCGCCCGTGGTATGCGGGCAATAGACCAGAGCCAAGCCGTCTTCTACTCCGCTCGACTTGATCGCCTCGCGCACCTGACCCGTGATATCCGTAAACGATTCGTGCCCGTGAGTGGAGATTTCAAAATTATTCATCCTTGTCCCTCCTGTCGAATATCGAGAGGCGTAGGCGCTCGAGCCCGGCGATGTCGTGCACGTCCTGATCGAGCAAGGCCACTTTCACCAGTGATGAGCGGTCTGAAAGTTTTATACGCAACTCATCAACCCGGCGGCGATCACGGTTCGCAAGCTGCCGCAGCATTTTGTACGCACCTTCCATGACCGAGATCGCGCGTTCGATCTGCTCTGAAGAGCCGGCCTGTAAGGAGTAGAGTTTCTCTGCCAGCGCTGTGCGCCAATTCGGCTCTTCGGGCAATGGAAGAGGGGTTGGGCTTATACGGTTTACAATCAGAACCTCGGGCGCCAGATCGCGGCTGGTCAAGCGCCTGTGTAACGAGAGAACCTCCTGAGATTGACTCTCGTCCGGAGAGGTTACCAACACGAAAGAAGAATCTTCCGAACGCAGGATATCTTTCAGGGCGGCCGCCCGCTCACGAAAGCCCTCCATCAATCCGGAGAAAAGGCCGATGAAGGTGGCCAGTTCCTTGAGGAAGGTTATGCCTGTAAACTTCGAGAGGGTTTTGATGACGTAGCCGCCAGAGAAATCCAGCGCCAGCAATCCCATTTTCCCGGCCAGCAATGCCGGGCGCATCAGCCAGCGATATCCGTTATTATCCAGCACGTCCAGGATCCGGTCTGGGGCATCGAGGAAGTCCATACCGTGAATCGTGGGTGGGGTGTCCACAACCACCAGATCGTAATTGCCTTGAGTATAGAGGTGATAAAGATCCTCCATTGCGGCGTACTCGCGAGAACCGGCCAGATCTTCGCACAGGCGACGAAAGAATGGATGACTTAGAATTCTTTCACGCTTTCCTGGATCTGATACCTCGCGGGCGATCAACTCGGACAGGCTACGGCCGGGATCCAGCATGGCAACATCGAGCGCAGCGCTTGCCTTGACCGAGAGCTGTTCGAGCGCGTCGACTGTCAAAGTCTTGATCCGGCCCGCTTCGAGGTTGCCCAGCCCCAAAGAACCGGCCAGGCGCATGGCCGGGTCGATCGTCAACACCAAGGTCTGCCGCCCCATAACCGCAGCCTGAAGACCCAAAGTTGCGGCCAAGGTGGTCTTGCCGACTCCCCCGGGACCCATGGTGACGATAATGCGTTTTTCAGAAAGGTTTCGTCCGAGACTCATCTCCGGCTCCCGCTGGGTCGCGCAGCCTGACCCGGAAACAAGATCTCGAACGCCTTGCTTATCAACTCGATGGTGTTTGAGTCTCCGGCGGATTCCAGGATCTCGGGCAGGTAGATGCATGGCAAATCGATGCCGGCGCGCAGGCGATCGAGATAGATCTCCTGCAGATGTAGACGCGCGCGATGAAGCAAGCAACTCTTTGCCAGCGAGCGACCCAGGTCGATACCGGCGGCAATACGACAGGTGTTCTCAATTTGTTGATCATATGGATCATCGAAAGTGCGATTGGCGACGATCATGTCGATTGGCAAGCCAAGATCGTCCTTGAGCCTATGGTAGAGTTCGATAGACTCGGTAACGGGTAACTCCTCGGGCAGCACAACCAGATTTATCGCGCACTTCTCGCGGTCGGCGATCAGTGACTGGATCCAGGCCGCACCGTCATGCAGGGGCCCGCCCGAGACACTTTTCAGCACCGAGCGCGGGGCCCCGAGCATCAGCGCTCCCGGTCCGGATGAGGGCGCGTCGGTGACGATCAAGTCGTAATCGTCCTGCTCGACCAGGTGCACCAGGTGACCCAGTACCAGGATTTCGGAAAGTGCGGGCACTGCCCGAAGGAAGCGCCGCACAGTGCGCTGCTCGAAGACTGCCCGGTAAACCGAGCGTAACTTCAGCATCCGCATGGCGTAAATCTGGAGGGCATCGGCAGGGGTTAGATTGCGCCAGTCAAGTCGTTGTTCAAGTGATAAAGGGCCGTTCCCGGAAGGAGTGATTCCGAAAAGGGGCGGAATTTTTCCCGCTGAACGGATCTCGGCGAGTAGTACGCGCTTGCCCTCCCTGGCGGCCGCCAGTCCGAAGGCTGCGGACGCAGAGGTTTTGCCGACGCCTCCCTTTCCGGTAAAGAAGACCAGACGCTTGGTGCCGATTGTTGAAATCAGCCTGTTTTCCTTGACTTCCACCAGGTAGAATTATAAGCGTCGTTTGCACGGACACAAGCTGAATCTTACCATCGACAAGTTACCGGGTTTCTGAGCATGCGACGAATTGCCTTCATCAATGAAAAGGGCGGAAGTTGCAAGACAACCTTGTCCGTTAATACAGCGGCTTATATCGCCCATCACGGTAAGCACGTGCTACTGGTTGATATGGATCCCCAAGGACAGGCGGGCAAGAGCCTGGGGTTCTATGTCAGAGAGCTGACGCCCAGTGTGAGTGACCTGCTCATTAATCCAGCTCTCAGGACACAGGACGTGATTCGTGAAAGTCACATCAAGGGTCTGGACGTGCTGGTCTCGAACAAATCGCTTGCGGATTTCCCAGTAGAGGTTGCCACGCACGATGATCGCGAGCGAAAACTGGCCAAGAAGATGGCAGACCTGACCGGGTACGATTATGTCATCTACGACTCTCCTCCCTCCATGGGATTGATTAACACCAACGTCATGCTGGCCTGCGAAGAAATTGTCGTCCCTGTGAACCTGACTTTTCTGGCCCTCGACGGCTGCGCCGAGATCGTCGAGTCGGTTGACCGCATGCGCGATCAATTTGGCAAGCGGCAACTGGAAATCATTCTTGTTGTGCCAACTCTCTATCGCCCGACCAGGTTGGCCGATGAGATTATCCGCAAACTGAAAAGCCACTTTCCCGGCAGGACAGCCAGGACTGTCATCGGCTTCAACGTGAAGATCGATGAGGCTCAAAGTTACGGCCAGAGTATCTGGGAGTATTCCAGTTGGTCGCGTGGGGCACACATGCTCGAGTCGCTGGCCAAAGAAATTATCAACAGCGGATCGCGTGAATAATTACGGTTGCAGATAGTCGGTGACCAGGGCTACCCGTGGTCCTTGAGGCGCGCCTCGAGTTCTTCAATGCGCTCACGCAGGCTGGACAACTGCTCTTTGAATTTTGCCCGTGAGCCCATCGCTTCAACCAGCGCGGAGATACCGAGCTTCTTCTGGAAATCATCCAGGGCCTTCTGGGTGGAGGAAAAGAAGTCGCGCACCTGGCGGGCCTTCTCCTCGACGGTTGTTTCAGAACGGCGAACAATCTTGTCAACCCGGCGTTCGGCTTCTTCCTTGAAAGATTGTACCGGCTGGGTCAGGCGGCGCTGGATGAAATCTGATATCGATGTGCCGCTTGTACGAATTATCTCCTTGAGCATGCTCAAGGGCATTCGCGTCGTTTGTTTCTTCTGTTCTTCGTAAAGTATCTGTGCCAGAGTGACTTCGGTTAGATCCTTGCCGCTGCGATTGTCGACGATCTGAACTTCCTGGCTATCCTTTACCAGACCAGCAATCTCGTCCAGAGTGACATAGCGGCTTTCCCTGGTGTCGTATAGCTTGCGGTTGGTATAGCGCTTGATGACCCGGACACTCTTCTTTTCATCATTTCCCATGCCTACATTGCCTACCCCCGTTGGCGGCAGGATGTCAATACTTGATTCTAGCGATGTTTAAGAGGATGATGGGTCGATCCGGGAGTGAAAGATGATAGTCGAATGCGGCCAGTGTTCTACCAAGTTCAAGATAGCCGATGAGAAAGTAACAGATCGCGGCGTCAAGGTTCGCTGCTCCAAATGCAAGCACTTGTTCATGGTAAAAAAGGAAGGCGTGACAGAGCTTGACGAACCGCAGTCGAAATCCCCTGGAGAGACGCAGAAAAAGCCGGCCGCGCCCGATGGCCTTGGCGTACCCGATTCTGTTTTCAAGGCGCCAACCAAAGTGGCACCCCCTGGATCACCTCCGTCCATACCGAGTGTCGCAACAAAGAAAGGCGACATCTTTTCCAAGCCAACACGAGTTGCGCAAGCACCGACCCGGCCGGAATCTCCCGGAAATCCCCCAAAGTTCCCCGTGCCTCCGCCGGCGTTTTTAGGAACTGGAAACAAAAGCCTGGCCGATCAGATTGATCTGGATTCTGAAGAAGAACCCAAGGCATTTTCGCAGCCTTCGCCATCGTTTTCAGCGGCATCCCCTTCATCGCTGCCACCCAAGCCGCAGGCTCCTGCGTCGCCACCAATTTCCGCAATTCCAAAGACTCCCCTGCCTCCTCCTCCCGCGGCAAGGCACAAGGCAAATATAGGTCCACAACTACCGCCACCTCCGGCCGGGATAAAATCCGACCTTTCTGATGACTTGTTTGGCGATTTGGGTTCGCTCGAGTCGGAAGGATCTGCTCCATCCGTGCCTGTTGCGAATCCCCCCGCGCCGCCGGCACCACCGGCCAAACCTTCAGAACCTCCAGTAAAATCAGCGGGACCTCCGGCCAAGCCTTCAGAACCTCCAGTAAGACCAGCGGGACCTCCGGCCAGGCCGCCAGAACCTCCAGTAAGACCAGCGGGACCTCCGGCCAAGCCGCCAGAACCTCCAGTAAAGCCTGCGGCGCCTCCGGCCTTGTCTTCTGCACCTGCTCCGAGTCCGAGCCTGGACGATCCATTTGCCGGGATCGACATTTCGGATTCTCCCTCGGCGACGGTCGCTGAAAGTACAGAGGGTCTTGATGCTGGACGGGGTTCGTCTCCTTCGGATCCGGTGTCCGGTGAGGCTGTCGGCAAACCTACAAGCGACCTGTTCGGAGATCTCGGAGATCCTTTCGCGACTTTGCCGGATCCCCTGCAATCAACTGAGCCGATCGGCTCCGCAGTCGGGGGGGGGCCGGAAGGAGGCTCTTCGCCCGCGGCTCCGGATGATCCTTTTGCCTCCATTGACACAGCTAGTGAGGCACCGAGTGTTGCCCCGGCAGCTGTACCTGACACAGCGCCAAGTGCCGATCCGTTTGCCAGCCTCGATGCAACACAAGATCAATCAACGACTGCTTTTGGTGGTGACCTGACTGACAACGATCCATTCGGTCAGCTTGACACCTCCACGGACGGCGGCGAGTCCGAACCTTCTGGATTGCAACTCGGTGAGGACGGCAGACTTACTGGTGAAGATTTGCCCGAGCCGCCTGCACAAACAAAGACGCTTGCCCCCACTGTGGCCGAGCACGGCGGCGCAACCGCAGCACCGCAAACGGCCCCGCCGGCCCCGATGTCCTTGGCAAAGCGGGCGGATGGTATTTCAGCACGGCCACCTTCCCTGTGGTTGTATAAGGTTGGCTTCGGGGTAATTGGATTGTTGATGTTGTTGTTGTTGTTCGTCGCGTATCGCAGCGGAGGAAAGCCGGATTTGACTTCGTGGTCCACATACGTGCGGGCGTTCACCGGACGATCCTCCTCTCAGGTAGCCGCGGGTGAACTCGTCGTTACAAAAATGGACAACACGATCTACCCAAACCGGGATGGACACCCCTTGCTTATTTTATGGGGAGAAGTTCAGAGCCAGACTGACAGTGAAAAAAAAGCAGTGACCGTGACGGCTATGCTGATGGATAAGCGAGGACATGTCGGCGATCGCAAGACCGTGCCGGTCGGATTGACATTTACACCCGAAGAAGTCTTTTTAATGCTGGATGGTCCGGCGGTGGATGCAGCCTATCGTGTGAAGCTCAGCCAGGAAAAAAAGTCTTCCATATCGCCGGGAGGGAAGGCTGCATTCATGGTAATCTTCTTTGACCATCCCGACAAAATGCGTGATATGGAGTTTAAAGTCGAGGCCAAGACGAGCTCGGATCCACTGCTGGGCCTCCCCCCTGTACCGGATACTCCCGAGGAAGAAGCCAGCGAGCGAGCTGAAGGCGCGATGACCACAAAGAAAAAGGACCCGACTAATACGGCCACTGCCCCTGTCTTGGTTGAGAAAAGAGGTAACTTTGTTCGCATGAAGCCCAAGGCCAGAAAACCGACAGTAGACAATTAGTATATGATTGCTGATCTGAAGCAGGGTTTCTCGAGGTTGATCAAACGCCTTCGGGCTCTGCCTGAAACAAACATGCGCTTAGAGGTCCTGTTTGAGTGGTTTCGTCAGGCAGAGCCGCAAGATATTTTGAACTTTTTTTCGCGCGTGCAGAACGGGATACTGCATCGCGACCATGCCTGTATGGAGATACTCGACGCGATTCATGCGGCCGTTCTGGCCGCGCAGAAACAGGGCGATCTTTACGAGGTGTTGGCCGAGGTCTACCGGTTGGCGGCCGACGAAGGAATTGAGGCCGTCAAGCTCCTTCTTACTGTTGCCATGCCCCGGCGTGGACCCCTGGAGTCGCATGAGGTCCCTTCCGATCTCGATATGTCCAGTGTCACCCTGGGCATGCGCAAGTATTTGGCAAGGGGGCAAGACCGCGGGTATCTCGATCGACTGCTGCTCGATAGTGATCCGTCGGTCGTCCGCAACCTGCTCAGAAACCCGCGTCTGGTCGAGCAGGATGTTGTTCGCCTGGCCGCCCGGCGGCCGGCTCGTGACATCATTCAGCGTGAGATATATTCCAGTCGCTGGAGCGAACGCTACAAGGTGCGCCTGGCTTTAGTCTGCAACCCCTACACGCCGAGCGAGCTGGCAATAAAGCTGGTCGGGTTCTTACTGCGAAAGGACCTTAGAATGGTAAAAAACGATAAAGCACTCCATCCCTTGGTGCGGACCGAGGCAGACAGATTGCTGCAGGCCAAGAAAGTGCGGGGCGATGCAAGTGAGGACGAGAGGGGAAATTGAGCGTTACTCTTTATTGGGGTTTTCCACCCCTTCTTCTCGGTTAGCTTGTTCTTTGTTTGATTTTGAGCGCATCTTGACTATCGTTTTTCCAATGGCAGTGGCGATGTGTGGTAACTTCCCGGCGCCGAAGATGACCAGCACCACGATCAGGATAAGTACCAGTTCGGCGAAACCAGGCAATTACGACGTCCCCTGTGGGCTAAACCGCTAGCCCTGCAAAAAGCGCGAAACAAGACGTGCCATTGGCCGTGAAGAGGCCTAACAGCATGCTTGACTCAACTGTAAAGATGGCGCCATCTCAAGCGGTCTAGTAGTCGAATCCCAGCTTGAAATTGAACATGTGCAGATCCTGGTTGGAAAACAGTCCCTCAAGCGTGATTTGGAAAATATATGTGGTCAGGCGCAGGCCTACGAAGAAGCGGTGAATCATGTTGTCCTTCCAGTTGACCTTGGAGAACACGAACTGATCCATCGCGGCGGTGGCATCGAGCACGACATGGGATGAGGCGTGGATGAAGAGCATGTTGTATCCGGCATAGGGGGTCAGGCTGAGCATGCCGCCGATGCCGAAGGCTTTGGAAACCGAGATATCCCATCCGCCGTTTGTCAGTTCGAAGTCCTTCGAGCCGATAATATGGTTCACGGCGAAGCGGATGGCCAGGTCTGGGATCAAATAGAATCCCTCGTTCATGGCCCACTTGACCTCGGCCCCGACGATAAACAGCTCGCTCTCGGGAACCATTGAAAGCTGAGCCCCGACCTCGAAGCTGAACGGCAACCCCTTGCGGACATGCAGATGAGGGATGAACAAGACGCTGCCCGGCTTGCCCTCGCTGGCCAGGTTCCAGTAATCGGCGTCGTTGTTGATCGGAACGACGCTGCCCTCGAGGGCGAAGCTGAACCCGTTCAGCCCCAATGTCTCCGCGGGAGACAAGAAAATGGGAGCGGTGACCATGCCGAGTTCTCGCATCAGATCGTTGAAATGCTGCTGAGAACACTCTCCGCTACAGGTGTCGTTGATGAAATTCCCAAGGTGGAGATCATAGCGGTTGGCCAGCGAGGGTCGAGCAAAGACCCAGGCCGAAAGCAACACAACAAAACAAGCAATTCGTCGGCAATTCATGAAAGGAAACCTCATCTCGTGGCCACGGCCGTCGCAATCTGCTTTATTTGCAGGAAATTAGCACCGGGCCTACAAAACTGTCAAGGTTTTTCAAGTCACTATCTTATACCGCTGAGTTGTCAAAACGCTCATGCAGCAGGCCATGTCGCAGACCGCGATCACTCACGGTCAGACTCTGAGCTCCAACGAGACGCATAACCTCCAGAACTATAAGCGCTCCGGCCAGGATGACATCGGCTCTATTGGGGTCGAGGCCGATTATTTTTTTTCTGGTGGCAAGATCCAGTTTTCCCAGTCTCTCAGTTAGTGCGGCCACAAACGGGCGCGTTAGCAGCAGGCCATTGATGCGATCTTTGTTGTATTTTTCGAGCTTCAGGTGCATGGCGCCCAAGGTTGTAACCGTACCACCCACGCCTATCAGGAGGTCGTAGCCGCCGAAGATCTGCAGCGGCTTGAGCGCCTCCTGAGTTAGCTGCCTGGAAAGTGCGCAGATCTCGCGCGCCCGGGCCGGATCCGAAAGCAGAAAACGCTCAGTTGCAAGCACAGCACCGACTTCCAGGCTGAGACGCTGGACCACTTTCTCGCGGCATCCCAGAATAAACTCCGTGCTCCCGCCACCAAGGTCGAATACCAAGGGTCGTTCGCAGGAATTTGGCAGCCCGGATCGGACACCCTGATAGGTTAGGCGAGCCTCCTCTTCTCCTGATACGACATCGATCTGAATGCCGATCTCAAGTTCGGCGCGCCTCAGGAAAGCTGAGGCGTTTTGCGCCTTTCTCAAGCAAAGAGTTCCGACCGCCGCGAGCCGCTCGACACCCATGTCGTCCAGAATGTCTTTGTATTTTGCAAGCTGTTTCAGGTTACGTCGGATTGCCTCCGGCTGTAGCTTGCCCGAATGCCCGAGCCCCTGGCCCAGGCGGGTGACCACGGCCAGATCGAGAATATCGCAAAAACCTCCAGCGCTGTCTTTCTCTGCCACGAGCAAAAGCTGGGAGTTGGTACCGATATCCAGGGCTGCGTAGCGAGTCATCGAGGTTTTTCTCTTTCGGTATCGACAACGGCATGATCTTGTATTTTCAGAAGGTTTTGCCTGTGCTTGCGATAAAGACCGCGAAACTGATGGTAGCTGAGCCCCAGCAGGTCGGCGGCTCTCTTCTGGTTGAAATGCGCCCGGGACAGAGCCTCTTTGAGCCTGGAGATTTCGAGTTGACGAATGGCTTCGGGCAACGAATCAGGCGGGCCGGGTTCGTCATCACGATCCATCTCGGCCGGAATCCGCTCGTTTGCCGACGGCTGCATGTACGGTGACCGGAACGGATCGAACTCGATCTCGGTAATCAAATCGCCGTCTGTTCGGTAGACAGCTCGTTCCACCACGTTTTTCAGCTCACGAATATTGCCCGGCCACGGGTGAGTCCTGAGCAGATCGAGCGCTTCCTGTGCGAAGACCGGCGCCCTGGACCGGTCAAGCTCTGAAGCCATGTACGTTGCGAAGTGAGCGACCAGCAACTCAATGTCTCCAAAACGCTCGCGTAGCGGAGGCAAGAAAAGCACGTCGAAAGAAAGCCTGTCTAGAAGATCGCTCATGAAACTACCCGAGCTTGACAGGGCGCGCAGGTCCTGGTGAGTCGCGCCAATGATGCGCACGTCGACGTTGACGGATTGCGAACCGCCGACGCGTTCGAAGCTTCCGTACTCGACCACCCGAAGGATCTTCTCCTGGACCTCGATCGGGATGTTGCCGATCTCGTCGAGAAATAGTGTGCCTCGATGGGCTGCCTCGAAGCGGCCGGCCCTGCGGCCCTGTGCCCCGGTATAGGCTCCCGCTTCGTGTCCGAAGAGTTCGGTAGAAATCAGGCTTGGCGTCAAGGCGGCGCAGTTCAGGGTGATAAACGGCGCGTTCCAGCGGCGGGATAGAAAGTGCAGGCGAGTGGCCGCAAGCTCCTTTCCTGTCCCTCGTTCGCCGATGATCAGCACCGGTCTCTCCACCGGGGCTACTTTTGATAGTTGTTGCTGAAAGGCGACGAAGGCGTCCGACCTTCCAACTGCTTCTCGTATCTGGTTCGTATTCTCGTCAGTCATGTGGATATATCTACTAATTATTGGTAAATATAGCTTATGTTTGGTTGTTCTTACCATATAGCGCTATAGATGTAAACAAGCCTGTTAGGCAAAAAACTCTGTAATAACAAACTGTTTCAGTGGACGATGTCATTTGGCCCACAGTTTGCGATTGGCTGCTGACGACGAACGAACCAACGGAGGTATTTCCATGGGCGTATTCAGCAGACTCAGGGACATTGTCAACTCGAATATCAATTCGATGGTTGAGAAGGCAGAAGATCCAGAGAAGCTAATCAAGCTGATGATCATCGAAATGGAGGATACTCTGGTCGAGATCAAGTCGTCCGCCGCTGGAGTAATGGCATCTCGCAAGAAAGCGTCCAGGAATCTCGACGATCTTCGATCGAAGGCCGAAGACTGGGGTCAGAAAGCCAAGCTGGCGATGCGAAAAGATCGCGAGGATCTTGCTCGCGAGGCACTTAGTGAAAAGCACTACCTTCTCAAACAAGCCGATATTCAAGAGAACGAACTTTCCGGTTTCGATGTGCTCGTAGATCAGTATCAGAACGACATTCGTCAGCTCGAGGAGAAGCTTACGGAAGCTCGCGAGAAGCACAGGATCTTGGTGCAGCGCCACATTCATGCCATGGGTGCAAGGCGCGTGCAGAGCCAGATCAGACGGGCAGAGTCTCAGGGGGCCTTCGCCCGCTTCGAGCACCTCGAGCAACGTATTGACAGAGTCGAGGCCGAGGCCGAACTGGTCAACTACGGTCGCAAGCCGAGCCTGGATGAGCGTTTTCGCGCCATGCAGGAAGAAGAGGAAGTCGAACGGGAACTGGATGAAATTAAGGCCCAGGCGGAAGCCGAAAAAGAATGATTCCGCAAGGAGCGCTATTTAGTGATAAACTCCCGGCCACGGTTGGCTCTGGATTACAGACGGAAGAGTCCGTCATCTGAGACGGGAGACGAGAGTGTATCCTGAGAGTGTCATAGGCATTATTTTTGGCACGTCGCTCGCGGCGTTCGTTGCCCTGGGCATCTTCGTGCTGATCGGATTGAAAATTGTAAAGGGGGGTAAGCGCGAGCGCACGAGCGGTAGAGACGGCGCCGACCCTCAGGAACAAGAGTCGCGCGTGATACAGGAGATCTACCGCGGGTTGACGCGGATGGAGCAGCGAGTTGAGACGCTCGAGGCACTGCTGTTCGACCGCGAGAAAGATGGTGGCTGACATGAGCTTTAGACGCAGGAAAAAACGGCGCACCCTTTACCGATCGCGTCGGGGTTTGATTCTTGGTGTTTGCCGGGGCGTGGCCGAGTACTTCGATATCTCTCTGAAGTTCACTCGAATCGTGGGTGTGGCGGTACTGATCTTCACCGGATTCTGGCCGGCGGTGGCGGTTTATCTGGCGGCCGCCTACTTCATGACGCCCGAGCCGATAGTTCCACTCGAGAGCGGGCTGGAGGAGGAGTTCTACAACTCGTACTCGACTTCGCGTTCCATGGCGGTAGAACGGCTTAAGAATCAGTACGAGCGACTCAATCGGCGCATCCAGAGGATGGAGGGTGTCGTTACCGACAAGGCATACAACTGGGAGCGAAAGCTGGAGACATGAGCGGTTCGCCGAGTGTCCCCGTAAATCTTCGGGCCATGGTTCTGGCGGCCGGGTTTGGAACCAGGCTGCGGCCGCTGACCGATATTCTTCCCAAGCCGCTGGTGCCGCTGCTCAACCGGCCGCTTGTCGCCTACACGCTCGATCTTCTGTCGCGGGCCGGCGTCGAGCGCGTGGCGTTAAACCTGCATCATCTGGGAGAGAAGATCGAATCGGCACTGGGGGACGGGTCGGATTTCGGAGTGCGGATTTTATACTCTCACGAGGAAGAAATCCTGGGGACGGGGGGGGGCGTGATGCGCATGCGCTCTTTTCTGGACGGGGATACTTTCCTGTTAATTAACGGTGATATCCTGACCAATGTCGACATCGGACAACTTGTGCAATATCATCGCGGGAGGCGGGCCGCCGCCACAATGGTGGTAAGGTCGCTGCCTGGCGACTGCGGTTACACTCCCCTCGGCATGGACGAGGACGGCCGCCTGGTTCACTTCAAGCAGGTACGCATTCAGGGGCGGGGCCAGATTCGCCCTGTAATGTTCTGCGGCGTACATGCGCTCGAACCACAGGTGTTCGATTTCCTGCCGGCCACCGGTTTCGCGTGCATCAACGACCAGGCCTATGTGGCAATGATCAAACAGGGACTGCAAGTTGCAGCCTTTCTGGATGAGGGGCCCTGGTTCGATCTGGGCACTCCCCCTGCATACCTGGAGGCCAACCTGGCGATCCTTTCCGGTGCTGCGCACCTTACGCAGGTGGAACTCCCCCGGCACGCGGGCCGGGAGGATTCGCTGCTGGTCGGCAAGAACGTACACATGGGGAAAGGCGCTCAACTGGGCCCCCTGGTAATCGTGGGCGACGGCTGTAGCATAGGCCGCGGGGCCCGTCTCTCGAATTGCGTGCTGTGGCCGGGCTCTTCGGTTGAAGCAGGTGCATCACATCAGCGTGCAGTGATCGCGGGCAAGACCGTGGTTAGTGCAAATCGGAACTGAGTCAGAGAGCTTCTACCTGCGAGAGAATTACGGTTATGTTGTCGACGCCCCCGGCCTTGTTGGCCATTTCGATCAGCGTCTTGGTGGCTTGTTCGAGATCGGGCGCATTGATCACGATATCGAGCATCTGCTCGTCGGTAACCATACCGCTCAGGCCGTCGGAGCAAGCCAGGTAAATGTCGCCTTCCTGGAGAGTGTGCCGGGAAAGATCGACTAAAACGGTTTCCTTCATTCCCAAGGCGCGAACAATCACGTTCTTGTGGGGGAAATTCTCGATCTCCTCGGGCGTCAATTTCTTGGCCTTGATGTAGTCATTGAGCAGCGAATGATCCTCGGTGATCTGTGTGATCTGCTTGTTGCGGATGCGGTAGACTCGAGAATCTCCCACGTGAGCAACCAAGATGTCTCCATCAAGGAAATTCATGCCCGCAACCGTCGTACCCATACCACGGTAACGTGCCTCGCGCTGGGATGCCTCGAATATTCGCAGGTTGGCCAGCTTGACGGCCATGACAAACCTGTTTTCGTCGTAGGGCCGGTTCTTGTCCATCTTGTACGGCCAGGTAATATCCTCGTCTTGGCGGGTGGCCTTGAAGAAGTTGGAGATGCCCTCGACGGCGATCTGGCTTGCGATCTCGCCCGAACTGTGGCCTCCCATCCCGTCGGCCACCGCGTAGACGTTCTCATCGGGTAAGGTCAAAAAATTATCTTCGTTGTGGGAGCGTTTTACCCCCACATCGGTTCTGCCGGCTGACACCATCCTCATAGACGATCGACCTCGCTCCTTTTTTTTTCGTACCATGCGTGTTGCAACCTTGTCAAGCACGGACCGGGTGAAATGGTTAGTATGAATGCTGGACAGTGGCCGCGTATCAAGTATAAATAGGCCTGGCACGGAGGGATGGCCGAGTGGCTGAAGGCGGCGGTCTTGAAAATCGCTTCTCCGAAAGGAGACGGGGGTTCGAATCCCTCTCCCTCCGTTTGTTTTTCCCCGGGTACAAGCCGCAGTTTGACTTTGGTCCGATTGACTTTTATCAAGCGCTTTGAGACCATAATGGTAGCGTCGCATACTTCGCGACACAATCGGGGCTCGATGATATAAATGTGGGGGGGCGGGCAATTATTTGTAGTAATTTAGGGCCTTCCTGCGTTTTCGGGTGCGTCCCCATCCCCCCCGACACCCGGGCACCTTGAAGGCCCACTTTTTGTTGCCGTACACGGCCTTGACAGGTAGTAGTGGTGGTGTTAGACACGAATGCTTGTTTGGCTCGCGGCCTGTGGCCGGGTGTGTTCATTGACAAAGAGTGCAAGCTTCCCCGATGGGGATGCTCGACTGACCTGGAGAGATGGCCGAGAGGCTGAAGGCGCTGGTTTGCTAAACCAGTGAACGCGTAAAGTGTTCCGAGGGTTCGAATCCCTCTCTCTCCGTATTCTGCGCCCATAGCTCAGCTGGATAGAGCGTCGGACTACGAATCCGAAGGCCAGAGGTTCGAATCCTCTTGGGCGCGTAGGACCGCGATGGCGAACGAAACCGATCAAGCATGGATGCAAGAAGCACTGGATGAGGCCGCTCGTGCCTTTGAGGCGGCCGAGGTTCCGGTCGGTGCCGTGGTCGTGTTCGATGGTCGAGTGGTCGGTCGGGGAGGAAATCGCAAGGAAAGCGAACGGGATCCAACTGCGCATGCCGAGATGATTGCCATTCGGCAAGCATCCGCCAAACTTGATCGCTGGCGGCTTTGGGGTTGCACGCTTTATGTTACACTCGAACCGTGCCCCATGTGTATTGGTGCCATGTTGTCTGCCCGTATCGATCGGCTGGTGTTCGGATGCCGGGATCCGAAAGCAGGAGCTGTGCTGAGCCTCTTCGAGCTAGCTGCCGATAGCAGACTTAACCACCTAATCGAGGTGAGAGAGGGTATTGGTGCCGAGCGGGCGGCCGAACTGTTGAGATCGTTCTTCCGTTTGCGGCGGGGCGAAAGTGAGATGCGTTAATGTGGAGAGATGGCCGAGCGGCTGAAGGCGCCTGCCTCGAAAGCAGGTGTACCCTTTGGGTACCGGGGGTTCGAATCCCTCTCTCTCCGTTGCCGGCCAAGTGATTTTTGAGATCGGGTGTGGAGTCTTGAATGGAGAGATGCCCGAGAGGCCGAAGGGGCGCGATTGGAAATCGTGTGTGCCGTGAGGTACCGAGGGTTCGAATCCCTCTCTCTCCGTTAGTATTACGTTTTGGGACGGCCGGGTCCTGTACAACGGCGGGTTGCGAACTCCGTCAGGCCCGGAAGGGAGCAGCGGTAGCATCATTGTCCGTGTGATGCAGGGTTGCCTGGCCGTCCCTCTTGATTATCCGGGGCATACATGTCTTACCTCGTGCTGGCTAGAAAATGGCGCCCGTCGACCTTCGATGAGGTAGTAGGTCAAGAAGGAGTGATCCGTACACTACGCAACGCCATTCGAACAGACCGTGTTGCTCACGCCTACTTGTTTTGCGGCGCTCGCGGCGTAGGCAAGACGTCAGTGGCGCGCCTACTGGCCAAAGCACTCAACTGTGAACAGGGTCCGACCTCCGATCCTGACAATAGCTGCGGAATCTGCCGCGAGATTACGAGCGGCAATTCCCCCGACGTGTTCGAGATCGACGGAGCATCGAATACGGGCGTCGATGACGTGCGCAGCCTGCGAGAGAACTCGCGTTACTTGCCGGCCAGGAGTCGCTTCAAAATATACATCATCGACGAGGTGCACATGCTTTCGACCAGCGCCTTCAACGCGTTGCTGAAGACGCTGGAGGAACCGCCGGAGCATGTCAAATTCGTTTTCGCTACCACGGAACCGCACAAGATTCCGCTTACCGTTCTTTCTCGTTGCCAGCGATTCGATTTCAAGCGCATTCCTTCCGGCATCATTCTCGATCGCCTGCAGAAGATCTTGAGCGCCGAAGGCGCCGTTGTCGATGACGAAGGCTTGCGGATAATTTCCCGTGAAGCTGCAGGCTCGATGCGTGATGCCTTAAGCCTGACTGATCAAGTATTGGCTTTCGCGGGAGACAAGATTGAGGCTGAACAGGTCTACGCCGCACTGGGGCTGGCCCGCAGTCAGCTGTTTGCAACGGTAGTTGATTGCGTGATCGAGCAGCGCTCGGACGACTTGATGCACCTGGTAGAGGAACTCTTCGACGAGGGGCACGACCTGAAGAGATTTCTCGAAGGACTGCTTTGGCACGTTCGCAACCTGATTCTCTACCGCTCGCTTGAAAATCCCGCTTCGCTGGTAGATGCACTGGAAGATGAGCGTGTCGTATTGCGCACTCAGGCGGGCAAGGCAGAAGTATTGCGCTGGCACCAGCTTTTCGATGTCCTTGTGCGGGCGCTTTCGGAGTTATCGCGAAGCCCTTACCCTCGCCTGACGCTCGAAACAGCTTTACTGCGGCTTTCCGCCGTAGAACCACTGGTGGAGATCGGCAGTTTGGTGGAGCGCGTGGCGGAGCTTTCACGAGAAATCGAAGCCGGAAATGGACGGGCCGATGTGGCCGGCGGGCAAGGACGTGGAGGAGGCGCTGGCCACTCGGAGAAGCCGGTGAGGCCGGCGTTCACTCCTCCTGCAAGAAAGGCTCCCGCGAACGCCAACAGAGAGAAGAAGTCTTCACCGCCGCCAAGAACACAGCCCGTCGAGCCAACTTCTGAGCAACCCATGCTCGACAGGGACGATTTTCCAAAGGAATGGCAAAAACTGGTGGCCATGGTATCAAGGCGCCGGCCCTCGTTGGGCTCGATGCTGAATCACGCTTATCCAATCGAAGTTACTCCCGAACAAGTGCGTATTGCGCTCGAGCCTGGTTCCTTTTTCGCCGACCAGATGAAAGCCGAACGTAACAGACGCGAACTCGAGAAATACTGCCGGGAACTATTCGGCCAGGAAACTCGCCTGCTAGTGGAAGACCACCGGACCGACCAGGGCGTGACGCTGGCACAGGCACTGGAAGATGACAGGCAGGCCAGGGTGGACGAGCAGCGCAGCCAGGCCCTGTCGCATCCGATGGTCAGAGAGGCGATAAAAATTTTCGGGGCCGAAGTTGCACAAGTGAAGACGAAGGAAGAGAGGAATTCATGAGTATTCCCGGACTGCAGGACATGCTAAGCCAAGCCCAGGCTTTTTCGGAGCAATTCACCCGGATGCGCGAGGAACTCGCGCGCCGGATAGTGGAGGCAAGTTCCGGCGGGGGTATGGTCAAGGTGCGGGCGGATGGTCGAGGCCGGATACTGGCGATTGAGATTGAGCGTCAGGTCGTGGATCCCGACGAGGTCGAGATGCTGCAAGACCTGATCACGGCGGCCGTCAATCAGGCATTGAATGCGGCCAAGGAAATGGCGGCCGAGGCCAGCAAATCGCTTACAGGCGGGTTTCAAATTCCCGGGCTGGACACACTGTTTTCCTGAGGTTGCAGACTAGGCACTTGAGATGGCTGATGTAATCGACCGGATGAGCACGCTTTTACGCCAGTTGCCGGCGGTTGGCGAGAAGACCGCCCAGCGACTCATTTTCCACATTCTGGCAGCACCGCCGGAGTACGGCCGGGCATTGGCCCGCACCGTCGAAGACCTGATCGAACGTGTTCGTCCTTGCCGGTTATGCGGTAACCTCAGCGAGCAGAATCCTTGCCGCATTTGCGCGGATCCCAGGCGGGACAAGACATCGATCTGCGTCGTCGAAAAAGTGCAAGATCTTATGGCAATCGAAAACAGCCATGAGTACCATGGATTCTACCACGTTCTCGGTGGCCTGCTTAGTCCTCTGGACGGCAAGGGCCCGGAGCAGATAGGAATAGAAGCGCTAATCAAGAGATTGCCGGGAAGCGTCAAGGAGTTGATTATCGCTACCAGTTCGAGCGTTGAGGGAGAAGCGACAGCGCTTTATCTCAAAAAACGTATCGAACCGTTCGGCCTGCGTATCAGCCGCATCGCCTCTGGAATTCCGGTTGGTGGCGAGTTGGAGTACGTCGGCAGCGGTACGCTTGGCCGCGCTTTGGCCGGCAGGCGAGAGATGTAATGCATCCACTGTTGGATGAGATATTTTCGAGACAAGTACGTTCGCTTTTTTGGATTTACTCGGTGATAGCCCTGCTCTTGCTGGGGTTGTGCGGGGTATGTGTGATTGTCAGCGCACCGTCCGCCTGGTTGAGATCACCGTATTTGCCGTTTGCGGAAGCGGGCCTGGGCCTGTTGGCCGTTTTGCTGCTCGGGGCGGCCGTGCCGCTCGCGCGGCGGCGCCTGCTGGATCCCGGGCGTGTCAAGCGGGCCGGACCAGGGATGCTTAGCGCTTGGGGCTTGCCTGCGGAAGTCGATCCGGTCCTGGGCCGCCAGGCAGTCTTTCTGACCCGCTATACTGCAGGCTGCGTGATAAGCTGGGGACTGGCCGCCTCGGTCGGGTTGTACGGCCTCGTGGTTCGCATGCTGGGCGCTTCGACCATAGTGACCGGCGGCTTTCTGGCGGCAGCCGTCTTCGTGTACGCACTGCTTCCGCCGGTCGCAAAGGGCTTGAGAAGAACCCTCGCGGAACTGGAATGATCTATTCCAGGGGAACCAGAGCGAAAGAAAGATCTTTTTGCTCGGGGCAGATAAAATCCATTCTCTCGAATTCAACCAGGGGAGCCGTGCAGGTCACGGCGTCGGATGATTTGTTTTCAAATACGGTCTTGATGACCACGATGGCTCCGGATGCCGAGCGCGAGTCGCGAATCTCGATCGACTTTACACCCAGCCCGGTCAGATCCTGCTTGTAGTCTACATCGCAATCCTTGGTGATATTGAAATTGATTTGCCACCTGGAGTGATCTTGTTTTTTGGTGCGCACCAGTTCGTAGCGCTTTCCGTTGAAATTATCAAAAGATATTCCCGAGCAGTCAGCAATCTGTTTCTCACCCAAGGCTAAAAATACGCAAGCAGGTTGGCACAGGGCCAGGCTGACGGCAGACATAAAGGTCCATGAACGTAATTTCATGTCTGCTGATCTCCATCGTCGAACTCGGCCTCGATGATCTTTTCGGGCTCTGGTTCGAGCAACCTGTCTATTTTTTCCATTGCCCTACGATCACCGACCATGCGGAACGCCTCGCGGGCGAACTGGAGTTTGCCGAGTTCGAGCGCCCGATCTCCGATCTGCTTCCATTCATCTTCTCCGGCGGCTTCTCCGCTGGCCTTGACGGACTGGCGCAGCAGGAAGACGTCTCCTTCCTCAATGGATATCTTGCGGATCGTCGCCAGGCCCTCGAGATCTTCGGCTTTTTTGAAAAAATCAATTGCGTCGCACAGCCAGCCCTCCTCGAGAAAACGCCGACCCAGACGACTCAGCTCGCCGGGCTTTGATTCATTTGCGTGGAGCAGGGATTGCTTGAGCTTGTAATGCGGCAGATCCGCACTTTTGTTCATTAGGTCTCCCTCCAAATACAATTGCCAGAGATAATACACCGTGAACATCGGCCGATCAACCGATGACCAGAACTCCAAAGTCGGCTATGCTGCGCCTGATATGTCACAAGACGCCATAAAGGTTCTCGGAGCGATCAAGCGCTTTGGAAGCACGACCGCCGTGAACGGGCTCGATCTCGAAATAGCGCGCGGCACCTTTTACGGCCTGCTGGGTCCCAACGGCGCAGGCAAATCGACCACGGTCGGCATGTTGACAGGAACCCTGCGCCCGACGGCCGGGCGAATCGAGCTGTTGGGAAAGAAACTCGATCCGGACGATCCCTGGTTCAAGGCGCGCATGGGAGTAGTGGCCGAAGAGGCCGCCCTGTTCTCGAGGCTGCGCGGGCACGAGCAGCTTGTCTTTTCCGGAATGATGTACGGACTCGCGCGCGAAGAGGCCGCCCGGCGCGCGCTTGCGCTTTTAGGTCTTGTCAACCTGGAGCGCGACGCCGACACGCTGATTGCCGATTATTCGCGCGGCATGCGCAAGAAGCTGGCCATTGCTTGCGCTCTAATTCATTCTCCAGAGTTGCTTTTTTTCGACGAACCCTTCGAGGGCGTCGACGCCATGAGCGCAGAGACAATTCGCCGCGTTCTGTCGGGGTTGTGCGAGAGGGGGGCTACCGTGTTGCTGACCACCCACATCCTCGAGGTGGCCGAGAAACTGGTCACGCAGGTAGGCATCATCGACCACGGCAAGCTGGTTTACCAGGCCGACATGCTGCAGCTCAAATCCGACGGAGAGTCGCTGAGTAATGTCTTCAACCGGGTCGTGGGTTACGAGGGAGACACGCGAGAACTGCCTGACTGGCTCGGCGGAGGGCGGGCGAGTGACTGAACGGCGGTCGCCGGGATTGCTTGCGACAATCGGCCTCTTGACCGGGTTGCGCTTCAGGTTGTTCGTAAGGCGCCTTACCGGGCGCGGTCTTGTGGGCACTTTCGTGGCGCTGCTTTTCGCTCTCGGGATATCGCTTGGGCTGGGGGTCGGCGCCTATCTCTTGTTTGGGGCGCTGCCTCAGATCGCCTCTAGCCCGGTCTGGATGGCTTTCGCTTTGAGCATGTTCACCTTCCTGGTGAGTCTCTTTTGGGTCATCTGGCCGGTGATCGCCGCGCAGGTCGACGAGGCTTACGAGTTGGGGCGTTTCTTTTGCTACCCGGTGCGCCCTGTGCGTCTGTATCTGGTCCAGACGCTGGCTGCGCTTTTCGAGCCTTCGGTGTTGTTCTTCTACCCGGCCCTGATCGGTGCAGGCGTCGGTCTTTCTCAGACGCTTGCGCCCGGCTGGATGGCGACGCTGGGACTAATGAGCGCCTATGTCTTGATGAACGTGGCCTGCGGCCGCTGTCTGCAAAACTTGTTTCTCAACCTGATGACCTCCAGGCGCTCGGGTGAATTCTTGTTCGCCGGCTTTCTGGTGTTTCTGGGACTTGCGGCATTCATTCCTCCGGTCGATGCCTCATGGCTGTTCGGGCGCCTTTCTGCATTCGGCTCGACCCCACAGGACATGGCTTTGCTGGTCAACACAGCCCGGGCGCTTGGAAGCACGCCGCCGGGCTGGCTGGCGGTGGGCCTGGCGGCGGCCCGGGCCGCGGAGCCGCGAGCGTTGTACTCCTGTGCGGCGCTTATGTTATCAGTGGGCGGTGCGGCTTGGCTGTTTGGATTATGGCTGCTGAAACGCTTCTATCGCGGTGGCAGGGGCTTAAGGCTGCTGCCGTCGCGCGCCCGGAGAATGGATCCCAACTCCTGGACGGGCGCCGGAGTCAGGCCATCGTTTATTTCGGACACTCTCTGGGCGGTTTTTATAAAGGAACTTCGCACCCTGTTCCGCAATCCCAAGGCCCGGCTGCTTTTTGCCGTGCCGTTCTTTCTGTTGATTCTGCTGAAAGTGATAGGCGCGCCGCAGTTGTTTCTCTACCTGTGGGGTGACGCCTGGTTCGCGGTGCTGCTTGCGGTGCTGGGTTTCTATGTTTTAGCCGTGCTTTCCGGGCAGTTCTTCTCCAACGGCTTCGGATACGACGGCTATGGTGTCCGACAAGTGTTCCTCTTGCCCGCGAGTCTGCGGCACTGGCTCATCGGCCGTAACCTGGCTCATGGCCTTCTGGCATTGGTGCAGTTTGTCGGACTGGGTATCTTGTTATTTCTCTTCGTCCCCGACGCCCCGCGGCATGGAATGGCTTTGCCCTGCCTGGCGTTTCCGTTTGGGCTATTGGTCGCCCTGGGCACCGGCAATCTGTTGTCGATAAATAACCCGCGCAGATTCCATTTCGACCTCTCACGGCGCGATCGCCCGGTGGGTGCGAGCTTCGCCTGGATGCTGGTTGCGCTGGGCGCCTGCGTGGTGCTGGTGATGACCGCCATAGGAATTTCGGGCGGCTCTTTAGTGCTCTTGTGGCTGACCATGGCCGCTCTTTTGCCTGTGGGATTATTTTTCTACCTGTTCGTGCTGCCGCGAGCACAGCGTCGACTGTCGGCCGAGCGGGAAAGAATCATCGAGGCCATTACTGTTGGCTGAGAGCGGGCAAGCAAGCGCATGTCTCCCTGTATTCCGCCACAAGGCGCTCGATCACCTCGGCACAACTGGGCAGGTCGTCTATCATCCCGGCCACCTGCCCGATCTCGAGCACGCCCTGTTCGAGGTCGCCTGCGAACATGCCCAGGCGCGGGCGGCCTTCTCCCAGCATGGACAGCAACTCGTTCTCCGAGGCCCCGCGGGCCTCGGCCTCTTGCAGCTTCTCGCGGAACGAGTTTTCCAGCATGCGCATCGGCGAGAGTTTTTTCAAAACAGCCAGAGTGGCCGTGGCCCCGGCTTCCAGACAGCGCCGCTTGAAGTCGGGGTGGGCGGAGCTTTCCTTCGTCAGCGCGAAGCGCGTTCCAATTTGCACTCCGGCGGCTCCGAGAGCGAAAGCGGCCGCCATCTGCCTGCCGTCGGCTATTCCACCGGCGGCAATGACCGGTATGGAAACTCGGTCTGCTACCTGAGTGACGAGCACCATGCTGGTCAGTTCCTCGTGACTCAAGTGCCCGCCGGCCTCGAAGCCCTCGGCTACTACGCCGTCGACGCCGGCCCGCTCGCACTTTTGCGCCTGGACCGGCGTGCTTACCACGTGTAGCACTATCGATCCGTTGTCCTTGAAGCGCGTGGTGTATCTTGCGGGCGAGCCGGCCGAGATGAAGACTACCGGAACCTTTTCATCAAGGGCTACTTCTGCCAATCCCTGTGCCTGTGCGAAAGTCAGCGGGATGTTCACTCCAAACGGTTTGTCGGTGGCGGCGCGCAGCTTGCCGATGTGCTCGGCGAAAAGATCGGAGTCCATCGAGCCGCCGCCGATTACTCCCAGGCCACCGGCCATGGAAACAGCGGCGGCCAACTTGGCGCCCGAGCACCAGGCCATGCCGCCCTGTATGATCGGATAGCGTATTCCCAACAGATCGGCTATTGTCTCTGCGGCCATGCCGCCTCCCGACGATATTAATTACTCGAGCATTTTGTAACACTGCCGGCTAATTGACAAGCAACCTGCATGTGCATACTTTGTTTTCGATGAACATTACGATGCAAACCCTGTTGCAGGTCTTGCTCGAGGCCTCCGGGATCAGTCTGTTCGTGTTTTTGATGATGGTGGTGGTGGATTACTTTAACATCCTCACCCGTGGGCGACTTACGACGATACTGCAGGGACGGGGGAACAGGCAGTACTTGGTATCGAGCTTGTTGGGTGTCGTACCCGGTTGCCTGGGGGCTTTCCTGTCGGTGACCTTGTATATCCGCGGCATGCTCGGGCTGGGAGCCATGGTGGGCTGCTTCGTTGCCTCCTCGGGTGACGCGGCCTTTGTCATGTTGGCGAAGTTTCCGCGCACGGCCTTGGCTCTGTTCGCCATCTTGTTCTTTGTTGGAGTGGTTTACGGCTGGCTGGTGGACAAACTGGCCGGTCGCCTGGGTATTGTCGCCTGTGCCGAGTGCCGAGAACAGATGCATCACATGGACGAGATCGACTGCCGGGTGTGGCCTCAGCCTGGCATGGCTTGGCCACTTTTACGCACGAGCCCATCGCGAGCGGTGTATCTCGCGGTCATGCTAGCCGCGGTCGGGTCGGTAATCGCAGGCCTGGTTGGCCCGGATGAGTGGAACTGGGTACGAATAGCAATATTGTTGTTGCTCGGAGTCGGCCTGTTCGTGATTTCCACGGTGCCGGATCACTACCTGGCGGAACACATTGTCGAGCATATCACCAGAAAGCATCTGCCGCGGATCTTCGCCTGGACGCTTGGCACTTTGCTGCTGCTTGCATTGCTTGGTCAGTTTGTGGATCTTAGGCAGGTCGTCTCGGGCCACATGGCCTGGGTGCTCGTGGTTGCCGCACTGGTTGGCTTGATTCCCGACTCGGGTCCGCACCTGCTGTTCGTCTTCCTGTTCGCCGATGGAGCTGTGCCCTTCTCGGTCCTGCTCACCAGCGCCATAGTCCAGGATGGGCACGGTATGTTGCCGTTGCTTTCGGTCAGCGTGCGCGACTCGCTGACGATCAAGGCTTTCAATCTGGTGCTGGGACTGGCACTGGGCTTTTTATTGTTGGGGTTGGGCTACTGAGTTATTTCCCAGCTTTCTTGCGAGTCTTCCGGCGGGTTTTCTTGGGAGTTTTCACGGATACCGTTTTGGAAAGGCGGGTCGCGGGGACGGATGCTTTTTCGGCCCGCGAGATGGCGCCGGCCGTTTCCTGTACCGCCTCTATGCCGAACACACGAGCCAAGAAACCCGCCTTATTTCGCGGCGCTGCCCGCACTCGCGTGGCCGAGTCGGCCCGCAGTATGATGGCATCCTCGCCGAAAACCGCTTGATGGGGATCGATCTCGACGACTCGCTTCTCCGATAAACTGATCTCGCTCACTTGCCAGTCGGGACCGATCTCGACGTCTACCAGCGAGCCGAGAATCTTGCCACTCTTGGTTGCCACCTGCATGCCCATCATGTCCTTCAGGCTGCGGCCGACCGGGTTCTTTGCCTTGCAAGCGCCGGCCCGGGTGACGAAGATTACGTTTTCTCCCACTTTCTCGATATCGCGCACATCCACCCAACTCTCCTGGCCACCGAAGCCCGACTCCTTGATCTGCATGCCCGAAACGCGCTTCTTTCCCGGGTTGAGAAAAATCTTCTGCACCAGGCCCATGGCTCGGCCCTCGGAAAGAGCCACCACCTGCATCCCACGAATTTCCTGAAGTTGTCTGAACATGATACCCCTCCTTTGGGATCGAGCAAGTCAAGAGCGTTTGCTTTATTTACGCCGCGCGCGCTTTTTTCCTCCCGCGGCGGGCTTGCGTTTCTTTGCCGGCGGGCTTTTCTTGACTGCGGCTGCCGGTTCTTCCGGGCTGAAGACCCGGGACAGAAAACCGCCGCCGGTTGCCGCTTTGCCGCGACGTACCTGATCGTAGGCGCCCTTCTGCAGCAGGATGGTGTCTTCTCCCAGAACAGCGTCCTTGGTCAGATCCACCTCGCCGCCGTTGTCCAGGGCAAGCGCTACAACATCCCAGTCGTCGGTATCGACGACCACGTCATCAAGCGCACCCAGGCGCTTGCCGTCCAGCGAGGTAACCGGAAGGCCCAGCATATCCCTGACATCGCGTCCGGCCGGTGCGTCTTCGTGCTGGGACTTCTTGGCGTCCAGGAAGACGACGTCTTCTCCGACCCGCAGGATGTCTGCGACCTTGGCCCAGCGCTCCTTGGCCAGGCCGCGGGCCTTGAATACCAGCCCGAGCGCTGTCTTGTGTCTGGAGTCGATTTGCAGCCTTTTCACGGATCCCAGCAGCTTGCCTTCTTTTTCCGCCAGGACCTCCATTCCCTTGAGCGATGAAAATCTGAAGCGCACGGTTATACCTCACATTGGTTGAGAGTTATCCTCTTATCACCTAAGGTTTACCGGCTGTCAAGGACCGCTGGAAGACCCGGCGTAGAGCGTGATAGTCGCCTTTTTGTAAAAAATTTGCCCGTCCGATTTACGAGTGGCTTTGATCATCAGTGTTTGTTCCCAGCGGCTTCCGTCATCGGCTGGCAGCGATTGGGGATCGCCGCCGTCATCCAGGCTGAATGCCGCCTGCCAGGATTTGTCGTCCACACCGTCGTCGTCGGTAACTTCGGCCACGCTTACATTGCAGTCATCGATGGTCGTACCAGCCAACTCAATCGAATTTATCAGGAAAGTGGGAGTCTGCTGTCCGCCGTCCTCGGGATAGATCGTGCCCGTGCAGCCCATAGACAGAAGGGACGCTGCAAGCGCCAAGAGAAAAAGACTCCAACCCGTCTTCATCCACTTCTCCATTCTAGGGTTCCAGATACAAGTGACTGTAAGTCGCGCCCGTTTGCTTGTCGGTAATTTGCAGAACTTCGGGCACCAAGTCTCCCTCATCAACCTTGACAATAAAGAGCCGATTTTGCAAGTCGCTGGCCCTCAAGATGGCCGTGAAATATCCTGGGTCGGTCGACCATTCGGGAAATTCCCACTCAGTCATTCCCTGGGGCAGACGGAACTCGGATGTCTGCCGGAAGTCGTCGCTGGATGTCGTATAGGAGAATATACGCACGTAGTCGTGGGGTATCACCAGGCACATCAAGCGGGCGCTATCGTCGGGCGCCATCGATCCATTGCAAGTCTGGTGATCGGCGACGGCGCCGCTTAGCAGGAAGAATTTTTCAGTGGGATAATCTTTCTGGTTGGCAAGGTCATAGGCCCACAAGTTCTCGTAAACCTGACCCAGCCAGCCGAGTTCCTTGTCGGGGCCGGCGTCCATGGCCCGGGAACACAGCTCGACCGGATCTCCCAAGGGAGTGACGCCGCCAGGGGTCAGTTCGAGCCTGTATGTTTTTCCGTCTGCGCCGTTTTCGCTCTTGTCTGACCAGTCGCAGTAGACAATGGATTCTTCTCCGCTGCTGAAGTTGAAATAACCCACGTCGCCCGCGGCGACTTGCCCTGCTGAGCTGCCGTCGAGCGTGCTTACGAAAATGTTCTTTGGCCCGTTGGGCCGGCCCTGGCTGTAAACCACCCGTGTGCCGTCCGGGGAGATCAGCGGGTTGACCGAATCCAGAGATCCGGAAAGCGTTTGTACCTCTGGATTCTGTACGCGGAAGTCGAGAACCTTGACTGCGCCGCCGGCGTCCACCCAAACCAGGACACCCGAACGTCCGCCGACGAAAGCGCGTAGGTCCTCCGCCGAAACCAGCAGGCCGTCGATCGGGGGCTGGGCGTCTTTGATCTCCAGGCTAAACAGGCGCTGTATGGATGCGTCGTCACTCTCGATTGTCTGGTTCGTTATCTCGACGCCGGGAGCAAGATCGATTTGCGCTTCGAACGTGCCGTCGGCCGATACCGGAAATGTTTTCCCGCCCAGGTGAACCTGGGAGACGGTGCCTGCCCCGGCCGAAACCTTGCCCGAGATTTTCAGGCTGCTCAGCTCGAGGTCGCCGGAGGCAACCTGCTTGGGCTCGATACTGAACAGCCCGGATACATCCTGCACGTCTCCCGAGGGTGTGCGCGCTCTGACCTCGGCCATCTCGCTCTGCGCATCGGGAACAGTCCACTGAAAATCGCCCCAGGCGGGATCGCCGAGAGTGAGAGTGCTGATGGGCAAGTAATTCGAGCCTCCATCGAGCGAGTACTCCAGAACCACCGTCTCGACATCTGTGGCGTTCCAGCTGATAGACTGCGTATCGCCGCCGGTCAAACTGTCTCCCGCCTGTGGAGTCAGCAAGTCGATTATCGGGTTGCCCGCGACCACAATGGTAAACAGGTTCGATTCGGCTTTTACGCTGCTGTCGAAGTAGCCATGGATCAAGATCCGGGCCTGATCGGTACCCTCGTTTGGTATCTGCCAGGTGTAGTCGCCCCAGTCGGGATCCGCATCTGACAGCGAGGGGACGATCTCAGAGTAGTTTGCGCCGCCGTCAGCCGAGAAACGAATTGTGACGTCGGAAAGGTTCTCGGTCGTCCAGCGGATGTGTCCGCTGCCGCCTGCCTGCCACGATTCTCCGCCGGCCGGCGACAGGATGGTGATCGAGGGCTGGTTATTGGCGCTGAACTGGACTGACGTCGAGCCCTGGTTGCCGGATGTATCGGTGGCCCGGGCGGTGATGGTATGCGGTCCGTCGGAGAGCGCCAGTTGGTAAATGGTGTAGCTCCAGGCATCCGTGCCCACGGCCATGTCCCAGGCGCCGCCGTCTAAGCTGATTTCCACCCGGGATACGGCCACGTTATCGGTGGCCGTGCCCGAGACGGCCACATCGCCGCTAAGTACGGCCCCATCTGTCGGGCTGTCTATGACTACAACTGGATCTTGATCGTCTGTGGAGCCTTCGAGAATTTCGATACCCGCCTCAAAGGCGTCGTTGCCCTGGTCTTTCTCGGCCACGATCTGCAGGCCGTCGCCGTCCGTCACCTCGATCGGAAATTCCCTCACCAACGCCTTGCCGCCTCCACCCGCGGCGGCCGTGATGCTGAAATCGTCTAGCACCCGAACGCCCTCGATGGTGTAGTCCATGGCCCGCCCGCTCGCCCCGACAGCGTCGTAGAAGTGAAGCCGAACGGTGTAGCTGCCGTTGGGTACGGGAAACGAGTAGGAATGATCGTAATGCACGCAGGTCAGATAGACGTCGGCCGGGGCTGCGTTGGGCTGGCCGTTGATATCCACGGATCCTGTGAAATCGTATTCTTCACCGCCGCTGCGAAAGACGTCCTCGTCAGCCCAACCGGCGACCAGCGGCGTACCATCTCCGCAGTTTATGGCCGCCGGCAGCGAGAACGAGACGACGCTCAGCGAGACCTGACGGGTGACCGGCCCTCCAGGTCCATCGGCGGTCAAAGTGTAAGTCGTATCGGCCGCTGGAGAGACATCCCGCGAGCCGTCGGCCGCCACCGTGCCGATGCCCTGATCGATGGATACAGTGCCGGTGTTGGTCGTCTGCCAGGCGAGTGTCGCGCTGGCGCCCTGGACGATCTGGTTCGGAGTCACGCTGAACGAGTCGATGCTCACCTGGTTGCTCGTTCCGGGATCGACCCAGACATCGGGGAAGAATTCGGCCTGCGAGTTGTTGGTCACCTTTACCCAGTCGGTCACCTGGCTGAAGCCGGTATCCAGCTTGCCGAGGTAGATCTCGATCTGCGTCCCGCCGGCCCCGATGTTGTTGTCGCCCATGGTGCCGTTGCTGTAAGGGCCGGTAATGGCCAGAAAACGAGGGTTGTTCGACATCTTGGGATGATAGATCTCCCAGCCGTCGATGCCCGGGGCCGAGTGCAGATCCAGAAGGCGCATGGTTCCCACTGGCCAGTCCCAGACCTGCCAGCCCCTGTGCGGACCGTCGAAGACTCCAACCCGGTAGCTGGTGTCTGGCGTGATCGTGGTCCAGCAGCCGGTAGTGTAGTAGCCGCTGTCCGGAATGTAGATTGTTCCCCCTCCGGAACCGTCGTAGGCCGGCACGCTCGCGCCGCACTGCGGCCATGGCCAAGAACTTGCAATACGGGCACCGTCCGATGAGATCGACATCCAGTAGGCGTTGGTGTCGCTATCGTCCCAAACCAGTTCGATCTCGCCGGTATTGTCCAGGTTGACGCGCTTGACGGGCAATGGATTGTTGTCTCCGTCGCCACCCTCCTGGAAATAGACCCACTCCTTGGAGCTTGCAGAATCGAACCAGACGGCACCGGCGAAACCGGAAGCCAGTTGGCGGATGCCGCTGCCGTCCCAGCCGCAGACGAACACCTTGCGTTCAACGCGGTCAGAGTAAACGATCCGGCTTCCGTCGTGCGTAAACAGGGGCTTAGTGTAGTCGTCCAGGCTGTTCTGTATTGTCCGGATGGCATCGTCGTCGGTGTCGTAGCCCATCAGCCTGAAAACATTGGCGCCGCCGAAGACGTTGTCGCCGGCAGGCGTAGTATCACGCTGCCAGACGATCTTGACCCGCTTGTCGCCGCTGAGTTGCAGGATGGTTCCGCTGATGCCGGCTTGTCCCCAGGCGACTCGCGGAGCGAGCAGCGCGAGAAGAAACACATAAGCAAGAATGCACAAATACTTCAGGGATGCGGGCAATTCGGATCTCCCTTCAATGAAATAAAGATACCATTTTTCGGCCCGCTGCGAAAGAGAGGATCTTTGACTCTGGAATCGGCGGCGGCTTAATGATACAAAACATGCTCGTTCGTCAATTTCTCTGGGCACGGGAGTTATCGGGTGAGCTTGCATGTGCTGGTATCCGGGGCGTCGGGCACGGTTGGCGCCAGGTTGGTTCGCGGGCTTGTCGAACGGGGGCACAGAGTCCGGGCGCTGGTTCTGCCAGACGATCCTTTTATTTCGCGGCTCGACGGCGCAGAGTGCGAGATCGTCAGCGGCGACATTACCCGGCCGAACTCGTTAGCCGGGATATTTGACGGTATTGACACCGTATACCACCTGGCCGCGGTTATCTTGAGTCGCGACCCCGGGGCCTACCAGCTTGTCAACATCGGAGGCACCCGCAACATGCTGGCCGGAGCCGGCGAGGCCGGGGTTGGACACTTCATCTATATCTCTTCCGCATCGGTGGTTTATCCGCGCACTACTCCCTACTCACGCTCGAAGCGCGAGTGCGAGCGCCTGGTGTCCGCCAACGGCCGAATGAGTTACACGATCGTTCGCCCGACATTGGTGTACGACAGGGAAGGAGGACAGGAATTTGCGCTGTTTTTAGACTACCTGATGAAGTTTCCGGTGGTGCCCTTTGTCGGATGCGGGCGGGCCCTGAAGAACCCGGTCTATCTGGACGATTTGATGGATGGTTTGTTGAAGTTGGCCGGATGCCGGTTCGCTTACGGCAAGACCTACGCATTTTGCGGCGGTGAGGAGATCAGCATGCTCGATCTCGCCCGCCTGATGCTCAGACAACGGGGAAAGAGCCGGCGCTTCGTTCCGCTTCCCGTACCGTTTTGCAGACTGGCCGCCCGGGCATTGCAGTCTTTGGCCAAAGGCCATCCATTCAGCCCGAGCGCAATCGCGGGGATTACCCAAAATGCGAATCTCGATTGCTCCGAGGCCCGTCAGGATCTAGGCTATGATCCAGTTGGCGTGCGTGAGGGATTCAAACGTTGTTTCGGTTAAGAACCAGACGTCGGGAGATACAAGCATGAAAAACACCTTAAAGTTATTAGTTCCGGCGACATGCCTGTTCATTTGCGGCTGTGCCGCGTTGGGAGGGCGTCCGGGCGCTGGTTCAAAGGCGACGATCGATGACGAATCCCGGACAGCCATGACCCGTATCGGGCAGAAGCTCAAGGGCTTGATTGTCTGGTCTAGTTCGCGGGCCGGCAACCATAACCTGTTCACAATGAATCCGGACGGTTCGGATCAAAAGATGATAACCCATGGAGAGACGGTTGACTGGTTCCCGCGCTTCTCTCCGGACGGAAAGCGAATCCTGTTCTGCCGCAGCAAGAAGGGCTGGGTTTACGAGCGCGACGCCAATATGAACTTCAAGTGGGATCTTTTCACGGTCCCGGCCGAGGGCGGTGAGCCTGTTAAAGTCGCCGAGGACGCCTGCTGGGGAACCTGGACGGGCCCGCAGGAAATCCTGCTGAGCCGCAACACGAAAGTGTTCAGAAAAAACATCGAAAGCGGCAAGGAGGAATTGCTCGTGGACAGCAAGGCCGTGCCGGCCCTGGGCGGAGCGGAATTGCAGCAGCCGCAGCTTTCACCGGACGGTAAATGCCTGGCCGTGACACTGCGCGGAGCCATGCGCCAGACCGGCGTTTTTGATCTGCAAAACAAGACCTGGGTGCACACCGGCGAGGGTTGCCAGGTCAACTGGAATCCGAAGGGCGGCCGCATCTTCTGGGTCAACCCGTCCGGCAACGGCGGCAGCGAAGTGTTCAGTATTACGCTGGAAGGCTGCAAGCCGGCCCGCGAGTATACCTACGACGAGATGCGCTACATGGATATTCCCGGTCGGCGTTCACACGAGTACTTTCCCAAGATGAGCGCAGACGGCAAGTGGCTGGTATGGGCGGCCACCCGGCGGGGACACGATCACGACATCGCCGACTATGAGATTTATATCTGGGAGATTGGCCGGCCGGCCTCCGAGGCCACCCGGCTGACGTTCCACTCTGGCAATGATCGTTGGCCAGATATATTCATCTTTGGCTCCTGAGGGGAAAACTTGGCGGAACGCATGCAGCTAATCAAGGGGAAAAAGATCTCTCTGCGTAGCCTGCCCTGGCTGATGACGCTTGCTACGCTGCTTGCGCTTTCGACCTTGATCTGCGTGCCGCTGGTAGATCGTGTGATCTCCAGTGGACAGGCATCGGCGCTGGTGGAAGAAGTCAGCGAAACGGTCGGCGGGCTCTCAGGCCGCGAAGCTTTGATCGCCTCGAAGGCGGACTACCGGCCGGCCTGGCTGCTGAGTTTCGACGATCAGCAGCCGGTCCTTGCCAGTTGGGGCAACGTCGGCGGTTGCGGGGTGAGCGGGGCGACGGCCACGGCCGGGGGCTTCAAGTGGATCGGCCGCGGTGTCAGCGGCGGCCTGGTCGACGTGCAATGCATTGCCAGCCGCAACACCTATCTTGACGGCGCCAGCTCGTTGTCTTTCAGCACCCGTTTGGGAACCAATCTCGGTTACAAGTGGTCGGTGGCGGCAACGGTTCCATTCATCTACAACCAGGAGGATGTAGACTCCTTCGGTGTCGAGAAGCGGGCCTACCTGCCCGGTTTCGGCGACCTGAGCTTCGAGGCTACCCGCAAGCTGGGCATCACTAACGCCCATAGCTTGACTTTGGCCCTGACCGCTCCAACCGGCGCCCATGACGCCGTTCGCAAGGGTGTTATCCTGCCGCAGCGCCAACAACTTGGTTCGGGAGTCATGGGGGCTTCGCTGACCTACGAGTACACCCGCGACTTTGACTGGGGCCTGATGATCTTCGGCGGCACGCTCGGTTGGGGAGGCTGGGAGAACAGTGTCGGCGATTTTCGCGCGCCCAGCCTTAGTGGTTACGTCTATGCGGGATACATGCTGGGACCGTTTGTGCCCTCGGCGGGTCTGACAGTCACCGGACGGTTCATGACGGATCGCGAACGCAACGTGGATGTGATGAATGTCCGCGAAATGTTTTCGATAAACCCTACCCTGGGGATCGAGTGGTCGTCGGATTATCTGGCGTTGATGCTGTCGCTCTCGACGCCGCTCTCGTTCCAGCGCATGGATAGCTGGACAATAGGCCTGGGTTTGCAAACCTCCCTGTTCTGATCAAACAGGTCTCTTATGCAAAGTGACAGCCAGAAGAATGTCTGCGTTCTGGGCGGTGGCGGGTTTCTTGGCTCGCACCTGGTAGATGCTCTCTGCACCCAAACCGATTTTCGGGTGCAGGCCGTCGACACTGTCTTTGACAAGCTGACGGTCGAATCACCGCGCCTTACGCTTACTCGCGCCGATATTACAACGGGGGGCGTTCTGGACGAGGTTGTCGAGAACAACGATGTCATGATCTCGACCACGGCCTTGTGCAATCCCTCACAGTACAATACCAGGCCCCTGGATGTTATCCGCGAGAGTTACGACCATCTGGTGCCACTTGTCGACCTGTGCGTCGAGCGCGGCCGCTGGCTGGTACATTTTTCAACCTGCGAAGTCTACGGCAAGCCGCTGTTTGAAAAAAGCGCAGAGATACGACCGATGCAGGAGGATCAAACTTCTTTGTTGCTGGGGCCGATCGGCAAGGAGCGCTGGAGCTACGCCTGTGCCAAGCAGTTGCTCGAGAGGCTGATCTGGGCATATGGCAGGCACCACGATCTGCGCTTTAGTATAATCCGACCATTCAACGTGATCGGTCCACGAATGGATTTCATTCAGGGATTGGACGGCGAGGGCCTGCCGCGGGTGCTGGCTTGCTTTATTGGTGCCTTGCTCGTTGGTGAACCGTTGAAGCTGGTGAATGGCGGCATGCAGCGGCGCAGCTTTATCTACGTGGAAGATTTTGTGGACGGGGTAATCGCTGTTCTGCAAAACCCGTCACGTTGCCAGGGCGAGATCATCAATCTCGGCAATCCAAATAACGACGTCAGCATCGCGGAATTAGCAGCGAAGATGATAGCCGTCTTTGACGATCTTTGCGGAAAACGGAACGGGTTTGGAGTCGAGAGCGTGGCTGCCTGCGAGTTCTACGGGCCTGGATATGACGACTGTGATCATCGCGTTCCCGATATAGGCAAGGCGGAGAGATTGGTCGGCTTCAAGCCGCGGACCGGGCTCGACGAAATGTTGCCCATTATCATTAAAGACTACTTGGCTCGCTATGGGAACGTGTCTGAGGTCCACGAGGTAACTCGATGAAGATCTCCGTGGTCATCCCTGCTTACAACGCCGGGCGAACGCTGACCGGTGTGATAGAGCGCATCCCTGCGGATCTCTTTGCCAAGCTCGATCGAATCTGGATCGTAAACGACGGCAGTCTCGACGACACAGCCGAGCAGGCCGACTCTTTAGCCGTCCTGCATCAGGTCGTTCGTGTAATTCACCTGGAACGCAACAGAGGTTACGGGGGCGCCATGAAGCGCGCTCTCGATGCCGCTTTGGAGAACGGCATCGAAGCAGTCGCTTGCTTGCACGCGGACGGGCAATACGCGCCGGAGTCGTTGCCCGAACTGCTTGAAGTGAGAGATAGGCGCAATCTTGACATTCTGCAAGGATCACGCCTGGCCCAGGGGACGGCGCTCAGCGGGGGCATGCCGTTATACAAGTACGTTGCCGGGCAGGCGCTGGTCTTGATCGAGAACATGGTTTTCGATCTTGGCCTGACCGATTACCACAGCGGCTACATGATCTATGGCCGCCGGGCGCTGAAACAAATTCCTTACAATCGTCTTAGTGACGGTTTTGAATTCGATCTCGAGATGATCGCCAGTGCCCGGGCGCGCGGACTGGCCGTCGGTGAATGGCCCATACCGACCCGCTATGCCGACGAGAGATCATACCTTAATCCCGTAGGCTACGGGATTAAAGTGCTGAGTGTGCTTTGGGGATACCGGAGAGGAAAATATGACGGATCGACTTTCACTGATTGACGGCAAGCTCCCGTGGTTGCCAATCGCGGCTGTGCTGTTTTTTGTTGCAGGCTGTGGGCCGCATCGTTTTCCTTGGCCGCTTCAGGCCGGCCAGAAAACGGTCGCGGACCAGGCGGACCAGGTAATAACGCTTAACCAGGGTTACGACAGACTGCGATCGCGCGTATTAGTGCGTAAGATCTTACGCCCGACCCGGGCCAATCTCGACTACGCCGCCTATCATGCCAACGTGATTACCCTCAACCCGGAACCGAAGCAGGATCTTCCGCCGGCCGCGGGGATACCAACGGCTGAGAAACTCTTCGATGGAGTTCTGGTGGCCGGCTCCATTGTCTCCTCGATCGAAAAGACACAGCTCAGCGAGGCCGAGCGCAAGCGGCCGATCGCTTTTTCGCCACTGGTGGATTTTCTTTCGCGCTGGGACTACGCGCAGGCAGGTCCGCTTGATGAAGCGCGCACCGCGGTGCGCGCCGAAAGCTGGGGTGGACGCAAGAGTATCCAACTGACCAGCCAGGAAATCGTCGATCTGTACCGACATGCGTCCGAGGAGGATCCGGCGGGCGAGCAGTGGTGGGTCAAAATAGAGTTCGCACCATGGGCCCGGCTGTTTGAGGATATGCCCGACGAAGACGGCGACGGGTTTCCAGAAGTATACGGCCGGCTGAAACCCGGGTTGGTCACCAAGACGATCGTCGACCAGGTCAACAAGGAATACACCGGTAAGTTGCTCGACGCAGCCGAAGTCAAGACCTGGATCAACGAGTTGGCCTCATACTGGTATCCATCATACAACACCGACGTCTTCGACATGGGCGACAACAACGTCTGGCCGCTGGCGGATACCGAAGCAGAGGTGACGGCTGAACTTGCCGGCCTGAAGATCGAGAAGCCGTCGGCGATCATGCGCGGCAAGCCGCGCGGCAAGGCGGTCTACAACGTTTTTGTGATCGAGGGGCTGAGGCCCGCGGCTGAAAAGCCGGCCGCTAGTGCCCTGCCGACTGCACACGAAAGTCAAAAGCGGGTTGTTACGGTATTGCTCGATCCCCAGAAGGAGCTCTTGGCCAAGCAACTCGAAAAGTTCGGTGCGGGGTCATGGGAAAAGTGGGTTGCGCGGGTTGCGCGTTATCGACGCAGGCTGAGCGCGTCTTTGGCCAAAAGACCCAAGAGTCTCAAGGCGCTGGCAGGGCGTGATGGCTTCCTCTTTTTCCGCAACTCCATGAACTACGTAGTGGGAGGCGACCTTCAGAAACAGCCCGCAGGCAAGAATCCCTTTCCTGCAATTGTCGATTTCAAGAACTATCTTATGCAACTGGGCGTGGATTTTCTGCTGGTGCCGATTCCTGCCAAGGTCGAGGTGTTTCCGGATAAAGTACTGCCAGGCAAGTTCGATCTAGGCGCGCTGCCTGTTCTGAATCCCTATGGGCGCAAGCTTCTTTCCGAGTTGGGCCGGGCCGGAGTGGAGGTCGTAGATCTGTTACCGGCGTTCCTGGCCGCGCGCGCCGCGCGCAAGAAAGGAGAAGAACTTCTCTATCAGCCCCAGGACACGCACTGGACCGACAGGGGCTTGCGCCTGGCGGCGCGGATGGTCGCCGAGCGTATACAGAAGTATCCCTGGTATGCCGAATTTTCGAAAAAGACAGTTGCCTACAAGCAAGAGAAAGTGAACTTCAAGCGGCAAGGCGACCTGGTCTCGCGCCTGGCCGAGCGCGAGAAGGTGCGCTACAAACCGGATACGCTCGTCGGCCACAGGGTTGTCGATCCTGCCGGCAAGCCCTACGATGACGATCCCCAGAGCCCGATTGTCGTCCTGGGAGACAGCTTCACCGGGGTGTTCGAGAGAACTTACTGCCGTAACGCCGGAGTCTCGGCTCATATCGCCCGCCTGATAAAATACCCCGTCGACCTGGTGATGAGTTACGGCGGCGGACCCAACGTGCGCCGCAAGCTGCTGCGCCGAGGCGAGCAGGCGCTTTTACGCAAGCGACTGGTGATCTGGATGTTCGCCGCCCGGGATCTATACGACTATTGGGAAGACTGGGAACCGCTTTCAGGCAAGAAGCCGGGAGGTTGAGCCGTGGCGCGCCCGCCTGCCGTTCTGCTGCTTGCAGGATTGCTTCCGGCGCTACTCGGCGCTTGCCACTCGAGTGACGATCGAGCCGCTCTTCAAGGGGATCTGGCTGCTCAACTAATGATTCTTTCGGATGAGGCACGAAGTCAGTTGGGTGCGGCGACACCTGTGGCCACCGAAGTTGCCAGCGAGCTTACCAAGCTTGTCAAGGCGGCCCGGCGGGCGGTCGGCGCGAAGAAGGGCGAGGCGGCCGTGGCTGCACTCTCTGAGTTTGTCTTCGTCGAGTCTGGCTTCAAGCGCGAGGTCGAGGACCCCAATCCGCGTTTCATGCTGCTTCCCTACGTGATCGAAAAAAGACACGGCTCCTGCCTGGGGTTGGCCGGGCTGTATCTGGTGCTTGCGCGCAAGCTCGAACTTCCAATCTCCGGAGTGCTGGTGCCGGGCCACTTCTATGTGCGCTATATAGCGGGACAAGAGCATGTCAATATTGAGTTACTAAGAGGCGGCGAGCACATGCCTGACGATTGGTACCGCAAGAAGTGGAAGGTGCCCGAAAAGGTCAAAGCCTATATGCGTGCCCTGACCGACCGCGAGACGCTTTCCGTAGTGCGCTTCAACCTGGGCAACGAGTACCGCAAGCGCGGCAACTATGAGCAGGCGCTCGCGCAATACAAGCAGGCGGCAGCAGACTTTCCCGACTTCGCCGAGGTCCATGCCGACATGGGCCTGATATACCAGATAAAAAGAGACTTCGGCCACGCGCTGGAAGCCTATCAACGAGCGCTAAAACTACAGCCGACCTTGCCGGGCCTTGAAAAAAACCTGTTTGTATTGCGCCAAAAAATGCAGGCTGGCAGGTAAGCACGTATTCGAATATTACCAGTACGCTCTCCTTTTAAGTTGACAATTAAAATGTAGATGTTGTTGACAATTGATTGACAATTGCGCAAATGAGACCAGGCCAGGTTGAGTAACTGCAAATTGCCTAAGATATTCTAATGCATTTTTTTTGAGCAACATGTTGGATATTATCTTGTATTAACAATGCAATAATGATTTATTGTATTGACAATAAATAAATAGTATTGTTGACAATAATATGACAATATTCTAGCCTGAAATGATCATGGGCGCAAAGCAGAAAATATTGGAGTTTCTTTCTGGTCGCAAATCAGCAAGTGGACGGGAACTTGGAGAGCATCTGGGTATTAGCCGGCAGGCTCTCAACACACACATAAGGTCCCTGGTTGAATCGGGCGATGTGCTGAAGTCGGGTTCCACCAAAGGTGCCAGCTACTGCCTTGCCGGTCGAAAACCGGAGTCCGCAAGCAGCGCGAGGGATTTGACCCTGGCCGGCCTGGATGAAAGCGAGGCCTATGCCGGTTTTGCCACGATCCTCAACCTGCCCGGTCTCTTGCCCAAAAATGTCGAGGCTATTGTTCGTTATTCATTCACCGAAATGCTCAACAACGCCATCGAGCATTCAGCGGCCGAACGCTGCCGGGTTTCCGTTCAGCTGGATGCGGGTTGGGTGTCTTTCGCGATCAGGGATCGCGGGATCGGGGTATTTCATTCGATAGCCGAAAAGTTCAATCTCGACGACGAACAGGCCGCCCTGGTTGAGCTGCTGAAAGGCAAAACCACCACCAAGGCCGAATCCCACACCGGCGAGGGAATCTTTTTCACTTCGCGGGTAGTGGATCGGTTCGTATTGCGTTCCCACCGGATACAGCTGGAGGCCAACAGGGCCCGAAATGATGTATTCGTGTCTCAACGGCGCTCGATCAAGGGTACCGACGTCCGGGTTTTTGTTCGGCGCACGACTCGGCGAAGTCTGGACGACGTGTTTGGCGAGTATGCTCCCGAGGAATATGATTTTCAGTTTCAGAAGACTAAAATTTTCGTGAAATTACTTCGGCAAAATTATGTTTCACGGTCTGAAGCAAAACGCCTTCTCGTGAACCTGGAGAAATTTACCGAGATTGTGCTCGATTTCAAGGGTGTCGGATCGGTCGGGCAAGGCTTCGCCGATGAGATCTTCCGCGTCTTCGCCCGGCGTCATCCCGGCATCATCATCTCGACTCAGAACACCAACCCGGCTGTCGAGGCCATGCTGCGCCACGTTGACCAATTAACCGGTTCGCCTCCTGGCGAGCATGAGCGCCAGCAATAGCATCAGCGGGAAGATGTTGCCTGCCGGGGTCGATGAGCAACCCGCGCATCCTCCGGAAACGACGATCTCTTCGTCGGCATCGACTTTTGCGCCCTGATCTGCGTCGCTGAAATTGCCGTCCGCGCCGTCGGGTACTCCGCTGTCGGCGTCAGCTTGAGGGCCGCCGTCGTCGCTTTGCTGGCCCCCGTCTGCATCGAGCTGTTGACCTGCGTCTGCATCGGCCGGCGTGCCGCCGTCGCCGTCAGGCTGTGGTTCTTCTTCTACCCAATCCATCAGTTCGATTCCGGCTTCGAAGACGTCACCATCGCTTTGGGCTTCTATCTGCAGGCCGTTGCCGTCAGCCACCGTTACCTGGAAGTCGCGTACCAGGGCACGGTTGGTGCCCCCGGCTTCGGACGATACGTCGAAGTCGGCCAGGATCTGAACTCCTTCCGCGAAGTAGTTCATCGAGCGATCAGTGAACTTGTCGGCGAAGTGCAGCCGCAGCAGGTAAGTTCCGTCCGGAACATCGATGTCATAAGAGTGCGGGCTCTCGTGGCGCACGCTCTTGTATACCTCCGCCGGAGCGGCGTTGACCACGCCGGCCGTGTCGACGGTGTCGGGATTGATATAGTCGCTGCCGCCGCTGACGAACGAGTCGTCCCGGAGCCAGCCGGACACGTCGTGATCGTTGCTGCCGCTGTTTATTCTTATGGGTAAAGCGTTCGAGACGACTTCGAGCGTAGCCGTGCCCTGGACGCCGCCCGACTCGGCGCTGACGACGAAGATGCCGGTGCTGCCGTCGGAGGTGAAAATGCTGGTGTGATCGCTGGCCGACTGCGAGTCGGAGGCGGGATTCATCGAACCGCCGCCGGAGACAGACCAGTTCATGTCGCTTGCGATCGGATCCCCGTTTTGATCTTTCGAATAGGCCGTAAGATCCGTCGAGCCTCCGCTGGCGATTGACGAGTCGGCGGCCACGACATCTATGCTGGTGAGCTCGGGCGGCTGCGAGCCCCACAGCTCGCCCACATACAGGTGTGGCCACTGGTCATTGTGCGGATCGTTGGTAAGCCGCTCGCGGTTGTCGTTGTCGCCCGAAAGGGGATGGATGAAGACCTCGTAGTCGCAGGTGTCATGGTCGTGACAGCCGGTGGTGGCGCCGTACATCAGCCAGTTGCCGTCTGTGGAGATGCGCGGGAAGTACTCATGCCCCCAGTCCGCGTCGGCGTGGGCCATGACCGGGGTGTACGAGCTGCGGTCCTGGCGATCGCTGATCTTCATGTGAAAGACGTCGGGATGGGTGTCGCAGTAAAGGCCGCCGCAGACATGGTACATCCAGTCGCCGCTCGGCGGCGTGGTTGGCTCGCAGCCGCTGCCGACGAACCAGACGTCGCCCTTGTTCTGCAGGTCGAGGATCACGGCGGCGTGGTAGGCGTCGAATGTTCCGTTGTTGCCGCTGTAGCCGTTGCGGTAGCGATCGGTCCAGGTGACCAGCCAGCGCCCGTCGGCCGTCAGGCCGCTCGGGCTCCAGCTCTTGTCGGTCATCCGCGAAAAATCATTCTTGTGCAGCCAGAAAGAGCTTGCGCCGGATTCGGGGTCGACCTGGTAGAGGTCGTCGTTTGAATCCATGCAGACAATGCGCGTTCCGTCCCAGAGCCAGAACATGGGCAGCCCGTCGAAGATCTTCTTGTCTTCGCTCTTGTCCCAGCGCATGACCCGGGTCTCTCCAAGGGGCACGGTCTGGTAGGCGATCCAGCGCCCGTCCGGCGACCACATCGGCATGATCGCCCCGGTGGTGGTCAGGCGGGTGACCCCTGTGCCGTCGGCCTTCATCATGTAGATCTCGTGGCGGCTGTCCTGGCGATCGGAAGCCCAGACAATCCAGCCGTTGGACGGGTGCTCGGCCGACGCCTGCGATCCTGCCAGCATTACGCCGATGGCGAGAACGAGAGACAGTGCATTTGTCTTTTCTCCCGTGTGCATCTACACGCTCCTTGTCGGGCGGCCGGAAACAAATAATCAGAACACATCATTATAGCAGAGCCATGAATTTTCTGCAGGAGGTTACTCGATTCGCTGAAGGCACAAGGTATGCTCATGCGCCTTTTTGACACTTAATAACTCGATTTCTCGAGACACGTTTAGAAGCTTCCGGTAGGCCATACCCTTGTCCATGAGTTTTCTGCCCGGCGGGTTGACCTGGATCCAGGCATCCTTGCCCAGCTTGCGCGGATCCCACAGGTAGTAGGTCAAGCGCCACTTCTCCTGCAGTAGACGCAACAAGCGGGCGGCCTCGACAACCCACGGGGCCAGTGGCAACAGATCGATAGCGAGACCGGTCTCGAATTCAGTGGCGGAAAAAACTCCCTGCTCCTGCTCGTCGATAAATACTCGCACTTTTCCGGCAAGTCCGCTAATCGCAAGCTTGCGGGAGGCAAAGCGCTCCGCATGCGGCGCGAACGGCAGGCCGTCCCGGGCGGCCTTTGGTAAAAAAACATTGTCGTTAGGGTGGCTGAAAGAAAGACAGGTTCGGCCGTGTTCCCATGTTGCCTTGCCAAGATCAAAAGAAAGCCGCATGTCCCTGCGATCATCGAGGGGATCGAGCTTGTCGAGCAGCACGCCGGCCATGACCAATTGACCTGCCGGGCCCGGGTGGATCGCGTTCAACATCAAGTGCGCGTGGGACGACTCGGTTCTGGCCAGGACCGAACTGAATGCCGTGAACATGTCGATCAGCGGCACCTTGCGCCGCGAGGCAAGCTCGCGCAAGCCCGCGGCCATGGCGGACAGCATATGGTTGTAGAGCTTCTTGTTGTAGTCGACAGGTTCTACGCAAGTGGAGGTCACCAGCATCAATTTGGCCTTTGTATTTTCTGCGATCAGATCTATCAACTCGTTCATGTAGGCCAGGTAGTAGCGCAGCAGAAAGCCGTTGTAGCCGCGGTAGCCCCCGTCGTTCATGCCCAGCATGACCAGCACCAGGTTTGCATGCAGCGGAAACAAATCGCGCTGAAGGCGCATGGCGGCTCCGGCGGCAGTATCTCCGCGCACCCCCAGGTTGACGAAGCGAATCTTCCGCTCCGGGTGGCGGCGAATGAAATATGCTTCGACGTAGGCCGTGTACAGATTCTGCCAGGTGATGCTGTCTCCCAGGAAGACTACGGTGTCGCCGTCTTGCGGAACGGGTATTTCGACTTCGGGCCGTGCTTCTGCGGCGAGCGCAACGGCAGAGCAGGCGACGACGAGTGCCGCGCCGATCTGAAGGATTTTTTTGCGCTTCACCGCTTACTCCTTTCCCGCTTCCTGACCGGCCGCGGCCGCCTGTCGAATGTCGAGCAGGATGCGCCTGGCCGCTCGGCTGTAAGGATCGGCTTCCAGAGCGCGCCCGGCAAGCTCAATCGCCTGATCGAGCCGGCCGGATTCGAGCGCAATTTGCGAAGCAAGTATCAGGCTGTCGGTGTCATCGGGCCGCTCTTTAAGAAGCGCTTGGGTGATCTTGAGAGCCTCCGGGATGCGTCCCTCCAGGTAGTAGCTCCTGGCCAGCAGTGCCCGCGCCATGCGGCTCTTGCGATCCGCCAGGATCTCGGCAGCCCTTTCGTAGTTACCGCTGACATCGAGCAGCAATCCCAGGTTGATATATGCTCTTTCCTCAGCTGGCCGGTCGCTTGCAAAGCGCCGCGAGAGATCACCGGCGATGCGCGACACGGTCTGTCGATCGGAAAGGTCTATCGGATCCGGACCGTCATTATCCTGAGTGAAGACCGTTTGCGTGCCATCGGTATACACAAGATTCCAATCGGGATCACGATACAAAACGCCGACCAGCGGGCGATAGCGATCGGGCAGGGCGACGGGCAGCACTGCCGTTCGCAGGTCGTGTGTCCGGCTGTATTCAGTGAATTGCCGCGGGTGATCGAGAACATCGAGGTAGTCTGCAAACTCACTGGTAGTGCAGAGCACCAGGCGCCCGTCGATGAAAGGACGTCTTTCGGGAAAGAGTTTCCAGATTAAATATCCGCCATAGCGTACAGAGTTGAAGAGGTTTCCCCTGGCAGGCAGACTTGCAACCAAGGTGCTTGCCGTGACGGGGACGCGAAACGGGACCGGCGCGCTTAGCCCGGCTTGTGCGGTCAGCGATGAGCCTAACGGAAAAGCGATTGTCGCAAGAACCAGACCCGCCAAAAGGGGGCTTTCTAGCAGCCGGCGAAAGAAGTGTTTGTTCTTCGACCGTCGCACGCGATAGATGGCTGAAGCCACGTTTGCTAAAATGACGGGACCCGCAACCCAGTAGAACAAGAGCAAATTGCGATTAGCCAAAAGAGCAGGGAGTAACATGGCAAAAAGCAGAAAAAGCCTGCTCGCCGGAATTCGCCTCACGTTCAAAAAGAAAGATCCCAGGGCCGTACCGAGGACCCAGGAAAACATCGAAATCGTCCCTGCCCCGGTTCGTTCAAGCAGCCAGGGAGAAACATTTTCTGAAACATTGTAGCTGAAGAGTCTGGACGCCCCGGTTCCTATGCGAAACAACAACTTGAAGGGCAGGACGATCCCGTCGATGCCGAATGGCGTCAGCAGCGAAGCTGCTAAAAGCAGTAATAAGGTAATGCCCATAAGTCCAAGCACTCTCGCGGGCGACCCGCCGGCAAATCCTGGAAGCCCGAGCCGTCCCGCGAGCAGACCCAGGCCCTCGCCTGCCAGAAAACAGGCGACGATCAGCGGACCGAGCGGAAAAAGAGGCTGGCTGTTGGCCCAGAATACTTGAATCACGACCAGTGCCCCAAGAAAGACCAGCCTTCGTTCACTAAGAAAGCGACCGATAAGATAGAGAAACAGGCTCATGAAGAACAGGCTGAAGACTACCGGACGCATCAATACGAACTCCCGCCCTGCGAAGACCAGCAACGCAAGCACGGAAACTGCTAGCGGCCGCAGTGTGCGAGATGACACACTGGTATGTCGTTCGGCGGCCTTCAGCAACAGCACGGTCGAGGCCGAAAACAGCAGGCACTTGCCTATGACCAAGGCAACATTTCCCCCCATTCGCCAGAGCAGGAAGACCACTAGCTGGAAGAACCAATGCAGATCCGTCCAGGATTTTCCGAGCGACAAAAGAGAGAATGGATCGCTTCTGAGAATCGTCCCGGTACGGAAGATTTCACGTCCCGCGGCCAGGTGCCACCAGATGTCGGTACCGGTCAGCGGAAACAGGACGGCCAAGAAGGAGAAGACAAAAAGCAGGGGCACCAGCAAGCGCTCGGCGAACAAATACCATGCCGGTGTCTGCTTCATGGCCGGCTCCACGTCGCCCGCTTCAAGCGTGCGTTTTGCGCATGCGCCAAAGCCAAAGCAGAAACAAAAGCAATCCCAGTGCGGCCAGGCTCCCGGCTGAAGTCGAAGGCCCGCAGAAACAACCGCCTCGATCGTCGAGACCTTGCTTCAGTTCGGTTACGGTCAAGGTGAGTGTCCGGCTGACGGGCCCCTGGTGGCCGCTGGCAGTCAGCACGTAGTCGGTGGTGGCAACCGGGCTTACCTCTATCGAACCGCCGGGAGTCATCGGCTGGCCGTTAATGTCCAACTGGTAAGGATTGCTGACCGACCAAGCCAAAACGGCGCTGTCGCCGGTAACGATCGTGTCAGGCTCCAGAGTATATGAATCGATGGTAACCGCCCGGGCCTCAGGATTGACAACGATCTCCACACTTGCCGAGTCGCTCTGCTCGACCAGGCTGCTTTCGGCCAGTATCTGGTAGGTCGTAGTTGTATCGGGCGATACCTGGCTGCTGCCGTCTACCTCAACCTGCTGGCCGTCGAGCGTGACGCTATCTGCGAAACTGGTCTGCCAGGTGAGTTGAGCCTGGTCGCCGGTCTCTATGGTCCATCGGTCAGGTGTGAAGGAATCGATGTGCGGGCGCGGCGGCGGTGGATCGCTCGGCTGTCCGACCCACAAGTCCGGCCAGCCGTTGAAACCGCCGCCGGCTAAAAGTTGAGCCTCGCCGGCCGTCTTGCCGTCTAGTGCGTAGATGTAAAGATCATATGGCCCGGCGTTGTGATCGTCGTCCGTGGAGTGGGCCGCAAGCGCCCACTTCTCATCGCTGGATATACCGGGATGATAGCACAAGTCCTGATCGGAAAAAGGCGGGATCAGCAACTGATCTTCCTGGCGATTAGGAACATCGGGCGCTTCTCCCCAGCGAATCCCGTGGTCGCGACCGGCTATCAAGCCCCAGTCGCCGCTGGGAACCACGTAGGGCATGCAACCGACGCTGCCGGCCTTGGCCAGCAGATGGAACGCCGGCGGATGAATGCTAACGGCGCCTACGCCGGTGTACTTTTCCTCGCCGCGCGTCCGGGCCGCGAACCAGCTTCCGTCGGGAGCCATGAAACACTCGTTCATGTCGATGATGTAGGCGAAATGCTCACGAGTTGCGAAAACGGCAATTTTCTCCTGCACGGCGCCGTACTCATCGAGGCTGACACGCATTATGCGTGTATGCTGGCTGCCGCCATCCTCGTCCACCTGTGAGTAGTAAAGCTCGCCGCCCGCTCCCCAACTCGGCCAATAGCCGTTGTCGTCGATCTTGATCTCCTCACGCCCATCGCCGATGCCATGGATTGAAACGATGTAAAGCTTCCACATCTTGGTCTGGTGGTAACTTTGGCCGGGCAGCTTGGCCTTGGCATAGGCCACCCACTTGCCGTCGGGGCTTATCTGGCACTCGATGTCCTCGCCCGGAGTCCCGCTGGTTAGCGGCTTGATGTCCGATTTCTCAGGCAGAGTCATGCGATAGATCTTGCGGGTTTCGGGACTGCGCTCCTCGCCCTTGGTCCAGACAAGGTATCCGGTCGGCAGATCCGCCCATGCCGTGACGGCAAAGAATGCCTGGATGGCAATAGTTAGTATCAGCTTAGCTTTCATTTTCCCTCTTGAGTCTTACAAGACCGATGCCAGGCAATAAAAGCAAGGCAAACGGCAAAAAACCGCCAGATGCGGTTTGGGTGCAACCGCAACTACCGCTCACGATTGTATTATCGCCGGCTTGCGATTCCTGATCGCCCGCGGCGTCTGTCGTGCCATCTCCCGCGTCCACCATTGAGTCGCTACCCGCGTCTACCGCCGAGTCATCTCCACTCGCATCCGTAACAGAATCATCGCCTCCGGCGTCTGCAGCCGAATCATCGCCACCCGCGTCTGCAACAGAGTCATCACCCCCCGCGTCTGTAACAGAGTCATCACCTCCAGCGTCGGCGGCCGAGCCGTCGGCGTCGCTGCCGGCGTCCGGTTGTTCTCCGGACGGAATATACAGGCTGGGGGACTGATCCTCACCGGTGTCGAAAGTGACCCGAACCGCCGACTCTTGAGTCTCGCCGATCTGCCACAGCCAGATCTCGCGTGTGCCGTTGGATTTCGGGCCGTCGAAGATCTTCGCTCCGAAAGCCACCCAGTTCCCGTCGTTGGAGACGCGCTGACCGTGGATGTAGAAACTGCTGCAATCACAGGTGTTCTCCACCCCAATAAAATGCCCGGAGTCGCCTACAGACGGGCCGCTCTCGTCGAAATCGGTTTTCAGAACAGGCCGGTTCGATGTTCGGGCGGTTGTCATGATGTAGCTGCCGTCCGGGGCCCAGGCCGGGCTGCAGTCACCGCGCTCCATCATCGAGTTGGAGATGTATGTCTGCGACTGCAGGTCGACGATCTCGGTGGTGTGTTCGGGAGTGGTTCGGAAGGTGAGCAAGAAACGGCCGCCTCGACGCATTTCGGCCGCTTGTTCAACCTGCTGGCCGTTGTAGGGAGAGTCGCGCGAGTCGTAGATCGTACTCGTTTGCCCGGAAGCCAGATCGTATTTCAAAACGCGATAGCCGTCGCCGGCAATGGCAGTGATCGCCGCCCCGTTGCGCGTCCAACTGGGCGTGTTCGCTCCCGGGATTACCAGGTTTGCATTGTTGAAATCGGTATCCATAATGAAGACGCCTTCGGGCATGCGGTCGAACGAAATCCTGGTGCCGTCCGGCGACCAACGCGGGCTGCCCTCGGTCGCGCCGGCAGGTGAAATCAGTTTAGGGCTGGGATCTCCGATGGTCATGTAGAAAATGCGATCTTCATTTACCCACAACAAGCGGGCATCCGGCAGCCTGGACGAAAGCGAGTCGAGAGCGGTTTGCTCCTGGGCACTGGGCGTAATCGGCGCTGCCGCGACGCTTGCGGCGGCCAGGACAACCGATAAGAATGTACATATCGGCCTGTACATGCATACACCCTCGTTTTCACTCCCGTCACGGCTCAACGAGCAGGATCATGAAAATATCATCCTTTGGCGAGACGCCCTGGATCACCTCGAACGGGTACTGGAAAGTACCGATGCCGTTCGCCTCGAAAGCCTCTCCCAGGCCGCTTGCGGGGTGCATGTCGAAATCGGAATACAGGTCGTCGAGAATCTTGTTGTCGATCAGTGAATTCAAGTCGGCCACGGACAGTTTGGGTGTGACGTAGCCGTTCACCAGTTGGTCGAAAACCTCCGATGTGAAATGGGCCGGGTCGATCTTGCCGTAGATCTCCTTGTAGCCGTCTCCGTCCGAGTCGCTGATCCCAGCGCCCAGGTCGACGTAGTTTTCGAAAACAATTTCCAGCCAGATCTCGCCGGAGTGCAGGTACATGTGCTGGATGGTCTGAGGCGGGAGAGTGGCGCTGTCTACACCCCACTTTTGCCCCTTGACCGCGTTGTTGCCGTAGTAGAGGTTCAGGATCTTGCTCGAATCCCAGTCGACCGCCAAATAGACCATCACGGTCGGCAACCACAGGGGAGCGTCGGCTTGTTCCGCCGCCGTTATCGGCGTTTCGGCCAGGCTGTCGACAATAGAGCTGTTGTCGAGCAACTGTTGGCCCTGGTTGGGGGCCAGGTCGGACAAGGCAAAATCAAATCCCGCAGGCGTTGGGTCGAGTGTCGGCAGCGGGTCTGGCGTGATGTGCGGTTCCGAAGACGTGTTCTTGTAGAGTCCGGGGTTGCGGAAGTAAAGCGCCTTTTCGGCCTCGCTGCGGGTGGGGCCGGTCAGATAGCGCACGGCGATCTTGTCAGTCGACCAGTCGAAAGACTTGTTGTAGCTGTCGGCCAGTGCATGGTCGGACGATGCCACGCAGAAATCGCCCTGGTGATCCGCGCACTCGTCAGTGTTGCCCCCGCCGCCACCACAGCCGGAAAGCAACAGACATCCGAGAGCAATCGAAGCGCAAAGCGAACAAATCCTGTTTTGAAGTCGTATCATCTCTTAACCTCCGTCTTTATGGTGTCAGGCCAATAAGTAGTTATGCTGATAGGAATCATTATCGGTCGCCTGGTGAAAAGTTGTCAATCGCCGTTCGAATCTGCGGCTTCGGGTTCGACGGCGAATGATATCTTCTGCCAGCCGCGCATGCCGAAACGGATGTCGCGTTCAACGAACTCCCAGATAACCAGACGTTTGCCGGCCAACATGTCGATCTTGCGGGCCAGTTGCTGGCGAACCAGGGTCGAGGCGCCGCCGTCGTTGACGATCGAGGACAACGGCATCTGCAACTCGAAGGCCAGGTTGGCTATTATTCCGGCCGCCCCGGGCTCGTCAGTCTGGAACACACGCGAGAAGCTGTCTCCCAACACGAGTATCGGCGAGTCTGCGTCAGAATAGAGTTCGCCGGATTCACTGTCTCTGACCTGGTAGCAGCGGATGGTCTCTGAGGGAAACAGGAATTCCTGCAGCGGAATGCGGGTCATGCGCGGGATGTCTCCCTGCCGGCTCACGATGGTTTCGTTTCTTGTGTAGCGTCGCCGATGCTCGAGCTTCTGGTACCAGGCTTCCTGCTTTACCCGCGCGGCAATGGCCGCGGCGACTAGTTTCACGCCCAGTCCGCTGACATGCGTGTCCGTTGCCATGTAGAGAGGCTCATCTGTTGTGTCGGCCTTTTTTCGCTCAGAGGACAGCAGGGTGTGCATATTCAGAAGCTCGACTCCTTTTTTTCGAAGCTCATCCATGAAACGCGTACTGTTCCCATAGACCGGGGTGCCTGGTGCCACCCAACGGCTGAGCTTGTCCGGATAGATGCTGGCCTTGCCTGGCATGATGACCACAAGCAGCTTGACACCGCGCTCATTCATTTGCCCCGCGAAGTCGGCAATGATCTCTACAGGATCACCGCCCTCTCGCGTGTCGGTATTGTCGAAACCCATTGCTGTCCCGGTGGCCTGAACTTTGAGGTACGGTAGATCGCGGAAGTAGGGCTCCGCCAGGTAACGGACGCCTGTCTGGAAAAAGTACCATCCCTCCAGGCCCGGCACTGCCTTGGCTCCCATGTCGCGCAGGGCAAAGTAGCGCAACAGTTGAAAAGGCGGCCGCATATACTCTTCAAAAAATGAATACTCCTCGAGATCGGCCTCGAAGGAACGCAAATGTTCCTCGGTGGGGGTCTCGCTGAAAAGTTCGAGAACCTGCGGGCTGTCGCCGCCGACCATATCGAGAATAGCCTGGGTGACGGGCACCGCGTAGATGATGCCCAGGAACAAAGCGACCAGAACGATTTTCTTGAGATTGGACACGTTGTTCCTCAGAACTGGAAATAGAGAAACGGGTTAAAGGCCTGGGCAAACATGGCCGAGATTGAGACGACGAACAAAACAATCAGCACCGGAACCTTGGCCCATGTCAATTTCTCTGCGAAGTCCCAGGCCTGGGTCTTGAAGCCCGAAAACAGCGCACACACGGCCAGCATGAACAGGCAGTTGAAAGACAACAGCTGGCCGTACAACAACCCGGCAGACGGTGCCTGGGAAATCATGCCGAACATGGATCCAATGTGCCTGAGCGCCTGGCCCATATTGTCGGCCCTGAACGGCACCCATGATATGACTACTAGTATAAAAGTCAGGGCAACCCGTACGGGATGCGGCAGGCCGGCGTAGTAGCTTTTCTTGCCAATCAAGCGCTCGGCGATCAGCAAGGCGCCGTGGTAAGCGCCCCAGACAACGAACTGCCAGTAAGCTCCGTGCCATAGCCCGCCCAGTAACATTACGGTGGCGAGGTTGAAATATGTTCGGCGGGTCCCGCGCCTGTTGCCGCCCAGCGGAAAGTAAAGGTAGTCCCTGAGAAAGGTGGACAGCGAGATGTGCCAGCGGCGCCAGAAGTCCGTGATCGACTCGGATTGGTATGGCGAGTTGAAGTTCCTGGGGAACTCGAATCCCAGCATGCGCCCCAGCCCGATTGCCATGTCCGAGTAGCCCGAGAAGTCGAAGTAGATCTGAAATGTGAAGGCCAGAGCGCCCAGCCAAGCGATAACAGCGCTCGGCCCGTTTGCGGCGAAGGCGGCATCGGCGATCGCGCCTACCGGGTTTGCCAGCAGGATCTTCTTGGCGAAGCCGAGTATGAACAACATTACACCGGATGAAAAAAGATCCAGGGTGTGGCGGCGCTTGTCGAGTTGTTCGGCGATGGTGTTATAACGCACAATCGGTCCGGCGATTAGCTGTGGAAAAAGGGCCACAAAGCAGGAGAAATCAACGAAGCGGCGCACCGGCTTGGCCGTCCCGCGGTAAACGTCGATGGTGTAGCTCATGGTCTGGAAGGTATAGAAGGATATGCCGATCGGCAGCGTTATCCTGAGAATCTCGAATCCCTGCGACCCGAAAAGATGCAGTAAAGCGTTCAAGTTTTCCTGAGTGAACATGGCGTACTTGAATACGCCCAGTAACCCCAGGTTGGTGCACATCGAGACTATCAAGGCCAGCTTGCGGCGCCGCTTGCTGGCGCCTTCTGCGGAGATTACCCGCCCGGCGACATAGTCGACCAGTGTCGAGGTCATCATCAAGGTGACGAACCACGGCTTCCACCAGCCGTAGAACAGGTAACTTGCGAAAGTTAAAAACAGGTTGCGCAGGCCGCGCGGCAACAGGTAGTAGACCAGCAGGCAGGCCGGAAGGAAATAAAAGACGAAAATGTGCGAGGTGAAGACCATTCAGCGGACTTATGCAAAGCCGATCAAGCCGGGTCCGCCTTCAGGCACCAGTAACGGATGCTCTTTCTGTCGGTCGCGAAATAGTCATCTATCACGGCGTCCTTCCAGATCTTTTCAAGGTCGGGATCGAGCAGCAGCTTGTGCAGGTCGCCAATCTTGAAGCGCTTTAGTTTGCCGCCGACGAACTTCTTCATCTTGCCCTTGATCTTGTTGCGCGGCCGGCGCGGCTTGTAGTGGGCCACCAGGATGGTTTTCTTGTCCAGCTTCCCGCCTTGAACTTCGTACTTCATGACGAAGGCATAGTCGTACAGATCGTCCGGCGGGAACTTGCTGGGAATGTCGACCAGCTTGGCCGTAACCTCAAAGGGCTTTTTTTCAGCGCCGCTGGCCGGCGAGGAGAACAGGCACAACACGGCGATCAGGGCTATAAACCACCTCATGACGTCAGCACCTCCCGAATCTATATTTTGAGACGATGGAAATTTATCCGAAAATCAATTTGCGGTAAAGAATATTCAGGGTTTGTTCAGTCCAGTGAAAGGAACCAAAGGGTCATGGCGACATCCGCTACGATCAGACCCAGGCTCAGAACAAGCAGAGGCATTCCTCCGACCACGCCCCCCGGCACCAGGAAGGATTCCTCGGGTTTCTGCGGATTGTAGTAGACAGAAATTTTCTGGCCCGGTTTGAAGACCTTGACTATGTTTTCTGCGGGACCGCTCTTGGTGTAGTAGGTCGTGTCCGCAGCGATGCGCGAGCCTTTTAACTCGACATCCGAGACAGTGTAGCCGTAACTCACCTCGGCCCAGTAGGCATCGAAAGGTTTACCACGTTTATCGGGTTGCGTCCCCTCGGCAACACGCGCCGTCAAAAGGCGGCCTTCGGTATGCGGCCAGGCGTGCCGGCTGCGGGTACGAAAGTACTGGTACAACATGCAAAATGCGGCCACTCCCAGGACGCCCGGGATTGCGAACTTGGCTATCAGGAGCTGTGTGGCTGGATCGAGCATGGTCTCACTCTGGTCTGTGGCTCAGTCATGATGATGGTGCGGCAAGCCGCGCACGTGTTCGAGCAGATGGCGATGTCCTTCGAGGCCCTCGATCCAGCCGTAGTTGGCATCGGCCTTGGAATCGAGTTCGGCGATGTAGGGCTTGATGTCAAGAAGCGGCGTCCCGTCGTAGACATCGATCAAGCTCGTCGTCAAAACATTGCCCTCGATCGAGATCAACTTGACGACGCTCAACCCGATCTGGGCCGGGCGGTTGGGAGAGCGGCTGGCGAACAACCCGACCTCGCGTCCGTCGGCCCAGGGGGGCTTGACCCGCATGGATATATCACGGTCGGCCAGATGCAGTCCGGAGAGTACGTAGATGTAGTTGAAGGCATCGAGATCGGCAAGACCCTCCAGATAGCGCGGCTCGAGTTCGATCCGCGCCCGGCCCTCCTCGCGCTCGACGGGCTGGCTGGGGCAGAAGTCGTCGGGATGAAAGGGTGTGTGAATGACCCCGATCGGTTCGATCTGCATGGTTCACTCCTTGCACGCTTTGTTTCCGCGAAAGGTATATAACAACATGGTCTGCAAAAGCACTATTTTCTTGCCCGGCGAGATTGACGCTTGCTGGGCGGACCCGTAAGATCGCCGTTGGAGGCAGACATGTCGTCTAAAACCGTAGTCAAGCACTCGGAAGAGCTAAAAAGAGCCGTGCGCTGGGTGGCGGAGCGCAAGCAGGCCGATCCGGAATTGAGGCTCGCGATGTTGTTGGCCGAAGCCGGCCCGCGTTTCAACCTGTCACCAAAAGACCAGGACGGGCTCAGGCTGCTGCTTCGGGAGATGGACGAGGCATGATCTGGGAGGCTGGTTAATGAAGGCCATGCAACTCGAGCAAATTCTCTTGCTGGATACAGAGACTCATCCGCTCGTGCCAAGAGAGTTGGCCAGACCCGAGCCCGGCCCGGGAGAGGTGCTGATTCGTGTAAGCGCCTGCGGCGTCTGCCACACCGAGTTGGACGAGATAGAGGGCCGCACCCCGCCTCCCGCATTGCCGGTCATACCGGGTCACGAGGTGGTGGGACGACTGGTCGGCCCGGGGCGCAATCTGACGGAGGGCCAGCGTGTGGGAGTCGCCTGGATCTTCTCTGCTTGCGGGCGCTGCGCCTACTGCCGCTCCGGGCTCGAAAACTTGTGCGCGGAATTCAAGGCCACCGGTCGTGACGCGAATGGCGGTTATGCGGAGTACATGACGGTGCTGGAGGACTTTGTCCATCCCATTCCCGAGGCATTCAGCGATGTCCAAGCAGCACCGCTGTTGTGCGCCGGGGCCGTGGGCTACCGCTCGCTCGAGCTGGCCAATCTGGAAGACGGTCGGGCGCTGGGACTGACCGGCTTCGGAGCTTCTGCTCACCTGGTGTTGCAGATGGCCCGCCACCGGTTTTCCGATTTGGAGATCTTCGTTTTCGCGCGTAGCCCGGCTGAACGGGAATTCGCCTTGCAACTCGGAGCCAGCTGGGCAGGAGACACAGATGCCACCGCTCCGCGGGCGCTGGATGCCGTGATCGACACGACGCCGGTTTACCGGCCGGTTGTAGAGTCCCTGCGCAACCTGGCCCCCGGGGGGCGGCTGGTTATCAACGCCATTCGCAAGGAAAACGTCGACCGAGCCGAGCTTTCCCGTATCGACTACCCGACCCACTTGTGGATGGAGAAAGAAATCAAGAGCGTAGCCAACGTGACCCGCAAAGACGTGCGGGAGTTCCTGAAACTGGCGGCAGAGATTCCAATAATGCCCGAGGTGCAGGTCTACCCGCTGCAAGAGGCCAACCGCGCTTTAATGGAGCTGAAACAGCGCATGATCCGCGGGGCCAAGGTGCTGCAGATAGATTAAATAAAAGAAAAAGGGGTCAGACCCCGACACTTGACACTAACGAGAATGAAAGCAAAAACTCGATTGCCTGGGTGTCATAGACTATGGCACCGGAAGCCGAGCGGGACCTAGGGGTCCACCCGGTTTCAATCGCCGGAAGGCTTCTCCCACCCGGGATGCCTTTTCGGATCCGTTGCAGCAACCTGAAAGTGTCGTCTTCTTCTTGCCTACGAACACCTGGATCTCGAACCCGCAGATCCAGTTCGGCAGGTAGCAGTCACCGTTCTTCGGCTTCTGCCTGGAAGCCGCCAGTCCCTGGTTGAGCAACACCCGGGTTGTCTCCCACCAGGCCAGCGACCGCTTGTACTCCTGTGCCTTGTCGTCGGCCTTGATCACTACACCGTCCCGGCCGATAGCCACCGTGCGTGTTTCCCTGCTTTGTCCCCAGCAGCTTCCGGTATCGAGAGCGAAGATCACCCTGGTAGCCTTGGCATCCACTCGGGCGGATTCGGGAACGGGTCGAGGTGATTCGACTTCGCCGGCTAAGGCAGGCGGCGCCAAGCAAGCTGTTGACCACGCCAGCGGAAACATCAGTGCAATCGATTTCATCGTGATAAACGCCATCCGCTTTTCTTTCCTTTCATGCACTCCCGTCCCCCATTTCGCCCCCTTTGGCCAGCTCATTCTCCAGGCCGGTCACCGCCTCGAAGAACCACTGCCTTCCGACTTTCCTGGCCTTGAGGTATCCTCGCTTCTTGAGATCGAGTAAATCGGTTCTGGCTGTCTGATGAGTGACGCTGTGACTCTGGGCATGCGAGTAGAATGTATACTGCTGGTGCGGGTGCCGCAGCGCATGGCCGATCAGGCTGCGTTGCCGGTGGTTCAGCTCTGACAGGCCTTTCAGCTCTTTTTCCAACTCTCTCAACCTCTGCGTCTTGCGGTCGATGTATTTGTGAAGCTCCCCAATCGCTTTTAGAATCACATCCAGGTGATAGAGGATGAAATAGGTGAGATCGTTGTCGTCGGTTTCTGTGTAGAGGAAAGCCCGGGCATATTTGGCGTGGGCTTTGTTGATTGTCGCGGAGATCGAGACGAACTCGAACAGCCAGTAGTTCTTTCTCGCCATCAGCCAATAGAACAATGCCCTGGCGGTTCTTCCGTTTCCGTCGACGAATGGATGTTCATAGGCAAGCCAGAAATGCAAGATAATGGCTCTGATCACCGGATGAACGAACTCTCCCTTGCCTGCCTCGTTCGCGAAATTGCATAGAGCATCAATTCGTTCATCTAGTAGATCGGCAGGCGGCGGCTCGTGAAAAACCTCGTCGGTCATGCCGGGGCCGACGACAATCTTCTCTTCAGATGTCCTGAATCGCCCAGCCGCCGAGGGATCGTCGAGTGTGTCCTCCGTGATCACACTGTGGATCTCGAAAATCAAGTTCTTGGACAGGGGCTTGTCTTTGATGTCCTCGATTTTTCTCATGGTGAGGTAGTTGTTGAGAATCATCCGCTCGCTGCGATCTTGCGGCTTTCGCTTCGTCCTTATCATCTCCTTGGCGATTTGCCGGGTGGTCGTTGCACCCTCCAGCTGACTGGAGGCGATAGCTTCTTCAATGAGAGAACTTACATAGTACTGGTCCCGCGTATCGGGATTGGTGATCTGCTTGGACACCTGGATATGGCCACCGGCGCTTAGATCGATTTCGTGCAGCCTTGCCGGAATCGGATCGACAACCAGGTGGTAGAAGGATTGACCTTTCGTATCCTCCAATGGAAGGTGCTTTTTGTTTTGGATTCGCGCAAACTTGAGTCTCGCCCACCATTCTTCACAGGAAAAGCCCGTGGGCGGCTGGCGGTGTCTTAGCTGGTCCCAATGCAGGTATTTGCCGTCAACCAATGGCTCAGACACGGAATTCATGATTTTACACAGACGTGCGGGATCCTCAGTCAACAGCCTGTTAAAGTGAGAACTGTCAGGTGGATTCTGTGGCTTCTTCATGAATACTCACATAAATACAAAATGTTATAACATCAAAGGTGTGTACTAATAAATCAAAATTTAGTATAAAACACGATGGCCAGCCCTGTCAAGTCAAAATATTGTAGATTTTAGCATAAAATTTGGATTTGGAAATGGGAAGGGAAAAAGAGGATCGGACCCCGACATTTGACACTAACGAGAATGCAAGCATGTCAGTTGCCGCTCTTGAAGATGAACGGATAGTTGACTCTGACCACGCCGCCGCCCTGTGGTTTTGGAAACTTGAAACGGCGCACGGCGTAAATGATGCACTTTTCCACTTGCTTGTTTCCGATTGTCGACGAATCGATCCGCGCCTGTTGCACGCGCCCGTCGGCGGCGATGATGAAGTTGACGATCAGCTTGCCCGAAAGAGCAGGATTCTTGATCAGTTCTTTCTCGTAGCAGTAGCGTACGGCGTTGATGTTCCTTCTAATCACGCGCCGAATGATTTCCTTGGAAAGCGAGCCTGTCACCTCCGATTTCCCCGGGCTGATCGTCAGGGGACCCTTGTTCGCGGCATCGAGAACTTCTTGCGGGACCGGGCCGATTACGACTCGCGCTCGCCGTCCGGGGTAGTCGCCCCGGCAGGGCTCGCAGGCCGCGGCCGCCAGGCAGGGGGCCAGTTGCCCGGTGGTCGTGTCCGGACCGGCATCGAAATAAATCGTGTCGAGCCGACCCGTATGCTCGAAAAGCTCGGCCAGCTTGGCATGCAGATCCTTCAAGTTCTGACAGGATGTTTCCGCCGGGCACTCGCGAGCGGCCACGAAAGACATACTCTGCCCGGCCGTGGACAATTCGATCCTGGAGCCATTTTGCCGGATTACTATTGGCTGAGAACCGATAAAATCCTTGCTGTTTACCAGATCGGCCAGTTGAACGGGACGATCCGGTTTGGCCACTTCATTTGTCCGATGGTGTGCAGGCATGATCGGAACCAGCTCGACCCGACCGGCCCTGCGCACCAGCAGGTTGACTTCGCTACAGCCTTTTACCGACTCGCCTACAATTTGCACCAGTCTGGAAAACGGCACACCGACGTCGATGGCCAGGGCCGGGCACTTACCGCCGAGATCGGGCGCGTTTCCGGACGCAGATTCTGTTTGGCCCTGCTGTTCGGCCGGGATCCGGACAATTGACCTGCCGCCCGACGGCAGACAAGCGCACTCACTCGTGATCTCGGGCAGATGAACCGGCGCTTGCGCCTTGACGGCGGCCAGTTTCCGACAGACGTCCTGCCTGCCCTGCTTGCAAACACGATCGAGCAGTGCGATCTCTTGCTGTTCGCGCATTTCCTCTTCGAGACGCCCGGCCACCCACAAGGTAAGTGCGCTCTGAGTGCTTGCGGCCGCGGCGCGGGTATCCTGTTCGGCAATGGCACAACGCAGGAGGGGATCCAGCTCCTCTGCCAGACGGGCGAGAATCACTGAGCGCTGACCTGGATCGACATAGGACAGGGCCGAAAAACCCTTGATCATCGCGCGCGTCATCTTGTGCATGCAACGGGCGCCGGGTGTGGCGGCAGCGGCGGCTCCGGGCGATTCCCAGGCCGGGCAGTTTCCGTCGAACGGCTCGAAGGCAAGCGGCGCCGCACCCTTCAGATCGATCAGCACCTCGCCCGACAGCGCCCGGCCGGAAAGATCCACCCGGCTGCGCAGCGGGCCGATCCTGTCCAGCAGCGCCGCGGCGCGTGGGCTGGCGGGCGCGACGGTGTTGGCCAGCGGGCCGAACTCTATTCTCAATCCGCCAAGCTCCTGAAGGCCGGTAGCCCGCGAGCTGGCCGTGAAAAGCTCGCGCGGATCGCAGCCCAGCCCCAGGCTGAAAAGCTGGTCGCGGCCGCGGGGATCGACGAACAGCTTGGCGGTTGGCAGAGCCTCGGCCAGCAGGTCGCGCAACGCACGGGTGTCGGCCGTCGGTGGCATAACCGCGGCGATCGCCAGCCTTAGCGGCAGGCCCCTTACAGAAGGATCGAACCGGTCGACCACCAACGCAAGCGCGCGCGGCAGCCGGCCCGTGATCTTGCCGGGCGCCAGGGCCTCGATCTTGTGGGCCAGACCGAACGGCGCCCGGGCCATGAAGTGCATCGGGCAGAAGAACCCGCACTCCTTTATGGCCATTTCCAGCTCGTCGAGCTTGTCGATGTCGTCGAGTCCGGGCGGCAAGGCTGCCGCCTGCACGGCCGCATCACTGTCGAAGCTCGACCACAGACTGGCGAAGCGCCGGCCGGCCGCGGGTGTCGGCGGCGCGGCCGCGCTTTTCTTGCCGGCCGCGATCACGGCCATGCCCTGCTTGGTGAGGCTTGCGATCCAGGCCAGCCGTAGGCCGCCGGCCACGTCGAGCGCCAGCGTGATGTCATCCATCTCGACTCCGATAGGCGACATCAGCACCCTGCTCAGGGCCACCTCGGAAAGACCCTGTGCAAGAAGCATGGTTTTTTGTGAGGGATAGGCATAGCCGATGGCGCTGACCACCATGCCGGTTCCCAGTTGAGAAGCCAGATCGGGCATCAGCCAGGGACGCAGGTGAATCACCAGCAGGTCGGGGCGTGAAACCGCCGCAAGCAGGGCGGGCGTGACCGGAGCCTGAAGGCCTGGCGGTGCTTTCTCAATCATTTTCATCCAGGCCGCCAGGCGAGCTTTGTCGTTAGGGTATCGAATGAGTTCATCGGTCATGATCTCGATTCGCACAAGCGTCCCTGAGCCTGGTCGCGGATTATCGGCAGACGGCAGGATGGCGACGAAGCCACGGGATCCCTGCATCTCGAATATCTTCGCGTCGCCGGATCCGCTCGTACCGCTCGGTTGCAGGCCGATTCTTTGCATCAGCCCGGCCAGCGAGGCCGCAAGTGCCTGGGGATCGGAGGCCGGAATGAGCACCCGGTGGCGCACACCCGGTACTCCGGCGCGAAGGATCAGATCCTCGGACGGGATCATCGCCTGAGCGGCCTGTGTTGTCTGGTTGGACCGAGGCTCGAACAGCCCGGCCACGATCGGCCGGGTTGCATCCCAGCCAGCGAAATTCTCTTTTTCGGGATACTCTTCGCCGGCGATGATCTCGAGCGCCTGGCGCATGTCGACGGCCTCGACGATTCGGTCGAGTTTGGGATCGAGCCCGGAAAGCAAGGGAGCCAGCGTGTTGACTGCCGCCTTCCAGCGCGCCGGGTGCAGAACCACAACGACCAGTGCCCGGTCTCCGGCGGCTTCGACCATGGAAAGAGTATCTGCATCGGCGGCGGCCGCCAGCATGTCACCGGGAGTTGCCGGACGGGGGGCCGGGCAGGCAACGGACAGGGCGGCCATGAAGGTAATGATCGGGACAAAGGAGCGGTGCATGCTGTTCTCCTATTGCTCATGCAGGCACTGGTGCATGATACGGCGGGTTTCGTGTAGGCGGTCGTCCGCGGGCATGTCTGCCAGACGCTGGTTCATCGATTCATCCTTCTGGCGCTCGAGCTGCCTCGACACATAGTCGATGATGCTGCCCGGAAATACGCCCTCGCGTTCGTAGAGTTGGCGTTGTTCCAATAGTATGCGGCTCGAACCAACGCAGCTTCCGGGAAGGGCGGGAATCGTTTCCATCAGGTTCTTGTCCTTGAAAACATTGCCGACGACCTTGCGCTGCTCGGTTAGCGTCAGCGCCGAGTCATTGCTAAAGCCCCATTCGGCCGCCATAGTCAGGCCGGCTAGCAGCAGGTGTACCATGGCGCTGCCATCCGGGCTACGTAACTCCACCGTCTGCCGCTTGTTCTGGTTTTGGAATTCCTCTTTTTCCCCGGGATTCAGCATGCGAGCCAGGTTGTCGAGCCTGGTCCAGCCCAACGGAACGCGGATCATGGCGCTGCGGTTAAGGTCGCTCCAGCATATTCTGGTAGGCGCCTCCTGGTTGGGAACCAGGCGCAGGTAGGCGGACGAAACCGTGTTGCCGAATGCCGTAAGTGACGGGGCGTAGTGACATAATCCGCCGATCAGCCGGCGGGCATTCATCGAGAGCCGACCGTCTTCTTCCGCCATGACGTTTTGGCCGTTCTTGAACAGGGCCATGTGTACGTGAAAGCCGTTACCGGCCACGCCTTCTTCTATCTTGGGAGCGAAAGTGGCCAGGCAACCATGACGGTAGGCCACATTACGGATCAGCCAACGTCCCAGGACCAGATCGTCCGCTGATTCAGTGACCGGGCGGGGCAGATATTCGATCTCGAGTTGCTCGCCGACCTTGCCGCGGATCTCGGGAGTGTCGCTGCGAATGCTGTCGATGTAACCCACTTCGCTGTGCGCGTACTTGACGTGACCGCCGATGCGGGTGATATGACGAACCATTTCGTTGAGAATCTTGCCGCTCTTGATGTAAGGCGCCGCTGCCTGGTAGCCGTGCTGTCTCTGGGCAATGAAGATACCCGGTTCATTGTCGCCGATCAGGAAAAACTCCAGCTCTCCGAGAGTGTAAAGATCGAGGCCGGTCTTCTCGGTGAACAAGCGGCTGGCCCGGGCCAGGATGGTGTCAGGGGCGAAGGGCGCGGACTCGCCCTCGCTTGTGATGTAGCGACAAACGAAGTCCAGGCTGCCTTCTTCGAACGGATTGAGAAAAGCCGTCCGGTAAATCGGCACTACGTACAGATCGGACAGCGATGAATCGACTAACCCTGCGAAAAGTGACGAGCCATCCACCCGCTCGCCCTCAGCCAGCACGATTTCCGCCTGGGCTCTGCTGGCGACAGGAATCTTCAGTTCTTTCAGCTTGCCGTCCATGGCCGTGTAGTGAAAGCCGATTCTTTCGAGGTTACGTTCCTCGATCACCCGCAGCAGATCGGACCGAGTAAATTCCGAAGGAAGCTTGTCAAGCATCTTGGCCAGTGGGTTGGCCAAGGCATAGTCGAAAGATCCAGTCATTGGGCACGCTCCAGAAAGTGATGGTCGAATCGAGAAAGCATGATACAAGAGAATTCGACCGAGTCCAAGAAGGAGCGTAAGCATGAAAAGAATTCCGATAATCACGTTTTCAGTCGTCATAGGTTGCGCAACCTGGCTTGCAGCCTGCGCCGCAAATGGGCCGAATGCCAAACCTACGGCGACATCACCGGACGAAGGCCGCGCTCCGGAGCCGGCCTGCGGCACGTCCGCGAGCCCCGCGCCGGCGGTGGATGATAATCCCGGCCCGGCGCCGACGCCTGGAGCGCCGGTCGCCGTCGAATTCTTCGTTATGTCCAAGTGCCCGTTCGCCGCCCAGGTGGAACAGCAGATCACGCCGGTGATCGAGAAAATGGGCGAGCGGGTCGACTTCAGGCTCGATTACATAGGCAGTGGGACGGGCGACGGGTTCCATTCGTTGCACGGCGAGAGCGAGGTTCGGGGAGACAAGATCCAGCTCTGCGCGGCCAAGCTGTTTCCGGCCCGCTACCTGAAAATGATCTCGTGCATGAACGAGAACCAACGCGGCATTCCGGACGGCTGGAGAACCTGCGCCAACCGGGCCGACATCGCGGCCGAGCCCATTGCAGCCTGCGCCGACGGCCCGGACGGCGCGGCGCTGCTGACCGAGTCGTTCAAGCGCTCGAGTGCTCGCCGGGCACAAGGCAGCCCGACCATGTACTTCGCTGGAAAGCGATACAACGGTCCGCGCGGCGAGCAGGCGTTCGCCAGGGCGATCTGCCGAGTCATTGGCTCTGACCCGCCAGATATTTGCGCCGAGTTGCCGAAACCCGTGAGCGTGCCGGTAATCATTATGACGGACAGTCGCTGCCGCGACTGCAAGAGTGGGCGTTTTGAGATGCTTTGCGAGAATCTGTTTCCCGGTGCCGAGATCCGAGTGCTGGACTACGCCAGCCCCGAGGGCAAACGCCTGTATGCGTCGCTCGGACACGAGAGAGTGCTCCTGCCGGCAATGCTGTTCGACCGACAGGTCGAGAAGGCTGAAAACTACGAACGTATCAGCCGCATGCTCACGCCGCGCGGGGATTTTCTGCTATTGCGCTCAGGCTCCGTTTTTGATCCCACCAAGGAGATCTGCGACAACGGCCGGGACGACACCGGCAACGGCAAGGTCGACTGCGGAGATCCTGATTGTGCCAATGTGATGGTATGTCGCCCCGAGAAACCGGGTCAGTTGGAAGTCTTCATCATGTCCCAGTGCCCGTTCGCCGTCCGCGGTCTGAACGCCATGAGCGAAATCTTAGATGTCTTCGGAGCCGATATGCAATTCGAGGTCCACTACGTTGCCACCGCCGAGGGCGATGAGTTCAAATCGTTGCACGGTCCCGCGGAAGTCGATGAGAACATCCGTGAACTGTGCGTCATCAAACACTATCCCGAGAGGCACAAGTTCATGGACTACATCTGGTGCCGCAACAAGAACATCCGCTCGGCCGAATGGCAGGCTTGCACTGGCGCAAACGGTATAGATTCGGAGCTAATCAAGAGCTGCGCCGAGGGTGACGAGGGCCGGCGCCTGTTGCGCCGGGATGTTCCCCTGGCCGAGGCTCTTCAGATTCGCGGTAGCCCGACCTGGGTTGTGAACGGCCGTTACAAGTTCAACGGTATCGACGCGGCAACGATCCGCAGGAACTTCTGCGAACACAACCCGGAACTGGGCCCCTGCCGGTAGTGAGTTCGACCGAGACTGTATCTAGAGACCAAGATTTCAGAACGAGGCGCATTGATACGTGGCGCCGGAGACCAGACGGGCGAAATGGAGCGTTGTGCTTCCCGGATTGTCAAACCAGGCCCAGACGATGTCCTTGTTGAAGTGCTGGCGCATCGGATCATCGCGGCGTCCCCAGCTTGCCCGTGAAGAAATATCAAGCGGACCTTCGAGAAAAGTTCCCGAGGCATCCACGCGCGCCAGCAGGTAGTTTCCGGATGCGTTCCAGCCTACGACATACTGTTCGCTCGAATCGCCGGCCGGTTGCCAGCGCGCGATCGTCGAATCTGCTTCGTCTATCGAATCGCTGTCTGTAAGCCAGACAACCGCTCCGGCGCTCAGGTTCTGAGCGACGACTGCAAAGCCGATGTCCTGATTCATGGTAGACGGATTGTAAGAATTCTGGCCCTTGCTCATCGGGTTCTGGTGGGTATTGAAAACCAGGGCCCAGCCGGCTGGAGAAAGCGCGGCGCCTCCGATTTCTCCGGCGACACTGCCGTTGCAACCGGCATCCAGGTCGATTACCTTGCCGCTGCTATGATTGAGGTAGATGCCGCCCTGGGAGTTGGTTGCGAAATCGCCGGAGGTTCCCGGGTAGCAGTCGGTTACGCAGACCGGCAGAAAGTTGTTGGTGGCCGAGTTGAACCTCAGCAGGTCGCTCATGCTGTGCGAGCAACCCCATGTCCATGCGGTCGATTCGACGCCCGCACTGGTTACCCACTTTAGAGTATCGCCTTCGTGTCCCGAGTTGGAGTGCACATGGTAGTAGGCGCCGTACTTGCCGTTGCCGTACTCCATGCGGCTGTCGCCGATTCCGAAGTCGTCTGGCGCGTTGTCCGAGTTGGTCAGCTCTGTGGTCCAGTTCTCCGCGCCGCTCAGGTCGAAGCGCTTGACATAGATCTTGTTATCGCCGTCGTTCCACAGGAGGGCGGCGAAGTGGCCGTCGGGCTCTGTCGCCAAGCCGCGTAACTCGAAGCCACTGCCCAGATCGAACGTGTTTACAAGTTGATCATTCTTGTCCAGGCGGGTTGCCCGGGCTGTAAGATTGCCTCCTGCTCTGGTAGTGTAACCAACCAGGGTTTGACAGTTGGCCAGAGGGACGCTGAAAACCGGGGCTATGTATAGCGAGCCCATGCCCCATATTCGCCAATTGGAGACGCCCGCCTTGACGCCCTCGGGAATCGTAACATCAGCCGTGTGGAGTCGCTCGGCAAGAGTGGCGCCAGGGTTGCTGTCGGCTCCCGGATCGGCTCCGGCATCCAGTCCCTGATCGGCACTCGAGTCGGCTCCGAAGTCGCCGAATGGATCGGATCCGGGATCGCCGCCGGCGTCCGAGCCGGCATCTGCCGATGCATCGGCGTCAGGACCCGTTGCGGCATCTTTCTCGCCTTCTATGGTTCCGACACTACAACCGGCAAAGATACCCAGCATGATGAGCAAAAGTGTTGGTTTGTAACGGCGCATGTTTCCGGCCCAAACTGGTGCGACACATCTTGATGCTATCTGCTATTCGAGAATCAGTCAAAGCTGTCTGCCGTGACTGAGAATTCTTTCTGTCGCGTTCCCTCGCCCGAGCGCAAGAGCGCCCAGCGGAAAAGCAGCGGCCCAACGAGTTGGTTGATGACAATGCCTCCGACTATCAGGTCTGAAATCATCATTCCGATTTCGGGGATTGACTTCCTGATAATGGCGGCCAGTCCCAGGCTGACTCCCGCCTGCCCGATGAAGCCGGTCCAGACAAGACGACGTTGCGGCCCACGGTCGGCGGCAATCATTGTTCCCAGTCCGGTGGCGGCCCAGGTAGATACTCCGCGCACTACCACGTAGATTAGAACCACCGGCCAGAGCGTGCGAAGAACCGAAAGATCCAAGCCTGCGCCCGCCAGGCAGAAAAAGATCAGAAAAACGGGCGCACCGGCTCCCTCGAGGCCTTCGAGAAGGTTCTGGCCGTGGCGCGAAAAATTGCCGACTACGAAACCGGCGCAGACCGCGAGCAGCAGGTGATCGAGATGAAAAGTTCTCGAAAGGCTGACCGTCAGAAAGGCCGCGGCCAGGACGAAAAGAATTTTCTCGCGCCGCACTACTCGCAGGTAGAGGATCATCAAAAGGCCGAACAAGGCACCGACAACAAGTGATAGCGAAACGTCGAACATGGCCCGCAATGCCGAGTGCGTTACAGCAGCCTCGATAGAGGAAGAAAATAATGGTAGGCCGAGGGCAAAAAAGATGCTGAATCCCACCAACACAACGATGTCCTTGAATACAGTAGTGCCGAGCACGGTGTCGGTTATATCACCCTTGGCACGTGCCTCGACGATCACGGCTACGGCCGTTGCTGGTGAAGTCGCGGTTGCAATCAGGCCCAAGATGGAGATCACGGCCAGAAACTGAATCTCGGAGAGTCCTGGAAAAAGACCGAGTCCTGCTCGCAAGATCCACAGGGCGGCAGCACACGCAAGGAAGACCACTATTGTCTGTGTCAGTGTGATTGATATGATACTGCTGGCCCGCGTACGCAAACGGGAGATCCTCAATTCGGCTCCGGCGGTGAAGGCGATCAAGGCCAGTGCCAGATCGTCAATCAGGCGCATATGCTCGATCACTGCCGTATCCACAACAGCCAGTAAACTGGGGCCTGCAATCATGCCCACCAACAGGTATCCGTTTATCCTCGGGATCGACCAGCGTGCAAGAATTTCACCCACCAGAAAACCAAACAGCAGCAAGAACCCGAAGGCCAGAGCGGCCCGGGAGGCAACGTCGTAATTGGCGTAGTTGTCGCCAACCGCACTGCCCCCAACCGCCTGAACCGCGACCATTAGAGCAAAGAGCAGACCAAGAAGAACAATTCTCACGATGGGCTCCCTTCGTTCAGAAGCAGGCGCCGCATGGCCCATGGACTTGCCAGGCTGGAGGTGAGAACGCTGCCGATGGCTGCGGTCAGGGCCAGGTTTCCAAGCTGGCCGGGAAAGAACTGCGCGACGCTCAAGGCGATTGCCAGTGCCATACCACCGTGAGGCAACAACCCCGGCCCGATTCCCAGCGGTCCGCTTCCGGGAGCCGCCCGCCTGCCGGCCAACGCTCCACCGAGGAGTTTGCCAGCAAGTCGCAGAACGATGAATGGGAGCACCAGCGCCAGAAGCGACGGGGACGGCAGATTCCAGAAGGCGCCTGCCATGGTCAGCAGGATCAGGTAAACGGGCTTTTCGAGTCTCAGTAGTGAACCCAATATCCTGCTGCGCAACGGGGAGCGATTGGCCACTACGATTCCGACCAGCATGTTCACAAGAAGCGGAGACAGGCCCAGGTAATGGGCCACTCCACCGGAAAAGACCACCAGGCCCAGCACAACGACCAGTAGTTGGTTGTCGGTGTAGCGAAACAAAGTCATCAGGTGGAACAGGATGCCCAGCGCCAGGCTGAACAGGAAAGTCCCGCCGAGCCACATCCAGCCGCCGTTCAGCAGACCCGTACCGTCCGGGTGCAGGGGCGAGAAACACAAGGCGGCGCCCGAGATTACGACGGCAGGGAAGGCGTCGATGCTGGTCACTACGCGTACCATGCGCGTCAGCGGACCGCATCCGCGAATGTCGAGTGCCACTTGCACGGCGATGGTTGGAGAGGAAGTCGAGGCGATGGCTGCCAGAAGAAGCGTGGGCAGCCAGTCGGGCTGACCGGAGATGAAAAATGGCAGTGCGCCGATGCCCGCGCCGACCAGCAGCATCGTTGTCAAGGACTCGATAGCGGCCGCTTCAAAACAAGACCCGGAAATTTTTTTGAGATCGGTCAAGTAAAACTGCAGTCCGAAGAGCAGGCCTACCCAGCCGATACCCAGGTTGACCAACACATCCAGCCCGGAAAGCGCATGCTGATCGAAAAGTCCTGCGGCATGTGGTCCGAGCAGCAGGCCGATTGCGAAAAAACCCAGTCCCGAGGCAACCAGGGACTTTAGCAGAGCCGGCATTCTGGCGACTCTGAACATCGCGGCGCCCAGGTAGGCAAAGACGGCGATCACAATCAGGCCGAGTATGCTTCTCAACGGATCTCCCCGGCCAGTCCGCGAGCACTTGTCACAGGAACGCAAAAGAGAATCCCCGATCCGGGCGCAGAGAAATCTCCGCAGACATCCTCGCTGAGCCGAATGGCTGGTTCGAGCTTGTCGCTTTCCAGCAACGACAGGATCAGGTGGCTATCGGTGTTGCCGCCCGGGAAAAGCGAGACCAGGCCGGCGAAAATGGGAACATCCCGGGCCAGAACCTGGGCCATCCCGCGCGACTCGATCACCGTGGCTCCGGTTATGCCCAACTCGAGGAACCCCTCCAGGATCATGTCCCGCTGGTGGTGGTTCTTGACCACCACGAAAAGCAACTGCAGTTCGCCATGTCCTTCAGACATGTTTGTCATCCTCTGCGGCAACGATGGCGTAGAGAGCGGCTGCGTCCGTGGCTTGCTGCATGCGTTCGAAAAAAGAAGGGATACCGCAGAAACGGGCTATCCGAGCCAGGATGCGGATGTGGGTGCCGACCTGGCCCACCGGGCTTAGCAGGCAAAAGACGATCTCGATATGTGTGCCGTCCTGGCTGCCCATGTCCAACGGCGTTGTCAGACGCCCTACCAGGCAGATCGGTTTTTCGAGGCCGTCAATCATGGCGTGTGGAATTGCGATGCCCCCCTCGAGCCCGGTGCACATACTCAACTCGCGTTCCCATAATCCTTGGAAAACGTCTTCCCGGTTGAGTTCCGAGCGTCGGGAGCAGATGTGATCCGCCAACAAGGAGATCAGATCGCGATCATCGGCGGGCTTCAAGTCTGCCATGATCAGGTCGGGATCGAGGTAGTCTCTAAGGCGCATCCGGAAACCCTCCTGTTTTCGGGACACGATAGCCTGGAAGCCGACGGCTGTGCAAGAGATCGAAACAGGGTTTACGACGGAGGGCCATACAGAGTAGGCTATTGTGACTTGATAGATGATTCGATGGAGGCAGGTGATGAATGTCGTCCGCCGCTATGGAGATTTGCTGCTGGTATGCCTTTTCACGGGGTTGGCAGCTTTCAGCGTTTCGGCTTGCAGCCAGTCGCATACAGACTGCATCGAATCCGGAAAGTGCGAATGCCTGCAGAAAAGTGATTGCCCGGAAGACCAGGACTGTATCAACGGACAATGTTCCCGGCTGATCCCGCCGGAGCCTGCGAAAAAAGAGTTCGACTCTCCCTGTCTGCGCGACAAGGAGTGCATCTCGGGATACTGCCTGCCCCAGGGTCCGGGTAACGGCGGAGTCTGTACTCGCGTCTGCGATGAACAACCCTGCCCGGACGATTGGGAATGCAAACGTCACGTTCCCGATGATGCTAGCGGCGGAGTCGATTTGTGCGTCCAAGCGATCGAGAACCGTCTCTGTTTCGGTTGCTCTGTTTCTTCACAGTGCAATGCCATTGGCGACCTTTGCATAGAGGTCGACGGGCAGTTCATCTGTGCGGCGGATTGCAGCCATGCCGATTGTCCAGCGGGGTACGAATGCACCTCTCACAGTGTGCCCGGGGGCATTACTCGCCAATGCCTGCCCCGGGGCGGCAGTTGCGACTGCAGCAAGTCGACAATCGGTTTGACTCGCTCGTGCACGCTGTCCAACGAACAAGGAACCTGCTTCGGTGTGCAAACCTGTCTGGATGCCGAGCCGCTGCCCGACTGGGGAGCGTGCGACGCGGACATTCCGCAGCGCGAGGTATGCAACGGTGTCGACGATGACTGTGACGGTCTGACCGACGCCGAAGATCCCGGCGTGGCAACCGACGATCTGCCGGACGATCCTCCCTATCCGAATTGCCGCAAGGGATCCCTGCTTGGAAGTTGCACCGGCCGCTGGTTGTGCCTGGCCGGAGACGACGGAGTCTGGCACTGGGAGTGCGGGGCCACTGATCCGGAGAACGAGGTTTGCAACGGGCGGGACGACAACTGCGACGGAATCGTCGACGATCCTTTCGTCGATAACGAGGGTCGCTACGTGCATCTCGATCATTGCGGCGGCTGCGGCGGCGATTGCCGCCGGATGGTGCCGGGCCTGCTGCTCACAGACGACGGTCAGGTTGCGGATGGAGCGGTCGAGTGTATGGTGCGCGGCGGTCTTCCGGTTTGCGTTCCCCACCTTTGTGGGGCGGGCCTGTATCCTTTTCCGGAGCAGGCCCCTGTCACTTGCGCCGAGTTGATCTCTTCGGCCTGTCAGCCATGTGGGCAGAACTCGGATTGTCGTATCTCATCGGACATCTGCGTCAATGTCGGTGAAGACCCGGGCACATTTTGCGCCCAGAGCTGCGATCCCGGCTCGCCCTATGAGGGTTGCAGCGGCGAGACCGGCGTCCAGGGCTGCTGTCCTCCGGATCAGCTCTGCCAGCAGGATCACGGCGGCTTGTTTTGCGCACCGCTGGCCGAAAGCTGCACCTGCAACGCAGACAGGGTCGGGGCAACCAGGTCGTGCTTTCTGAGCGGAGCCGGTTCGCAACTATGCCAGGGCGAGCAAACCTGCAGAGTGGCGGGCGCGAGCCTGTTCGAGTGGAGCGAGTGCGAGCCGTCCGACGTGGTGGTCGAGGTCTGCGATCAACTCGACAACAACTGCGACGGCCGTATTGACGAGGACTTCGTAGATCAACAGGGGCGCTACTACACCGACGAGCACTGCCGGGAGTGCAACCACAACTGCCTGGCGCAGTGGGATCGAGAGATCCAACACGCCATCGGCGGCTGTGTCGAGCATGACGCTTTGCTCGATTGCGAAATCGTGGCTTGCACGACGGAGCGCATTGCCGGCCTCGGTCTCTGTCGCCAGGACGGCGACTGCCAGGCCGGAAGCCACTGCGATTCGCTCTACCATCACTGCCTGGCGGACAACCCGGGCGAGTGTCCAGGCGGGTACTGCGGGGTACCCTGTGCCGACGATCAGGACTGCATCGTAAACTATGGCCCGGGTTATAGCTGTGACGCCGGTTCGCATTCTTGCGGGCTGGATATCCAGTTCGTCGATGCCAACAGCGAGCCCACGGATGGTTGCGAGTGCCCGAGCGCGGCTTCGGATACCGGTGACGAGCCCGACTTGGCCGGCGTGTTCCCGCAGCCGGGCGAGGTATACGTAGATCGCAACTGCGACGGGGTGGACGGCAATGCGGCCCGGGCGCTGTTCGTCAGATCCGGAAGCGACCCGAGCCTCGGAACTCGCGAGCATCCCTTCGGCACCATCAACGAAGCCCTGGCTGCTTTCGACCAAGCGCGTTACGATCAGATCCTGGTCGCCGCCGGATACTACCAGGAGAACATCGAGTTGGCCGAGGGCATAGGCCTTTACGGCGGTTACTCGAACGATTTCTCAAGGCGCGATGTCGTTCTTTATCCGACAATCATCAGGGGCAATGAGCCCGGTCCGAGCGAATCGCCCGGCACCGTTCACGCTGCGGGAATCACCTCCGGGCGCACGGTACTGGCCGGCTTCACCCTGCAGGGTTACGACGTCAATTCTCAGGCCGCACAAGGTCAAGCGGCCACAAGCTCTTATGCCGTCTACATCCGCGACTGCAACTCGAAGCTGGTGTTGATGAACAACCTGATCGTAGGCGGTCGCGGCGGCCGGGGTGCGGACGGCTCACCCGGTGTATCCGGCAACAACGGCGGCGACGGGGCGGATGGCCAGGACACCTGGGAGTGCCCGGGCAGCGCGGACTGCTACGGACGAACCAGGCTCGGTGGCGCCGGCGGCACTAACTCAAGCTGCGCCCAGGCGGCCGGCAACCCGGGCGCCACGGCGCGTGCCTATTGCGCCAACTCGGGATGTGTCCAGGATTACCAGTTCGGAGGTTTCAACGGCGCCGGCGGCAGTGACAGTATTTACGGCAGTTCGCCGGATCCCAACCTGTGCAAATACGATTGCCAGGTTGGAACAGCCAACCGGCCCTGCAACGGCGAGGACGCCAGAGCGGGCTCGGACGGCACGCCAGGTAATGGCGGTATGGGATGTATGTCCGCGGGCGGTACGGTCACTAACGGATCATATGCCGCGGGCTCAGGTTCTCCGGGATCGGCCGGGAGTAACGGCGTCGGCGGCGGAGGCGGGGGCGCAGGCGGAGCGGTGACGAACTTCAACACATCGCCGCCCTGCAACGTCGGAAACCCATTCGGAGACCTGGGCGCCTCGGGCGGCGGGGGAGGAGCCGGGGGTTGCCGGGCAAATGCCGGTGGGGTGGGTTCTGGAGGCGGTGGTTCATTTGGCGTGTTTCTGTATTTCTCGTCTTCGCCCGGAAGCTTTCCCGAGATCGCGGCCAACCGCATCAGGCGCGGCTTCGGCGGGGCAGGGGGAGCGGGCGGCGGAGGCGGCCAGGGCGGCCTCGGAGGCCAGGGCGGCCTCGGCGGGCAGAGCGTTCTGCCGGCCTGGTGCGCAGGCAGCGCCGGCCGGGGAGGGCGCGGCGGCGACGGAGGAGCCGGCGGAGGCGGCGGTGGCGGGTGCGGCGGCGCTTCATTTGCGATCGCCACAAACCGGGTGGACGATCCGGCCAATCCCTTCATCCTCGACAATCAGTTCGAGGTGCCCGGCACGCAGCAAACCGGCGGCGCCGGCGGTGTCGGAGGGCCTTCGCCTGCGGGCGAGAGCCATGGAGGCCTGGCGGGCAGCGAAGGTTCGGCGGGCGACAGCTGGATATATTGAGGGCAAGGTCATGAAATTTGTTTTTCTCATACCGGCAACGATACTTCTGGCAATGTGCGTATTGCTCGTGCAGGGTTGTGGGCGCGAATGGCTGCCCGAGAACCCCGGAGACTGTGTCTTCGATAGCGATTGCATTTCCGGTTACGTTTGCTTCAACGGACGTTGCATCAAGACGGAATACGGCGAGTCGGACGGCGGCATGCGCCTGAAGGAGTTCGGTGAGCGCTGCGATGACAATGACGAGTGCCGATCGACTTATTGCCTGCCCCATCCTCAGGGCGGGTTCTGCACCCGTGCCTGTGACGAGGGCTGTCCGCCGTCGTGGACTTGCAGGCAGGTGGTTGATCCCCACGGCGGACCGGGCCGGCTGGGCCTGTGTGCCATGGACCAGGGCCGGCTCTGCAGCCCCTGCGAGAGCGACAGCGACTGTCACCCGGGCGGATCGGATCTTTGTCTGCAGATCGGCGACGGAAGTTACTGCGCGGCCGATTGCTGGTACGAAAACTGTCCATCAGGTTATCTGTGCAGCGATGTCGAGTATGCAGACCAGGTATTGCGCCAGTGTTTGCCCGGCGGAAGCACCTGTAGCTGCACGACAGAAACAGCGGGAATGGTGCGCGGTTGTCAACGCAGCTCGGAGTTGGGAACCTGTACGGGATTCGAAAGCTGCGATCCTTCCCTGGGTTGGACGGAATGCTCGGCCAGGGCGCCCAGCCGGGAGATTTGCAACGGCCTGGACGATGATTGCAACGGTCTGGTGGACGAGGATCTCGAGGGCGAGGCCTGCAGCGAAGAAAATCAGTACGGCAGTTGCCCGGGGGTTTACGAGTGCCACGCGCTGGACGGCTGGGTGTGCTCGGCGCAGCTACCAAGACCGGAAGATTGCGACAACTACGACAACGACTGCGACGGACAGATCGACGAGGGATTCATAGACGGGCAAGGCCGATACGTGACCAATGAACATTGCGGCGGCTGCGAGATCGATTGCGGAGTTATGATCGCTCACGCCACCCGGGCCGAATGTCGCCTGGTGGATGGCGAGCCGGTCTGCCGCGCCAGCGCCTGCGAAGACGGCTATTTCGTCTGGAGAGAGGGTGTCGCCTGTCTGGGTCTGCCGGATAACTTGTGCCAGCCATGCAACAGCGACCAGGATTGTCTCGCCCCCGGTTCCGCCTGCATCATCAATGGAACCGAAAAGTACTGCGGTCGAGACTGCTCCAACTCCTCGCCCTATGGACCGGGTTGTCCCCAGGGCTATCGCTGCATTTCGTATGCCGACGGGTTGCAGTGCCAGCCGGAAAACGATACCTGTCTGTGCGCGGAGTCGACGCTGGGCTCTGTTCGATCGTGCCGCCTGGAATCCTGCCAGGGCTACCAGGAGTGTGCACTCAATGCGGGAAGCTTCGAGTGGTCACCCTGCAACGTGGAGGACTTCAACGTCGAGATATGTGACGGGCTGGACAACAACTGCAACGGACAAATCGACGAGGGATTTTTAAACCAGGCAACCGGCCGCTATGAAAGCGACGAGCACTGCGGTTTCTGCAACAACGACTGCGGACCCTACTGGTCTGAGCCGGTCGATCACACCGTTGGTGTATGCGATGTCGATGCCCCCGGGATTCCAGAGTGTGTCATGGGCCCATGCTCCATCGAAGTCGAGAACGGGGTGCAGTACGAGTGGGTGGACGTCAATGGAGATTCCGATGATGGATGCGAGTGCCGGCGAGTGCTGGGAAACACCACCAGCGACTTTCCAGATCTGATCGATGAACCCGAACCGGGTTATGAATACCTGGACGAGAACTGCGACGGGATCGACGGAGTGATTCAGGACGCACTGTTCGTCAGCGCCGGCGCTCCTCCAGGCGGAGACGGCAGCCTGGAGCACCCCCTGACGACGTTGTCGGCGGCGATTGCGGCTTTTACCTCATCCGGCAAGAGGTACATTTTGGTGGCCGAGGGAACTTACCAAGAGAGCATCACCCTTCAGCCCGGAGTCAAGCTGCACGGCGGCTATTCGGCCGATTTCAAGAACCGCGATGTCTGGCTGTACCAGTCGGTGATCCAGGGACAGGATGCTGATTACGCGGTCTTGGCCGATGGAATAGCCGGTATTGGAACGCTTCTTTCGGGATTTGTAATTCGCGGGCGCGAGTTGAGCCAGGCTGCCGGGGTCGATCATAACGGCCAGGCCTCGCTGGCTGTTGTGCTTAGCGATTGCGACGATGCAGTTGTTCTGCGCAGCAACATCCTGAAAGGCGGCAGGGGCGCCGATGGCGGAAATGGAAGTTCCGGCCAGGCGGGTTTCGGACGTCAGGATTCGACAGCGCTTGACGGCGCCGCGGGGCTGGTTGGGTTGCGACTCGCGGGTAACTGCAGTGGAGCCGAGCGACCCGGCGGAAACGGTGGAGTCAACGCGGATTGCCCCGGCTCGAACGGTAACCTCGGGGGCACGACCGTGTGCCCACAGTTTGATTTTGACTCCTATCCTTACAGAGGAACTCAGGCTCAGTATACGAGCGCTGCCGGCGGTAACGGTCTCGGAGGGCACGATTGGAGTTTTGACTATATGAGCGGCAGTTCCTGTTCGCACGCGACCGAGTCGGGCTACCCGACTGAAATCGAGCTCAATGTCGGGCAGGACGGGCAAGACGGCGCCGACGGGGCCAACGGACTGGGCGGCGCGGGCGGAGACGGACGCTATGGCTCGATCTCGGGCTCATCCTGGGTAGCCTCACCCACAGGCGGCAGTGCGGGCACGCCCGGTAATGACGGAGGTGTGGCCGGCGGAGGCGGTGGAGGCGGCGGCACCGCGCGTTACTACACCGGCCCTGGTGATTGTTCCATGTATGAGATCGGCCCCTCCGGAGGCGGTGGTGGGGCCGGTGGCTGCGGTGGATTGGGAGGCTTTCCGGGACGGGCTGGCGGCGCCTCGATTGTGGTTTTGGTAACGGCCGCCACCTCCGGGCCGGGAGCAAGGTTTCCCGAGTTGAGCCACAACCTGATCGAACGCGGCCTGGGTGGCCGCGGCGGCGACGGAGGGTTCGGCGGGATCGGCGGCCTGGGAGGGGTTGGCGGTTTCGGCGGGGGCCCGCCGGATTGGATTTCGTCGCAAGGCGGAAAGGGCGGCGACGGTGGAAACGGCGGCCCCGGTGGCGGAGGCGGCGCCGGCGCCGGCGGACCTTCCTATGGTGTGCTGGGTTTCAATGTGGCGGTAGACGACTACTCCGCTAACAATACCTTTGTCTACGATGACAGCGTACCGACCGGCGGCTCCGGCGGGGCGGGGGGCATATCTGTCGGCCCGGGCGCCAGCGGCTCGACGGGAGAGGATGGAGCCTACAGAAACGTGTTCGAGCTGACCAGTTGTCCGTCGAGTGGATGCCCGCCGGCGTTCGCTTGCGACTCGAACAACGTCTGCGTTCCGCAAGACTGACTCCTTTCTTGAGCAACGTGCGTGTCTCCGAGGAACACCTCGACGTCATCGGGCAGACGCGGGGCGAACTCTCGCAGATTGGCGCTGAGCTTTGCGGCCGCGGCGGGATCGACTGCGAAAAAAGACAGCGTATCATCACCACACACTTCGTTGGCCGGAATTCTCAGTCGGCCTGCCAGGATCCATTCAGGGGGCAGGCCGCCTATCGAGCTGGTCGCGAACCACTTCTCGTAGACTATGGCGATGACGACAGACTTTTTCCGGGACAAGTCGGCAATGGCCCTGGTGTTGTAAATGCCTTTCATTTTCAGTTCGCCCACTTCCCGGCTGGCCAGGCCCCACAGATCGAGACAGTGGATGTCGGTCATGAAATTCGGCGCGCCGATATCGTTCAGCGCAATCGACTGTCCGCGGTAGTAGCGGCCCAAAAAAATGGCTGTTTGAATTTGCTGCTCATAGATGTTTTTCACGGACACCGGCAGTAGCCGGTGGGCGGAGATGCCGCGGATCGAACCGAAGGCGGCGAAAGCCGCGGTCAGTGCCACCATCAGTCGCTTGTAATTCTTTCCGCTAAGACTGATCGTGCCGGAATCGGCAAGCGCGTAAACAGTAATGAACAATCCCAGCGCCACCAGATAAGCCTCGTATCTGAACAACCAACCGGTCCTGGCAAACTGCAGGTGTAGAAGCAAAGTGCCGACAGTGAGCATGATCATCAAGGTCAACCGATCTTCGAAGAACAGGCCGCGACGTATACGAGCGAACCCGATCAGCACAAGCAGTGCCAGAAGAGCCAGGAGATGGGGATTTTGAATCAGCTGTCTGGCCCAGGCCAGGCAGAAGTGCAAGAACCCGGTCAAAGATGAAAAGACCGGCAAGTTTCCCTTGAGCAAAATGGAGTTCGGGAAAAAACCCCAGCCGCGCGAAACCGCCAGGAGGCCGATAATGCTGATGGGCAACAAGCCGGCGACGGCCAGTGTCGAAGCCGGCGCCCATTTTTTTCGCATGGTCACGAGGCCAACTGCGACAAAAAGCAAAAACAGCCCCTCGTAGCGTGTCAAGACCAGCAGCGCCCCGATCGCGGAAGGTGTCAGCCAAGAGCGCAATCCGGCATTTTTTTCTGACAACCTTGAGGCGACCGAATAGACGAAACAGATCGCAAGACAGGTGTGCAGCAGATGCTCCAGGCCGCTTGTAGCCAGAACTATCATCGGAGTCAGAAACACGACCAGCGGCAAGCCCGCTGCCAGCAGCCAGGGGCCGGCTCCAGCCCTGCGCAGTAAAACATACAGCAGCACACACAAGAGAGAGGCCAAAATAGCGTTGATCAGAAGCGGGATCCAGACACTCGTTCCAAACACAAAAAAAGCCGCCGACAACAAAGCGGTCCACAACGGAGATGATGAAGAAAAACTGAACTCGTATCTGGTCACACCCCAGACCGCATGTTGGGCGAAGTTCTTGGCCATGGCCATGTGGATGTAGGGGTCGTCGAGCGGGTAGACCAGGTGACCGCCGCTCGATCCGAGGCAAATCGCGAGAAAGAATGCAAGCCCCGACCACAGCAGCAGTAAAACCAAGGCGAGCGGCCAGTTTTTATACAGAAAAGCTTTCGTCATAGAGACTCACACGTGATACGAAACTATCTGCGCCAGACACACATATAATGGTTTTATCCTGATGATCAATTCGCTTCAAATATCGCAAGCGACTCCAACGCGCTCTGAATGGCGCGCCGCGGTGAGTTGCCTGCTATGGGTGGCCGCGGTCTGGTTGACCATATGGTTGTACGGCGCAATCATCCAGCCGCTGATCTCGATTCAGTACTCCCTGCCAGTGAGCGGAGCCCTCGGCAATCCCGCGGTCACCGGAACCAGCCCAGCTACTGGACTCGTGAGATTTGCCGGCTTGCTTGTTCTTCTGGTGCTGCTGGGTCTGGCCGCAAGCCGTGCCAAAGTGTTAGCGGGTTGCCGGCGCTTCTTTGCCAGCCCTGGCAGAGCCTGCATTCTATTAATCGCGGCCGGTGTTCCTTTTTTCATGCTGGCGTCTGGAAGCTCGAGCATCGCACGATCCTGGAGTGCAAGACCCGTCGACAGGCTGGTAATGATAGTTTTCGCATCTTTGACCGTTGCAGCTTGTTTTTTTCTGTCGGGGGCTGTGGCCAGGGCTAGAGAGTGGCTGTGCGGAGAGCCGCCCGCAGCGCTAGTTGCCGTGATCTTCGCGGCGGCGCTGGCAGCGTTTGTAAAGTGGCCCCTGATGCCGGCTGCGGCTGTGCTGACACTTTTTTTACTGGGATGCTTGCCGGCTCTGTACAAGGCCTTTCGAAGCAAGACTTTCACAGTCAGAATCAAGAAGTTGGCGTGGTCGCTTGCGATACCGGTGGCAGTGGTCGGCCTTTCGGGAGTCAACATCCATGCCCGTGTCGATCCGCACCACGAGGCCGAGGACATTCTGCCGGCACATATGATGCAGCAGGGCAGGCTGCCCTTCCTGGATTTCGAAATCTCTCACTCGTTGATCACGGACTGCCTGCCCGACTGGATTGCGTTTTCGGTCGCAGGGCCCACACTGCACACTGAAAGAACAATGCTCGGCTTCGTCGCCAGCCCCTTACGGGGCCTGCTGGTGTGGTTGGTGCTGTCTGCTTTGTTCGGCCGCGGGTTGGCCATAGTCCTATGGATTCTTGCCGCACTGGGCGGTGCAACACAGGTGGTGGCGGCAAACGACGCCTTCAGGCTCGACCTGGCACTTACGGTCGTTCTCTTTTTTATCCACTTCGATACTAGCGGCAGGCGCATCTATGCCTACCTGGCCGCGGCCGCGGCAGCCATTGGCGCTGTGTTGTCTCCCGAGTTGGGAATACCGTTCGCGGCCGGCGCGCTTCTGGTAATGGCATTGCAGATCGATCTCTCGTGGAGCAAGAGAGCCGCCCTGGTTTTCTTCACAACGCTTGCGGCGCTTCTTGGAGTTCTGTTTGCAGCCGGAATGCTGGCCGGGTTCATACATTGGGTTTCAAGTCTGCGATCGATGGCGCTCGAACTGATCGCGCGCTGGCCTGCCCAGGAAGTGCTGGAGCGACACATTCTGGTTCACCTGGGAGTGCTTGCGTTCGCCGTGGTGACTATTTTCAGAGTCGGGCCGCGTTCGGACGGGGCACGTCCGCTCGTTCTTTTGCTCGTGGCAGGGGCGGGTATCACTTTTTCTCTGTTTGCCGACGATCCGTTGCGACTCGAAAGGACAATCATTATCGACCTGTTGCTGCTGGGTTCGACTCTGGTTGCCTGTCGGGCCGGGCGCTCTCCCGTGACGCTTGCGTTGCTTGCGCTTCTGGTACTCAGCGGGGCCGGGATCAGCAGTCAGCCCGCCAACTGGTTGGTCGGCAAGAAGCCTCCCGCAGGATGGCAGGCGGCCGGAGAAATAGAACGCATCGGTCAGATTGGTATGCCGCCTGAAGATGTTCAGACCTGGCGTGAACTGGTTGCCTTCGGCAAGCAAGGCGCCTATTTCAACGCCTCGAACAGTCTGCTGGATCTGTTTGTGAACGAGAACTCGCGATCTCTCGAATTCGTGCCAATGCACCTGGCCTACCGACCGCGAGCGCAGGCCAGGCTGGTAGAGAAGTTAATCGAGTTGTCGCCGGCGAGAATCATTTTCAGGACCATGCGAGATCCTGCTTTCTGGCAAGTTACGCCCTACACTTTGATCTTCAACAGGCTGGACGCCTACATCCTTCGCAACTACTCTTTTGCAAGTGAAATTGGTCCCTACCAGATAGTAGCCCGGTCCGATCCTCGCACTTCGCGCACCTACAACAACCTGTTGGCACCGGGAGTGCGCCGGCCGCTCGAATACGGCTTGGCTCCTTTATTCCTCGGGAAGTTGCGAGGAGAGGGTCTTGCGCAATTGTGCGACGGCCTGCCGGAGCCTGTGTTCTTCGAGATAGTTGCACACGGGGCGGGCAAGGCCAGGCTGCTGATCGCGTCCCGGATAGAAGGAGGAGGATCCGTTCCGCTGAGCGTAGTATTCAAGCTGGCCAAAGACGGAGCACTGCACACCTACCGCCTGCCGCTATGGAACCTGTGCACGCCGGGCACAGCCGGCCTCGAAGACACATTTAACTTCGATGTCTCTACGGATACCGGGATCACAATAGAAAAGAGCGGCCTGCGCTCCTGCGCCGAGTTGCTCTCTCCTTGACCCGTCTGTGGTAGACTGGCGGGCGGCAAACGGATCGGGGTTCGGGCTGATGGACATGTCGAGATCGGAAAAGACCGGGGCGAGGACCGCGGCGCCGGCGATCACGCTGGTGGTCGCCTGCCTCCTATCGGGCGCTTGCGTGGCCGAGCCGCCCGACGAGGCCACCCAGGCCAGGCGCCGGGAAGCCTTGCTGAAAAACCTTGGCGAGGAGATCGCCGACAAGAGAGTGCTGGGTGCCATGGCAACGGTTCCGCGCCATCGCTTCGTCCCCAGGGATTTATTGAACCAGGCCTACCGCAACCAGCCTTTACCGATCGGGCAGGATCAGACGATCTCCCAGCCGTTCATCGTGGCTTACATGACCCAGGCTTTGAAACTCTCGGGCCGTGAGAAAATTCTCGAGGTCGGGACCGGCTCGGGATACCAGGCCGCTGTGCTGGCCCGGCTGGCCGATGTCGTCTATTCGATCGAGATACTGCCCGAGTTGTCGGCCCGGGCCGGACGGGTGCTTGCCGATCTTGGAATCAAGAACGTGCGCCTCAAAGTAGGCGACGGCTTCGACGGCTGGGCGGAGCATGCGCCCTACGACGGAATAATCGTAACGGCCGCGCCCGAGCGCGTCCCGACCCCGCTGGTTGAGCAGTTAAAGGAAGGCGGGCGGTTGGTGATCCCGCTCGGCGCCGACTGGAACCAGCAGCTCGTGACGTTCATCAAGCGCCGGGGCAAACTTGTGAAGATCGACAATCTTGCGGTTCGTTTCGTACCCATGACCGGCAAGGCCTTGCGCGAGAGCGGGGATTGAATGCACCAACAAATAGGAGAATACCTGGTTCGCGATTGGAAAACAGAAGATGCCTCTGCGGTAGCCGACTACGCGAACAACAGAAAAATATGGCAGAACCTGCGCGACGCCTTCCCGCACCCCTATGACCTGGAAGATGCCAAGACCTTCATAGTTCGCGCCCAAGAAAAAAAGCCGCCGACCCTTTTCGCGATAGCAACAGAAAAGGAAGCCATAGGCAGCATAGGTCTGATGCCAGGTCAGGACGTGCACCGCTACTCGGCCGAGATGGGATACTGGCTGGCCGAGCCGTATTGGGGCAAGGGAATAATGACCCAGGCCGTGAAGTACCTGACCGACTACGCAATCTCGGAACTGGAGCTTATAAGAATTTACGCAGAGCCCTACACCACCAACCCGGCTTCGGCCAGGGTCCTCGAAAAAGCGGGATACAAATGTGAGGGTGTGCTTCGCTCGAATGTGTATAAAGATGGCAGGCTGCTCGATCAGTTCCTCTACAGCTACGTGGCGGGCGCGGCCGATGCTCCCGCGCTCAGAACGCCTGCTGGTAGCTGATGGTCACCCAGTCGATCACGTTGTCGTTGAAATCCTTGCCGAGCGGGATGCCGAAGTCCAGCCTGACCGCCTGGCGATCGAACTGCGGAAACAAGCCGCGGATGCCCAGGCCCAGGCTCTGGTGGTAACTGAAGTCGTCTGCCTGCTTGTAGCCATAGGCGTCGCCGCCGTCGTAAAAAATCACGACACCCCAGTGCAGCGTCCAGAGCACGATGGGGACAGAGCGGAACTCCAGATTGACGTTGAACAGACGCTCGCCGGATCTGAATCCCGAGGTGAAGCCGCGCAGAGTATTGTCGCCGCCCAGGGACAAGAGCGTGTTTTGCGCGCTGTACTGGCTGTAGACGTAGTCGAACCTGGTAAGCAGCCTGCCCAATCCGAGGATGATCGGCGATACGTTTTCCAGATAGATCTCGGCCCTGCGATCCACCCAGTCGGTTTCCGAAGCCAGCGCGTCGGCATCCTGGTGACCCGGCCAATAACGTGCGGCCAGGTTTCCGCTCAGCGCCAGAATGTCGTGCCCGCCCAGCAAAAACCGGTAACCCAGCGTAAGGCTCAGCCACAATGAATGTTGTGCAAAGCCAAATGCAGGGTTGGCCCAGCTGACTTCGGCTGTAAGTTGCGGGCCGATGCGGAAATCCTCGGTTAGCCCGTATGTCTGTATATTGGATAAGCGTGCGTAGCTGGCCTCGAAAAAAACGAGCCGTGCCACAATCTCGCCGGCCCGGTCGTCGTGCGGCAGGACGTTTTCGACAAACGCCTTACGAACCTCGGTCGGCACTTCGGGAAAGTCTTCGGGCAGGCTGCTCGTTTTCGATCTCAGCTTGTAGCCGAATTCGAGATTAGTCTTGTAGTGTTTTCCGAACGAGCGCACGACAAGCGCCTCGGCCGAGAAGGAGTTGTAGTTCCACTTCCAATCTAGGCAATGCTCGATGTTGTTCAATAAATAACATTGTTGCAACGGCCGGGTGCCGCGGTAGAGCCGCAATATTCCAAGATCGAAGCTTGCGCCGATCGAGAAACCCCACTTCGACTCGAGTGAGAACAGCGGCAGGCCGAAGACCAGGCTGCCGAATCCCCCCTCGGTCTCGTTCTTTTCGTGATTAATACGCAGGTTGAGACTCTCCCCAACCGTCAAGCGCGTGCCGAACAGGCGCGGGACGTTGTAGAGTTCTCCCAGCGAATAGGTGTCGCGATCGATGAAGGTGTACAGACTGAGCTGCTGGTTGTAGCCGAGAAAATTCTGTTCGGTCGGCATGAGCGACAGGTAGTTGAATACACCGCCCCCGATGCTGAATTTCGAGTTGAGCCGCAGGCTCCAGAGGTCTTTGGTGATGACGACGACGATCACCCGGCCCGGTTCGGTCCCGCGGGCACAGACGATCCGAACTGTCGAGAAGAGCATCGGCAACAGGCGCAAGTTTCGGGCGCTCTCGCGTATGAGCGTCTCGCTGTAGCGCATTCCTTCTTTGAAAAGCAATTCCTGGCGAACGATGTGCTCGCGGGTGGTGACATGAAAAATGTTCAGGAAATCGGGCCAGGGATCGCTGGGCTCGATGATCGGCTGGCGCACTATGGCCACCCGCTCGATAATCTTGCCCTGCGGGTTTGGTTCGATTTCAAGCTTTAGCGCGGCAAGCGAGCGGGCGATCAAATCGCGTTCATAGGCTTCACGATCGAGAATGCTTCTTGCCGCCTGGCAAGGGAATGCCAACAGGAAAAAAAAGGCACAGGCAAACGCAGAGACTCGAATCAACTAGCGTCCGGGACGAAGTGTCGACTGTTCTCGCTGCAATCTTTCGAGTTCTTCCTTGTGAGTGACGCTGTAGCGGGCCCACGGGCGTGCCTTCAGGCGTGCGTAACCGATGGGTTCCATGGTTCCCTCACATAAGCCGAACTCTTTTATCTCGAATTTCTTCAGTGCCCGCTCGACTTCCCGAAGAAGCTTGACTTCCTTGTCCAGGATGCGCAGCTGTACGTCCTGGTGTTGTCCGGTGGAAGCCTGTTCCAACTCCTCGATGATTTCGCTTGGATCCACTCCGGCGTCGCGATCGAGTCGGTTGGCGATCGATTGCCTGAGCTCGCGCCGCTTGTCCGTCAATACCTTCTTCATTTCATTGAGCTGACTTGGTGTCAGGCCGTTGATGGTACCTTTTCGTGCTGCCATACAAGCTCTCCTTTATTACCAGGACACTCTCCTGAATGTCTTTCAGAATTCTAAATCATAGTCGAACATGGTCGCACCGCAAAGCACTTTTTTCACTGCAGCGGTCCGAAGTCTGCGGACCTTTTTTGCCCATGTGCCGGCCGGCCCTGCCGATTGACATTTCAACCCGCCCTAGACTCTTGATCTATCGACTGATTGCCGTACCACAATATTTTGTGTTGACAAGCAATTCCTCCCCCAATATATTGTGGCATCCTTGAATATGAAACATTAGTTGTTTCCGGTGGCTAGGGGCTGTTTTCTAGAAGTTTTCGAGGAGTCGTATGATGCAAGTCAGTACCGAAATCCATACCCTTCCAATAAACCGTCCGGTGTCCAGGAGTCCCGAGGCAGTCGTCAACCGGGACGGAAAGCAAGTTGCTTTTGACGCCGAGCGCATACAGGCGGCAATAGAAAAAGCCGGCACGGCGACCGGTGAGTTTGACGCGCAGGAAGCGTCACTGCTTACTGCCCAGGTGGTAAAGGTTCTTTGCTACCGGCATTCGGACGGGCCACCGCAGATCGAGAACATCCAGGACATCGTCGAGCAGGTGCTGATCTCGTCGAACCACCTGGCCACCGCCAGGGCCTATATCGCCTATCGCGACCAGCACGCCCGACTCAGGGATCAGCGTCGCACTTTAGTGGACGTGCGCCAGACTATTGACGAGTATCTCGATCACCAGGACTGGCGCATCAACGCTAATGCCAACCAGGGCTACTCGCTGGGCGGGTTGATCATGAACATCTCGGGCAAGATGGTGGCCAACTACTGGCTCGGCCACGTCTACCCGCCGGAGGTCGGCCGGGCGCACCGCGAGGGCGATTTTCACATTCACGATCTCGACATGCTCTCGGGTTACTGTGCCGGCTGGTCGCTGCGCACTTTACTGCAGGAGGGATTCAACGGCGTGCCCAACAAGATTGAATCCGGCCCGCCGCGTCACCTCTCCAGCGCCGTCGGTCAGATGGTTAACTTTCTGGGCACATTGCAAAACGAGTGGGCGGGTGCACAGGCCTTCAGCTCGTTCGATACCTATCTGGCTCCCTTCGTGCGCAAAGACTCTCTCACGTATGATCAGGTCAAGCAGAACGTTCAGGAATTCATCTACAACCTGAACGTGCCCTCGCGCTGGGGAACCCAGACGCCGTTCACCAACGTGACTTTCGACTGGGTGTGTCCCGACGATCTGCGCGACCAGCGACCGCTCATCGGCGGTGAGGAAATGGCGTTTCGCTATGGAGACCTGCAGGCCGAGATGGATTTGATAAACCGCGCCTACATCGACGTAATGGGCTCGGGTGACGAGCGCGGCAGGGTCTTCACTTTTCCCATTCCGACATACAACATCACACCGGATTTCGACTGGGAGCATCCGAACTGCGGGCCGCTGTTCGAGTTGACCGCCAAGTACGGCCTGCCATATTTCCAGAACTTCCTCAATTCCGATCTGAAGCCGAACATGGTGCGCTCGATGTGCTGCCGCCTGCAGCTCGATCTGCGCGAGCTTATGAAAAGAGGCAACGGTCTATTCGGCTCGGCCGAGCAGACCGGCTCTATCGGCGTGGTCACCATAAACTGCGCCCGGCTGGGTTACCTCTACTCCGGCGATCATCTTGGCCTTACCGAGCAGCTCGACCGTCTGTTGGAACTCGCAAAAACCAGCCTGGAGATCAAGCGCAAGATAGTCCAACGTCAAATCGACGCCGGTTTGCTGCCTTATACAAGGCGTTTCCTGGGCACGCTGCGCAATCACTTTTCTACAATCGGGGTCAACGGGCTCAACGAGTGCGTGCGCAACTTCTCGTCCGACCTGTTTAACCTGTCCGATACCGAGGGGCAGGATTTAGCAGCCGAGATACTCGATCACGTCCGCGAACGGCTGGTCGCCTTCCAGGAAGAAACCGGTCACATGTACAATCTCGAGGCCAGTCCGGCCGAGGGCGCCACGCACCGCCTGGCCAGAGAAGACCGCAAGCGCTTCAACGGCATCCTCCAGGCTGGAACGGAAGATGCCTGTTACTACACCAACTCGTCACAGCTTCCGGCCGGTGCGACCGAGGACCCCTTCGAGGCGCTCGGGCTGCAGGAAGAGCTGCAACGCAAGTACACCGGCGGCACGGTCTTCCATCTTTACCTGGGCGAGCGGATTCCCGACTCGGCGGCTTGCAAGCGACTGGTGAAAAAAGTGCTCGAACGTTTCCGCATTCCCTACTTGACGGTAACGCCGACATTCTCGGTTTGCCCGTCCCATGGCTATCTGGCCGGCGAACAGCCGGTTTGCCCGACCTGCGGCGCCGACTGCGAAGTGTGGACGAGAGTGATGGGCTACCACCGGCCGGTATCGGGATTCAACCGCGGCAAGCGAGCCGAATACGAGGAGCGCACTTGCTTCGATGTGGGAGACGGCCATTGAATCAGCTCGGCGTTCCAGTGGGCGGTTTCGCGCCCCTTTCGACCATTGACTGGCCAGGGAGACTATCTGCGGTTCTTTTCCTGCGTGGCTGCCCCTGGCGTTGCCCCTACTGTCACAATCCCGAGTTGCGCTGTGTTGCCGGTAAGACCCATGTCTGGCAAGATGTTCTTGCCTTCCTCGAAGAGCGTCGCGGGTTCTTAGAAGGCGTGGTTATGAGCGGCGGCGAGCCGACCATGCACGCCGGCCTCCCTGATGTGCTGAAAGAAGTGCGCGCCATGGGATTTGCCACCGCACTGCACACGGGGGGCGCGTACCCTGCGCGACTTGAGGAGATCCTCTCCGGGGGTCTGGTCGACTGGGTGGGCTTCGATGTCAAGGCGCCTTTCGAAGAATACCCTGCGATCACGGCGCAAGCAGACTCAGGCGCCCGCGCCCGCCTGTCACTTGCCCGGCTGGTGTCATCCGCTGTGCCCTACGAGTTGCGCACAACGGTCTACCCGCCGTTGATGTCAAATCTCAGCCTCAATCATCTGGCCACCGATGTAGAACAAATAGGTGGCGATAATCTCGTTTTGCAGCACTGCCGGGACCACGACAATCAACCGTTTATGCACTCACCCGATCTGGCCAGTCTGGCCGCCGAAATTACGCCGCGCTTGAGAAGAGTGGAAGTCAGATAAGAATACGGCTTTTTCTTGAAGTCGCCAGGCTGCGGCGGCATAAGATCCCTTGATGCCCGAAGACGAAGAAATTGTCGGACGACAGGCCAACTGGCTCGTTCGCCTGGGTGAGCGACTGATTCGTTTTCGGCGCACGCGTTACACATTTATTGTCATTGCTTCTGTGCTAATCGGGCTGGGCGGTGGCTTTGCGGCAATCCTGTTTCGTTACCTGATTGAGGGGGCGACCTGGTCGTTTACTGGCGGGCACGGACTTGGCGCCGGCGGTTTTGCAGCTCTGTCTTGGTGGTGGATTCTTGGCATGCCGGCCGTCGGTGGGTTGCTGGTCGGGGTCCTGACTACCTGGCTGGCACCCGAGGCCCGCGGCACAGGTGTTCCCGAAGTCATGGAAGCCGTGTCGCTTCGAGGCGGGCGCATTCGCAAACGCACAGGTGTAGTCAAGGCTTTCGTGGTTGCAATCTGCCTCGGTTCGGGCGGGTCGGCCGGCCGCGAAGGTCCGATCATCCACGTCGGTGCGGCGATCGGCTCTTTTATCGGGAGCATCTTCAAGGTACCGGTGAGTCTCTTGCGTACCTTTGTCGGTTGCGGCGCGGCGGCCGGAATAGCGGCCACCTTCAACGCACCCATCGCAGGGGCCATGTTCGCCGGCGAGGTCATCCTGGGACAGTTCGGCGTGGTCAGCTTCTCGGCCATCGTCATCTCCTCGGTCGTGGCCACCGTCGTCTCGCGTCACTTCATCGGCGATTTCCCCGCCTTCATCGTGCCGGCTTTCCGGCTACACGAATCCTACGAGTTGTTTTTCTACGCGGTTCTGGGTTTGCTTGCGGGACTCGTCGGCTGCCTGTTCATCTGGGGCCTGGACCGCTTGCGGCGCTTTTTCGAGCGTAGTCCCATCCCGGCTTACCTTAGACCGGCGCTCGGCGGACTGCTGGTCGGCGCCCTGGGGATTGCCGTACCGCAGGTGCTGGGTGTCGGTTACGGCGCCATCAACGCGGCCATGCATACATCCGTGCCCTGGCTGTTGATGTTGCTCCTTCTGGGAGGCAAGTTATTGGCCACCTCGCTGACGCTGGGCACCGGCGGCTCTGGAGGTATATTCGCGCCGTCTCTTTTCCTGGGAGCAATGCTCGGAGGTCTCATTGGTACGGGACTGTCCGGCATCATGCCGGCCGAAATTGGGGGAGTCGGATCCTACGCCTTGGTCGCCATGGGGGCGCTGGTCGCGGCCACCACCCGTGCACCGATCACCGCCATAGTGATCATCTTCGAAATGACAAACAACTACAGTATCGTCCTGCCGTTGATGATAGCCTGCATCTTGGCCACATTACTGGCGGGGCAGATCGTCAAGCCCTCGATCTACGAAACCAAGCTGATCAGCCGTGGAGTAAACATCTCCCGCCATCGCGACTTCAACATCCTCAGGCGTTTCAAGGTGGCCGACGTCGAGATAGCACAGGCGCACACGCTCAGTCTGACGACCAGGCTCGATGCCATTCTCGAACTTGCCATCCATTACGGAGACCGGCACTACGTCGTCAACGATCGCGACGGGCTCTACGTCGGCCTGATTCACATGGCCGACCTGCGCTTCACCTTCTACAACGAAGAGCAACTTGGCCAAATTGTGGTGGCGGCCGACCTGGTACACCAGGAAGTACCAACCTTGATGCCTAACGATACCCTGGACACGGCCTTGAAGCTACAGGAAGATCACGACCTGGACGCGCTGCCGGTGATGGATCCCGACGATCCCCGCCGGGTCATGGGGCTCGTCACCCAGGACGCAGTAATCGAGGCCTACAACCGACAGCTTCTGAACCTGGATTTGGCCGGGGAAACGGCAGGTCTGATGGTCACGGCCGAGCGCGGCCGGTCTGTCGATCTCGGCGATGGCAACAAGCTGATGGAATTCGAGGCGCCTGTGGCCTTCGTCGGCCGGACACTCAAGGAACTGGATCTACGCCGGCGCTACTCGGTGCAGGTGGTCATGCTGAAGCGCTCCACGGGCGAAAATCACATAAAAAAGACACTGCGCCAGATGCCCGGCCCCGGTTTCGTAATCGAGACGGGAGACATCCTGCTTCTTCTGGGAAGCGCCGCCGGCCTGAAGAAGATTACAGGTCAGTGATCGATGCCGATCACGTATTCCCCCTGGTGCATCAGCGCCAGGCGCACGTCGTTGGGCATTAACAGATCTGCGCGCTCGACCATTACTCGCGGCTGCAGGCTGGGGATGTAGACCCGATCTATGTGCACGACCGCCTCGGGACGAGTGAACTGCTTGGCTCCAACCTGGCCGCCGAAGTGATCGCTGCGTCCGAAGGCAATGTGCAGTCCCAGTTTCTCGTCCAGCAGTACTGAGCCGCAGGGCTCTATGCCGAACTGCCCGAGCACGCCCAGCCCCAACTCGGCCAGGTTGCCGTAGGCCGGCTCGCGGGCCAGCAACTCGGCCTGCTCCCGGCCCGCTGCGCCGTCGCCAGCTACCCGGCGCGCGCGGTTTTGCTCGATGGTGAAGATGACGGTCTCGTCGCCGAACTGAACTGGAAGCTCGCCCGCTGATTCAGAAGGATCATTATCCAGTTCGCCCTCGTAGGGGACGATGTAGGCCTCGCCCGAGGGCAGGTTGCCGGCCGTACCGGGATCCGGAAACAGCCCGCCCGAGGCGTGGGCAGTGCGGTGGCGAAGGTCGAGACGCAAATTGTATCGCTTCGTGCCGTCTGTCAGAAACTCGATCTCGGCATATTCCGCCTGATCGAGCAGCTTCTTCATGTGCGCTACGCGCCTGTTGATCTCGATGTAGTCGAGGCGCAAAGTCGGGATCATGCCGGCGGTGAAGCCGGGCATGGTGGCCGCCCTGAAACCCAAAACGGGAGCCGCTAGCTTCAAAGGCGCAGTGGCTGAGAACTCGGTCGGGGCCAGCAGGATAGAGTGCGAAGACAAGATCGCTTTCATGGGAAGGGACTCGGCGGGGTCGAGCACGTCGGCCGAGTCGGGCAAGTCGCCCGAGACAATCCAGGCACGCTCCGGCAAGTCGGCGTTGTTCATCCTGGTATTTCGATACAACACCAGGTGACAGTCGAGGCCGAGTTCGTCCCTTGATTCGGCCAGAAGCCTGGCCCAGCCGGCGGCCAGCAAACGACGCTCACGCCAATCGGGATTGTCGGCAATCTCGGAATCGGGAAGATCGACCAGCAGCGCAATTGCCTTATCGTCTTCACCCGGTTTGAAAACCCGGCGTACCAAGGCTGTGAGTTCACTGGCACTCAGATTGTCCGGCATGATCACCTCCTGTACATTTATGAGGCTTGAGTTTACTTACTTGCGAAGCCCGAAGCTAGCCTGTTATCTTGTTGCCCTGATTTATAGAAAGGAGACATACATGAGCGATATTCTGGAGACGGTATTGTTGCTGGCGTTGCCTGCCTCCGGTAAATCGGAAGTGCGCAAGTACCTCGACTGGCTGCCGCCCGAGGAATGCAGGCGTGATTTCCACATGGGGCCTACTGTGCAACTCGACGACTTCCCTTACGTGCACATGATGCGTCGCATCGACGACGAGCTGGAAGCGCAGGGACAAAAACGGTTGTTTTTCCAGTCGCCCGAGAAGCCCTTTAGCGACACGCGCGACTGGCTGACCCTGATCGAGCTGATCAACGAAGACTACGAAGATCTGCTGGAAAAAAAACCGTGCGCACCTCGCTCTGTTGCCGCCTGGATCATCGAGCGCATCGAGGCGGCCGCGAAGCTGGCAGGCGCACCTGTGCGCCTTGCCTCGCTGCCCGATAATGTCCGTACGAAGCTGTGCGACAAAATCGAGCGCGAGGCCGCCGAACTGCTGGCTGACAAGCTGCGCGGCTATCCCGACACGCTCGACGGAAAGACATTAGTGATCGAGTTCGCCCGGGGCGGACCGCAGGGTTCAACCATGCCGTTGCCCGAGTTTTACGGCTATCGCCACTCGCTTGGCCGCTTGTCTGAAAGGATTCTCGAAAAGTCGGTCGTGCTTTACATCTGGGTTACCCCGGAGGAATCGCGTCGCAAGAATGAGGCCCGGGCCGATCCGAACGATCCCGGTTCCATATTGCACCACGGCGTGCCGATCGACGTCATGCTCGGCGATTATGGATGCGATGATCTCGACTGGCTCGAACAAGAGGCAGACAAAGAAGGCACGCTGACCATCGAGGCATACGGTCGCAAATTTCATCTGCCGATTGCCCGCTTCGACAACCGTGTCGATAAGACGTCATTCATTCGTAAAGATGCCGACAAATGGGAAGAAGAAGAAATAAGCGCGCTTCACGACGGACTGAAAGCGGCTCTCGATAAGTTGGCTGCGAATTACATCAAGACCTGAGCGAGATCAGTACAAACAGATCGACTCCGGCAAGTCCAATATCACCGAGTGAAATGCGCGCCTCGGTTCCGTCAGTAACTCCCGGTGGAACCGAAACCTCGATGTCGTGGTAAGACACCGAGCGTCCCCGTCCATGACAGGTTGCGCAACTTATGCCGTCCATCGAGCCGCGACCCCTACAAGTGAAGCAGGCTTGTTCCGTCGGGACGTGAAGTGGAAAGAGCCCCCCTGCCACGGCTTCGTTGTGATCGAGAATCAATTCGACGTAGAGATTTTTTCGGTGGGTGGCCTTGAGCCCTGTGCGGGAAAACAGTCCAGGCACCCAGCCGTCGAAAAACTCGTCTACCCGGCTGAAGAGACCGTCTGTCTCTTCTTCGAGTGTTCGCCCGACGACGCGCGAACGAGCCACCGCCCTCGGCCGGCGGGAGTTTCGTGAGATCACGATTGGTTCGCCCGGCGGGTTATAAGGCTTCTTCTCTTTGCGTTCTTCATGCTCATGAGCCTGCTGGTCATGCAAAGCCTCATAGGCCTGCTGGATCTCGTGAAATTTTTCCACCGGTTCGTCGGCTACATCGGGGTGGTAGAGCTTCACCAGGCGACGATAAGCACGCCTGATCTGCTGTGGCTCTGCGTCGGATGACACACCCAAGACCACGTAAAAGTTATCAGGCATTCGCAAACCTCCCAGGCGGGATGGTAGCAAAAGCAAAATACTATTCAAGTAAAGATGGATCTGTAGACATTGTTGCTTCAGCTGATCTCGATCTTACGAGGCTTAGCAGCTTCGGCTTTGGGCAGCGTCAGTGTGAGTACGCCGTTGTCCAGCTTGGCTTCGATCTTCTGCTGATCGATGTGCTGGCCCAGCGTGAAGCGCCGGGAGAAGCCGCCGATCTCGTACTCTTGATATATTGTGTTGAAGTGTGAGGGTACCGCTTCCACCGTGCCGGTCAGCGTCAGCACCCCCTCGTGCACGTCGATTTTTAGGTCATCCTTCTTGACCCCAGGCAGATCTGAGCGCAGGACGATGGCCTGATCATTTTCAATGATGTCGACATCGGGTACGTAACTGATGCCTTCCCTGGTGGGTTCGCCCTGGGTCTTCTCGATCTTCTTCCTGCTGACTTCGAGTTCCTTTGTTTCTTTCTTGTTCATGGCGTTCCTCCTGCGGGATTCAATTCACTTGCACATCGATCTTACGCTGCTTGGCTTGTTCGGCCCTCGGCAGCAGGATCTGCAGGATCCCGTTCTTGTAGTCCGCTTTTACCTTCGAGTTGTCGACCTGATCCGGCAACGTCAGGGCCCGACTGAACAGTCCGCTCTCACGCTCGTGGCGATGATAGGCTGAGCCCTCCGGCAGCTTGGGCAGGTCGCGCTCTCCTTTAAGGTTAAGCGTGTCCCCGGTGACCGTTATGTCGATCGACTTGGGATCAACGCCCGGCACCTCGGCTCTAACGACGAAGCTCTCGCCATCATCGTAGATGTTCAAGGCCGGGTAGACACCAGCACGCTGCCCCGCCCATGGCGGACGATAAGCCGACAATAGACGGTCCATCTCACGCTGCATGCGCGTAAGGGGTGAAAAATAGTCGTCTTCTCCGAGCCAACGAATCAGTGCCATGGCAAACCTCCTTCTGAGAATTCATCCCACTTTCCCTTTTCCCTTCCTACGGGAAAAAAAGTAATCACCGGAAACTGGCTGTCAAGGGGGGGGGCGAACTCAACCAAGATCGACTTCGACCTCGTAGCCCGAATGGCGCCGCACGTTGAAGGACGACTCGCCGATTATCAAATACTGGCCTCGCATACCCAGCAGGGTGCCGCTGATTTCTCTTTGTTTATCAAATGTTACAGAGCGCGCCTTTTCGAGAAAGCGCATGACGGGATAGGCGAAGCGCACTACGGGCTCATCGGTTGCCAAGTACTGCCTGTGCTTCTTGGCCAGCAGATCGGCTACCCGTGACACGTGCGCAGGCATGTCTTCGAGATCGGCAAGGCTGGTGACTAGCTTGCGCCAGTTGGTTCGATCGGACATGTGGTTGGCCAGCGCGTGCTCGATTTTCCCGGCTGTCAAGCGGTCGGGAGTCCTGGCAAGAACTATCGCCTGAAGCGCTCCCTGGTCTCCCCATCTTTCCAGGATCCTGTCTGCTCCGGTCACGCCGACTTTCAGCTGGCTGGTCTGGGCCAGGTAAACCACGTGGGGAATTAGGCAGTGGCTTTCGCCCCATTCCGGTTCCCGACAGGTGCCCATCTGGTAGTGGCAGGTGTGCGGCTTGATTATACACGAGTCACAGCGGGCCAGGGTTGAGAAGCACTCGTAGCAGTATCCGTCCCCGTAGGTTTTCCTGATTTCGGCTTTGCAGTTGACACAGGCGATGCGGCCGGTGTGCCAAAGGGTGATCTCTTTCCCCACCAGCATGTTCAGTTCCAGATCTCCGAGGAAATAGAGCTGCACTTCCTCGTGCTTCTGGGCCATCTTGCGCAGGTTGAATTTCAGGGGCCCCACAGGTAGCTCAAGGAGGCCGAACCCACGAGCGTCCAGCCGCCAGAATCGTACCCGGGAAATCCGGGGTTGTTGGTCTGCAGACCCTCGGCCTCAGACATGGGTTGACCGCCAATTAGAGTTTTTGCACGATCGGCAAACTCGTCGCGGATAAGACCGGGGTCCTTGTAAACGGTGCTATCGAGCATGTAGGCGAACTGTAAGCCGATGTCCACGCGCAACTTGTGATCCCAGAGAATGAAGTCGATGCGTTGTCCTACGGCCGCTCCGACCACATCGTTGTCAACGTAGCTCGTGCGACCAGTTTGAGAAGGAACGGGAGTGGGGTGATATGACAACCCCAGGCTGGCCGTGAAACCCTCGATGTATTCCCAGGATCCTGATGCACAGAAAGACCAGGTGTCCGAAAAAGCGAACTTGTCGCCTTCGACCGGGGGATCATCTGGATTGGTCGGTTCGAACACTGCGGTCTCTTGTCCTCGTTGATAGTGATTGTCGAGATAGTCCGACCAGCGGTTCCAGGTCACCCCGGCTTCGGCGCTGAAGGCACCAAGCTGGACGCCGGCCGCCATAGTCACCTCCATCGGTTCGAAATCGAGCGCCAGCATGTGATGTTGAACGACGCGCTTGGGCTCGGTGCTGTCTCCCGTCTCGTGGTAGTTCCAAAGCTTCAATAGCGCCTCGGCGTCTACCTTGGAGTACCGCCGATCACGCCAGACCAGAGACAGATTCAGCCAGGGCAGAGGGCGCCCGCTTATACCAATGATGCCGCGCAGCGACGGTTTGACGTCCATCTCCATGTTGGCCAAGGCGTAGTCCTGGACGGTTGCCTCGGGCACGTAGGCGTCTAATACGGCCCCGGTACTTAGGGCACCCTCGACCGAGGCTCCCAGACTGAGAAACTCGGCCGGACGGTAAGCCGCTCCGATCAAGAACGAGAACACCTTGCTCCACTCTCCGAATCGCACGAAATGCACCGTATTCGAAAAGTATTGTTCGCGCTCATCCGGGTAGTTGGTCTTGATCGAAACCAGGCCGGAGGTAGGTACGAGCAGGGCCAGGCCCATACGGAAATTTTCGATTCCCAAAGAATGCACCAACCCCACGCCGACATAACCGCTGAAGTCTTGCTGGTGGTTGTCGCCGCGCGGATTGGGTAACTCGACAGTGGGTAACGGGCGATCCAGGTTTGAGCCCTCGATACCAACGTCCGAGTCGTAGAAGGTGATCGGAATATCGGCATTCTGCGGGCGATCCATCAGGTGTGCCGACACGTGCGGCTGCAAAACCATGAAGCTCGCGCTGAACTGGTTGTCGAGATCCACCAGCAGAGCGGGGTTGTTGTAAAGAACCCCGATGCCTTTTCCAAACACGTTCTGTGCGTTGGCGGTGCCTACTGACCAGCTGTCGTAACCGAATAGTCGTTGCGGGCCGCTCCGGGCCGGACCGGCCGATACAGTGGCCAGTACAAGCACCAGCGCCGCCAAGGTGATTATGCGCATGCATACCTCCGAGTATTTTGGAGGCATACTATGGATCAAGCACTCTGCTGTCAATCTCGCCGGGAAGATATTGTCCACCGAAAACCCTGCGCAGGTTGCCAAGTGCATAGCGCATTCGGCTCTTGGTCGTGTTGAGGGGAGAGCCGACTATTCGCGCAATTTCCGCAAAAGACAGTCCACCCACCTCTCGCAGCAAGAAGACGACGCGTTGCTCGTCCGGAATGGTCTTGATGGCCTGCAACAACTTCAGGCGCGTAGAACCACGGCTGGCCTCTTGCTCTGGAGAGTCATGCGGGCTTTTAATTTCCTCGACCAGGGGGGGGCCGGGTCGCCCGTAATCCCCGGATTGCCTTGGCTGATCGAGCGATGCCGCCCGGCGGTATTTTTGCTTGCGCAGTAAGTCGATGCAGAGGTTTCGGGCCACCGTGTGCAGCCAGGTGGAAAAGCGCGAGCGGGCCTGGAAACGGCTTGGGTCGCGGATTACTCGCAAGAACAGATCCTGCACCGCATCCTCGGACTTATTCTTGTCTCTCAGAAAACGCAGCACAAAGAAAAAGATGCGGCGCCGGTAGCGGCGAAATATTTCCTCGAAGGCCGCCTTGTCTCCCTGACGGTAACGTTCGAGCAATTCCTCATCGGAGGGATTATTGGCGGCCTTTGAGGTCGGATCCGATTTTTTTGGTGCGATCGATGTTTCTTGACTCATCCGGGTCATCCGACGATCTCCCTGCCCCAAGACCTCTTTAAGGCACTGTCTTTACAGTCGACTCAAACAATCCAGAAGTCGTTTTCGCATGTCGCCGCAAGTCTCGTGTCTCTGCGGTGCCGTTTATTAAAGACGGCATATTCGAAGGAAAGTTCTCCTGGCGGCTGGAAAATCGGCCAATAACGTTCAGATTTGACACATGGACCGGCCGATGCTAATGATTCTACTCCAATTTGGGGATTTTTCGGCGGATGGATGATAGAGGCGCTCAGAAAACCTGAGATTTTACCATCAACACCGATTTCCAGGGCGCATGCCTTGGTTGCCGGGGCGCTGCACCAAGTTGAACAGGAGATCGAGGCAGCCGTTGCTTCGACCGTCGAACTCGTGCCCGAAGTAGCGAAACACCTGATTGCCTCGGGGGGTAAGCGTATTCGCCCCACACTGCTTCTGCTGATGGCGCAAGCAGCCGGGGCAGAAGCTGACAAGGGGATTGATCTATCGGTCGCCACCGAGTTGTTCCACAACGCGTCGCTCTTGCATGACGATGTTGTCGATCGGGGCAACTTCAGGCGCGGCGTGCCGGCCGCCCCGCGCGTCTACGGCAATGCCGCAAGCGTCTTGGTCGGCGACTTCATGATGGCGCGCGCCTTCGGCATCGTAGTCAAGCACGGCGATATCGATCTACTGGATGAGCTTAGCCGGGTGATAAGCTCGATGGCCGAGGGAGAGGTATTGCAGCTCGTACGTTCCGGGCGGGCGACATTGTCGCTGCCCGGTTACGAGCAGATCATCTCGGGCAAGACGGCCGGCTTGTTCGCCTGGTGCTGCAGGGCGGGGGCCAGCCTGGCCAAGGTCGCAAGTAGCGATATCGAAGCTGCGACGGAGATGGGTCGGGCCTTCGGCATGGCCTTTCAGATTACCGATGACATTCTGGACTACATTTCACCCCTGGAACAGAGCGGCAAGGATTTGGCCAATGATCTGTTACAGGGCAAGACCACCTTGCCGCTGCTGCTGGCCTGCGAAGAAGACCCGGATCTGCTTGCGCTGGTGGAAGACCTGTCCAAGAACGTGCCCGGCGAGCGCGAATGCACGGCGGTCGTTGAGCGCGTACTGGCGACGAACAGCCTGGAAAGTTCGCTGGACAGAGCGCTGATCTACACCGGCCTGGCTTCCGAGCAACTGGCCCGCTTCGATTCCTCGCGTTATACAGAGAGCATTGCAGAATTGCTGGCGTTCGTTACCGAAAGAGTAGATCTTCCAGGGTGTTGAGCCCTGCCTGGACAGGCCTTCGGTAATGACTCTCTAGGATCCATGGCAGGTGTTGTCGCACCCGTCGTCGTTGTCCCGGTTGCCGTCGTCGCATTCCTCCTCGCCCGGATCCGGGTTGCCATCGCCACACCGGGGACCCAGGTGGCAATCGGCGGTACAGGTCCCGTAACCCTGGCCGACGGTGTCCCCGTCGTCGCACTCCTCGCCGAACAGGCTATCCACTACGCCGTCTCCGCAGGTGCCTCCCGGCGTGCAGGCGGGGGTGCAGCCGCCGTAAAGGTCGACGTTCTGCCCGTCGTCGCAACCTTCGGGCGGAGACTGGAGCGTTGAGTCGCCGCAGTGGGGCCCCAACTCGCACAGGGGAGTGCAGGATCCGTACGAGCCGTCGTTCACCCCGTCGTCGCACGCCTCGTCGGCGGCGTGGATGCCGTCTCCGCAGTCGCTGACACAGACGTCGCCACTGAAGTCGAATCCGCTCAGGGTGAGCCGGTAGTTGGATTGGGTGGTGTGCCGCTCGGCTTGGAAGATGGCCACCGGGTAGATCTCCCCAGGAGTGAGACCGAACTGGCCGGCGGTCGAAGCGTCCAGGGTCACGCTGCCGGCCTGGGCTCCGTGGACACCGCCCAGGTCGATCGCCAAGATGCCGTTGACGAACAGGAAGAAGTCGTCGTCGCCGAGGAAATCGATCTGCTCAGGGGGATTGTAAACGAACCATAGCCGCACCTCGGTGGTGAACCAGTAGTTGTGCGCCTGTCCCTCGTTGCCGTATCCCAAACCGTCCACGGGGAAGAAAGAATTGGAGCTGAATTGGTAGCTGCCCCCCGAAATCAGGCCGAGCACCAGGGCCTGGATGAAGGTCTGGTTGATCCCGTTCTCGTCATTGTACCACTGGTCGAACTCGGTCTCGCCGGTGGTGGTCAGGGTCGACCCGCCGGCGTTGGCGTACACGGGTTTGCCGTCCGCCCCCAGGATAACCTCGACGATGCCGGGGTCGTTGCCCACGAAAGACTCGAAGTCCGGGTGGCTGGAGCTGAAGTCACGGACGACCATGGGCAGTCGTACCTCGGTTGGGGCGACACCGGCCGCCGAGCAGTCGAAACCGGGCTCCACCTGACAAGTGGGTGAGCAGCCGTCCCCCGGGCGGGTGTTGCCGTCATCGCACTCCTCGTTCCCGTTGGGCAGGCGCAAGCCGTCACCGCAGCGGCTCACGCAGGCCGCGCTGCAGTCCGGCTCAATGGTGCAGGCGGGCGTGCAGCCGTCCCCGAAACTCGCGTTGCCGTCGTCGCATTCCTCGAAGCCCTCCGGGTTCGAATCGCCGCACACAGTCGGGGTGCAGGCAGCGCCGGCGGTGGGACAGAAGAATCCCTCTTCGAGCCGGCAGTCGGCACTGCAGCCGTCGCCGTCCTGGGGGATGGGGTCGTCGTCCTCGCACTGCTCGGGCCAGAACACAATGCCGTCTCCGCAGGCGGCCGGTACGCAGGCGACGCCGGCCACGGGGCAGAGGGCCCCGAGCTCGAGTTGGCAGGCGGCGTCGCAGCCGTCCCCGGGGTTGGAGTTGCCGTCGTCGCAGGTCTCGTCCGCCTCGATCCGGCCGTCGCCGCACACGATCTGGATCTGGCAGGGCTGGCCGGGTTGGGGGCAGGTGAAGTAGCGCTCGACCGCGTCACACAAGCCCGTACAGCCGTCTCCCGACTGGCGGTTGCCGTCATCGCAGGCCTCGCCGCACGACACGATCCCGTCGCCGCAGTAGTCGGCCTGGCCCGAGCAGTCGGCGTTGCAGTAGCCGGTGCAGGTGTCTTTTTCGCCGTCGTCGCAGGCCTCTCCGTCTTCGACCTCGCCGTTGCCGCATACCGGCGCGGCGCTACAGCCCGAGGTGTCGAAGGAGCACTGGGCGGTGCATAGCAGGGTTCCCGGGCCCAGGCCCAGCATCGAACAGTCGTAGTCGCCCAGATCCGAGCCCTCGCAGGTCTCCGAGCCGGTTCGGACCCCGTCTCCGCACCAGTACTCCACGCACTGGCCGGCCGGATCGCACACGTCCTCTCCGCTGCAGCCCGGAGCGCAGCTTCCGCCACAGCCGTCGTCGCCACACTGCCGGCCTGCGCAATCGGCAACGCAAGGGGTCTCACACAGGCCGTCCGAATTGCACACGTCCTCTCCGCTGCAGCCCGGAGCGCAGCTTCCGCCACAGCCGTCGTCGCCACACTGCCGGCCTGCGCAATCGGCAACGCAAGGGGTCTCACACAGGCCGTCCGAATTGCACACGTCCTCTCCGCTGCAGCCCGGAGCGCAGCTTCCGCCACAGCCGTCGTCGCCGCACTGCCGGCCTGAGCAATCGGCAACGCAAGTGTCCTCACACAGGCAGGTCGCCGGATTGCAGGTCTGCTCCGTGTCGCAGGCATCGGGGCAAGTTCCCCCGCATCCGTCATCACCGCAGCACCTGTCCGTGCACTGGGGGGTGCACTCGCACTCCCCGGTGGCCAGGTTGCAGAAGTAGTTCGACCCGAGCGGGGCGCAGTCTGCCGGGCCCTGGCAGCCGCAGTCGTCCTCACAAGCAGAGGCATCGGAGTCACAACCGCACTCGCACTCCTCGATCAGGTCGCCCGGGTTGTCGCAGGAGTCGGCCCAAAAGGTGCCGCCGGCGTTGCAGATGGTGTGGTCGTTCGGGACACACTCTATGCCGCTGTCTCCGCAGCCGGCGAAAATAACGATGCAGGATATGAGGGCGAAGAAGATGACCAAGATCGCTTTCATAAGAGCTCCATAGAGTTTTGGTCTGCAACTTCTTCGAATCTTGCGCAGAAGTTTCAAGTGTTCTTCTAAGGTGCGTCGACTCCAACGCAGCCCGTCTTTTCGGTTGCAGCGAAAACCGAGATGTTGGCATAGGCGCTCTTTTTTATCAAGGCAGCTGTAGTCGATCCTGGTTGTTTCTGTACTGAAAAGAGGCGCGACGGGTTTTTTCGCGGACTACAAAAAGCGTGTCCGGGATCCGCTGAAGGTGTACGGATCCCGGACAGTGTTATTCCTTGTCCACCGTCAGCATAACCGGTTGCTGCACCCCACGCGAGGAGGGGGTGTAGTACTCGTAGGCCACGCTCGTGG
>CAZENH010000011.1:0-149395 GCA_964513625.1 uncultured Myxococcales bacterium | reverse complement strand
ACAGGGCCGCGGCCAAGAAGAGGCCCTCGAAGATCGGGTCGATGGCGTAGCCGTAACGACTGCCGACCCGGATGGGCACCTTGCCGATATGCTCGTAGAGCACCATCAAGTTGTGGATCAGCTTGGGATCGCTGTCCTTGCCGGGGACGATCTCGACCAGCGGGTTACGCTCGGCCGGGTAGAAGTAGTGGATCACCAAGGTGCGTTCCTTGTGTTTCAATGGCTCGAAAATGACTTCAGGCTCGAGGTGCGAGGAGTTGGAGGCCAAGACGGCCTTGTCTCCGCACAACTCCTCGAGCTGGGCGAAGATCTTCTGCTTGAGATCGAGGTTCTCGGAGGCTGCCTCGACCACCAGGTCGGCCCCGCGCAACTGCTCGTAGTCGGAGGTGAAAGAAACCCCGTCCCGCATTGCCTTGGCCATCTCGGGAGAGAAGGCGCCGCTCTTCTCTCCCCGGGCGATCTTCTTCTCCAGCTTGGCCCGGCCCGATTCGAGCGCCGCCTGGACTACGTCGACAACCACCACCGGCACGTCGTGGCCGTGGAATACCTTGGCGAAGTAAAGGGCTATGTCGGGCCCGATCTGCCCCGAGCCGATCACCCCGATCTTTGAAATACTCATGTCGCGGAACGTAAAAGCCATCTTACACCTCCGAGCGTTTATGTTAGACGGTGTCGTCGGTTTATATCCCGGCCCGATCGGCCGGTCAAGGCCGTCATAGAGCCGCTTGTCTGCTAACCATGAGCTTTAATGTGCACGGCCATGGAATTGTCATCTACTGGCAAATCCATGTTCCTCGTGCTTGGCGGCGATGACGTTGGCCAGATTGTCGAGAGCCGCATATTCCTTCTGTGACGGCAAGCCCTTCGCCAGAACCGGATCGAGCACCTCAACCTTGAGGTTCGGTACCATCGCGGCCAGAGTCTCCACGGTTTTCCCGCCCCAGCCGTAGGATCCCACAACGGAGAGGAACTTGACATTTGGCCGTAGAGCGTTCGCCAGGAAGGCCGCATAGGCAGCGCTCGGATGCGGGCCCGCAAGAACCGTGGGGGTTCCGACCACAACGGTCCCCGCGTCCACCAGCGCCATGGCCAGCTTTCCGATATCTGTCCCGGTGAGGTCATAGCGCTCGACGCCGACACCCCGTTCCAGCAGTGCTCTCACGAGATAGTCGACCATCATCTTCGTGCTGCCGTGCATGGAAACATACGGGATAACCACCAGGTTCTTGGGATCTCCCGATACCCATTTGCGGTATGCGTCGAGAATGAAAGCCGGACGCTTATATATTGGCCCGTGGCTCGGCGCGATCATTTCAATCTCATAGTCTTTCAGCTTATCGAGGTTCTTCTCTATCGGCTTCCTGAAGGGCATCATGATCTCGGCGAAGTAGCGCTTGGCTGCCTCGTACACACGTCCCTCGTCCATTACATACAGATCACTGGTTGCGATATGTGAACCGAAGAAGTCGCAGCTGAAGAGGATCTTGTTCTCTTCAAGAAATGTGACCATGGTCTCCGGCCAATGAACCCATGGGGTATAAATGAACTTCAGCGTCTTATCCCCGAGGGAGATCGTTTCCCCGTCCTCAACGACCATGAACCGATCTTCCGGGACCTGCAGCAAATCGGCGAGCATACCCTTTGCCTTCGAAGAGCAAACGACCTTGGCTTCGGGATATCTTTCGATAACCATTGGTAAAGTGCCTGAGTGATCCTGTTCTGCATGGTGGGAGACAACTAAATCTATTCTCGGGACATCCTCGAGCTGAGATCGCAGGATGTGCGTCATGGGGGGATCGACCGTGTCGAGCAGTACGGTCTTCTCGCTGCCTTGGATCATGAAGGCGTTGTAGCTCGTGCCGTCGGGAAGAGGAATCAGCGAGTCAAAGAGGCGCCGGTCCCAGTCGATGGCTCCCACCCAGTACACCTCTGACTTGATTTGTCTCGGTTTCATGATTCGCTCCTTGAAAACTCATGGGAAAAACAAAACATGTCAACCAGCGCTGCGATGAAAGCGGAACACAGGCCCCTTTTTATGTCAAGGCACAGGGATCGGAGGATCAACGATTCGGCCTGTGCCCGGCTCCCCGGCTCACGGGGAAGGTCGGGCATCAAACAACAAATGGCTCGACCAGCGCGGCATTGATGTCAAGTGACCCGCCAAGAAATGTAAATAATGAAGCAACGTCCCTGCATTTCTCTCGGTTGACAGCGCCGTCTGCCTTAATGATACTTGTGTTTTCGCCAACCAGAAGAAGAGGAGGACGCCTGTGGGCACGAAGGTGAAAGTGATTGTCATCGGTGTGTTTGTAGTGGTTCTCGGGATTGTCTGGTTCGTCGCCTCGAAGATGGAGGAGAAGCAGCCGGGTACTGCCTGTGAGACCTACAGGAACGACTGCGCTGGCCCGAACGGCGCCTGCCTGGTGACCAGCGGTGGACAGTACTGCACCCATGCATGCAGCGCCGACGCCGACTGCCCGGCGACCTGGAAGTGCGCGGACGTCGCTTCGGACACTTACAGCGGCAAGACCGGTCAGAAGGTATCCACCAGGAGCACGAAGATGTGCGTCAAACCGTGACTCCGTCCTGCCCGAAAAGCGCAAACCCTTTCTGCTCGTTGAGGCCAAGCACAAGAACGTTCATCCTATGCGAGCCACTTGCGTTCGTAGCTGAAAGACTCGTACTTTCAAGAAGTTAATCCAACAGAAGACCGTCTAATTGCCCTGGTAACTCCTGTTTCCAGCCATCGCAAGAAAGGCTGTCAATCGGTCAACTGACCGATACCAAAGGTTTTTACAGCGTGACTGCACTCACTGTTAGCGCTTTTGGTGTGACAGTGTGTCTCAATATCCAGATCTAGCCGATCGGCGCTGTTTTTTCTTGCGATTTTATTCTGTAATAACAAAGCTATGACGCAGCCAGACGACTGTGGCAAGTTGGCGCACAATATGCATATGAGCCAGCTTGTCTTTTCAACTTTTGCGTATGGAGGAAAATATGTCTCGCAAGAAAAACGGTTCGAGCAGGTTGACCACGTTCGCTCTGTTCCTCTCGATCCTGTTCGGAAGCGCCGTGTTGATCGGAGCCTGCGGTCCCGGCTCGATAGACGGCGGCATCCTGTCCAGCCAACAGAACCAGAACAACGCGCAAGAGACGAACGGCCTCGAAGCCGAACGGGTCGTGCTCGACTTAAGGCATGCCGAAATGGCACCCCTGCTGCAGCCTAACCAGGTGGCCGCCATCGAGCTGCCCTGCAACGCCTCGACCGGATACCTGTGGGAGGTCACGGACCTGGACACCAGCAAGCTGCAGGTGCTGGGCTCCGAGATCGTCGAAGAGAACAATGGCCTGTTGGGCGCTCCGGGCAAGCAGGTCTTCTACGTAGCCGGTATCGACGCCGGCCGCGCGGAGATACGGTTCGACCACCGGCGGCCGTTCGTGGCCGAACGCCCGCTCGAGACCGCCCGGTTCAGCCTGGAGCTGGCGGCCCGCTTCAGCGGCCAGTTCACCCCTCCGGTCACGAACGTACCGTTCGAACCCGCGGCGCCGACCAACAGCCTGCGGGCCACGCTGCCTGCGTACTACAACTGGTGTGACAACGGCGGTTGCACCCCGGTCAAGGACCAGGGCAACTGCGGCAGCTGCTGGGCGTTCAGCACGGTGGGCGCCTTCGAGAGCACCTTGAAGATCAACGACGGGGTCACCAAGGACCTGTCGGAGCAGTACCTGATCTCCTGCAACAGCGAGGGCTGGGGCTGCAACGGCGGCTTCTTCGCCCACGACTACCACATCTCCAAGAAGGTCTCCGGGGAGACGAGCGCCGGCGCGGCGCTCGAGTCCAGCTTCCCCTACCAGGCCTACGACGCTTCCTGCAATCCGCCCCACGCCAAGACCGCCCAGCTGCAGAGCTGGACGTACATCACCGGCTCCAGCTCGATACCCAGCGTCGACCAGATCAAGAACGCGATCTACAACTACGGACCGGTCTCGGCCGCCATGTGCGCCGGTACCTCCGCTTTCGACAACTACAGCGGCGGCATCTATACCTACAACTGCACCCAGGTCGACCACGCCATCGTGCTGGTGGGCTGGGATGACACAGACGGCGTTTGGTACCTGCGCAACTCCTGGGGTCCGAGCTGGGGCGAGAACGGCTACATGCGCATCAAGTACGGCGTCAGCAAGGTCGGCTACGGCGCCAACTACGTGGTCTACCAGAGCCAGAACCAGAACACCCCGCCGCTGGCCGACTTCGACGCCTCGATCAACGGCCTGGCGGTGTCCTTTTCCAACACCAGCAGCGACGCCGACGGCAGCATCGCCTCGTCGAGCTGGAACTTCGGGGACGGGTCGAGCTCGAGCTCCCAGAACCCGAGCCACACCTACGCCGCCTCCGGAACCTACACGGTAACGCTGACCGTGACCGACAACGACTCGGCGACCGATTCGATCTCAAAGTACGTGACCGTCTCCGGGGGCCAGCCGGCCGAGCCGGCGGCCGATTTCAACTACAGCGCCCAGGGCCTGGCGGTCAGCTTCAGCGACGCCAGCAACGCCGCGGGCGGTACCCTGACAGACTGGAGCTGGAACTTCGGCGACGGGGCCAGCTCGTCCGCCCAAAACCCCAGCCACACCTACGCCGCCGAGGGCACCTACGCGGTCAGCCTGACGGTTACCACCACCGACTCGCAGACCGACTCGATCACCAAGAACGTCGCGGTGCAGGTGGCGCCGATCAGCTACTGCGACAGCGCCTCCAACAGCTGTAGCTACGAGTACATCAAGAATGTCCAGGTCGATTCCTTCAGCAACACCTCCTCGGCCCAGACGTACACCGACTTTACCGATCAGGTTATCGCCCTGTCCTCCGGCCAGCACAACATCAGCCTGACCCCGGGCTTCCAGAGCAGCTCCTACACCGAGTACTACAAGGTCTGGATCGACCTGGATCAGAACGGCGACTTCAGCGGCTCGGGCGAGGAGCTCTTCTCGGCCCACGGCAAGACCGCGGTCAGCGGCACCATCAACATCCCGGCATCGGCCGCCCAGGGCCAGACCCGCATGCGGATCGCCATGCGCTACAACGCCAACCCGAGCAGCTGCGGCTCGTTCGACTATGGCGAGGTCGAGGACTACGCGGTCGAGTTCAGCTCCGGCGGCAACAGCGTCCCGACGGCCGATTTCAGCGGCAGCGTGTCCGGGCTGACGGTATCGTTCACCGACCAGAGCAGCGACCAGGGCAGCACGATCAGCGCCTGGGCCTGGGCCTTCGGGGACGGGGCCACCTCGTCCACCCGCAACCCGACCCACACCTACGCCGCCGCCGGCACTTATAGCGTGAATCTGACGGTCAGCGACGCCAACGGCATCAGCGACCAGGCCTCGGCCTCGGTGACGGTCAGCGCGCCGCCCGACAACGGCATCACCGTGCTGGACAACGGCGTGCCGATCGGCGGGGTGGCGGCCAGCACGGGCCAGTGGCAGCACTTCAAGATCGTGGTGCCCGCCGATGCCAGCAACCTGGTCATGACCATCGCCGGCAGCAACGGCGACGCCGACCTGTACACCCGCTTCGGCGCCCAGCCCAGCTCGAACACCTTCGACTGCCGCCCGTATCTCAACGGCAGCAACGAGACCTGCAGCGTGGCCAGCCCCAGCGCCGGTGAGTATTACGTCAGTGTCAACGCCTACGCCGCCTACTCCGGCCTGACGGTTACGGCCTCGTTCGACGAGGGCGGCGGCCCCTCAGACGACGGGCTGCCCAACGGAACGCCGGTCGGCCCGCTGGCCGCGGCCAAGGGCCAGTGGAACCAGTTCCACATCGACGTCCCGGCCGGTGCCAGCAACCTGGTCTTCCAGATCAGCGGCGGTACCGGTGACGCTGACCTGTACGTCCGCTTCGGGGCCGAACCCTCCACCTCGCAGTACGACTGCCGGCCCTACCTGAACGGCAACTCGGAAACCTGCACGACCGCCAGCCCGCAGGCCGGCACCTACTACGTGGGCGTGAGGGCCTACAAGGCCTACAGCGGCGTGACCCTGCAGGCCGGCTACACTCCTTAAGACCCCCGTCGACCACTCTTCCCTCTTCTTACCGGCGCGGCTCGAAGAATTCCAAGCGGGCCGCCTACTCCTCCAGACCTTCAGCCGGTCTCCAAGCCGGTTGACAGCCCGCATGACGCGCGGTAAGCAAGACGCGTAGGGGGTTGCGAGGGAGACGACCATGAACGCGGAGAAGCCACGGGCCAAGAAGATCGCCTCGGCCAAGACGATGAAGAAGATCATGGCCGATCATTTCCTGGGTATCGACGCTGCCAGCAAGGATCCCGGGCGCAAGGTGGCCTGGTGCACCAGTGTCGGGCCGGCCGAACTGCTGCAGGGGTTCGGCTTCGAGGTCTACTACCCCGAGAACCACTCGGCCATCCTGGGCGCCACCCGCAAGGCGACCGAGTACATCCCCTACGCCAACGCCGTCGGCTACTCGCCCGATATCTGCTCCTACCTGACCGCCGACGTCGGGGCCTACCTGCAGGGTTTCACTCCCCTGACCGCCGCCTACGGCATCGAGTCGATCCCGCGTCCCGACGTGCTGGTCTACAACACCAACCAGTGCCGCGACGTGCAAGACTGGTTCATGTGGTACGCCCGCGAGTGGGGCGTCCCCTGCCTGGGCGTGCAGACCCACCGCAACGTCGGAAAAGTCACCGGCGATCACGTAGACTCGATCGCCGGGCAGCTTCGCGCGCTGGCCGCCGATCTCGAGCCGATCGCCGGGCACCCGCTGGACATGGACCGTTTCCGCGAGGCGGTCGGCCTTTCGCGCAAATGCTCCGAGCTGTGGGAGAAGGTGCTGCGAACGGGAACCGCCCGTCCCTCGGCGCTGACCTTCTTCGACGGCACCATCCACATGGGCCCGGCGGTGGTGCTGCGCGGCACACAGACGGCGGTCGACTACTACGAAGAACTCCTGGCCGAATTGCAAGAGCGCATCGACCAGGGCACAGCCGCAGTCGAGGGCGAGCGTTTCCGGCTCTACTGGGAGGGCATGCCGATCTGGGGCAAGCTGCGCCCTCTAAGCGAACAGTTTTTGGAGCTACAAACCTGCGTGGTGGCCTCGACCTACTGCAACTCGTGGATCTTCAACCAGCTCGATCCCGACAAGCCCTTCGAATCGATGGCCCGGGCCTACACCGAGCTGTTCATCGTACGCGCCGACCCGGTCAAGGAAGACTACATCGCGAACATGTGCCGGGATTTCTCGGTCGACGGCATCATCTACCACGACTCGCGGACCTGCCCCAATAACACCAACTCGCGCTACGGCATGCCCCAGCGGCTGAGCAAGCGGCTTGGCGCCCCGCACCTGACCATAGACGGAGATCTGAACGACCTGCGCTGTTACTCCGAGGAGCAGGCGCGCACCAACATCGAGGCCTTCGTCGAACAGTTGGCGCAAGGCTGAGACGATGAACTACTTTGCAGGAGTCGACGTCGGATCGGCGGCCACCAAGTGCGCCGTGATCGACGACAAGTTGCATGTGCACGGACTGGGCCTGTGCGATTCCGGAGCCGACTTCAAGGCGGCGGCGCTGGCGGCCTTCGAACAGGCCATGGGCCTGGCCGGAATCGAGCGCGATCGGATCAAGGCCGTGGTGGCCACCGGCTACGGGCGGACCAACGTCGATTTCGCCGCCGAGCGGCGTACCGAGATCGATTGCCACGCTAGAGGAGCCTATCACTACTTCCCGCGCGCCATCACGGTGATCGATATCGGCGGCCAGGATAACAAGGTGATCGAGCTGGATTCCAAGGGACGCAGGATAACGTTCTCGATGAATCGCAAGTGCGCCGCCGGCACCGGATCGTTCATCGAGGAGATGGCTGTGCGGCTGAAGATTCCCCTCGAAAACATTTCCGACCTGGCCTCCCAAAGCCGGGATCCGAAGGTCAGCATCGGTTCCTACTGCACCGTCTTCGCCATGACCGAGATCCTGGGCAAGATTCGCGACGGGGTCAAGGTCGAAGACCTGGCGCATGCCGCGCTGGTGTCGGTCGCCAGGCGGGTGCTCGAGACCAAGGCCTTTACGGGCGAGGTGGTGCTGAGCGGCGGGGTAGTGGCCAATAACCAGATCATGCGCGAGATACTGGCCGACCTTCTCAAGGTCGATGTGCAGCTGCCGCCCGATCCGCAGCATCTGGGCGCTTTCGGCGCGGCCCTGGTGGCCGCCGGTCTACAGGGAGGTTTGTAAAATGTCCACGCTAGATCCTCTCTTCTTCCCCAAGAGCATCGCCGTGATCGGAGCCTCGAACCGTCCGCACACCATCGGTCACAGGATCATCGCCAATCTCAAGCGCTATGGTTTCAAGGGCGATATTACACCGGTCAATCCCAAGGGCGGCGAGATCCTGGGCCTGGCGGTGGCCAACTCGATCCTTGAAGTAGGGGGCGAAGTCGACATGGTGCATGTGATCGTGCGCAACAACATGGTGGCGCAGACGCTGGAAGATTGCGCCAAAAAGGGCGTCAAGGTTGCGATCATCAACACCTCGGGCTTCAAGGAGTTGAATGCCGAGGGCGCCAGAATGGAGCAGGAGATCGTCGCCATCGGACGCCGGCACGGGATACGCCTGTTCGGCCCGAACTGCCAGGGGGTGATGAACAGCGATCCGAAGGTCAGCCTGTATTCCAACTTCACCTTCGCCGAGATGCGCCCGGGGCACATCTCGATGGTCGCCCAGGGCGGCGGGGTGGCCGAGGTGATCAATAACTATTTCGGCATGCACGAGGTCGGGCAGCGTATGTACGCCTCCAACGGAAACGCCTGCGACATTTCCGTGCCCGAGATAATCGAGTTCTACGGAAATGATCCCGAGACTCACGTGATCGTCCTGCATGCCGAGTCGTTCGCCGATCCGCGCGATTTCCTCGAGCGGGTGCGGCCGGTGGCCGCCAAAAAGCCCATACTGGCGCTCAAGAGCGGCACGACCGAAGAGGGCGCCCGGGCCGCCTCGTCGCACACCGGCGGGCTGATGGCGCGCGATACCATCTCTGACGTTTTGTTCGACAAGTGCGGTGTGCTGCGCTTCGCTTCGCTTGCCGAGTTGTGCCAGACGGCCGAGGCATTCGCGACTCAGCCGGTGCCCCGCGGCCGGCGCGTTGGCATGGTCACCAATGCCGGCTCGCCGGCGATCATTGTTACCGACGAGGCCGTCAAGGCAGGTCTCGAGGTGCCAGAGCTTAGCCAGGCATCAAAGGATCTGCTCGGGAAGAACTTGCAGGCTATTGCCTCGATCGCCAATCCGATCGACATGATGGCCACCGCCGCCGAGAAGGAATTCGGCGCGTCTCTCGATGCGCTGGTTACCGATTCGGGCATCGATTCGGTGGTCGTGTGTTTCATGACGCCTTTCTTCGTAGATACCCTGGGGATTGCCAAGGCCATCGAGACCTATGCGGCCAAAACCGAAAAAACGATGATCGCGGTGGCCATGACCAACCCGGCCGAAAAAATAGAATGGCGCGAGACCATAAAACGGGTCAGGCAAGCCGGACTGCCGGTCTACTATTTTCCGGAAGCGGCCGCCCGGGTTCTGTACCATATGGATCGCTACCGCGGGCTGCGCGATCGCCCGCGCACCGACGTGCCGGCCAAGTGCGTGACCGCGCCGGGCGCGGCGGCGATCATCGAAAAAGCCGAGGTCGGACCCGAGGGGTTCATGGCGCCGCGAGACGTGTCCGCGTTGCTTACGGGTTACGGGCTGCCGCTAATCCCCGAGGAGCGAGGCCAGAGTTGGAACGAAGTGCGGGCTGCCGCCGCCGAAGTCGGTTACCCGGTTGTGCTGAAGGCCGAGGCCCCGACGTTGCTTCACAAGAGCGACTCGGGCGGCGTGGCTCTGAATCTTATGGACGAGGACTCCTTGCGGGCGGCCTTCGACGATATGTCCGCGCGCTTGTCGCAAACGGCGGATCTTTCCTACCTGGTGCAAAAGCAAGCGTCCGGTGGGCTGGAGGTCATCGTGGGCGGGGCGCGGGCTCAGGATCTCGGACAGATGGTCATGTTCGGGCTGGGTGGCATTCACGTCGAGGTGCTCCGGGATATCGTCTTCAAGCTGGCCCCGCTGACCGATGCCGAGGCGCGCGAGATGCTGGCCGGCATCAAGGCAGCCCAGCTTCTGGACGGTGCCCGTGGCAGCCCGGCGATCGACAAGGACGCCTTGGTCGACATCCTTCTAAGGGTCTCCTGCCTGCTGTCCGATCATCCCGAGATCTCGGAGCTGGATCTCAACCCGGTTCTGGCGGCTCCGGCCGGACAACCCAGCCTGATAGTAGATGCGCGAATCAGACTCATGCGGGCGTGATCTTGCATAAGTGAGGTGCATGATGGCCAACTGGATGAACCTGGGGCAGATGCTCAAGATGAACGCCGCGAAGTATCCGGACACAATCTGCCTGATGGATGACGAGCGTAGCTTCACATATCCCGAGACCAACGAGCGCGTCTGCCGCCTGGCAGACTCCCTGCTGGCGTTGGGTCTTTCAAAGGGCGACAAGGTGTCGGTGCTGCTCGAGAACTGCATCGAGTTCGTCGAGCTGTACCTGGCCGCGGCCAAGACCGGCCTGGTGCTCAACCCGATCAACTTCCGCCTCTCGGGCGCAGATGTTACCTACATTTCAAATCACGCCGAAGCCAAGGCCTTCATCGTCCATGACATGTTCGCCGACGTCGTAGAAGATATCCGGGACGATTTGCGGGTGCCGCCCGATCGCTACATCATGGTCGGTGAGCGGCGCGACGGCTACCTGGGCTACCGGGAACTCGTCGCCGGCGGCCGGGCACGCGAGCCCGATACAGATGTCGGGCCCCGGGATCCCTGGATCCTGCTGTACACCTCCGGCACAACCGGGCGTCCCAAGGGAGTCGTGCGCTCGCACGAATCGTACGTCGCCTTCTACCTGATAAACGCCGTCGACTTCGATTTTCGACCCGGCCAGAGGGTCTTGAACGTGATGCCCCTGTGCCACGTCAACACCACCTTCTTCACTTTTACCTTCACTTACATCGGGGGGACGACCTACGTCGCGCCGGCCGTGGGATTCGATCCGCGCAAGATGCTGATGACCGTCGAGCGGGCCAAGATCAACTTCATCTCGCTGATTCCCACCCACTATGCGCTGATACTGGCCGTGACTCCGGCGGAGAGGGCCAAGTTCGACGTCTCATCCATTAACAAGCTGCTGTGCTCGTCGGCCCCGGCCCGGATCGAGCACAAGCAGGGCATCATGGAGTACTTCAAGGGTGTCCAGCTCTACGAGGGTTACGGCTCGACCGAGGCCGGCATAGTCACAACCTTGATGCCTGACGAACAGCTGACCAAGCCCGGCTCGATCGGCAAAGAAAGCCTGGGGACCGACAGGATCAAGATCCTCGACGAGGACAAGAACGAGCTGCCGCAGGGAGAGATCGGCGAGTTGTACTCGCGCGGCCCGATGATGTTCGACGGCTACTTCAAAGACCCGCATAAGACCGCAGACAGTTTCGCGGGCGAATGGTTCTCGGCCGGGGATATGGCCTACCGGGACGAGGACGGCTATTACTTTCTGGTCGATCGCAAGAACAACATGATCATCACCGGCGGCGAGCACGTTTTCCCTTCCGAGGTCGAGAATGTCATCTGCCGCCATCAGGCGGTCTTCGATGTGGCCGTGATCGGCCTGCCCGACGAGAAGTGGGGCGAGGCCGTACGGGCCGTCGTGATCCTCAAGGAAGGCTGCAGTTGCCAAGAAAGCGAGATAGTCGACTTGTGCCGCGGCCGGCTGGCTTCCTATAAGCGGCCAAAGTCGGTATGTTTCATAAAACCCGACCAGATGCCGCGCACCGGAACAGGCAAGATCCTGCACCGGGTGCTCAGGGAAAGATACGCAGGCGAGCAGGACGACTGAACTTCAGGTATGCGCGAACCGGCGCCCGCCGGCGCGCCGCCACAGCCAAACCAGCAAGAACGCGAGCAGCGCCGGTGTCGTGGTGCTCGTCCCGCCCGCCGTGTTGCAGGCGCCGCCGGTCATACCGCTGCCGAAGAGCTCCTGGTAAGATGCGGCCAGGCGGACCCTGGGGCCCGCTTGCATTGTAACTCCGTCTGCGCGGCAGACGAGTTTGACGTCAGCGCCGCGACGGCCGGGACCGGACAGGCGGGCCAGGTATATGCCGTTGCCGAGGTCTTGTGCGGGAGTTTCGATCTTTGCACCTAGGGCCTCAATCTCAACCTTGCGGCCCGGGCCGAGCGGCAAGCCCTGCGCGTCACGGGGAACGGCAACAGCAAAAATTGCAGCGTCTGCAAGCGGCATCAGCCAGGGCTGCGCCACTCCGCACAGGCTTTGCTCGGGGTCAGGTTTTCCCGGGACGCGGCCGGCTTCGCCGAGGGCGACAAGATTGAGTGCGTCCAGCTTGCCGAATCCCCAGTCGTCTTTGAAAAGGACGCGCCCGGTGTGCTCGTCGGTCGCCGTGGATACCGCCAGCATGTCGCGCACTACGGTGCCGCTCAAAGTAGGATCTCGTTCGAGGATCAGCGCCGCCGCCCCGGCCGCCAGCGGGGCGGCCATCGAGGTGCCGCCGGCCAAAGCGTGCCGTCCGTCGCCCAGCACATTGCGCTGGGTGCCCGCGGCGTAGAAGGTCGAAATCGGCATGCGCGGATCGCTGTCGCTGCTGAGAGCCGCCGCGATCATCAGACCGGGCGCCGCCAGCTCGGGCTTCAGCCGCCCGTCGCGCGTGGGGCCGGGCGAGGAGAACCAGCTCAGCTCGCCTTCCTGCGCATCCACCGACCAGTCGTTGCCGGTGACATCGGTCCAATCCGTGCGCGAGACGAAAGCGCCCACCGCGATTACACCGAGCGCCGTCGCCGGCGGCCCGACCAGATCCGTGCGATCGACGTGATCCAGAAAACGCGGCCATGGATTAGTCATGTTCGAGTCGCCTATCCAGCCGTCGATCCTCTCGGCCTTGCCTGAAAAGACGATTCTCCAGGCGCCGGGCGTAAGCGGTTGGCCCGCCTCGCCGGCGATGGTGACAAGCGTGCGCAGATCGCCGTTTACAGGATCGGGTTCGGCCAGGCAATCGATGTTCAGGCCGCCGTCGGCGGTGACGGTCTCCAGGCCGTAGGGACCGGCCGAGCCGACCGGACCGACCGCCTCGCCCGAGGGCGTCACCACCACCACCTCCAGCCGGCCCGAACCGCTGTGCCAGAAATCGACCGTCAGCGATTCGGGTTTGTAGGCGGAAGGATTGCCGCTCGCCGGAATATTCAGGCGGAAAACAGCCGGGTGAGCAAAGTCGGCTACCGCTGCCCGGGCGTGCAGATCGAGGTCGAAATCGTTTCCGGCGGCGACGGTCACGACGCGGCCCTGTCCGGCGGCAAGCTCGGAAAGCGCAAGCTCCAAAGCATCGCTGCCGTCGTGGGCGCCGATCTGGGTGCCCAGCGAGAGATTCACTACCAGCGGTTGATGCTCGCGCCTGGCGACACGATCGGCGAATGCCAGCGCCTCGAGCACGCGCTCCTCGCCGAAGCCGCTCAGGTCGTCGTTAATCGCCTTGACCACGATCAGGCGAGAGCGCGGCGCGGCGCCGGTGTAGACGGCATCCGATCCGGCAGCGATCCCGGCCACGTGCGTGCCGTGTCCGATGACGTCCTTGGCCGCGCCCAGGGCCGGCCCGGCTCCCGAGTCCAGGACGCCCTGCAACTCTTCGGCCGAGTAAACCGCCCCGCCGCCGACGGCTTCCAGATCCAAAAACTCGCCCCGCGCAGGTTGCGTCTGATCGAGCAGCCAGGCCACCCTGGTGCGTCCTTGCCCGTCTATGAAGTCGGGATGGGTCCAGTCGACTCCGGTGTCGATAACAGCGATCAGTACGCCGTTGCCGGTAAGACCTGATTCGTTGCGGGCCTGGTTCAGCCCCGCCTGCGGACCCGCCAGGTTCATCCGCGGCCTGAAGACCAGCGGCATGCGGGCGACAACCAGTTCCTGCCTGGCCGTCAAATCGGAAAGGGCCGAAGCCCGTGTTCGCAGCACGCATACACGGCCGAGACACGGGCCCGCGTCCGCCGGCACGTCCGAGGCATGCTTCCAGACGGTCATCAGGGTGATCTCGGCGCTTGATGAATCGGGCCGCTGAAAGATACGAATCAATCCGGGTCCCAGCTTGGACAGACCGGTCTGTGCAGGCGGCGATCCCGCAAGCGCCAGCGCGATCAAGATACCAGCAGCGAAGCACTTCATATACTAGTCAAAGTCCGAACCGATACCGATAGCCAGCCGCAGGCTCTTGGGCTCGGTCTCGGCGTAGAGGGCGTTATTGGGGTAGGCGTCGACGAAAGCGTTGTCGTCGTTAACCTCGTACTGTCCGACTATGTCGTTCAGTCCGTAGGCCACACGGATGAAGCTGTTCCACCTGTTGGTGCCGAAGAGCATCGCCTTGAGTTTCAAAGTGAAGGAGATGTCGTAGAGCATGTAGTTGCCGTTCTTGGACGATATGTCGAAGAAAGGTCGCTCGCGCCTTATCGAGCCGGGAATGACGGCCGGATCCCAATAGCTTTGGGGGTTGCGCATGATGTTGCCGTACTTGTCACGTTTGAAATCCGCGGTGTAGCCCCACAAGTTGCCGGCCGTGCCCGAGATCTCGGCCCACAGGCTGACGAAGTAGAAGGGGCCGAAACGGCGATCTATGTTGCGCAGCACCGGAAATCGGTAGCTGACGGCTAAAATAAGCATTGTCTCGCCGCGCAGGCTGAAGTCTTCGTAGCCGGCGAACTCCTGGGTGGTCGAGAAGGTGGGCACGTAGCGCAGGGGGTGCAGGGAGCCCGCGAAGAACTCGTCCCAGCGGTGGACGTTGCGGTCGATCCAGCCTCCGCGCATGTGCAACTGCAGCGTGTGTTTGCCTTTCTCGTTCCACCACGAGATGGGAATGTACTCGGTGTAGCCAATCTGTAGTTCATGCGACTGGTAGTCGTCCGAGTTGTCACCCGGAGGGTTGGAGCGTCCCAACCATTCGACGTCGGCCCAGTCCTTTGTGGGCAAGCCGGTGCGGATGAATGCGTAGTCGAGATTGATCTTGCGGCCGCCGCGCGGGTTGATGTCGGCCTCGGGACCGCGCTGGCTGACGTCCTGGTAGGCCAACCCGATCGAGTAGGAGTTGTTGGTCAGAAAGGCCTGGTCCTTGGTGCCGGAGGAACGTTTTGAAGTCAGGTGGCGGTAGACATAGTTGGCCTTGATGCCGAACTGCGGGGCGAACTTGTAGTCGATGCCGGCGAAGCCGAAGTCGATCGATTGTCGGTTCTTGAAATTGATCGGCGGCGCGAAATGCGGCTCGGATCTAGATGGAGCGAGCTGGCTGGAAGTAAAACCCTGGGCAAACTCGTAGGTCATCTCGAGATGCGTCCAGCCTACCATGAAAGTTGGATACCAGAAGTTGTTCACATAGGCCGCCGAGTAAAGCGACTCTTGCCCCAGAAGAACCGTGCTCGTGAAAAGGTGTTTGTCGAGGGTGTCGACCAGCAACAACTGCCCTCCGATCTGCACCCCGCGCCGCTCGTAGATGAAAAGCGGGATACCGAACGGCGGCTCCCAATTGCGCGGGCTGAAGGGGTTGTATGTTTCGCTTTGTTCGCGTATCTGCGGCAAGGGTTCCTGGTAGGCCAGGTCGCGGGCCACCTCTGCCTTTGATACGTCGTAGCCGGCGTCGATATCCTTGTTGTAGAAATCTTGCTTGCGCAGACCGTAAAGCCTCAATCCATAAGAGGTGAAGTAGGAATAGAGCAGGTCGCCTTCTGAAGTCAAGAATGGGTTGTAGGTACCCCCGAGCACGTTGGTCAACTGCTTGACCTTGCCGCTTTCGATATCGAGCAGGTAGGTGTTGAAGATTCCAGAGCGGTCGGAAGCGTAGAGAATTTGCCGGCCGTCCGAAGTGAAGCGGGAGTCACGATCTTCGGCCCTGTCCCAAGTGACGGGATGCAAATCACTGCCGTCGCTCGATAGCATCCAGACGTCTTGCTGGTGGTTGCGATAGAGGTCGATCACAATCTTCGATCCGTCGGGACTGAACGACGGCTGGCCCAGCAAGGTGCCGTCGTGTTTCTTGATAAGCCACTTTACGCAGTTGTTCATCTCGCGGCCGTCGATCACGCACTTGCCGTCGGGGGATACCTCGCGCGCGCCGGCCGGCATCAGACCCAGGTGGTTCTGGCCGTCTTCAATGTGTACGAAGGCGATCGTCTTACCGTCCGGCGAATAAGCCGGCTGGTAGGCCCTCAGCCTGCGCGAGAGCCGCTCGATTTCCTCGCTCTCGATGTCGTACTCGTAAAGGTCCATTCGGTAGTAGCCATCGAGACTGACGCAAGGCAGAAAGGTGTTGGGACAACTCATCGAGCTGAAGACAACCTTCTTGCTGTCGGGGCTCAAGCCATATCCCAAGAAGCTCGAGGCGCCCGTGATGGTCTTGGTGTCGTCGGCTATCTTCTCGGCAGCCTCTTTGGAGATACACAACCCCGAGAACTGTTCCTGTTCCTCGATCGGGACGGGCTCGAGAATCAACGCCCGGCGCGTGGTGTGCGCCAGCCACTTGCCGTCGGCCGTGTAACGCGGATACTGCTGCCACTGGCCCTGGGCCTCCATGGCGGCCTTGCGCTGCTTCTTGTTCCAGTAGACTGTCTTCGACGGCATCCAGCTGTACTTGTCCCGGATGTCCTTGAACTTGTCGTCGAAGTCTTTTTCTTTCTTCTTGTCGCCGCCGAGGAACTTGTCGATCGTGGACAACAACTGCTGCGGTGACAGCTTCGAAAGCTCATCGGTCTTTTCGGGATCGCCGTAAATGGCTATGGCCATTTTTTCGAGAGTATCCTTTTCTTGATACTCCGGCGGAATGCAGGCCTGGCCGCTGAGCTTCACTTTCCAGCGCCCGTCGGGCAGCTTGTCCAGGACCTCGACGTATCCCTCTTTTGACTGCGGCCCGAGCGGAAACCCGATATGCTCATCCTTGCGGATCGGGGCGGTCTGGCGCTGGTAGCGATCTTTCATCCAGGCCAGCCAGCCGGCGAAGAGCTTGCGGCCGTCGACGCCAAGCACTTCTTCGATGTTCTTGTCCCAGATCAGGTGGCCCTTGTTGCCTGAGTTGATGGCCAGTTGGGCGTATTTCTCCTTGCCGAACTTCTCCATCACGTACAGACCCATGGTGTAGCCCTGCTGGTAGCCGCGCTCTCCGTCGAAGGAGGACGAGAAATTACGGGAGTACATCTCGTCGTAGTCGAGGTAGTTGTCCTCGAGCATGCTCATGCGCTGATGCATGTCGCGCGAGGTCGTCCACCAGTTGAAGCCGGCCAGGTGGGTGCCGTACTCGGCGACGCCCTCGGTCCAGAAGAAGGGGGCGCTGGCGCCGAAAACCAGCTGGATGCCGAAATCGACGTTATGCACACCGTCCTCGACCAGGCCCTGACCGACCATAACCACCGAGCTTTCGGCCTTCCAGTCGTTGGCCTTGAGCGAAACGATGTGGGTGAACTCGTGGGTGAACATGTCCGGAATCCACTCCTGGCGCCCGCGCAGGATGTAGTACAAAGGAGTGGCCCAGGCAGTGACCTGGTCCTCGAAGTAAAGCGCCCAGCCGTTGGAGTAGTCTTCCTGGTCGCGGATGACGATGTGGATCTTTTCCTTGAGGGGATATTCGAACAGGCCGGTGATCTTGGGGTAGGCGATCTCGGCGTACTTGGCCATCATTCTGGCCGTCCATTCCACTTCGGGGTAGTAGTAGATCCTGAAGTGCTCGGTTTCGAATACCAGCCAGTCGACGTCCGGGAAAGAATTCTGGTAGAAGAAGCGCGCTTGTGCGCTGCCCGGCGTCGCCAATATGCCCAGCAGCATAAGTACCAAAAGCATGCCGCTCGTGCCTGTGCGTCTCATGTCTTCTCCTCGGCGCTTCGCCCGGAAAGCGTTTACCAGCGGACGGTGCAGTTGGCGCCCGCTTCTCCCATGATCACGCTGTTGCCCAGCTTGGTTCCAATGGCCTGCATGGGCATGAAGTTGTCGAAGGTCGAATTATCGCCGTCCTTGTCCGTGAGATAAATCGAGTTCTTGCCGGCCAGGTGGAAGCGGGCATAGATGTCGAGATCGAGCCAGTCGAAAGGCCTGAACAGGATCCGCGGCGTGAGCGTGAATAAGTAACCGGCGTTGGATACCAGCGGCCGCGTCGGATCGAGTCTCTGGTGAACGCCCCAGTCGGCATAGTTCGCGCCGTTATAGATGATGAAGGTGTCCTGCTCTCGGGAGTTTCCGTTTTTCGGAACCGTCCAGTCGAGGATTTCGGCTCGGTACTCGGGCATGCCGACCTTGGTCGGGAATCGATAGCGGAATTCGGCCGACAGGCTGAAGGCCAGCATCTCGATGGCGGCTGTCGCGCCCACCTTCAGAAAAAGCTCGTCTCCCAGGTCGAGAAAGGCGTTGGTTATGTATGACTGCCGATCTGAAAGGTACTGCACCGTGCCCGGAAATCGGATGTTGTAGCCGCCCGACCAGTCTATCGACAAGAAGCGCAATAGCTGGGAGCGTCCGATATAGTAAAGCTCGACATCGGTGCTGCCGGTGCCGGTGATATTGACGTTCTTGGCGCCCGCCGCCTCGTTGCCGGTAGGCAGCTTCCAGCGCAGGCCCATGCCCATGGACAAGGTTGGATCGTTGCGCCTGAAAAACTGGTAGAGCAGCCCCACCTGGCTGTCTCCCATCTCTCCTTCGGCGGAGCGAGCGCGCGCGGCATCGCGCTCGGTGCTCCAGACTATCGGGATATCGACCCACAGCGTCCAATTCTCGGTGAATCCGAATGCTCCCTGGATGTCCAGGATCGACATGCTGTACTTCATGGGGGCCGAGCCGATCTTGGCGTCCGAGTCGAAATAGGCGTCGCTGTACAGGTAGCGGTAGCCCATGGAAACCTCGATCACCGACTTGCCCAGCGAGATGCCCTTGGCCGTCTCCAGGCGGGGCTCGTGTTGCCAGGAAGTATGCTCCTCGAAGGCGCCGGACCATACCGCCCGGGGCAGGGCGACAAGGCCCAGGGCCACGAAGACTGCCGCAAGATTCTTCATGTTTTCACCTTTGCAGACTGCTCGGGTTGCAAAATACTTTGTGTCTGAATCGAATCAAATTATGCGGCCACTGTCAAGACGTGCATCAAACGGTTTGACGGGTCCGCAAGGGGGGACATATACTCCGACTTGTTGAGCAGGGGAGGCCTTCCATGTTGGGAATATCACAGGCGGGAAGAAGTCGCGGGCCTGGCCGGGAGACCTGGCTGCCGCTGGGTGTCCTGTTGGCAATCACCGCGATCGTCTTTGCCCTGTGGTGGGCGACCCGCAAACAGGAAAGCCAGCGCTTGCGGGTCGAGACGGATGTTACCGCTACCCACGTTGCCTTGCGGCTCGAGGCCTGGATAGAAGACCGCCTTTCGATCTTACGCTATCTGGCGAAAGAATGGCGCCCGGAGATCGTCTCGGCGGCCGATCTGTTTCGTGCCGAGGCATCCGCCGCGCTGGAGCTTTTCCAGGGCTTCCAGGCAATAAACTGGATCGATCGTGACTGGGTGATCAGGATTGTAGTGCCCGAAAAGGGCAACCGGCCCGCTCTCGACAAGGACTTGCACAAGCACCCGGCCGGCGGTGTAGCCGAAGCCGTCTCCAGGGCGGAGCGCAGCGGCAAGCTCATCCGAACACCTGTCCTCGACCTGCTCCAGGGAGGCAAGGGCTTCGCCGCCTATGCCGTGGTTCAAGACGCCCAGGGCCGCAAGGTCGGGTTTTACAACGGCGTCTTCAGAGTCGACAAGCTGGTAGACCAGTGCCTGTCCGAAGAAACACTGCGCCGGCGCTTCCGCTGCGAGCTTCGAGAGGTTAATGGAGCGCTGGTATACAGAATCAACGGCGGGCCGTCCGACGAATGGCCCTACCAGGTCGAGCTTCCGGTAAAGGTGGCCGACAGGCCCTGGGTGCTTCGGATCGCCCCGTCGCCGGCGTTTCTGGCCGCGGCCACTTCGAGCGCCGGCGATATTACTTTAATAGCCGGACTGTTGCTGGCGTTGCTTGTGTCTTTTTTGATGCGCCGGGATTTGCTGCGCCGCAGGCATCTATTAGACAGCGAGCGGCGCTACCGCACGCTTTTCGACGGGGCCGGCGACGCGATCTTTCTGATGCGCGACGACATCTTCATCGACTGCAACGAAAAGACCTGCGAGATGTTCGGCTGCCGGCGCGAGGACATAGTCGGGCGTCCGCCTTATTCCTTCTCGCCAGCCAAGCAGCCGGACGGGCGCGACTCGAAGCAGAAAGCCATCGAGAAGATCCGGGCCGCCGTCTCGGGCGGGCCGATCTCCTTCGAATGGCAACACTGTCGCAAGGATAAAACGCTCTTCGAAGCCGAGGTGACTCTGAATGTGCTCGAGATCTCCGGCGAGCGCCTGTTGATGGCCATGGTTAGGGACGTCACCGAGCGCAAGCGCTCGGCCGAGGAGCGCCGCAGGCTAACCGAGCAGATGCGACACGTGCAGAAGCTCGAGAGCCTGGGAGTGCTGGCCGGCGGCATAGCCCACGATTTCAACAACCTGCTGATGGTCATCCTGGGCAACGCCGACCTGGCACTGCTCGACCTGGCGCCGACTTCTCAGGCCGTGGGCAGCATCGAGGAGATAAAGAGCGCCTCGCTCAGGGCGTCCGACTTGTGCAACCAGATGCTGGCCTATTCGGGCAAGGGCCGCTTCGTCGTCAGGTCGATCGATCTGAACGAGTTGATCATCGACATGGGCCAGCTGCTACAGGTTTCGATTTCGAAGAAGGCTTACCTGAAATACGACCTGGCCCGCCAACTGCCGTCGATCAACGTAGATATAAACCAGCTTCGCCAGGTGTTGATGAACCTGATCACCAACGCCTCGGACGCCCTGGGCGAACAGGGCGGAGTAATCACGCTGGCCAGCGGCGTGATCGACGCCGACCGCGAATATCTTTCGACGACCTTTCTCGACGACGGACTGTCGGCCGGACGATATATCTGCCTCGAGGTGTCCGACACCGGTTGTGGCATGGATAGCGAAACCCGGGCGAAGATATTCGACCCGTTTTTTTCGACCAAGTTCGCCGGGCGCGGACTAGGCATGGCGGCCGTGCTCGGCATCGTGCGCGGTCACGGCGGGGCGATCAAGATCTACAGCGAAGTCGGCAAGGGCACGACTTTCAAGGTCCTGTTGCCCGAGGACGGCGGCCCGGTCGAGACGCTGGACGTGGATCCCACGGTAAAACCCGACTGGCAAGGGGAGGGCGCCATACTGGTTGTGGATGACGAGCCTGCCGTGCGCGATGTTGTCGAGGCGATGCTTGCAAAGCTGGGTTTCGAGACCGTTAGCGCCGAGGACGGCGCCGCGGCGATCGAGATCTTCACAAAGCACCACAAAGAGATCGTCCTGGTACTGCTCGATATGACCATGCCGCGCCTGAGCGGAGAGGAGGCCTTCCGCGAGTTGCGGCGCATCAAACCCGACATCAAGGTTATCTTGTGCAGCGGCTACAACGAGCAAGAGGCGACCAGCCGTTTCACCGGCAAGGGCCTGGCCGGGTTCCTGCAAAAACCCTACGAGTTTACAAAACTCAAAGATGCCCTGCACTCGGTTCTCGACAGCTGAAAGAAAGTTGCACACAGACGTCCTTGACAGGCGGGCCGGGTCGTGAGATCTGGAAGCGCATGGAACACCGCCAGGCGATAGTTGTGCTGGAGGACGGACGCGTCTTTCGCGGCTCGCCGATGGGTGCCGTGGGTGAGGCGCTGGGCGAGGTGGTCTTCAACACCTCGATGACAGGCTACCAGGAAATCGTGTCCGACCCGTCCTATTGCGGACAGATCGTCGCTTTTACCTCGGTGCAGATCGGCAACTACGGTGTCTGCGACGATGATGACCAGGCGCCTTGGCCTTCGCTGAGCGGCGTGATTGTGCGCGAGCTTTCGGCGATCGACTCGAGCTACCGTTCGCTGGGCACCTTCGACGAGTGGCTGCAAAAGCGCGGTATCATCGGTATCACTGAAGTGGATACCAGGGCGCTGACGCGCCACATTCGCGAACAAGGCGCGATGCGCGCCGGCATCTTCAGCCGGGATCACTCGAGCGATAAGGCGCTCGAGAAGGTGCTCGCCTCGCCTGCGCTTTCCGGTCGTGATTTGACGGGCCGGGTGACCACCAAGGAGCCCTACGTCTTTGTGCCCAAGACAAACAAGTACAAGCGTGTCGCCCTGGTTGACTTCGGTGTCAAGCGCGGAATCCTGCGCAGCCTGACCGGCCGCGGGATCGAAGTCGAGGTGTTGCCGGCCGGTTCGGCTCCCGAGGCGGTCTTGGGCCTAGGCGTGGACGGCCTGGTATTATCCAACGGGCCGGGAGATCCGGCCGCGGTCGAGACGGGCATCCAGACCGCGGCCCAACTCATTGGCCGACTGCCGGTCCTGGGCATTTGCCTGGGCTACCAGATCCTGGCACTGGCAATGGGGGCAAAGACTTACAAGATGCGCTTCGGCCACCATGGCGGGAATCACCCGGTTCGCAACGAGCTAAATGGACAGGTCTGGATAACCGCCCAGAATCACGGTTTTGCGGTCGACCCCAAGAGCCTGCCTCCCGGCAAGGTCGAGCTTACGCACACCAGCCTGTACGACGGCACACTCGAAGGCTTCAGCGCGCCCGAGTTGGGTCTGATCGCGGTGCAGTTCCATCCCGAGGGGTGTCCCGGGCCCTCTGATGCCGCCGCCGTCTTCGACCGTTTCAGCGACACGCTCGAGCACTGGAGCCCGCATGCCCAGGCGTGAGGACATTCACAGGATCCTGATCATCGGCTCGGGGCCGATCGTCATCGGCCAGGCCTGCGAGTTCGACTATTCGGGTACCCAGGCTGCCCGCGCGCTCCGCGACGAGGGCTACCAGGTCGTTCTGGTCAACTCCAACCCGGCCACGATCATGACCGATCCCGAGGTGGCCGATCGCACTTACATCGAGCCGCTGACTGTTTCGAGCATCGCCAAGATCATCGAGCGCGAGCGGCCCGACGCCCTGCTGCCCACGGTGGGCGGACAGACGGCGCTCAACCTGGCGGTCAAACTGGCCGAAACCGGTATCCTGCGTGAAAGCGGCACACGTATGATCGGCGCCCGGCTCGAGACCATCCGCGTGGCCGAGGACCGGCGTCTTTTCCGCTCGGCCATGACGGCCGAGGGGCTGGATGTGCCGCGATCTTTTTTGGCCTCTTCGGTCGATGCCGCCGAGGCCCAAGTTGCCGAGATCGGCTACCCGGTGGTCGTGCGACCCTCGTTTACCCTGGGAGGCGAGGGCGGGGGAGTGGCCTACAATGTCGGTGAGTTGCAACAGATCGTATCGAGGGGCCTGGACGCCTCGCCGATCGGCGAGGTGTTGGTGGAAGAGGGCTTGTTGGGCTGGAAGGAGTTCGAGCTCGAAGTCATGCGCGATCGAAAGGATCGCTTCGTAGTAGTCTGCTCGATCGAAAACGTTGATCCTATGGGTGTGCATACCGGCGATTCGATCACCGTTGCGCCGGCCATGACCCTGTCCGACGTCGAGTATCAGGCGATGCGCGATCTGGCCCGCAGGGTCATCCGCCGGGTCGGCGTCGAGACCGGGGGATCGAACATCCAGTTCGCCGTACACCCCGAGACCGGGCGCATGGTGGTGATCGAGATGAATCCCCGGGTATCGCGTTCGAGCGCGCTGGCCTCCAAGGCGACCGGTTTTCCGATCGCCAAGATCGCCGCCAAGCTGGCCGTCGGGTTGACGCTGGACGAGATCCGCAACGACATAACCCGGGAGACACCAGCCTCGTTCGAGCCCGCGCTGGACTACGTGGTGGTCAAGGTGCCGCGTTTCACCTTCAAGAAATTTCCCGGTTCCCTCGACACGCTCGACACACAGATGCGCTCGGTGGGCGAGGTGATGGCTATTGGGCGCAACTTCAAGCAGGCGCTGCAGAAGGCGTTGCGCTCGCTCGAAGTCGGACGGGCCGGGCTGGGCGCCGACGGGCGTGACTGGATCGATCCTCACCGCATCAACGAGAACCTGGTAAGAGCACACCCGGCGCGCCTGTTCTGGGTGCGCGGCGCCTTCAAGGCCGGCATGAGCGTCGACCAGGTACGGCGGGCGACCGCAATCGACCCCTGGTTCTTGCATCAACTTGAAGAACTGGTCACGCTCGAGCGGGAGATTTCAGGCGCAGATGCGCCGCTGGGTGAAGACATATTGCGCCGGGCAAAGCGGGACGGTTTCTCCGATATGCAGATAGCCTATTTGACCGGGACGGATGAGGCGCAGGTGTCCTCGCGCAGGCACGAACTGGGTGTCCTGCCGGTTTACAAGACTGTCGACACCTGCGCGGCCGAGTTCGCGGCGGCCACGCCGTACTTGTATGCGACCTACGAGGACGAAGACGAGATGGCGCCGGGCGACGGGCGCAAAGTCATCATCCTGGGCGGCGGGCCCAACCGTATCGGCCAGGGTATCGAATTCGACTACTGTTGCGTCCACGCCACGCAGGCACTGCGGGAAGAGGGTTTCGAGACCATAATGGTCAACTGCAACCCGGAAACGGTCTCGACCGATTATGACATATCCGACCGGCTGTATTTCGAGCCGTTGACCGCGGAAGACGTACTGGAGATAGTAGACCGCGAGCGGCCCGAGGGGCTGATAGTCCAGTTCGGCGGCGCTACTCCGTTGGCGTTGGCCGGCCCGCTGGCGGCGGCGGGGGCCAAGATCATGGGCACCTCGCCCGAGGCGATCGACCTGGCGGAAGACCGCGGGCGCTTCGGAAAGTTGCTCGACCGGCTCGAGATCTCACGGCCCGACTACGGGCTGGCCATGACCGCCGACGAGGCCCGCGAGGTGGCAAAGCAGATTGGCTACCCGGTGCTGGTGCGCCCGTCCTACGTCTTGGGCGGGCGGGCCATGGCCGTTTGCTACGACGAAGGCCGTCTGAACGACTACCTCGGCCGGGCGGTCGAGGTCGCAGCGGGACGCGCGATTCTGATAGATCGCTTCCTGGAAGACGCATTCGAGGTGGACGTCGACGCATTAGCCGACGGCGAGCGGGTTGTCATCTGCGGCATCATGCAGCACCTCGAGCAGGCCGGTATCCACTCGGGTGACTCGGTGGCCGTCCTGCCTACCTGGAAAATCGAGGACAGGCACCTCGAGACCATCCGCCGTCAGACGCGCGATCTGGCCCTCGAGTTGGGCGTGTGCGGGCTGATGAACGTGCAGTACGCCGTCTTCGAGGACGAGGTCTATGTGCTCGAGGTCAACCCGCGGGCCAGCCGCACGGTGCCTTTCCTGTCGAAGGCTTGTGGAATTCCGTTCGCCAAGCTGGCCGCCCGGGTAATGGCCGGCCGCAAACTGGACGAGTTGGGACTTTCCGCAGAACCGCGGCCGAAGGGATTCGCGGTCAAGGTGCCGGTGTTTCCGTTCGACCGTTTTCCGGGCTTCGATCCGGTGCTGGGTCCCGAGATGCGCTCGACCGGAGAGGCCTACGGGCGCGATGACGAGTTCGGACTGGCCTTCGCCAAGGGAATGATGTCTGCCGGGCAGACGCTTCCGGTACACGGGACAGTCTGCATTTCGGTGAACGATCGCGACAAAGACGAGATGGTTGCGATAGCGCGCGATTTTTCCGAACTGGGCTTCACCCTGCTCGGTACCCATGGCACCGCCGAGCGCTTGCAGGCCGAGGGGCTGGATGCGCGCATGGTCTACAAGGTCAACGAGGGCCGTCCCCATATTGCAGACCGCATTCACAACGGCCAGGTGGATCTGGTGATCAACACGCCCCTGGGCGGGCCGTCTTTTTACGACGAGCACGCTTTAAGAAGGGCCGCCATTGAGCACCGTATACCGATTATCTCGACTTTGTCCGCCGCCCGGGCCGCAGTGGAGGGTATCCGGCGCCTGACCGGCAATGTTCTCGATGTCCGCTGCCTGCAAGACTGAGAGCGAATTTGTAATCTACCTCGACGACGCAATCTTGGCCGTCGACAAGCCGTCGGGCATGCTCGTTCATCGCGGCTGGGGACGCGACCCGCTGACGCTATGCGATCTGGTGTGCCGGATTACCGGAAACAGCAAGGCCTATCCTATACAAAGACTCGATCGCGGAGCCAGCGGGATCGTGCTCTTCGCCCTGGAGAGCGAGACTGCGGGCAGGCTCAACCTGATGCAACGGCGCGGAGAGATCGAGAAACTTTATTTGGCGCTTGTAAGAGGCCGCCCGGCCGTACAGGGTGTGATCAACCATCCCATCCCCGGCAAGCCCGGGGGAAAGCGCCTTGCCGCCGCGACTTTTTACCGGCTGCTGGCATCGGCCGAGTGCCGGCCGCGAACGGTCTCATTGATAGAGGTCAGGCCGCACTCTGGCCGCCTGCACCAGATTCGCAGGCACTTCAAACACATCAGTCATCCGCTGATCGGCGATGCCAACTACGGCAAGGGAGCCTTGAACCGGGAACTCGCCGAAAACTACTGCCTGCGCCGCCTGGCGTTGCACGCCTGCCGCCTGGCATTGCCCCATCCAGTGAGCGGCGAGCAGCTGGTCTTGAGATCTCCGTTGCCCGACGATCTCAGGATCCCGTTCGAGCGCATGGGATTTTCATGACGATTGTGTGTCACTCACGAACTGGACTATTCCTTGAAGGCTGTTTGTTGCGTAGTAGCGCTCGCGATCCTGGATATCGGCCGGAAGCTCCTGGAAGAGTCCCTGGCCGAAGAAGGGGTCGATTTCGAGCAGCGCATCGAACATCTGCGGAAATTCCAGTTTTCCCGCGCCGTGCATTCTACGCACCAGGTCGATCCAGATCTGCAGCTGCTCGCGGGCCATCCGGCAAAAGCTCCGAACTCCGGGAGCCTCGCCGTAGTGGGCAAAGGCGGTGCGCACGGGTTCGGGTTCCAAAGCTTCCAGGCGATCCAGCGATTCGAAAAATATCTTGGGTAAAAAACGCGGCGGAGTGGCGGGACGCAGGTAGGTCTTACCGCCGGGCGTAATCATGCGGGTGGCGATGGCCTCGCCCGCAAACAAGATCTGGTGAGCCTGGAAACTGGCATGGTGCGATGCGTGGCCGGGGGTGGGCACCACCTGGATGCCTCTTTCCGAAAGCTCTGCATCTTCGGCCATTCGTCCGGCGGGCACGGGGTCCGGCTTGCCGTACAGGTCTGCAATTTCACCGATGGCTGCCTGCGAACCCTTCCACAGGCCTGACGGATCCGCGAGGTGGCGCCGGCCTTTGGGATGGCAGTAGAGCCTGGCTTTCGGGAAAGCGGACAACACTTGCGCTGAACCACCGCCGTGGTCCAGGTGGATGTGGGTCAGCAAGACGTAGTCGACCGAATCGATACCCAGTCTGTGAAGCTCGGAAACCAGCTTGTCCGCGCTTGCCCGAGGTCCCGGATCGACTATAAAGGTCACCAGGTCGCTTCGACATACCCAGCAACTTATAAAACGCCGGTAACCCGGTCGATCGAGATCCAGGTCGACCAGCTGCAATTCGTGGTTGGTTGTCTTACCCATCAATACGGGATGCGATGGTTTCCGGTCGGCTACAGGACCGGCGCCGGCCTAATGCCAGCCTTCGAAATTGGCCTTCTCGTCTTGCTTGTTTTTCTCGGCGGGTTTCTCCTTGGCGGCCGCGGCGGGTTTTTCCTTCGCCGCCGGAGTTATCACCGGCCTGGTCGCCTCGGGCTTGGCTTTCGGGGCGGCGGGCGCGGGCTTGGCTTCCGGGGCTGTGGGCGCGGCTTCCGGCTCCGGCTTGCCGGCGGGCTGACTGAATCCCTTGCCCCAGTTGTAGGACAGGCTTACACCGGCGAACAAGCCGGGCGTCCCTCCCACGAACCATGGCCCGTCTTGCCACAGGCTGTACTGGACGACTGCATCAATGGAGAAAGGACCCAGCGGGATACCCACTCCGGAGCTGAAGCCGAGCTGCTCGTGCTTGGGCATGTTGTCGCCGGGGTCGCCGGCCAACTGCACCCCGTATCCGCCCTTGATTCCCGTGCGCAACTGCAGCCAGCTCAGCGCGTACCATTCGACCGCCATTTCCAGAATGGGAGCCACCAGCCCGAAACGATTGTCGCCCGCTCCGGGTGCGTACATCTGTAGCTCCAGCCCACCCAGCAGGCCGATGTAGAGCACATCCTCGATGGCGGTCAGGCGCAGGCCGCCCTTGAGCGGCAGGCAGAAGGCGAAATCGTTGTCGCCCGTGTCGGGGATCAGCATGCCGAATTCGAGCTGAGCTGCGAACACCGGCCGGATACGCTTTTCTTCCGGAGACATGTATCTGGCCCCGAACCTGAACATGACGCCCATGTAGTTGTCCGAAACGTTGCGCAGTCCGATGGAAGCGCGCATGTTCAAGCCATCCATGACGCGAAAGCCGGCGTTGATCTCGCCGGTGATCGCCGTGGCCAGCTCGGCCGGATCGGCCAGCGGCGCATCCTGGCTGCTGACGTCCGACCACAAGTGCAGGCGCAGGCCCAGCCCCCACTTGCCGGTGCCGTACATCAGGTCGAAGAGTTGCCCGGCCAGGTGGGGCTCCTGGGAGTTGCCGCCGTTGAAGACGGTGTAGCCCAGGTAGTTGGTCATGTCGGTGGCGGACAGCCGGTACTGGTCGAAGGCGGTGGCCAGGGTACGGTGAACGAACAAGCCGAGCGAGCTGTCATCGGCCAGGTTGAAGATCAGGCCGCCGTAGACATTTGACACCGCCCGGGGCAGATGAAAGTAAAGCCCCTCGTATTGCGGCAACAAGTTGGGAAACAGAAAGACGTCTGTCTGATCCTCGAAGGCCAGGTTGTAAAGAAGCGCTTGAGATCGTGATTCGCTGGCAACGGCGCTCGGGGCCAGGCCGGCCAACAGGAGACACACAGTTGCTGCTAGGGATATACGTGTCATTATTAGACTCCTTTCGTGTGGCGAAAATGATAATAGAGTAATAGCCATTCACAAATAGGATCTGCCCGCCGCTGTCAACAAAAAAGGTATTATCTCGATGAAGCTTCCGCATGTTGGGGACGTGTGTTATATTTACAAAAAACAGCAAGGAGACCGGTCATGAGAATATTGATCGTATTTTTACTGGGAGCAGCCTGCGTTTTCTGGATGGTAGGTTGCGGAGAGGGTGGCGGCGCCGGTTTCTGCGCCGACTTCCCGGCCGATCCCCTGTGCCATGACAGTAGCGTGCAGATTTCCGGCGGCAATGTCTGCGACCAGGCTCTGCAAGTATTGTACGCCGGCTTTGACGCCGGTTGCGCCGGTCTGGGTGAGTGCTGTTTCTGCCAGTGCTGGAATACAGGACAGCAGATACCCGCCCAGACGGACGGGTGCGCCTGCGAGCCGATTCCGCAGAACAGCGGACCCTGCGAGGGGGAAAGTCTGGACCAGGCCAACCAATGTCTGGACGATAAAGTCGCCTGTCAGCAACAGGCGACGGCCATGGTACTTCAGTACTATTGCGCCCAGTAATCCGGTATGACCCAGACAAGAGTTCTCTGGGGCGATTTTTCCGAGCAAATAATTTGCCAAGATGCGTTTTTACCGATAAATTTCGATTATGTGCCCGGTTGACGTCCGGCCGGAGAATTGAATCGACTTTGAGGAGGATGCCATGCGCATGTCGGGCTTCCTGACAGTAGCTCTTCTCGTGCTTCTGGCCGCACCGGCCTCGGGACAATGGTATGACACGACCGAGGTTCCCGGCGGAGTGGGAGATATCATCCCGCCCTTTACCTTGAAAGGCTTCAACCTCGGCAGCGGCGGGGAGGTCAGCGCCTGGCTGGCCCCGGGGACCGATCCCAAGGTGACGGCCATTTCGACGCTGGTTAGAGGCGGCTTTACCTTCTCGGATACGCCGCTATATCTGGGTCTGGAAGTGCCGCTGTCTTACTACACGGCGGACAACGCCAGCCAGTTCGTGATCGGCAATGTAGGGCTGGGCGTCAAGTACCGCCTGGATCCCTTCGAGAAGAGCCTGGAGATCTACACCGGATGGTCGCTGGACGTCTACCTGCCGACGGCCTGGATCGACGATGAAATGAGCACCGGCGTCAAGCAGTTGGCGGCCCACGGCTTCGGTTCGATGAACTCCCTGATGCCCGGCTTGTTTATTCCGGAGTCTATGGCAATCGTCGCCACGTTCGACGTGGTCAAGCCCGGGCAGATCGTCTACTTTCAGGCCGAGATCGCGCCCGCGGTCTACATACCCGTCTCCGACACAGACACCAGGGAAACCTCGGGGGCCTTCATCTGGGCCGCCGCCGCGGGTATCCACATTATCGACCAGGTTGCTTTCCTGCTCGAGTTCAAGGGCTACACGCCGATCAACGTCGATGGAGCCAGCACCTTCATGGCCATCAGCCCCGGCTTCAGGTTGAAATTCGGCTTCTTCGAGCCCGCCATCTGGGTCTCGATTCCTCTCGACTCCGACTATCGCAATGCGTCGCCCGACGTAATCATCGGGTTCGATCTCTCCTTCTGGTTCTGAACATTGAAGGGGCGCATCGCGATGCGCTCCTACATATTTCCGAAAATGTGTCCCTTGGAAGTCGCGCCTTCGCTCCACAGGACTTGCTCGACCTCTTTGAGGAACTCGGGAAAGCCTATTTCTTTTTCGGCCGAGATCAGGTGTCCCCGCAGGCGACGGGCCAGAACCGGGCCGCGCTCGTCCTGGAGCAGGTCGCACTTGTTGAGCAGCACCAGCCTGGGTACTTGCGAAAGCCCTAGTTGCTCGAGGATCCGCTCTACCGCACAAACTCGATCGTCGAGTTGCTGGTCGCTCACGTCGACCACGTGCAGCAACAGATCGGCGTGACTCAACTCCTCGAGCGTGGCCCTGAAAGCGTTGAACAGGTCGTCGGGCAAGTCGCGGATGAAGCCCACTGTGTCGGTCACGATCACTTCGCGCTCGCGCGGAAAACGCAGGCGGCGGCTGGTAGGATCGAGTGTGGCGAAAAGCTTGTTCTCGACGATTACCTTAGAGTGGGTCAGGCGGTTTAGCAGGGTAGACTTACCGGCGTTGGTATAGCCCACTATCGAGATCACCGGCAAGCGATTGCTCGCCCGGCGCGCGCGGCGCACGGCACGTTGGAGCGACAGCTTTTCGATTTCACGTTCCAGTCGGGTGATGCGTTCGCGGGCCCGGCGGCGGTTGATCTCCAGCTTGGTCTCGCCGGGTCCCTGGCCGCCGATGCCCCCCGTCAAGCGGCTCAGGCCACCGTCCTCGCGAGTCAGACGCGGCAGGCGATACCTGAGCTGAGCCAGTTCTACCTGCAGCTTGCCGTCCCTGCTGCTGGCGTGGTTTGCGAAAATGTCGAGGATCAGCTGGGTGCGATCGATGACCTTCAGTTCTGTGAAGTCGGCGATGGCCCTGGCCTGGGTCGGGGTCAGGTCGCAGCCAAAGACGATCAACCCGGCGCCCTTCTGCATGGTTTCAACCACCAGTTCCTCGAGCCTGCCGCGGCCGACTAAAAAATGCGGATCTGGTCGCGCCCTGATCTGCAGCACCTGGCCGGCGATGTCCACGTCGGCCGTTCGCGCAAGCTCGGCCAACTCGGCAAGCGTGTCCTCACCGTCGCAGGCGCGAGATGCGACAGCAACCAGAACAGCCCGCTCGCGCCCGCTCTCCATGACGGCCAATCCCACCTTGCGGGAAAACTCGCTCTCGAGTGCGTTGACCTGCGCTAAAAAATCCATATCCAGTTCGGAAAGATCGTGGAGCTGAACGAGACGCCAGGGCTCGCGGGATTGATCACCGGGCAGCAGGTGAGCCAAAAAAAGCTGTCCCGGTAAACCGTCGTCGCCCACGCAGACTGCGGCCATATAATCCAGCCGCAACAGAGACAGGTCGGTCAGGTCATCGCGAGAGAGCGGCTCGTCGTTCAAGTGGGTATGCACCAGGCGCAGCCCCCTGAAACGCGCCCGCCCACCGCGCAGGCGCCCGAGATCGGGAAGAATGATCTTGTGAGCGTTGCCGATGATGACCCACTCGACGTGCCCGCGCCGATCGAGAAGGACGCCGAGCTGCCGGCCGAACTCGCGCGAAAGCTCGCCCATGGCGCGCGCAAGTTCCGGGCTAACCAGCTGCCAGGGCCGAACCCGGCGGCGGTAGAGATTCCCGGCGCGCCTGAGCTGGTTTGGTTTCAAACCCTGGGTATTGCCGAAGGGATCTTTGATGAGAACTTCCTTCCTCGCGTACTCCGACGCAGTCCGAATCTACCACCACCCGGTCGTTGTCGGCAATCCATTCGTGTTCGAAACAGCTTGAAAATCCGACCACCTGGACGTAGCATCGGCGCAATATTCACAAGCTCATTTTCAGGAGAAGCCCATGATCAAGCGCTCCATGTCGATTTTGGTTTTTGCGGCTGCATTCGTTTTTGCATCTTTCGGGGCTCGCGCCCAGCAGGAGGAGCCGGAGAACAAGGACGTGCCTCCGCCTTCCAACTGGAAACCTGCGGGCGAGATCACTCCCCCGGCGCCGACGGCCGGGGCCGAGGAGAAGGCCGACGTTCCCAGTCCGATGATCCAGTACGGCCAGTTCAAGCTGGATGCTCACGGTCGGGTGCAGGTCATGGCCGGGCTGGTGGGTGACGATGCTCACACCAGCAACGGCGACGAACTCAGCCGCGACGGTTTTCGCATTCGCCGGGCGCGCCTGGGCGTCAGCGGACAGATCGTCGACAGCTGGGAGTACGAGATCGAGCTTGATCTGATCGACGAGGACAGCGGCGGCAACGCCCTCGAGGACGCCAGCATAACTTGGCGGCCGTGCAACTATGCCTGGATCAAAGCCGGGGCCGGAAAGCTGCCCTTCAGCCGTATGTTGATGACTTCTTCGGCCGACATGCAACTCGTGTCGCGCGCGCCGTGGGTCGGCGTCGAGGCGGCTACCGGTACGGCCATGCTCGATCCCGGAAGGCAAGTGGGAGTAACTGTTGGCGGCAAAGTCAGCATGTTTGAATACACGGTCGGCGTTTACAACGGGTCGCCGGGCTTCAGCGTCGGCGATCTCAACGACGGCCTGATGTACGTCGTGCGCCTGGGAACCGGAATGGGTGAAATGGGCAAGAGCGAGGCCGATCTTACGCGCGGCGGGTTGCGCTGGCGATTCGGACTGGACGGCTACATCAACCAGGCCCCGGCCTCCGAGATCCACGCGGCCGGGGCGGATCTGGGCCTCAAGTGGAAAGGCGCAAGCTTCTACGCTGAGGCATTGTGGGCCAAGTCTACCCCGGACACTCGACCCGAGTCGATCGATTCAACCCTGGACGAGAGCGAGCGTTGGGGCATGGCGGTTCAGGCGGGCTACGTACTTCCGTTTTCCTTCGCCGACATCGAGCTTGCCTGTCGTTTTTCGATCATGGACGACAACGTTCACCTCGACAACGAGGGCGACCTGTGGGAACTGGCCGCGGGGGTCAACGCCTACTTCTACTCCGGCCGGATCAAGGTCATGATTGACTATTTGCTGAAGGAAGAGATGCATGGCACGGCTCTCTCAAACGATGCCCTGCTGGCCATGTTGCAGCTTCGCTTCTGATCCCGGCCGCCGCTCAGACGGCTCATTGACGGGTGTATCATGAAGATATCGCAAAGATTAATAGTGATTACGGTTGCTGTCGCCTGGTTTGCGAGCGCGGGCTGCAACGACGGCGCTCCGTATTCCAAGGCTTATCGTGTCAATAACCGCACACAGCTGATCGGCGGTTCGGCGGCTTTGGCAGACCTTGGTGATTTCATCCTGGAAAACGATCGCATTCGTATTGCCATGCCGCAGCAAGGCAACAGCGTCGGTCCCGGGGTGTTCGGCGGCAGCCTGATGGACGCCGATGTTCACCGGCCGCAGGCCCGTTTCCGCAACGGCAACGGCAAGGACGGGTTCGGCGAGCTGTTTCCGATCGGCAACTTGACTATCCCGGCTATTTGCCTGGGCGGAGTCAAAGACAAGATCGACGAGTTTTGCCCTCAGCTTCCGCGGGGCATCGAGCCCTCGGTCGAGATAATTTGCGACGGGTCGACGCCCTGCGTGCTTGATCCCGACAAACGCGAGAATGCCGACTACCGCGATGACGGCAAGCTGCCATCCGAGCAAGCGGCCGTCATCAGGGTGCAGGGGCAAGCCGGCAACTACCTCGAGGCCCTGGGCCTGGTGTCGATCGCCAATGTTAAAACCAGCTTTCGCTTTCGCAACGACTTCATCCTCGAACCGGGCTCATCGGCAGTGCGCATCAGAACGCTGCTGTTTGTGACCTGGCCCGCGGGAACGCCGCAGGCCGGCGCCATCCGCTATCCGGACGGCGAAGTGATCCCCTTGCCCTCGTTGAAAAAGCCTACGGCCCTTTTCGGCCTGCTGCTGGGCAGCTCTTTCTTCCCGACCGAACTGCCCGACATGGAGCCGGGCATTGCCGGCGGCGACTTCCTTTTCTTCGGCGAGCGCCTGAACATCTTCGGCGAGGGCATCGGCTTCGATATCTACAAAGAAATTCGCAACAAGTTCGCCACCGGCGAGGATCCTTTCAACAGCCCGATCGCCTCGAAATTCCTGGGGGCCGTCGGCGAGAACGTCTCGTATGCCATTGCCAGCGCCGATCCTGAGGGTCTTTACCTGTTGCCGCTTTTCTCCGGCGCGGTGACCGCCGGGTTTACCCACGGCGTTTTCTGTCACAGCGGAGCCTGCCCGGGAACGCCCGAGCAATGCACCAACGTCATCGACTGTAACGGAGTCCAGGCCGTTTACTACGAGCGCCTGTTTGCCGTAGGCGACGGCGATATCGCCTCGGCCGCCAAGGCCATCTACCAGGCCTGGGGTACGCCCACCGGGCGAGTAGAAGGACACGTTCTCGATCGTCGCACCGGCGAACCGGTCAGCGGGGCGAAAGTGTTCGTCTACGGTATTCCCAAGAACATGGCCGAATGCCGGATGGGCGGTTCAGCCGGCGAACCGTACAGCCTTGGTGCCGATGGGTTCGCCAAGGCCTGTCTCGAGCAGCGTCATTACATGGGCGCGCTCAACGAGCTTGGCTGCGATCGTCGCGCTACCGATTTACCCCAGGGTGCCTTCGACGGCACGTTGCCGACCGGGCGCTACTACCTGCTGGCCAAGAAGACATACTACTCGGCAAGCAAGGTGGTTGAGCTGGAGATCACGGAGGGCCGGACGGCCCAACTGAGCCTGCTGCTGCAGCCTCCAGGTCGAGTCGAGTACGACATTGTCGACGAGCAAAACCGGCACGTTCCGGCCAAGCTGACGCTGGGCCAGTGCTTTCCCGATTGTTCCGGACGCTTCGAGGAGAGTTGCAGTCTCGACGACGATTGCGCCTCGAAAAAATGCGTGGACGTTCCGGGCGCTCACGGAATAAGGCGCTGCCTGGTGGACAACTGTCCGGCGGATCGTTTCTGCGATCTTGCCAGCCTGCGCTGCACGTCGCTCAAGGAGTGCCGCATCGACGCGGATTGCGAGCCGGTCGAGCGTTGCATGGCGGGAGCCGGCGGCGATGTCCGGCGCTGCACCTGCGTGCCGCTTTTCGAGCGTCAGAAGGCGCTCGGCGAAGGGTCTTATGCTCCAGGGCTGGGTCGTTACCAGTACACGGTGGACGGGCACGGCGAGCTGTTGATCGAGCCGGGCGCCTACGATATCTGGGCCAGCCGCGGCTTCGAGTACTCGGTGGACAAGCAGCAGGTGGCCCTGGCGCCGGGCCAGACCGCTTTGTTGAACTTTCGTTTGAATCACGAGGTGCGCACGCCGGGCTGGATCTCGGGAGACTTCCACGTCCACGGTCAGAATTCATATGACGCCGTGGTGAAACACCGAGACCGGGTAGCGGCCTTTGCCGGTGAAGGTATCGAACTGCTTTCGTCGTCCGATCATGATTACATCACCGACTTTGCTCCATACGTTCACGAGCTGGGCCTGGAAGCATGGCTGGCGACAGAGGTTGGAATCGAGCTGACCACCGTCGAGCTGGGGCACTTTCTGGGCTTCCCCTACCGTTACGAAGAGTGGAAGGACGGCGAGCGTGTGCAAGAGAATGGCGCGATCGACTGGACGGGTAAGACGCCGGACACCCTCTTCGACGAGATGCGGGCGCTGGGCGAATATGATCCGGACGACACCGTGGTTGTCGTTGCGCACCCGCGAGATTCGTTCTTCGGCTACTTCGATCAGTACGGAATGAGTGCTTACGATCCTTCGCAGGTCAAGGGCACGCTGTTCGAGTGGTTTCCTCCGTTCGTCCAGAATCCTCTGGGTGACCCCGAGTTGTTCAGCGGGCGATTCGACGCGCTGGAGGTCTTCAACTCAAAGCGCTTCGAAATGATTCGCACACCAACGGCCGGCGAGGAACGAGCCTACAACCAGGCCCGCTCGGTAGTCGAACTGCAGGTAGACAAGGGCGCCCCGCCGGACCTGATCGAGCGCCAGCAGATCGATCTCGATCGACGCTACATCAAGGAAATCCTGCGCCGCACCCCGGCCGAGCAGGACGCCGTCTGGGACGCCGACGGAAGCGAAGGTTGCGACTTGATCTCATTTTGCACTTCCGACGACGGTTGCGGCAGCGGCGAGATCTGCGATCAGCAGTCGCACGCCTGTTACACTCCCTGCGCGAGCGACGCCGACTGTGCCGACAGCGCCTGCAGCGATGGACGCTGCGAAAGCAGCCTTGGTCCGGACGACTTGCCCTGCACCAGCCAGGAAGGGGTGATCGACGACTGGTTCAGGCTGCTCGACTACGGCGTAGTACGCACCGCCATGGGCAACTCGGACACACACCAGCTTTTTACCCAGACAGAAGCCGGTTGCCCGCACGACTTCGTGCGTTCCTCGGCGGACGTGCCCCGGGCGATCGACAGGCTGGAGGTGGCACGCAACATCAAGGCAGGCCGAGTGGTCGCTTCTTACGGACCGTTCATCGAGAGCTGGATCGACGGGAAGGGAATCGGCGAGACGCGCACGCCTGATCCCGGACAGAAGACGGTCGCCTTGCGGGTAAAGGTCCAGTCGGCTTCCTGGTACGACGTCGACAGGGTGGAGATTTACCGTTCCGGTCGCCTGATCCACGTATTGACAGGTTCGGGTGACGAGATGAATCCCGCAAGCGGCGTAGACGTAAGCGGCCTGAGGCTGCCTAACACGAAAGTGGTCAATCTCGATGCGACCTTCACTGAGCCTGTGCCCGAGGTCGATTCATGGTACGTGGTGATCGCCATGGGTCTCGACGGCCGCGACATGTCGCCTGTCTTCGCCGAGCACCCCTACCTCAAGCTGCAGATCGGAGACATTCTGTCCCGTTCGTTCTCTTCTGTGCCGCTGCCGTTCGACATCTCCGGAGCGCTCGTCCCGCGTGTTTTCAGAGTCTATCCCTATGCCGTGGCAAACCCGATCTTCGTGGACGTCGACGGCAACGGCGGCTACGACGCGGCCCACCCGATGCCGGAATGGGCCAACGGAGGCAAGAATCTCCGCTCGGCTGAATTCCCGCTCAGTTCGGCGCGCATCGGTCGCAGCCCGCTGGCCACGAGCCAGAGCGATCGCACCTGGCGCTTGAGACAGTTGCGCTACTTCATGGGATTGTTTCACAGGGCCGCGCTACATGGGCCCTGACGGCGGCGGTTTGCCGCAGCTCTAAATTGACTCAGCGGGTTTGCTCAACTAAACTGATCCGGTGATTATTCGACTGCTTTTTCTTTTTTGGACGTTTTTTGCAGGCCAACCAGGGACTGTCGCGACCAAGGCCGCGACCGCGGTCCCGCTGTTGGGTTTTTACGTAATAAATTTGTCCGATCTTTCCGCAGCCCGGCCGGCTGTCGACAAAGTCCGGGCCGGACTTTCCGAACTTCCAGTGCGACTGGTCGCAACGACCGAGTTGAAGTCGTTGCTACGGGAAGACGACAGCAAGCAAGGGCTGCTCGATCGGGCCGGTAAGTTGCTTGCCCAGGGACGCGAGTTGCACCTGGGGATGAAGCTCGACAAGGCCGCCGAATATTACGGTCAGGCGGCCGAGACTCTGGCGCAGGGCTTCGCCCGTTATTACGAGCCCGAACTCGTGGCCGCGCCGATTCTGCAGATGGGAGTGGCCCTCTTCCAGGCCGGCAAGAAGGATGAGGCGCGGCGGTCTTTCCAGCGGGCCGTGGCACTGGTGCCCGGCCTGCAAATGTCCGAGGGCTACTACAGTCCCAGCGTCCGCCGGGCCTTCGAGAAGGCCAGGACGGATCTGGGGCAGCTTCGGCCGGGCATTCCCTCACCGGCGGAGGCAAAACGTATTTCAAACGCCGCGAATCTTCGGGCATTATTGGTGGCTTCGATAGAAAGGCTCGGAGACCAGCCCATGTTGCGGGTCAGCCTGTTCGATCCCGGCTCTGCTGGATACACCCTGGTCGAGACCGCTGTGGTCGACGCCGAACGGCCCGCGGCCGCCGGCGAGGAACTGGCCCAGCGCCTTGGCGATACTCTGTGTGCCATGCTCGGAGTGAAGCTGGTCACGGTTCCGCCGCCGACAGATGGCGGATTGGAAGTGCCCGACGGCGGGATTGCGGCCGCGGATGAGCAGGTCGATGGTAGGCCCTGGTACGTGAAACACTGGTGGATCTGGCCGGTGGCGGCGGCGGTGATCGGCACGGCCATAGCTCTTCCGCTGACCGTGTTTCGCAGGGACGTGGTGGATATCAATGTCTACTGACCGACGCTCCCGCTCCAGGCTGGCCTGGGCGCTGGCCTTGCTGATTCTGGCTGCGGCCTGCAACTGGAACGTCGGCTCTGTCGACATCAAGCTGGTTTACACGTCGGACATCAGCAAGTGGCCTCTTAACGCACGGGTGCGCAAGCTGCGGGTGACGCTCAGTGGCACGGGGATGAGCCCGCAGGTCGAGGAATTCGCGGCCCCGTCGCTCAAAGGCGGTCTTTCGGACATTCCGGCCGGCCGCAATCGGGTCGTGACGGTCGAGGGCATCGACACCGTGGGCGAGATAGTATCCAGGGGAGTGTCTGCCCCTTTCGACGCCGACGGAGGAAACATCAAGGTCTTCGTCTTCATCAGCTTGGTTGACCAGTTCTCTTCCCCGCCGGTGACTCTGGGTGATGAGGAATGGTCGAAAGCCTACAAGACCTCGATGTACAACCGGCGGGTGTTTCACGCAGCCGAAATGTTGCCGGACGGACAGCTGCTGGTCACCGGCGGGATCTCAGCCCCGGCCGCGGACGATTTCATCGGCCCGCTAGTCGGCGATTCATTGTCTTCGATGGATCGTTTCGACGGATATGCCGGGGCTTTTCTGAACGTCACGAAGAAGGAAGAATCGGCCGACTGCACTATAAACAGGTTGTGCATGAAGACCGGCCGCGCCCATCACACCATGAACCTGCTTTCCAACAACACCCACGTGCTGATCGTCGGCGGCGAGCCCGCGGACGACAACTGGCGGGCCGAGGCCTACGAGATCGCTACGCTCACCTTCCAACCGGTTGACGAGATGAAGCAGCCCCTCACGCGCCAGGCGAGCGCCTCGCTGCCGGGCGAGGGTGTAGTCATCGCGGGCGGCATCGACGCCATCGACTCGAACCTGTCGGACAATATCGAGATCTACAACGGACACTTCGCCGAGTGGAATGGCGTGCTCTCGCAACCTAGGGCCGGGGCAGTGGCCGTCGCTTACCCGGGCGATCCAGGCGGCGTGCTGGTCATCGGCGGTTGGCAACAGTGGGGCGAACCGTCCGTACGCCAGGCCAGCGACGCGGTGGATCGGGTGGTCTTCAATAACGGCGAACCCCAGGTGACCTCGTTCAGCCTGAATCACGCCCGGGCCGATCATACGGCCGTCCTGTTGCAGGGCACGGGCGACCCGCAAGTACTGGTCTGCGGCGGCCGGCGCAACTCAGACGAGATTGTGTCGCAGTGCGAGACGCTGGATCCTTTGACCGAGACTTCGGAAGACTCGATCATCGAGGTGGCCCGCTGGCGCCACACCGCAACCGTGCTTAACGACGGCAGCGTGTTGATTACCGGAGGCTTCGACAGCACCGGCACGTCGCTGCTTGCCAGCCAGACGGCGCTGCTGTTTGATATAATACACGGCAAGAACGCGGGCATCCAGATGATTGCCCGCCGGGCCGGGCACAGCGCCACCTTGCTGCCCAGCGGGATGGTGGTGCTGATCGGCGGAGTCAGCCAGCTAGGCCCGGACGCCAACGTAGAGTGGCCTGTCGCGGACTACGAGATCTTCAACCCTAGTCCATGAACTCGGCGATACTCAGGGCTTCCTGTCCGGGGATGTCTATGACTTGTGGGGCCTGTTGATCCTAGCAGATGGGCTCGCTCATGTGCGTCAGCGGCCCTGCACGTCTGAAAAGCGGACTATACTGCCGTTCACTCCGGTTACAATGATATCAACCGGGTCGCAGACAATGCCGCCGTCCGAGTCTGTGCGATCGGCCTCGGAGCGCGGCTGGGTGCCCCAGATGCCCTCTACCCGGGTGACCGGCAACTCGCCGAAGGGGCAGATCAGGCGGTCGTGGAAAAAGAAGACCTGGTTGTCCCAGCCCACGAAGACGGCCCAGGAGGTGTCCTGCGGGTCAGTGCCGCCGTCGGGCACCGGGCCGCATTTGGCCTGGTAGAAACCCCATGTGCTGCGCAGATAAATCTTGTTGACGTTGACGAAGCCTCCCTGCGCCTCGGCCAGGTCTTGCAGGTTCTCCCATTGGCCGCTGTTGTTGCGGCGCAGTATGGTTCCGTCTAAACCGACGGCGAAGATCTCCCAGGCGCCCCGGCCCCAGACGCCGTTCAAGTGGGTCGTGAAATTGTTGATGGTGTAGCGCGTCCAGGCGTTGCCGTCGTACTCGAGAATGGTTCCGTTGTTGCCCACGGTGACGAAGAAATCCTGGGCGGTTCCGAACACGCCCCCCAGACGTTCCGGGCTGAAGCGCTGGTAGCTGGTCCGGGTGCAAGTGCCGGCATCGCAGGGATAGTCGAAGTCCACCCGCTGGCGCATTTCTAAAAATTCGGCGTCCAGGGCTTCCCAGCGAACGATCAATCCCTCGCCGCCGACGGCAATTACGGTAGGTTGTTGGTCGGGGTTGGGACCCGGAGCCGCCACGCCCCAGACGTCGTGGAAATTGCCGGTTACCGGCTGGGGGTCGGGATTTGCCGGATCGGGATCGTTGATCACCCGCTGGGGCTGCCAGGAGCTTCCGTCATAGCGCAGGATAATGCCCTCCTGGCCGACGGCAAAGACGTCGGTTCTGGTTACCAGGCCCTGGTCGTCCTTCAAGACATAACCCCAAACGCCTTCGAGGTTGGCCGTGGATCCGGATTCCATCTTGGTCCAGGAATTTCCGTCGAAATGAATAATGTTGCCGGCGAAACCGACCGCATAGACATCGTCGGGAGCGCTGCCCCAGACATCCATGATATTGATGTCCGGAGTCAAGCCCTCGAGCCCGGACGTCTCAACCGTGGATCTCCAGATTGATTGCCATTCGGGAACGGCGGCCAGGCAAGGATCGACATCGCCGGCATCGTCGGCGTCTTGTATACCGGAGTCGTTTGAACCGGCGCCCCCCGTACAGGAAGCTACCAACAGAGAAAAAAGCAACACGTGCCACTTGCGCATGATCCGGCTCCTAGACCGCTTGAGATGGCAACATCTTCATAATTGAGTCACACCCACAAACCGGGTACAGCTTCGCGAGTAATCTCGAAGTCATCTTCTCACCTCATGGCACGTCTTGCGGTGAAGCGTAGCGTAGCCGTGCCCTCGGGTATGCCGCGTAGTTTGCGGCGCTGGCTCTTTGTTTGCCCTCATTCGATCAGCTCGATGCTTACTTGCGTCGTCCGCCCGTGACGCACGATAACAGCCCTGTTTTTCTCAATCTTAAGTTCGGGATTGTAAAAACGCAACCTGTGTTTACCAACCCGGGTTTTAATCCCGAACAGGGGCGTCTCGCCGGGCAGGCGCCTGCCGTCCAGCCAGACATAAGCCCAGGGTCGCGAGTTGAGGTTCAGTTGACCATAGCGCACTGGCGGCCGGACGGCGTCCACCCGGCCTGCCGCCTCCTGCGAGTCGGCCGCCGCTTCTTTTCCGTCAGCAGGCGCCTGCGGTTCAGTGCCGGCGTCGGGCGCAATCGGCCGGCCGTCTCCCGCCGCAACCAGGCCCGCATCCTGTGTGTTTCCCCCGTCCGGGTGTTTTCCAAAAAGACTGTCTCTCAGGCCGGGCGAGAGCCAGATCACAAGCCCCAGTCCCAGTACGATCAGCAGCAAAACCAGAGGCACAAAGCGGCGCGAACCTTCCTTTCGAGTGTCACCCGCCTTGATCGACAAGGTTCCCATCTGCAGAATCTCGCCGGTAGTCAGAGTGTTACCCGAGCTGTCGCCCTCACGTGCCAAGCGCTGCTGCATGCGCTCACGCGTCGTGCGAGCGACGATCTCGCGGTTGATGTCCTCTGAAAAATAAGCCCGCATCCACTGAGCCAGCTCCGCCGAAGTGAACCCCGGGGCTTGCTCGTTGGCTATCCTGGAAAGAACCACCTGCAGGGCGCCGGTGTCCGCAAAACGGCGTTCGGGATCGCGGTTCAGGCACTTGAGCACGGCGCCGTCCAGTTCGGACGAAATGTCCGAACGCAGCCGAGAAGGGGCCTGCACGGAGGCCTTACGCACCATGTTAAGCGTCTCGATCTCACTTTGGCCCTCGAAAGGACGTGTGCCGGTGAGCATCTCGTAAAGCACGACTCCCAGGCTGAAAAGATCCGATCTGCCGTCCAGGTCGTTGCACTCTGCCTGTTCGGGTGACAGGTAACAGGCCTTGCCGCGGATGATGCCCTGGGCGGTGCTGCGGATACGGCTTCTGGCCTTGGCGATTCCAAAATCGGTCAGCTTGACCTCACCCTGGAATCCCACCAGGATGTTTTGCGGCGAGACGTCGCGGTGAATGATCCCGCTTGGACGATCGTGCGGATCCCGGAAACGGTGGGCGTAGGCCAGCCCCTTGGCGACTTCTGCGGCTATGAACAAGGCCACGGGAACGGGCACCTTGTCCTCGGCCAACTTCATTCTCTCGAGAACCGTCTCCAGGTTGCGGCCGCGAACGTATTCCATGGCCAGAAAATAGTCATTGCCTTCCTGGCCGAATTCGAAAACCTGAACGATGTTTCCGTGGTTGAGAGGCATCGAGATACGTGCCTCGTCGATGAACATGTCTATGAAGTCGCGGTTCTTGGTCAGCTGAGGCAAAACCCGCTTGATGACGAGTTCTTTCTCGGTGCCCCGGGCGGAAGCCAGCCGGGCACGGAAGATGTGGGCCATCCCGCCGGTTGCCAGCAGTTCGAGAAGTTCGTAACGACCGAAGCTTTTGGGAAGATCTTCCACGATCACGAAAGAATATCATGGAAGGGCGCGGGTTCCAAAAAAGCCTTCAGGTAATTACGTGCTCTGGCCGGTGTTTTGTTCCTGTGGCGGGTTGTCAGAAGTATTTTGATCGGAAAAAAACCGCTGCTTTTCCATTTCGATAATGAATACAGCCACGATGCGCGGATCGAACTGAGTGCCTGCGCAACGCTTCAACTCGGCGACGGCGATCTCGTGTGACAGGGCGGCGCGGTAAGCGCGATCGCTGGTCATTGCGTCATAGGTATCGGCCACCGCCAAGATACGGGCCTCGAGCGGGATCTCCTCGCCCTTGAGCCCCAGCGGATAGCCCGTGCCGTCATACTGTTCGTGGTGGTGGTAGACGGCGGGGACGATGTCCTTGAGAAAATCGATCGGTTCCAGGATGCGGCGGCCCTTGTCCGGGTGCTCCTTGAACATCTCGTATTCGGCCTTGGTCAACTTCTGAGGCTTCTTGAGAGCATCCAGGGGAATGCCTATCTTGCCGATGTCGTGCATCAGTGCGGCCGTGCAGATTCTGCGGATGTGCTCCCCGCCGAGGTGCAGCCCCTCTGCTATCTGCCGCGAGTACTGCATGACCCGGTCGGAGTGTCCGTGGGTGTACTGGTCGTTGGCCTCCATCGCCCGGGCGAAACCCTGGATGGTTTGTTGGAAAGTGCTTTGCAGGTTTTCGAAGAGCCTGGCGTTGTCGATGGCCGACGAGGCCCTGTCGGCCAAGATACTCAGCATTTTGCGTTGCCCCTCGGCGAACTTGTGGCCGCGAGTGAAAGAGCAGATGTTGAGCATACCGATGATCTCTAGTCTGATCTTGAGAGGAACGCTGATAAATGAAGCAAGCTGTTTTCCACCGGGAAAACGATTGAAGAAACGGTTGGCCCTGGTGCCGTGATATAAAATAGGGAGATCCTCCCGGTAGTGCTCCAGGATCTCGACAAAATTCAGTTCCTCCGTGTCATCCCCGTCCTTCGATTCGGCCTGGCTGCGTCGCAGCCGCTCTTCGAAGTTGCCGCTCGATGGGTTCATCAACACCAGAGTGGCCACGTCGGCGGCCGTCTCTTCGAGAACGGTGTTGACGATGATGTCTAAAATGGTGTCCAGAGAGAGCGTCTTGGTGAGCGTCTCTGACATGGTGTAAATGGACAGGGCCTCTCTGAGCTGTATGTTTTCTCGCTGCAGCCTCTGCTTCTCGAGCCCGCGCTGGACGATGTGGATGACTTCCTCTACCTTGAACGGCTTGAGGATGTAATCGTAGGCACCCTTCTTCATGGCCTCGATGGCCGTTTCGATAGTGCCGAAGCCGGTCATGATCACCGTCAGCAGGCTTTGCTGGCGCTGGTTGATCTGTTCGAGCAGTTCAATGCCTCCCATACGGGGCATTTTCAGATCGGTGATTACCAGGTTGTAAGAGCGTTGCTCGAGTTCGCTGAGAGCCTCGATGCCGTCCTCGACGGTCTTGACCACGAAGCCTTCCATGCTCAGAAAATCGCTCAGGATCTCGCGGATGACCTTCTCGTCGTCGACTACCAGAACGCGCTGGGACTCTTCGTGGAAGCTGTATTCCAATTCGCTCCTGCCTCTCGCTATATGCTAGCGATATCATAAGGCGGCCGGCGTTTCAACGAGTCTTAAGAGTTGGTAACCAGGCAGTTGCGGCCGCGGCGCTTGGCCGCATAAAGGGCTCGATCCACCCGGCGTATCAGCGAGGCGGCGTCGTCCTTACCGTTCAGCATAGTCAGCCCGGCACTGGTTGTCAGAAACAGTTTTCCGGCGACACTGGCGAAAGGCAAATCGCTGATAGTGCCTAAAACGCGTTCGACGATGCGTTTCCCCTGTGCCAAGGTGGTGTCCGGAAAAAGTGTCAGAAACTCCTCTCCTCCCCAGCGGACCATGACGTCCGTTGAGCGGCTCTCGCGCCGCAGCCGCTCTGCGAACTCGCACAGGATCTCGTCGCCTACGTCATGCCCGTGGCTGTCGTTGACCCGCTTGAAGTGATCGATATCGAGCATGGCTATGGCCAGCGGTCTGTTTTTACGGTGGGCGATCTGGATCTCCTGAGGCAGCCTGTCGTCCAGATGCCGGCGATTGTGCAACAGCGTCAAAGGATCGCTCTCGTTGAGTCGTTTCAGACGCGCGATCTCGAGCTGCGGCTCGGAAAGTTGCCCCACGAGTTGCAGCAGACGCAGGTCGAGATCATTGTAGGGCGCATTGATCTTCTTGGAAACGCTCAATACCCCGATGCAGTCCTGACCGCTGAGCAGCGGAACTGCCATCACCGCACCGGGCGTCCATACCTGGCCGGTGCGGAACACGAAGCGCGGATCGGAGGCCGGATGGTTGGTAAAGGTCGGCCTGCGGTGGACGGCCACCCAGCCTATGAAACCCTCGCCGAACCTGAAGGCCGGCGCCCCGCGCTTATGAACCGAGGGTCCGCTGCGGGCGCTGGTCAACAAGCGCTTGCCGCTCTCGTCGAGCAGCCGCAGCGTGCCCTGGATCGAACGGGTCAGCTCGGCGGACAGCCGGGTCACCGCCTGCAGGGTGGATTCGAGCGGGCCGGATCGCCGCAGTTCGACTCCCAGTTGCAACAGACAATCACTGACCCAGCCCAGCGAGCGTCGCCGGGGCGTCCGTCCAACTCTCCCCGGTTTATCTTTTCTGCGTCGCCCTTTGTGACCGGCCATGTCGCGTCCCCGCGGAAGACGGCATCTCACACATTGAAGCGAAATGATACCACGTCACCGTCCTTCATGACATAGTCTCTGCCTTCCAGCCTCAGCTTGCCGTGCTGCTTGGCCTCTTCGAAGCTGCCGGAAGCCAGCACCGTGCCACAGTCGATCACTTCGGCCCGGATGAAGCCCCGGGCGATGTCGCTGTGGATAATCGCAGCGCCCTGGCGGGCGCTTGCGCCTTGAGGAATCGTCCAGGCCTTCACTTCATCTTCACCCACGGTGAAAAAACTAATCAAGCCCAGCAGTTGGTAACAACTCCTGATGACCAGTTCCCTGGCAGGCTCGCTGATGCCGTAGTCGGAAAGGAAATCGCGCGCCTCTTCGGGGGAAAGCTCGGCGATCTCCGCCTCGAGTGCGCCGGCCAGGGAGACCACACGATCTTGAGGCCCCGAACGCGAGTCGAGCGATAGTTCGGTATGCCCGGCGTCCTCGGCAGTGTTCAGCAAGGTGATCATCGGCTTGGCGGTAAGAAAGGCGAAGCCGCGCAACTCTTCCGCGGCGACAAGTTCGGGCACTCTCCTCAAAGGCGTCCCGCGACCGAGAAAGTCCGAGGCCTGGGTCAGCAGCCGGCTTTCGTGCTGCACGGCCCCGGCCTGGCGGCCCTCCTTCTTGATGCGCTCGAGACGCTTCTCGCACTGGTCCAGATCTGATAAGGCAAGTTCGGCGTCCAGCGCTTCGATTGCCCCGCTGACCTCGGCGACATCCCCGGGCAGGCTGAAGGCGTCGATGACGTGCACCAGCGCGCTCGCCTGTCTCACCGAGTTCAGAAAAGATTGTCCCAACTCGCCGGCTCCACCTCGCAGGCCGGCGGAGTGCGCCAGGTCGACGAAATCCACAGTCGCCCTTGTGGTCTTGCGTGGGTGGTAGATAGCCGCCAGGCGATCTACCCGGTCGTCCGGGACGGGCACGCAGGCCATGGCCTCCTCGGCCCCGCCGCTGGCCGGACGTCCGCCCAGGGCTTGAAAAACTGTCGATTTGCCGGAACCCGGCAGGCCGATGATGGCAACTCGCATATTGTCTCTCCAGTCCGCGGCGAAGCGGTAACCCTGGCCCGGCCCTCGTGTCAAGAAAGAATTTTTCTGGCCCGGCTTGTACGGCCACCTTCGTAAGGGTAGAGTTTTTCGGCAAACAGATGGAGGCAGTAGTGGATCGGGAACGGGAAGCGATCGAGACCTACCTGCGAATTTTCTCACCCGTCCTCCTGGTGGCGGCGCTATTGCCTTTCGACTTCTTGGGATCTGACCCGCTCTGGCCCTGGACCGGGTTTCTCGATGCCAGCTGGGCAGGAAAGGTCGCCATTCTCGCACCCGCGTTGTGTGCCCTTCTTTTTTTCATCCTGTCGGGCTTGCGCTGGCACAAGGCGGCCAAGTCGGCAGCCGTCCTGGGATTGATTGGGTTCGGCTGGCTGATAGGTGCTTTTGCGGATCTCGGGCCGCACCCGTTGAGGGTCTTCGGACACCTGACTGACGGCTTGCCTCCTCTGTTTGGTCGTGCCTTCTGGCTGCTATTGGCGGGAGTCTCGCTGCTGGCCGCCGGGGTCAGACTGGGTGCCAAGGATTTGTGTGCAATGCCGGGGCCGGGAAAACCCGTTGGCGATCCCTGGTGCGCGGCTCGTTTGCTCACCGGCGCGGGAGTCTTTTCGATACTCCTGTTTTACTTGCTTCCCTATCGCGGAGAATTGCCGCTGGCTACGCTGGTCGGTGACATCGCACAGTTCGGCACACGGCTCGCTGATCCCATGGTGTTGGCACTGGCTGCCGGTCATGTTCTTTCATTGGGGCCGCTGGTCATTGCCTTGGCGTCGATCCCGCGCTTGTGGATCCGCTCTTTTGAATCCGGCGGGATGTTGCTTTTGCTCTTGCTGGCTTACCTGCCGGTGTTGTCGTTGCTGGTCGGTGTGCGTAACCTGGTGGTGCATGCCGGCTACACGTTGCTGCATGTAAGGGCGGCGGCCTTGATTTTGGCGCAGGAGGCCGGGGTGGCCCTGGCCTTGTCCGCCCTTGTAAGAAGCGTCTGGTTCGAGGTGCCCTGGGCACTCGGCAAACTCACCAGGATGGACATGGTTCTGGCTTCGGCGCTGGCAGACGGCAGCTTGGTGCGGGATATCAAGCGACTCAACCCGCTGGTGCGGCCCTTCGCAAGAAGGAGACTGTCTCTCTGGCGCCTGGCCGCTGCGCAAGTTCCAGGGGTGCTGGAGGCCGATCTCTCGAGAGTGATACAACTGGTTGAAGAACGCCTGCGTGATGAGAGCGAGCCGGACGAAAAGCGACCTGTTGCGGACTGGCCTCGCTGGATGCGGGGGCACTGGTCGACGGTCATGATAGTTGGCCTTGCGCTTTCGCTTTCGGCACTCGGCCTGCTCGCTGTTCACAGGCAAAAGGTCGCGGACGCCTGCCGCCTGAGGCCGCCCGACAGTCTGCTTAGCGAGATTTTCGCCGAGAAGATTCCGGCAGTGGTAGTCGAACTTTCGCAAAAAGCCCAAGCGCCCGCGAGCCTGCCGGCTTATGGCGTTTTACTCGGAGGCCTGTCGGGCGCGGAGAGCACCTGCCCGGGAATTCGCGCCGCCGTGCTGGATCTGATCGATCTAGGCAGCTGCGGCAGGCTGCGCCTGCATTCCATCTGGCGGGCGCGGGATCATCTCAACCGTCTGCTGCGCGGTTGCGGCATTCCTTATTTCGTGCGCGGCCGCGTAAGAGCTGCCGGGAGCCGCGGCGCGCGTGATCTCTTTTACTTGCTCGACTACAGGATTACCGGTTGCCGCCGCTATCGCGAGGCCCGCGGGAGCGAGGTGCTGCCGGTCTTGTTGCTGGAGAGGGCCGACAGGTTGAACATAGTCGAGCAATACGTGGGAGCCACGGCCGAGGAGGAAGTCTACGCGACCATCCTGATGGATCGAGTGGCCGAGTTGATGGAAGTTCGGATCGTGCCGCTGATCGAGAGAGACGATGCGCTGGGCTCGGCTGCCAGGGCCGGGCTGGCTGCGGCGGGCGTAACGCCCGAGGAATTGTCCCTCGGCCTGCATGGCAAACTCGGCCGACTGCTGGTCGAGGGCCTAACCAGGCACGAGTTACACCATCGCTGGCTGGGACTGCAACCCGAGCCGCCGCCGGCGATCTGGGCCTTGATGAGCGCCCACTCCGAGCAGGCCGTCCGCGGCGTGACTTCCGAGTTGGGAGCCTACCTGGGAGAGTTGGGTTACAGCCCGGCCTATGCCCGCTTGCGGCTGGCTTTGATGCTGGCCAACCTGGAAGAGCCCCGGGGCGCAACCGGCATTCACGCAAAAGCGATGCTGTTCTTGTTGGCGCGACTGTTCAAGCTGGATCCCCACATCCCATCGCGCTGGCTGGCTGGCAGCGTGCAGCTGGTCGCGCCGATCCTGGCCACGCTGGACGACGAAGAGCTGATGCACCGTCTGAACGCACTGCACCGTGAGCTGTTCGGCCTGCCGATACCGGTTTTCGTGAAGATCCATGACCCGCTTGATACACCGGAGTCTCTTGCATCCGACTAGATCAAATGTCAGAGTGCTAACAGGATCCAGAGAAATCTGTAACGAGGGGAGGTCGGAATGAAGCCTGAGCTGGGTGGGATCATTGGGGCTTTGTTGATTTCCATGCTGCTGTCCGGGTGCCCGGGTTCGTCTTCCGGCCAGACCGGCTATCCGGGAGCGCCCTGCGACACGGATGCGGATTGCCTGTTCGACGGCCGGTGCTGGGTGCTCGCGGACGGGTTCCCGGGCGGATACTGCACTATCGAGGGCTGCCAGACAGGAAGCTGTCCTGAGGGCAGCCAGTGCTTCGAACTTACCGACAATGTCAAACGCTGCATCGATAGTTGCACCGACAATTCCGAGTGCCGTACGGAACAGGGTTACGTCTGTGATGCGGACAATACTTGCTGGCCCGATCCCGGCTCGGTGAAACCGGGCGGCCGCTGCGAATATAACCAGGACTGCATCGGCGGGATAAACGCGATCTGCATCAAGCAGGCCGGATTCTTGGACGGCTACTGCATGATCGACAAATGCAGCCCTGCCTGCCCTTCCGGCTCCGACTGCCGGCCGGTGCTCGACGGGGGATCCTCGGCATGCGTGCCGACCTGCGCTTCTGAACTTGATTGCCGGGCGGGATACGTCTGCAACCAAGAGCCGGGCTCGGAATGGGACGGGGTTTGCATACCGGGATGCACCACGGGTTCCTGCCCCGAACCTTTCTCGTGCGTCGAGACCGACCTGTGGTCCGGGCACATCTGCAAAGATATTTCCTACCTGTGCAGCCCAAAGAACACTCACGGGGACTGTCCCGCGGGGCAGGTATGCTCGGACACCGGGGAATGCGTCCCCTTCGCATGCGACGACATTGTTCTCGAGCCCAACCAGGACAGCGGCCAGGCTCAGCCTCTTCCCACCCAGGACAGCGCCGGCATGCAGATTTGCGAAGGCGACGAGGACTGGTTCTCATTCACCCCCGTCCAACCCAACACACTCTACCAGCTGGGCATCGACTACAACCTGTCCTCGGGCGACCTGGAGATCCAGCTGCTGGACGACCAGGAAAACCTGGTGGACGAGGCCCACCTGGATCTCGGCGACATCAATGAATTGTTCCGTCCCGGCCCGGTCAACAACGAGTCTTTGTCTTTGGTGGCGGTCCCGGGCGGCCCTGTCCATTATTTGCGGGTGTTTGGTTCGAGCAACGCCGTAAACAACTACACCTTGTTGTCGAAGAGCCTCGACTTTAGAGATGGGTCATCATGCACCGATCTGTACAGCCTGGAAGACTGCCGGGCCCGGGCCGCCGACGGCTCGGACGATTTCGCCCGCCTGATTCCCTTCCCTTCGCCCCAGCCTATGGATCCTGTGATCGGCGACGGGGTGTTCTTCGAAAGCGGTCTATCGATGAGCGACCAGAGCGTGCACGAATCTTCCTCGATACGCTGGGCCCGGCGCGAGCTGATCATGTTGTTGCGATACGCCATATTCGAGGTGCAAGAAGCCTTCCCGGGGACCACCCCGCTGGCGATCGGAGATATCGGCCTGAGTGACGGCAGCACGCCCTGGGGTCATCCCGACCACACCCACGACGGCGGCTGCAACGTTGATATTGCCTACTACATCAAGGCAGAGTTCCAGCGCCAGTGGGGCAACCTGGTCTACCGGCAGATCTGCTGCGACTACGATCACCTGATCGGCTATTCGTGTGTCGACGATGACGAATCGTCAGACGGTTACGGCATGTGCGTGCCCGGTTCTGAGAACACTCACATCGTGGACATTCCCCGCACCGCACTGCTTCTGGCCAAGCTGGCCACCGGCAACCGGCTGCGTGCCGCCGGGGTGGAGGCCAAGATAGTTCCCGAACTGAAGGCCGAATTCCTGCAGCTGTTGAACGATGGCGCCATAACCCAGCAGGAATACGACACGGTCGTCGCCAAGACCTTTTCAGCCGCGGACGACCCCAGTTGGATCTGGCATTTCCACCACATGCACATCTCCTTGTGCAAAGGGGACTGCGCTGAGCGCTCCCTTAGAAGCCTTGTGATGGGCCCCTGGGCCGGGCTGAGCCGGGAGCAGCAGAGACCCTACCTTCACTATTGGCTTACCGGAGACCGGTCGCATCTCGGTTCGCCATAATCGACAAATCCGCAAAGAAACAGGACCCGGTTGACAAGCCGGCTGCGCTCTGGGATGCTTTTCCTGGCTATTAACACGCAGGAGGAAACCATGTCAGACAGCATCTACAAGATTATCGAACTGGTCGGAACGAGCCCGAAATCATGGGACGATGCAGCCAAGAACGCGGTGGAGACCGCCGCCAAGTCGCTCAAGGACGTGCGCATCGCCGAGGTATCGAAGCTCGATCTGAAGATCGAGGACGGCAACGTCGCGGCCTTCAGGGCCCGTGTCAAGCTGTCGTTCAAGTACCAGAAAGAAAGCTGAGCCCCCAAAGAAGACTTAGGGGGCGGGCCTTGGAGGACGCATCCTGGCGATGAAAAGAATCCTGGTTACCGGGGCCTTGGGACAAATCGGATCGGAGCTTACCTCCGAGTTGCGCGTACGTTACGGCAGCGACAACGTGATCGCCACGGATCTGCGCGACGAGTGCTCGCTGAAACTCAAACGCGACGGTCCGTTCGAGTGTGTCGACTGCCTGGATGCCGGCAGGCTTTCGGAGGTGGTCGGGAAATACAATATCGATTGCATCTATCACCTGGCGGCGCTGTTGTCCGCGGTGGCCGAGAACCGGCCGCAGATCGCCTGGAACGTCAACATCAACGGCCTGATCGATGTCCTGGAAACGGCGCGTGCGGCCGGCTGCTCGCTTTTTGTTCCCAGCTCAATAGGCGCCTTCGGGCCGGGCACGCCGCACGACGGCACTCCGCAGGACACCATCCAGCGTCCTTCCACCATGTACGGGGTGACCAAGGTCACCGGCGAACTCCTGTGCGATTATTATCACAGCCGCTTCGGCGTCGATACGCGCGGGGTGCGTTTCCCGGGGCTGATTTCCAACGTCACCCTGCCCGGCGGTGGAACCACCGACTACGCGGTCGAGATCTTTTACGAGGCCATCAAGAAAGGCCGCTACACCTGCTACCTCGAGCCGGATACGCGCCTGGACATGATGTACATGCCCGACGCACTCAGGGCGGCCGTCGAAATCATGGAAGCCGACCCGGCCAGGCTCAAACACCGCAACGCCTTCAATGTCGCCGCCATGAGCTTCACCCCGGCCGAACTGGCCGCCGAGATAACCCGGCACCTGCCCGGTTTCACGATCGAATATCAGGTCGATCCGTTACGCCAGGCGATAGCCGACTCATGGCCTGATCGACTGGACGATTCGGCCGCCAAGAGCGAGTGGGGCTGGTGCCCGAACTTCAACCTGCCGCGCATGACAGCCGACATGCTCAAGGTTCTGGCCGGGCGTGTCTCTCGCGGAGAACTCTAGCGCAGACGATCGCCGATAAAAGCAGCGTCAGGCCGGCGGAAAAAACGCAGTCGCTCAGGAAGTGGGCGCCGGCCAGAATGCGTCCCCAGGCGACGGCCAGCCCGTAGACCAGCACGACTAACCAGACGATCAGCGCCCGCGCGCGATCCAGGAAGCGGTCGGCGTAAAAGGCCAAGGGCGCTATCGAAAAAGCCATGGCCACGTGGCCCGAGGGAAAGGATTCTCCACTCCCGGGACCGGCCGGCAGGTAGAAGGGTGTATAGGCGGATAGTCCAGGGTCAAGGTTCCGCGGACGCACCCGGCCCCAGAGAAACTTGAGCGACTGGGTGACCAGAAGCGGTTCAGCCAGCGCCACTATCAAGACGGCCAGGGCCAGCGGTCTGAAACGGCGAAAGCGCGAGTCTTGCTTGCCGCCTGCAATCAACACGAAAACACAGCCTGCCACTACTATCCAGGCAGGCAGTTCACCGAAGCTGGAGATCAGCTTGCCGTAAGCGGCCGAGACGTCGCTGACTCTCAGCGATAAACTCAGGTCCCAGGCCGAGCTGTATATGAGCAGCGCGACCCACGACGCGAATCCGCCCGCCAGAGCGAACCAGAAGGTACGCGGCAATTTACCTCGGTCAGCGGCGCCTGCCTGGGTGGGCGTTTCCATGTCTCACCTCGGGCCAAAGATGGCCGTTCCGATACGCACCATTGTCGCGCCTTCATCGATGGCCACCTTGTAGGAGTCGCTCATGCCCATCGACAGCACCCGTATGTCAGCGCCCGGAAGGCCGGCCCCGGCAAGCCTGTCGAACAGTTCACGTGTCAGCCGGAAGCAGGGGCGGCTCTGTTCGGGATCGGAAGAAAAAAGCCCCAGCGTCATCAGGCCCTCGATGCGCAGGTGATCGAGCCCGGCCAGTTCGCGGGCAATGCTCTCGACCTCATAAGGAGCCGCGCCGCTCTTGCTGTGCTCGGATGCGCTGTTGACTTCGATTAAAATCGGCATGACCTTGTCGGCGGCCGCGCAGGCCCGCTCGATGGCCAGGCCAAGTCTTACCGAATCGACGCTTTCGATCATGTCGAAAAGTGCTACGGCCTTGATTGCCTTGTTGCGCTGCAAGTGCCCGATCATGTGCCAGTTGGCCGCTTCGCGCCCGACCGCCAAGATGCTGCGCTCGGCCTCTTGTACGTAGTTGTGGCCGAAGATTGTCACGCCTCCCTCCATGGCCGCCCGGATCTCGTCGGGAGTGCGGGTCTTGGCGGCGGCCACCAGGCTGACGTTTTCAGGAAGCGAGCCTGAAATCGCTGCGGCATTGCTTGTGATCCGTGCGTTCACGACGATTTGCATGCTAGCCGCTGGAATTTCGTTTTGCAAATTGGCTCAGGTTTGCCCCGGCGTGCTACAATCTGAACCCGGAGAGAATCTCGATGGGAGAACAATGGAACAATACATGATCGACACCGACGACGGCTGGTCGATCCATGTCAGGCGCCATCCCGGCAAGCAGCCGGTTCTTTTCGTGCACGGCATGGGGGCCAACAGCCACAATTTCGATCTCAACCAGAAATACTCACTGTTTCGTTTCATGGCAGGCAGAGGTTACGACTGCTGGATCGTCGAACTGCGGGGACGCGGGAAATCCAGGCGCACGCATGCACCGAAAGACGACTGGAACTTCGAAGACTTCCTGCACCGCGACATGCGCCGCACGCTGGGTTTGATCCGTGAGAAAACGGGTTTGCCGGTCCACTGGATCGGCCACAGCATGGGCGGCATCCTGGGGGCTGCCTTCGTGGAATGCTACGGAGACGAAGACGTGCGTTCGCTGACGCTGTTCGGCACACCGCTGGCATTCGAGCCTTTCCAGTGGATGCTGAAACTGTGGGGTACTATGGCCCAGGTTCATCGAGTCTTGCCGACCATGGATCAGGAACGCTGGGGGCGCAGGATCTTGCCGTTGGTCAACCGCAACCGCAAGGCTCTCAACTTTTTCCTGCGCTACTTAGCCAACCCCGACAACATCGACGACGACTGCACTTTGGAAGTGTTCGACAAGCTGGTGACCAACGAGGCAGCCGGGATCGTCTTGCAGTTTTCCGACTGGGTGCGTTCGGGGCAGATCCGCACGACGGATAAAAGCTTTTCATACACCGACAACCTGGGGCGGATAAAAACACCCGCCTTTTTCATCAGCGGGGTGCACGATTTGATGGCTCCGAGCAAGGGAACGGCACGTCAGATCAAGAATCTCGGCAGCAAGTTGGTGAGACACCTTGTTCTTTCACGCGAGAATGGTTTCGTGACCGACTACGGCCACGGTGACCTGATACTTGGAAAGAAGGCCCCGGAAGAGGTTTATCCCCTTGTGGATGATTGGATCAGGTCGCTGCCTGCCTGATCATCCACTTGTTCGCCGAGCAGACTCAGGAAATCTCGCTCGCTTATGATGGCGATGCGTGCCCCGGAATCGATCATGGCTTCGGCTTTAATCTGCTTGGGTTTCTTGTCACCGCCGTAGAAGGGGGAATTCTCGTCTCCAACAACCAGGTAATCGAGAGTGTGGCTCAAGCCAGAAGGGCACGTTCCACCTTGTGACTCGACGATCGCGCGGGCCTGCTCGCGAGTCATGGAAGCCAGCTTGCCGACGAAGAGAAAACTCGTACCGTCCGGAATCAAACCCATTTGGCACCTCCGTTTCGTATTTTACAATAGCTTGTAAAAAATGGTCAATGCCGCGAGAAAAAGAATGAGATGACACGCGCGCTTGACTTCGGCTGACTGGTGGGAAAACATGTCACCCGACCATGGTTGGCTGCTTGAAAAGAACGCGCCCGAAGTTGATTGTTTTTTTGTCCATTTCGGCGCTTGCGCTTTCAGCTGGGGCCGGCGATTCGAAACCGCCCGCCAAGATGACATTGCTTATCTCGGCTCAGGATGTCTTCAGCCGCGGTGCCGTCGGCCTGGTCGAGCACCTGGGACTGGAGAGATTCCGGCGCCAGGCCGGGTTTACGGTGCTCGATACAGACGAAATTCTGCGTGGTGCGGGCGAGGCACACCCCTCGCCCGATTTCATAAAGGCCAGTAAGGCGCTCGGAAAAGGACTCGCAGATTACGAGAACCTCGATTTGGCCCGGGCGGTGGCAGAACTGACTTTAGCGGCCGAGACCTTTGAGAAAGTGCCGGCTGAGGTCGAAACCGATCCCCGCAGGGGTTATATTACAGCGCTTACATACCTGGGTGCTGCCCAGATTCTTTCGGGAGAGTTGCAGCAGGGACAGGAGGCTTTTCAACGCCTGCTGGTGTACGACAGGAGAGTACAACTCGATCAATCGATTTTCCCGCCCAGCATGGCCAGAACTTTTGAGAGCGTCAGGCGCTTGGTGCTCAGCGGAGCGGAAGGAGAACTTTCGCTGTTTTCGATGCCGGGACAGGCCAGGGTCTACATCGATGGTCTCTTCAAGGGAGTAACACCATGCACGGCAGAGCACCTGGCAACCGGCCGGCACTTGCTTGTGGTTCGCAAGACAGGTTTTGAGACCTGGCAGGGAAGTGTGGTGGTGGAGGCGGGAGGGGAAAACAAGCTGCGCTGCCGCCTGCTCGATATTCCCGGCGGTGAGGAGTTGACCCAGAGTCTTGCGCGTTTCACGTCGGGAATGGAGAACGCCAAGCGGCTCAGCGGCGAGTTGCGGCGCATCCTTTCGGGGATCGGCCTGAATATCGTGGCTTTGGGCCGTCTTGCCCAAAGTGGACAGCAAGTATTCGTCTGCCTGCGCCTGTATGCGGTTGAAAGCGGCATGCTGCTTGGAGCCCAAGACGGCGTTTTTAAGCCCGATTCGAAGGACGGCGGCAGAACAATCGACTCTTTGTTCAGCGCACTTATCAAGAACCGTACAAATGTGTTAGAATCTACGCCGGTTATTGCAGATAGGGGTGATGAATTGCGCCTGAGGGGCGAACAAAGGTTCGATCAGCCCACGCCTGTCTACAAAACCTGGTGGTTCTGGACCTCTCTGGGAGTGGGAGCGGCGACTTTGGCGACCTTACTGGCAGTCTTGTTACCGCGCTCGAGTGAACCACAGAGCATGATTTTATTGCAATTTGGTGGATAGCCCGAAAAAAGGAAAGGTGAGTTGGATGATGACGCTGCTGAAAGAACCAAGCTCACGTTACATGTCCGTGCCACTGCTGGCAGCCTGTCTCTCGGCCCTGGTTGCCGCCTGGAGTCCGCTGGCCGAGGCCGGCACACCGACAGCTTGTATCAGTATGCCCATGGATAAGTTCTCCGAGAAGGCGGCCTCGATGCTCAACCACCTGGCCAGGGAGAACTTCACCCGGGCCAAGGAGTTTGAATTGGTTGACTTGCGGGCATTCCTCAACGAGGGAGCCAGTGATCCCCGCTTGGCAGCCCGCGCCAAGGCACTCGAGTTACTCAAGAACGGCAAAGAGCAGTACGACAACCTGGAGCTGGACGCAGCGATCGAAGCGCTGGAAAAAGCCGTCGAGCAATTCAAGAAAGCCGCCGGCCGGCTGGGTGACGGCAGGGAGTACCTGGAGACTCTGCTTTATCTCGGGGCGGCATACATTCTTTCGGGCGACAACGAGCAGGGCACCGAGAAATTTCGTACAGTGGCAATGTTTGACAAGCGAAAGAGCCTCGACGCCAAGGCCTTTCCTCCGTCCATGATCGAGATATTCGGCAGGGTCAAGGAGGAGGTGGCATCAGCCCCGACCGGCACGGTGCTGGTCAAGAGCACACCGCCCGCCGCAGAGGTCTACCTGAACGGCGTTTTCAAGGGAATTACTCCCGTGACGCTGGTGAAGATCCCCGAAGGTTCCCATTTCATGCGACTTGAGAAGGACGGTTTCATGCCCTGGGGACAAATGGTTGATTTCTACGCTACCCATGAGGAAACAACCGAAGCCAACCTGCAGCCGTCACCCCAGGCTTCGACCTTCAAGGGAAAGCTGAAAGCCTTGATGACCGACCTGGACGAGGATCCACCGGAGAAAGGCGTGCTCGATTTTGGCGCCTGGGCAAGGGTGGAAAAGATTTTAGTAGTCAAGGTCAGGCAGCGCGGTGACGAGGTGTCGGCCGAGGCATTGCTTGCCCAGATGGAACCACCCAAGAAGTTGCAGTACCGGACAGCCACGCTAAACCTGACCAGCAGCAACTTTCTGGCCCGCAGCGACGCTTTTTTCTCGTCGATGTACCGCAACGTGAAACTGCCCAAAATCGAATCCGGAAACAGGAAGCCGGGTCTTGCGGTAGGGGTTGCGCGATGCAACTCGGACTCCGATTGTACGACAGGCGAAGTGTGCGACTCGAGCTCCGGGCGCTGTATACCCTATGCCCCTCCCAAGGCCGCATTTTATGAGAAATGGTGGTTCTGGGCCATCGTCGGAGGTGGGTTGGCCGTGGCCGGCGGGACGGGGGCGCTGGTCTGGTACCTGACGCGGCCCGATGAGGGATCCATCGAGTTTCAATTCTAGCATTACTTGTTGGTATCGAGGATGAAAATGTTTCACGCACCTGTATTACCGAAACGCTGGTTACGATTAAGCTTGTCCCGTGGCGCGAAGCGCCACGGGGCAAGGCACGTGAGTCTCTTGACCATGAGCGCGGTCCTGGTGTTCTCGGGTACGGTTCGGGCCAAGGCAATTGCCAACAATCACACTCAGGTGTTCGTTGTCGGGATGGCGGACGATCTTGCCCACCAGGCAGCAACCATGAATCAGGTTCTCAGAAAGGTGCTGAAGGAGACGCCGAAGATCCAAGTGCTCGATCTGACGAGCAAACTCCAGGCCGAGCCACCCCCGAAGATCAAGAAGTTCCTCGACACGGCACGCAATGCAATGAAGGCTGCAAAACAAGCCATGCGCGAGATGGAATACGGAAAAGTGATCAAGCAGGCCACGCTTGCACGGCAGGCATTCGAGAAAATGGGTGGCTTCATCGAGCCGCTTTCGCGTTACAAGGAAAGCATCTTGTTGATCGCCGTTGGACACGCGATGCTTGGAGACAGGGAGCAATCCAAGAGGGCTTTTCTCGATTTGATGCTGCTCGATCCTCACCTGAAGCTGTCAAAAAGCGCATACCAGAGTTTCGTTCTCGATCTCCTGGAAGAAGTCAAGTCGTCGCTGGCCGGACAACCGCTCGGCAGCGTGGCTATCAAGACGACTCCCCCTGGAGGCAACTTGTACCTGGACGGCCAACTAAAGGGAGTCACACCGGAGAGCCTCGACGGGTTGGTTGCCGGCAACCATTTGCTGGTTGTCAAGATGCCCGGTTTCATGAACTGGGGCAAGGTGGTCAAGGTGGACGCCGGCAACCTGCTTTCGCTGGATATAAAATTGACCGCCGGCGGGGCTGGCGGCGGCTTCACCCGCATCGTAGAGCGGGCAGGGCGGGCGATTTCCGACTCCGACCTGCGTGGCGAGGTGTTGAGACTGGGACAAACCCTGGGTCTGGACTGGGTATGGCTATGTCAGTTGAAACACGGTTCCTACGAAGTTGTTTTGACCGGCTATCTCTTCGAGTTCAGCCAGGCGCGGGTCCTGCACCAGGCCAAACTCACCATGGACGTTGCCGGATACGGTATGGAAGAAGAGGTGCGTAACTTCGGGCGCAAGTTCATCCGTGAGGGAATGGAAGAACTCCGGAAGTTCCGCGAGGAAGGCGATCCATTGTCCAGCCAATCGGGTACCGAGGACTGGTACCATGACAAAAGCAAGAACGCCCGCAAGGCGCGGGACAACAGGGCCCATCAAGAAGACCAGGTGAAAGATCGCCAGAGCGAAAGCGGCGACCCCCTCGACGATCGCGACGGCACGGAAGACTGGTAACAGGCTATTCTTCTTTTTTGACGATCTTCTTGGTTACCTGGCCGGGAAAGATATCGATCGAAAACGTTTTCTCGCCGCCGTCGTTGAATTTAACGGTGACCGTGTGTGCCCCGGCCGGCAGCTTGTAACTGGGCAGGGGTGTATTCTGGTGGATGTCCTTGCCGTCGACTATAACCTTGCCCCATGGCCGACTGTTCAGTCTCAAGGTTCCCATGTCCGCGCTGCTGACCGCCTGCTTGGGCGACGGTTTTGGCGGAGCACGGTGCGACGCGGCTTTGTGCTTGACGGGCGCGCTGTGGGCGGGCGGCTTGGATTTCGGTGCCGGCGGAGATTGCTGTTCGTCTGCGGCTGGAGTCAATGGCAGCCTGACGGTTTTGGTTGCCTTGCCATCGTAGATGATCGTGCCCGCCCAGTTATTATAGCCGCGTTTCTTGATTTCCAGATGATACTGCTGAGTGGCTCTCAGGTTCTTGATGGTTTTAGGCGTCTTGCCCGCAGGTTTGTCGTTCAGTGATAACCGCGCCCCGCTGGGATCGGTATCGATGTCCAGGTCGAAGGTCTCTTCTTCCAGGACGATCGTCTCGCTGCGATTTTCGCGCGGCTTGAGCGTGAACGTCTTGGCTTGTGGTTTGAACTGGTTGTGCACGAAAGCAAATGAGTGAGCCACGCCCGGCAAAACATCTTCCAGGCGAACCGGGCTCTTGTCACCCACCTGCTTGCCGTCCATTTTGACGATAGTGTCGGGCGGCGTGACGACGAACTCTATCACCGCCGGCACGAACTTCAGGCTTATGGCGACGTTCTTTTTCTCGCCGGCGGCGAGCTTGATTTCTTCTTTGTAGGGATTGTAGTTGTCCGCCTTGGCCTCGAGCAGATGAATACCCGGCTTGACGTCGTCGACCTGGCCGCTTACCGATCGCCCATCCAGCCAAAGTTGGGCGTTCGGCGGCGTGCTCTGGATTGTCAAACTGGAACTGCCGCCGAACAATCCCTGTTGCTGCAGGTATTTGAAGACGGCAAATCCAAACAGACCGACCGCCAGTATGGCCAGGACGACAATAATCGTGTTGGCCGATGAGCGATCTTTGGTGATCGGGCGTTCTTCCGAGACCGTGGCCTCGGTGGTGGGGAAGGGATCGTCATCCAGGGCAAAAGGTGAACGCATGGACGGTGTGGATTCGGTTAATGTCGAGGCGGCTTCTGCGTTGATTGTTTCTCTGTCCGCAGCGTCTGTCGGTGCCTTAGCGGCTGGTCGCGGCGGCGGCGTGCTTTTTTTGGGGGCCGTGGGGCGTGGAGGCGGCAGGGGCGGAACCTTGTGGGCCCCGCGGTCGGTCGGCTCTTCTTCCGGCAAACCGGCCCGCATGTCCCAGACAATGGTCTCGACTTCGTCATCCTCGTCATCTTCGTCTTGATCTATCGGCGTTGCCTCTATTTCTTCGATCGATACGGGAAGAGGTTTGAGCCGATTGGTGGGCAGTTCGGGTTCTTCGACCACGGCCGGCCCGGGGGCCGCTGCGATCCTTTCATATTCCTTGTGTCTCTCCAGTTCGCGCCCGATGTCGGATTTGAAAGCGCGCTTCATGTAAGACGCCAAGTCCTTGCGGGCGAATCCCGACTTGTTGAGGATCAAGAAACGCTGCAGTTCCTCCTGCATGTTGTAGGCTGTCTGGAAGCGATCGTCTGGATCCTTTGAAAGCGCCTTCAGAACGATCTTTTCGAGCGAGTCTGGAATGTTTCGATTGTATGTCGAGGGCGGCAGTATTTCGACGTTGCGCACCTTTTCGAGGGTGGAAAAATCGCTCTCTCCGACGAACAGGCGCTCTCCCGTGAGAAGCTCGTAAAGAATTATGCCCGACGAAAAAACATCCGAGCGGTGATCGAGGGGAAGTCCGCGCACCTGTTCGGGGCTCATGTAGCCGAACTTTCCCTTGAGAATACCGGCCTGGGTCTTGGATGCTTTGTTGGCGGCCTTGGCTATCCCAAAGTCGATGATCTTCACTTCGCCTTCGTAGGAAAGCAGGATGTTCTGCGGGCTGACGTCGCGATGGACGATGTGCAGTTCACGGCCGCCGGCGTCCTTCTTGCGATGGGCATAGTCGAGACCCTCGCAAACGCGGGAGACGACGTAGACCGACATTGGAATGGGCATACGCAGGCCGCGCCGCTTGTGGCGCTCCCATATCGTTCGCAGGTCCTTGCCGTGCACGAATTCCAGAGCGATGAAGAAGCTGTCGTCGATTTTACCCAAATCGAAGATCTGCGCGATGTTGGCGTGGTTGAGCTGTACGGCGATCTTGGCTTCATCGATGAACATGGTGATGAAGTCTTCGTCCTCGGCGATGTTGGGCAGAATACGCTTGATAGCGATCAGTTTTTCAAATCCCTCTACCCCGAAGCTCTTGGCCTTGAAAACCTCGGCCATGCCGCCGACATTTATTCTCTCGAGCAGGAAGTACTTGCCGAATTTCACAGGCTGGTTCAAAGGTTACCCTGATGGTCTAAAAAAGCTTTCGCTGATGCATCGAATTCTCTTTGATCACGGAAAGTTATCAATTGGAGTGAGCCTAGTCAATGCTTTTTACAAACGAAGCGTGATCCGCTACTCAGCGGCCCGTGAGTGCGCTTGCCGGATCCATCGTCGCCGCGCGGTGAGCGGGGAAAAAGGCTCCGACTACGCAGAATAAAATGGCGAACCCGATGGCGCCGAAGAAAAGCCAGGCCGGGTATGAGAAGAACGACCCGGGTTTGAAGGGAAAGTCGGGCAGGAAGTGGTTCACGAACCAGTCTACCATCCGGCAAAAAGCGTATCCCAGGCCGATTCCCAGGGTGCCCCCCAGGGCTCCTACGAAGGCCGCCTCGCCCAGGATTATCCCGCGGATATCGGCCCGCGTGGCGCCGACCGCGCGTAGCAGGCCGATCTCGCGCTTGCGCTCGAAAATGATCATGAAAAAAGTGTGGGCGATGCTGACCGCCGCTATGCCCACGATAATAAGGCTGATCAAGGTGAATCCCAGGGTAACCAGCGTGACTACCAGGCCGACGCTCTCGGCCATGCGACGCTCGCTGATATCGATATCGAAGCCCAGCCCTCGAACGTCCTGCTGCACCTGGCCCAGAAAATCGGAAGAGGTCACCTCGACTATGGCCGCATCGTAGGAACGAGCCGCTTGCTCGCCTGCAAAGCGGCGGTTGTACTTGCGGGCCGTCTCGAGCGGAATACTGATACCGCCCATGATGGCGTGATGGCTCAGGCCGACTATTTTCATTCTGGTCTTCAGCACCTGCCCGCGGCTTCCATGTGAGATGAAGGAGTTGTTCAGCGTCAGCGGCACCGGGGGCAGAAACGGGATCACCATAGTGTTGATCTGCGGCAGCGCACGCGCTTTGGCGAAACTGGTGTTGTAGATCTCGATCATTCGTTTCGAGAGCAGCACCGGAATCGGCTGGTCCTCGGGAACGTCCTTGAATTCGCCGGTCACGACATCGTCCTTGACCAGGCGTGGATCGATGCCGTTGCCCATGATCTCCAGCCACATCCGGATTCCCCTGACGCTATCAACCATCGACCGGGTGATGCCCGGGATCCTCGAAAGCAGTCCCAGCGCGGCCGGCGATATGTTGCGCCCGTCGAGTGAGGAGGTCGCCAGAAAGGCCAGCTTCATGCGCGGATAGACATCCTTGACTCCCTGAAGCTGCCTGAGCTTGTCGATGGCCTCGTCGTCGATGACCCGGCCGGCGGCCATCGAGCCGAATTGGGCGGTTCGAGCGACTACCATGATGCGGTTGGCTTCCACCGGAAAGATCTCGGTGGCCACAACGCGCTTGACGCCGTCGCCCAAGGCGATAAAGAAAATGAACGATGAAATACCAACCACGATGCCAACCGAGGAAAAGATCAGGTTCTTGCGGTTGCGCCGCAGGTTGCCGGAAATGAGCCCTGCCAGTTTGCCCGGCTTCATGACGCGGCTCCGATCACCCGGCCGTCCTCCAGGTGCACGGCCTGGCTGGCGTTCTTGAACAGGAATTCTTCGTGGGTGACGGCCACCACCGTCAGGCCGTCGTCGACGTTGAGCGACTCGAATAGTTCGATTACCTGAGCGCCGGTCTGGGTGTCGAGGTTGCCGGTCGGCTCGTCGGCCAAAATGAGCCGTGGGCGTGAGAAGAGAGCCCGCGCGATGGCTATCCTCTGTTTCTGTCCGCCCGAGAGCTGGCCGGGACGTTTGTCCAGCTTGTCGGCCAGGCCCACGCGCCCGAGCACCTTTTCGGCCCTTTCGCGGGCCTCGGCCCCGTCCTCGCCCGAAAAGAATGCCGGCAGGGTCACGTTCTGCAGAGCGTTCAAGTGCTCGAGCAGATTGAAATGCTGGAAGACGAAGCCGACGGTCTCGTTGCGAAAGCGACTCAGCTGCTTGTCGCCAAGCGACTTGAGTTCACGCCCTGCCACCAGCACCTTGCCGGTGTAGTCGGTGTCCAGACCGCCGACGATGTTCAACAACGTCGTCTTTCCAGATCCCGAGGTGCCTACCACGGTAACGAAGGCCCCGGGCGCGATGTCGAGACAAACGTCGCGCAACGCGGCCGTGCCGGCCGTGCCTTTTCCGTACACGCGGTTGACTTTCTCGAAGTGTATCACTTGATCTTCAAGTGCGCCTGGAAGAGCACGCCGTCGGGTACGGGGAGTACCACCGCCGTCAGCAGATCGAGGCTCTTGACCGCGCTCAACACCATATCGAGCACCATTTTGACCATCATTCCGCTCTTGCCAAGCACCGCTGCGTCCAGTTTGGAAAGCAGATCGGTCACCCGGCCGAAATCGAAAGCACAAGCCAAAAGGGACGGCTGGCCGAAGAGCTTCTTCGAATCGGCGGACAGGCCGGTCGAAAGGTTGCCGCCCTGTCCGGTAATCATGTTGGCCGCAACCTTGGGGCAGCCCAGGCCGAGGCACATGCCGGCAAGATTGCCGCTGTAGAGCAGATGTACCTCGACGCCTTTCTCGGTCGGCAAGGTTATGACGTCGAGCGGCCCCTCCTTGGTGCGCTTGCCCGGAAAACGTTCCTCCGCCTTGGTGATGACTTCGTCGATCAGGCTCTTGTAGCCCGCACCGTCCTTCAACTCGACCCAGAAGAAAGTCTGAAAGGCCGCGTTAATGTCACCACCGCTACGTGTCTTGCTGGCTATCAGCTTGTTGATCTCGTCTGCACCTGAAACTGAGATGCCCAGCACGGCGTTTCCGGTCATGTTCTCGATTGTGGCCTTACGCACTTCGACCTTCAGCATCCTGGTCGCCAGTTCGAGGCCCTTTTGGTAGTCGTCTCGCAGCGCGGGTTTGGCGGCGAAGATCATTTCAAGAGCCTTGTTGACATCCGCCCTGACCTTGAAGGCTAAAATGGTCTCCTTGGGCAGGCGGCGCTCGAGATGCGAGTCCTTGATACTTCCGGTAAGTGCCATCAGTTTTTCCGCGCTGGTTTTTACCAGCCCCAGGAAACAGTCGAACGAAAGGCCGTTAGGTCCGAGAGAGAAAGTTATTGCCGCGCCCTGCCCCATGGCGGCGGCCAGTTCCGGTTTTTTCTGCGCCAGGACCTTTGAAATCGCCGGACCGTTTGCGAACAGCTGAAAATCCGCGCTCCTTTCGACCTTGCCCGAGAGCCGGCTGTACCATTCGGCTCCGGCCAGGCTCTTTGCCTTGTCCTGGCCCGCGCAGGCGGCCAACAATTCGGGACTGCCGGTCGGTCCGCACAGCAGCGCAAACTTGCCGGCAATGGCGTAGTGCAGGCGCGCAACGCTGCGCTCGCCGACTTTGGCCGAAAGAGTGGTAACCGTCAGATCACCGATTTTTTTAGTCGACGGTTGATCGGCGGCGGCCATCCGACGCATCCGTTTCTGGATCTCGGCCTCGAAGACCTTGGCGTCGGCGACTCCCACGACCACCAGGCTGCTCTCGGGTGCAAGCCCGATGGCGATTCCCTGCCCGGGGTCCAGGCCGATTGCTTGCCAGCCTTTCGCATCGAAAACGTCGAAGCCCAGTCTGCGCTTAAGTTCCAGTTTGCCCTGGCTGATGAACGTGGCCAACGGGCCGACCGAGAACTTGGTAAGCAGAGAATCGAGATGTTTTGCGCTGGCCGACAGGTCGGGCAAGATCATAACAGCTGCAATGTCACCGGGGATCAGGCCTGTCAGGCTGGATGTGCCTTTTTTCCCCTGGCAGCGCGAGCACGACAAGGCACCCGCCAAGAGCAGGCACAGGCAGCCGAGAAGGACGTTCCGTTTCATGATCGTCACTCCTTTCACAACGGAATTCATCTACCATTGCCCGCCGACACAGTCAATTCATTGACAAAGAACACGACTTGTCACTAAAGAACAGACGTGACCGACAAGACTCCCATTCTCGATTATCCGGGCCGCGGACGAGCGGTGCTCGAACCATTCGGGAATAAGGAGCGCGCCGAACTTCTGCCGAGGCGTTGCGTTCTGTGTTTCTTCGGCGAGGTGATCGAACGCGAGCGCCGGCGACGCAAGTTGCGGCTCGCTTGCCGGCTGCCGGGCGAGGGCGAACCGCTGAAGGTCTACGTTAAAGGCTCGGGCGCCAAAGCCGTCACTCTTGCATGGCCCGGCATGACCGCGCCCTTTTCGGCGGCAGTGCTCGAAGAGCTGCATGCGCTCGGCTGCCGGGACTTCATCGCCTGCGGCGGGGCCGGCGTGCTGGACGGGTCGATCCCTCCCGGGCGGGTGATCGTGCCTACCCAGGCGCTTCGTGACGAGGGCACCTCGTATCACTACCTCGAACCGGCCCGTTACGTCCGCCCGCACCCCGATGCGCTCGATGCCGTCCGCGCGGCCTGCCGCGAGGCCGGGGTAGAGTTTATCGAGGGCAAGACCTGGACCACCGACGGTCTGTTTCGCGAGACGGCCAAGAAGGTGCTAAGCAGGCGCAGGGAAGGCTGCCTGACAGTCGAGATGGAAGCCGCGGCCTTTTTCGCGGTGGCCCGTTTTCGCAAGCTGCGACTGGCGCAGATCCTTTACGCCGGCGACGATGTCTCGGGCCTGACATGGAAATCACGCGGCTGGCGCCGGCGCCGGGACACGCGCGAGCAGCTTTACAGGCTGGCGCTGGACGCGGTCTTACGGCTCGATTGATTTTGTTAACCGGAGAGCAAGTGAACGGCATGATGAAAAATTCACTGAAGCCACTTTATGGATTCTTGTGGATCGTGGGATTCTCGCTGGCCTTGGTTGCTTGTCATCCTAACGCACCCAAGATGCCGGCGATAGGTGCCGGTACGGGATCAATTTCCTGCGCTGCTGTCGAACGGCTTCAACATGAGGCTAAGTTGCTGGCGCCGGAGATGACCTCGGAGTTGGGGAGGCGGTTCCTCGCCGCAAGCGCTTCTCTTACGGCGCCGGCACCCCGCGTGTTGTACTCAAATACCAAGACCCAGCGGTTTTTCAGCGAGGATGCGGCAGCCCGGTTGCCGGAGGCCGAAAGGCGGTCTCTGGTCAAGGCGAGCTATTCTGAGATGGCGGAATTTTACTACTTTACTTACCATGGCAGCCCGCTTGCCTATGCCCGGGCGATTGATTTGCTCGGGGCTGCAGGGGTTGAGCCGTCCAAGGGCCAGAGCCTGGCTGATTTTGGTTTTGGAAACATCGGGCAGCTTCGCTTGCTGGCCTCGCTGGGTTTCAAAACAATCGGGATCGATGTCGCGCCTTTTCTCGGGGAGTTGTACTCATATCCCGGCGACCAGGGCCCTTACGGCCCGGGGCGGGTCAATATTGTCATCGGCGAGTTTCCTGAAGATACAGCGACTGTCGAAGCGCTGAGCGGCAAACTGGATGTTTTTCTGTCCAAGAACACGCTCAAGCGAGGATACATTCACCCCTACCGGACGCCCGCCAAACCCGAATGGGTCATTCACCTCGGCGTTACCGATGAGGTATTTCTGAACGCCATTTACAAAGCTCTCAAGCCCGGCGGCAAGTTCATGATCTACAATATCTGCCCGGCCTTGACGCCGCCCGACAAGCCCTTTGTCACCTGGAGCGACGGACGTTCCCCGTTCAGCCGAGAGCAATTTGCCAAGGCCGGTTTTTCGGTAATTGCATTCGACAAGGACGACACCGACTTTGTGCGTCGAATGGGACGACTGCTGGGCTGGGACAGTGGCCCGGACGCCATGGATTTGGACAACGACCTGTCGGTTCTGTATACCTTGGTTCAGAAAAATACGGGGACGCGTTGAAACAGAAACAGATCTGGAAACACGAAGGCCTCGATGTCGGCCTGGATGGCGGCGACCCATATTATCCATCGAACATTCAGATTCGCCACAATGTTGACGTGGTTACCTATGTTCGTCCAGCCTTTGGCTGGAGGAGCCGGTCAAGTATGAAAACGGCCTTCAGCCGGTTCTTTGAACGCATTGTATCTTTCGAAGCTCACCCGCCTCAGACTGCGAGGCATGATACAATTCCCACCGCAGTTGCAGGTTCATCCAGAAGGCCGCAGAGGTGCCGAAGTATTTTGCCAACCGTAAGGCGGTGGCAGGAGTGATACCGCGACGCTTGTTGACCAACTCGTTCACCCGCTGGTAAGGCACGCGGATGCCGTTGGCAAGCTTGCTCTGGGAAAGTTTCATCGGCTTCAGAAACTCTTCGATAAGCATCTCGCCCGGATGAGTCGGCTCACGATGAGTGGGTACGCGGACCATCTGTCACCTCCGATTTGGGTCAACCCCGGTGATAATCATCAATCTCAACTTCTCCGGGGCCATTGTCAGTCCAGAAAAAACAAATACGGTACTGCTCGTTGATTCGGATGCTGAGTTGCCCCTTGCGATCTCCGCTCAAGGATTCGAGCCGATTGCCCGGCGGAATCCGCAGTTCATCAAGGGTCTCCACGGAATCGAGTTGGTCGAGCTTTCTTGCGGCAATTTTCCAAAGGGATCGCGGACATGCGCTCCGGGCACCTTTGCTGTTGCGACCATTGAATATGTCCTCCGTTCCCGAGTCAGCGAAAGACCGTATCATATATACATGGTAGCACGGCTATCATGCTAATGCAAGTCTGTCGGGAAAAAGGAAAACAAAGGGACGACCTACTCAACCAGCTTCAGATGCACATGTTTTCCCAGCACGCCAGCGGCCTTGAATATGGTCCGCAGGGTCACCGAGGAGTTCTCCGGGTCGAGGAGCCGATCAAGTGCGGCCCGGCTCGTTTTCATTCTTCGGGCCATTTCCACCTTGCTAATGTCGCCTGTTTTCATCGCCTCCGCGATCTGCCAGGCCAGGACCCTCTTGACGGCCTCCACTGTGGATTCTTCCAGAAGACCCTCGCCTTCGAGGAACTCGTCGAAAGACGATCCCGTGTGACGTTTCATGTTTGCCATCATCTCACCTCCAACTTGCGCTTCCTGCGCCGGGCCATATCCAGGTCCTTTTTAGGAGTCGCCCTGGACTTTTTTATGAACCCGTTACCCGGGCACCGTTACCCGCAGCAAGTATCCTCACCTTAGTCCATCCCGGGGCCGACAAGGTCAGCAGCATTGCACCTACCAGCACTCTGCGTAAGTTTGTCGTCTGCATGGTCCTGTTCCTTTCAGATGCCACTGGACAGTCAACCTGACACATCAATGAGAACTTATTGGCTTGACAATCAGCTCATCCAGCGTGCGCTTGGGCACGTGCATCGTGCCTTGCTCATCTCGCCAATAGCGTACATCGCCTTCCCGACCCAAGTCTTCGACGACCACCGATTCGGCCGGACGGCCTAAGGCCAGGACGTACAAGATTCCGAAGTGCTCGGGGAGATCGAGCTCCTTGGCCAGATTATTCCTGTCGACACTTCCCAAAACGCAGGTCGCAAGATCCCGTTCACAGGCTCCCAGCACCATGGTCTGCAAGACTATCCCGGCGTCGACTTCGCGGACCGGGCCCAGGCGCTTGTCGGACAGCACTACGATGTAGGCCGCCGGGCGCTCTCCATCCGCCGGGCCCGGCCAGTCGGGCAGGTAGCCGGCCCAGCTCAGATGCGCGAAGATGGTCGCGTTCAGTTCGGGATCGCAGATCGGCAAAAACTTGAGCGTCTGGCGGTTGGCCGAGCTGGGCGACAGCCGGGCCAGCGCCACGAGATCAACCAGTACTTCGGCGCCTACGGGCTCGGCCTGCATGAACCGGCGCACCGTGCGCGCCCGGACGACCAGATCATTGAGCATGATAGTCTCCTAAGAAGATTGAGTCACAAAGAAAGGTTACAACATGCGGCCGTGCGCGGCAACGCGCGAGAGTTCGGAAGTTGACACTCGTGCCCCGCTTCGATACCTTTATTATGCTGTAATAATTTGGTAAAGGGCTGTCAGGAGGCTTTTTGTGAACATTTTATGGGATGATACTACCAGAAGACTGGTCGACGAAGTGCGCGACTTCGTCAAGAACGAAGTACCCGCGGAACTGCTGCGCAAGATGGATCGCGAGGAGGTTCGTTTCGCCAAGGAGTTCATCCAGGCCGCCGCCGCGCGTAACCTGCTGGGATTGCGCTTCCCGAAGGAGTACGGCGGGCGCGGGCTTCCCTGGACGTCCGAGGTGGCCGCCATCGAGGAAGTCGGCGTTCTGGGCACGGCCCTGTCTTGCAACTACGTCATGCCGTCCATCGTGGGCGAGGCTTTAATGGCTTTCGGCACCGAGCAACAAAAGAAAAAGTACTTGTCTGCGATCATTCGCGCCGAGCTGTTTTCGGCAGAGGCGCTGACCGAGCCGAGGGGCGGTTCGGATTTCTTTGGAGCAACCTGCAGCGCCGTAAAGGACGGCAACGAGTATGTCATCCGCGGGTACAAGCGTTTCATCGTCGGAGGCGAGGGCGCCGACGTGTTTCTGGTCTATGCCCGCACGGATCCCACGCAGGTCGGTCACCAGGCGCTCTCTGCCTTCCTGGTCGAGCGCTCGGAGCGGCTCAAGGTCGAGCACCTTTACGGCCTGATGGGAACCCGCGGGGGCGGAACGGCAAGGATCTTGCTCGACGATGTCCGGGTTCCGGCCGCCAACCTGGTCGGTCCGTTGAACGGCGGATTTCTGGTCTTCAACCGGATGATGGTTCCAGAGCGCCTGACCTCGGCCGCCGGTTCGCTGGGGGCAGGACGGGCCGCCTTGGAAGTGGCTGCCCGTTACACTGACAACAGAAAGGCGTTTGGCAAGAAGATTCGCAAGTTCCAGGGAGTCAGCTTCAGAGTGGCCGAATCGGTGGCTCGCATGGACGCGGCCCGGGCGTTGACCTGGGTGGCGGCCGTCAAGGCGGACAGCGGGCAAGATCCGCGCCGGCTGGTGTCCGAGGCCAAGAAGGTGGCTACACAGGCGGCCTGGGACACCGTCAACGACGCCATGCAGATGATGGGCGGTATAGGCTACACCGATGTTTATCCCGTAGAACGGCTGTTGCGCGACGGCCGGCTGGCCATGATCTGGACCGGAACCAACGAGATCATGAACCTGCTGATCCAGCACGAGTACTACACCGAACTGTTGAAGAACGGACCGGCCGGCCGCGACATCGAAGCCGACGCGCTGTCCGTGGACGCCGAGAGCGAGAAGGTGTTTGAATAAATGGCTGATTCCTCAGAAGTCGACAAGCTCAAGGCGCAGGTCACCGAACTCGAGCAGCAGCTTACAGAAGAGCGCGAAGAATTCGGGTGGGACCTCAAGACTTCCCGGGAAACCTCGGAAGCGACGATTCGCAAGCTTAAAAGCGAGATTGAAAAGTTGAAACAGGCCGGCCCGGTTAAGACACCGGGCGTGGCTCTGAGCAAGTCCGCTGAAGTGGAGATGCTCTCCAAGCGGGCACTGATGGCCGAGCGAAAGGTGGCCGAGCTGCAGGAAGAAGTCAAGCGCGCTCGCTCGATTGGGCCGCCACCCGTTCCCAAGGAAGACTCGTTTCAGCGTCAGCGCGCGGAGTCGGCCGAGCGGGAGCGCGAAGATTTGCGACGCGAGAAACGCTCGATCGAGCGCAGCCTGCGCGAGAAAGACTCGCTGGTCGGACGACTGCAGAAAGAACTGGACGAGACCAAGGCGCTCAAGGGTGAGCTGGAAAGCGCCCGCCGTGATCTCGCCGATCGTGATCAGAAACTCCGCGAGGCAACACAGGCTTCCTCGAGTGCCGAAGATCTCGGGGCGGAACTCGAACGAGTCAAGGCCGATGCGAGCGAGAAGGACAAAAGGATCCGCGAGTTGGCCGAAGAGCTGAATAGCTTGGCGGTCATGGAATCCGAACGCAACAATCTGGCGCGCGAACTGGAGCAGCTTAAGGCGAGCCTGAAGCAGAACGACCAGCAAGGGCAAGAGCAAACCCAAAAGGTCAACCAACTCGAGGCCGAGGTCTCGCGTCTGAACCAGGAGTTGGCCAAGCTGGGAATGGCTTCGGGCCAGATGGTTGAACATCGCGAGCGGGAAAGCCAGCGCCTGAAGAGCGACCTCGAAGAACTGCGCTCGCGGGACGCCGAGTACACCCAAAAACTTCAGAAGGCGAAACAAGAAAATACGAATCTTCGTGGCGAGTTGAGAGTCCTGGAGCGAGAGCGTGATGAGTTGGTGGCGCAACTTTCCCACCTGCGCGAGCAGGAGCAAACACAGGTAACCCGGCACGAGGAGGAACAAACCCTGCCTGAGAACGACCCGTTCGACGAGAAAACGATCAAATCGTCGGCACCTGCCGGATCCCGGGAGATTCATCCGGCTTCCACTTCGGCCGAGACGGTCGCGAATTCCGACGACATATCGATGCCGGTTGTGGCCGGCGAAATGGTGCGCCCGGTGGTCGAGCAGGCGGAAGAGATTTTCAGCGAGGAAGACCTTTCGGAAGAGTTGAAAACCGACAGGGCGCTCCCGCCGCCAAACATCCAGACCGAGCCGGCCGGCAGATCGTTGCCCAGGCCGCCAGTTGAAGATGGCGCCGCTGAAGGGCAGTCGATCGTGTCGGCCGGCGATGGTGAACCCCAGGCCGAAGAACTCGAGCCGCTGTCAGTGGAAGAAGAAACAGGCCAGAGTTCGGAAGCCCTCGCAGGACAGGCCAAACTTGAAGACCTGCCAGATCTCGATGGATCTCCGCCGGGGTCGCAGGCAGACTCTTTAGCAGACTCTCCCCCGGTTGTCGGCCTGCCCGAGACCGAATTGCCCGTACAGGGAAAATTCACGGAGGAAGGGCAAGACTCGTCTGTAATAGTCGAGAGGGATGGCGAGAAGCCGCTGGTGCCGAAATCCGCCCGGGCAAGGAAAAAAGCCCACTCGGGGTTGCTTGTCAAGGTTGCCGCGTTCATGGTGTTGGCGGCGGCCATGGTGGTCGGGGCCTGGCATTTTTTCCCGATCTGGTTCGGCGTCTCCGAATTGGGCGACGACGTGACACCCGTTTCGCTTGCAGGCCAGCCGGATGGCGGGTCCGCCCGGCAGGACACGCAGGTCATCGCTGATGGAGGCTCTGAAGCGTCCGCAACCGCTGCGGATGCTGAGAAAGCTTCGGCTGACGCAACGGTAACTACGGATGTCTCCGATACCGAAGAACCGGACGCGGGTGTCAAGACAGCCCGGGTAGAACCTTCGGCCGAATTGCTCAAAGCCAGGGCCTTCGGAATGAAGCTACTTACAAAAAAGAAGTTCGCCCGGGCGGAGAAGTTTACCAAAGGCTGGTTAGAGAAATACCCAGAGGATTCTGTATTGCATTACCTTTTCGGTCGCGCCCTGTTCTACCGCAAGCACAGGCAGGCGGCGGCCGAAAACCTGGAAAAAGCTATCGAGATCGATCCGCAGATGTACGAGGCTTACTACGAATTGGGTGGAATCTACATACTCATGAAAAAGAAAGATCAGGCCTGCGAGGCGCTGAGCGCCTTCACCCACAATGCTCCCCCGAAAGACAAGCGCATCAAGGGAGTACGCCACCACCTGAAAAAAATGGGTTGCCCTTAGAAGATCGCTGCCATGGCTCAAGGTTTCTCGAGCGCGTTATTTTCGCGTCGGTCGGCGCGTTTCAGCAAGAAAGCGAAGATCAGGCCCACGAAGCCAAGCGAGGCGAACATCACCATGCTGGCCGTATAGGTATGGGTCAGATCGCGAAGCTTGCCGTTCAGGTAGGGGAAAGCCGCCAGGCCGATATTCTGAATCATGGTAATCAGGCCGAAGGCCGAGCCAACCATCTCCTTGCGCACGATCAATGGAACGGCAGGCCACATGGCTGCGGGCACCAGCACGAAAGCCGCCCCGAGCATCATCATCGGAAATCTCGGCGGCAGCGTGCTGAAAGCCATGATCAGAAAGCTGGGAATCATAATCAGCGAGCCCAGGATCATCAACGATGCTCTTTTTCCGATCTTGTCGACCAGTTGACCGGCAAAGGGCGCCAAGAACATCGAGGCGGCGATGATGATGGTAGTCGTGCCGCCCGCGGTAGAGAACATATGGATGATGTTGTTGAAGACCTGGTAGAAAAACCCGCCTTGCGCGGCGACGGTCAACGGCAAATTCCACTTGTCATGGAAAAAATCGGTGGACAGCGCGGTGAAGGGAAAGATGGCCGAGTAGAAGGTGACACACAGAATAGCCACGTACCAGAAAGAGGCAGGGAACTTCTTGATGTCGGAAAGAACGATCTTGTCTTCGCTGGCGCCGGCCTCGAGCTTCAGAGTGCGCTCTCCCTTTCGATCCATCCAGCAGTAGGCCAGAACCGCACCGAAGGAAACCAGGCAGAAGATCACGGCGGCCCACAGGGCGGCCTGGTAGTTGCCGAAGTATTTCGAGATCATCTCCTCGGTGTTGAACGAAAACAAGGTGCCCAGGCGGCTTATGGTCAGTGCGATTCCGAACGAGAGCGCCAACTCCTTGCCCTTGAACCAGCGCGCTAAAATGGCACTCTGGGCCACTACCAGCGACTCCGAGCCGGCTCCGAAGATGAAGCGCCCGATATAAAGGATGAAGATACTGGGGGCGATGGCGACGATGACCGCACCGGCGACGACCAACGCTGCGAATATGGTGGCGGCCGCTCGCGTACCGATCTTGTCGATCAATAGCCCGCCCAGGAAAACCGAGAATATGGCGGCGATGCTGTAGACAGTGTACATGGTGCCGATGGCGCTGCGATCGACGTTGAGCACCTTGAGCAGGGTGGGGGCGATGGCGCCCACCGAGTCGTAGGCGAAGTAACTGCCGTAGGTCAGCAGGCTTACGAATATCAGGATCGTAAAACGGTAGAGCTTCTTCGAAGGATGGAACCATCCAGGCTGTGCCAGGATCGGGGAATCCGATAGGGGATCTTCGTTTTTCATGCCGGCTGTGTAGCAAACAACACTCTGGACATCAAGTGAAAGGATAAATAATATTCTGCGCAACTTCTTGGGAGGTCTGTTTTGAGCAGTCGCGTCGATACGGGCGAGAAGGTTGACGGACGCAGGTGGTTGGTTGCGCTAGTGGCGCTGAGTGTCGTCGGGCTGGGAGTGGCGGCTTACCTGAGTGTGTTGCACTGGCAGGTTTACAACCAGCCCGGCCACGTGTCCTTCTGCGCCATTAGCGAGGGCATGAATTGTGACACGGTCGCTTTAAGCAGTTATTCGGTCGTGTTCGGAGTGCCGGTTTCGACCTGGGGAATTCTCTTCTATCTGTTGTTGATCACACTAGGAGCCTGGGGCCTTGCGGCCGGACGCAAGCCGTTTCCCTGGGGACTCGTCACACTGCTCTGCGCCGGAGCGCTGGGAACGGCGATTTTTCTGTTTATGGTGACCCACTTCGTGATTAGGGCAGTGTGCATAATGTGCGTGAGCCTCTACGTGATCAGCATGGCAAACGCCGTAGTGTGTTTCATGGGCTTGCGCCGCCAGGGATTGTCTGATGGCGGGTTCGTCAAGAAGTTATTGACCGCGGTGGCATTTGATTGGAGATTGGTGTTCGAAAAGCGGGCCAGAGGAATCGCGCTCATGGCCCTCGCCGCCATAACGGTCGCGGCGATCGAGATAGTCACACCCTTCATGTATCCGCACGAGGCGGATACCATCGCCGGAGGCCTGGAAGGCATCGATCACGGTCGTACTCCCGATGGACATGAGTGGATTGGCGCCGCCAATCCCGAGTTGGTCATCACCGAGTATTCAGACTACGAGTGCCCTTTTTGCCGGCGGGCACACATAACCGTCCGGCAAGTCGTGCGCGAGCGGAAAGACTGGCTCAGGCTGGTGCACGTTCAGGTACCCCTGGACGACAAGTGCAACCGGATGATCAAAAGACCCTTCCATCGCAATGCCTGCGACTGCGCCCGGGCGGCCATCTGCGCGGCCGAGCAGCACGGCTTCTGGCCGATGAACGACGCCTTGTTCCTGCGCCGTTGTGGGTTGGATAGCGGCGGGCTTACGGTGTTGGCGAGCAAGCTGGGCCTGAATGCCGATGCATTTCGGACTTGCATGAAAGACCACCGCACCGAGCAACTGCTGCAGACGGACATCTCGGAGTGCCTCTCGGTAGCCAAGGAATGCAGCCAAATGGGGCGGCGCTTCGGTACGCCCACTTTCACCGTCGGCGACAAGGTCGTAGTCGGGGCAAAGAAGAAGGATTTCTGGGTGGATCTGCTGAACAAACAGAGAGCTATTTCCCGAAAATCACCGTAAGCCCGTCTTTACCTTTGACTAGCTTGAAAACGGGCACTTTCTCGCCGTTGAAATCGAGTACGAAACGGGTGAAACCTTCCTGTTGGCCGATGCGCACGCGACTTATGAAAGGCGCGGGTTTTTCTAAAGTGCGTGTTTGCCCGGTATATTGCACGGCCTTCAGATCGATTGCCAGCCGCGGCGGATCCTTCAGGGTAAAGTGCTTCTCGTCGACCGGGGCTCCCGTGCGCAGCGTCATGCGGAAGCCCTCGGCAGATTTGGAAAACACGGGCAGATCGACGGTGCCGGTTGCCGACTTTTCGGGTTCGTTTTTGTTTTTCTGCGGTTGATTCTTGACTGCCTCTTTCTTGGTATCTTTCTTTGGCTCGGCCGGCTGCTTCTCGTCCGGTTTGGTTCCGGAGGTCTCTTTAGCATCAGCCGCTGCCGCGGCGATCTTCTGGTCGGCTGCGCCTGCTGGTTTTTGCACGCCGGCATCTTCGGCCACTGCTTCTTTGACCCCGGCATCAACGGTTGTCAGAGCGATTTTCGCGGGAGGCTTTTGCCCTGTTTTGCCAAAGGGCTTGATTATCAGCAGCACAAAAAAAGTAACCACGGCCACCAGCAACACGAAGCCGATAAAAAGAAAAGCGCGTTTCTTGGGAGGCGGCGGCTGAGAGAGTTGGGCCATCTGTTTCTCTTCCTCCATTGATGTCGGCCCGAATTGCTCGGGGCCGGCGGCTGTTTCGGGGATGCGAGCATCACTCGCGCCCGGCTGCAGGATATCCAACTTCATCCTGGCGCCAGTAACTTGCGAAGCGGCTGCCTGTGCCTCCGGCTTCGGCGGCGCACTCTGATCAATTGCCTCGCTATCGGAAGCCATACTCACGGGCGGGGCCGAAGGTTCCGGGGAATCTTCAAGGCCTTGTTGGTCTTGTTCTCCAAGCGCCTCGCTGATGAAAGACTCGATTTGTTGCCGGGAATCGCTCGCAAGAGATCTGAACTCGATGCCCATGCCCGAAGGCGATCCGTCGATGCTGATAGGTTCGAAGGGTTTGTTCCAGACGACTTCTCCCACGTCCACCTTTACCGGTTTATTGTTTATGTCGAATTCGAGGCCGACCTTGCTGCCCTTCTCCAGGGGGCGGTTGCTGCGAAGGAACATGCCGCCGGTTGACACGTTGCCGGCGAACACGTCGATGGCCGTACTGTCATCTGGAACCGTGACCTTGACCCTGGAGAAAAAATCCACCCGGGGATGGATACGATTATTTTTCTTTCCGGCTTTGTCTTTGTCGTCCGGCATGGGGACATGGTAGCCATCTCTCAATCGACAGTCAATAATCCTGGTCACATTTGCGTTTTGCTTTGACATACCCGGCCGGGGCTGGTAGGCATGATTTGAAAAAATTATTCATTCATGTCAATGGGAGGCTTACATGTTCAGTGAACTCGAGTATTGGTTGTCGCTGCTCTTCCTGCTGGCGCTGGGCGCTCTGGGCGCCTCGAGCGTGATCGTCAAGAAGAAACCAGAGGCCAAGGAGCTGATCGAGAAGCTGGCAAAGATCTCGGGCTGGGTCGGCGTCATCTCGGCTCTCTATGGAATCTGGGGGCTGATCAACGTCTTGAGATTCATCGGCATGTTACGCTTTTTAGCATTGATGTGGTTGACCATGTTGGTCACCTCGCTGGTATTCATCGGGTTGGGCTTTATCTTCGGATACGGAATGGTCACTGCCTACCTGAGCGAAGAGGCCAAGGCCAAGGGAGAAGAACTGCGCAAGAAGCTGGTCGGCTTCCAGATCCCGTTGGGTTACGTTTCCCTGGCGCTGGCCGTCTGGTGGTTGCTGCTGAGGTTCGTGATTTATTGAAAAACCGCTGTTTTTTCCGCGGGCAGGTATGAAATTCCCGTCTGCAAGGTTGCTCACACTGGCGGCCATGGCCCTTGTGGCTTTGCCCGTGCCGGCTCACGCCCGGCGTACCAAGACAATTGCCTTCATCCCCGACGCGAGTTGTCGCTCGGACAAGCTGGTAACCGTGATCGAGCAGGTGCTCGGAGACAGGCTGCAAGTCAAGGGGCTGGAGATAGCTCAAAAGGACAAGGGATCGGCAAATATCCTGCTGCGCTATTTCTTGATCCAGCGCCGGCAGGATGAAAAACTTTCCATCGAACTCGACGGCAGGGTGTTCGGTAACCAGTCCGGAAAGCTTCTGGCCGAGGCTTCGGCCACAAGCGATGCATATCCCAACGACGAGGGTGGGCGCGCGGCGGCGGCGCGCCAGGCGGCCGAGAAGCTTGCGGCAGATCTTTCCGTCTCGCTCGATAAGGCGCTTTGGGCTCGCGGCAAGGGACGGCGGATCATGCTTCAGGTCTCGTTGGACGAGAAGGCGGCCATGCACAGAGACGAGATCGTAAAGCGTCTGGAGAAAGCCTTGAGCGGAATGTCCATGAAGCTGAAGGGCTCGACTAATCGCAATCTGGTTTTGGTGTTCGAGTCATCTGAACGCACCAAGGACCTGGTTGAGTCGCTTGGCCGCGTGCTGGGCGGCGCCGGCGACAAGGTTGTCTGGCTGATGCAGTCGGAGAATACACTGCTGGCAAGCCTTGGCGGGTCTTAGGGTCGTTCGATCCCCAGTACGCGGTAGGGGTCGACCAGTTCGGGGACACCGCTATCCCGGAAAGTCTCGAAGAAATGAATCCACTGGGTCTGGGCCAAGGAGTCTGCGTATATCTCCGTGTGCTCGGCCGGATCTCCGTTCGACAGCAGGTCGAACTGGAAGAAGCCGGCCGTGACATCCTGCACGTTGTTCAACGACATGGGTTCGTCGTGCGCGGCTAGCCCGAAGACTTCGCGCAGCACCGGGCGCAGGTGCGAAAGACCGAACGCCCTGGCCAGGGCCTCGTTGGCCGTGTTGGGCACGAAGCTGTCGTCGATCACCTCCTGAAAGAGCACGTGCTTGCTAGCGGCGCCTGGAAGATCGGGAGGTTGGTCGATGGCCAGGCGGGCCAGGTTCACGGGATCGCCGCGCTCGGTCAGTATTTGCAGTATGGGCATGAAGCGCTTGACGTCCGCCGCGCTGGTGTCCTCGGGGCGCAGCATGTCGATGAAAGTGCCGAAGATGTCGCTGCGCATGAACAGGTTGGTGGGCAGCGAGCCGCCGCCGGCAGACAGGTTGGCGATCGCTATGCGCGGAGAGAGGGCAACGGCCCCGGCTGCAATGATGCCGCCCAGACTGTGCCCCGACAGATAAACCGGCCGTGATAAAAGTTCGGGCACACCGTCGGGAGCCCCCTCGGGCAGCAGATCGTATGTGGCCAAATCATCCGCCAGCTCGGCCAGGCTGACGATGTCCAAGAAACTTTGCCTGAAGTTGTCCCGAAGCAAGGGCATGTCGAAGGTGCCGGAATCGAGGTCGATGCCGAAGAAGTTGGTCACCTCCCAGCCGCTTGCGGCCTTGCGACTGCCGTGCAAGACGGCGTCGATTGCCAGCGAGGCGAATCCGGCCCGGGCCTGGGCCCGCTTGGCTCCCCTGTCTTCTTCCTTTTGCCCCATCAGGCCGTGCTGATAGATGACTATCGGAAAGGGCGGGCCGTGATCCGCAGTGGTCTCGGGAATCAGCAGCTCGAACTCCAATTCCGAGGTGCCCTGGAGTACCGGGTCGCCGGCTGCGATCTCGAAGGTGCCGGCCTCGGTCTGGTAGTCGGCCGCCGTGAACTTGCCGCTGACCACTAAAGCCACGCCTTCGGTGCCCGGCGAAGTTTGCAGGCTGCCGGCCACGACTTTCGGCGGGTCGCTTGCAAGGATCTGACGAGTGGCGGCCAGCAGCTCTTCCTCGATACTCTGGGTAGTGAAGACGGTCAGGGCCGAGATGTCTCCTGCGTCTTTTATGAACCCGCCGTCCGCGAGAGCTTGCAGCGCCGCGGGAACTTCTTCTCCGAGTAGACCGAACTCGCCCCGCCCGGGGTTTTCAAGAAGCGATCTGGTATCTGCGCTGGGAGCCAGGCAGCGGCTGCTCTTGTCGGTCAAGGAGGTCGTCAGCGCCAGGGCATATGTCGTCTTGGGACGCAGCGCGAAGGCCGGTTCGCACAGCAGGTAGTGCTGGCCATGAGCGTGGCTGTCGCGGTCGGACAGGTACTCGAGAAATAGCGGGACGGCTCGTCCGCGTTCGGGCGAGTCGGCGTCGATATCGATCAGCACGGCCGGCGTGCCCGGCAGCAGCGTGTCCGCGGGGGATATCGCAAGGCTGTCGGGCGGAGTGACGATGAAAGTGTCTCCGTTCTCCTCCCGGGTGCCGATTTCTCCGCTGAAGCCGAATGTGACCGAGGCCGAAGTACCAAAGCCGTCGAGTCGATCGAGCTGGTCACGCATGAAGGGAAACGCGTCGAACATGTTCTCCTGCGAGGGAGTATTGGCCGGGTTAAGGTCGATCCGTCGCCCGCCGGGAGTGGATGCATCCTCGACCAGGTATAAATCGGAAGGGAATGGCAGCAGCCAGTCGCCGCCCGGCTCGAAAATCACTTCCGTAAAACTCGTGCAGAAATCAAAGCTGGTGCCGTTGCCCGAGGAACAGCAGGCAAAGAAACACGCAACCAGCATGCCGCCCAACGAGATACGTTGCATCGAGCCCTCCTTTCGTGATCAGTTGAATTGTAGACCAACAGACACCAGCGCGGCAAATCTTGCCCGGCAGCGTTTACTGCCGGTTGACACCTGGCGAAGGGCGGTGATATCCATTGGCCATCCAGCTTGCTTGAGGAGGTCTGCAGATGGCCGAGAGCGTAACGATCAAGGGTCGCGCCGGCGAGGGAAATACGTTTCTGACCACCGCCCAGGTTATTACGGGGCTATTGAAGATGCTCAACGACGGCAAGGTTGCCGATGCGGCCGACGTCTACTCGCGCTGCCAGGAAGACATCGGCTACATCCTGATCAACAAGGTCAAGACACATCCGCGATTGCAAAAACTGGTGGCCAACATGTTTTTCAGGGCCAGGGATTTCGAAAAGGCCGCCTTGTGCTGCGAGAACCTGGGCGAGAACGACAAGGCGGCCCAGCTTTACGAGCAGAGCGACGATTTCCAGAGCGCCGCCGAGATGTACGCCAAGGTCGAGAATTTCGAGAAGGCCGCCGAGATGTTCGAGCGCAACCAGAACTATCGCCAGGCGGCCGAGCTTTTTTTGAAGGTCAAGAACTTCTCCCGGGCGGCTGCCAACTACGAAAAGGCGGTCAACTACTTCATCTCGGGCAAGCTCTACCACGAGCTCGGCAAGTACCGTAAATCGATGGAACTGCTGCAGAAGGTCCAGGCCGACGAAGACAGCTTCGACCAGGCCACGATATTGATTGGCGATATTTTAGCCCGTAACGGGTACGTCGACTTGGCGGTCAAGAAGATCCTCAACGTCATCAAGGGTCGTCCGGTGGGACCGGACACGGCCGAGTTCTATTACCACCTGGCCGGACTGCACAACATTGCCGGTAAGATCGAAGTCTCCCGCAACATCTACCAGCAGCTTCTGAACTTCGACATCTCGTACAAGGACGTCGGCGAGAAGATTGCGGAAATCGGTTCGGGCGGGACCGGGCAGGGAGAGCCCTCGCTGTCCGAGGCGATTCAACCGTCCGAGGCGGACGAGGAGATCGACCTGGAAGTCGACCTGCCCGAGGGAAGCGAACCACACTCACAAATCGTCAGCGTCATGGAGGGCTTCGACTTCTTGCAGAAAATCCCGCTTTTTTCTGACATGCCGCTTTCGGAAATGAAGTCTTTCTATAACATCTGTTCCGAGCGATCGTTTCAGGCGGGAGAGACCCTGATAGAACAGGGTCGTCCCGGAATGGCCTTGTATGTGCTGCGCTCGGGAAAGGTGGCTGTTATCAGGGTTGAGGGCGAGCGCCAGACGGCAGTAGCCGAACTTGGCGCGGGCGATCATGTCGGAGAAATGGCGCTTGTGGACGAGAGCCCGACCTCGGCGCGGGTAGTCGCCAAGGAACCGGTCCTGGCATTCGAGATTTCGCGTGACAATTTCCTGCGTTTCTTGCAGGCCAACGACAAGTTTGCCGTAAGGGTGCTCAGGGTGTTTGTGCGAACACTGTGCCAGCGCCTGCGCGAGACCACCGCCAAGCTGGCGGTTGGATGAGGAGGCGGCATGAAGCAGACGATATTCGTGTTATTGACATGTGTGAGTGTCATAGGATGTACCTCGAATGACACTCAGTCGGCCGGAAAGACGCCGGCTGGTACGCTGTCGAAAGACGCCGGGCAGGTACAAGAGAAGAAAAAGCCGAACAATCCCTACAGCGGTTTGACACCCGTCGAGATCGGCAAGCACGAGAAGAGTGCCTTGCATGTGGCCTTCTCGCCGGACGGCAGCCTGCTGGTCAGCACCGGCAAGGATAAACTGGTCAAGATTTGGAGCGTCGCAGACGGGAAGCTTTTGCATTCGCTTGCCGGCCACGAAGACGATGTGATGATGGCCGATTTTTCCCCGGACGGTAAACTGATAGTCAGTGTTTCCAAGGATCAGACAGCGCGCATCTGGAATGTCGCGACCGGAAAGCAGGTCAAGGTTCTCAAAGACAAACCGCCGCGCGAGAAGGACATGACCGACGAAGAGCTGCAGATTTACGCAGCCACCCCGAAGCCGCTGATGAACTGGGCCACGTTTACTAAAGACGGAACGAAGGTCATGACCGCCGGAGATGACTTCGCTCTAAAGTTGTGGAACGTGAAGACGGGCAAGAAGGAAGCGGTCTTCCAGGACCTCGGATGTCGCCAGCGCCGGGTTTACAGGCGCAAGGATGCACCGGGCTGGGTGAGTTCGGCCGGCTGCATGGACGACGGCGTCTCCTATCTGAAATTCTGGAATGTGCAGGGCAACATGGAAAACCAGCAGGGCGATGAGAATCACGACGCCCATTTCCTGGCCTTTGACAAGGCCGGTCGCTGGATCGTGACCGCAGACGGAAGCGTGTCTTTCTCGGTGTACAGCGGCCAGGGTTCCTATCTGAAAAGAATAATGGTCGGCGCCTACCATTTCTGCGTGGTATTCGGACCGGACGACAAGACCTTGCTGGTCGGCGCCGACGGCGGAAAGATCTACGTCTACGAACCTGGTTCGTGGAGGCGCAAGGGAATCATCAATGTCGGTACCCGCGCAGCCGTGGACGACCTGGCGATAAGCCCGGCCGACGGCACGCTGGCTGTGGCCTTGCGCGACGGAAAAGTGCTGCACTTCGGCACGCCTATTCGATAGGACTTGTCTCAGAATCGAGTTGAAGGGGAAGGCCGATGGCGCCTGCAAAGCAGATTCTGGTAGTGGACGACAACCCCACGGTTCGCAAGTTTATTACAGGAGTGTTGCAGCCGATGGGTTACCAGGTCAGTTCTGCCAAGGACGGGCTGGAAGCGCTTGCGAAAGTGGCTCGCGTCGCACCCGACCTGATTCTTCTCGACCTGGTCATGCCGCGCCTGAACGGATACCAGTTTGTCAAGGCGCTCGAACAGAAGAAACTGGCTGAGAATGCCAAGATAGTCATTCTTTCGTCGGCTCGCGAAGAAGTGGCTCGCAAGGTCAAGGCGGCCACCCGGGTCGACGAGGCCTTGCCAAAACCGGTCAAGGCTCAGCAACTGAAAGCCCTGGTAATGAAGTATCTGCCGATCACTGAAAAGCCGCTCACTGAAGAACCGCAGGAAGAAGACGAGATCGAATTCGATCTCGGGGAGTCAGAAGCGCCAATTTCTCAAGTCGTGACGGCTGAGAGGCTAATCGAATCCGGCGGTCCGATCGACATTTCCTTTGGGGATGAGGTCACCTCGGACGACACCGTTTCGAGCCCGCTGGACCTGGTGGGTATTTTACGGGACAAGCTGGACACTGCGGTGGCCGAGGGACTTGCCATCCGACTGGATGAAATTCTCCAGGCCTCGAGCCGGGATGAACTGCTGGGACTTATGGCCGAGGTACTAGCCGGGGTCGTCAACGACAAGCTGGTTCAGCGCATGATCGATCTGGTGCGCTCAGTAAACCAGGATCGTATTTCAGAATCTGAACCCGAGTGAAGCTACGGCACCGCCGCGAAAGTCGGGAAGCAGCAGGAACTCAAGCCGTGTGCTCTCGTCGTCAGTATCGGGAGAACTCTCGGGATCGGCAAGGTCCAGTTCCCTGCGCAAGCGCAAGTTGTAGGATTCGATCATCTCCTGGGCCTCGTTTCGGGTAATCAGGTGGCTGCTGGGATAAGGGCTGTTCGCCCGGGCGGCCTGGGGCCCGTAGATCAGCCAGACGACCAGTCCGGCAGCGCCGACGGCACTGCCGACTCCGACCGCCACGCCGGCCGAGGTGAGACCCTGATCGGATCCCTGCTTGAAGAAAGGGGCGGCCACACCGGCCGCGACGAAACCTGCCAGAGTCATGCCGATGCCGACGTTGCGATAGGTTTTGATCACACCAATGTCTCTGTCGATACGTTTGCCGATATCGTCCCGGCCGGCCAGGCGGGCAAGTTGCGGCTCGCTGATCGGTTCGGCCCCCTCGACTATCATCCAGTCGTTGACGATCACAGGAGAGGCGGACATGCCAAGAGACACGTGTCCCGTCGAGATGCCAACTGCCGTGCCATGCCCGACCAGACGTTGTCTGGGTGCCAGTGAGATAGCCCGGTGGTAATAAGCTTCGACGGCCTCGGGATCCGGGCCGGACGGCGACGGCTTGGCCGGCGGGTTTACGGTCGGAGGCACGCTACCGGCCGCAGCCGCCTGGGCGGGCGCAGCGGCAGGCAGAGACGGCAGCGATAGGGTCTTGTCCAGCAGGACCTTAGCCTGTGCATCGACCAGCCAAAGTTGCAGGTCGTAGTTCTTTTCTGTCTTGAACACACGCGGAAACAGTGCGGCGGCGGCATCGACCTTCTTGGCCACGCCGGCTATGCCCGCGCTAGAGACTTCGAATTCCGGTCCCACTTTCGTGAAGACCTGGTCGGCGGGGATCACACGCAGTGTTTTCCTGCTCGAGAGATAAGTTTCGATCTCCTTTTCGAGACCCGAAAGATCCTCAACAGTGCCGGTTCCTTCCGGACGAATCAACGCCACTGAATCGAGCGCGCCGAGTGGCTCGTCTAAAACCATAAGCTCAGAGGAGAGAGACGCTTGCGGTTGATCGCCGCCTTCTTCGGTTTTTGGAGTTTTTTCCTGTGCTAGGGCCGGGACAGCCGTCAGCAGACATGTGAGCAGGATGCCTGTATATTTGTTCATGGCAAGCCTCCTGTCGATAGTCTAACACAATTGTGGACGGTCACAACTTGGTTGCGCGTAATTTCTTGACTCCGGCCGAACGGCCAACCTATCATCTAGCTGGATGTTGGGGCGGAATTAGTTTGTGGAAACAGTAGTTGTTTCTGGCGGTAGAACCGCCGTGGAATGGGGTTTTGCATGAGTCGCAAGATATTGGTAGTCGATGACAGTGTGGCGATTGCTCGTCAATTGACCAAGATCATTGAAGGCTTTGGTGATTTCGAAGTTATTGGGCACGCCAAGAACGGTGCCGAGGCGGTCAAGTTGTTCAAGACACTCAAGCCGGACGCGGTCATGATGGACATCGTCATGCCTATGATGGACGGCATCCAGTCACTGAGGACGCTTATCAGGCTCGATCCAGATGCCCGTGTCGTGGTCGTCTCGTCGGTCGGCGGGGTGGGTCAAAAAGTGGAAGAGGCCATAAGACTCGGCGCTCGCGCCGTAGTTTCGAAACCGTTCGAGGCCGACAAGGTCAAGTCGATCCTCGACAGGATCTTCGAGCAGGAGTAATTCAATGGGCATCCAGTTTTTCGGGGAGTTTTTGATCGATCGCTGGGTGATCACGCGCGGACAACTGATCGAAGCCCTGGAACTACAGGAATACCGTAACTTGAGATTCGGAACGGTGGCGGTGAGCAAGAAGTACCTCTCCGAAGAACAGGTAGAGCAGATCAACGAACAGCAGAAAGCCAAGGATATCAAATTCGCAGACCTGGCGGTGTCTATGGACCTGATCACCCAGGAACAGGCCCGCGAGATCCTGACATTTCAGAAGAACAACCACTTGTATCTCGGCGAGGCGCTTCTGGAGTTGGGGCACATTACCGAGGATATTCTGGAGCGCGAGCTAGCCATCTTCAAGGAAGAGCAGGCGCGCTATGCCCTTGAAAGCGTGGACGTTCCCGAGGGTCTGGAGGCGGCTCCCGTTATCGAGGTCAGCGTCGACCTGACACGCAAGATGTTCGTGCGCATCGTTGGAATTCCAATCAAGGTCGGCGCCGGGAAGCTGGATGACGGCGGCGGTGACGGACAGGGAGGCGAATACCACTTGTCGATTGCCTTGCCGTTCGAAGGCGGTTTGCCGTTGCGCTACCTGTTGAGTGTCTCCAGCGATGTAGCCGTGCTGATCGCCACGGCCATACTCAAGGAAGATGCCACCCGTGAATCGGAGTCGGTGGTCGAGGATGCGGTCAAGGAATTCTGTAACATCATTTGCGGTAACGCCGTGGCCAAGTTGGCACAAGTTGGCGTGCAAATCGACATCGCCCCGCCGGAGACACTCTCCGCGATTCCCCAGCCGCAGGACGGCACGGACCACGTAGTGTTTCCGGTTCATTTGTCTGAGGGTGGGCTGGATCTGCGCTTTCTGGTGCCCTCGTCCCGGGCGACGGCCTGACGCGTAGATTCCGGGCCATGCAGGTGTTGGTCGCGGGCAAGAAGGAGTGAAGCATGAGAATTGAACTCGCCACTTTCGGAGTTTGGGAACTCCTGGTCATCCTGCTGATTGTCGTGGTCATATTCGGCGCCGGCAAGCTGCCTCAGTTGGGGGACGCGCTGGGAAAATCGATTCGCAACTTTCGCAAGTCTTTCAAGGGCGAGGCCAAGGAAATCGAGGGTCAAGTTCGCCGTCTCGACGAGGCCGAGAAACCGCAACAGCTGCCGGCCGCCGAGAATGCCGCTATCAAGGAAGGCGAGAAAGCCGGCGTAAGGGTTGATCCCCCGCAAGAATAGCGTTCGTCCGGGACAACCAAGACCGTTCATTCTCGGTATACAATGTTTGGAATCGGCAGCTGGGAGCTGATTGTAATTCTGGTACTGGCGCTGATCGTGCTGGGGCCGAAGAAACTTCCCGAAGTGGCCAAATCCCTCGGTAAGGGGTTGGCTCACTTGCGACATTCACTGGAAGATGTCAAGGACGAGATCGGGCTCGACGAGGTCAAGACCGAAATACTTAAAGCTAAAGACGATATTGGTTTCGACGAGATCAAAGCGGAAATCGTGAGCCAGACTGGTTTCGATGATCTTAGGCACTCGCTGGATGTCAGGGGCGATATTCGGCGCGCCATAGCCGATCTCGATGCTCCTCCCGGTTCGAAAGAGGAGAATCCGAAAGACGAGAACCCGAAAGACGACGGTGGGGGAAAACAGTCTGTTTGAAAATTTTTCAGCGCCCGGAAGATTGTCTCTTATCACACCCGTTTGCCTGGCAGTCCTGCTGATTTCCATGTTCTCATCCGGGGGAGCAGCACGGGCAGCTGACGTTGACCTGCGGTTTACGGTCATCGGACAGGGTTACCAGACCAGAACGGCGGCGGGGGATTTCCTGGATCGACGGCGCCTGGTAGAATGGGTCGACCTGAGAGCCGGGCGCCTGCTCGGCATTCAGGACCTCAGCTTCGAGACAAGTTTCAGGCTGGATACGGAGCTTGGCTTCGACGACGACCTCGATGCCATGGGCAACGATCTGGCCGAGTTGATGTTGGCAAAGGTGAGTTGGCGCAGGATTGGAGGGCGCCTGGACCTGACGGTTGGACGGCAATTACTTCTGGACGAACTGGATTTCTTGCTGTTCGACGGTTTGCGGACTGACGTGCAGATGCCGGCGGGTTTGTCGTTCAGGCTGATCGCCGGCTTCGAGGTGCGCAACCATAGCCTGTTGGGAGGCCAGGAGCTCGAACTGGACGGCGTCGAGGGAGACACTCTTCCCGCTCCGGTCGTAGGCGTCGGGCTGAACTTCGATTCTAGCTGGTTACAAGCCGAGCTTGCCTACCGTCGCATGCTGCTGTGGACACAGGACTGGCCGCTGCTGGAAGAGCGCCTGGGAGCGTCGGGCTCGGTTCTGCTTTGGCAAAGACGTATCGGACTTGATGGAGGGGCGGTTTTCGACTTACTCGAAGACCAGTGGGATCGGCTGCGCGCATCTGGTTGGTTCAGACTACCCGCCTTTTTCGATGGGATCAGGATCGAGGCCGGTTATTTGCGCAGCCGGCCGCACTTCTCTTTGGATTCGATTTTCAACTTCTTCAGCCCGGCACCGTTCAATGAGTACAGGGCCGGGTTGCGCTGGGACCCACGCTTTCGCGGTATGCCGCTCATGTCGTATCGGCTGGGGTACACGCGACGTGGCTACCTTGAAATGCCAGCGGACGATTCCGGCGCGGACTGGACCGGCGGCGGGGTGAATGGAATCGACTTCGATGGGCGCTTGTGGGCGGGTCGGCGTCTTGTGATTTCGATGGCGGGCGCCTACGAGGACGGCTCGGTGGGGAAACGCTGGTTGCTGGCGCCAAGGGTGATGATCGAGATCGCCGAACGGCGCCTTCTTTTGGATGGGCGGGCCGTCATCATGTCATTTGATGATTCGCTTCAGGAAAATCAATACGCGCTCACGCTTGGATGCTCGGCCGCCGTAACCTGGCGCTTTGCGCGCAATCAGGCAATCGTGATTTTAGGTCAGCTCAATGGAAACCGTATCAATCCGCTGCGTTTCAGAATGTTGGCGGTGCTGGATCTGTCTTTTCACTTCAACCCCGGGAGCATTTTCCATTGAAGTCCAAGGTCGTCATTTGCGTGGGTACTTTTTTTGCACTTATCGCTCAAGAAGCTTACGGCGGCCGGCCATCAGCCGTATATCACGCCCCGGTTAGAACATTGCGATTTTCTCACTTGAGACATGAGCAACTATCCTGCGAGAAGTGCCATCCGCAAGTGTCGGATAGTGAATCGGCTATGGCCTGTGAGATGCCCGGACACAAAATCTGCTCAGAGTGTCACAGCCAGGCAAATGATGATGTATATAAATCGAAGACTTGCGGGATCTGTCATCCGCCGGATGATCCGCCGGGCGCGGGGTTTGTTCGGGTAGCGCCGGCGTTGAAGTTCTCACACCGCCTTCACCAGAAGACCCCGGAGAGCTGCCGCACTTGTCACCTGCCCGAGAACGAAGATCTGTCACGGGGACTCTTGCCGGCGGCCGACACTTGTGCCGGCTGTCATGCCGAGATGCTTCAAAATCGCTGCGACGCCTGCCACCCGGCAGGCCCGGAAGGTCGGTTGCTGGTCGATATTAACGGGGAGATGTTGATGCCCGGAGGCGGTCACGGGGGCGCGGATCACGGGCCGGGCTGGTTGAAAAACCATGGATCCAGCGCACGCACGGTCAACCGGCGCTGCATGGCCTGTCACACCGAACGCAGCTGCGATAACTGTCATCGGGGGGTCAGTTTGCCCTTGCGGTTCCATCCCGCGGACTGGGAACTTTCGCATGCGGGGCCCGCCAGGGCGGGTCTGATGGATTGCAACAGCTGTCATCGAAATCAGTCGAAGTGCCTGGCCTGCCACCGCCGGACTGGCGTTGCGGAATCGAGCGAAAACCGGCCGCGCAACATGCGCCTGCATCCAGAGGGATTCCAGGAGCGTCACGCGCTGGAGGCGCGCAGGAACATCAAGTCTTGCGCTTCTTGTCATGCCGAGGGCGATTGCATTCGCTGTCACGGTGGCGCCGGAATCGGGGCCGGGGTAAGTCCGCACCCGGCCGGATTCGGCGCCCGCTGCCGGCTGATGCGTCGTCGCAACCAGCGACCATGCCTCAAATGCCATCGCCAGGCGGACCTGGAGGCGTTGTGTCATTGAGGGAAACCATTGCCATGTTTCTGGCCGGCCTGGCTCTGTCGGGCTGCAGCATTTCATCTGGACAAGAGCTCTTCGACGTCGTGGATTCGAGTGTGCCCCGGGTGGTGCGAACATTGCCCGCTGACGGCTGGATCGAGGTGCCTCCCGGCATGGATCTGAAGATCTGGTTCTCCGAGCCCGTGGATCCCGTCAGTGTCGGACCGCAGAGCATGTATGTGGTAAGCGGTATTGAGTGGGAGGCCTGCAACTACCTGGTCAGTGAGGGTCAGGCAGGGCTCGGCCTGGTTGTGTTGCAGCCGCTGAAACCGCTATTGGCCGGTGTGCGCCATGAAATTGTGATCGGAACGCAGGTTGAAGACCTGTTCGGCAACAATCTCGGCGAAGAAGTGCGAGTAATGTTCGTTACAATGCGTTAGTTATTAATGATAGTTGAACGACAGCGGCCAGGTGTGATATTTTGCCTTCTGTAACCGGTTGGTTGTCGACGAAGGAGCTTGCATGGACCTTAACGATATTCTCAAGATTGCCATGAAGGGCGGCGCCTCTGACATTCATCTCAAGGCGGGTCTACCGCCCATGTTTCGTGTGGACGGTAAACTGGTGCCCCTCAAAGATGCCCGCAGACTGCCTCCAGAGGAGATCAGCCGCATGGCGTTTGGCATCATGAACAACTACCAGAAAGAGCGCTTCAAGGAATTCAATGAGCTCGACCTGGCTTACGGCGTTCCCGGCCTGGGTCGATTCAGGGTCAACGTGTTTCAGCAGCGCGGCACGATTGGCATCGTTTTCCGGGTCATCCCTTTCAAGATCAACAGTATCGAAGAGTTGCGCTTACCAAAAGTTCTCGAAAAGATCGCCATGGAGGAGCGCGGCCTGATCCTGGTAACCGGCACGACCGGCTCCGGAAAGTCAACCACCTTGGCGGCCATGGTGGATCATGTTAACACGCACCGCACTTGCCACGTGATGACCATCGAGGATCCTATCGAGTTTCTTATTCGCGACAAGCGCAGCATCATTAACCAGCGCGAAGTTGGAGTGGATACGCTGAGTTTTCCACAGGCGCTCAAGAGCGCCCTGCGCCAGGATCCGGACACTATCCTGGTCGGCGAAATGCGCGACCTGGAAACCATAGAGACTGCCTTGCTGGCCGCCGAAACCGGCCACCTGGTCATGAGCACGCTGCACACACTGGATGCCACCGAGACTATCAACCGTATCATCGCCGTTTTCCCACCTTACCAGCAGAAGCAGATCCGCATGCAGCTTGGGGCCGTGCTGCGGGCGGTCATCAGCCAGCGCCTCATGCCGCAAGCGGACGGACACGGGCGGGTCGCGGCCCTCGAAATATTGATTGCCACGGCGCGCGTGCGTGAGATGATCGAGGACAAGGATCGCACCAAGGAAGTTGCCGACGCCATCTCTCAAGGCAATGTCTCCTACGGCATGCAGACATTCGATCAGGCGCTGATGGGATTGCTTAAACAGAAGCTGATTACCTACGATGAGGCGCTGCGCCAGTGTACCAACCCGGATGACTTCGCCCTGCGTGTATCAGGCATCTCCGCTACATCCGACAGCACCTGGGATCAGTTCGAGCGAGGAACGTCTCAAGGGAGTGGAGGCGGAGAACCGCCGACGGAAGCCGGCGGCGCCGGCGGGGGAGACATTCCAATCGAGCGTTTCTGACCGGCAGCCTGCCAATATGACGGCCAAGAAACAGGCAGATTCAGTCGACCGGGCGCACAGGAAGGCGCTGCGACTGCTGCAGGTACGCAACCGCTCCTGCAAAGAGATCGAAGATCGACTGCGGGCCGATGGATACAAAGACGGCGTGACCGGGGAAATTCTCAAAAGGCTCAAAAGATCGGGGCTGCTCGATGATCAGCGCTTCGCCCTGGAGCGGGCGCGCGTGATGGGCAAGCGTAAGGGTTGGGGACCAAGGAAGTTGCGTTGGGATCTTTCGCGCTACGGCCTGGGTGACGATTTGATCGGTTTGGCCGTTGAGCAGGCCTACGGAAAGTTGTCACGCACCAGCGTTATGAAAAGACTGGTAAGGAAGCGATTCGGCGAAGAGGCCTTGCTTGCCGAAGCCGACCGCAAGTTGCGCGGCAGGGCCCATCGCTACCTGCTCGGGCGCGGCTTCGAGCCCGAAGAAGTGCATACCCTTTTTTCGTAATGTCAAAAAACGATGTCCTCCAAACGGGCTGGTGCAGATATTCCGCTCGCTCCGGAACTCGCTTAGTTACACCCCCCGGCAGCCTTTAGGCTGCCGGGGGGTGTAACTTGCGCTCAAACAAGTCCTCGCGAGCTGCACATCTGCACCAGCCCGTTTGGAGGACATCAATGCGCGCGCGCCTTGCGGCGCTGGGACGGGGCGGCCGCCGGTTCAACACGAGCCGAAGGATCTTTGCCGTTGCCTCCATTAGTTGCTGGAGCAACCTCTGGCGTGGACGGCTCTTCGGCTGCCGCCGGAGCGTTTACCATGGGCGGCAAATCGTAATGCTCGCGCACTCGCTTCTCTATCTCGAGACGCATGGCTTTGTTCTCGACAAGCAGGTCTCGCACGTTTTCGCGTCCCTGGCCGATGCGCTCATCGCCGAAAGAGTACCAGGCACCGCTTTTTTCGATTATCTGAGCCTCGACCGCCAGGTCGATCAGATCGCCGATGCGGCTGATGCCCCGGTTGAAGATGATATCGAACTCGCACACGCGGAAAGGCGGCGCCATCTTGTTCTTGACCACTTTAACCCGGGTGCGGTTCCCGATGATCTCGTTGCCTTTCTTGATGGCGCCGATGCGCCTGATGTCCAGACGCAAGCTGGAGTAGAACTTCAAGGCGTTGCCGCCCGAGGTGGTCTCCGGGTTGCCGAACATGACTCCGATTTTCATCCGGATCTGGTTGATGAAGATAACACAGGTGCGGCTCTTCGAGATGCTGCCGGTGAGTTTGCGCAAGGCTTGGCTCATCAGCCTGGCCTGCAGGCCCATGTGGCTGTCGCCCATCTCGCCCTCGATCTCGGCCCGTGGCACCAGGGCCGCGACCGAGTCGATCACCAGCACGTCGAGCGCGCTCGATCGGACCAGCATGTCGGCGATTTCAAGCGCCTGCTCACCGGTGTCCGGCTGGGAGACAAACAGGTCGTCGGTCTTGACTCCCAGGTTGCGGGCGTAGTTGACATCGAGCGCGTGCTCGGCGTCGATGAAGGCGGCCACGCCACCCGTCCGGTTGGCCTGGGCCACGATATGCAGCGCCAAGGTCGTCTTGCCCGATGACTCGGGCCCGAAGATCTCCACCACCCGGCCTCGGGGGACACCGCCTATTCCAAGGGCTATGTCGAGTGACATTGCCCCCGTGGAAATGACGGGGACGTTGTCGAACACCGCCCCTTCGCCGTTCAGTCGCATGATTGATCCTTTGCCGAATTGCTTGACGATTGAGCCGATGGCCAGTTCGAGTGAGCGCTCGCGATCGTTATCTTTGTCCTTGCTCATGAAGCCTCCAATCCTTACCTGTTCATTTGTTCAGTATCCTACTTGCCCAGGGGGAAGCTGTCAAGTGTTGTGTAGATCGGCCCCCGGGGCGTCAACTCACTTGCCATCAAGTCTACACAATCGATCTGACACGAGCCCAACGGGTGTCGCTCGAATCTTGCTATCGCCTCGGAAACATTACCGCATTTTCGAGGATCCTTGACGCGCGCGAGGGTCAGGTGTGGCTTGAAAGGCCGTTTCTCGCGCTCGAATCCCATAGACTCGGTCGCTCGCAGGGTTGCTTCGTAAAGCCCACACAAATTCTGCCCGCCCGATGTAATGCCCGCCCAGATCACCCGCGGACGTGACGGGGAGGGAAAACAGCCGCTCCCGCTCAAGATCACTTCGAAGGGTTCGTTTTCCGAAAAGGCTGAAGACAACTCCGAGGCCAACAATGGCAGCAGTTCGGTGTCGACTTGCCCGAGGAACTGAAGCGTCAGGTGGATATTTTCACTTGTGACCCACTTTATCCCGGCACGATCGCCGAGCATCTTTTTCAAGCCGGCTTGCAGCTCGGCCAAGGCGTCGAGCACTGCGGCTGAGAAATGCACGGCAATGAAAGTGCGCTTACTTTCCGCCATCGGGTAGATCAAGGTTCGCGGCAAGCTCGCCGAGCAGTCGCTCCAGCTTGGCGCGCTCCTCGTCGAGCGTTCCCTTCAGTCTGGTGCCGAAACCGACGCCCGGCTTGCTCCAGGCGATCTGGCCGCTGAGGTCTATGGGCTCATCAGATGGAGAACCGAAGATGCTAAAGTCGATCTCCTCGCCCTCGGACGCGTCCGGCAAACTAGCGCTCTGGAATCCGATACCGCTCCGGGAGACGTCCCGCGTGCGGCAGACGAAAAAGCTGCCGGCGGTTTGCATGGTCACCGGCAGGGCAGCCTCGATGCGAATTTCGCGGCGTTCCTTGTCGAAAATCGGCGCCCGCGGGGCAAGCAGCCGCTCGCGCCGCTCTATTTCACTTTCAAAGAATCCGACACCCGCCGTGACATGATCGCTCCTGCCATCGCGCACCCAGAGGATCACGCCCAGCAATTCCTCTTTGATCTTCTCCGAGACGATCTCGGCGTTGACGACGGCCAGCTCTCCCTCGCGAACGAATGCAGGGGCTCTCACGGCCAGGCCGCCGTGAGGAGGACCGGACAAATAGCATGATGCCAGGTCCGACCGATTTGCGAATTCGGCTCGTAAAAAACGGACAATTTTACCGTTCTGTTCGTCCATCTGAATCCCTCGCCCGGTTGAAAGCGACTTGCACCGAAGCGTAACAATCGGCCGCTTGTAGGTCAAGTGGCAAATCTTTCGTTCGGCCGGTGACGATCGCACTTGACTAGTGATGGATAAAGCTGGCATTAGTTCAGCAGTATATTAACAGGATCACCCAACAGGGAGGAAATCCATGAAAGTTCTGGTAGCGGATCAGATGGCCGAGGAAGGCATCGCCAATTTGCGGGAAGAGGGAATCGAGGTCGATGTCAAGGTGGAGCTGTCGCCGGCGGAACTGGCCGAGGTCATCCCGGAGTACTCGGGCCTGCTGGTGCGCAGCGCCACCAAGGTCACGGCCGAGATCTTCGAGGCGGCCGAAAAGCTGAAGATCGTCGGCCGGGCCGGGACAGGGGTAGACAATATCGATCTGCAGGCGGCCACCAAGCACGGCGTGTTGGTGGTCAACGCGCCCGGCGGCAACTCGGTCAGCGCGGCAGAGATGGCCTTCGGCCTGATGCTGGCTTGCGCGCGCAATATTCCCCGGGGCGATCGCAATCTGAAAAATGGCGTCTGGGCCAAGAAGGAGTGCAAGGGCCGCGAGCTCGTCAGCAAGACACTCGGGATCATCGGCCTGGGACGCATCGGGCGCGAGGTAGCGGTACGGGCCAAGGCTTTCGGCATGCGGGTGGTCGGATACGATCCGATGGTCGACGCCGCTACCGTCGCGAAGATGGGAGTCGAGGGGCTGGATTTCGACGAGCTTCTGAAGAGCAGCCACTTCATTACGCTGCACGTGCCACGGACCAAGGAGACCACCAACATGATCGGCGCCGCGCAGTTTTCCATGATGCGCGATGACGCCATCTTGATAAACGCCGCCCGTGGGGGACTGGTGGACGAAAAAGCTCTGCTGGCCGCTCTTGACGACGGCCGGTTGGCCGGGGCCGGCCTGGACGTTTACGTCGATGAACCAAAACCGCCGGCCGAGCTTGTCGCCCACGACAAGATCGTGGCCACTCCCCATCTAGGAGCCAGCACATACGAGGCACAGGTGAAGGTCGCCACGTTCGTGGCGGGCTACCTGGCCGACTTCCTCTTGCGCGGCAAGGTTCAGAGCGCGGTCAACAAGCCGAACATCGGCGCCTAGTGACGCCGGGCGCGCCAGCATGCGCAAGCTTTTGGATCTCGAGGCCGATATCCTGTGCGAAGGTCACTTCGGAGTTTTTCAACCCGCCCCTGAAGTAAAAAGCTACATCGAAGGCCAGCTGGCCGCGCCCAAGGCGATCATGCCCGTCCCGGGGTAGGGCTTCCGCGGCCGGATATTATCGATGCAACTAATATTCGAGGTGTGCCTCACAGGTTCGACTTTCCGCGCCTGGCCCTGATCCACAGGAAGAACATCAGTATTGTTCCGCAGACGGCTACTCCCAGCAGTAGCCACAGGATCGGGCCCAGTTCTCCGCCGGATGACTGGTAGAGCCTGGCGACTATCTCCTCCTGGAAAATCGGGCCGGCCGAGCCCATGCCGTTTATGATACCGGCCGCCGTCAGTGCGCCGCGACGGCTGCCTACGTCGATTGCCCCGACCCCGGAAAGCAGCGAGTCCGGGCCGTAAAGCATGAAGCCCGAAAGACCCATCGAGACGCTGAACATCACCAGGTTCGCGGCGCCCAGCGTGGCCATGATCACGAAGGCCAGCGCCATGCCGCTAAGCATCAGAAGCGATATCAGCGACCTGCGTCCCTTGAAGATGCGGTCCGAGGCGAAACCGGCGAAGAGAACGCCCCCGAAGCCGGCGGCGTAGAAGATCGTCGACAGGTAGGCGGCCTGGTCTCCCTCTAGCCCGAAGTTGCGCCCCAGAAAATAGGCTGTCCAGGAGAACAGCAGGTAGCGCACGAACTTGATGCAGAAGTAGATCGCGCCCATCATCATTATGGTGACGACCACTTGCCTGCTCCAGCCCAGCGGTTCGCGCTCGCCCTTTTGGCAGGTTACCTGTTGCTGGTCGTCCTCTTCGTCGCAAACCGGCTCGATCCCGACGTTCTCGGGCGTGTTGGGGTGGAAGAAAAGCACTACTCCCCAGATTGCAAGCAGCACGATCGAGGCGCCGAAATAGGCCCAGCGGAATCCGAGATGGCCGAGCATCAGGCCCGCGAAGTTGCTGGCCAGAAACGGCCCGGCCTGGTAGCAGGTCGACCAGACACCAAGCACGCTGCCGCGCTGGCGGCGTTTGAACCAGTGACCCAGCGATCCTATGCAACCCGGCCAGCCGGTGCCCTGGGCCATGCCGTTTATGGCCATGAAAACCAGAAACGACCAGAACAGGTTTGAAAAACCCAAACACACGTTGCAGGCCACAGAGATTGCGGTGCCGGCCAGAAGCAGCAGCTTGGGCCCAAGTTTGCGCCCCAGGAAGGCCGAGGAGAACTGGCCGATCATGTAACCCAGCAAGTAAGCAGTTCCCAGGTGACCGAGCTCGGTGGTGCTCAGGTGAAGGTTGTCCTGCAGGGCCTTCTTGACCACGTAGAAATTCATCCGGCAGAAGTAGTAGCCGGCATAGGCCAGCCAGGTGGCGCCGAAGATCTGCAACTGGTAGCGGCGCAACTTGCCGCCTTGACCGGGTACGGGAACGACCCCAACCATGGTTTATCGCCGTGCCTGACCCGCCCGCGGCACGACCAGCTCGAACAACCAGTTGTGAAATTCGATCTGTCGCCGGGTACGGTCGAGAACGTCGTCGTCGATGGCCAGTTGCCAGCGAAGGTCGCGGCGCTCCGGTTGGGTGTGAAGGGCTTCCATCTTGGCCACCAGCTCGCCGAGTTCTTTTCCGTCTTTGAAGAACTTCTCGCGCACCAGGCGTTCCTCGCGGGCGACAATCAACCTGGCCATGTCATGCAGGCAGTACTCGGGGTGGTACTGGACGGCCCAGAAGGTTCCCTTCTGGTGGGTTACTGCCAGCGCCTGCACCCGGGTGAAGTCGTTGCTGGCCAAGAGTTGAGCCCCTGTCGGCAGTGTCGTCACTTCATCGTAATGCGAGATGAAGGCGTCGTAGACCCTGGGCTTACCGCCCATGAATGGATGTCGTGCGCCCTCTTCGGTCAGCTGAATCTTGCGCGCCAGGCCCATCTCCCTGCCGCGCGGGTTGAGCTTGACCTCGCCGCCGGCGGCCACGACCGCCATCTGGATGCCCCAGCAGCTGCCGTAGGAGGGCACTCCCACCGAGTAGATCTTGCGAGCCAGCTCGATCATTCGCCGAACCCGGGGATCGTCGTCGTAGATCGTAAGGTTGCAGCCGGTCCACATCACGCCGGAATAGCCGGACAACCCGGCGCCCGAGGGAAGCTCCGAGCCGGCGTCGGACGGCAACAGAACGTCGAAGCCGGCCTCGGGCATGTGAGCTTCCAGCATGTCGGCATACTGGCGCCAGGCGTAAGGCACGCCGGTCTCGTCGAAATGGTCACGACTTTTCTTGGGGTAGCCGTCGATGATCAAGAAGCGTAGTTCGGACATGTGAGGTTCCTTCAGAAAGAGTCGATTATCTTGTGCAACTCGGTGTAGTCGCGGCAGACGGCATCGGCCCTGGTAACGGCGCTGCCGCGGTCCTTTATAACCGTCGTCAGCACGGCCCGGGCTCCCACGCCGTGCGGCCCGGCCACGTCGTTGGGTTCGCGGTCTCCAACGTGGACGATCTCGTCTGGGGAAACTTCCAGGTCGCGCGCAACCGACTCGAACATGGCCGGATGCGGCTTCGAATGCCCGACCTCGTCGGAGAAAGCGAAGGCGTCGAAATGGTGCAACAGGTTGTATTTTTCGAGCAGCCGGCGTAGCGCGTGTCCAGGCGAGAAGATCGCGTCCGAGACCACCCCCAGCCGATATTTTCCATGAAGGCTCTCTAAAGCCGCGTCGATTCCGGGCGCCGCATCGGGCGGCACTTGCAACTCCATCTCCTCATGCCGCATGATCAGCTCGGCCAATTCCCGATCGGGCAGACTGCGGGATAGTCCTGCCAGCACGACTTCGAGCCTCTGGCGAACCGTCCAGGTCACGCTGAGCTCGTGCCATACCTTGCCGAAAGCGGCGTCGGCCGCGGCGTAGGCGATCTCAATCGATTCGCGCGGTACGGGAACCTCGCGACCGATGTACTCAGCGACCAGTTCGCGCCTGGCCCGGGGCTTGGGCAGCATGCCCATCTCCAGGCGCCGGGGCTCGTCGGAGTCGTCGGCGAATACCGTGTCCCACAGATCAAAAGTGACGGCGCGAACCCGAGTCGGCATTTGGGGCCTTCACAAGGCGTCGCTGAAAAGAGCCGTCATGCTTTCCGGTCTGCACTCGCGCGGGTTACAGGTGTGGCAGCCGTCCTGCATGGCCTTCTCGGAAAGCAGCGGAATCTGATCTTCAGTGACGCCGGCTTTGGAAAGCGTCGTCGGCAGGCCAATCTTCTCTGCCAGCCGGCAGGTTGCCTCCGCCGCCCCGGTCACTGATGTGTCCTTACTGCCTAGCGCCCGGGCGATCTCGGCCACCCGGTCGGGCACTTCCTCGCCGTTATAGAGAATACCGTGGGGCAGCATGATCGAGTTGGCCAGCCCGTGGCTGACGCCTGCAACGCTGGAGAGCGGGTGGGCCAGCGAGTGCACCACTCCCAGTCCTTTCTGGAAGGCAACCGCGCCCATGGTCGAGGCCATAAGCATCTCCCGGCGGGCCTGCTCGTTACGGCCTTCGGCCACTGCGCGGGGGAGATTTTCGGCTATCATGCGTATTGCGGTGATGGCGATTCCGTCGGCCATGGGATGGTAACCGGACGACAGGAAGGCCTCGACGTTGTGGCTGAGCGCGTCCATGCCGGTCTCGGCCGTGATGCGTGCCGGCAGGCCGTAGGTCAACTCGGGGTCGCAGACAGCCACGGCCGGCATCAGCCGCGGCGAGAAGAGCACCACCTTGCGGTCAACGGCTGCAATGGTAATGACCGCCGAGCGCGAAACCTCCGAGCCCGTTCCGGCCGTTGTCGGAATCGCCACCAGCGGCGGCAGTTCGCCCAGGATCTTGGCGTCTCCGCCCTTGAGATCGTCGTAGTCCTCGAGCGGCTGGTCATGATGGATACGAATCTGGATGGCCTTGCCTGCGTCCAGCGGGCTGCCCCCGCCCAGGGCGACGATGACGTCGGCCTCGTGGTTGCGAAAGGCCTCGGCGCCGGCCTCGATTTGTTCGGCTGTCGGGTTGGGATCTATCTTGTAGAAGGTTGCCGGTTCGAGCCCGTTGACCCTGAGGATGTTGACCAGCCGCTCGGGAATATCGGTGGTCATCAGGCCCCTGTCGGTTACCACCAACGGACGTTCTGCTTCGAAAGCCAGGATGTACTCCGGCATGTCCTCGATCACACCTTCCCCGAAGAGAATCCTGGTTGGGAAATTGAAACGCGTTTTCATGGCCGCCTCCAGAGAAACATGGTCAGTCGCTACAAACAGCGTGAAAGATAGCAGATCGATCAAATATTGAGAAGTCAAAGTTCCTAAAATACCGACAAGCGGGAATATTCACGGCTTACCGGCAGTTTGCGCAACAGGACAATGGAGTAAAGGAGGTGCCGTATGAGTGGATTTTTTCAGAGGCAGAGGCCGAGGGTCCTGATTCCATGGGCTCTGGTGACAATATTAGTCGCTGTTTTCGCTTGCGTCAGTTTCGGAGCAAGTGCCGTGCCGGGGCAGGGCGCCGGCTTGTGGCACGAACATACCGGCGAGTCCGCGCAAGCTTTGCCAAATGGGTTCTCTCCCTTGCCGTCACTGGCCGGGCTGGTCAAACAAGTCAAGCCCGCCGTGGTCAACGTTTACACTACCCAGGTCATCAAGCCGCGCTTCTCGGGGCGCATGCAGCGTTTCCATGATCCCTTCTTCGACCGCTTCTTCGGAGGCGGGCAGCAGGGATTCGAGCGCTTCAGATCGCCACAGAACGAGATCAAGCGCAACGCACTCGGTTCGGGCTTCATCGTTTCCGATGACGGATATATCATCACCAATCATCACGTCATCGCCGACGCCACCGAGATCAAGATCAAAACGGCCGACGAACGCACCTTTGATGCCAAACTGGTCGGCTCGGACGAGAAAACCGATGTTGCCTTATTGAAGATCGATCCCAAGGCCAAGCTGCCCTTCGTCTACCTGGGAGACTCGGACAAACTCGAAGTGGGTGACTGGCTGGTGGCGATAGGCAATCCCTTCGGGCTCGGCCTGACGGTAACGGCCGGAATTCTCAGCGGCAAGGAACGCGTCATCGGCCAGGGGCCCTACGACGACTTCTTGCAGACCGATGCCTCGATCAACTTCGGCAACTCCGGCGGACCGCTTTTCGATACGGCCGGCAACGTGATCGGTATAAACACCGCCATCATCGCCGGAGGTTCGGGCATCGGGTTCGCGGTGCCAATCAACCTGGCCAAGGAACTTCTGCCCCAGTTGCAAAAATCGGGCAAGGTCACTCGCGGCTGGCTGGGAGTGAGCATCCAGGACTTGACCGATGACCTGGCCGACAACTTCGGAGTCGAGGCCAAGTCGGGAGTTTTGATCTCTCAGGTATTTGCGGACAGCCCGGCCGAGAAGGCCGGCCTGAAGGCCGGGGACATCGTCCTGTCGATCGAAGGCCGCAGCGTCACTGACGTACGCCAGTTGACCCGCAAGATCGCGGCCATGCCTCCTGGACACAAGGCAGGGATAGTTCTTCTCAGGGACGGCAAGAAACGCAGTTTCGATGTCAAACTGGGTGAGCGAGAGAAGGGCGAGTCATTGGCCCTGGGACGGGAGCAATCGCAAGGAGCAGAACCGCAGCAGGCCGACCTGGGGCTGACACTCGAGCCTCTCACCCCGCGCCAGGCTCGCAGGCTGGGATTGTCCGAGAATCTGCACGGCCTGGTGGTCACCGCAGTGGATCAGAACAGCGAGGCCGCGGGCCTGATTCGACGCGGCGACATCGTGATCGAGGTCAACCGCATTCGGGTACGCTCGATCAGAGATTTTAAACAGGCGCTCGGCCGCGGCAAGAAGGGCAAGGTGCTGATGAAGATCCAGCGCGGCGACAGCAGGGTCTACCTGGTCATCAGCAAGTAGAAATTACTCTACGGCGTAACTGAAGTCGTCCGAGGCGTAAATAGTCTGTCCACCCACCGAGATCGAACATTCAACCTGAACAGGGTAGTTCTTGCCTCCCAGGTCGTCGATATCCAGATAGTAGTGGTTGCCCTGCTCTACGACCTGTCCGGTTTGCAGCCGGTTGGCTCCCGAGCAGCGCTCGTCTCCGCCCACGCTGATGTCGTCCAGTAGCACGTACTTGTCGAGCGAGTCGATCGTGAAGCGGATCAGAAGCGCGGGATTGCCGGCCGCGGCCGGGTCGATCGCTGCCAGGTCGACGCACATCTTCACGCATTCATTCTGCAGGGTAAGCCCTCCGTCCGAAAAGTAGGCCGTCTGCCAATCCGCGCTTCCGCCGGTGTTGAACTCGACCGACAGCGATGCATCCGTGTTTGGTTCGGCGCCCATTGTCCAGCACAGGTTGACAGGCCCCGAAAGCGAGGAAGTATCGACCGGGTGCTCGATCGCCCAGTTGTCCCGGTCGTTGTGCAGGCCGTCGGATACGCAACCGTAATTCTCACAACGGATCTGATCGCCGGCGATCGTCCAGCCGTTGTAGTCGCCGGGCAGGTAGAGCGGGCAGGAATCGAATTGTTCCTCGAAAACCAGGCGCGTCGTCGGTTGGCAGTTCTGGTAGCCGGCCACCAGCGAGATGTTGTCGATGATCCAGGTGTTGCCCGGGAGCTCTGAGTGGGTCCACAGATCCAGACGCACGAACGGCTCCAAAGAGCTCCAGGAGGCCAGATCGACACAGTGGCGAAACAGATCGCCCGAGTTACGCGGCTCGTTGCCGTCGAAACAATCGAGATCCTGGCCGTCGGGACTGCCCGTGCCTTGTTGAACCTGGAAGTAGTCGTCCAGGCCGCAGCCGTCCTCAGCGACGTCGAAGCACAGGACGGCCGTGTCGAAAGCGCGCAGATCGAATTCGTTGTACAGACGGTACTCCTCGAAGGCGCCGTTGCAGGTTCCCTCGTCGGCCTGCATGGCCTCCAACCCCGCCAACGGGCCGTTCGTCACCGGGCAGACGAGATTGGTGCAACAGTTGTCGGGACCGTAGTGGGTGGCGTTCAGCGGACAATGGCTGGGCGCGGAATCGGTCTGGCAATAGTTGCCGCCCTCGACCTGCCAACCGCCCAGGTCGCAGCCGGGTCCGTTCCCGGTTGAGAAATCGACCCGCGACAGCTCCGGCACAAGTAAGTGAGCCGTACATTGCAGACAGCCCGCAAAGCCTGGAGTCTCGGGCGAGGTTGTGATCTGGCAACTCGCGCTCGAGCCTGCGGCCACGTCGCCGCAGTCGACGCTTAATACGGGATCGAGTGATTGGCCCTGACAGCCGCCGCCTGAGCAGCTGTCGTTCAGCGTGCAGGGATCGCCATCGTCACAAGCACTGCCGTCCCCATCGAAGGCGCTGCAGTCGTCGACCGTCTCGTTGCAGGACTCGTTGCAGTCGCTATCGGCGTCCGCTCCGGGGCAGGGATCGCCCGAACTTACGCAGCTTCCGGACATGCACGACTCCTGGCCGGTACAAAACATCCCGTCATCCGTACAAGCAGTGCCGTCCGCCACGTTGATAACGGTGCAGCCGCCGGCTCCATCGCAGGCGTCCAGTTGACAATCAATATTTTCGACACAGACGTTCTGTGGGTCGGCGCCGCCGTACTGTACCCAGAGACAGGTGGCGGGATTGCAACAATAATCGTCGCTGGGGGCGCCCGGGTCGCAGTCCTCGCCGGTGCTGATCAGGCCGTCCCCGCATCCGGCACACAGGCCGTTAATCTCGTCGCAGTTGTTGGGAATCGGGCAGGGGTTGCCGGGCGAACTGCAGACTCCCGCCTGGCACTCCTCGACGCCGTTGCAAAAGGTGCCGTCGCTGGTACAGGGCGTCCCGTTCAACTTGGCGCGACCCTCGCAGGTTCGCTGCTCCTCGATGCAGCTGCCGATCATGCAGTCGGTGTCCTCGGCGCTGCAGTCGCGCGCGTTGCCGGTGCAGGCGCCTGCCAGGCAGCCGTCGTCTATGCTGCACCACAGCCCGTCGTCACAGAGCGTGCCGTCATCAAACGCTTGCGCCAGACAGGCGTCGGCCGTTTCGTTACACACGCCGACGTTGCACTGGTCGTCGAGCGAGCCGCAATCACGCTCGTCGCCGTTGCACTCGCCGGCCAGGCAGCTGTCTGTGACGCTGCAGTACAGGCCGTCGTCGCAAGCCGTTCCGTCGGCGCTGGGTGCGCTGGAACAGACACCGTCACTGCAGGCGCCCTCCAGGCACGAGCCGCTGTCAATACAATCCGAGTCGGCGGCGCAATGGATGCAGTCCTGCCCGTCGACTTGCCCGTCGCAGTCATTGTCGAGTCCGTCGCACCACTCGTCTCCCTGGCGTGTCGGGCGACACTCACAGCCGTCCGACCACTCGCCGTTGGCGTTTGCATAACCGGCATCGCATGCGTAGCTGCAACGGCTGTCGCTGCATTCGATGGCCGCGGCGTGCGAGACGCCCGGGCACAAAAAGACGGGATCACCGTCGTCGGTCTGCCCGTCGCAGTCGTTGTCCAGCCCGTCGCATTTCTCGACTCCGCCGTTGGTCGGCCGGCAGGCCCACGAGAGTTGAATGGTCACTTCCTGCAGGCCGCCTCCGCCGGCCGACTGGTCGCTGCAGCCGCGCAGGATCACGCTTCCCGTCGAGTCGCTGGCCCGGCCGAAGAACAGTCGCCGGCCCGGCCCGATGTTTTCGAGCCGGCGCGCGCCGGCAAGCGAAGGGTATTCTACGCTGACCTGGTCCTCTACTGTGTAACCCTCGTCCCCGGGCGAAGCCGATCCGTCGTCGAGAGCCTGGCAAGCGGCATCGCCGGAAGGCGTGAGCGCGAAAATCTCGACGCTGGTTGTGCGGTCGCGGGCCTCCTGATCCGGAAAGACGACCGTGACAAAGAAGCTTCCGGCCGCGCCGCAGGCGGCCAGTAGAAAAAGCGCAAGCGCAGCGAGCCACCTGTGCATCGCAAGGCTCCTCATTTGAAGCGAATCCCGTAATCCACGGGGCCATTGCCCGGGCCGGACGATCTGCCGCCCAGCACCGCCCCGGTGGTCGCCCCGGCCGCCACGACTCCCACCGCCGTCCAGAACCACCAGCTCTGGTACCAGGGCGTGACATCCTTGTCGGTGTCCTGCCTGGGTAGCGGCTTTGGCAGCGGCTCAGTCACGAGTTTCGGCGGCGGCTTGGGCACCGGCTCGGTCTTGACGGCAATCCTGGGCGTGGTCGCCTTGACGGTTGCGCGAATCTCGAACGGTTTCTTTTCGCTTCCCGCCCGCGCAAGGACTCCCCCCGTACGATTCAAGGCCTCGAAATAGTAGCTGACCCGTCTGGCTTTGAGCTTTTTGGGAAGTCGCGGCCGGATGGTCGCCGATTTCTTTACGGGTATTACGATCTCTTTTTTGCCGGGCTCGAGATCGGTCCGGTAGCGCAGGCGAATAGACTTGATCATCCCCAGCGGGTTTACGAATTCCACAGGCAGGCTCAGGCCGGAAAGCGCCTCGCGCGCGGCCGGCGCCACGTGCCGCAACGACAGCGGAGCCAGGTTCTTGTTGATGGCCACGGCCTGGTAAAATGGCGCTGACAGCTTAGGTGAGATCTCGTCCGACAGGCGGAAGGCCGGCCTGATCGAAAGCAGCCTTCTGAAATCGGCCAGGGCTTGCCCGGTCTTGCCCAGCGCGCTCAGGCAAAGGCCGCGAATGCGATAGGCGGCTACCAGTTCGTCGGGACCGCTCTTGTCCGAAGCCAGCACGCGCGCCGCCAGTCGCCTGGCCTTCTTGTATTGCATATCGTCGAGCAGGCGCCTGGCCCGCCCGAGATCGCCACCGTCTCTCGCCAGGGCCGGGGCGGATACCAGAAACATAAACAGAATCAAGAACACGCGGCGCATTGCGCTTCCCTCGAACTCAGGATTGATCCTCAGATTAACACGATATCGATTAAATTGGCAACGGCGGCGGGATTTGTTGCCTCGGGTCGGGGGATTATATAGATTGGAGCCCATGGCGGACACCGGCCCCGAGAAGCTTGGACGCTACCAGTTGCTGGCGCTGCTGGCCACCGGCGGGATGGCCGAAATCTACCTGGCCAGGCAGACCGGCATCAAGGGGTTCGAGCGGCTGGTGGTGGTCAAGCGTATCCTGCCGCACCTGGCCCGCAAGAGCCGCTTCGTCGAGATGTTCCTGGACGAGGCCCGCATCGCCGCCCAGCTAAGCCATCCGAACATCGTGCAGATATTCGACCTGGGGCATGAAGACGGCGAGTACTACATCGCCATGGAGTACCTGGAGGGCGAGTCGCTCGGCTACCTGGTGCGCGAGGGGCGCAGCGGCGGGCATTTTTTGCCCTCCCAGCTTGCCGCGGCAATCGTCGGACAGGTATGCGACGGCCTGGACTATGCCCACAAGTTCAAGGACGAGACCGGAAAGCCTCTCAACATCGTCCATCGCGACGTCAGCCCGCACAACATCATCGTGCTCTTCTCGGGCGGGGTGAAGCTGGTCGATTTCGGCATCGCCCGGGCGGCTTCCCAGTCGCACCAGACCGAGGCCGGAACCCGCAAGGGCAAGCTGACCTACATGCCGCCCGAACAATACATGTCCAATCCGGTCGATGCCCGCTCCGACGTCTTCTCGCTGGGGGCGGTCATGTGGGAGTTGCTTACGAGAAGACGGCTCTTCAAGCGCGAGAGCGAGGCCGCCGTGATCCAGGCCATCCTCAATCAGCCCGTTCCCGAGGTATTGGAGATCCGTCCCGACATTTCTCCCGACCTGGCGGCCGTGGCCATGCGGGCGCTTAGGCGCGATCCGGCCGAACGCTTTCAGGACGCGGGCGCGATGGGCGCAACCATCAGGGAGAGCCTCAGGGCCAGCGGGGCGGCTGCGGGCATGCCGGAGATAGCCGCTTTCGTCAGCCTGGTTTTCGCCGAGCGGGCCAGGACCAAACAACGCCTGCTCGAGGAAATAAGATCTCAAGGATCGAGCAGCATTTCGCTGGGGGTGCTCAAGCCGGACACCGATGAATCGCTGCCCTCGAGATCTCAGGTGGAAAAATCCGACCTGGCCGAACAGGATACGGTGCGCGGCGGGCGCGTACTCGTTCCGCCGGGAGAGCCTAACGACGATCTGCCTACCGCCAAGCGCAAGCGCCCGCCGGTCGACGACGGCCGGGCGCCGACAGGGAGTTCGTTTGTTCTGCGGTCCGCCAAGATTGCCATCCCGGTCTTGGTCGTTTTTTCGATTGTGCTCCTGTGGCTGACGACAGGCGAAAACCAAAACGACTCCGATGCCGTATCCCGTACGCATGAAGATCGGCTTTTGCCGAAGCAGCCTGGTGAGCCTCCCATGAGTGTCGCGGCCGGTGTGGTTGATGCGGGCCCGGCCGATGCGGACGCGGCTGCGGCCGGCGACCGCCCGGCCTCCGGCTCCGCGGGCGCGCGCACGGCGCTGCTCGACATTCGCTCGAAACCATCGGGTTGCCGGGTCGAGATCGACGGTGTCGAGGTGCCAGGTCTGACGCCCCTGGAAGAAGTGGCGGTGGAGGCCGGAGTCGAGCACAAGCTGACCGCGATCTGCAAACTACACGCGCGGCAAGAGAAGCTCATCACCGGCGGGCCTAACGAGCATCTTCTGGCTGAATTCGCGCCGGAAAGGCTGAAGACGGCTCTGCCCAAGACAGGACGCCTGCGGCTCAATACAGTGCCCTGGAGTGAGATCTACCTCGGTCGCCGCAAGCTGGGTATGACCCCGCTGCTGGGAGTCAAGCTGCCCGCAGGTACCCATACTCTCAAGGCTGTAAACGAAACCAAGAACCTGAAGCGGACTTTCAAGGTGACCATTCAGGCGGGGCACACAACCTCGCTGAAAATCCCCTTGAAAGACTGAAATGGTTATTAGCGGGAGAAAAACATGGCCAAGATGATGCGTTGCAAGGCTTGTGGCTACATCACCAACGATGCAAAGATCGGGGAAGTATGTCCGGCCTGCGGGTTGCCGCGAACGGTGTTCGAAGAATACGAGGAGAAGATCTCTCCCAGGCGCAAGTTTATTATTGATCTGCACCTGCATCCCATAGCCGTACATTTTCCCCAGGCGCTGGCGACGCTGATTCCGCTTTTGATCATCGCCGGTTGGTGGATCCTGAAGCCAACGTTGGCCATTGACGTATTAAACAGCGCGCGCATTCTTGCAATCCTGTTGCCCTTCAGCGTCCTGGGGGCAATCGTGGCCGGGTTAATCGACGGCAAAACGCGTTTCAAAAAGCTCTCGACTCCGCTGCTTGTCAAAAAAATAGTCATCGGCTCTATCTTGCTACTCTTGTCTGTTGGCGTGTGTGTTCTGGTATTGCTGCCGAACCTGGGTCAATGGGCGGTTTATACTGTTCTGGCCCTCTCGCTGGCCTGCGTCGGTTGCGAGATTCTGCTCGGAAATATCGGCTCAGGCCTGATGTCCGCCTTCTTGCGCGGATAAAAAATCAAATAACCCACTCCAGGCCCAGTTCCTTGAGTTTGCCGGGGGTCGGGTTGCCTGTTTGCTTGTCCCAGCCCATCATCGAGTAGTAGTCGTCGAGCATCCTGGCAAAGGCCTGCCGGTTGACGTGCTTGCCCTGGCTGGGTCCGTCGGGCAGCGGGTCGAAGACCCTGTCCGGCAGGCGGTCGTGCTCGCGGCCGAAGCCGCGCCGGGCGTTCAGCTGGCGCATCATGTTCACCCGCCGCTCGCCGGCCTTGATCAACTCGTAGAAAGTGCACTCCCAGCCGGTTGTGAATCGCAACAGGTCTTCAAGCTCGCGGTAGAGGAACAGGTTGCCCGGGCCCCAGCAGAACATGCACAGGCACAGTGAATCGAGCAGGCTGTAGAAAAACTGCGAATGGGCGGTCATCTGCACCTTGGCCGGGTTGGTCGAGTCGCGATCCCCGCTGCCGACTATGGCCAGGCCGAGACAGTCGTCGCCCGCCGCGTCGAGCAGCCAATCGTGTTCCGAGGACTGGTGATCGGGTCCGATCGGGCAGACGGCGTACATCAGCGCCTGGGACGGCTTGACCTGGGGCATGTGAACGGCGAAGCCCTGGTTCTTGGTGTGTACGGCATAGGGCTCGGTCTCCTGACCGAACTTCTCGATTGCAGCCACGAAACCTCCGGCCAGCACATTGCCGATGCCGCGCCTCTGGCCGACTTGCTCGATCAGCCATAAGAGATCATCCGGATTGCCGAAGCCCACCCGCCGGCCGTCGAGTTCTGCGGCCGGGATCAAACCCTTTTCCGCGCACTCGAAAACATAGCCGGCCAGGCCGCCCATGGTGATGGTGTCCATGCCGTACTCGCCGCACAATTGGCTTGCGCGAGCCACGGCGGCCGGGTCGCAGATATCGAGGTTCGAGCCCAGCATACCCAGGGTTTCGAACTCGGGGCCCCCGAGTTCGTCCGTGAGAGGGTAGGGCGAGGCGGCCTTTACCTTCTTGCGGCAGCGCACGGCACAGCCGAAACAAGTCGTCGCACCGGCGCCGAGATCCGACTCGAAGCTGGCGCCGTCCAGCAGCTTGTAGTCGGCCGTGAACCCGCGCGAGTAGTTATGGGTGGCTAAATTGCCGCTTTCGGCCTGGAAGCCGACCACGCCCGGCGTGCCAAGTTTGTTGAGCGTTGCGGGAAATGACGAGCCGGCAATCCGCCCGGCCGCCTTGCGGGCCAGATCCTTGAGCCCCTGAGGATCGGCAAAGTCGGGTTTGCCCGTGGCGCTTATGACCACGGCCCTGAGTTTTTTTGATCCGAAGACGGCTCCCATGCCCGTGCGCCCGGCCACGTCGTTGCGATCAGCCATCAGGCACGCGAAACGAACCAGGCGTTCGCCGGCAGGGCCGCACTGCAGGACGCTGAAGCCGCTGGTCTTGCCAATCTCGTCGCCGATGATGTCCAGGGCCTTGCTGATGCTCAGTCCGGAAAGTTTCGCAGCCGGACGGATGCTGACCTGGTCGTCTTCGACCAGCAGGTAGCAAGCTTCTTTGGCGCGGCCTTTTATCACGATTGCATCGTAGCCGGCGCGCTTGATGGCCGGGCCGATGCTTCCGCCCGCCTGGCTGTCGCCCGTCATTCCGGTAAGCGGAGACAGGGCACACACACAGCAACGACTCACTCCGGAAACCGCTGCGCCGGTCGTTACGCCGGGTGCGATGGTCAGCACGTTTTCCGGCCCCAGCGGGTCGGCCCCGGCCCCGGTTTCATCCAGCAGGAAGTATGTGCCCAGCATACCGCCGCCAAGATAGGTGCGAAAAAACGATTCGGGATAAGCGCGTTTCTCGATCTCTCCGGTGCTAAGATCGACCCTCAGGATCAAACCTCTATAACCTTTGGTTGCCATGGACTACCTCTTTGTTGAAAGTATCTGGCCGATTGTTTTCAGTAACTTCAAGGCGCGGAAAGGCTTCTGTAGAAAACCCGAAAGCTCCTTGCCCGCGAAACGACTGGTAACTTCTTGCTCGTTGTAGCCCGATGTCAGTACGACGCGCACGTCCGGGCGGATGCGCCGCATTCGGCGGAAGGCCTCTTCGCCGCCCATTTTCGGCATGGTCGTGTCGAGCAAGACCAGGTCGATCTCGTCTGCCCGGGATTCGAAGACCTTAACACCTTCCTCGCCATTGCCGGCCTGGCAAACTTCGAAACCGACGCTCTCGAGAATGCTGCAGGCCACTTCACGAACCATGGAGTCGTCATCGACCACCAGAACACACCGACCGAGACCGGAAACCTCGCCGCCGGGTTCGGGCCGCGGCGACCCGGCAAGATCAGCCTTGCCCGGGTCCGCCGCAGGGAAGAGCACCTTGATGTTCGTGCCCGTGCCCTGCTCGCTATATACCTTGATGGTTCCCTGGTGTCCACGGACGATGCCCAGCACGGCCGCCAGGCCCAGGCCGCGCCCGGTGAACTTGGTGCTGAAGAAAGGATCGAAGATTTTCGAGACCGTTTCCTGGTCCATGCCGCAACCGGTATCCGACACTTCGAGGAAAACGTACTCTCCCTCCGGGAGATCATGCTCGGGGTAAGTTCCTGCCAGGTAGTCGCTGTCGGCCGTGATCGACCCGGTTGCAATCGAAACCACTCCGGAGCGATCACCGATTGCCTCAGAGGCATTGGTGATCAGGTTCATGATCACCTGGCGTAGCTGGGTGGCGTCGGCCTCGATCGGCGGCAGATCTTCTTTGAAGTCGAAGCGCAGGCTGGTCTTCTTGGAGATCGACACTTCCAGCAGCCGCGCTATTTCGGTTACCACGTCGGACAGCTGGACCTTGCGCACCACGAACTTGCCCTTGCCGGAGTAGGCAAGCATCTGGTTTGTCAGATCGGCAGCCCTGAGCGCCGCCTGTTCGATCTTTTCGATCGCCGGGCGCATCGGTGCCTCGGGGGCAAGCTCGCCCAGGATCAGGCTGGCATACCCCAGTACTCCCATCAACAGGTTGTTGAAATCGTGCGCGATGCCTCCGGCCAGTACGCCGAGGCTTTCGAGCTTCTGGGCGTGCAGGATCTGCTGCTCCAGGCCCAGACGTTCCTGCTCTGCCCGCTTGCGGTCGCTGATGTCAGTTATTACTCCCAGGATGGCCTTTGTTCCCTGGTAGCCTATCAGGCGAGTGGCGCACAGCGCCTGGATGCGCCGTCCATCGCTGGCAAGCACGCTATACTCGTATGGCGGCACTTCTTCGCCACGAATATGTTTGGCCAATTGTGCTTTCACAATTTCGATGGATTCGGGAGCTATCAAGGTCAGAAAATCGAAATCGGGCCGACACAGCTCATCGCGCGAATAACCTGTCAGCCGTTCGCATTGCTCGTTGGCATAGACGACCCGGCCGCCTTGGTGAATGAAGATCATGTTAGGTGATTTCTCGGCCAGGCTCCTGAACATCTCTTCGCTCTCGCGCAGGGCTTCTACTGCCCGTATGCGCTCGCTAATGTCCCCGACAGAAGTAATCCGGGCCGGGCGCCCGCGGTAGCTGATATTTCTTCCCCTGACCAGTCCACGGAAAGTCGAGCCGTCCTTGCGCAGGCCGACCGCCTCGTATGGTTCTTCGCTGCTGGTGTTGACCTTGGAAAGAACCAGGTCGCGCCACTCGGGGACGGCCAGCATCAGCACCGACATGCCGATCGCCTCTCCGGGTTCGTAGCCGAAAATGTCATGGAAGGCATGGTTGACTCCGATGATCGTGCCGTTGCGGTGCAAGACAATGGCCTCGAAGGCGGCCTCGGCCAGGGCGCGGTAACGCTCCTCGCTCTGGCGCACCGAGGATAGCTCGGCCTTGATGTCCTTGTCAGAATTGCCTTCGCTTGTCATCTGTCCCCCGCCCGAGTCGCCGGCAAATGAGTGACAGGGCCGCGTTGGCTGAAAGCGTGCGAACCAGTTGCCGATTCCAGGGCGGGAACAACCTGTGCTCGGCATCCGTGCCGGCTTTGTCGCATATCGCAAGATAGACCGTGCCGACCGGCTTCGTCAAGCTGCCCCCCGTGGGGCCGGCGATGCCGGTGACGGCCACTGCCAGGTCGGCGCCCGAAAGACGCCGGACCCCTTCGGCCATGGCCCGGGCGCAGGCTTCGCTGACGGCGCCTTGCTCGCGCAACAAAGTCGCCTCGACACCCAGCAGCTTTTCTTTCATCGAGTTCGAGTAGGTAACGGCTGAGAGCAGGAATACCGCGGATGAGCCCGGAACATCGGTCAGCAGTTTTCCCAACAGGCCGCCGGTGCAACTCTCCGCCGCGGCCAGTGTCAAACCCCTTTCTTTCAGTGTTGCGATCACGCTCCTGGGTAGTAACGCGCGCCTTTTTGCGAATATGCGATAGTAATTCGAAAAATGCGGGCGCACGCGAACCTCAGTAAGCCTTGGCGAAGATGACCCGCCGCATCGACTCAGCGCCGCAGAAAGGGCAGCTTCCCTTTTCTTCGGGGGCGTCGAGCGGAATGCAGCGAATGGTGGCCTTGGTCTGCTCCTGGATCTGCGCTTCGCACTCGCCCCGGCCGCACCAGTGGGTTCGTAAAAAACCGCCCGGGTTATCGAGCTTTTCGATGAAACTTTCACGGTCGTCGATATCGAAGGTGAAATCGTCGCGCATCTTCTTGGCCTTGTCGAACAGGTCCTGCTGGATGTTCTCTAGAATCTCGGTGACCTTCTGCGCAAGCTCTGATCGAGCGATCGAGATCTTTTCACCGCTGTCACGTCTAACCACCACGGCCTGGTCGGCCTCGAGATCGCGCGGGCCGAGCTCGATGCGCAGCGGCACGCCGCGGTTTTCCCAGTGATGAAACTTGAACCCCGGGCTCTGGTTGACCCGGTCATCGACCTGCACCGCCCGCCCGAGATTCATCTCATTGGCGAGCTTGTGAGCCTCGGCGATTATCTGCCCCGGGTCGGTTTTCTTGCCCGGAATGGGGACGACGACCGCCTTGACGGCCGCCACGCGCGGCGGCAGCACCAGGCCGCGGTCGTCCGAGTGAGTCATAATCACAGCGCCTATCAGGCGCGTGCTTACACCCCAACTGGTAGCCCAGACGAGTTGGCGCCGGCCCTGCTCGTCCTGGTAGGTGACGTCGAAGGCGCGGGCGAAGTTCTGTCCCAGGTTGTGCGAGGTACCGGCCTGCAGTGCACGGTGATCCTGCATCATGGCCTCGATGCAATAGGTGCGCTCGGCGCCGGCGAACTTCTCGCGTTCGCTTTTCAGCCCCTTGATGACCGGGATGGCCAGGTAGTCCTCGGCCAGGCGCCGGTAGACCTCGAGCATCTGCAGGGTTTCATGCTCTGCCTGCTGTTCGCTGGCATGGGCGGTGTGCCCCTCCTGCCACAGGAACTCGGTAGTGCGCAAGAACAGGCGCGTGCGCATTTCCCAGCGCACCACGTTGGCCCACTGATTGATCAGCAGCGGAAGATCACGGTACGAAGAGATCCATTTCTTGTACATACTCCAGATGATCGTCTCGGAGGTCGGCCGGATATAGAGCGGTTCCTCGAGCTTGCTGCCGCCCCCGTGAGTCACCACCGCGCACTCGGGAGCGAAGCCCTCGACGTGCTCGGCTTCCTTTTTCATGAACGATTCCGGAATCAGAAGCGGGAAGTAGGCGTTGACGTGGCCGGTCTCCTTGAACATCTCATCGAGCACATGCTGGATGTTCTCCCACAGGGCGTAGCCATTGGGGCGGATGACCATGCAGCCCTTGACCGGCGCGTAGTCGGCCAACTCTGCCTGCTGGATGACGTCGAGGTACCACTGGTTGTAGTCCTTGTCACGCGGGGTGATCCTGGCTTGCATGTCGATGGCTCCCGATATTATTCGCGTTCAGTGAAACAGAGTAACCAAGGCGATTACGAGCAACGAAGCAAAGCAGGCTATCAGCACGGCCAGTGCCAGCCGATCGATGCCAAGACGCTTTGCAAGCTTTTTGCCAGTCTCGGTCGAGGTCGTTATCCGGCGCGCGCCCTTGAAATCCCCCTTCTCGAGGAGATCTCGAAAGCTGGCTTCTTCTGGGTCGATTGTCTCCCGCGCCTCACCGGGTACGGGTATGTTTTGTTCTTCTGATTCAGGTTCCATGGTTGGCAGAATACGTTCTTGTAGCCGTCCAGATCAACCACAATCCGTCAAACCGCGACTTGTGTGACAGGGGGCTTGCAGAATTGAAACGTTTTTCTAAAAGAGTCTTTTCGGAAAAAAGACGGGTCTGCGGCTAAACCTTCTTTTTTTGTTCGGGATCATCGTTCGAGCCTTGCGGCCCGGTTATGGCACCGTGCTTGCAGAGATAAAGCCGCACTCGGGAAAACAAGGAGGGAGGAAGACATGTTGGAAAAATCCTCGCGGCAACTTACCAAGAATCCGCTCCAGGACAAACCCAGTCCCCCGAAGGTGACCTGCTTCGTCTGCAAGCAAGCGGTCGACAGCTCTCGGGTGGTCAAGTTATATCATCCGAAGGAACGTGATGTCTGGGTTTGCGAGCAACATCTGAAAAGATAGGCCATAGTATATTACTGTTTGTATACAATATGTTATCTGGTATACATTAAGTAATACATCCGGTTTTGCCCGGTTGTTCAGAAAATAGTGTTCTTTTTTTGTACACCACTAGCTGAAAATTTTTTACAACATCATTCATTTTTCTGAATAGTTCCTTTATTTCAATCAAATACAAACTTGGGCGGTTCGGCCGGCAGCTCCTCTGTCTATATCATGTGGTGTACAGAATATGTATACCAGATTCTGTGGTCTGGACGTTATCTAGACGATATATCAAAACAAAATCTGAGAAAATCTTGACATCACACCCGACGTGGTGGACTATTCATCAAAGTGGGAAATAGTGGTAAGTAGTGCCGTATATTGGTACGAAGTGCGCGGCCTCTAAGTGGAGTGAATATGTTCACCGGGCGATTCGAGCATACAATCGACAGCAAGGGCCGGGTGAGTCTGCCATCACGCTTCAGGGAGATCCTTTCGACCTCGTATGCCGACGACCGCCTGATCATCACCTCGTTTACCGACCCATGCCTGATCGCTTACCCGGTGGCGGAGTGGCGGACCTTCGAGGAAAAAGTGCGTTCGCTGCCTCGATTCGATCCCAGGGTGATGCAGGTCAAACGCGTACTGGTCTCGGGCGCTACCGAGTGCCCGATCGATAAAAACGGCCGCGTGCTGATCCCGCCCGTGCTGAGGCAATTCGCGGGGCTCGAGCGCGAGGTCGTCTGGGCCGGGATGGTGGACACTATCGAGATCTGGTCCAAGGACAACTGGGAGCGGATGTTTGCTTCCGCCCGGGGCGACATTGCCGGCCTCGGGGGCTCCCTGGGAGATTTGGGGCTCTGAAGTTCATGCATTTTTGGGACCGGATGCGCGTCCGGCCCCGCAGGGCACGTTGGGTCCTGTGAATCGAGGAGGGATAGCTGGGGTGGAGCACCTTCTGCACCAACCCGTAATGCCGGAACAGGTAGCGCGATATCTGCAGCCGCGCCCGGGCGGCAGCTATGTCGATCTGACTCTCGGGCTGGGTGGTCACGCCGAGGTGATCCTCGAGCGCTCCTCGCCCGACGGCCGCCTGCTGGGCATCGACCGCGACGAACAGGCGCTGGAGCACGCCGGCCGCAGGCTTTCCGTTTTTGGAAATCGTTTTCAGGCGCTGCACGGCAGCTTTTCCGAACTGCCCGACCTGATGGCTCGCGTCGGCTGGACCAGGGTAGATGGCCTGCTCGCCGACCTGGGAGTCTCGTCACTGCAGTTGGACAGCGGACAGCGAGGATTCAGCCTGATGAAATCAGGACCACTCGACATGCGCATGGACAACACCAAGGGAGCTACGCTCGCCGAAAAATTGGCAGACCTGGATGTGCGGGATCTGGCCGACGCATTGGCGAGGCTGGGTGAGGTTTCTCATGCGCGCAAGATCGCCGGCAAGATTCTGGCCTCGCTGCGCGCCGGGAGATTGATAAATACACTCGACCTGGCGCGTGTCTCGTCCGAGGGTCCGCGACGCGGGAAGATCCATCCTGCCACCCGGGTTTTCATGGCTCTGCGCATGCTGGTCAACCGTGAAATCGAAGAGCTCGAGTCTCTGCTCGAGAAACTGCCCGATCCGTTGAGGGAGGGTGGGCGGGTCGTCTTTATCGCTTTTCACAGTATCGAGGATCGCCTGATAAAAAAGCGCTTCGCGGAGCTTGCTGGACAGTGCAGCTGCCCGCCAGGCTTGCCGGAGTGCCGTTGCGGAGCGCGCCGGCGGATTACCCTGCTGACCAGGCGTGTGGCCAAGCCAAATGATGACGAGATCGCCCAAAACCCGCGCTCGCGAAGTGCGCGCTTGCGAGCTGCAGAACGATTGGCGGCATAGGCTAAAGACATGAGAGGCGACAAGAAAAGCAAGCGCAAGAAGAACCGGCCCGGGCAGTCGGTCTGGACGACGGGCTGGACGGCGGCGGTGATTGTGGTCGCCGTCTTTACCCTGGCCGCGATTCTGCACGTGCGTACGAAACTCGTCGCCGTCGAATTGGGCTACCGTCTCTCGCGGGCCGCTTCCGAGAACAAGAAACTCCAGGCCGAGTCGCGCAAGCTGCGGCTCGAGGTGGCTACTCTTCGCAACCCCCGCCGCCTGCGCAGACTGGCTTCCGGCAAGTTGGGCCTGTTCGAACCGCGGCCGGAGCAGGTGATTACCATTGAGAGGAAAGACGGTCGAGGCAAACTGGCGGTCGGCGGCTATCCTGGAGGGCATAATTAATGCCCGATCGCAAGCATACCCGATGGATGCAAGTTCGCCTGCTTTTAATCTCGGGCTTTTTGTCGCTATGCGGCGGCGTTGTGGCTTATCGCATCTTCAATCTTCAGGTGCGCCAGGCAAGCTGGCTGCGCGAACTATCGCGCCAACAATACCTCAAGGAGATCACCCTCGAACCGATGCGCGGCCAGATCGTCGATCGTCACGGAGAGCCGCTGGCGGTCAGCGTGATGACCGAGTCGGTCTTTGCCATGCCGGACGAGATGCAGAATGCCGCCGAAGCGGCCCGAAAACTGACCGCGGCGCTCGAACTCGATCGCACCGCCGGCGCCCGTCTTCTTAAAAAACTGACCGGTAGCAAGCACTTTACCTGGGTCAAACGGCGCCTGACACCGCGCCTGGCCGGGCGAGTGCACGCGCTCAATATCGAGGGTATCCACTTCACCCGGGAAAGCCGCCGCTTCTACCCGGCGCGGGAACTTGCAGCCTCGGTGATTGGATTCGCAGGCGACGGCCGCGGACTCGAGGGAATCGAACTGCTCTTCGACGGCCTGTTGAGAGGAGAGACCGTACTTGCCCAGGGCCTCAAGGATGCCCGAGGCAACCTGCTGCTGGCCGATGGTATCGGGCAGCACGGCTCGATACAAGGCGGGGGAGTGGTGCTGACCATCGACAGCACCGTCCAGGAAATAGTGGAGACCGAGTTGGAGAAAACCTTGCGGCGCACCGGCGCTGTGGCGGCCAGCGCTATCGTGATGGAACCGGCCAGCGGGCGCATCCTGGCGCTGGCCAACACGCCGGGCTTCAATCCCAACACTTTCTGGAAATTCAAGCAGGCCGACTACCGCGATCGGGCGGTTACCGATTGCTACGAGCCCGGCTCGACCATGAAGGTGTTTACCATGGCGGCCGCCCTGTCGGAAGGCGTCGTCACTCTAGGCGAGAAGATCGATTGCCATCATGGCAGCCTGAAGATCGGCTCGCACACTATCCACGACTCACACCGCGGGGGCTTCGGGCTGCTCGGTCCGACCGAGATTCTGGTTCACTCGAGCAACATCGGCATGGCCGAGATCGGCGGCAGGCTTGGGCGCAAGCGCCTGTATCAGGCTCTAAAAAGATTCGGTTTCGGCCGGCGCAGCGGCATAGATCTGCCCGGCGAGTCACGTTGCCGGCTGCGCAAGCCCGGGGGAATCTCGGATGTGGGCCTGGCCACTATCTCTTTCGGACAGGGAGTCAGCGTAACGCCCCTGCAGTTGATCACCGCCCTGTGCTCGGTCGCCAACCGGGGGGTCTGGATGCGGCCCCTGATCATCGATGAGATCCACGGTCCGGGGGGAGAACTGCTGCAGAAGTTCGAGCCGGATCCCGAAGGCAGGGTGATGAAAGTCGCGACTGCCGAAAAGCTGATCGCCATGATGGAAGGCGTCACTAAACCGGGCGGCACCGGAACCTTGGCGGCTATAGAGGGATTCTCGGTGGCCGGCAAGACGGGGACCGCCCAGAAAGTCGATCCGATTGCGGGAGGCTATTCGCAGGACAAGCGCGTGGGCTCTTTCATGGGCTTCGTGCCGGCCGACATGCCGCGCATCGCCGTACTGGTTGTGGTCGACGAACCGCAATCGAGCCCCTACGGGGGAGTAGTCGCCGCTCCCGCCTTCGCCAGGATTGCCGAGGCCAGCTTGCGTTACTTGGGTGTGTTTCCAAGAGGTTCTGCTTCCGGCGCGTTGCAACAAGTCGCGAGCTTACTGTCCACGGATAGGCAAGAAGCGAGGCCGGAGGATTTCAGTGGGGCAACGGCTGGCGGACCCTCGATGATCGACGAAGAGGGAGAGGGGCGGATCGACGCGCAGGCCGGCGGAAACACGACTGACTTTCTGGTCGGGTTATACGGGCTTTCCGTACGCGAGGCCGTAGCCCGTATTCACAACCGGGGCCATGATGTCTCGGTCAGGGGCAGCGGTCGCGTAGTGGAGGCAAGTTTGTCTGACGGGGTAGTGCAGCTTTTACTCGAACATCATTCAAATACACCCGCCGGCCGTCCTGGAACCGAACTTGCAGCGTTATCCGGCAAGGAGGGCGGCCGGTGAGATTTTCTCACGAATACGGGCATGTTGCGTGGCAGGAGCTGCGGTCATGACGGGCTGTGTGGCAAGCATGACACATAATGCGAAAGAACTTCGGGAGCTACTGGATGGTGTCGAGGTAGCCCGTCTTAGCGGCGATCCACGAACGCCCATCGGCAACGTGAGTTTTGATTCGCGACAGGTCAAAAAAAACGACCTGTTCGTCGCCGTGCCCGGTCTGACTGCGGACGGACATGATTTTCTGAATCAAGCGGCACAGGCCGGGGCCACCGCCGCCATCGTGTCCAGAAACATCGATCCGGTCGGGTTCGAGGCCGTGGCGCATGTGAAGGACTGCCGGGCGGCGCTTGCCTTGACGGCCTCCAACCTCTTCAGGCGGCCTTCCTTGGAGCTTGCTTTAGTGGGTATAACCGGCACCAACGGTAAGACGACTCTGACTTATCTGCTCGAACACATTGCTCGCAGAGCCGGCATGAAACCAGGCGTTATAGGAACCACCGGTGTGCGCTGTGAGGGACTACACCGGACGCTCGACCACACGACGCCCGAAGCGCCCCTGCTACAAGATCTTTTACGGAGCATGTGCGCAGCAAACGTCTCGATAGCGGCTATGGAAGTCTCGTCACATGCTCTTAGTCTGAAGCGCACGCTGGGCTGTCACTTCAAGCTGGGCGTGTTTACCAATCTCAGTCGCGATCACCTCGACTATCACGGCGATTATGAAAACTATGCCCGGGCCAAGGCGCTGCTTTTTTCCCGTGAACTCACACAAAGCCGGGCCACGGACAGGGCGGCGGTCTACAACCTGGACGATCCTTACTGGTCTACGGTTGTCGGCGGTTTCGATGGTCGAACCATTTCCTTCGGCTTCGACAGCGCGGCCGATGTGCATCCGCAAGGCGACGTCCACTATGCTCTCGATGGGTTCAAAGCCCGGGTTGCCTATCCCGGCGGACAACTGGATCTCGACGGACGCTTGCCCGGACGTCACAATCTGCAAAACTCGCTGGCCGCTTTCGCGGTGGCCTTGGCGCTGGAGATCGAGCCCGAAGCAATCGCCGAGGGCATCGCCTCCTGTAGCCTGGTTCCCGGGCGCCTGCAGCGCATCTCGCTCGAGTCGAGCGCTGCTAATCAGCCTGCGATATTCGTCGACTACGCTCACACCGACCAGGCCCTGGTAAACGTGCTGGGATCGCTGCGGCCGCTGACTTCCGGGCGCCTGCTGGTGGTTTTCGGCTGCGGCGGAGACAGAGACCGGGGCAAGCGCCCGCTGATGGGCGAGGCAGTGGCCGGGTCCGCCGACCTGGCGCTGGTCACTTCGGACAACCCGCGCAGCGAAGATCCCGATCTGATCATCGAACACATACTGCCCGGTCTCGACGGCCGGGGTTTCAGGCGCCTGGATGCCGCCGAACTGGCCGCGGCCGACAGCCGCGCCTACGCGATCCTGCCCGATCGCAGCCGGGCTATCGCCGTGGCCGTTACGGCCGCGCGGCCCGATGACGTTGTCGTCATCGCCGGCAAGGGGCACGAGGACTATCAGATTGTCGGAAAGACCCGGAGGCACTTCGACGACTGTGAAGAAGCACGAAAGGCTCTTGCAGCAAGGTTTCAAGGAGATGCGCTATGACGACGGTTTTGGCAACCGCCGATCAGCTGGCCCGGGCCGTAAACGGCAAGATCGTCGCCGGCAGTGCGCAGGCCTCATGCACCTTAGTCAGCACCGACAGCAGAACGCCGGCCCCCCAGTCGCTCTTTATTGCTCTGAAAGGCGAGAACTTCGATGGGGCCCGTTTCGCCTCAGCTGCCGTCAAGCAGGGAGCAGTGATCGTGCTGATCGAGCGAGGCGCTTTTGATTCTGAAATTGCCCAAGGCCTGAGCACGGCCACGGTGGTGACCGTGGATGATACGCTGCGTGCTCTTGGCGACCTGGCAGCCTGGCATCGGCGCAGACTGCCCGCGCGGGTAGTGGGTATAACGGGCTCGAACGGTAAAACCTCCACCAAGCAGATGACGGCGGCCGTGCTCGGCGGCCCCCCCGACGTTCTTTCCAACCGCGGCAACTTCAATAACCTGGTTGGCATGCCGCGCGCTTTACTGGGCCTGGGCCCGCATCAGACGCATGCAGTCGTCGAAATGGGCATGAGCGCTCGCGGCGAAATCGCCCGCCTGGCTGCTATTGCCGCGCCCGAGATCGGCCTGATCACCAACGTGCACCCCGTCCATCTCGAGGGCCTGGGGAGTATCGAAGAGGTGGCCCGGGCCAAGGCAGAGTTGATCGAGGCCCTGCCCGCCGACGGCGTGGCCGTGCTGAACACGGACGATCCCCACGTGCTCAAGGTGGCGCCCCGCACAAGGGCCAGGCGAGTGACCTTCGGTCGGGCGCCCAACGCCGACGTGCGCCTGCTGACGGCCGACCAGATCGACGCAAATGTGAGTTTCGAGCTCTCGGTCGGAGGCGAGCAGATCGCCGTGCGGCTAGGGCGCCCCGGGTTGCACAATGCATACAATGCCGCGGCAGCAGCGGCGGTCGGCTGGGTCGAAAACGTGGCCAGCGCAGAAATAGCCGAGCGATTGGCTCGGGCCGAGTTGCCGGCGTTGCGCATGGAGAGGTTGCAACTCGGCCACGGGCAGTTGCTCGTAGACTGCTACAACGCCAATCCGCGCTCGATGCAGGCCGCCATCGATACTGTCGTCCGGCTGGCCTCCGGCAGCGGCTCCGCTGGCGTCGCAAGCTACGCCGTACTGGGAGACATGCGCGAACTTGGCGACGCCTCGGTCGAGCTTCACCGGAGCCTGGGACGCACGGCGGCTTCTTCGGGGCTGAGCGGCCTGTACGCTTTCGGGCGCCTGGCCGGGGATATCGCCGAGGCCGCTCGCGAAGGCGATCTTGCCGAAGTCATGCACAACGAGTCGCTAGAAGAAGCCAGCGAGTGGGTCGCCGACAAGCTGGAAAAGGGAGCCTGGGTACTGCTCAAGGGATCGCGGGCCATGCGGCTCGAAAGAATCGCCGACAGCCTGGCCGAGAAATTCGGCGTCAGCTGGCGTAAACTGGAGGACTGACAGAGTGCTTTACTACCTGCTCTACCAGCACAGTCACCTGGTCAACGTAATCCGCTACCCTTCTTTCCGGGCCATAGCGGCGGGCGCGACGGCGTTGATCACCGGCTTGCTGCTCTACCCGGCCTTCATCGGTTGGCTCAAGTCGGTTCAGAAGGGATCCTCGAACGTCAGGGAGGACACGCCCAAGACGCACCAGGCCAAGTCGGGCACGCCCACCATGGGTGGGGCGCTTCTGCTCTTGGCCATCATTACCAGTTGCCTGCTGTGGGGCGACCTGACTGATATCAATCTGTGGGTCTTGATGGGCCTGACCACGCAGTTCGGTCTGGTGGGTTTCATAGACGACTACCGCAAGCTGCGCTACCACGACTCCAAGGGGCTATCGGGCAAGCTGCGGCTGATTATGCAGTTTTCGTTCAGCGGGGCGATGATTGCGCTGCTGATCTTTTTCACCCATTTCGACACGCGCATCTCGTTTCCGGTGATCAACTTCAAGCGTTTCAACCCCGACATCGGCCCCTATCTCTACCTTGTCTTCGCGACCGTGGTCATCGTCGGCACGGCCAACGCCGTCAACATGACCGACGGATTGGACGGTCTGGCCATCGGCCCGGTGGTTACCTCGTCGTTTACTTTTCTGGTGCTGGCTTACGCCGCCGGCGCCGTGCTTCTCAAGAAATTCGTTGTGGCCGACTACCTGCGTATCCCGCACATCGAGGGGGCCGAGGAGTTGACCGTCTTCTGCGCGGCCATGATGGGCGCCGGGGTGAGTTTTTTATGGTACAACACCTATCCTGCCTCGGTTTTCATGGGCGACGTCGGATCGCTGGCCATGGGTGGCGCGCTGGGCACCCTGGCCGTGCTTACCAAGAACGAGCTCGTTTCGGCCATCATTCACGGAGTCTTCCTGATGGAGATCCTGTCTGTGATTATCCAGGTGGTCTCGTTCAAGCTGACGGGCAAGCGAGTGTTTCGCATGGCACCGCTACATCACCATTACGAGTTGAAGGGCTGGGCCGAGCCCAAGATCATTGTTCGTTTCTGGGTCATCTCGATCATGCTGGCCATGCTGGGATTGGCCAGCCTAAAGCTGCGCTGAGGGAAAGTCGTGGATTCGATCGATAAACGCCTCGAGCATCCCGCCGGACTGAAAGTCCTGGTGGTGGGCCTGGCCCGCAGCGGGTCGGCGGCGGCGCGTCTGTTGGCCGGCCGCGGGGCGCTGGTGGTCGGCACGGATCGCGTGGAGTCCATCTCCGGCGCGAGCGATCTCGATCGTGCCGGAGTAGAACTTCGCCTCGGGGGTGATCGCCCCGAGTTGGTGTGTCAGGCCGAGATGCTGGTTCTCAGTCCAGGAATTCCTCTGAGCGCGCCACTCGCGAAAGAGGCCCTGCGCCTGGGCGTGCCGTTGCTGGGAGAACTCGAGCTTGCCGCGCGCCTGCTTCGCCTGCGAGACGACCCGCCGTTGCTGGCCGTCAGTGGCACCAACGGAAAATCAACCACGGCGGCGCTTGCGGCCCATCTGCTGGCCCAGGGCGGAAAACGGGTTTTTCTGGGAGGCAATATCGGCAAACCGCTTTGCGAGTTGCTGCTTGCCGCCGACACGGTCGATGTTGCGGTAGTAGAGGTTTCCAGTTTCCAGCTCGAACACCTCGAGAACCCGCAAGCACTGGCGCCGCGCGTGGCCGTCTGGCTCAACTTGACACCCGATCATCTCGACCGGCACGCGGACATGCAAAACTACGCAGCGACAAAAAGACGGCTATTCGAAGGACAAGGCCCGGCCGACGTTGCTGTGCTGAACATGGATGACACCATTGTCCGCGAAGCCGGCCGCGGCCTTTGCGGCAGGTTGCTGGGTTTCGGCCGCCAACAGGCCGAACTGCCGCAGGGCGCTATGCTGATTTCAGGACGCGAGCTTGTCGTCGTAGATCAAGAGACTACAAGCATCAGCTACAGCCTTACGGCGCCGCGACTGGCCGGCGATCACAATGCCGAAAACGCGGCCGCCGCCGCCCTGGCCGTGGCTGCGCTGGGAGTCGCTCCGGAGGCGATCCAGTCGGGTCTGGATTCGTATCCCGGTTTGCCGCACAGGCTGGAACCCGTGGGTGAGATTGGCGGCGTGCGCTACATCAACGACTCCAAGGGGACAAACGTCGACGCCACGGCCAAGTCACTGACTGGTTTCAACGACGAAGTAATTTTGCTGGCCGGCGGACGGGGCAAGGGCAGCGGTTATCAGAAGCTTCGCGCGCCGGTCAGTCGGCACGTCAAACAGTTGATCCTCTTCGGCGAAGAAGCCGACAGATTGGCCTGCGATCTCGAAGGTTGCACAATTGTGCAGCAAGTGGCCGGGATGAGCGAAGCCGTGGATCTGGCAAGCCGGCTGGCGCAAAGTGGAGATGTTGTGCTGCTGAGCCCGGCCTGCGCCAGCTTCGACATGTTCAGAGACTACGCCCACCGCGGTCGTGTGTTTGCCGAGTTGGTGGCCGCCTTGAAGGAGAAGTCTTGAGTCGCAAGCGTAAAAAAGAAGCTGCCGGAGAACGGCAGCGGCATTTAGCGGCCGGAGCGGCCGTCGCGGCCGGCGGGCCCGACCCGCTGCTGCTCTTTTGCGTCATTGCGCTTTCGGCTTGCGGACTGGTCATGGTTTACAGCGCCAGTGCAGTCTATGCCCAGGCCAAGACAGGCGACTCGATGTACTTTTTCAAGCACCAGTTGGTCAACCTGGCTCTGGGAATAACGGCGATGATTGCCGCCTATCGCGTGGGGTATCAGCGCCTGGTGCACTATGCTTATCCTTTACTGCTGTTTACGATGGTGCTGCTGGTCGTGGTTCTGGTACCGGGTATCGGCTCGCGTGCCGGAGGCTCCAGTCGCTGGATCAAACTGGGCGGGTTCGGGTTCCAGCCCGGAGAGCTTGCCAAGGTGGCCTTCGTGATTTACCTGGCCTGCTCGTTGACGCGCAAGCGAGCCAGGATCAAGGCTTTCGGCAAGGGTTTCCTTCCGCACCTGCTGGTCAGCGGAGTGCTGATCGTGCTGCTTCTGGGACAGCCGGATTTCGGAACCGCGGCAGTATTGACCTTGCTGTTGTTCTTCATGCTCTTCGTGGCCGGCACGCGCATCAGCTACATCGTGACGGCCGCACTCCTGGCGATCCCGATGGCCTATGGATTGATCGCCGGTTCGGCTTACCGCATGCGCCGGCTGCTGGCTTTTCTCGATCCATGGGCGCATCGCCAGGATATCGGCTATCAAATTTCCGAGAGCCTGATGAGCTTCGGATCGGGCGGATTGTTCGGCATGGGACTGGGCGAGGGCAAACACAAGCTGTTCTTTTTGCCGGCGGCTCATACGGATTTCATTTACTCGATCGTCGGCGAAGAACTCGGCATCGCAGGAGCGCTGGCGCTGATGATCGTCTTTGGCATTGTGATCTATCGGGGCATGCGTATCGCACTGCGCGCTCCGGACCTGTTCGGATCTTACGTCGCCTTCGGGCTGACGATGCTTCTGGGTCTGCAGACGTTGATCAACATGGGAGTCGTCACCGGGATGCTGCCGACAAAGGGATTGACGCTGCCGTTCTTTTCGTACGGCGGTAGTTCGTTGATTTGCACGTTTCTGGCCATCGGCATCTTGCTGAACATTTCGGCGGCCGGGGGAGACAACACCTCGGATGCCAAGTTGACATGGCCCTGAGCGGCGGATGGGAACAGGCAATGATTGACGCGCAACACGGGAGAGGCCATTGAGAGTGCTGATTGCGGGCGGAGGAACAGGCGGCCACCTGTTCCCCGGTTTGGCACTGGCCGAGGAGATCGTCCGTCGCGATCCGGGTAACGAGGTCCTCTTCGTGGGCACGGCTCGTGGCCTCGAAGCGCGGCACGTTCCGCGAAATGGTTTCGAACTGCAGCTCATTAGCGTCGGCGCGCTGAAGGGACGCGGCATCCGGGGTTGGATCACGGGGCTCTTGCGCTTGCCGCGGGCCGTCTGGCAATCACGCCGGATCATCAAGAAGTTCTCGCCCGAGGTGGTGGTTGGAGTCGGCGGGTATTCTTCGGGCCCCGTCCTGCTTGCGGCCTGGTTGAGACGACTACCGACCGTGATTCTCGAACAGAACGCACTGCCCGGCATGACCAACCGCTGGCTTGGCAAGATCGTGCGCGCGGTCGTCACGGCATTTCCCGAAGCCCGGAAGTTTTTTTCGGCAGGCAAGGTGCATCTGCTGGGCAACCCGGTGCGCCGGGCGCTGGCCGAGAACCTGGAACCGGCCGGTCGCAAGCCTGCGGGCAAACACTTGCTGATCTTCGGCGGTTCACAAGGCGCGCGTGCTTTAAACCAGGTGGTGCCGCAGGCTGCGGCCTTGCTCATGCGGCACATTACAAATCTGCAGATCGTGCACCAGACCGGCGAGCCCGAACTCGAGCAAGTCGAGCGTCTCTACGCCGAACTCGGCCTGACCGCCAGCGTGCTACCTTTCATCGATGACATGGCTTCGGCCTATCACACGGCCGATCTGGTCGTCTGTCGCGCGGGAGCCACGACTTTAGCCGAGTTATCGCTGTCGCGAAAGCCGGCCGTGCTGATCCCTTTTCCCCATGCGGCCGACAATCACCAGGAAGTCAACGCTAGAGCGCTGGTCGAAGTTGGCGCGGCGATCATGATTCGCCAATCGGAGCTCAGCGCCGAGCGCCTGTCGGACGAATTGAGCTCGATCCTGGAAGATCCCGAGCGAATGGCAAGCATGGCCGAGGCAAGTGCGGCGGCAGGCAAGCCCGCGGCCGCCCGGGAGATCTGCGATCTTTGCATTGCGCTCGCCGGTGGAGCGCGAGTGCCGGCGGGGGAGGGTGCCTGATGTCTCTGCTCCGCACATACAAGGTGCACTTCGTCGGCATCGGCGGGATAGGCATGAGCGGCATCGCCGAAGTCTTGCTCAACCTGGGATACACCGTCTCCGGATCCGATCTGGCGCAGAGCGAGGCGACTTTGAGGCTCGAGAACCTGGGCGGCAAAATCTTCATGGGTCACCGGGCCGAGCAGCTCGATGATGCCGACGTGGTGGTGATCTCGAGCGCGGTGCACGCGGACAATCCGGAAGTAATATCCGCCCGCGAGAGGGGTATTCCGGTGATTCCCAGGGCCGAGATGCTGTCCGAGCTGATGCGCATGAAGCGCGGCATTGCCGTAGCCGGATCTCATGGCAAGACCACGACCACCTCGATTCTGTCATCCATACTGGCCCAGGCCGGGATGGATCCGACCATGGTCATCGGCGGCAAGCTCAACAGCCTGGGATCCAATGCCCGCCTGGGACAGGGCGACCTGCTGGTGGCCGAGGCCGACGAGAGCGACGGCACTTTTCTGAAACTCAGTCCGACCTACGCGGTGATCACCAACATCGATCCGGAGCACCTCGATCACTACGGAAGCCTTTCGGCCATCCAGGACGCTTTTGTAGATTTCGCCAACAAGGTTCCCTTCTACGGGCTGGTGGTCATGTGCCACGATCACCCGCACGTCAAGGAGATTATTCCGCGGGTTACCAAGCGCATGCTCACCTACGGTTTTTCTCCCCAGGCCGATTTCCGGGCCGAGCGGCCGAGCTTCGAAAGGACTCGGGTCTCGTTCGATGTGCTCAGGCGCGGGCAGCCGCTGGGTCGCGTCAGTCTGAAAATGATCGGCCGGCACAACATTCTTAACGGCCTGGCCTGCGTGGCCATGGCCGACGAGTTGCAAGTGCCATTCGAGGCCATCTGTGAAGCGCTCGAAGGATTCGAGGGCATCCAGCGCCGCTTTACCGTTCGCGGCACGCTCGACGGCATCACGGTCGTGGACGACTACGGTCATCACCCGGAAGAGATTAAAGCCACCCTGGACGGTGCGCGGCATGCCTTCGACGGGCGTATTTTAGTCGTGTTTCAGCCGCATCGTTACACGCGCACTCGCGATCTGTCGGAGCAGTTCCACACCGCTTTCGATCTGGCCGACAAGGTGTGCGTGATGGACATCTACCCGGCCGGTGAGAAACCTATCGAGGGAGTCAGCGCCCGGGATCTGCAGGCGGGCATCCGCAGCAAGGGACACCGCAATGCGCGCTATATTTCCGATCGCCAGGGCGTAGTGGCCTGGCTGCTCGAGATCGTACAGGACGGAGATCTGGTCATCACCATGGGCGCAGGCGACGTATGGCGGACAGGTGAGGAATTCTTGGCTCGCCTGAAGCGGCAGGCCAACGGGAAGGCTGGCGAATGAGCGCGGGCATGAAATGGAGATCGCATTTTGCCGAGCGCCTCGGGTGCCGGGTGTGCTATGACGAGCCGCTTGCGAGTCATACCACGCTAGGGGTGGGCGGGAGCGTGCCGCTGATGGCCTGGCTGGATAGCGAACAGGTCTTGGTTGCGGCCTGCCGTTTCCTCGATTCCGTTGATCTTTCCTGGCGGTTGCTCGGGTCCGGCAGCAACGTGCTGGTCGCGGACAGCGGCCTTTCGGGGGCGGTGCTGCGGCTGGCCGGCCGGATGTCGGCCATCGAAATAATCGACGAAAACCGCCGTTCGATCGACGTGCAAGTCGGCGGCGGTGCAAGCCTGGCGCGGGTTGTGGCCTGGGGGCGCAAACGGGGCGCCGGCGGGCTCGATGCACTTTACGGCATCCCCGGCACGCTGGGAGGTGCGGTAAAGCTGAACGCCGGCACACGCCGCGGAACGATCGCCGACCAGTTGATCGAGGTTCGCTTGCTCAGCGGCGGGCGCCTGAGCTGGTTGCCCGCCGGGCGGCTGGGTTTCGGCTACCGGCGCTCGTCGATCGGCAGGCGCCGGGTGGTTGTGGCCGCCCGGCTGCGCCTGCAGCGTCGGACGCCGCTGCAGATCGAGCGCGCTCTTGCGGAGGCCCGAAAGCAGAGATCGGGCCAGCCGCGAGGGTGGCGAAGCGCGGGCTGCTTTTTTATGAACCCCGAAGGCGGGTCCGCCGGCAAGTTGATAGAGCTTGCCGGCTGCAAAGGCGAGCGTCTGGGAGGCGCACTGGTCTCCGGGCGTCACGCCAACTTCATCATCAACACGGGCGCTGCCTCGGCGGCCGACATCTGGCGCCTGTCCGGACGGGTGGCGCGCAGGGTGCGTCTGGCCTTCGGTGTCCGGCTGCAGCGCGAGGTTGAACTGTGGGGCAGGTTTCGCACCGGTCCGTCCGCGGGGAGGCAGGCATGAAGAACAAGCACATCGGCATGCTGATGGGCGGGCACAACGCCGAGCACGAGGTTTCATTGAAGACCGGGGCCGCGCTGGCCGCGGCCCTTGTAGCGCGCGGTTACCGCGTGAGCACCATAGAAGTCGACATCGATCTGCCGAAGGTGCTCATCGAGCGCGGCATCGAGGTGGCCTTTATCGCCCTGCACGGCCGCTTTGGAGAAGACGGCTGTGTGCAGGGAATGCTGGAGGTGATGCGCATCCCTTACACCGGTAGCGGGGTGCTGGCCTCAGCACTGTCGATGGACAAGGTTTTCGCCAAACTCGTGTTTCGCGCGGCCGGCTTGCCGTTGGCCGAGGATCTGGTGGTGGCACAAGCGGATCTCGACGACTTGTCCGTCGAGCGCTTACCTTTCGGCCTGCCGGCGGTGGTCAAGCCCTCACGCGAGGGATCGAGCGTCGGGGTGAGCATCGTCCACCGGCCTGAGCAATTGGCCGAGGCGCTGGAAGGGGCCCGCCGATTCGCGGGTGACGTGCTGATCGAACGTTACCTGCCGGGCCGCGAGATCCAGGTGGGTGTGCTGGACGATCAAGTGCTGGGAGTGATCGAGGTCAGGCCGGCCGAGGAGTTCTATGACTACCGGGCCAAGTACCAAAGCGGCGGAAGCACGCAGTACCTGTATCCGGCGCCTATAAGCGATGAACAGACCGACGAGGTCTGCAAGATCTGCCTGGCCGCGCATCGCAGCCTGGGCTGCAGCGGCGTAAGCCGGGTGGATACGATCCTGGGAACGGATGGGCGCTTCGTGTTGCTCGAGGTGAACACCATTCCGGGGATGACCGCCGAAAGCCTGATTCCGAAGATTGCCGCCGGAATCGGAATCTCTTTCGAGGATCTTGCCGAGCGGCTGCTGTTGGGCGCGGCGCTCAAGGCTTGAGGAGATAGGAGATGGCTCGCAAGAACCGCAGGCTGATAGCGCCGGAGAAAAAAAAGCAGCGCCGGCGGCGGCGCCTGAGATCATGGCTGCTCGGGCCGCTTCGGTTACTGGGTTTGGCGGTCGTGGGCATGGCAATCGGCCTGGGTGCTTACCAGGTGGCAGTCTTCTTGCGCACTTCACCCGCCCTGTCCGTGAGGCAGATAGAGATCCGCGGTCTCGAACGCACGGGCGCCAAGGAACTGCTGCAGGCAGTCGGGTTGGAAGAGGGCATAAATATTTTTTCGGTCAAGGTCGACGATGTTCGCCGCCGGGCCGAGCGCCTGCCCTGGATTCGCAGCGCGCGAGCCGAGCGGATCGTTCCGGACAGGATCGTGATCGAGGTCAAAGAACAGGAAGCGGCCGCGACGATCAACCTCGACGGGCTCTACTATGTGAACACCTCGGGCGAGGTGTTCAAGCGGGCCCTGCCGCAGGAGGGGATCGATCTCCCGATCATTACCGGGATTTCCAGGCAGAATTACGAGAACGATCGCCTGCGGGTGCAGGTGCAGATTTCCGTGCTGCTGCACATCATCGACAAGCTGAGGGAGCTGTCTTGCTTGAGCGGGCGAAGCATCGCCGAGATGCACTTCGACGAGTTGATGGGGCCTTCGGCGATTCTGGATCCAGGGGCCTTGACGGTCAGGTTCGAACGGGACACCGAAAACGACGCGGCCGACCTGTGCCGGGTGCTCGATCAGATGAAGCGCTACAAGTTGCGAGCTCGAACCATACTGATGAGCCGTAGCAGGGGACGGGTCAAGGCGACCATTAGACTCGAGAAAAACGGCACCCTGGCGGTTTCCGATAGTCACAAAACCAAACTGGTGAACGAATAAAACGAGGAGAGCCATGGCAAAAAACAACGAATTGGTGGTTGGTCTCGACATTGGCACGACAAAGATTTGCGCCATCGTTGGCGAGATTCAGCCGGACGGGGTAGACATTGTCGGCATCGGCACATCCCCCTCGCGCGGGCTGCGCAAGGGGGTGGTGATCAACATCGAGAGCACGGTCAACTCGATCAGGCGAGCCATAGAGGACGCCGAGATGATGGCCGGCTGCGAGATCAAGAGCACCTACATCGGTATCGCCGGCGGACACATCAAGGGCATCAATTCCCACGGCATCGTTGCCGTCAAGGACAAGGAGGTCAAGAGCTCCGACATCCGCAGGGTGATCGACGCCGCCAGGGCCGTCGTCATTCCGCTCGATCGCGAGGTGATCCACATCTTGCCGCAAGAGTACGTGATCGACAACCAGGACGGCATCAAGGAGCCGCTGGGGATGAGCGGGGTCAGGCTGGAAGCCAAGGTGCATCTGGTTACCGGAGCCTGTTCTTCGGCACAGAACCTGATCAAGTGTGCCAACAAGACCGGGCTGGACGTGGCCGACATCGTGCTGCAGCAGTTGGCCTCCTCGATGGCGGTGCTCAACGAGGACGAGAAGGATCTCGGAGTTGCCCTGATTGATATCGGCGGAGGAACGACCGACATCGCCATCTTCTCCAGCGGCAGCATCGTGCACACGGCCGTGCTTTCACTGGGCGGCAACCAGGTGACCAACGATATAGCGGTCGGCCTGCGCACCCCGGCTCCCAAGGCCGAGAAGTTAAAGATCGATCACGGTTGCGCCATGGCCTCGCTGGTCGACAAGGAGGAATCGATAGAGGTGCCGTCGGTCGGTGGGCGTAACACGCGCCACCTGTCGCGGCAGATCCTGTGCGAGATCATCGAGCCCCGGGTGGACGAGATCTTCAGCCTGGTGCAGCGCGAGATACAGCGTTCGGGCTACGAAGACCTGCTGGCCTCGGGCGCCGTGATCACCGGCGGCACGACCATCATGGAGGGCATGCCCGAGCTGGCCGAGGACGTGCTGGGCATGCCGGTGCGGCGGGGAGTGCCGGGCGGCATCGGGGGCCTGATGGATGTCGTCCGTTCGCCGATCTACGCCACCGGGGTAGGGCTGGTGCTGTACGGCAAGGAGCACCTGGGCCACAGGTTTTTTCCCATCAGGCAGGACAAGAACCTGTATCACCGAATCAAGTTGAGAATGAAAGGTTGGATGCACGACTTTTTCTAGAGGTTTCTAAAGGTCTCTAAAGGAGGGAAGGCCATGATCGAGTTTATGGAAATTCCGCAAAGTGGCGCCAGCATCAAAGTGGTTGGCGTCGGCGGAGGAGGTAACAACGCCTTGAACACCATGATCCAGGCTGGCATGGATGGAGTCGATTTCATCGCAGCCAACACCGACGCCCAGGCGTTGGCGGGCAGCCTGGCGGGCATCAAGATCCAGATGGGCGAAAACCTGACCCGCGGGCTGGGCGCGGGCGCCAACCCCGAAATCGGGCGCAACGCGGCACTCGAGTCGAGAGAGCATCTGGCCGAACTGCTCGAGGGGGCGGACATGGTTTTCATCACGGCCGGCATGGGTGGCGGTACCGGCACCGGCGGGGCCCCGGTGATCGCCGAGGTGGCGCGCTCGCTGGGTTGCCTGGCCGTGGGAGTCGTCACCCGGCCGTTCCGCTTCGAGGGCAAGCGCCGCTCGCGTCAGGCCGAGCACGGCATCCAGGAGCTGAAGCAGGCGGTAGACACGCTGATCACTATTCCCAACGAGAAGTTGATCGAGTTGGCCGGTGAGAATACCTCGATGCTGGACGCCTTCACCAAGGTGGACGCGGTGTTGCACAACGCCGTACAGGGCATTTCCGACCTGGTCGTCGTGCGCGGGATGATCAACGTCGACTTCGCCGATGTACGCACGGTTATGCAGAACCAGGGGCTGGCCTTGATGGGCAGCGGATCTTCCAGCGGCCCAAAGCGGGCGCTCGAGGCCGCCCACCAGGCTGTCAACTCTCCGCTCCTGGAAGAAGTGGCCATTACCGGCGCGACAGGCATTCTGCTGAATGTCACGGGCGGGCCCGATCTGAAGCTATACGAGGTCAACGAGGCCGCCTGCTTCATCCAGGACCAGGCCCACGACGAAGCCAACATCATCTTTGGCGCGGTGGTCGACAAGAACCTGGTAGACGAGATCAAGGTCACGGTGATCGCCACAGGCTTCGAGGCCGCGGCGGGACTGGAGACGGAGCAGAATCGTTCGATCGTTCAGTTGCCGGAGGACCTGGACATTCCCACCCACATACGAAAGTCCACCTCGCGCTACAGGGAACTGGCCTCGGCCCCGGCCATGGAACGAACTCAGGTTCCGTTGCCCAGGCCGGTTGTGCCCAGGCCAATCAGGGAAGCGCCCCCGACCGGCTTCGCCAGGGTCGAACCTGATATTTCGGCGGTCGAGGAAGAATACGACGTGCCGACCTTCCTGAGAAAGCCGGACCGCTAGAAATAAAAGAGGCGCTCGTAAGAGCGCCTCTTGTCAATCTGTAAGTTCAAGCGGTCGATCAACCCTCGCCGGCCCCGGCTTCCTCGGGTGGTTTGGCCGTGCCGCCGCCCGTGGGCAGAACGGCGAAGTTGATGTTGGTATATCCCACAGAGGTGCAGGTGAACATGACCTTCTTCAACACCCTGAAGGAAATCTTGCGGTCGCCCTGGATGATGATCTTGCCGACGAACTGCTCGTTGGGGTGTAGCTGCTGGAAGTTCTTCTTGAGGTTGTTCATGCGCTCTGAGAGATCGGGGATCTCGAAGTTTTCGTCCTCGGCAATGTCATCCATACGCCCGACGGCCTGGCCCTCTATGACCACCTGACCGTTGCCGATGATGATTACCGGGGCCTGCTCGAGTTCATCGGTATGAGTCGCCTTGGGCAGCTCGATGTCTTTCTGAATGAAAAGAATCTCGCCCGAGGTAGAGAAGGTCATCAGCAAGAAGATGGTCAGCACGACGAACATATCGATCATCGGGGTCAGGTTCAGGCTGACGTCAAGAGTGCGCGAGGCATTCTTCTCGATATGTTTCTTGGCCGTCTTGAGTGGGATCGACCTCATTAAGCGCGGGCCGGGTTTTCTAATAGGCATGGACCGTGTCTCCTTTGCAATCGCCGGCGTCAGATAGTGCCCGAAACAGATATGTTCGGGAACTCGTTGGCCAGGCAGACGTCCATGGTATTTATAAGATCCTTGTACTCGATCGTGTCCTCGCTCATGACCACGATATCGTTCTTGTCCGGGAACAGTCCGTGGACTTCCTTGAGCTTGGCGCCCAGGCGCTCGTAGTCGTAGGACTCATCCTTTTTGAGGATATCTCCGCCCTCGAGTGTCTGGCCGTTGCCGGTCAACAGGAACCCCTGGGGCGTGATGGCAACCACCAGGTTGAGTTGCTGGCGTTCCTCGGGTGTCTGCTCGGTGGGCGCGCCTTGCCCGGACTGAGTGACCGAGATCTTGCCGATCTGGATCCAGACAGCGGCCATCAGCAAGAAGCAAATCAAGCAGGTCAGCAGATCGATAAAGGGCACGAGGTTCAGATCGACGTTCAGCGCCTTCTTGCCGCCGCCGGATCGCCCTCCTGGAGCACTTACGCTTGCCATCCCTGTCCTCCTCCTCCTCCAGTTGGAGGTCTGCGGGCGAGGAAAGTTCCCTCGGATCCGCTTTCAGGCCTATTCCGCGCCCTGTACGTCGGAGGTGTTGAGCTTGTCGCGGTTGGCCAGGATCAGGTTCAGCATCCGCACTGAGCTCTCGTTGATGTCGTCGATCAGGTGTTGTGTGGTGCCCGAGAGGATCGAGAATATTATCAGCGTCGGGATGGCCGTGCCGAGACCGAAAGCAGTGCAGTTCATCGCCTCGGAAATACCTTTGGCCAGCAAGACCGCTTTCTCGGCCGCGTCGGCGTACGAGACGGCGGCGAACGATCTGATCAGACCGCTGATGGTTCCCAAAAGGCCTGCCAGAACCGCAACGTTACCGAGCATGGCCAAGTAGCCAGTTCGCTTTTCGATGCGCGGCATCTCCTGGAGAGCCATCTCGTCCATGGCCGACTGGATTTCCTTCTCGCTGCCGTCGATGCGCAGCAGCCCGGCCTTGATGATATTGGCCAGAGGCGCCCTGTTGCTCGAGCAGTAGGTGATGGCACGTTGCAGGTTGCCCTGAAAGAGATACTTGTGCATCGTGTTGACGAAATCGTTCTTGTTGATGCGTGCCTTGAAATAAAGGTACGAGATTCTCTCAGCTGTGATGGCGATCACGAAAACAGCGATCGTCGCGATGGGGTACATTCCCCAGCCGCCCTCTTTAAAGGCCTCGGCAATGGCATCCATGGTCAACTCCTTTATACGCTAGAGTCCAAAGTCCTTCTGATCCCGGTAGATTGTCTCAGGTGCTAAACATCTTATAGCCGGTCACATGAAGTCAAGAAAAAAAAAGTAATTCTTGTGTGTTCTGTTTCCCTACACAAGTGGATCACGTTGCTCAGCCTGCCCTAAAGGTGTTAGCTTCTCGCAATGTCCCGGAGAGAAGACTCAGCTTCTGCGCAGGCGGGCAAGATAAAAACGGCGCTGGTCTACCCGGGACCCGCGGCCCAGGGCAAGGCCAGCCTGGCCATGGCCGCGCTGGCCGAACAAATGTTACAAGGCGGGGCCGACTACGAGCGCGTGTTCTGGGACGGCTCCGCTGGACGCGCGCCGAGCAGCGAACGGGGCCGGGCGCTTTCTGATTTCGATCTGCTGTTTTTCACGACGGCCTTCGAGGAGCAATGGGTCCTGGTGCCGCAGCTTTTGATTTCCGCGGGCATCCCGCCCAGGGCCGAGCGGCGAAATGCAACACATCCGTTGATAGCCGGCGGTGGTTTCGCCGTGCGCCTGAACCCCGGACCAATCGCGCCTTTCGTTGACATCGTGATCCCCTCCGAGGCCGAAGCGGTCTTGCCCGCCATGCTCGAAGAGGTTCGCGAAACAAAAGGAGCGCCGCGTACTGAACTGCTCGATCGCCTGGCCGAGATCGACGGGCTTTACGTTTTGCCCGATTCCAAAGCGCGCATGTCGGTTCTCCTTTACAAGGGCGGCTGCCCCGTGGCCCAGAGAAAGATCGAGCGCGGCTCGATCTTTGCCGACATGCTGCTGGTCGAGACGGGTCGTGGTTGTCCGGTCGGCTGCAAGTTCTGCGCGGTGGCTCATTCGCGCAGGCCCGCGCGCTTCTTCACGCCGGCCAGTATCATGGAAGCGGCCCAAGAAGGCCTGCGGCCCGGCCGCCGTGTGGGCCTGGTGGGCGCGAGCCTCTCTCGCCACCCTAAGCTGTTGGAGTTGCTCACCCGATTCTCCGACCGGGGAGTGGATCTCTCTCCGGCCTCGCTGGACGCGGCCGTGCTGGCCTCGAAAGACGGCGAGAAACTGGTGGCGCTACTGGCCAAGGCCGGCCAGCGCACGCTGACGCTGGCTCCCGAGTGCGGCGCCGAAAGTCTGCGCCTTGAAATCGGCAAGACGCTCACCGACGAGCAGATCGAGTGCGCCGTTGTCCGCCTCGCCGAAGCGGGCATTTTGCACCTGAAGCTTTATTTCATGTACGGCTTACCCGGAGAACAACCCGATCAGATCGAGCAGATAGTTCGGTTTTCGGCCCGGGTTCGTAAATGGATGTACGGTCCCCAGCGCCGCCGCGGCCGGGCCGGCAGGCTGATGATCTCCGCCAACCCGTTCGTTCCCAAGCCGCACACTCCATTTGCCAAAGAGCCGATGGCTGCGCTGGCTCTGCTGAAGTCGACCCGGGCCAGGTTGGCAGGCGGCATTCGCAAGATAGGCGGCGCGTCTTTCTCGGGTTTCTCGCCCCGCCGGGCGGTGTTGCAATGTATGCTCGACCGGGCCGGCCCCGAGATTGCCGATCTCCTGGAAGAGGCGCAGGGCCGCTGGCCTCCGCCGCGCGAACTGATAAAGGCTCACCTACCGAGGCTTGACGAACTTTTGGCGGGCGAGCTGCTTTTGCCGGGCCCGCGGGTGGTGCTGGAATAATCGTGATCTTTTGCGGAAGGTTTTTGAATCATTTGTTACTGTAAAAGGATGGGTACATATTTTTATAATAACAAGAATATCGGGAGGTTGTAGATGATCAAGATTACCGAAGATGTGATTGATCCGCGATTTGTTACAGACACGCTCGAAGCCGGTCCGGGCTGCGGGTCGGTGGTTTGTCATTACGCCAAGGTCAAGCCCGCGGCCGAGGGACGGGCTACGCGCGGTATTCGCTTCACGCCCTCGCCGGAGACGGAGGACGAGATGGCCGCCCTGGAGGAAAGTCTTCGCCGCAACTGGAAGCTGGACGGGGTGATCCTGGTTCGGCGGATGGGCGAACTCGCAGTCGGTGAGCTGATCTCGGTGGTGGCGGTGTCGGCGGAAGGTCGGGCAGATGCCTTCGGCGCCGTTCAGGAGGCCGTAGCGGGATTCAAGAAGATGGTCTCGATGAAGAAAGAAGAGTTGTTCGATGACTGAGAGATTGCCTGCGCTCAGAGCGCTTCGGCCGGCTTTGCGCCCTTGACGCCGGCCTTGTGCACCAGGCGCATCGAGCCCAGCGAGGCGGTCAGCGCGTCCAGGCAGGCGATCACCAGCGCCGCCACCAGGTTGTTCAGCGACTCGCGCAGGCCCACTAAAAAGATCCATTTCTGGCCTTCCTCGACGTGGTCGAGGTAGGCCACCGAGTGTTGCAGGCCGGTCGTCGTGCCCAGCAGCCCGGCGATGATCGTGGCCGCGCCGAAGCCGATGATCAAAGGCACCAGGTCGCGCCGCGGGGAGACCAGGTGATAGATAGAGAAAAACAAAGAAGCGCCCCCGAAGATGAACACGGGCCAGATGCCCCAACCGGCTTCCAGGATGAACTCGGGCATGACACACCTCCTTAAGGTTGTTTTCTGGTGACCTGTCTTCGACAACCCTGAGAATGCTCCGGTTCCACTGTTTTGGCAACTTGGCCTTTGCTATTTTCTGGCCGCTCGTGTTTTATTACTAGTAATCATGCATTGCTTGAGAAGATGGTCGACAATCATTTTCGCGCTGCCGCCCGTATTCGCGCTTGCCGCCTGCGGCCAGGACACCGGCAACACGCTTGGCGACGCTGCTGTTGACGCACAGGATGCCGACGGCGGAGCGACTGTCGATAGTGACGCGAGCGGCGATCTCGACGACGGGGCGGATGGAGACGACACGACCGTTTTTGATCGGGACGACCCAGACGGCGACGGATCCGGCGAGGATTCCGGCCTAGACGACGGGCAGGACGGCGACCGGTCGAGCGGCGATTTGATCGCGGACGGGAGCGCTGACGGGAACCCGGACGGGGGGCCGGACGAGGGTCCGGACGGCGGGGACGATGACCCTGGATGCGCGGGATACGCCGAGGGTGTCAGTGCCGGCAACGTCGACAATGTCTTGCTGTATGAACTTTCCGGCATAGTGGCCAGCAGGCGAAACCCAGGCGTGCTCTGGACACACAACGACGGCAGCAACCCGAAACTGTTCGCCATCGATACGAACGGGCACTACCTGGGGCAGTACAACCTTGTGGATCTTGTGACTCACGACTGGGAGGATATCGCGCTCGGCCCGGGCCCGGATCCCGGGCTGACCTATGTCTATGTCGGCGACCACGGCAACAACGGCCGCGACAGGCAGCGGGTCTGGGTGCACCGCATTCCCGAACCGGATCTGGACGGCGTCGAAGTGCCCTTCAATATAGATCTTGCGGGCGGCGAAACGATCCCGCTCGACTATCCCGATGCCCGGCACGACGTGGAATGTCTGCTGGTCGATCCGCAAAACGGGGACGTCTATCTGGTGACCAAGGCTTACGAGGGCCCGACCATCCTGTTCAGGGCGGCTGCTCCGCTGGTGGACGGGCAAGCGTTGACTCTGGAGCAGATGAACACTATCGACCTGGGTTCGACGCCCAATGTGAACCTGGCGACCGGCGGCGACGTGAATGCCGCGGGCGACCGGATAGTAATCCGCATCAAGCTGAGCGCCTACGTCTGGAACCGCCCCACGGGCACGCCCTTCTGGGAGGCCTTCGACGGCCCAGCGTGCATCGTGCCGCTGAAACTGGAACTGACCGGCGAGGCCGCGGGATTCGCCGCCGATGGAGCCAGCTTCTACACCACATCTGAGTGGCTCAATCCTCCACTGTACTTTTACGAATACATCCGCTGAGAAAAAGTAATTCGGTGTGTTAGGGGCCTTGCGTGATTTTTGCAATTTGGCTTCGTACTTTTCGTGCATATGATGCAACAGGAAATATTACTAATGTAACATGGGATTCTTCAAAAACATTAAATTCGTATGGCCAGGAGTATAGTGGATTCGACAATTCAGAGACAAATTTTGCGTATACGGGAAAGAAGAAGGAATCACATGAGTTATTGAGATTCGACAGAAGAATGTACAATATGGCTGGCTTACAGTGGACAGCGTACGATCCGGCAGTTAGAAGAACACCTGAAATGTTAATAGAGAACATAAATCCAAGAGCGTCGATACACAGTACGCGAAGCCGCACACACATTTCAACAAGTTTACAAAAAAGAACATTTCGATACCACATACAACCGGTAAGTCAATTCCCGGAGGTGTGCGAGAGGCTACACCAGGAGAGCTACCAGAGTGAGGAGGAAAGAAATGACAGCACAGAACAACAAGGTCGGTATCGTAGTTGATAGAAACTTCGGCAGTCGAATTCCAGAACTTGCTCGTTTGTTCCATGTTTGGGTAGTAGAGTCACCCAGAAACACACCAGTCATTCAGCAGTTTTGGGAAACAACAGAACGTGCATCACCAGAAGCGGACCCATTTGAGGACGGAATCACGTCATTCGAGGCAGAAGAGATGGAATCTGCACAGGAGATGTGCGAAAGGATTGCAGAAGACGTGGATAATCATCATGGTGAGTTCGCGCATGACCCTCCATGGTCGGAAATCGAAGTCTACGGGGTTTCATTAGACGAGCATTTGCGAAAGGTGTTTGAGGAACTCGGAGCGACGCTGATCTCACCTACTTCAGATGGATTTATCTGTCGACGCTGAGCAAGATCGGGAACATTACAATCCTCTATTCGCGGTCCAATTGTAACCGTCCGGTAACCGTCCGACCCGCCACGTCTTGAAGGCCCCCAACTGATGTGGTTCTCTTGAATGCCTTTGCAAGGTGTTCAGGAGAGACCGGATTCATGAGACGACGAACAATCGAAGAGGGTTTGGAACTTGTCGAGAAGTACCGAGCGAGAGGAATGGCCCAGGAGAGCTTTGCCAAGAAAGCCCGTATCAACGTGGCAACGCTTCGGTGCTGGCTTCGCAAGTCGAAGTAGGTGGCAGGGGATGGCTCGGAACCGGTTCGGTTCATCGAGTTGGCGCCCGCTCCCGGCCGGCAGGGGCAGACATCGGTTCGTATTGAGACGCCTGTCAGGGAACCTGTCAAAATCAGTCTTAGTGGACACGTAGTTTTACGATCTAGCGGGGAGGTACAAGAGCAGAAGTGGGATACTTCCGGAGGAGATTACCGGAGGGAGGGTCCTACCGATGCCTTGTCGTCTTCGCAGGGAGGTCATTAGATCCGTCGCTGGCAGTTCGCCAGTCCTTGGGTTGGCCTGTAGGGATAGTGCTATCCGAAAGATCTCCCGACACAGAATTGACAACATGACAAAACATGGGTCATATATGACCCATGGAAACCAGTCTATGAACCAGACAAGGAGACAGAGATGACAGCGGAAACCAAGTCTTCAAAAAAAGGGAAGCGCGTAATGAAAGTCAAAGTTGCTTCTCGCAAGAAGGCAGCACCCAAGCGAGGCCGTAAGAGGCTCAATGACAAACAGAGGGCATCCCTGGTCGCAAGGTACGAAAAGCTGCTAGACGCCGGCGAAAAGACAGCCGTCGCCGCCAAGAAAGTCGGCGTGGGTTACTTGACGCTGCTCAACTGGCGAAAGAAGTTTGGCTCGCGTAAGATCACAAAGAATCCCCCCAAGAAGACGAGTCGAAAAAAAGCGCCGAAACGCGCGAGCGTCGTCAAGGCTAAGACTGGCGGCATAGTTCTAATTATGCCGAACGGCTTCAGGATCGAGGGGATCTCTCCGAAAGACATCGTTCTGTTAATGCGGGAGATGAAGTAGGCTTCCTCGTACCCCCTGGAGGGTCCTTGGAAGTCCCGTTCCGCTCATTCAAGACATTCTCAGGGCACGCCAAGGCCTTCAGGAGCCACTTCTCCAGATCATGAATCCGGAGGTAACTCCCAAGAAGTCCAAGATCCATCTCGCTGGATGGACGGGAGAAGAAGACCCTCTAGCCGAATACTACGCGGGTAAATTCAATGAATGGCAAGGGTACCAGTCAAAGAAGAACTTTAACCGGAAATATGTGATCGCACTGATTAGCCTGAAAGAAGGCAATAGATGGTTGTTCGCTGGAGTCCACGAGGAAAAGGGATTCAAGAAGCGAAAGGGTAAGAAGTATTCCAAATACGATCTAGTCGAGGACGAGCGGTGTTCGGAGATGAGCGGCCGTATTGTTGTTTCATTTACGCGTTCCGGCCGCCAATCTTATCTCATAGGCGAGAACTGGTCGGATCAGATCACGGTCGGTGGAATCCTTCCTGAACGCCTCACGATCGGAGAATTTCCAGGATTCAAGTCGGTCAACCTGAAGAAGTCGGAACTTGATCTGATCGTGCTACAGTCCCTGGATTCATGGCGGACGGTTTTATCCAACGTGGCAGGTGTGTACCTGATCTCGGACACGAAAACGGGAAAACTCTACGTGGGTAGTGCCTACGGAGAAAAGGGGATATGGCAAAGGTGGTCGGAATACTCTGCAAATGGCCATGGCGGAGACGTCGAGTTGAAAAAATTGTTGAAATCAGAAGGAAAGGAACGATCGAACGATTTCCATTATGCTATCCTGGAGATCGCGGATACGCATGCCAGTGAAAAAGACATTCGAGCCAGGGAATCACACTGGAAGGAGATTCTGCTTTCCCGGACACATGGGTTGAATGCGAATTGAACCGGAACACCTAGATCTCCCTCTCGATAACGGCGGCCTGCTTCGAGACGGCAACGGTCCTGAAGCGCTCAGCGTTGTTTGCAGCCCCATGCCTTTTAGGGGTCGACTTCGTGCCGTGCTTCTCGGTTGCGGAACAAGGAACAAGCGCTTATCCTTGGTGAACGGTGGCGGCAAAGGAAAAAAACAGAGAAAGTCGGGGAAGGGGAGTAGAAAAACTTCCTGGACGGGCTCCTGGCTCATCCATTTCTTTCAGAGACATGGGAAAGACGATCCAAGCGAGTCCGTTCCGGCTCGTGATTTCCTAGATTCCTGTCCGGTGAAAGTCGCCGCCAAGATGGCGGCGGTGTTGAAAGCCGTTGCCAACGCGCCTCCTCCTGCTTTCAGCGGTGGGGGAAAATGGGAGGCCATGCACGGCAAAATGAGCGGGTTCTACGAGGTCCGCGTTGACGGTCCAGGCCGGCATCATTATCGCTTGTTCTGTATCCTGGAACGTGACGGCCAAGAACTCGGGCTTGGCGGTCCAAGCCTCGTTCTTATAAGCGGCAAGGAAAAACCGTTTCGAAGCAAGTTGAGTGAATACGACTATGAAGAGATCAGAAGGCTCGGCTCGGAATACCGGAAGCGGCGGCCGCGGTCGGTTGCACGGTGATTCTTCTTCGGCACCAGGCGCAAGTCCAGATCGAGCGCGTTTGCCAGATTCAATATCGTGCTGAATGTCGGGTTTGGAGATTCCACGGTAAACATGCGACGGACAATCTCCGGCTTCGACCCGATCATGTGCGCAAGATCGGCCTTGCTGAGCTTCTTTGCTTCCCTGGCTTCATCCAGAGCGACGATGAGCCTGTCTATTGTGTCAATTTCCGCGCTCGCGGCGGCGTACTCAAGGGCAAACTCCTCGTCCTTCATGCGCTCGTCGAAATACTTGTCGAAAGCAGTTCTTTTCTTGTCGGCCATGGCTAACCTCCACTGTCCACTGTATGTAACGTAACATATATGTTACGCACGGTCAAGACCAGGGAGGCTAGTCAATACTTATCGCCAAAACCGTGCCATTCTAACGCGTTGATATCATTGGGCTATTGTCCGATAATCATCATTATGTAAACCGGTGGATCCGAAGGAGAAACTGGGGAGATCTTTAGTTCGATCACCTGGGCATCACAAGCTTGCCTGCCTGGCGGTCGTATGCTTGTGGAATGTCCTCTTCATCAAGTCCAAATTCCAGATAAACCATGCGAACAATGCGATACGCACACCGATCCGGCTCGGTGACAACTTCTTCCAGTGAAAAAACCATCGGTGCGTTTAGGACGATGTTGTTATTCTCTTCATACGGTTCCGGCTCGACCAATTCATACTTCGGAGAGTCCGGAGATCCAGGACTCAGACTCCAACCCCGGATGCCAAACAGAGCGAAATCCGCAAGCACCTTCGTTTCGCTCATATCATCCAAGTACTTTTGGTACAGGACGGAGGCCAGCCTGACAAAAGACGTAGGCAATTCGAGCAGCACCCAAGGGTAGATCTCCTTGTCCTTTCCCTTCCAGTGCAACCGGCCGAGTTCCTCCACCATCAACATCCCCCCGTTTTCCTTTATTACTACCCGGCTTTTCTCACCACGTTTGAGAATAACACTATCCTGGTCGTGCCTGGGTTCGACCAGTCGGCTGGTGAAGTTCCAGCCATTTGGCCGGTTGTTTGACAGTCTCGGGTCTCGGAGGAATTTTTCGACTTCCTTGTATTCATCGAAAATCTTCAAGTTCTCCACGGGCTTTATTTTGAATCTGATGGTTTCGTCGTTTTCACGCCAATGGTTATTTCGTTCTTCCAGGAGTTGTTTTGAAACTGCCAAAATCCTATTTTCTTCCCGCTTCTTTCCTCTCTTAGATTCGGCAAATTTGTCCGCGATCTCCTCCCTGGACATCGGACGCACCCGATCACCTACCCGAATAGTGAAATGACGGCCTCCCTTCACAATCTGCGCGTATGGCCGCCTCCCTTCGTTCGGACTCACCTCGATTCGCAAAATGCTCCCAAGCGATCCGATCTTGACAGCCTCCACCTTTACCTCTGAACCCGTTGGAGATGGCTCCAGCGTGTCGATGAGGTGGTCCGTCAGCTCCCTGGACGCTTCCTTCGGATTGTCGATCGGCTCGATGCTCTTGGCGCTTCCGGCCTCCTCGCGTACACCTATCCAGATTTCTCCACCCTTGTCGCTGTTGAGCATCGCGACGACTTCCTTGCCGATGATGGAGGCGTTCTTCAAGGCGTCCCTGGCCTTGAATTCCAGGTCCTGACTCTCCTTCTTTCCCAGAGGAGACTTAGCCATCTATTCTTCTCCCTAAGAAAGTATCGACTCCGGATTCAACAAGAACCTGTGAATCGGTATCTGATGAATGCCCCCGGTACGCTTCTCTTTGAGGCCTCCGTATACCAGGACCTTGGAAGTCAGCTTGAGGTGCCCGGGCATGTTCTTCAGCTTGGCAGGCTTCTTGCCGGGACTAGCGCTGCTGGTCACTTCGATGGCAATCGTCTCCTTGCTCGTCCGAAGTACGAAGTCGATCTCTTTCTTCTGGTCATCGGAGCGGAAATAGCCGAGTTGGCCCTCTTGTCGTCTTGAGAGCTCCCTGAGGTGACGATACACCGCGGCTTCGTAAACCTTTCCTCTAACCTCGGAATCGGCCATCGGATCTGCCTCGGAGGAGAAAGCAACAATCAATCCATGGTCTGCTGCGTAGATCCTGGGAAGAGACCGGCCTCTCAGCTTGGCAGTTTTCCTCCTTGCCAATGGTTCGAGCCTGGATACCAGAAGCGTATCCTCGAGCAATCCAAGCCAATCCGATACCGACCGGTGATCCGCGTCCAGGTCGCCTTTTCTGGTCCTCAAGTCGAAAATGGAGCCCGAATCCGCCACCAGGTAGATGAAGAGATCTTTGACCTTCATCGGTTGGCGGACACCCAATTTCTGAATGTCCCTCAGTATCGCCTTGTCCGCAACGTCGGAACGAATACGCCGGCGAACGTCGGAGAGAGAATTCGACTGGAGATGCTCGGGAAATCCTCCGAAAGAGAGATACCTCTCCAGCGGAGAGGGCAGTCTGGCCAGGGCGTTGTCCAGGCTTTCCCCCTCCATCGACTGCAGGTGCAGATACTCATGGAAAGACAGACCTTCCAAAACATGCTCGTCCCATCGTCCCATGCCTGACTCACGCCCTCCTTTACGTACCAGAGAAGTAGCGGAATCGGTGACGACAATACGATGATCCATCGTGTCCACCGCCTGCTTGAGCCAGGACGCCCACTTTTCCGAAGATCCGATCTCGTCGAGCAGGAAAATCCTTGGCTTGCCGTTCTTGTGTTCCCTGGGAACCACGTCGACGACCTCCCGTGCGGTAATACCAGGAGCCGTGATCCTGTCGTCTGAAAAGTCGAAATAGGTGATGTTGCCGGGAGGCCAGCCTTGCTTCAGAAGCTCGTCGGCGATCTGCTGGAGCATGACCGTCTTACCTACTTGACGGGGACCGGTAACGACCGAAGCCCTGCGATCGTCGAAGCGCATCAGCCGTTCTAATACGGCGGAAAACAGCTCGCGTCTCCTTGGAAATTGCTGACCTCGACGCGGAGATGCCGGGTCTTGCCACCAGGGATTCTGATCAAACAAGATCTCTTCAGTGTTCATCATAATGTCATACCTCTGCACTTATTTGTACATTATAATGTAAATTGTGTCAAGTACGAAAATAACCCCGGCCGGGTCATCGCGGAAACGTTGGCGGTGGGGTAATCGATTAAAAAACCGGTCGCCTCAGAGCGGCTCTAAAAGCCTCGGATCTGTTTCGGGTCAGGATCGGGCACGTCGTAGACAGAAATGTATTCATAGGAACCTCCAGGATGCCTCCGATCACTGTAGGGTATACCTGGACACCCCAAGTTATTCGACTTGCAATCCCCGTCCGGACGGGCGCGGTTATGTTTGAAGCGCCTGGGAAACAATTCGCCAGACGGGAGACCGTGTCACCCCCACAACGACGGGTACTACTCTAACGAATTTGCGGAAAGGAGCACTCGTTGTGACCAAGGGCCAGCTTACCGAGTTGGTGGCATCGAAGCTTTCGAGCCTGCCGAAAGCGAACAGGTTTCCTGGTTGACACCGCAGCGTGACCTGCTCGATGATACTCGACCATGAAATACCTGCTGATTACGATTGGGTCGGCCACGCTGTGCCTGGCCTCCTGCCATCACTCCCGTCCGATGGACCGCGAAATGAAGTTGGCCGGGAGCATCGCCGACCGACGGATCCGGGACGACATCGAGGCCCTGGCGGCGATCGATCCGGAGCCCGCCGGTGCCCCGTTCGCGGTGTCCTGTATGCGGCGGGCCTCCTTCGTGCCTGTCGGCTCGGGCAAATTGGCGGGTGTCCAGCAAGCCGACGCGGTCGAGCGCGGCATGCTGGACACCGGTTTGGCCGCACAGTTTTTCGAGCCGGTCAGGGAGTGCATCAAGGTCTGCGGCGCCGTGGCCGACGAGGAAAGCTACGGCCGGCAGCCCCGCTCGCTGGCGGTGGCATATCTGGCGCGCTGTCGCGACGAGTTCGACAGCTACCAGCGCCTAGTGGGGCGGGCCAGTGAGGGCTTCGAGCTGGACCAGGCGCGCAAGGCCGCCGAGGAAGGGCGTTTCGTCGACCTGTACCGCCACCTGGTCCGTTTGGGAGACGGTGTGGCAGCCGATACCCTTAGGAGACGCTACGCCCAACAGATCGAGAAAGCGGCCGCCTACGAGGCCTCCGAGGAGGTCAGGCTGCTCCGGAGCCGACTGCGGGAGGCGATGGATCAGATCCACATCCTGCTGGGCAAGCCGCAGCCTCGTCCGGCCCGCGACCACGATCGCCTTGAGTACCTGGAGAGCGAGCGGCAGGCCATCCAACAGAAGCTGGCCGAGCTGAAAAGACAATACGGTCTGTAAGCAGCCGGGTGCCTCTACGGGCGGCGCACGGCCACCTTGATCCGGGCGGCCAGCGGCGGCTACAGTCGCCGCATTCAGGATCCAAATAAACAGTCAGGAGGATAAATGATCGACTTAAGGCCGTTCTACGGGAGCCGTGTTTTACTCAAGATTAAGGGTCAGTCTAAAGAACACAAAGGGGATCTTTTGTTCAAGGAGAAAGAGGGGGTCGTGGTTCTGAAGGAATTGATCACAAGTGATGGGGAGGAAAAGACAAATGAACTTACGATTGATGTCAAATATGTTGCATACATCGGGTATCTAGACTGACTCTGTTCAGACCCTCACGGTCTCCCATCTCTTCGTCTCCGGCTCCACCAGCTTCGGATCCGCTGCAACCTTCCAGCCTGCGGGTACTGCTCAATCGTTGGGTTGCCGCGGGCCTCAGCCCTAGCAAGCAGATCGGGGACGACCTGGTCGGCAGGGGTGTGGAAGGATTCTCGGGGGGCCGGGGGCGAGCCCCCGGACCTCGTATCTGTGTGCGCGCGACAGTACAACTCAACTGAAATCTTCGCGAAAAATGTTTGTGCGCTCTCTGCACGATCACGTTCCATGACTTCGAGCACGGTTGCAGATTCCGTGCCGATGACGTTAAGAGCGCTTTGGCTGCGTCGTGGCAATGTGCTGTTCATTCGAATACTGGCGCGTCGAGGCGGCTGTTCGCGGATGTAAGCCGACAGGCTCAAGCTTCACGACTACTTCCCACTGGTTCTCTGCTACTGGATGACTGGAGCGTTTTGGAGCGCGGGCATTTACCAATTCGCTCCAAAACGCTCCAATCACAGGCGCGGCTCTTCTTAGATTCGCCGCTTTTTGGGCCAGATACCGTCCGACTTCCAGTTTGGCACGGAGATTGCTCCAGTACAACGAGTTATTTTATGAGTTATTTTATGAGCGTCTTCGAACCTGCAGTAATGATGGGAGCAATGAGAACGACATTCGATAATACGTATCGGTCCTCAAATGAAACGTTCGCCAATGAACAGAACCAAGATACCCCGGGCGTGATTACCAAGAGAACCCAGGTGGCCTTGAACCTGGTCAACGCGGCCAAAGGCATGGGGATCCTTGACAGGGTAATGTTGGTGTTGTCACAGCTCTATGGTAAAGTGGGCGGCGACTTTTCAGATTTGCCGCGCCCGGGAGAAAGGAGGCAAAACGAATGGCGCGGCCAAAGAAGGGAAGATACCGAGTTCTGGGACCATACAGACACCACAACAAGTGGCGAGTTATCTGCATCGGACCAGAGGGCTCGCGAGAGGTGGCGACGCTTGGAAGCGAAAGAGAAGCAAAAAAAGAAGCAGCGGCGATGCGACGATCGCAGCTGGGAAGACTGACAATGGAGTTGGTTCTGGACAAGTACGAACAGTACCTGGTGGGGAAGGGCAACAAGTTCTCCAGCATCGAGCGGACCATGCGCAGGCTCAGATTGTTCCATGATCCCGAAATGCCGGCAGCAGACGTGACGATTGCCAGGCTCAAGAAACGCTATGCGGAAAGGCGGGAACAGGTTGCCGTCGACTCCCACAGAAACGAGCTGAACGAGTCCAAGACTTTCTGGCGATGGTGCGTGCGCGAGGGC